>NZ_JNZO01000025.1 GCF_000717595.1 Streptomyces flavochromogenes | reverse complement strand
CAGCCCGAGCGCATCCTGGTCGGCGGCTGGGCCGGCCTCCAGCTCGGCACCCGCTTCCTCGAAACCGTGTCCGGCTACGCGCGGGAGTACGCCCTCACGTACCCGGCGGCCCGGGTCGTCATCGGCATGGGCACCCTCGGCCCCGACGCGGTCACGGTCGGCGCGGCGATCCTGCCGCTCGCGGACTTCTTCGGCCGGGGCGGCCGGCGGGCCGAGACGGAGACCGCCGAGGAGCAGCCGGCCTGGGCGTCGACCGTACGGGAACGGGGGGCGCACTGAGCGTGCGCCCCCCGAGAAGGACCGTGCGAGGCGACCCGGTCGCCCGGCCTGGCCGGCGAGACACCCCCTAGGCGACGGAACCTATGCGTCCGGTCGGCTCGCGGGGGCCGTCGTGGTGGATCGGGGTGTGGGCGCCCGTCAGGGAGAGGCCCGTGCCGCCCCGGCGGCTGGCGACGATCTCCGCGCCGATCGACAGCGCCGTCTCCTCCGGCGTACGGGCGCCGAGGTCGAGGCCGATCGGGGAGCGCAGACGGGCGAGTTCGAGTTCGGTGACGCCGACCTCGCGGAGGCGCTTGTTGCGGTCCTCGTGGGTGCGGCGGGAGCCCATCGCGCCGACGTAGGCGACGGGAAGCTTGAGGGCGGCCTGGAGCAGCGGCACGTCGAACTTGGCATCGTGCGTCAGGACGCAGAGCACCGTACGGCCGTCCACCTCCGTGGACTCCAGGTAGCGGTGGGGCCATTCGACGACGATCTCGTCGGCCTCGGGGAAGCGGGCCGGCGTCGCGAAGACGGGCCGCGCGTCGCACACGGTGACGTGGTAGCCGAGGAACTTGCCGACTCTGACCAGAGCCGCCGCGAAGTCGATGGCACCGAAGACGATCATGCGGGGGGCCGGGACCGAGGACTCGACCAGAAGGGTCAGCGGCTGTCCGCAGCGGCTGCCGTCCTCGCCGATCTCCACCGTGCCGGTGCGGCCCGCGTCGAGCATCGCGCGAGCCTCCCCGGCGGCCGTGCGGTCCAGCTCCGGGTGGCCGCCGAGCTTTCCCTCGTACGAGCCGTCGGGGCGGACCAGGAGTGCCCGGCCCATCAGGTCCTCGGGGCCGGAGACGATCCGGGCCAGGGCCGCCGCCTCCCCCGTGGCGGCGGCGGCCAGCGCGGCGGGGTGGACCCCGCCGCGGACCGGGGTGACGAGGATGTCGATGATGCCGCCGCAGGTCAGACCGACCGCGAAGGCGTCCTCGTCGCTGTAGCCGAAGCGCTCGACGACGGTCTTCCCGTCTTCGAGGGCCTGCCGGCACAGGTCGTACACCGCGCCCTCCACACACCCGCCGGAGACCGAGCCGATCGCCGTGCCGTCGCTGTCGACGGCGAGCGCGGCGCCCGGCTGCCGGGGCGCGCTCCCGCCGACCGCCACGACGGTGGCGACGGCGAACTCACGTCCCTGCTCGACCCACCGGTGCAGCTCTTCGGCGATGTCCAGCATCTCGAACTCCTCGATATGTGTGTGGAGGGTGAAGGTACGGGCGTCAGCTGACGTTCAGCCAGCTCTCGATCGGATGGATCGCGAAGAACACGATGAAGATCGCGGTCAGGCCCCACATGAAGGCGCCCACTTCGCGTGCCTTGCCCTGCGCCGTCTTGATGACGGTGTAGGAGATGACGCCGGCCGCGACACCCGTGGTGATGGTGTACGTGAACGGCATCAGGACCACGGTGAGGAACACCGGGATCGCGACGGAGCGGTCGCTCCAGTCGACGTGCTTGGCGTTCTGCATCATCATCGCGCCGATGACGACCAGGGCCGCGGAGGCCACCTCGGCCGGCACGATCGCGGTGATCGGGGTGAAGAAGAGGCAGGCCGCGAAGAACGCGCCGGTGACGACGGAGGAGAGACCCGTGCGGGCACCCTCGCCGACGCCGGTGGCCGACTCGACGAAGACCGTCTGGCCTGAGCCGCCGACGCCGCCGCCGATGACACCGCCCGCGCCGTCGATGAACAGCGCCTTGGAGAGGCCGGGCATCCGGCCCTGGGAGTCGGCGAGCTTGGCCTCGGAGCCGACGCCGATGATCGTGGCCATGGCGTCGAAGAAGCCGGCGAGCACCAGAGTGAAGATGATCATGGTGATCGTGATGTAGCCGACGTCGCCCCAGCCGCTGAAGGACACCTCGCCGATGAGCGAGAAGTCCGGCGTGGAGACCGCGCTGCCGTTGAGCTCCGGCGGGCCGGAGAACCAGGCCTTGGCCGGCAGGTCGCCGACGGCGTTGACGACGGCGGCGATGACCGTGCCCGCCACGATGCCGATCAGGATGGCGCCGGGCACGTTGCGGGCCTGGAGCGCGAAGATCAGCAGCAGCGTGAAGGCGAAGATGAGGACCGGCCAGCCGGCCAGCTCACCGGCCGGGCCGAGGACGACCGGGCCACCACCGGGAGAGGGGTTCTCGTGGACGAAGCCCGCCTTGACGAAGCCGATCAGTGCGATGAAGAGGCCGATGCCGATGGTGATCGCGTGCTTGATCGCCAGCGGGATCGCGTTCATGATCATCTCACGGAGGCCGGTGACCACCAGGAGACAGATCACCACACCGTAGGCCACACACATGGCCATGGCCTGCGGCCAGGTCATGACGGCGATGACCTGCGAGGACAGCACGCCGGAGACGCTGAGACCGGCTGCGAGGGCGAGCGGGACCTTGCCCCAGAAGCCCATCAGCAGGGTGGTCACGGCGGCGGCGAGCGCGGTCGCGGTGATGAGGGCGGGCTGGCTGAGGACGTTGCCGTCGACATCCTTGCCGCCGAGGATCAGGGGGTTGAGCAGGAGAATGTACGCCATCGCCATGAAGGTGGTGACGCCGCCGCGGATCTCCGTCGCGACGGTGGATCCTCTCTCCGAGATGTGAAAGTACCGGTCGAGCCAAGAGCGGCCGGCGGGGACGTTCGAGCCGGAGCCCGCGTCCTCCGAAGCGGTCTTGGGCTCCACAGACGACTGGGTCATGGGGCCTACTCCCAAGGTTCAAAGGGGCACCCGCGTCAGACCTCGAAGGACTTCTGATCTGCTGAAGTTGCGGGATTTGGGATGCTGCGTGGGCTGCACGACCCGGGGGACGGCCCGAGACGAACGGAATGAATCGGCACTGCGGGGTACTGCGGGGGTATCGCTGGTGTTGCTGGTACTGCGGTTACTACGGGGTGTTGCCGGTACTGCGGGGTGTTGCTGGTACTGCGGGTACTGCTGGGGGTTACTCCGGGCGGTACGGGCTGGGGAGGTGTGACGTTCCCTGGGAGGCACGTACCGCCCGGAGAGTCCTAGAGGGTGCCGGTGAGCGCCTCGGGGCGGACCGGCGTCTTGTTGAGCTCCAGGCCCGTCGCCGCCCGGATCGCCGCGAGGACGGCCGGGGTGGACGACAGGGTCGGGGCCTCGCCGATGCCCCGCACGCCGTACGGCGCGTTGGGGTCGGCCAGCTCGAGGTAGTCGACCGGGATGGTCGGCGTGTCGAGGATGGTCGGGATCAGGTAGTCCGTGAAGGAGGGGTTGCGCACCTTCGCGGTCTTCGGGTCGACGATGATCTCCTCCATCACCGCGACGCCCAGGCCCTGGGTGGTGCCACCCTGGATCTGGCCGACCACGGAGAGCGGGTTGACCGCCTTGCCGACGTCCTGGGCACAGGCCAGTTCGATGACCTTGACCAGACCGAGCTCGGTGTCGACCTCCACCACCGCGCGGTGCGCGGCGAAGGCGTACTGGACGTGACCGTCGCCCTGGCCGGTGACGAGGTCGAAGGCCTGGGTGGGGCGGTGCCGCCACTCCTCCTCGACCTCCACCGACTGGTCGCCGAGGACGTCCGCGATGGAGGCCAGCGCCTCGCCGCCGTCGGTGACGACCTTGCCGCCCTCCAGGAGGAGTTCGGCGTTGGCCCAGGCCGGGTGGTACGAGCCGAACTTGCGCCGGCCGATCTCCAGGACCTTCTCGCGGACGATCTCGCAGGAGTTCTTGATGGCGCCGCCGGTCATGTACGTCTGACGGCCCGCGGAGGTCGAACCCGCCGAGCCCACCTGGGTGTCGGCGGGGTGGATGGTGACCTGCTGGACGCCGAGCTCGGTGCGGGCGATCTGCGCGTGGATGGTGACACCGCCCTGGCCGACCTCCGCCATCGCGGTGTGGACGGTGGCGACGGCCTCGCCGTTGATGACCTCCATACGGATCTTGGCGGTCGAGTAGTCGTCGAAGCCCTCGGAGAAGCCGACGTTCTTGATGCCGACGGCGTAGCCGACGCCCCGCACGACGCTCTCGCCGTGCGTGGTGTTGGACAGGCCGCCCGGCAGCGCGCGGACGTCCGCGCCTTCGCCGGCGGTCTCCCACTGGCGCTCCGGCGGCATGGGACGGGCCTTGACCCGGCGCAGCAGCTCGGCGACCGGCGCCGGCGAGTCCACGACCTGGCCGGTCGGCATGATCGTGCCCTGCTCCATGGCGTTGAGCTGGCGCAGTTCCACCGGGTCCATGCCCAGCTTCGCCGCGAGCTTGTCCATCTGGGCCTCGTAGGCGAAGCAGGCCTGGACCGCGCCGAAGCCGCGCATCGCGCCGCAGGGCGGGTTGTTGGTGTAGAGGCCGATCGCCTCGATCTCGACGTCCTCGATGACGTACGGGCCGACCGAGAGGGACGAGGCGTTGCCGACGACCGATGCCGTCGACGAGGCGTAGGCCCCGCCGTCGAGCACGATCTTGCACTTCATGTGCGTGAGCTTGCCGTCCTTGGTGGCGCCGTGCTCGTACCAGAGCTTGGCCGGGTGCCGGTGGACGTGCCCGAAGAAGGACTCGTACCGGTTGTAGACCATCTTGACGGGCTTGCCGGTGCGCAGCGCGAGGATGGACGCGAGGATCTGCATGGAGATGTCCTCGCGGCCGCCGAACGCGCCGCCGACGCCGGCCATCGTCATGCGGACCTTCTCCTCGGGCAGGCCGAGGCAGGGGGCGATCTGCTTGAGGTCCGAGTGCAGCCACTGGGTGGCGACGTACAGGTCGACGCCGCCGTCCTCGGCCGGCACGGCGAGGCCGGACTCCGGGCCGAGGAAGGCCTGGTCCTGCATGCCGAAGGTGTACTCGCCGCTGACGATGACGTCGGCCCGCTTGGCGGCCTCGGCGGCGTTGCCGCGGATGATCGGCTGGCGGTGCACGATGTTCATGTGCGGGACGTGACCGGAGTGGTGGTCGTCGCGGTTCTCGTGGACCAGGATCGCGTCCGGAGCGGTGGCCGAGGCCTCGTCCGTGATGACCGGGAGCTCCCGGTACTCGATCTTGATCTTCGCGGCGGCGCGGCGGGCGGTCTCCGGGTGGTCGGCGGCCACGAGGGCGACCGGCTCACCGTGGTGACGGACCTTGCCGTAGGCGAGGACCGGGGTGTCCTGGAACTCCATGCCGTAGTTCTTCGCGGCGGGCAGGTCCTCGTGGGTCAGGACGGCGTAGACGCCGTCCATCGTGAGGGCCTCGGAGGTGTCGATGGACAGGATCTCGGCGTGCGCGACGGTGGAGCGCAGGATCTGGCCCCACAGCATGTCCTCGTGCCACATGTCCGAGGAGTACGCGAACTCGCCGGTGACCTTGAGGGTGCCGTCCGGACGGAGCGTGGACTCGCCGATGCCGCCCTTGACGTGGTTCTGCGTGACGTCGGTGGGCGTGCCCACCGGAACGGTGCGTGTGTTCTGAGCCATCGTCAGACCGCCTCTCCCTGACGCTCCTGGCGAGCGGCCGCGAGGCGGACCGCGTCGAGGATCTTCTCGTAACCCGTGCAGCGGCAGAGGTTGCCGGAGAGCGCCTCGCGGATGTCCGCGTCCGTCGGGGACGGGTTGCGCTCCAGCATCTCGTCGGCCGCGACCAGCAGACCGGGGGTGCAGAAGCCGCACTGGACGGCGCCGGCGTCGATGAACGCCTGCTGGATCGGGGACAGTTCGACGCCCTCGCCGGTCTGGGAGTCCTGACCGGGCTTGGCTTCCCACCTCTTGGCGGCGTCGAGCGAGGTGCCGCAGGCGCCGGAGGCGCAACCGGCGTGCTCGGAACGCTCCTTGGCGAACTCGGCGAGGCCTTCGACGGTGACGACCTCGCGGCCCTCGACCTGGCCGGCCGCGACGAGGCAGGAACAGACCGGCACTCCGTCGAGGCGGACCGTGCAGGAACCGCATTCACCCTGCTCGCAGGCGTTCTTGGAGCCGGGCAGGCCCAGCCGCTCGCGCAGGACGTAGAGGAGGGACTCGCCCTCCCAGACGTCGTCGGCTTCCTGCGGACGTCCGTTGACCGTGAAATTGACGCGCATGGTTATGCAGCTCCCTCAAGCGTGCGACCGCTGCCGCGGTAATGCTCCCAGGTCCAGCCGAGCTGGCGGCGGGCCATGATGCCGACGGCGTGGCGGCGGTACTTGGCGGTGCCTCGGACATCGTCGATCGGGTTGGCGGCGCCCGAGCAGAGGTCGGCGAACTGCTTCGCGATCGACGGGGTGATGATCTTGCCGTTGTCCCAGAAGCCGCCCTCCTCCAGAGCCGCGTTCAGGAAGGCCTCGGCCTCCTTGGCGCGGATCGGGGTCGGTGCGGCGGAGCCGATGCCGGTCCGCACGGTCCGGGTCTCCGGGTGCAGGGCCAGGCCGAAGGCGCAGACGGCGATGACCATCGCGTTGCGGGTGCCGACCTTGGAGTACTGCTGGGGGCCGTCCGCCTTCTTGATGTGGACGGTCTTGATGAGCTCGTCGGGCTGCAGCGCGTTGCGCTTCACACCCGTGTAGAACTCGTCGATCGGGATGAACCGGTTGCCGCGCACCGACTCGACCTCGACCTCGGCGCCCGCGGCGAGCAGGGCCGGGTGGGCGTCGCCGGCGGGCGATGCGGTGCCGAGGTTGCCCCCGACGCCGCCGCGGTTGCGGATCTGCGGGGAGGCGACCGTGTGCGAGGCGAGTGCCAGGCCGGGCAGCTCGGCCCGCAGGTTCTCCATGATCTGGGTGTACGGAACGGCGGCGCCGAGGCGGACGTTCTCCTCGCCGACCTCCCACTCACGCAGCAGCTCGATGCGGTTCAGGTCCAGGAGGTACTCGGGCCGCCGGTGGTCGAAATTGATCTCGACCATGACGTCCGTGCCACCCGAAAGGGGCACGGCCGTGGGGTGCTCTGCCTTGGCGGCGAGCGCCTCCTCCCAGGTGGCGGGGCGAAGGAAGTCCATGGTGGCTCTCTTCTAGTGATTCTGGTGATCGGGGGGCGTGCGCAGGGTTCCGGGGGGACGGCCGGTTCTCGACTTCACGTTCATGTGCTGTTCACGCGGTGTGTGGCCTAGTACACAAGCCCACGATCGCCCGGGTGCAGTCACCGAAAACATGAAGGAGTTGGCTGGGTCCCGTTGTCGTCTTGTAGATTCGAACGAAAGGCGGGGAACAGTCACCTCGCCGTTTTCCCCTGGAAACGGTGGCCCCACGCCACCGTCGACAACGCGACAACCCCACCACTCACTGACGAAGGAACGGCGGCGACACGATGCGGCTGCGCGCACTGCTGGAGAACGACGCGCTCGGGCTGCGCCTGCTCGGCGGCGAGGACGAGCTGGACCGCACCGTCCGCGGCGTGATGACGACGGATCTCAAGGACCCCAGCCGGTACCTGTCCGGTGGGGAGCTGGTGCTGACCGGCCTCGCCTGGCTGCGGGAACCGGCCGACGCCGAGCCCTTCGCCCGGATCCTGGCCTCGGCCGGGGTCGCCGCCCTTGCCGCGGGCGAGGCGGAGCTGGGCGACATCCCCGACGATCTCGTAGAGGCGTGTTCACGCCATCGGCTGCCGCTTTTCGCGGTGAACGAGACCGTTGCGTTCGCGACGATCACCGAACATGTTGTTCGACAGGTCTCCGGCGAGCGGGCGGGTGACCTGGCGGCCGTCGTCGACCGGCACCGGCGGCTCATGACCTCGGGACCGGCGGGCGGCGGCCCCGAGGTGGTCCTCGACCTGCTCGGCTCCGACCTGGATCTGCGGGCCTGGGTACTCTCCCCCACCGGCCGCCAGATCGCGGGCGCGGGCGAGCCCCTCCCGGCCCCGCTCGCCGCCACCCTCGCCGGTGAGCACCTGGCCGCCACCCGGACCGGACGGCGCGGTCCGCACCGGCTGAGCACGGGCGGAACGGCGTACTCCCTCTTCCCGATCCGCAACACCGGCCGGGGCGCGGCCCCCGTCTCCCGCGATGTGCGCGAGACCGTCCTCTCGGACTGGCTGCTCGCCGTCGAGGCGGACGCGGGGGACTGGCCGGCCGCCCGGCTGGACCTGCTCCAGGGAGTCACCCAGCTGATCGCCGTCGAGCGGGACCGGCGCGACGCGGCCCGTACGGTACGGCGCCGGCTCGCCCAGGAGGTCCTGGAGCTGGTGCAGACGGGCGCCGCGCCCGCCGAGATCGCGGCCAGGCTGCGGGTGGCCGCCCCGGTGCTGCTGCCCGGGCTCGGCACGGCCCCGCACTGGCAGGTGGTCGTGGCCAGGGTCGAGTGGGAGCAGGAGGCCGGTCAGAGCCCCGCCGTGGAGGCCGGTCCGGTCGCCCAGGCCCTCCTGGAGGAGATCCTCGTCGACCCGGCGACCGTCGGCGCCGAGTCCGCCGACCGGATCGCCGTGGCGCACAGCGGCGACGAGGCCATCGCGCTGGTCCCGCTGGCCGCGGGTCCGCTGCCGGACAGCGAGGACGACGGCCCGGCCACCGCGCTGGGCCTGCACGCCGACGCGCTGCTGGCGGCCGTGCGCGCTCCGCTGTCGGCCGGCCTGGCCGACGACGGGCGTCTCACCCTCGGTGTCAGCGCCGCCGTGCACTCGGCGGAGGGCCTGCGCGGGGCCCTGGAGGAGGCCCGGCACGCCCGCCGGGTCGCCGCCGCCCGTCCGGGCCGGGTCTGCGCCGCCGGCCACCACGAGCTGGCCTCGCACGTGCTGCTGCTGCCGTTCGTCCCGGACGACGTCCGGCGCGCGTTCACGGCCCGGCTGCTCGACCCGCTGCGCGACTACGACCGCAGGCACCGCGCGGAGCTGATCCCGACGCTTGAGGCGTTCCTGGACTGCGACGGCTCCTGGACACGCTGTGCGACCCGGCTCCACCTGCACGTGAACACGCTGCGGTACCGGGTGGGCAGGATCGAGCAGCTCACGGGCCGTGATCTGTCCCGTCTCGAGGACAAGCTCGACTTCTTCCTGGCCCTTCGGATGAGCTGATCGGATGACCCGGGGGGTCCCACGCGAATTCACCCCTTCGGGCGAGTCCGACGGAGTGACGTCCGGGCTGGTGGGGGCCCGTCGGCCGGGGCGGCCGACGGGCTCCGCCGAGGCCTGATCACGGGCCCGGCGGCCTTCTGACGCCGTTTCGGCCACGGTCCGGACAGCGGTACACCGATCCGCCGGACTCTTGTGAATTCTTTCACCTGACCCCTTGGCCAGGTACTCCCCTTCGTGCTGAGATGCGGGTCTCACTCAACAGCTCAATGGCGCGCTCGGGGAGGGCAATGTGGCGGATACCGCCATGTCTGGTTCCGAATCAAGGGGCGGCGAAGATCCGTCCCTCGCCTACGGCAAGGAGACTCCCGTGGAGACCGCCATATGGCGGCTCCGCTCCCGGGGTTGCTGGACGGACGCGGCCGCGCTGCTCGCGCCCCACGCGACCGAACCGGCCGCCGCACTCGAACGGGCCGCGCTGCTGATCGAGCGCTGCCTCTACACGGAACAGGGCTGGGCCGACGCGGAGGAGGCGCTCCGGGCGGCCGAGGCGGTGGCCGGCACCGACGAGGAACGCGGGGCCGCCGCCTGCGAACGCGGCTATCTGGCCTACGCGTCGACACTTCTGGGGGTACGCGACCGGGCCGACGAGGCACGCATGGCACTGGGCCGGGCGGCCGCCCTGATCGCCCCGTCGGCCGAGGGAAGGCCGCTGCTCGACCTGCGGCGCGGGCTCATCGCACAGAACCTCGGCGACTCCCCGCAGGCGGCCCGCGCCGCGTACCGCAGGGCGCACGCCGGGGCCACCGCGCAGGGCGACTCGCTGCTGCTGTCCTCCACTTGGCGACACCTCGCCGGACTCGCCCTGCGTGAAGGAGAGTTGGCGGAGGCGCGGCACGGCTTCGCCGAATCGCTGCGCATCCGCGAGGAGTTGGGCTATCTGGTCGGTACGGCCCCGGCCCTCACCGCACTCGCCACCACGGAGACGGAACCGGAGGCCGGGCGACTGCGCGCCGAGGCCCGCCGCCTCTTCCGCCTCCTGGGTGGCGTGCCGACCTGGCTCGCGAGTCAGCTGACACCGCAGCCGGCCACCTGAAGTCCCCTCACGGGAGGGGATGGTGATGCATCCTCACCTGTCGGTGCGCTTCGGCGCGAGACACACCAGGCTCTCGTCGGTGCCGATGAGCAGGGAGCCGGCGCCGGTGACGGCGACCGCGCGGACAGGGGGGCCCGGGCGGAACGAGAGGGTCGGGCCGCCCTCCGGGCGATGGAGCTCGACGAGGCCGTCGCCCCAGGCGACGGCGATCAGCGGGCCCGCGGGGGTCTCCGTCGCATGCAGGGAGACCACCGGCGAGGGCCGTTCGGCAAGGGGTTCGGGGCGCGGATCACGACCCGGGGTCCAGAGCCGGACGGTCCCGTCGACGCCGCCGGAGCAGACGAACGGCGTCTCGGAGTCCACCGCCGCGACCGCCGCGACCCGGCCGCTGTGCGAGGCGGCCTGGTGCAGGCCCCGCAGACCGAAGGCGTGCACCGAGCCGAGCCGGTCCCCCACCACGACCGAACCGGCGATCGCCGCGAGGGCCGTTCCCGGGTGACGGGCCAGGGTCGCCGAGACGGCCTCCGTGAGGCGCTCCAGATACGGGGCCCGCGGCGTCGTCCCCCGCACGGTGTGCAGTCGGCCCCGGTCGTCCAGGAGCAGCACGGTGCCGTCGGGCGCGGGCGCGAGCGCGGTGACCCGGCCGGGCACGGTGTGGGCGAGACGGCCCGCCGGGCTCGCGTCGGCCTCGTGGAGCAGCCGCACGGCGCCGGTGCGGTCGCCGACGAGCAGCGTCCCCTCCAACGGACCGCCCGCCGCGCCGAGGACGGTGACGGGGCCCGGCCAGGGCGGGGTCAGATCGCCGCGGTGCCGGGCCCAGCGGAGTCGCCAGGGCGAGCCCTCCGCGAGCTCGGCGAGCGCGGGACGCAACCGGGGGTCCGCGCCGTCGCCGAGAGCGGCCAGCAGTACCAACGCCCTTTCGCCCGGCGCCTGTTCGCGGCAGAGGGACTGGCCGGCGCGCATCCAGGCGGCCCGTAGCCCGCCGTGGTCCTCGGCGGCGTTCTCACCGGGGCGGGCGGGCACCTCGGGGCCGTCGAGCGTGCCCGCGAGTCCGGCGGCGGCCGCCCCCGTGACGTACGCCGTGGTCACGAGCAGAGGGTCGGCCGTGCAGACGGCCACCGGGTCGGAGAGGTCCGGCAGCGGCAGGGTCTGCTCCGGGGCGCCGGGGCCGGGGGCGTCGGCGTCGCCGTCGAGGTCCACGACGGCGACCCGCCGGTCGGTCCGCAGGGCGGCGGGAGCCGGGGTGCCGCTGCGGGCCTCGACCACGAGACGGACCCGGCCGACGCCCGCGAGTTCGGCGATCAGATCGGTGAGCGCGGCCGGTTCGGCGGCGGCGTGCAGATCGGTGAGAAGGAGGACGGCGCGGCCGGTGGGCCGGGCCTCGCTGGTGGCGAGGGCGTGCACGAGGTCGCCGGGCGACCTGGCCACGACGCCGAGGCGGTCGGCGATCGTCCAGGTCGCGCCGAGGGCGCTCTGTCCGGCCAGCGGGACGAGCACCCGCGCAGTGCGGCGGCGCGGCCGGCCGGCCCGCGGGCCGTGCTTGGCGAACCATCCGAGCAGAGCCGTCTTGCCGCTGCCGGGGGCGCCGGTGACGAGGCAGAGCCGGGGCGCCTCGGGATCGGTGAGCCAGCCGAGCAGGGCGGTGGCCTCGGTCTCCGTACCGGTGACGGGTCGGCCTCCGTCCGCCGGGGACGGGGTCGCGGACGGCATGGGGCACCTCACGGGCGACGCGGTACGGGCGGCTGTCGCCCTTGACCTTAGTGGGCGCGGGCCCCCCGGGACCGCCCCGTCGCGAGGACGGTCTCCGGGGAGCTTCCGAGGGTCTCTCCGGGCGGGTCAGGCGTCGGGGTCGCCGCCCGCGGCGACGACCTGGAGCCGGCCGAGCTGGACCTGGGCGGCGCTTTGGGCCTGCTCCGGTCCGAACCGGTAGGTGCTCACGTAGGACACCACGGTGCCGACGCGCATGTAGACACCGACGTACTCGTCACGCTCGAAGGCGAAGGTCTCGTCGGCCCCGGTCTCGACCTTCACCGGTGTGAAGGGGCCGGCCTCGCCCTGCGACGTCTTCCTCACCTTCTCCACCGCCTTCAGTACGGCGGTCGCCTGCGCCTCCGTGCCGAAGCCGTAGAGCGTGAACGTGGCCGTCTTCTCGGAGGAGGAGCCGACCAGGGCCAGGTCCTTGATACCGGCGCCCTTCACTCCGGCGCAGTCCACGTCCTCCATCTTCTTGGAGCAGAACTCCGCGGCCTCGGCCTCCGGGACCAGCTCGGCGTCGCCGCCGCTGTACGTGCCGCTGCTGAAATCGGACGACAGCGGGAGGGCGTTGATCAGCCCGGTCGCGTCCAGCGCGGCGGGCTGGTACTTCTCCTCGCCGCCCCCGGTCCCGGTGACGGCCTCGGTCGCGTCGCCGTCACCGCCGCAACCCGTGAGTGCGGCCACCATGGCCGCCGCGACGGCGATCCCCCGTACGCCCGTCCTCATCCTGATTCCCCCTGCGGCTCTGCCGGTTGACATGATCATCAACCTTAGCGGGCCGCAGGGCTCAGGCGTTCGAGCCGGTGAAGTGTTCGCGTACGAGCGATTCGACGACCGGAAGGTCCTGGGCGATCAGGGCGTCGAGCAGGGCGGTGTGCTCGGCGGCGTCGGCGACGAGCACACCGTGGCGGACGACGGGCGCGCTGATCAGGGGCCACTGGGAACGGCGGTGGAGGTCGTCGGCGACGGCGAGCAACTGCTCGTTCCCCGCGAGGGAGAGGACGGCCCGGTGGAAGGCCCGGTCGGCCTCGGCGTAGTGGGCGCGGTCGCCCCGGGCCGCGGCGGTCGAGGTCGCCTCGGCGAGCGGGCGGAGCTCGGCCCAGCGGGCGGCCGGGACCGTGCGGGCGAGCCGCAGCATGACGGGGACCTCGATGAGCGCGCGGACCTCGGCGAGTTCGGCCAGCTCGCGGGGGGTCCGTTCGGTGACGCGGAAGCCGCGGTTCGGCACGACCTCGACGGCGCCCTCGACGGCGAGGCGCTGCATGGCCTCGCGGACCGGGGTGGCCGAGACGCCGAACCGCTCGCCGAGGGCGGGAGCGGAGTACACCTCGCCGGGGACGAGCTCGCCACCGACGAGGGCGGTGCGGAGCGCGTCGAGGATCTGGCTGCGGACGGAGTGCCGTACGACACGGGCCGCGGGGACGGATGAGCAGACGGAAGCCGGGGCCGGGCCGGGCGCCCGGAGAGCACCGGGGGTGTCCGGCTCGCAGTGGGTGTGTTCCCCCCGGGCGGACTCGGCACGCGCCGAATCCGAGCGGACCGACCCGCCCCGACCTGACTCTCCGCGGGCGGACTCCGACCGGACCGACTCGGCACCCGCCGACCCGCCCCGACCCGACTCGCCCCGGGCGGACTCGCCGCCACAGGACCGCCCCTCGCCGAAAGCCGGCTCGACGCCACCCGGAGGCCGTCCGGTGCCACGCGCCTGCTCCGGCACTCGTGCGGCCTCCTCAGCGCCCCGGGCGGCGTCGCCGAAGGGCGGGGACGGCCTCTCCGTCGCCCGCTCGCGCGCTGCGCCCTGCTCCACCCGGGTCCTCCTGCGGCCTCGTGCCGGACCCGGCTCGCTTCGTGCGGGTCCTCTGTGCACCATAGGCGAACGGACCGACATCAGAGGTGTGAGGGCTGCCTCGCTGGTCGGGGCGCCTTGCCCCGTGGTGAGAGGTGACTCCGAATCGGGTAAGGTAAGGCTAACCTGCCAACGCTCGCGATTCGGTGGTCCGCATGACCGTCCCCGCCCTGTTGCCCGCCTCTCCGACCTCGCCCGTCGCGGCCTCCTACGCCCGGCTCGCCGAGGTCTTCCCCCATCTCCGGATAGAGGAACACGTCCGCGGCGAGCGGCTGCCGCGCGGCGCGGGCTGGGTCGGCGCGGACGAGCTCGCGGCCGGCGGCCCCGACCTCGACGCCTTCCTCGCCTGGGACAACGCGCAGGTGCTGCGCGACTACGGCACCCGGGCCCGCCCCGACGTCGTCGCCAGCTTCGGACTGCACCGGTACGCCTGGCCCGCCTGTCTGCTCGTCACCGTCCCCTGGTTCCTGGACCGCAGGGTGCCCCGGCTGCCCGCCGGGAACGTGTCGTTCCAGCGGGCCCTCGGGCGGATGGCCGTCCGGGTGGAGGAGTTCGCCTGCCTGCCCGGCGACCCCGCGGCGTCGCTCCCCGGCGCCCGGGTGGTCGCCGACGAGGACGCGCTGCGGGCCGAGGTGCGCGCCTCGCTCGCCGAACACTTCGAGGCGATCCTCGACGGCTTCGGCTCCCGGATGCGGCGCGGCCGCCGTGCCCTGTGGGGAATGGCCACGGACGAGATCGTCGAGGGCCTCTGGTACGTCGGCGCCCTGTTCGGCGAGGAGCGGCGGGCGATGGACGAGCTCGACCTCCTGATGCCGGGCACCGTCAAGCCGTACAAGCCCTACGCGGGCGCGGCGGGCTTCCGCGAACTGCCCGGCACCGAGGGGCCGGACGGCGCCCCGCGCGCCACGCGCGACCGGGCGACCTGCTGCTTCTTCTACACGCTGCGCCCCGAGGACACCTGCCTCACCTGTCCCCGTACGTGCGACGCCGACCGGGTTCGCCGGCTCACCGCGGCCGCCTGAGGCTCCCGAGTGATTACGCCACCCGGAAGGGTGGCGTAATTCGAACCCAACTCCGTTGCCCTGCATGGGTGTTCGATCAGATCGCACCTATTCGTATGTCATGGCGCCCCGATGGCGTGCTCTTGCCCGGAAACCCCTTGAGCACCCCACGGGGTCGGCCAGTATGGGCCGCCAAACGCCCTACTGCGATGCAAGGGACACCGCATGAGACTGACCGACATATCGCTGGACTGGCTGCTTCCGGGTGGCGTCATGGTGGCCGGAGTCCTGACGGCGGTGGCGGTGCTCGCGCGCGGGAAGCGCGCCGGTGACCAGGCCGCGGCCGAGGACTCCTGGGAACGCAGCGAGGAGCGCCGCAGACGCAAGGAAGCCGTGTACGGCACCGCTTCCTACGTCCTCCTCTTCTGCTGTGCCGCGGTCGCCGCGGCCCTGTCCTTCCACGGACTCGTCGGCTTCGGCCGGCAGAACCTCAACCTCACCGGGGGATGGGAGTACCTCGTCCCCTTCGGCCTCGACGGCGCCGCCATGTTCTGCTCGGTGCTCGCGGTCCGCGAGGCCAGTCACGGCGACGCGGCCCTCGGCTCGCGGCTGCTCGTCTGGCTGTTCGCGGGCGCGGCGGCCTGGTTCAACTGGGTGCACGCCCCGCGCGGCCTGGGCCACGACGGGGCTCCGCAGTTCTTCGCGGGGATGTCCCTCTCGGCGGCGGTCCTCTTCGACCGGGCGCTCAAGCAGACCCGCAGGGCCGCGCTGCGCGAGCAGGGCCTGGTGCCCCGCCCGCTGCCGCAGATCCGGATCGTGCGGTGGATGAGGGCACCCCGGGAGACGTTCGCCGCCTGGTCGCTGATGCTTCTGGAGGGCGTACGGACCCTGGACGAGGCCGTCGACGAGGTGCGCGAGGACCGGCGGGAGAAGGAGCAGAACCGGATCCGCCGGCGCGACCAGGTCAAGCTCGACCGGGCACGGCTGAAGGCGATCAACCGCCAGCACCGCGCCTTCGGGCTCGGCCGGGGCGGCGGGCGTCAGGTGGAGATGGCGGCGCTCAACGCCTCCACGGGCACCGGTACGGGCCCGGGTTCGGGTTCCGGCACCGGGTCGGGTTCCGGTTCCGCTTCGGCGTCCGTGCAGGCCGCCGTCGCGGAACCGGCCATAGCGGATCCGGGACAACTGCCGCTTCGACCCCGGCCCTCCCTCCAAGCCGTAAGCGCTTGTCGGGCTAACCACCCCCCCCGCCCGCACCCCCCGGGGGGGCCCCCCTCCCGGGCGCCCCCGCCGTTCAGTTCGAACCAGACCACCTTGCCCACCCCGTGGTTCTCGACGCCCCAGGAGTCGGCCAGGGCCTCGACGAGGATCAGCCCCCTGCCGTGCGTACCGTCGTCGGCGGGCGGTACGTGCGGTGGCGCGAGGCCGGGGACGAAGTCGCGGACCTCGACCCTCAGCTGCTCGGGGACGACGGTCGCGGTCACGACGGCCCCGTGCTCGGTGTGGATCAGGGCGTTGGTCACCAGCTCGCTGGTGAGCAGTTCCGCCACGTCGGATGCGCCCGGTCGGCCCCATTTCCCCAGCAGTTCCCGTAAGGCATGTCGCACCTCGGGCACCGCGGTGAGATCGGCGCCTCCCACCTTTCTGAGCAGTTGAGTCGGCTGTCGTGCCTCCCCGGCCATATCCCCCACCCACAGATCGCGTCGAACAGGCTCACGGGGATGCATGCCCCGCCAAATCGTCCGCATTCCCTCAGAGTCGGGGCACGTTGCGCAGGTTGGAGCGGGCCATCTGGAGCATCCGGCCCACTCCCCCGTCCAGGACGATCTTGCTGGCCGAGAGGGCGAAGCCGGTCACCATGTCGGCGCTGATCTTCGGGGGGATGGAGAGCGCGTTGGGGTCGGTGACGACGTCCACCAGGGCCGGACCCTTGTGCTTGAAGGCGTCCTTGAGGGCGCTCGTCAGATGCTTGGGCTTCTCGACCCGTACGCCGTAGGCCCCGGCTGCGCGGGCGATGGCCGCGAAGTCCGGGTTCTTGTTCGTCGTTCCGTACGAGGGAAGCCCGGAGACCAGCATCTCCAGTTCGACCATGCCGAGCGAGGAGTTGTTGAAGACGATCACCTTCACCGGCAGGTCGTACTGCACGAGGGTGAGGAAGTCGCCCATCAGCATGGAGAATCCGCCGTCGCCGGAGAGCGAGACGACCTGCCGGTTCCGGTCGGTGAACTGAGCGCCGATGGCCTGCGGCAGCGCGTTCGCCATCGAGCCGTGACTGAACGAACCGATGATCCTGCGCCGCCCGTTGGGGCTGAGGTAGCGGGCCGCCCAGACGTTGCACATGCCGGTGTCCACCGTGAACACGGCGTCGTCGTCGGCGAGTTCGTCGATCACGGAGGCCACGTACTCGGGGTGGACCGGGACGTGTTTCTCGACTTTGCGGGTATAGGCCTTGACCACGCCTTCGAGCGCGTCGGCGTGCTTCTTGAGCATCTTGTCGAGGAAGCGCCGGTCGGTCTTCGCCCGGACACGGGGGATCACACACCGCAGGGTCTCCCGGACGTCGCCCCAGACGGCGAGGTCGAGCAGGGACCGACGGCCGAGGCGCTCGGGCCGGACGTCCACCTGCACGATCTTGACGTCGTCGGGCAGGAAGGCGTTGTACGGGAAGTCCGTGCCGAGCAGGATCAGCAGGTCGCACTCGTGCGTGGCCTCGTACGCGGCGCCGTAGCCGAGCAGTCCGCTCATGCCGACGTCGTACGGATTGTCGTACTGGATCCACTCCTTGCCGCGCAGGGCGTGGCCGACCGGTGACTTGATCCGCTCGGCGAACTGCATCACCTCGGGGTGCGCCCCGGCCGTCCCGCTGCCGCAGAAGAGCGTCACCCGGTCGGCCGCGTCGATCATCCGGACCAGGGCGTCGATCTCGGCGTCTCCCGGACGGACGGTCGGCCGGGAGGTGACGAGCGCGGTCTCCACCGCCTTCTCCGGCGCCGGCTGGGAGGCGATGTCACCGGGCAGCGCGACCACGCTGACGCCGCCGCGGCCGACGGCGTGCTGGATCGCGGTGTGGAGCAGCCGGGGCATCTGCTTCGGGTTGGAGATGAGTTCGCTGTAGTGGCTGCACTCGCGGAACAGCTGGTCGGGGTGAGTCTCCTGGAAGTAGCCCAGACCGATCTCGCTCGACGGGATGTGCGAGGCGAGGGCCAGCACGGGGGCCATCGAGCGGTGGGCGTCGTACAGGCCGTTGATGAGGTGCAGGTTCCCCGGGCCGCAGGATCCGGCGCAGGCGGCGAGGCCACCGGTGATCTGGGCCTCGGCGCCGGCGGCGAAGGCCGCGGTCTCCTCGTGCCGCACCTGGATCCAGTCGAGCGAGGGGGTGCGGCGGATCGCGTCGACGACCGGGTTCAGGCTGTCACCGACGACGCCGTACAGGCGCCGGACTCCCGCGCGGACGAGGATGTCGACGAACTGCTCCGCCACGTTCTGTTTGGCCATGGCTCCATCAACACACGGCCCGGCGGGTTGTGCCCGGCGGATTACGTCCGGCGGGTGCGTCCGGCGGATGACGTCCGGTGGATCACGTCTCCCAGACACCCACCCCCGTACGGTCGTCGGCGTAACCGGTCACCCTCAGCTGGGTGTCGGCGAGGAACGCGGCCAGGCCGGGCGCCTCGGCGCCGGCCCAGCGGGCGGCGAGCTCGCGGGCGAGCGCGGGTTCGCCGCGCATCGGCTCCGCCAGCCCGGGCGAGGCGAGGAGCAGCGTGTCGCCGGGGCGGGCGACGGAGGCGCGGAAGCGGAACGGCTCGGCGGGCGGT
Organism: Streptomyces flavochromogenes; assembly: GCF_000717595.1. Taxonomy (GTDB): domain Bacteria; phylum Actinomycetota; class Actinomycetes; order Streptomycetales; family Streptomycetaceae; genus Streptomyces; species Streptomyces flavochromogenes. Next base: position 208,279 of record NZ_JNZO01000025.1, on the reverse strand, counting down.
GGTACGGGCTCCTCGACGAGCGGTCCCGGCGCGGTCGTGATGCCGAGGTCCATGGTGAGCCGGTCGCCCTCCTCGGTCTCGGATGCGGTGTCCTGCGGGGGCGGCGAGCCGAAGCCCACGACGGGGGCGCCGGTGACGGCGGCCGGCTCGGGCAGGAGCGGTTCGATGTCCTGCCAGGAGCCGTCGCGGAGCCGGAAGAGACCGCCGCCGCCGACGCCGAAGAAGACCCGGGTGCGGCAGTCGGGGTCGGCGGGGACCAGCAGACAGCGGAGGGTCGCGGTGTACTCGTCGGGGGCGAGGCCGCGCTCGGCGGCGCGGGTGCGGAGCTTGCCGTACGTACGGTCGGTGAGCCGGTGCAGTCCCGACTTGAGGTCGCCGCGGCGGCCGGTCCTGATGTCCTCGGAGAGCCGGGCGTGGCTGCGGCAGACGGCCTCGGCGATCCACTGGCAGGCGTCGGCGGCGGCGAGATGGGCGTCCTCGGCGGCGCGGGAGCCCGCGGCGACGGCGACGAGGACGAGCGCCGTCTCGTCGTGGCCGAAGCGGGCGGTGAGCAGGGCGTCGCGGCGGGGCTCGCCCCGGTAGCGCGCCGAGTCACCCCGTACGGAGGCGGCCCGCAGGGTGCAGGTGCCATACCGGGCGCCGTCGAGCACGGTGTCGGACACCAGCTCGCCGAGCTCCCCGGGCCGGGCTACGGGCAGCGCGGTCGGCTCGGGCTCGTAGGTGGGCGGACGGCTCCCGACGTGTCCGGTACGGGGCCGGGGCACGGAGACCGCGGCGATGGGGCCGGAGCCGGAGTCGGGACCGCCGGTCGTGGCCTCGTCCCCGTACCCGGCACCGGTCGCGGAATCGGACACCGCGTCGGACACGGGCTCGGACGCGGGATCCGGCTCGGGCCCCTCGCGGTGGTCCGGTCTCCCGGGGACCTGCACCTGGACGGTGGGCGTCTCGACGGGCGGGGCGGGCGGAGGCGGCGGGGCGGGAAAGGTATGCGGGCCCTCCTGCCGTGCCTCCCAGGGCGCCCGCCCGGGCACGAGGGGCGCGGCGGAGCCGGGCGACGGGGGCGGCGGGGCGGCCGACGGCGGCGAAGGCGGTGCGGCGGGAGGGCTCGGCGGTATGGCGGGAGGGCTCGGCGGCGTCACCGGGCGCGGGACGGCCGCCGTGGTCCACGGGTCCGGCGTCGGGCCCGGAGTCGCGCCCGGCGGGCCCGTGGTGGCCCGGGTCGCCGTGGTGAAGTGGTCGTCGAGGGTGTCACCCGACGCCGTCGGGGCCGTGTCCGGCGCCGACTCGTCGTAGAGCTTGTCCCACCAGTTGTCGTCCCCCTGCTGAGTCATGCCCTTATTGTCCACCGCGCGGGGCGCCCGAAAACGGGACATCAGGAAAACCGTTGCTGCAAATGGGTGGTCCGCCGGGCGGCCCCACCCCCCACGGGAAGGACGCCCGGCGGACCGGCGTGATCAGCGCACGTCGTAGGCGCGGACCACGGTCTGGGTGACGGAGTTGCCGTTGGCGTCCGTCAGTTCGGTCTTCAGGGTGACCTGCTTACCGGTCGCGCCCGTGTGGTTCACGGTCGCGGTCCAGTGGCCGCCCTGCTGAGAGACCTGCGCTTCGGTCCAGGTCGCGCCCCCGTCGTAGGAGTACGAGAGCCTGGCCGAGGTGAGCGCCGCGGGGGTGTAGCCCGCGTGACCCGTCGCGGTGAGGCCGATGTGCTGGCCGTCGGTCGCGGCGAGGGTCTTGAGTCCGTCCTCCGGAAGGTCGTACCGGGGGAAGAGAATCGGGATGCCCTGAGAATAGACGCTCTCGTCAAGCTTGGAGGTGAATTTCCAGACCGAGTTGACGGAAAGGGAGCGGGCCCACACCTTGCTCCCGATCTTCATGACGTTCTGTTCGAGGGTGTACGTCCCCTTCTCGGCGGGCACCGGGAAGGCTCCGAACGGCCAGCCGCTCTCGCCGAGCACCTCACCGTCGCGGCTGAGGCGGATGCCACCGATGTCACCGAAGGAACCGGCCTCGCCGTGGTGGGTGTTGTCGCCCCAGATCGCGGCGGAGAAGCCGATGTAGTTGCCCTGGCGCTCGGCGACGAGGACCGGCTTGCCGGTGCTGTCGCGCGGGGCGGTGGGAGCGACGACGCCGTCGTACCAGCTCTCGGTGCGCCGCTCGCCGGCCTTGTACACGTGCGGGGCGCCGATCATGTACTCGCCGAAGGGGAAGCTGGAGGACAGCATCCGGTCCCAGCCGGTGTCACCGGCGGTGTAGTACTCGGTGCGGGTGCCCGGCGCGGAGACCGGCGCGAGGTCGCCGAAGGAGACGGACGTGCCGTTGGGCCGGGAGGCGCCGCTGAAGTCGATGAAGTCGTTGGCGAGGCCCATGGCCCGGTAGGTGGACTCGGTGCGCCCGAGCTGCCCGTCACGGACGCGGTAGTTCCTGTCGCCGCGGATCGACCCCTTCTCGGGGAAGGCGAGGTTGTAGAGGTACGGGCTCTTCGCCGTGGCCTTCCAGGAGAGGCCGACCTCACCGGCGGCGAGCTTGCCGAGCAGGGCCGCGCCCTCGGCGGAGTCCACGGCGAGGACCGGGAACCCGGCGCCGGTGAAGCCGCCCGTGGGGTACCAGCGGCCGGGGCCGGTGCGGTACGCGAGGACGGCCACCGCGCCCGCGGCCTTGGCGTTGCGGGCCACCGTCGACGCCGAGCCGGAGGTGTCGGGGAAGCGGACCAGGGCGATGCGTCCCTGGACACCGGCGGCCTTGAGCTCCTCGGGGGTTCCGGTGCCGGCGTCCACGAGACCGGCGGAGCCGGTGCCGTCGAGGTTGTCGGAGCCGGTGGAGGCGGTGACCGGGTGCAGGGTCAGGCCGTCGGTGGTCCTGAGCGAGGAGATCAGCGGGGCGGCCTTGCGCCAGTAGCTGCCGAACTCGAAGTCGCCCTCGGTGGCCGCGCCTTCGACGGAGGCGTAGTAGCCGCGGATGGTGCGCCCGCCGGCGGCGGTGCCGGCGTGCAGCCAGAAGTCGTCCCACGACCGGGCGAACGCGAGGGTGGTGCCACGGGCCTCGGAGGCCTTGTCCGTCGCGACGGACAGCTTGTGGGCCTTGCGGGCGTCGAGGACGACGGTGGTGTCCTTCTTCACCTCCAGCTGCGGGCGGCCGAGGTAGCTGAGCGAGTCGTTCAGCGTGGCACCCTCACCCGCGTCGGGGGTGGTGACGAAGGAGGAGAGGAAGTAGCGGCCGGGGCGCACGCGGTAGACCTGGTCGGCGGCGCCGTCGTTGAAGCGGCGCTCACCGCCGGCCACGTCGGTGCCGATCACGTCGAGGGAGGAGGCTCCGGCGGCGGGCCTGCCCTGACGGTCGAGCAACTTGACGCGGAGGGTGACCGTTTCGGGCTCGACGAAGAGCGAGAACGGGGTGGAGACGTGGACGCCGCCCTTGCCGGTGGCGATCACGCGGCCGGTGACGTCGCCGTACTGGGCGCGGTCGAGGCGGGCCGTGGGGTCGAGCTCCAGCGGGACCTGGACGGTGGCGCCGGCGGGGACGGTGACGGTGCGCTTGCCGAGGCGGGCGACCGAACTCCGCACGGTGGAGCCGTCGTTGCCGGTGACCTTCTCGACGGCCAGGTTCAGGGTGACCGGGGCGCCCGAGGTGTTGGTGTACGGGACGGAGACCGTGGTGCGGTCGGTCTTGTCCTGCGGCCAGTTGTAGGTGCCCCCCTGGACCGCCGGCGAGCCGAGGACCGTCTGGTCGATCGCGGCCTTGACGTCGAGGCGGCCGCCGCCGACCTCGCGGACGTCGCCGGGGACGGAGCTCTCGGCGGAGGCGACGAGCGCGGCCTTGACCTGCTGGGCGGTCCAGTCGGGGTGGCGCTGCTTGACGATGGCGGCGGCGCCCGCGACGTGCGGGGTGGCCATCGACGTACCGGACATGGACTGGTAGGCGTACACGCCGCGGCCGCCGGCCGCGGCGGCGGAGATGCCGACGCCGGGCGCCGCTATCTCGGGCTTGAGGGTGTGGTTGACGATCGTCGGGCCGCGGCTGGAGAAGTACGCGGTGGAGTCGTCGCGGTCGGTGGCGCCGACGGTGAGCACACTGGGCGCGCAGCCGGGCGAGGAGACCGTGTTGAGGGTGGGTCCCGAGTTGCCGGCGGCGATGACGAACAACGTGCCCTTGTTCCGGGCGAGTTCCTCGGCCGCGAGGCTCATCGGGTCGGTGCAGTCGGTGGGTACGGGGCTGCCGAGGCTCATGGAGACGACGTCGGCGCCCTGGGCGACGGCCCATTCCATGCCCGCGATGATCCAGGAGGCGGCGCCGGAGCCGGAGTCGTTGAGGACCTTGCCGTTGAGGAGGGCCGCGCCGGGCGCGACGCCCTTCTTCCTGCCGTCGCTCGCGGCGCCGGAGCCGCCGACGGTGGAGAGGGTGTGCGTGCCGTGACCCTGGCGGTCGTCGGCGCTGTCGGAGTCGGTGAAGTTCTCCGAGGCGGCGATCCGGCCCTTGAGGTCGGGGTGCTCGGCGTCGGCGCCGGTGTCGAGGACGGCGACCTTGGTGCCCGCGCCGTCGTAGCCGGCGGCCCAGGCCTCGGGAGCGTGGACCTGCTTCGTCGAGCGTTCCAGGGTGGCCTGGACCTTGCGGTCGAGCCAGAGCTTCGTGATGCCGGAGGCGGAGCGGGCCGTGGGGGTGTTCACCTCGGCCCAGAACGTGGCGGCCTGCTTCTTCTCCGCCTTGAGCGCGACGCCGTCGACGGTCTTGAGGACCTGGCCGCGCCGCGCGCCGCGCGGGGCGGCGGGGACGGAGCGGGCGAGGTCGGAGCCGTAGACCGCGATGAGGGGCAGCGTCGTGCTGGCGGCGTCGTCGTAGCCCTGCCGGACGAGGCCGGTGACGTTGAAGAGCTCCTGGTCGACGCGGCCCGCGGCGAGCGCGGCGGTGGCGCCCTCGGGGTAGACGTACAGGTCCTGGCCGGAGCGGCGGGTCTGCACCAGGGGGACGGTTCCGTCCTCGCGCGGCAGGGCGGTGGCGGAGGGGTTGCCGTCGGCGTCGCGGCCGACCACGACGCGGTCCCCGGTGACCAGGGTCACCGTGACGGGACGGTCCCCGGCGCGGGCCGCGGCCTCGCTCCCTGCCGGCGGTCGCTTGCCGGCCGTGGCGTCCTGCGGCTCGTTCGCCACGGACGGCGCGACCGCGGTGACGGCCAGGACGACGGCGGTCGCCGCCCCCAGGGCCGTACGCGAAATCGGGCGCATCGCTCTCCCCATCTGATTCCGGAAAAAGGGCACAAGACACCCGTCTCCGGAGGCTGTTGGTGCTGCGGTGGCGCCACATTGGCAGAGGTGAGGGCGGTACAGGGATGATGGGCGAGGCGGGAATACGCCGTGGCCGTTTCCCGCCAGGTCACCAACGGAACGAATGCCTCCGGTGAATGTCCTGGGAAGATCCGGGGCTCGCCGCCGGAGGTAGGGCGAGGGGTGGGGCATCCATGCTGGGAGCGATAGGACTCGATGAACGCCAGGAGTCCGCTTACCGGGCGCTGGTCGCGCTGGGCGCGGCCGAGGTGACCGACCTGGCGCACCGGCTGGCGCTGCCGGAGCTGGACACCGAGCGGGCGCTGCGCCGCCTGGAGTCGCAGGGCCTGGCCGCGCAGTCCTCGGCCAGGACCGGACGGTGGGTGGCGGCGCCGCCGGGGGTGGCCCTGGGCGCCCTCCTCACCCAGCAGCGCCACGAGCTGGAGCAGGCGGAGCTGGCGGCGGCGCTGCTGGCCGAGGAGTACCGGGCGGAGGCGGCGGAGGCGGCCGTGCACGACCTGGTGGAGGTGGTGACCGGCGCGAGCGCCGTCACCCACCGCTTCCTCCAGCTCCAGCTGGGCGCGCAGGAGGAGGTCTGCGCCCTGGTGACGGGCAAGCCGATCGCGGTCTCCGGCATGGAGAACGACGCGGAGGAGCAGGCGGCCGGGCGGGGGGTGCGCTATCGGGTGGTGCTCGAACGTGAGGTGCTCACCCTCCCGACCGGGCTGCTGGAGCTCTCGGCGGCGCTCGGCCGCGAGGAGCGCGTCCGGGTCGCGGACAGGGTCCCCACCAAGCTGGTGGTCGCCGACCGGTCCCTCGCCATGGTGCCGCTGACCGGGCGGGGAGCGGAGCCCGCGGCGATCGTGGTGCACGCGAGCGGGCTCCTGGAATCGCTGATGGGTCTGTTCGAGTCGGTGTGGCGCGACGCGCTGCCGCTGAGACTCGGGGCGGGTGCGCAGATCACCGAGGAGGAGGCGCCCGGTCCGGACGTCATGGACCTGGAGATCCTGTCGCTGCTGCTCGCCGGGATGACGGACGCGAGCGTGGCCAAGCAGCTGGACCTGGGGCTCCGGACGGTGCAGCGCCGGGTGAAGGGCCTGATGGAGCTCACCGGGGTGACGACCCGGCTGCAGCTGGGCTGGCACGCGTACGAGAAGGGCTGGGTGGCGCGCGGCTGAGCGGCCGCGTCGGCGCACCCGCGCGGGACCGCGCCGGAGCCCGCCCGCAGGCGCCGCGCCGTACCGGGTGCGGGGCGACGCCGGGTGCGGGGCGACGCCGGGTGCGGGGCGACGCCGCGTAGCGAGCGACGCCGGGTAGCGAGCGACGCCGGGTAGGTGCGCCATAGCGGTTCCGTGCGCGGCACCGGCGCGTGCGCCGATCGGGGGGCCGGGATGCCCCCGTCGTACCCGGATGCCCGCCGCGACCTGCGCGGACGCCGGTTGTGGGAGACCCTGGGCGCGTGGGTGTGTGGCAGCTCCTGATGGTCGCGACCGTGATGCTGCTCGGTGTGTTCGGGGTGCTGGCCCCCGGCGTGCCGGGGACGTGGCTGGTGTGGGCCGCGATGCTCTGGTGGTCCCTGCACGAGCGGACCGATCTCGCCTGGATCCTGCTCGCCTCCACGACCGGTCTGCTGCTGCTCACCCAGGTGGTCGTCTGGCAGCTGCCACCCCGGCGTTTCCGGGGCGTGGGCATCACCCGGCGGATGGTGACGTACGCCGGTGTCGGCGCCCTCCTCGGCTTCGTCCTGGTGCCGGTGCTCGGCGCGATCCCCGGCTTCGTCGGCGGGATCTACCTCTCGGAACGCCTCCGGCTGGGCGGCCACGGCCAGGCCAGGGCGGCGACCCGGGCGGTGATGCGGGCGGCCGGCACGAGCGTCCTGGTGGAGCTGTTCTCCTGCCTGCTCATCGTGGGGGCGTGGGCGGGGGCGGTGCTCTGGGGCTGAGTCCTAGGACGGATGGGGGAGGCGGGGTGGGCCCGGCTGCCGATCCGCACGGGGCCCGGCGGCGCGATGCTGGTCCCATGAGGGATTTCGAGGGCTTCAGCGCGGCGGAACGCGCCTATCTCGCGGGCGGCCGGCAGCTCGCCCGGATGGCCACGGTCGACCCTTCCGGTCAGCCCCAGGTCAACCCGGTGGGCTTCTTCCCGCAGGAGGACGGCACGGTCCTGGTGGGCGGCCTCGCGATGGGCCGTACGAAGAAGTGGCGCAATCTGCGGGCGAACCCGAAGGTGGCGCTGGTCGTGGACGATCTCGCGAGCGTCCGCCCCTGGCGGGTGCGGGGCGTCGAGATCCGGGGCGAGGCGGAGCTCCTGGTCGGTCCGCACACGCTGGGCCCGCACTTCAGCGAGGAGGTGATCCGGATCCGTCCGCGCCGGATCCACAGCTGGGGTCTTGAGGAGCCCCCGGGAGCGGAGTCCTGAGGTAGCGGGCGGCGTACGAGCGCCACGGCCGCCACTCCTCCATGGTCGGGACGCCCGCCGGGGGTACGTCGGGGTCGCCGAGGGCCCGCATCCGGATGAGGGCGGCGGCCTCGGCGGTCACTCCGGGGACGGCACGGAGGGCGGCCTCGGCCTCGTCGCGGTCGGCGCCGGGGTCGAGACGTACGGCTCCGTCGGCGAGCGCGCGGGCCAGCGGGCCCGCGACGGGGTGGCCGGTCAGCGCCCCGGGCTCCGGGAAGACATGGGTGAGGCTGCCGCAGCCGGTGGCCAGCGGGGTGCCGTGCGCCTCGACGACCCGGGCGGACTCCGCCGCGCCGAGCAGCGTCCGCAGCGCGAACTCCTCGGGCTCGGCCGTCCCCGGGGACCGTACGCCGGGCCGGGCGGCCACCTCGGCGGCGAGCCCGGGGGCCGCGCCGAGACGCTCGGCGACGGCGTACGGGTCGGCGTCCAGGTCGAAGAGGCGGCGCAGCCGGTGCACGGCGGTGGTCAGGTCGCGCAGCTCGGTGAGGTGGATCCGTGCCTCCAGCCAGCGTCCGGCGGAGCGCTCGTCGACGGAGACGATCCCGGTGCCGTACGGGAGGCGGAGGGTGCGCCGGTAGGTGCGGGTGCCGGGGGCGCCGACGACCTCCTCCACGCGGGGCACGGCCTCGGCCGCGAGCAGGTCGAAGACCTCGCCGGCGGCGTACGGACCCCGGTGGGCGAGCCGCAGCGGCACCCCGGCGGCGAGTGCGGTACGGGCTCCGGCGCCGCTGCCGGCCTCGGCGCGCAGCGCGCTGGGGGTGCGGGCGTAGACGGCGCGGATCGTCTCGTTGAACTGGCGGACGCTGGCGAAGCCGGCCGCGAAGGCGATCTCGGTCACCGGCAGCCCGGTGGTCTGGAGGAGCAGCCGCGCGGTGTGCGCCCGCTGGGCGCGGGCGAGCGCGACGGGTCCGGCGCCGAGTTCGGCGGTGAGCTGGCGCTGCACCTGCCGGGTGCTGTAGCCGAGACGTCCGGCCAGGCCGGGTACGCCTTCGCGGTCGACGACGCCGTCACCGATCATCCGCATCGCGCGCCCGACGACATCGGCCCGTACGTCCCAGGCGGCGGAGCCGGGCACGGCGTCCGGACGGCAGCGGCGGCAGGCCCGGAAGCCGTGGCCTTGGGCGGCGGCGGCCGTCGGGAAGAACGCGACGTTCTGCCGTTTGGGGGTGACCGCGGGGCAGCTGGGGCGGCAGTAGATGCCGGTGGTGCGAACGGCGAAGAAGAACTCTCCGTCGAACCGCGCGTCCCTGCTGCTGACCGCCTCGTAGCGGGTTTCGTCGTCCTTCACGTCTCCCAGTGTGCGACGGCCGACGACCCCCGGCTCGCGGTTTTCGGACACGGCGGTGCGGGAGCGGGGAGGGGCCGGGCCGACGCCCTCGCGGGCGCCGGCCGACGCGCCTCCCCCGTGCACCCGCACGCGCCCCCGCACCCGTTACCGGACGCGCCCGCGCTTCATCTCCATGGCGTGGCGGCCCTCGGCGCCCTTGCGCTTCCAGTCCTTGAGGATCTCGCTGCGCACGCGGGCGTCGGTCTTGGCCACGATCCGCTGGTTCTCCCGGATGAGCTTGCGGTAGCTCTCCAGGCGGCGCACCGGCAGCGAACCGTCCTCGATCGCGGCGGCCACCGCGCAGCCGGGCTCCGACTCGTGCGCGCAGTCGTGGAAGCGGCAGTTCCCCGCCAGTTCCTCGATCTCGGAGAAGACCTGGCCGACGCCGGTCTCCGCGTCCCAGAGGCCGACTCCGCGCAGTCCGGGCGTGTCGATGAGGACTCCCCCGGTCGGGAGGACGAAGAGGTTGCGGGTGGTCGTGGTGTGACGGCCCTTGCCGTCGATGTCACGGGCGGCCTGGACGTCCATGACGTCCTCGCCGACGAGGGCGTTGGCGAGGGTCGACTTCCCGGCGCCGGAGACGCCGAGCAGCACGGTCGTACCGCCCGCGACCACCGCGGACAGCACGTCGAGCCCCTCCCCCGTGGTCGAGCTCAGGGGCACGACCTGGACGCCGGGGGCGACCGTCTCGACGTCTTCGACGAGGTAGGAGAGACCGACGGGGTCGGGCACGAGGTCCGCCTTGCTGAGGACGACGGTCGGCTGGGCACCGGACTCCCACGCCAGGGCGAGGAAGCGCTCGATGCGGCCGAGGTCGAGCTCGACGGCGAGCGAGACGGTGATGACGGCGTGGTCGACGTTGGCGGCGAGGATCTGCCCCTCGGACCGCTTGGACGAGGTGGACCGCGCGAAGGCCGTACGGCGCGGCAGGCACGCCCGTACGTAGCGGGGGTCTCTTGCGCCCTCGGGGTCGATGGCGGCCCAGTCGCCGGTGCAGATGACCCGGAGCGGGTCGTGCGGGGTCACGAACGCCGTGTCGGCGCGCACGATCCCGTCGGCGGTGGCGACGTCGCACTGACCGCGGTCGACCCGGGTCACCCGGCCGGGGACGAGTCCCTGGGCGGCGTACGGAGCGAAGGACTCGGCCCAGCCGGAGTCCCAGCCGTGGGCTTCGAGCGACGAGGAGGAAGAGGTGACGTGGGAAAGCGGGAAAGACAAGGGGGACCCTTCACAGGGGTGGCCCCGGCGCTGTGTGTCGGAACGGTGAGGTCAGCCGGTGGCCACGGAGGTGGTGTGGATGAACTTCTGCGTGAGGGCAAGGCCCGTCGTGATGACAGCCATCGGTCACACCTCCTGTGTGTCTTTGCGCGTGTTCGCGTCACGATCGCGCTGTCGCGATCTTGTACGGGAGACACCGTAGCCGGGCCGGGCCGAGAGGCGCCACAGGTTTTATTCAGGCCACTTCAGGCGCCTCTCGGGCCACTGCGCCCAGGGCCGGCGGGACGGCCGCGTCCTGCTCGGACCGCGCGTCCGATTCGTACAAGACCCGGCGGGAGCCCCGTGCCTACCGTGCTCCCATGAACACAGCACCCCGCCTCGACCTCATCGGCGTCGTCGTCTCCGACATGGCGGCCTCGCTCGCCTTCTACCGCCGTCTCGGCCTGGAGATCCCGGACGGGGCCGAGTCCGCCCCGCACGTGGAGGCCGCGCTGCCCGGCGGACTGCGGATCGCCTGGGACACGGAGGACGTCGTGCGTTCCTTCGACCCCGGATGGCAGCGGCCCGAGGGCGGCAACCGGATCGAGCTCGCCTTCCGGTGCGATGCGCCGGAGGCCGTGGACGCGGCCTACGACGAGCTGGTCGGCGCCGGGTACCGGGGACATCTGAAGCCCTGGGACGCGGTCTGGGGGCAGCGTTACGCCGTGGTCCTCGACCCGGACGGCTCGGGCGTCTCGCTGTTCGCCGACTCGGCCGACTCCGCCGCGGAGGCCACTGCCGCCACGGACGCCACGTAGGCACCGAGCGTCATCCCGGCCAGTGCCCTGGTCTCGCGTGCGAGATGGGCCTGGTCGACGCAGCCCGCCCGGACCGCCGCGTCGGCGTACGGCACGCCGGCCAGGACCAGGGCGAGGGCCCGCTGGAGCCGGAGGACGCGGGCGAGGGTCTTGGGACCGTAGCCGAAGGCGTCCAGGGACCGCCGGTGCAGCTGCCGGGCACCGATCCCGACCGCGTCGGCGGTCTCGGCGACCGCCCGGCCGGCCGCGAGGCGCGCCACGACGGCCCGGAGCAGGGGATCGGGCGCGGGGGCCCCGGCGGCACGGAGCCGGACGAGGTCGTCCAGGGCTGTGGCCGGGTCGGGGGCCTCGGTGATCCGCTCGCCGAGCCGTCGTGCCTCGGCCTCGCCCCACAGCGCGCCGAGGGCGACGCGCCGGTCGCGGAGCTCATGGGCCGGGACGCCGAAGAAGCCGGGCGCGTCACCGGGGGCGAAGCGGATTCCCGCGTACCGTGCGGCGAACTCCGCCGGCACGTACGCGCGTGTGTCGGGTCCGGCGACGAGGAGGTGTCCGTCGGCCCAGATCAGGTCCATGCAGCCGTCGGGCAGGACGGGCCGGACGCCGTCCGTGGCGGGGCCGGCGGTCCGGGTCCACAGGACGGCTCCGTCGAGCAGGGCGGGGCGCTCCTCGTACACACGTCAAAAATAGCCCCGCCGGCCGGTCAGTCCTTCTCCCAGCCGGAGTGGAGGCGGGACTTCACGTCGTCCGGGGGCAGGAAACGGGACCAGCGCTCGGGGAACTCGGACGGCATGTCCGGGTCGTCCTCGTCGACGTCCTCCGCCTCCGCGCGCACGCGTGCGACGAGTTCCGCCGCCTGGATGGCGCGGGCCCGCTCGTTGGCCTCGCGGGCCGCCGCCGTGGCCACGGAGGGCCAGACACGGTCGATGGCCGCGTTCACGGCGGCGCCGACCAGGACGGCGAAGGCCGAGATGCCGATCCAGAGGAGGACGGCGATGGGGGCGGCGAGGGAGCCGTAGATCGTCGGCCCCTCGACCTGGCTGGTGAGGTAGATGCGCAGCAGGAAACTGCCGAGGACCCACATCCCGAGCGCCACGAGGGCGCCGGGGATGTCCTCGATCCACGGCGATCTGACGGGCACGGACACGTGGTAGAGCGTGGTGAGGAAGGCGATGGAGAGCAGGATGACGGCCGGCCAGTAGAGGACGGCGACGACCTCGGTGCCCCAGGGGACGAGTTCGACGACCCGGTCGGGGCCGACGACCGCGAGGGGCAGCACGACCGCTCCGATGATCAGCGCCACGATGTAGAGCAGGAAGGCCAGGAGGCGGGTCTTCACGATGCCGCGGTGGCCGTCGAGCCCGTACATGACGGTGATGGTGTCGATGAAGACGTTCACCGCGCGTGAGCCGGACCAGAGGGCGATCGCGAAGCCGAGGGAGACCAGCTCGGGGCGTTTGCCCTGGGTCACGTCGTCCAGGAGCGGTTTCGCGATGTCGTGGACACCGCGGTCGGAGAGGACCGTTCCGGCGGCGCGGAGGATGTTCTCCTCGATGCTCGCGACGGTGTCCGTGTTGGTCCAGTCGTCGGCGTAGCCGAGGAGGGCGATCAGGCCGAGGAGCAGCGGCGGCAGCGACAGCAGGGTGAAGAACGCCGCCTCGGCGGCGAGGCCGAGGATCCGGTACTCGATGCACGAGTTGACGGTGTCCTTGAGGAGCAGCCAGACCATCTTCCGCTTCGAGACGTTGCGGTAGAGGACGCGCGCGCGGTGGAGCCTGCTCCAGGGCCGCCGCTCGGGCCGTTCGGGTGTTTCGCTTGCTGCCTGCACCTGCTTACCGTATCGGCATGGCAGCGAGCACCCACACCGTGACCAACCAGCCTCCGCCCCTGGTCGGGTACGACGTCTTCATGACCGATCCGGTACTGACGGAGGCGGTCGAACGGCACCTCGCGCCGGAGCTCCGGGCGGAGGTCCGCGAGGACCTCGTCGTGCTCGGGCAGGCGGCGGGTTCGGCCCAGGTCAGGGAGTGGGGCGAACGGGCGAACGCCAACCCGCCGCGGCTGCGGACCCACGACCGGTACGGGCACCGGATCGACGAGGTCGACTTCGATCCGGCCTGGCACCGGATCCTCGGCAAGTCGGTGGGGGCCGGCCTGACGGACGCGTGGGGCAGGCCGGGCGGTCACGTACGCCGGGCCGCCGGGTTCCTGGTGGTCTCACAGGCGGAGGCGGGGCACGGCTGCCCGCTGTCGATGACGCACGCCGCCGTGCCCGCGCTGCGCGCCGAGCCGGAGCTCGCCGAGGTGTGGGAGCCGGCCGCGACCTCGCACGTGTACGAGCGGGAGCTCCGCCCGGTCGCGGAGAAGCCGGGTGCCCTGCTCGGGATGGCGATGACGGAGAAGCAGGGCGGCAGCGACGTCCGGGCGAACACGACGGAGGCGCACCCGCTGGCGGCCGACGGGGAGTACGTCCTGACGGGGCACAAGTGGTTCTGTTCGGCGCCGATGTCGGACGCGTTCCTGGTCCTCGCGCAGGCTCCGGCGGGGCTCACCTGTTTCCTGGTGCCGCGGGTGCTCGCGGACGGTTCGCGCAACGCGTTCGCGATCCAGCGGCTGAAGGACAAGCTGGGCAACCGTTCGAACGCCTCCGCCGAGGTGGAGTTCGACGGGACGACCTGGGCGCACCGGGTCGGCGAGGAGGGGCGCGGGCTCCGCACGATCATGGGCATGGTGGCGGCGACCCGGCTCGACTGCGTCCTGGGTTCGGCGGCGCTGATGCGGCAGGCGGTGGCGCAGGCCGTGCACCACTGCTCGTATCGCGAGGCCTTCGGCGGGCCGCTGGTCGAGAAGCCGCTGATGCGGAACGTACTCGCGGATCTGGCCCTGGAGTCGGAGGCGGCGACGGTCTTGGGCCTGCGTCTGGCGGCGGCCTACGACGCCGCCGAGGGCGGCAGCGACGCCGAGCGGGAGCGGGCCCTGCTGCGGATCGCCGTTCCGGCGGCGAAGTACTGGGTCACGAAGCGGTGCACGCCGATGGTGGCGGAGGCGCTGGAGTGCCTGGGCGGCAACGGGTACGTCGAGGAGTCCGGGATGCCCCGGCTGCTGCGGGAGTCACCGCTCAACTCCGTCTGGGAGGGCTCGGGGAACGTCCAGGCGCTCGACGTGGTCAGGGCGCTGCGGACGGAGCCGGCCGCGCTGGACGCGTTCCTGCGGGAGGTCGGGGCGGCGCGGGGCGCGGACCACCGGCTCGACCGGGCGATCCGGGGGCTGCTCGTCGAACTCGCGGACCTGGACGGGATCGAGGCGCGGGCGCGGCGGCTCGCGGAGCGGCTCGCGCTGGTCCTCCAGGGGGCGCTGCTGGTGCGGTGGGCGCCGCCGGAGGTCGCGGACGCGTTCTGCGCGGCGCGGCTGGGCGGGGACGGGGGCGCGGCGTTCGGGACGCTGCCGCACACGCTGGACCTGCGGGCGCTGGTGGAGCGGGCACGGGTGGAGGTCTAGCGGGCGCGGCGGAGGTCGGAGGCGACCGGCGTACACCGGGGGGGAAGTTCGCCGCGCGTGCCAGGGGTGGACCGCAAGGGTCGGCACGCGCGGAAAAGCGGGGGTGGTGCTGCGCCGACACGGCACCACCCGCCGCTCGCACCAGCTTCACCCAGGGGGCCGTTCGGCGACCAGAGTTGCAAAGGGTTGCAGGATTACCCGAACCGGGCCTCGCCGGACGGTTCCGAACGGCACGATGGGCACCGACACTCCGGACATCTGCCCCGTGCAGAACCGATACAGCACCCCGGGTGGCTGGGAGAGACCGATGAATAACACGCAGCTCGACATGAAGCGCCTCGCCACCATGGACGCCGCCCAGGCCACCCGGCTGCTCCACCGGGTCCGCGAGGAGACGCTCGCCGGCCGTACGCCGCCGATCGCGCCCCGCGCGGTGATCGACGCGTCCTGGCAGCGGATGGCCCGGCTGGGGCTCGACCCCGACCAGGGTACGAGCAGTGTGCTCCTCCAGCGCGACGAGCTGGAGGAGCGGCGCAGAACCACGCTCCTCTCCGAGGTCATGCAGACGCTCAGCGGCGGCCTCGCCGGCATCGCCGACACCTCCCTCCAGATCATGGTGGTCACCGACGAGCACGGCCGGGTGCTGTGGCGGCAGGGGAACCCGGCGGTGCTGCGGCAGGCGAACGGCATCTGCCTGGAGGAGGGCGCGGCCTGGACCGAGCACACCACCGGGACGAACGCGGTCGGTACGGCCCTCGCCATGGGCCGGGCGGTCCAGGTGCACTCGGCCGAGCACTACGTCCAGGCGCTCCACAACTGGACCTGCGCCGCCGCGCCCGTGCACGACCCGCGCGACCGGCGGCTGCTCGGCATCGTGGACGTGAGCGGTCCCGCGTCCAGCTTCCATCCGGCGATGCTGGCCCTGGTCGGTTCGGTGGCCCAGCTCGCCGAGGCGGAGATGCGGGAACGGCACCGCAGCTCGGTCGAACGGCTGCGGGCGGTGGCCGCGCCGATTCTGTGCCGGGTGGGCGGCCGGGCCGTCGCGGTGGACACCCACGGCTGGACGGCGGCCGTGACGGGGCTCGCGCCGGTGGACCGGATCACGCTGCCGAAGTCCTTCCGGTCCGGCCGGATGTGGCTGCCCTCGCTCGGTGTGTGCGCGGTGGAACCGCTGCCGGGCGGCTGGCTGCTGCGGGTCGAGGAGGAGACGCCGGCGGAGGAGCCGGGCGCGGCGGCGGCGAGCCGGGTGGTCCTGGACCTGAGCAGGCCGCGCCGCTGGACGGTGTCCGTCTCGGGTGCGGCGGGCAGCTGGCAGCAGGAGCTGAGCCCCCGGCACGCGGAGCTCCTCTATGTCCTGGCGATGCACCGGGACGGCAGGACGGCGGCGGAGCTGGCCGACGACGTGTTCGGGGACCGTACGCGGAAGGTGACCGTACGGGCGGAGATGTCCCGGGTACGCCGGAACCTGGCCGGCGTCCTGGCGCACCGCCCGTACCGATTCAGCGAGGAGGTCGCGGTGGAGGTCCTCCGCCCGGAACTCCCGGCGGACCTGCTGCCCCACTCCCTGGCACCGGCGGTACGGGGCCCCCGCGCGGGCACGAGCGCGTAGCGCGCGGGAGCGTGGGCCGTGCGGGGCACTCGGGTCGCGCACGGCGTCGTTCCGGCCACGGACGTCCAGCATGCGGACACCCCGGACCGGGGGCCCGGCCGTCCGGCCCCCCGGTCGCCCGGCCGGAGGGGGTCGTGATGCGATGAACCCATGCGCATCACTCTCACCACCTGGTCCCTCGAACAGACCTCACCGTCCGATCTCCGTCCCTCCCCCGCCCCGGAGGGGGGCGACATCACGATCGCGCGGGCCGCGGTCCCGTCGCCGGAGTACAGCCGCTTCCTCTATACGGCGGTCGGCGGCGACATCCGCTGGAACGACCGGCTGTCGCTGACGTACAAGCAGTGGCAGGAGATCGTCGAGAAGCCGGGCGCCGAGATCTGGGTGGCGTACGACAAGGGGACGCCGGCCGGGTACGTGGAGCTGGACCCGCAGGACGACGGCGTCGTGGAGATCGTCTACTTCGGCCTGATCCCGGCCTTCCGGGGGCGCCGGATCGGCGGTCACCTGTTGTCCTACGGCGTGGCGCGGGCCTGGGACCTGGCCGAGCGCTGGCCCGAGCGGGAGGCGACGAAGCGCGTCTGGCTGCACACCTGCTCGCTCGACGGTCCGCACGCCATGGCCAACTACGAGCGCCGCGGCTTCCGGCTCTTCGACACCAAGGTGGAGGAGGTCGACGAGACCGAGACCCCGGGCCCGTGGCCGGGTGCCCACGCCTGAGGCCGCCGGGCGCGCCACGCGGTGCACCTCGCCCGGTACCCCGTACCGGAGACCCGTGAAGGGGCCCTGATCAGGGCCCCTTTCGCGTGACCCACACCACACCATCTCATGAAGCGAGACGACTACGTCCGCATTCTGGACGATGCTGGACTGGGTCCAAAGTCCCGTGACACGCTTCCGTCATGTCTGGAACTGGAATTGCCTTGGTGAGTCGGCGGCACGTCGACCTAGGCCGCATGTCCAGCGCCATCTGTCCGGCGCGCTGAGAGAACCAGCACCGCCGCGATCACTTTTTCAGCACGACTCTGCCCGACCCTGCTGCGCACTGACGCGCCACCCTCCGACCTGAGCGCCAGTGTGCAGGTCAGAGCCGCCCTCTCGCAGTCCCGAAGGACAAGACGCCATGGCCGCCACCCCGGAAAACCCCACTCCCGCCGCCGCACGCCGCAAGACCGGGCGCCACCGTGGCGAGGGTCAGTGGGCCGTGGGGCACTTCACCCCCCTGAACGGCAATGAGCAGTTCAAGAAGGACGACGACGGTCTCAACGTACGGACACGTATTGAGACGGTCTACTCGAAGCGCGGATTCGACTCCATCGACCCCAACGACCTGCGCGGACGCATGCGCTGGTGGGGCCTCTACACCCAGCGCAAGCAGGGTCTGGACGGCACCAAGACGGGTGTCCTGGAGCCGGAGGAGCTGGACGACGAGTACTTCATGCTCCGCGTCCGCATCGACGGCGGCCGGCTGACCACCGAGCAGCTCCGTGTCATCGGCGAGATCTCCGAGGAGTTCGCCCGGGGTACCGCCGACATCACGGACCGGCAGAACGTCCAGTACCACTGGATCCGCATCGAGGACGTCCCCGAGATCTGGAACCGCCTGGAGGCGGTCGGCCTGTCCACCACCGAGGCCTGCGGCGACACCCCGCGTGTCATCCTCGGCTCCCCGGTTGCCGGCATCGCGGCCGACGAGATCATCGACGGCACGCCCGCGATCGACGAGATCTACCGTCGGATCGTCGGCAACAAGGACTTCTCCAACCTGCCCCGCAAGTTCAAGTCCGCGGTCTCCGGCTCGCCTCAGCTCGACGTGGCGCACGAGATCAACGACATCGCCTTCGTCGGCGTGAACCACCCGGAGCACGGCCCCGGCTTCGACGTCTGGGTCGGCGGCGGGCTCTCCACCAACCCCAAGCTGGGCGTCCGCCTCGGCACCTGGGTCTCCCTCGACGAGGTCCCGGACGTCTACGAGGGCGTCATCTCGATCTTCCGCGACTACGGCTACCGCCGGCTGCGCAACCGCGCCCGTCTGAAGTTCCTCGTCGCCGACTGGGGCCCGGAGAAGTTCCGCCAGGTCCTGGAGGACGAGTACCTCCAGCGCAAGCTGACCGACGGCCCCGCCCCCGAGCAGCCCGCGGGCCAGTGGCGGGACCACATGGGTGTGCACCGGCAGAACGACGGCCGGTTCTACATCGGCTTCGCCCCGCGCGTGGGCCGGGTCGACGGCGCCACCCTCACCAAGATCGCCGGCCTGGCCGAGCAGCACGGCTCCGGCCGGCTGCGCACCACCGCGGACCAGAAGATGATCCTCCTCGACGTCGAGGAGGCCCAGCTCGAATCGGCGGTCGCCGCCCTGGAGGCCCTCGACCTGCGGGTCACGCCCTCGCCGTTCCGGCGCGGCACGATGGCCTGCACCGGCATCGAGTTCTGCAAGCTCGCGATCGTCGAGACCAAGGCTCGTGGCGCCTCGCTCATCGACGAACTGGAGCGCCGCGTCCCGGAGTTCGACGAGCCGCTGACGATCAACATCAACGGCTGCCCGAACGCCTGCGCCCGCATCCAGGTCGCGGACATCGGCCTCAAGGGCCAGCTGGTCCTGGACGACGACGGCAACCGCGTCGAGGGCTACCAGGTGCACCTGGGCGGCGCGCTGGGCCTGGAGGCCGGCTTCGGCCGCAAGGTCCGCGGCCTCAAGGTCACCGCGGCCGAGCTCCCCGACTACGTGGAGCGGGTCCTCAAGCGCTTCCAGGCGGAGCGCGAGACCGGCGAGCGCTTCGCGACCTGGGCGGCCCGCGCCTCGGAAGAGGCACTGTCATGAGCGAGCGTGCCGCACCGTTCCACTGCCCCTACTGCGGCGACGAGGACCTGCGTCCCAACGAGCAGGGTCACGGCGCCTGGGAATGCGCCGCGTGCAGCCGAGCCTTCCAGTTGAAGTTCCTGGGGCTGCTCGCCCCCGGGACTTCGGGCAACACCCCTGGAGGGAAAGAGATATGACGCTCACTCAGGATGCCACCGCGGCCGACCTCAAGGCACTCGCCGAACAGGCCGGCCGCGACCTGGAGGACGCCTCCGCCCCGGAGATCCTCCGCTGGGCCGTGGACACCTTCGGCGAGGGCTTCTGCGTCACCTCCTCCATGGAGGACGCGGTCGTCGCCCATCTCGCCTCGCGCGTCCGGCCCGGCGTGGACGTCGTCTTCCTCGACACCGGCTACCACTTCGAGGAGACCATCGGCACCCGTGACGCCGTGGACGCCGTCATGGACGTCCACGTCATCACCCTGACCCCGCGTCAGACGGTCGCCGAGCAGGACGCCGAGTACGGCGCGAAGCTCCACGACCGTGACCCCGACCTGTGCTGCGCTCTGCGCAAGGTCAAGCCCCTCGAAGAGGGCCTGACCCGGTACAGCGCGTGGGCGACGGGGCTGCGCCGCGACGAGTCCCCGACCCGGGCGAACACTCCGGTCGTCGGCTGGGACGAGAAGCGGCGGAAGGTCAAGGTCTCCCCCATCGCCCGCTGGACGCAGGACGACGTCGACGCGTACGTCGCGGAGCACGGCGTCCTCACCAACCCGCTCCTGATGGACGGTTACGCCTCCGTCGGCTGCGCCCCCTGCACCCGCCGCGTCCTGGAGGGCGAGGACGCCCGCGCCGGACGCTGGGCGGGTCGCGGCAAGACCGAATGCGGGCTGCACGGATGACGGACACTCAGGAAGTTCAGGAGAAGCACGTGACGGGTGCCACCATCTGGCTCACCGGCCTGCCGAGCGCCGGCAAGACCACCATCGCGTACGAACTGGCCGGCCGGCTCCGCGAGGAGGGCCACCGGGTCGAGGTGCTCGACGGCGACGAGATCCGCGAGTTCCTCTCCGCGGGCCTCGGCTTCAGCCGCGAGGACCGGCACACCAACGTGCAGCGGATCGGGTTCGTCGCGGAGCTGCTCGCCTCCAACGGCGTGAAGGCCCTCGTCCCCGTCATCGCCCCGTACGAGGACAGCCGCGAGGCGGTCCGCAAGCGCCACACGTCCGAAGGCACCCCCTACGTCGAGGTGCACGTCGCCACTCCGGTGGACGTCTGCTCCGTACGCGACGTGAAGGGTCTCTACGCCAAGCAGGCCGCGGGCGAGATCAGCGGTCTCACCGGCGTCGACGACCCGTACGACGAGCCGCGCAACCCGGATCTGCGGATCGAGTCCCACACCCAGACCGTGCAGGAGTCCGCGGCGCAGCTCCACGCGCTGCTCACCGAGAGGGGTCTGCTGTGACCACCGTCGCCCATGTTCACGACAGCACCGACAACCCGTTCGCGCTGTCGCACCTCGACTCCCTGGAGTCCGAGGCCGTCCACATCTTCCGTGAGGTGGCGGGTGAGTTCGAGCGGCCGGTGATCCTCTTCTCCGGCGGCAAGGACTCCATCGTCATGCTGCACCTGGCGCTGAAGGCCTTCGCCCCCGCGGCGATCCCCTTCACGCTGCTGCACGTCGACACCGGGCACAACTTCCCCGAGGTCCTGGAGTACCGCGACCGCATCGTCGCCAAGCACGGCCTGCGGCTGCACGTCGCCTCCGTGCAGGAGTACATCGACGCCGGCAAGCTGCGCGAGCGCCCCGACGGCACCCGCAACCCGCTGCAGACCGTCCCGCTCACCGAGGCGATCCAGCAGCACCGCTTCGACGCCGTCTTCGGCGGCGGCCGCCGCGACGAGGAGAAGGCCCGCGCCAAGGAGCGGGTGTTCTCGCTGCGCGACGAGTTCTCGCAGTGGGACCCGCGCCGCCAGCGCCCCGAGCTGTGGCAGCTCTACAACGGCCGGCACGCCCCCGGCGAGCACGTCCGGGTCTTCCCGCTGTCCAACTGGACCGAGCTGGACGTCTGGCAGTACATCCAGCGCGAGAAGATCGAGCTCCCGGAGATCTACTTCGCCCACGAGCGCGAGGTGTTCGCCCGCAGCGGGATGTGGCTGACGGCCGGCGACTGGGGCGGCCCGAAGGAGTCCGAGACCACGCAGACGCGGCTGATCCGCTACCGCACCGTCGGCGACATGTCCTGCACCGGCGCCGTCGACTCCGACGCCACCACGCTGGACGCCGTCATCGCCGAGATCGCCGCCTCCCGGCTCACCGAGCGGGGCGCGACCCGCGCCGACGACAAGATGTCCGAGGCCGCGATGGAAGACCGCAAGCGCGAAGGGTACTTCTAATGAGCACGTCCACCGAGCAGCTGACCGAGCAGCTGGCGGCCACCACCCTGCTGCGCTTCGCCACCGCCGGCTCCGTCGACGACGGCAAGTCCACCCTGGTGGGCCGGCTCCTCCACGACTCCAAGTCGGTCCTGGTCGACCAGCTGGAGGCCGTGGAGCACGCCTCGCGCTCCCGTGGTCAGGAGGCCCCCGACCTGGCGCTCCTCACCGACGGTCTGCGGGCCGAGCGCGAGCAGGGCATCACCATCGACGTGGCCTACCGCTACTTCGCGACGCCCCGCCGCCGCTTCATCCTCGCCGACACCCCCGGGCACGTGCAGTACACCCGGAACATGGTGACCGGCGCCTCCACCGCCGAGCTCGCCGTGGTCCTCGTCGACGCCCGTAACGGCGTGGTCGAGCAGACCCGCAGGCACGCCGCCGTCGCCGCGCTGCTCCGCGTCCCGCACGTGGTCCTGGCCGTGAACAAGATGGACCTGGTCGAGTACCGGGAGCCCGTCTTCGCCGCGATCGCCGAGGAGTTCACGACGTACGCCTCCGAGCTCGGCGTCCCGGAGATCACCGCGATCCCGATCTCCGCGCTGGCCGGCGACAACGTCGTGGAGCCGTCCGCGAACATGGACTGGTACGGCGGCCCGACGGTCCTGGAGCACCTGGAGACCGTCCCGGTAAGCCACGACCTGACGGCCTGCCACGCACGGTTCCCCGTGCAGTACGTGATCCGCCCGCAGACCGCCGAGCACCCCGACTACCGGGGATACGCCGGTCAGATCGCGGCCGGTGCCTTCCGGGTCGGCGAGGAGATCACCGTCCTGCCCTCGGGGAAGACCTCCACGATCACCGGGATCGACGCGCTCGGCGAGGCCGTGGACATCGCCTGGGCCCCTCAGTCGGTCACCATCCGGCTCGCCGACGACATCGACATCTCGCGCGGCGACCTGCTCGCCCCGAGCGGTGACGCCCCGGCGACCACGCAGGACATCGAGGCGACCGTCTGCCACGTGGCGGACCGGGCGCTCGCCGTCGGCCAGCGGGTGCTGCTGAAGCACACCACCCGCACGGTCAAGGCGATCGTCAAGGAGATCCCCTCGCGGCTGACCCTGGACGACCTCTCGCAGCACCCGAACCCGGGGCAGCTGGTCGCCAACGACATCGGCCGGGTCGTGGTGCGCACCGCCGAGCCGCTCGCGCTCGACGCGTACGCCGACTCCCGCCGCACCGGTTCGTTCCTGCTGATCGACCCGGCGGACGGCACCACGCTCGCGGCGGGCATGGCGGGCGAGTCCTTCGCCACCGCCAAGGCCGTCTCGGTCGTCGAGGACGAGGAAGGGTGGGACTTCTGACATGAGCGAGAACGTTTACGCCACCTTCGCGAAGGAGGGCGGCCGGGTGGGCTCCGGCGCCCTTGGTGCGGGCATGGGAGGCGTCGCGCGATGTGCGTGCTGACCTCGACGCGCCGCATGCGCGGCGCGACCCCGCTCCACCCCGAACGACATAGACGCAGACTTCGAAAACGCTGAATCGAGGGGAAAACCTCCCGTGCCTGCCACCACCCGCACCACCCTGCGCCGCGGCCTCGCCGCCGCCGCCGCTCTGCCGCTGCTGATCGGCGCGCTCGCCTCCTGCGGCTACGGCTCCGAGGCCAAGACAGACGAGAAGAAGGTGGCAGCCGAGGGCAAGAAGCTCTCCGCCGACACCGTACGGCTCGGGTACTTCCCCAACCTCACGCACGCGACCGCGCTGATCGGCGTCCAGGACGGCCTGATCCAGAAGGAGCTGGGCGGCACCACGCTGAAGCCGCAGACCTTCAACGCCGGCCCGTCCGAGATCGAGGCGCTCAACGGCGGCTCTCTCGACATCGGCTTCATCGGTCCCTCCCCGTCCATCAACGCGTACGTCAAGTCCAAGGGCAAGAACCTGCGGATCATCTCCGGCTCCGCCTCCGGCGGCGTCAAGCTGGTCGTGAACCCGGACAAGATCAAGACCCTGGACGACCTCAAGGGCAAGCGGATCGCCACCCCTCAGAAGGGGAACACGCAGGACGTCGCGCTCCTCAACTGGATCGCCGAGAAGGGCTGGAAGGTCGACCCGGAGTCCGGCGAGGGTGACGTCTCCGTCGTCCGCACGGACAACAAGGTCACCCCGGACGCCTTCAAGTCCGGCTCCATCGACGGCGCCTGGGTTCCCGAGCCGACCGCCTCCAAGCTGGTCTCCCAGGGCGGCTCCGTCCTCCTCGACGAGACCTCGCTGTGGCCCGACAAGAAGTTCGTGATCACGAACATCATCGTGTCGCAGAAGTTCCTCACGGAGCACCCGGACGTGGTCGAGGCCGTGCTGACGGGCACGGTGAAGACCAACGAGTGGATCAACGCCAACCCGGACAAGGCGAAGGCGTCCGCCAACGCGGCGCTGAAGTCCCTCGGCGGCAAGGCGCTGGACGCCAAGGTCATCGACCCGGCGTGGCCGAGCATCGCGATCACCGACGACCCGCTGGCCGCGACGCTGAAGACCCAGTCCGAGTGGGCGGTGAAGGCCGAGCTGATCAAGCAGCCCGACCTGGCCGGCATCTACGACCTGAAGCTCCTCAACAAGGTGCTGAAGGCCGCCGGCAAGCCCGAGGTCTCCGACGCCGGTCTCGGCGCCGAGTAACCACACCGAGCCGACGAAACAGACCGCGAATCCGTAACCCCAGGAGGTGACGACCATGGCCACGACGTTCGCCAAGGCTGCCGAGGGCACCGTAGCGGAGCAGACGCACGCCGCCCGGATCGAGCACGTCTCGAAGTCCTTCTCCGGCCCGGCCGGTACCCAGCTCGTCCTGGACGACGTCAGTCTCGACGTCGCGCCCGGCGAGTTCGTCACCATCCTGGGGGCCTCGGGGTGCGGCAAGTCCACCCTGCTGAACCTGGTCGCGGGACTCGACCGGCCGACCCAGGGGTCCATCGAGACCCCGGGCGGCCGGCCGGCCCTGATGTTCCAGGAGCACGCCCTCTTCCCGTGGCTGACCGCGGGCAAGAACATCGAACTGGCCCTGCGGCTGCGCGGGGTGTCCAAGGCCGAGCGCAGGCCGGAGGCCGAGCGGCTGCTCGAACTGGTCCGGCTCGGCGGCGCGTACGGAAAGCGGGTGCACGAGCTGTCCGGCGGTATGCGGCAGCGCGTGGCCCTCGCCCGGGCGCTGGCCCAGGACAGCCAGCTGCTGCTGATGGACGAGCCGTTCGCGGCCCTGGACGCCATCACCCGTGACGTGCTGCACGGCGAGCTCACCCGTATCTGGGAGGAGACCAACCTCTCGGTCCTGTTCGTCACCCACAACGTGCGCGAGGCCGTGCGCCTCGCGCAGCGGGTCGTCCTCCTCTCCTCCCGCCCCGGCCGGGTCGCGAAGGAATGGACCGTGGGCATCCAGCAGCCGCGCCGCATCGAGGACGCGGACGTGGCCGAGCTGTCCCTTGAGATCACTGAACACCTGCGTGGGGAGATCCGCCGCCATGGCCAGCACTGACACCGCCGCGACGGTCAAGAAGGACGACCTCGCCGGTCTGGAGGCCGGACTCGACGCCCTGGACGCGGTCGAGATCCGCCGCACCCCGGTCCGGGAGGTCCTCCTCAAGAAGGTCTTCCCGCCCGCCCTCGCGGTCCTCCTGGTCCTCGCCGTCTGGCAGATCCTCGTCTCCGCGAAGATCATCGAGGAGACCAAGCTGCCCGCACCGTCCGCGGTGTGGGACGGCCTGACCGACATGTGGCTGCAGGGCACCCTGCTCGAGGTCATCTGGACCAGCGTGTCCCGGGGTCTCGCAGGCTTCCTGCTGGCCCTCGCCATCGGCACCCCCCTGGGCCTGCTGGTCGCCCGCGTGAAGTTCGTGCGCGCCGCGATCGGCCCGATCCTGTCGGGTCTGCAGTCGCTGCCCTCGGTGGCGTGGGTGCCGCCGGCCGTGCTCTGGTTCGGCCTGAACGACGCGATGATGTTCACGGTGATCCTGCTGGGCGCCGTCCCGTCCATCGCCAACGGTCTGGTCTCCGGTGTCGACCAGGTCCCGCCGCTGTTCCTGCGGGCCGGCCGCACCATGGGCGCCACCGGCCTGAGGGGCACCTGGCACGTGACGCTCCCGGCCGCACTGCCCGGCTACCTGGCCGGTCTGAAGCAGGGCTGGGCCTTCTCCTGGCGCTCGCTGATGGCGGCCGAGATCATCGCCTCCTCGCCCGATCTGGGCCTGGGCCTGGGCCAGTTGCTGGAGAACGGCCGCAACAACATCGACCTGCCCGGCGTGTTCCTGGCGATCCTGCTCATCCTGGTCGTCGGCATCGCGATCGACCTGCTGATCTTCAGCCCGCTGGAGCGCTGGGTGCTCCGCAGCCGCGGCCTGCTGGTGAAGTGAGCCGATCCGCCATGAACCGACCGGCTCTCCCGTCGCCCACCCCCGCCCTTGCGGGGAAGCGCTACGCGCCGGTCCTCGTCGTCATCGCCCACGGCAGCCGCGACCCGCGGCACGCGGCGGCCGTCCAGGCGCTGGTGCGCCGGGCCGGTGCGCTGCGGCCGGGGCTGCGGGTGGAGACGGCGTTCCTGGACTTCAACCTGCCGTCGGTGCAGGGGGTGCTCGACCGGCTCGCCGCCGGCGGCGTACGGGAGGTGGTGGCGCTGCCGCTGCTGCTGACCCGGGCCTTCCACGCGAAGGCCGACATCCCCGCCGTACTGCGCCAGGCGCCGCCGTCCCTGCGGATCCGCCAGGCGGAGGTCCTCGGACCGTCCCCGCTGCTCGTGGAAGCGGTGGAACGGCGGCTGTACGAGGCCGGGCTCACGCCCGGCGACAAGAGCGCGACCGGGGTCGTCCTGGCCTCGGCGGGCTCCACGGACCCGGAGGCGATCGCGGTGATCGCAGAAACGGCGCGGGAGCTGCGGCGCACCGGTTGGTGCTCCGTGCGGCCCGCGTTCGCCTCCGCTGTGACGGCCGGGGGCGTCCCCCGCACGGAGGACGCCGTGCGGGCCCTGCGGGCCGAGCCGGGTGTCCACCGGGTGGCCGTCGCCCCGTACGTCATCGCCCCCGGCCGTCTCCCGGACCGCATCGCGGCGGGCGCGGCGGAGGCGGACGTCCTGGCGGATGTCCTGGGTCCCGCCCCGGAATTGGCCCGGCTGCTCCTGGAGCGCTACGACGCCGCCCACGCGGCCCGCGTCGCCGTGGCCCACTCGGCCTAGGAACCCCGTCCGACTATTCGGCCGGTCGACGGATGCGAGCAACTTCATGCCCGTGCCGTGCATCCTTCGATCCCTCTCGCGCGTCTTCTGTGCGCCGGGTCATTGCGGGCCCGGCTGACATCGGTTCCTACCAAGGGCAGAAGACTTTGATCACTTCGACACTCGGCGTGCGCAGAGCCGTGACCGTCACGATCACGACCTCGGCCGTACTGGCCGGTGGCCTCTTCACGGGCCAGGCGTACGCCGCGCCGCCCGCCCCGTCGATCACCGCCCAGGGCGGCTTCGTCATGAACAACGGGACGGGCACCACGCTGTTCGGGAAGGCGGCCGACACCCGTCGGTCGACCGGTTCGACCACGAAGATCATGACCGCCAAGGTGGTCCTGGCGCAGCGCGGCCTGAACCTCGACGCCAAGGTCACCATCGACAAGGCCTACAGCGACTACATCGTCTCCAAGAACGCCTCGTCCGCCCGGCTCATCGTCGGGGACAAGGTGACGGTCCGGCAGCTCCTCTACGGCCTGATGCTGCCGTCGGGTTGCGACGCGGCCTACGCGCTGGCCGACAAGTTCGGCACCGGCACCACGCGGGCCGCCCGGGTCAAGTCGTTCATCGGGAAGATGAACACCGAGGCCAGGAACCTCGGCATGCGCAACACCCACTTCGACTCGTTCGACGGAATAAGCAATGGGAGCAACTACTCCACTCCCCGCGATCTGACGAAGCTCGCGAGCAGTGCGATGAAGAACCCCACGTTCCGCACCGTGGTCGCGACGAAGTCCACGAAGCAGAAGGTGACCACCAGGACCGGTGGTTACCGGTACATGTCCTGGAACAACACGAACAAGCTCCTGAGCACGTACAGCGGCGCGATCGGTGTGAAGACCGGTTCGGGTCCGCAGGCCAAGTACTGCCTCGTCTTCGCGGCGACCCGCGGCGGCAAGACGGTCATCGGCGCGGTGCTCGCCTCGTCGAGCGAGGCGAACCGGGCGACCGACGTCAAGAAGCTGCTGGACTACGGCTTCGCCAGGTAGGAAGCGACCGGCCCACGAACCGCCGGGCCGCTCGGGGCCTGTCTCCCGCTCGCCGGGAGGCAGGCCCCTGTCATGACCACCGGAGTGCCGTCAGCCGAAGTCGAGACCTCCCGTGCGGGTGCGCTTCAGTTCGAAGAGGTCCGGGTGGCCGGCGAGGACCCTGAAGCCGTCGAAGAGTTCGGCCGCGCGTTCACCGCGCGGGACGGCGCGCAGCACCGGCCCGAACCAGACGGTGCCGTCGACGTGGATCGTGGGGGTGCCGACGTACGCGTCGGCGTCGGGGTCCTTGCCGGCGTCGTGGCTCCGGCGGACGGCCTCGTCGTACGCCGGGTCGTGGGCGGCTTCGGCGAGTTCGGCGGGCAGGCCGAGCTCGGCGAGCGACTCGGCGACGACCGCGTCGAAGTCCTGTCGCTTCTGCTCGTGGATGCGGGTTCCGTACGCGGTGTAGAGCGGGCGCAGGATCTCCTCGCCGTGCCGCTCGGCGGCGGCCGCGGCGACTCTGACGGGTCCGATGGAGGCGTCGACGAGTTCGCGGTACCAGTCGGGCAGGGTGTTGCCCTCGTTGTGCAGGTACAGGCTCATGACCTTGAAGCGGAGGTCGATGTCCCGCTCGCGCTCGACCTCCAGGATCCACCGGGAGGTGATCCAGGCGAAGGGGCAGACGGGGTCGAAGTAGAAGTCGACGGCGGGGCGGGGCTGGGGCTGGCTCTGTGGCTGGATGTCGGTGGTCGTCATGGGACGAATCTAGCCAGCGAATGGCCTGCCTCTCTGGTCCAATCACAAGCCTTCTCTTTGGGCCAATCCTGCCTCTCAGTCGCCGCGTGTCATCTCCACCAGCTTGACCACCGTGTTCCAGTTCCTTGCCGTGACCACCAGCCCCTTGACGGTCGCCGGCCGGGTGAGGACGTCGCCCAGCCTGGACCTGCCCAGGCCCTCGGGAACGTACAGGTAGAGGACCCGGTCGCCGAGGGCGAAGGCCTCGGGCGCGTAGGCCTCCTGGTCGATCGCGGCGATGCGCTCGGGGTCGGCGGGACCGGAGAGGTAGAAGGCGTGGAGCTGCTTGCCCTCCAGTTCGGCGGCCGGGAAGGGGCAGTCCTCGGCCACCGAGGCCAGGTAGTCGGCGTCGCGGACGAGGCAGTCGACGCGGAAGCCGAAGTGGTCCTCGATCGCGTTCTCGATCTCGGCGGTGAGCGCGTCCTGGTCCACGGCCGAGTCGGTGGTGAAGACGGCGTTGCCGCTCTGCAGATAGGTGCGGACGTCCTGGTGCCCGAGGCCTTCGAGGACGGAACGGAGCTCCGGCATGGGCACTTTGCGGTGTCCGCTCACGTTGATGCCGCGGAGCAGGAGCGCGTATGTCTGCGTCATGGATTCAGAGTAGGGCGGGCCACCGCGCCTCGTGGGGGGCGGCGCGGTGGCCGGTTCGAACACTGTCCGATCAGAGCGATCCGCGAGAAGACCCTTCACCCATCTGTGACTTATCCAACAACCTTTCGTAATGACGAAGCCCTGGTGAACGCGTCATTTGCGCTGATAGCGGGCGAGCACCCGATTGCCGTCCGCCACCAGGCGCCTGCGCAGCTCGGCTCCGTCGATGGCGCCGCTGTAGTACTCCTGGAAGGCGGGCGTCGCCACCTTGTCCTTCCACTCCGGGTATCCGCGCACCGACTGCGCCGGCGCGGGCCGCAGCCGTTCGGCCACCGCGGCCCCGGTCGCCCAGCCGTCGCGGGCCGTGTGCAGCGAGGGGTCGGCGAGCGCGGTCGTGCCGGTGGGCAGCATCCAGTCGCCGCGCGCGAGCCGCACCATGTTCTCCGGGCGCAGGAAGAAGTCGAGGAACGCGGCCGCCTCCTTCTTGTGCGGACTGTCCTCGGCGATCGACAGGGTCTGCGGGGAGACCCCCTGGGTGAGCCCCGCGTCTCCGGCGGGGGCCGGAAGAACCATCCACTCGAAGCCCTTCGGGGCCTGTTGGGCGATCTGCTGCCGGTAGGCGAAGCCCAGCGGGACCATGGCGTACCTGCCGGCGAAGAAGCCGGGGAGGGTGTCGGAGCCTCCGCTGCCGAGCGTGGTGCGCGGGGCCGTGCGGTCGGTGACGACCTGGTCGTGGATCGTCCCGGCGACGACGGCGTCGGCTTCGGTGAAGCGGACGGTCACCCGGCCGTCGGCCTCCCGGTGGAAGAGCTGCCCGCCCGCCGAGAGTCCCAGGTTGAGGCTGACGGAGACGGGCTCCTTGAGGGGCCAGGCGACGGCGTACCGGCCGGAGCCCATGGTGCGGGTGAGGTCCTGGGTGATCTGCCGGAACTCGGTCCAGGTCCAGGGTTCTTCCGGGGTGGGGAGGCGGACGCCGGAGGATTCGAGGATCTTCCGGTTCGCGATGATCACGCGCGGTTCCTGGAGGAACGGCACGCCGTAGATCCCCTCGCCGAAGGTGGTGGTCTCCCAGCTGCGGGCGGGGATGTCGGCGCGGAGCCGTTCGGGCAGCAGGGGGCGGAGGTCGGCGAGGTCGCCGCCGTAGGCGAAGTCGGCGAGGTCGTCGGAGGCGTCGTGGATGATGTCGGGGGCCTCGCCGCCCTCGAAGGAGGTGAGGAGCTGGTCGTGGACGGAGTCCCAGCTGCCCTGGACGTACTCGATCCGGACGTCCGGGTGGGTGGCGTTCCACTCCTTCACCAGCTGCCGGTTGACGTCGACGGACTCCTTCTGCCAGGCGAGGGACTGGAAGCGGAGCCGTACGACCCCGTCCCCGGGAGCGTCGTTCCCCGCCGTGCAGCCGGTGACGAGCAGGGCGAGTGCGGCGGCGAGCGTGAGGATCCGTCGTCTCATGACTTCACCGCCCCGGCCAGCATCCCGCCGGTGATCCGTCGCTGGAGGAAGCCGAAGACGACGAGGGACGGGAGTGTGGCGAGGAAGGCCGCGGCGGCCAGCGGGCCGAGGTCCGCGACGCCCTCGGCGCCGAGGAAGTGGGTGAGGACGACCGGCAGGGTCTGCTTCTCCGGGGTCTTGAGCAGCACGAGCGCGAAGAAGAACTCGTTCCACGCGGTGACGAAGGCGAAGAGGGCGGTGGCGACGATGCCGGGGACGAGCAGCGGGGCGGTGACCGAGACGAGGGTACGGAGCCGGCCGGCGCCGTCGACGGCGGCGGCCTCCTCCAGTTCGGCGGGGACGGCCCTGACGTACCCCATCAGCATCCAGAGGGCGAAGGGCAGCGACCAGACCACGTAGACCAGGACGAGGCCGAACACGCTGTTCACGAGGTGCAGGTTCTTGAGGATCAGGAAGAGCGGGATGATCACGAGGACGAACGGGAACGCCTGGCTGATCACCACCCAGCCGGTCGCGGCCGAGGCGAGCCTGCCCCGGTGGCGTGCCGTCACGTAGGCGAGAGGGGTCGCGACGGCCACGGCGATCACCGCGGCGGCGACCGCGGCGACCAGGCTGTTCCCGGCCGCCCTGAGCAGCGGCTGTTCGTCGAAGGCCTGCCGGAAGTTGGCGAGCGTGGGGTTCTCCGGGATCCAGGTGGGGTGCAGCGAGGCGAGTTCGGGGGCGGGCTTGAAGGCGGTGGAGACCAGCCAGAGGAAGGGGAAGGCGAGGAAGACCAGATACGCGAGGAGGGCCGCGTACTGGGCGCATCGCGCGGGTCTGCTCGTCCGGAGGGCGCTCACCGGTCCTGGTCCCCTTTCAGCCGTCGTACGAGGGAGAGGGCGATGAGCACCGAGACGGCGGCGATCATCACGCAGCCCATCGCGGCGGCGTAGCCGAACTGCCCGTAGCGGAAGGCCTCTTCGTAGGCGAAGAGCATGGGGAGCCGGGTCCGGCCACCCGGTCCGCCGTTGGTCAGCACATAGACCAGGGCGAAGGAGTTGAAGTTCCAGATGAGATTGAGGGCGGTGATGGCGAGGGCGACCGGTCGGAGCGCGGGCCAGGTGACGACGCGGAAGCGGCGCCAGGCTCCGGCGCCGTCGAGGGCGGCGGCCTCGTGGAGTTCGTGCGGGGTGTTCTGGAGTCCGGCGAGCAGGGCGACGGTGGTCTGCGGCATCCCGGCCCAGACGCCGACGAGGACGACGGCGGGGAGCGCGGTGGCGAGGCCGGAGAGCCAGTCGCGGCCCTCCCCGAGGCCGAGGTTCCGGATCGTCTCGTTGAGGATGCCGGCGTCGGGGTTGTAGACGAGCCGCCACATGATGCCGACGACGACCTCGGGCATCGCCCAGGGGACGATCGCGAGGGCCCGCGCCAGCCAGCGGAAGCGGAGCTTCTGGTCGAGCAGGAGGGCGAGGCCGAGGGCGAGCAGGAACTGGGGGACGGTGACCCCGACGGCCCAGACCACGCCGATGCGGAACGAGTCCCAGAACAGGGTGTCGTGGAGCAGGTCCTGGAAGTTGAGCGTGCCCACCCAGCCGGTGGCCCGGGTGCGGCCGGACTGGGCGTCCGTGAAGGCGAGTGCGATGCCGTAGAGCAGCGGGCCGACGCTGAGGACCAGGATCGGCAACAGCGCCGGGAGCACCAGGAACCAGGCGCCGAAGTCGGGGCCGCGCGGGCGTGTCCCGTGGGCGGCGCGCGGTGTGCGCGTCCGGCCCGGCCGCTTCGTCGCGGTCAGCGAGCTCACCGTTTCGACCCCCGTCCGCCTTTCCCCGGACTCCGGCCGGGGGACCCGCACCGCCGTGGGAACCCCGCCATGGTGCTGACGGCCCGGGAGGCGGTCAAGGCGATCCGCGCGGTGAGCTGCGCGGATGGGAGACTTTGGCTCAATCGCACAGGTAGGGAGAGGTCGATGGACGAGGCGCGGGCGCGGGAGATCCTGGCCGCGGCGGGGTTGCCGGTCGCGGAGGCGCGACTGCTGGCCCTCGGAGAGAACGCGGTCTTCGCCGTGGGCGATCTCGCCGTGAAGGTGGGCCGGGACGCGGAGCTGTTCGAGCGGGCGGAGCGGGAGCTGGCGCTGGCCGCCTGGCTGGCCGACGCGGAGGTCCCGGCGGTGCGGGCCGCCGAGGAGAAGCCGCGGCTGGTCGAGGGGCACCCGCTCACCATCTGGCACCGGTTGCCCGATGCCGTACGGCCCGCGGAGCCCCGTGATCTGGCGCCCCTGCTCCGGCGGATCCACGCGCTGCCCGAGCCGGCGGCCTTCGCGCTGCCGCGCCGTGAGCTGCTCGGCGGGGTCGAGCGGTGGCTGCGGCTCGCGGCCGACGCGATCGACCCGGCGGACGCGGCGTTCCTGCGGGAGCGGCGCGATGCCTTCGCCCCGGCGGCGGCCGCGCTGACGCCGCACCTGTCGCCGGGCCCGATCCACGGCGACGCCCTCCCCCGGAACGTCCATGTGGGCCCCGACGGCCCGGTCCTGGTGGACCTGGAGACCTTCTCCTCGGATCTGCGCGAGCACGACCTCGTGGTGCTCGCCCTCTCCCGGGACCGGTACGGCCTGGATCCGGCCGCTTACGAGGCCTTCACCGAGGGGTACGGCTGGGACGTGCGGGAGTGGGAGGGGTGCGCGGTGCTGCGCGGGGCGCGGGAGACCGCGAGCTGCGCGTGGGTGGCGCAGCACGCGCCGACGAACCCGAAGGCCTTGGCCGAATTCGAGCGGCGGGTGGCCTCGCTGCGGGACGGTGACCCCGAGGTGCGCTGGTACCCGTTCTGACATCATGTGGTCCTGACCGAACCGGGGTCCGAGAACGGGGTGTTGGGATGCGCGTGGAACTGTCCGAGGTGACGCTCGACGTCGAGGTGAGCGGCGAGGGACCGGCCGTGCTGCTCGTGCACGGCTTCCCCGACAGCCACCGTCTGTGGCGTCATCAGATCCCGGCGCTGAACGCGGCCGGGTTCCTGACGGTCGCCCCGACACTGCGTGGCTTCGGCGCCTCGGACCGTCCCGAGGGCGGTCCGGAGGCGTACCACCCGGCCAAGCACGTGGGCGATCTGCTGGAGCTGCTCGCCCGGCTGGAGGTCGACCGGTTCCACGTGGTGGGCCACGACTGGGGCTCGGGTCTTGCGCAGGGCATCGCGCAGGTTGTGCCCGACCGGGTGGCGAGCGCGACGCTCATGTCGGTGGGCAACCTCGCGGCGATCCTCGCCGCGGGCTGGGGGCAGCGGCAGCGCCTGTGGCACCTGTCGATGTTCCAGCACGAGGGACTCGCCGAGGAGTGGCTCTCCCGCGAGGACTTCGCGCGTCTGCGCGAGATGCTCGACGACCACGCGGAGGCGGAGGCCGTCCTGGAGCCGTTGCGCGCTCCGGGCGGGCTGACCGCCGCCCTCCAGATCTACCGCTCGGGGTTGTCCATCGAGACCCAGCTGGCCGCGCCCCCGGTCCTTCCCCCGCTGTCCGTCCCGGCCATGGGCGTCTGGTCCGTCGGCGACCGTTTCCTCGACGAGCGGCAGATGGTGGACACCGGCGCTCACGTCTCGGGTTCCTGGCGCTACGAGCGCGTGGAGGACGCGGGCCACTGGTTCCCGCTGGACCAGCCGGACAGGGTGAACGAACTACTGCTCTCCTTCCTCAAGGAGAACGGCTAACCCGCCACCGCGACCGCCTCGCGCAGGGGCCACGTGGACTCGACGACCGCCTCCGTGTCGCCCTTGCGGCGCAGGAAGGCCTGGAAGTTCTCGGCCCAGGCGCGGTACCAGTCGATCTGGCGCTCGTGGAGCTCGGCCGGGTTCAGTTCGGCGACCTGGCGGTGCCGCTCGGCTATCGCGACGGCGACCCGGACGGCGGCGAGGGCGTCGGCGGCGGCCTGGTGGGCGGCTTCGAGCACCACGCCGTACTCCCCGCAGACTGCTTCGAGGTTCCGCTTGCCGCGCCGGTAGCGGTCGACGGCCCGGTCGATGGTGTACGGGTCGACGACGGGCCCGATGGGGACGCCGCCGAGCCGTTCGCTGAGTGAGGGCAGTCCGTGCCGGCGCAGCTCGGCGGAGAGCAGCGTCAGGTCGAAGGAGGCGTTGTACGCCACGATCGGGACGCCGTCCTCCCAGTACTCGGCGAGGGCCTTCGCGATCTCGTCGGCGACCTCGCGCACCGGCCGGCCCTCGGCGGCCGCCCGCTCGGTGCTGATGCCGTGGATCGCGGAGGCCTGTTCCGGGATGCGGATGCCCGGGTCGGCGAGCCAGTCCCGCCGGCGTGTGACGTGTCCCCCGCCGTCGACCTCGATGATCGAGGCGGTCACGATCCGGGCCTCCAGCGGTTCGGTGCCGGTCGTCTCCAGGTCGAAGCCGACCAGCGTCTCGCCGTGCCAAGCCATCGGGTCCTCCTTACGTGATCTCCCCCGTGGTGCTGACCACCCTCGCACGCACCACTGACAACACCCCCGGCCTCCCCCGCCGAAGAGTCAGGAGACGGGCCGGGAGTCGAGCCACACGGACTCGAATTCCTCCCGGTATGTCTCGAATAGTCCGTGATCGCCGTCACGGATGCCCTGGCCGTGACGCACCACGTTCCGTCCGCCGCCGCGCAGGACGAGCACCGGCGCCTCCATGCCCCGGGCCCGGCGCAGATAGGACTGCACGACGCCGACCCCGTCCGGTCCGTCGCCGTCCACCAGATACGCGGTGAAGCGGGGCGTCTCGTCGAAGACGTGGATCTGGAAGGCGCCCGGGTCCCGGAGCTTGGAGCGGACCCGGCGCATATGGAGGATGTTCATCTCCACCGAGCGGCTCAGCTCGCCCTTCTTGAGGCCGAGTTCGCGCTCGCGGCGCTTCACCGCGCTGCTCGCGGGGTTGAGGAAGAGGAGCCGGGTCCGGCAGCCGGACTCGGCGAGCCGGACCATGCGGCGCCCCGAGAAGTTCTGCACGAGCAGATTGAGACCTATGCCCGTGGCGTCGAGGCGGCGGGCGCCGCCGAAGAGGTCCTCGGCCGGCAGCTGCCGCTGGAGCCGGACCCGGTCGGGGTGGACGGAGACCACGTCCGCGTACCGGTCCCCGACGAGGTCCTCGACCGCGTCCACGGGCAGCCGGTCGGCGGAGGGCACCCCGGCGCCGCTGCCGAGGATCTCCAGGATGCGGGCCGAGGCCCGTTCCGACTGGGCGAGGACGGTCAGCGAGAGCGCCCGGTTGCGGGAGACCACGTTGCGTGTGACCTCCAGCTCGTCGAGGGCGAGCTCGACCTCGCGCCGGTCGTCGAAGTACGGCTCGAAGCACGGCCAGTGCTGCACCATCAGCTCACGCAGCTGCGGCAGCGTGAGGAAGCTGAGGACGTTGTCGTCGGCCGGGTCGAGCAGATAGCCCTTCCGGCGCGACACCTCGCGCACGGCGACCGCCCGCTGCACCCACTCCTGGCCCGCAGGGCCCGCCGCGGCCACCACCCATTCCTCGCCGTGCACGGGCTCGTACACGGGCCGCAGGACGGCGGCGACCACGGCGCGGAGCCGCTGCTCGACGAGGTTCAGCCAGATGTACGCCCGTCCCGCGCGCTGGGCGCGGGTGCGGACCTCGCTCCAGGCCTCGGCGTCCCAGTCGAGCTCGGCGCCTATCTCCACCGGCCGGGTCACGGTGACCGTGCCGGGCGGCGCGGCGCCCGGCGGCGCGACCGCGCCCGGGGCCTCGGCGGGGCCGGCGGGACCCTTCTCCTGACCCGGATCCCCTGGGGGCAGCTCCAGACCTCCCGAGCTCACCCGCGCACCGCCTTCTGCTCCTGGACGCCCGTGTCGACCGGTCCGACAACGATCAAGGAAGGGTACTCCGCGAGCGGGAGGCGGTGCAGCAGGATCGTCAGGCTCCTTCCTCAACTCCCCAGATCGGGCTGCCCGTTCTGGGAGGCGAGATCGGACGGAGTGAGCGGATTCATAGCGGTTACGTCCCTGGGCGCGAGCTGGAAGCCCTGCCAGTGGACCGGCATGGGCTGCTGGTCCTCGTCCCGGGCGATGTGGTGGAACCCGATGTTGACCCAGACGGACGGTTTGGTCAGGGTCTCGCCGTTGACCCACTTGTCCACGCTGTCACCGGCGTTGGGCGCGCAGTTGCCGATGTTGTTGCTCGCGAACTTCTCGCAGGCGCGCGCCTGGGTGAAGTACACGTCGTGCCGGGTGAAGCCGCGCCCCGCGTGGGTGTCCGTGTGGCCGGGGACGATCTCGTACGAGCGCTCGTGGCCGTCGGCGTTCTTGCCGGTTCCGCTGACCACCCGCCACCAGCGCATGTTCTTGGCGTCGCCGGCGAGCTCCTTGGTGACGACGGTCCGCTTGGTCTTCACGGTCGGTCCGCCGCCGCCCGGGGCGGGCGCGGTGACGGTGGAGTCGAACTGCTCGACGCGGTCCTTGGTGGAGCCGTCGAGACCGAAGTCGAGCTTCCAGAAGACGTTGTGGGCATGGCTGGTGGCGTAGGCGCGGGAGCCCTTGCCGATGGGCCAGCCGCGGCCGTCGGTGGCGTTGTAGTCGACGGGCGAGAGGCTGCCGGTGGCACCGACGTTGGCGCCGATGGTGCCGTCGGCGGAGAACCGCCATTCGGAAATGTACTCGTACCAGCCGACCTTGTTCACGGTGTAGACGAGCAGGTCCTTGGCCTGCGCCTGGTACACCTTGCCGCCGGTGTCGCTGGCCATGCGGTAGGCGTGGCCACGCGCCCGCGTGGTGGTGCACAGGCCCTTGATCTGGCCGACCTCGGGCACCTTGACCGTGGTGAGGGTGCCGCCGGGGCACTCGGCCGGCTTGAGGTTCTGCAGGCCCCAGCCGAAGCCCGCGCCGGTGAGGTCGTCGTACTCGGCGACCCCGTCGTCGTAGGGCACGTGGATCTGGGCGAGCCGGGCGCTGGTGAGGACCTTGATGGGGGCGGCCGCGCCGGGCGGCTGGTAGGTCACCTTGTCGAGCGTGAGCCCGGCGTCGGTGTCGTAGCGCCAGCACATGCGCCAGGTGGCGCCGCCGTCGAGCTTCTGTGTGATGCGGTAGGCGTTGGAGCAGTCGGCCTCGGGCGTGACGGGCGTGCGCGTCGGGGACGGCGGCGGTACCGCGGGGGTGCGCGTCGGGGCCGGTACGGGGGCCGCGGTGGCCCCGGTCGCCGGGCCGGTGGCGGCGGTCGCGGTGCCGAGCAGGACGGCCGCGGTCAGGACGGCGCCGCGCGTGCGTCGCTTCCGCCGGGTGATCGGGCTGTGCGGGGTGGACATGGGAACGTACTCCCTCGTACGGAGATCGGCCCGCCGTCCGCGAGGGGCGGCGGGAGAGGACCGGCGGCGGTGGTCAGCCGACGCGGGTGACGGTCCTCGCGGAGAGGTCGACGATCAGGTCGCGGGTGTCGATCCAGGCCCCGTTGAGGACCTTGGTGACGAGCCGTACGCAGCGGTGCTCGCCGCAACGGGTGAGCTGCGCGGGCACGTTCGCCTCCCGGTAGGTGCGGTAGACGTCGCCGTTGAACCACAACTGGCCGGTGGAGGTGAGCTCCTTGCCGGTGGCGTCCTTGTAGTCCTCCTTGACGCCCTTGCCGAGGGGGCCGGCGAGGATCAGCTCCAGGGCCTCGCGCAGCTCCTCGGGGTGGGCGGAGGGCTGGACCCCGCGCTGCGCTGCGGACTTCTCGACCTTCCCGGTGGCGAGGTTGACGGTCCGGGTGATGAGCTCGTCCCGTCCGTAGTCGTAGAAGCGGACCTCGGCGCGGCGCGTGCCGTCCCCCGGCAGCGGGTCGGCGAGCCCGGTGCCCAGGTGCTGGGGTCCCCGGCCGCCCTCGACGTTCTGCTGGGCGGCGGCGGGCGGGGTCAGCGCCAGCGTCTCGGCCCGGGCGAGCTCGTCGTCGGTGAGCGGGTCGCTTCCCACGCCCTTCTCCCCCTCGGCCGCCGCGGGGGCCACGGTCGCCGGCGGGGGCGTGGCGCCCTGCGCCTGCGCCCCGGCTCCGGACTCCGCCGCGCCGGCGCCCTCCGCTTCCCCGCTCGCCCCGCCCCCACCGGCGGCACCGCCGAGCGTGGTGCCGCCCGCGGCCCTGGGCGGAGCCTCCCCCGCCGATACCCCCGGCAGGCTGATCGCGACCGCGGCGGCCGTTCCCGTCACCGCCATGGCCGCTCCGGCCACCACCTTCCCCAGGTGGCGGCGCGCTATTTCGTACACACTTCCCCCTCATTCCCCCTCTAGGTCTGCGGTCACCCGGTAGGACGGGGCGAAGTCCTAGGAGGTTGCCCCTCTTTCGGGCAGGATTCGGCCGAAGAACAGCTATAAAA
Source organism: Streptomyces flavochromogenes (assembly GCF_000717595.1). GTDB lineage: Bacteria > Actinomycetota > Actinomycetes > Streptomycetales > Streptomycetaceae > Streptomyces > Streptomyces flavochromogenes. Next base: position 169,605 of record NZ_JNZO01000025.1, on the reverse strand, counting down.
CCCGGACAGAAGAGGAAGAGTCGTATCCATGCAGGTCTGGCCGGGACAGGCGTACCCTCTGGGCGCCACCTATGACGGAGCGGGAACCAACTTCGCGGTCTTCTCGGAGGCCGCCCACAGAATCGAGCTGTGTCTGCTCCACGACGACGGCTCGGAGACGGCGGTGGAGCTGCGCGAGACCGACGCGTTCGTGCGGCATGCCTATCTGCCGGGTGTGATGCCCGGTCAGCGGTACGGGTTCCGGGTGCACGGCCCGTACGCCCCGGAGCGCGGGCTCCGCTGCAACGCGGCGAAGCTGCTCCTCGACCCCTACGCACGGGCGGTGTCGGGGCAGGTCGAGTGGGGCGAGGCGGTGTACGGCTATCCCTTCGGGAGACCGGACGCGCGCAACGACCTGGATTCGGGGCCGCACACGATGACCTCGGTCGTGGTCAACCCGTACTTCGACTGGGGCGACGACCGGCGGCCGCGCACCGAGTACCACCACACGGTGATCTACGAGGCCCATGTGAAGGGCCTGACGATGCTCCATCCGGATCTTCCGGAGGAGCTGCGCGGCACGTACGCGGGTCTGGCGCATCCGTCGGTGATCGGGCACCTCAAGGAACTGGGTGTCACGGCGCTCGAACTGATGCCCGTTCACCAGTTCGTGAACGACCACCGGCTGGTCGACGCGGGGCTCTCCAACTACTGGGGCTACAACACGATCGGCTTCTTCGCCCCGCACAACGCCTACGCTTCGTGGGGAGACCGGGGCCAGCAGGTCCTGGAGTTCAAGTCGGCGGTACGGGCGCTGCACCAGGCGGGCATCGAGGTCATCCTCGACGTCGTCTACAACCACACCGCCGAGGGAAACCACCTGGGCCCGACGCTCTCCATGCGGGGCCTGGACAACCCCTCGTACTACCGGCTCGCGGACGACCCCCGCTACTACACGGACACCACCGGCACGGGGAACTCGCTGCTCATGCGCTCCCCGCACGTGCTCCAGCTCATCATGGACAGCCTGCGGTACTGGGTGACCGAGATGCACGTGGACGGTTTCCGCTTCGACCTGGCGGCCACCCTGGCCCGCCAGTTCCACGAGGTGGACCGGCTGTCCTCGTTCTTCGACCTGGTGCAGCAGGACCCGGTGGTCAGCCAGGTGAAGCTGATCGCCGAGCCCTGGGACGTCGGCGAGGGCGGCTACCAGGTGGGCAACTTCCCGCCGCTGTGGACCGAGTGGAACGGCAAGTACCGGGACTGCGTACGGGACCTGTGGCGGGGCGAGCCGCGCACCCTCGCCGAGTTCGCCTCCCGGCTGACCGGCTCCTCCGACCTCTACCAGGACGACGGACGGCGGCCGCTCGCCTCGGTCAACTTCGTCACCTGCCACGACGGTTTCACCCTGCGGGACCTCGTGTCGTACAACGACAAGCACAACGAGGCGAACGGCGAGGGCAACCGGGACGGCGAAAGCCACAACCGCTCCTGGAACTGCGGCGCGGAGGGCGAGAGCGAGGACGTCGGGATCGCCGAGCTGCGCGCCCGCCAGACCCGTAACTTCCTCGCCACCCTGATGCTTTCGCAGGGCGTTCCGATGCTCAGTCACGGCGATGAGTTCGGGCGCACCCAGGGCGGCAACAACAACGCCTACTGCCAGGACAACGAGGTGTCCTGGGTGCGCTGGCCGAAGGAGAACAGCGAGGCGGAGGCCACGCTGCTCCGCTTCACCCGGGCGATGGTGCGGCTGCGCCGGGACCATCCGGTCTTCCGGCGCCGCCGCTTCTTCCACGGGCGGCCGGTGGAGGGCACCCACGACGAGCTCACCGACATCGCCTGGTTCACGCCCGAGGGCGAGGAGATGACGTCCCGCGACTGGCAGGCGGCGCACGCCCAGGCGCTGACCGTCTTCCTCAACGGCAACGCCATCTCGGAGCCGGGCACCCAGGGCGAGCGGATCGCCGACGACTCCTTCCTGCTGATGTTCAACGCCTCGTCGAAGGAGCTGGAGTTCGCGGTCCCCGACAGCCACGGGACCCGCTGGCGCACGGTGGTGGACACCTCCGATCCGGAGGGCATGCCACCGCAGGAGGGCCCGGAGCTCGCGGGCGGCGAGCGGGTGACCCTCGCGCCGCTCAGCCTGACCGTTCTGCGCCGGCCGGCCTGAGTTCCCGTACGGGACCGGGCGCCGCCGCCCGTACCGTCCAGGACAGCAGCGCGCAGGCCACGGCCGCCCCCACCGCCACCGCGAAGGCGGCGGGGGCGCCGTGGCCTTCGGCGAGCCTGCCCGAGACGGCCAGGGCGAGGGCCTGACCGGCCACGACCCCGCTGGTGAGGAAGGCCATGGACTCGGCGAGCCGGGCGGCCGGCACGGCCCGCTCGGTGAGCCCGAAGACGGTGATCAGGTGCGGGGCGTAGGCGGCGCCGAGGACGACCACGACCGCGTACAGGGCGCCGAGGGAGCCGACGAACAGCAGCGGTACCGAGAGGACGACCAGCGCGGCGGTCGCCGCGCGCCAGCGGGTCGTCAGCCCGATCCGGGCGGGCACGGCCGCCATGGAGAGACCGACGGCGGCGCTCATGACCCCCATCGCCGCGTAGACGAGACCGGCCTGGGCGGGCGCGCCGAGCTCCTCCGTGAGCGCGGTGATCCCGGCCTGCGAGGCGCCGAACATGGCGCCCTGGAGGACCATCGTGCCGCGCAGGGCGTACGCGGATCCCGGCAGTCGCGTCCGTTCGGCGGCGCCCGTACGGGTGGACGCCGACGGCTCCGGAAGGGTGACCCGCGCCGTCGGGTGGAGGGCGAAGGCCGTGCCGAAGACGGCGAGCAGGAGGGACGCCAGAAGGAGCGCGGCCGCCGGATGCGCGAGGGCGGCGGCGAGTCCGACGAACGCCGGACCGAGGACGAAGGACACCTCGTCGAGGGTCCCCTCGAAGGAGAGCACCGTGCCGACGGTCCGGTCGTCGGCGCCGGAGCGGCGGACGAGGGCCACCGAGCGGGTCCGGGCGAGCGGCCCGACCTGGGGGACGGTCGCCCCGGCGAGCCCGCCGAGGATCATCAGCCAGGCCGTGGGGGCGTGGGCGAGCGCGGCGAGGACCAGGGCGGTGACGGCGACGGCGTTGGCGAGGGAGGCCGCGAGGACGACCCCGCGCTGGCCGTGCCGGTCGGTGAGCCGGCCGACGAGGGGCCCGCCGACGGTCTGCCCGGCCGCGAGCGCCCCGCCCGCCAGTCCGGCCGTGGCGAGGGAGCCGCTCGTCTCGGCGACCAGGAGCAGGCTGCCCAGCTGGCACATGGCGGTGGGCAGCCGACCGAGGAAGGAGACGACCGGCAGGGCGGGGCCGAGCAGGGAGAGGGTGTCGCGATACATCCGGAGCATCGGGCGAACGTAACGCGATGCACACGAACGGGTGCATGGGGCGATGACACAGAAGCCCTCTCGCGGGGTACGTACGTTCGCATGACCTCCCTCCCGTCCGGCCCGGCCTCCCTCCCGTCCGCCTCCGCCTCGGCCCTTTCCGCGCTTCCCACCGCCACCTACCGGCTCCAGCTCCAGCCGGAGTTCCCGTTCGCGGCGGCCGAGCGGGCCGTGCCGCACCTCGCTGGCCTCGGGGTCTCGCACCTCCATCTCTCCCCCGTCCTGGAGGCGGTCCCGGGCTCGACGCACGGGTACGACGTCACCGACCACCGGTCCGTGCGCGCCGAACTCGGCGGCGAGGAGGGGCTGCGGGCCCTCGCCGCGACCGCGCGGGCGCACGGGCTCGGCCTCGTCGTCGACCTGGTGCCCAACCACATGGCGGCCTCCGCCCGGCACAACCACGCGCTGCGCGCCGTGCTCCGCGACGGTCCCGGCTCCCCGTACGCCCGCTGGTTCGACATCGACCGGTCAGCGGGGGACGGCCGGCTGCTGCTCCCGGTGCTGCCCGCGCGGCTCCCCGAGGTACGGGACCGGCTGCGGGTCGCGGACGGATCGCTGCACCTGGACGGCCAGGACTTCCCGCTGCGGCCGGGCACGGAGGGGCTGCCGCTCGACGAGCTGCTCGACGCCCAGTGGTACCGGCTCGCCTGGTGGCGGCTCGCCCGCACCGAGCTCAACTACCGGCGCTTCTTCACGATCTCGGAGCTGATCGGGGTACGGGTGGAGGACCCCGAGGTGTTCGGGGCGACCCACGCGAAGATCGTGGAGCTGGTCCGGGACGGGGTGGTCGAGGGGCTTCGGATCGATCACCCGGACGGACTCGCCGACCCCCAGGGCTACCTGGAGAGGCTCGCCGAGGCCACCGGCGGGCGCTGCTGGACGGTGGTCGAGAAGATCCTCACCGGCCCCGAGACCCTGCCGGCCGCCTGGCCGGTCGCCGGCACCACCGGGTACGACGCCCTGCGGCACGTCGACGGGGTGTTCACCGATCCGGTCGGCGCCCATGAACTGACCGATCTGTACCGGGAGTTCGTCTGCCGGGCGGGCGACAGGGGCGGCCGTTGGGAGGCGACCGAGCGACGCGCCGCGTACGAGGTGGCCGGCCACGACCTGGCCGCCGAGACGGCCGTCCTGACCCGGATCGCGGAGCGGGTCTGCGCCGCCGACCCCGCCCTGCGGGACCACGCGCCCTGGGCGCTGCGCACCGCCGTGCGTGAACTCCTCGTCCGGGTCCCGGTCTATCGCCCCTACCGGACCGGCGGCGAGGAGGTGCTGACCCCGGAGGCGGCGCGCGGCGCGAAGGCGGCCTTCGCGGTGCCGGAGGAGGCCGCGGCGGTCGACGTCGTTCGGGACCTGGCGCTCGGGAGGCTCGGTGACGGGCCCGAACACCGGGCGTTCCGGGCAAGGTTCGCGCAGACCTCGTCGGCGCTGCGGGCCAAGTCCGTGGAGGACACGGCCTTCTACCGGTACACCCCGCTGCTCTCGGCGAACGAGGTGGGCGGTGACGCGGGGCGCCCTGCGGTGCCGGTGGACGAGTTCCACGCGTACTGCCGGCGGATCGCACGGGACTGGCCGGGCACCGGCACCGTCCTGTCCACGCACGACACCAAGCGCAGCGCCGACGTCCGTGCGGCGATCGCGGTCCTCTCGCAGTGCCCGCAGGTGTGGGCGGATCTCCTCGGGGAGGTCGCGGGGGTGCCGGCGCCGGACCCGCACGTGGCCTGGACGGCCTGGCAGACCGCCTTCGGCTTCGGCACCCCCGATGCGGAACGGCTCGGCCCGGCGATCCTCAAGTCCGTACGGGAGGCCGGGCTTCGGACCAGCTGGACGGAGCCCGACACGGAGTACGAGCGGGCGGTGGAGGAGTTCGCGGCGGCCGGTCCCGGCCGCATCCCGCTCCGGGCGGCCTCGGAGGCGGCCTTCGCCCTGGAGCCGCACATCCGGGCACACGCGCTGGGCGCGCTGCTCACGCAGCTGACGATGCCGGGGGTGCCGGAGCTGTACCAGAACACGGAGCGGGAGTACCGGGCACTGGTCGACCCGGACAACCGGGCCTTGTTCACGGTCGGCGCGGACGACGACCACACGGCCCTGGTGCGGGCGGCACTGCGGCTGCGGCGCGAGCGCCCCGCGGCCTTCGGCGCCCGGGGTACGTACATCCCGCTGACGGCCGAGGGTCCGACGGCGGCCCACTGCCTCGCCTTCAGCCGCTCCGACGAGGTGATCACCGCCGTCACCCGGCTGCCGCTGCGTCTCTGGGAGACGGGCGGCTGGCAGGACACGGAACTCGTCCTGCCGGAGGGCCGCTGGGTCGATGTTCTGGACGGAGTACGGGAGTTCATCGGCGGCCCGGCGACGGAGCTGAAACTGGCGGAGCTGTTCGCGGAGCGGCCGGTGGCGCTGCTGGCGCGGACGGAGTGAGGCGAGGCTCGGCGTCCGCCATGACTGCGCGGGGACACGGGAGGCGGGACGCCTCTGGGGGCGTCCCGCACCGTGCCGACGACCGTCAGGAGCGGGAGGCTCGCGAGACCTCGCACTTGGTGTACTCGGATCCGTCGCCGGAGCCGGGGTACGAGGTGGACAGTTCGGCGCTCGCCGAGGCACCGGCGGCGACCGCGATGGCGGTCTTGGTCGCGGTGGCCGGGACCGCGGTGCCGCCGGCGTCACCCTTGAACTTCATGGTGACGCTGTAGTCGTAGTCGAGGGCACCGCTGTTGTTCACGGTGATGCGGGCGACGAGGTTCTTGGTCGCCGCGTCGTACCTGCACTCGTTGATGGTCACGTCGCGGGCGGCCTTGTCGGCGCTGCTGGAGCCGCCGGGGAGGGAGCCGCCGGAGGTGCCGCCGGAGGTGCTGTCGTTGTCGCTGTTGTGGTTGCTGCTGCTCGAACCGCCGGAGCTGCTGCTGCCGCAGCCGCCGCCGTGCGAGCCGCGGGCACCGGTCAGGGCGACGACCGCGATGCTGAAGACAGCGATCGCGCGGACATGACGCATCTTCACGTTTGAATCCCCGTTGGAAGTGGTAAAGAAAAGGGCGCTCTTTGACGAGCGCACGTCACCTTAGCAGCGAGCGGACGGACGCCTTCCCACCCCGGGATCAGCCACCGGGACGGACGATCAGGCTCCGCGGCGCCCAGGTGATGAGGCCGGTCCACACCGGCCGGAAGCCGTGGGCGAGGCGGAGCCGGGGCATGGCCGCGAACAGGGCCCGCAGGGCGTACTCGGCCTCCAGGCCCGCCAGGATCACGGCCGGGCAGAAGCCGCTGCCGTAGGTCAGCTGACCCGGGTCGTCGCGGAGCGGGTCGAAGCGGTCGGGCTCGCGGAAGCGCTCCGGGTCGCGTCCGGCCGAGCCGACGAGGAGGGCGACGGACGCACCCGCGGGGAGGACGCCGCCGCTGACGGGGACCTCGGCCGCGGTACGGCGCACGGCGATCTGCACGGGCGGGTCACGGCGCAGCGACTCCGCCCAGGCCCGGCCCACGAGGCCGGCGGGGGCGTCACGCAGGGCGGCGACCTGGTCCGGGTCCGAGAGGACGTTGCCGAGGAAGGAGGCGAGGGCCTTCTCCCGTACGGCGATCTGCCCGCCGCACTCCCCGGCGAGGGCTCCGGCGGCCCGGCCGCGGACGAGCCGCATCATGTCGCGGTAGGGCACGCCTACGGCGGCGGCGACGGTTCCCGCCGGGAGCCAGTGGCAGAAGTCGGCGACCAGATCGGCCTGGGGCCGCTCGGCGATCCGGCGGGCCAGGACGTACGCCGTCCGCTCGGTGACCGAGCGGAGGGCGGCCACGTCGACGTCGACGTGGGCCCGCGCGCACGGCGGGTCGCCGGGCCGGTGCCCGTGCGTGAAACGGCTGTCGGTGAGGGCGGTGGCCACGTCCGCGTACCGGCTGAGCACCCAGGCCCGCAGCAGCGGGTCGTAGGTGAGCGGGAACTCCTCGCGCAGGGTCCGGTGGATTCCGTGCGGGTCGCGTGAGGCACCGGGGTCGAGGGGGCTCGGCGCGACGACCCGGCCCCCGGACGGGCCCCCGCCGCCGGGCGCGGTCCGTACCCGCGCCGCCAAGGGCGCGAGACCACCCGGCACCACGGCGCTCACACCCGCACCCGCCCGGCCGCCGGCCGGGGGCGTCGCCGGCGCCATGGACGGCAGCCGGGTCCAGGGGTCCCCGGGCGACAGCTCCGGCCGGTCGTCCCCTATGCCGCGGCCCGGCTCGCGGTTCTGCTCGTGGCTCATCGCGCCCCCTGTCGATCGGCGGTGGGTGCCGCGGCCGGAGATCGTGGCGCGCGTCCCCACAGCCCATCACCGCCCGCGCCGCACCGCCCGCCGCATACCGCCGAACGGGTGAACGCCACCGAGGCGGTCACCAGGGGTGGTGGGCTCCGGGCTGCTCCTAGCCGTGCGACAGCCGGAACGACATCTGGCCGAAGCCGACGACGTCGCCCGACCGTACGACCACCGCTCCCGTGACCCGGCGGCCGTTGACCGTCGTGCCGTTCGTCGAGCCGAGGTCGCGGAGGATCCACATGCCGCTCTGCATCGACAGTTCGGCGTGCAGCCGGGAGGCCGTCTCGTGGCTGAGGCGGAGGCCGTTGACCGGATCGCGGCCGATGCGCAGGGGGTGCGGGCCCGGCAGGGGCAGCAGGAGTTTCGGCAGGCGCTCCGCGGACCAGGCGCGTCCCAGCCTGGCCGTGAACGCGGACATCCGCTCGACCGCGCCCACCACCCGACGGGTCCAGGTGCCCTCGGTCCTCAGGTCGGCGGTGAGCAGGGCGAGTTCGTCGGGGCGCCGGGCCTGGAGCGCCCGCTCCATCCGGTAGACGAACGTGTCGTGCGAGAGGCGGCCCTGAGCGGCGCCCTCACGGAGCAGCACCAGCGCGCGGTCCCGCTCGGCGTCGGTCAGCCGAGGGGTGTTCGCCGGAAGCTCGAAAGGGGTCGTCACATCTGTGATTGTCGGTCCGTCGGGCCCGCAGTGTCCAGAAGGGTCCCCTGCCGGGAAACTCCGTACCCCCTCGCCGATGATCGCTGTTACGGTCTGCCGTCTCCACAGCACGGATCCCCAGGGGGAAACACGACGTGACCACGTCTCCTTCGAGCACCACGAGCACCACCGGCACCACCGGCACCACCGGCACGGCCGGCGCGCGCGATCTCGTCATCCGTCCGCTCGCCGGACCCGAGGAACTCGACCTGTTCCTCCGTCTCACCTACTCGCTCGACCACGAGCTCGCCGACGACCTCGCCACCGGCCGACGCGTCCCCGGGTGGATGTGGGTCGCCCTCGACGGCGACCGGCTCATCGGCCGGCTCTCCTGGTGGGCGAACGCGGCCGGCGGCGCCCCGCAGGCGCTCGACTTCTTCGACCTCGCCCCCGAGCTGTCGGAGGCGGAGCGCGCCGAGATCGGTCCGCGGCTCCTGGAGACCGCCACGGCCGCCGTGATCCCGGCGGGCACACAGCGCCCGGAGTTCGGCCGTTTCATGCCCGCGGACTGGCGTGAGGTGCCGGAGACGCGGTCGCTCCTGGAGTCCGTCTTCGGCGCCCTGGTGGCCACGGGGGCCCGCCCGCTCGTCGAGCGGCTGCGCCTGGAGTGGCGGCCCGGCACCCCCGTGCCGGAGCCGAAGGGCCGTCTGGAGTTCCGCCCGGTGCGGGACCGCGAGGACCTCGTCGCGCTGATGACGCCGGTCATGGAGGGCACGCTCGACGCGCACGGGCAGGCCGATCTCGCCTCCGGCCTGTCGGCGCGCGAGGCCGCGGAGCTGCACTACGACGAGGAGTTCGCGCACTACTCCTCGCCGAAGGAGTGGTGGCAGGTGGCCCAGCTGCCGGAGACCGGCGAGCCGGTCGGCTTCGTCGTCCCTGCGCGGAACAACTACCACCACACGATCGCGTACATCGGCGTCCTGCCCGCCCACCGCGGCCACGGCTACATCGACGACATCCTGGCGGAGGGCACGCGCGTCCTGGCCGCGGCCGACGTCCCCCGGATCCGGGCGGCGACGGACCTGGACAATGTGCCGATGGCGGCGTCGTTCGCCCGTGCGGGCTACATCACCTTCGAGCGGGCCATCAACTACGTGTGGGACACACCGGGCGTGGCGGGGTCCTGACTGCCAGGATGGTCGCGGTAGTCAGTCGTGGAGCGGCTGGTCCGTCGACGAGGGGATTTCCGTGCTCTTCGAGGTGTGGGCGCCGAACGCCCGTGACCGGGTGACGCTGGAGCTGAACGGCTCCGCGCATCCCCTGGACCGGGACGCCGAGCGGGAGGGCTGGTGGACGGGCGTCGTACCCGCCGAGGACGGCGACCGGTACGGCTTCTCGCTCGACGGAGGGCACCTGCTGCCCGACCCGCGCTCCCGCCGGCAGCCCGACGGACCCGACGGGCTGAGCGCGGTCGTCGACCACTCCGCGTACGTCTGGCGGAACGAGTCCCCGAGGCTGCGGCTCCGCAGCAGCGTCCTGTACGAGCTGCACCTCGGCACCTTCACCCCGGAGGGAACCCTGGACGCGGCGGCCGCGCGCCTCGGGGAGCTCGCGGGCCTCGGCGTCACCCATGTGGAGCTGATGCCGCTGTGTCCGTTCCCCGGGGTACGGGGCTGGGGGTACGACGGGGTGGCACCGTGGGCGGTGCACGAGCCGTACGGCGGCCCCGAGGCCCTGAAGCGGTTCGTGGACACCGCGCACGGGCTCGGCATGGGCGTGGTCCTCGACGTGGTGCACAACCATCTGGGACCCGACGGCAACCATCTCCCCTTCTTCGGCCCGTACTTCACGGAGACCCACCACACGCCCTGGGGCGCCGCGGTGAACCTGGACGCGCCCGGTTCGGACGAGGTCCGGGCGTACTTCCGGGGCAGCGCGCTCGCCTGGCTGCGGGACTACCGGATCGACGGGCTGCGGCTCGACGCCGTGCACGCGCTCGCCGACACCCGGGCGCTGACCTTCCTGGAGGAGCTGTCGGCGGCCGTCGACGAGCTGGCGAAGGAGCAGGGCCGCCCGCACTTCCTGATCGCCGAGTCCGATCTCGCCGACCCGCGGACGACCACCCCGCGCGCGCTCGGCGGCATCGGGATCCACGCCCAGTGGAACGACGACTTCCACCACTCCCTGCACACCGCTCTGACCGGCGAATCCCAGGGCTACTACGCGGACTTCGCGCGCGCCCCGATGGCCGCGCTCGCGAAGACGCTCACCCATGTCTTCTTCCACGACGGCACGTACTCGGCGTTCCGGGGCCGCCGTCACGGGCGTCCGGTGGACCGGGAGCGCACCCCCGCCCACCGCTTCCTCGGATACGCGCAGACCCACGACCAGATCGGCAACCGGGCCCTGGGCGACCGTCTTTCGGGCTCTCTCTCCCCCGGTCTGCTCGCCTGTGCGGCGACCCTCGTCCTCACCGGCCCCTCGGTGCCGATGCTCTTCATGGGCGAGGAGTGGGGGGCGACCACACCCTGGCAGTACTTCACCGACCACACCGACCCCGAACTCGCGGAGGCCGTTCGGCGGGGCAGGCGGCGGGAGTTCGCGGAGCACGGCTGGGACGAGAACGAGGTCCCCGACCCGCAGGAGCCCGCCACCCGTGACCGTTCGGTCCTCGACCGGGCCGAGCGGGGGCGCGACCCGCACAAGCGGCTGCTGGCCTGGTACCGCCTGCTCATCGCGCTGCGCCGCACCCTGCCCGACCTGACGGACCCGGATCTCGCGGGTGTGAAGGTGGCGTTCGACGAGGAGGCCCGCTGGCTGGTCTTCCGGCGCGGGATCCTGCGGGTGGGGGTCAACCTGGGCAAGGAGCCGGCGTTGATCCCGCTCGGCTCCAACGGCCGCGACCAGGTCCTGGCGGAGTGGGAGCCGGTCGGGACCCCGGCGGTGGACGGGGTCCTGCGGCTCCCGGGCGAGTCGGCGGTCGTCCTGACGGACGGCTGAGCCGCCCCCCAGTGACTACTCGACGATCGCCATCTCGTGCGGGGTGTTGTTGAAGCGGCGCCCCGCGCCCTCTTCCGTCGCCGTCACGATGTCCTCGATCCGGACGCCGAAGCGGCCCGGCAGATAGACGCCGGGTTCGATGGAGAAGCACATGCCCGGCACGATCGGGAGCTCCTCGCCCTCGATCATGTACGGCGGTTCGTGGGTGGTGACGCCGATGCCGTGGCCGGTGCGGTGGATGAAGTACTCGCCGTACCCGGCGTCCGTGATGACCTTGCGGGCCGCCCGGTCGACCTCCTGGCAGGCGACGCCGGGCCGTACCGCCTCGAAGCCGGCCTGCTGGGCCTCCCGTACGAGGTCGTGGACGCGCCGCTCCTCGTCGGTGGGGTCGCCGACGTGGACGGTACGGGTGGTGTCGGAGCCGTACCCGTGCTTGAGGCCGCCGAAGTCGAGGACCACCATGTCGCCGCGCTCGATGACCCGGTCGCCGGCTTCGTGGTGCGGGTTGGCGCCGTTGGGACCCGAGCCGACGACGGTGAAGTCGACCTGCGAGTGCCCGAAGCGCAGCAGCAGCGCGGCCAGGTCGGCGGCGACGTCGGTCTCCCTCCGGCCGGCGAACCGGACGTCGAGGATCTCGCCGTACGCCCGGTCGGCGGCGGCCCCGGCGGCCGCGATCCGGGCCAGCTCGTGGGCGTCCTTGACGCCGCGGAGCATCGGCAGGGCCTCGGTGAGGGAGACGTACGAGGTCCCCGGGAGGGCCTTCTGGAGGCCGAGGAGGTGCATGGCCCAGGCGTTGTCGCTGACGCCGAACCTGCCGTCGACGTCGAGGAGCGGCGCGGTGACGGCGTACGGGTCCTTGCCGTCGGTCCAGTCCCGCAGGGTGAGGGCGGCGGCCCCGGCGGCCTTCTCGGCGTCGGGGGCCTCCAGGGTCGGGACGACGAGGACCGGTTCCTGTCCGGGGGCGATGACGAGGGCGGTCAGCCGCTCGGTGATCGCGGTGGGCTGGTAGCCGGTGAGGTAGACGAGGTCGGGGCCCGGGGCGACGATCACGCCCGCGAGTCCGGCGTCGGCGGCGGACGCGGCGGCGCGGGCCATCCGGGCCCGGTAGTCGTCCGCGATGAACGGAACGGGGGTCTCGCCGCGCTCCTCGGCCGCTTCGGGGGCGGGGGTGCTCGACATGGGGTCTCCTTCTCGGCTCCGCTGCATCCTGGACGTACAGCATCCTGCCGGGCGACGACCGGGCCCGCGACCGCTCAGCGCGGGTCCGGGCCCTGGGCGATCAGCCGTTCCAGGAGTTCCTGGAATTCGTCGCCGACGACGATCCGCAGGTCCCCCCGCTCCTCGTCGTGCTCACTGAGCTGGGTGAGCGTGCCGCCGCGCCACCAGAAGACGTACGGGCTGATGGCGCCCGGCGTGTCCTCGTACCCGGAGGCGGCGAAGGAGGCCATCGCGCCGAGGGCCGGGATGATCGAGGTGTCCCGGATGGGGTGGAAGGCGAGCTGGTGCCGGAACGGCATCGCGACCAGGGCGCCGTGCTCGCCGAGCGGCGCCCCGGTGACCCGTCGGGCGACGCCCTCCAGGTCGAGGACGCGGCTCGCGGTGTAGAAGGAGTCGCCGAGGATGATCTCGAAGCACATGCCGTCGGCGTCGCGAACGGTCTCGTGCTCCTCGACGGGCAGCCCGCGCAGATTGCGCAGGGCCCGGTCGCGCAGCTGGGCGTGGTCGCCGAGCCGTTCGAGCGCGTCGTCGGTGAGCATCATGACGCTCTCCGGCAGGTCGAGGGCGAGGATCTCGTACAGGCCGGGGGCGACGGTCCGCGCGTAGCCGAAGGCGGCGGCGTCGATGCCGTCACCGCTGACGACCCGGGGGTAGAGCTGGGAGCGGATCTGCTCGGGCGGCAGGGTGTCGAGCGCCGACGGGCCGTCCATGGCCCGGACGACCAGGCCGATGTGACGGTTGATCATGCCGGGCCAGACGCGGGGCCCTCGCCGGTCCTGGTGGCAGACGGCGGCGAGGTTGCCGAGGCCGAAGCGGCGGCCCTTGTCGTCGACGACGTGGTCGGCGTAGACGCTGACCTCCAGGCCGAGCTCCGCGAAGGTCTCCCGGACGCGACCGCGGAAGAGCGCCGCCTCACGCTGCGAGAAGTACGCGAACCCGGGGTCCCTCGGTGCGTCGTCGCCGTCCCGCCTGGGTCCTCGTCGCAACCACCCCACGCCCGCCCGCCTTCCGTCGCCGTTGCGCACAGGGTAGCGACTGCCGGTGTCAGCTCTTGAGCCGTCGGGTGAACTCGGCCACCGGGCCGCCGGGTTCGGCCCGTGAGGCGGTCGGGAGGAGGAGTTCGGTGCGGTGGACGAGGCGGGGCGCGATCAGAGGGACGGCAGTGGCGCCGGCGACGTCCGCCGCGACCGGCGCGGGCAGCAGGGCGAGGCCGTGACCGGCGGCGGCCAGCGCGGCGAGGGTGCGGGTGTCGGTGCCCTCGTAGCGCAAGGCGGTACGGAAGCCCCGTCCGGCCGGCCCGCCGTGGGCGCCCCGCAGCCGGTCGAGGGGGAGGCCGGCGGCGGGCGCGTCGAGCCAGCGGGCGTCGACGAGGTCGTCGAGGCGGAGCCCGGAGCGCCCGGCGAGCGGATGGGTCGTGGGCAGGACGACGGCGAGCGGCTCCTCGGCGACGCCGGTCGCGGCGAGCGGGGCGACGTCGGACAGCCGCAGCGGGTCGCTGGGGGCGGCGATGCCGTCGACGAGCCCGGCGTCGGCCTCGCCGGTGGCGACGGCGGCGGGCACCGCCTCGCGGGGCAGGGCTCGCAGGGTGACTCCGGTGGCGGGCAGTGCGGCGAGGGTACGGGCGTGCAGCGCGAGCGGGGAGGCGGCGACGCTCAGGGTGGCGCGGGGCGCGGCCGCGAACCGGTCGAGGTCGGCACGGGCCGCGTCGAGCCGGAGCAGCAGCGCCCCGGCGTGTTCGAGGAGCCGCTCCCCCGCCGGGGTCGGGGCGACCGGCCGGCGGGTGAGGAGCGGCAGCGCGAGGTCGGCCTCCAGGGCGGCGATGTGCTGGGAGACGGCGGACTGGGTGTAGCCCAGCTCGCGGGCGGCCTCGGAGAAGGAGGCGAGCCGGGCGACGGTGACGTACGTACGGAGGAGGTGCGGGTCCATGGAGTGCGCGCCGGGCCCGTCAGGACCCGTCGGGGGCGGTGAGGAGCGCCTGCGCGTAGTGGGCGAGGGAGCGGTTGTAGCGGGGCAGCAGGGGTGCGAGGGCGCCGAGGGCGAGGGCGGCGGCCTCGCGGTCGCGGCCGGTGTCGGCGAGGGCGAGGGCGAGGAAGGCGTCGACGGCGCCGGAGAGCGCGGTCTCGTCGGCGTCGAGCTCGGCGGCGGGGACGGCGCGCTCGGCGGTGAGGAGTTCGACGCTGCGGTCGGGGCGGCCGAGGTTGCGCAGGCTGCTGGCGAGCTGGATGACGGCCCGCCGGCGGCGCAGTCCGGTGAGGCCCTGGTCGAGGGCACGCCGGTAGAGGCGCACGGCCTCCTCCGGCTCTCCGGTGGAGTCGTGGGCGGCGCCGCGTTCGAAGAGGGCGGCCGGGTCGTCTTCGGGGCGCTCGGCGGCGAGCTCGGCGACACGGGCGCGGAAGTCTGCGGGCTCGTACGTGTCGAGCCGCTCCCAGAGGGCGGCGACGCGGTGCTCCCAGTCGGACGGTTCCTGATCGGTGGTCATACGGCCACCCTATCCAGCCCGGTATAAGCGTTCCTGATGGGCAGTGCAGTGATCATCGTTGGACGTGAACGGGTGGCGACGCCAAGGATGGTCCCCATGAACAGCGTGAACACCCGCCCTCGCACCCCTCGGATCGCCCTGGTCGGCGACCGCTCCCCGCACGTCCGCTCCCACGTCCGGATCCCCGTCCTCCTCGACGCCCTCGCCGAGCGCGACGGCCTCGCCCTCGACGCGTACTGGATCCCGACCGGGGACGCGGAGACACCCGGCGCGGTGAAGGGCTTCGACGCGGTGTGGGTGCTCCCGGGGAGCCCGTACGCGAGCGAGGCGGGGGCGCTGGCGGCGATCCGTACGGCCCGCGAGGACGGCATCCCGTTCCTCGGCACCTGCGGCGGGTTCCAGCACGCGCTCCTGGAGTACGCGCGGGGCGTCTGCGGTCTGACCAGTGCGGCGCACGCGGAGAACGACCCGTCGGCCGACTCCGGCGACCTGCTGATCGCGCCCCTCGCCTGCTCGCTGGTGGGCCACGAGGGAGTCGTACGGGTCACCCCGGGCTCGCTCGCCGAGCAGGCCCTCGGCGCGGAGCGGACCACCGAGCGCTACCACTGCGACTACGGCCCCGACAGCCGCCACCTGGACACCCTGCGGGCGCACGGCATGCGGTTCACGGGCGCGGACGAGGAGGGCGGCGTCCGCATCGCCGAACTCCCCTCGCACCCCTTCTTCCTGGCGACCCTCTTCCAGCCGGAACTGGCCGGCGACGGCACCCGTCCGCACCCGCTGATCAGGGCCCTCGGAACAGCGGCGGCGCGGCACGCGACAGACGCCCTCCAGGGCCTGCCGTCACCTTCCCGTCTGCCCCGCGACGCCTGGGCCTAGGACATCGGCACGAAGAGGTGGGCGCGGTCGCGGTCGCGGGCGACCAGGCGGGCGTTCGCCTCGTCCGAGTCCCGGACCCAGCGTTCGGCGCGGGCGCGGTCCTTGCCGAAACGCACGTGACGCTCGACGAGCCGGGGGACTCGGCGCCGGGCGTCCAGGTCGAGGTACCAGGCCTCGTCGAGGAGCGGCAGGACGCCGGCCCAGGCGCCCTCGTCGTACAGCAGGTAGTTGCCCTCGGTGACGACCAGCGGGATCTCGGGGCCGACGGGTATCGCCCCGGCGATCGGCTCCTCCAGGGCGCGGTCGAAGGCGGGGGCGTAGACCGTGG
Source organism: Streptomyces flavochromogenes (assembly GCF_000717595.1). GTDB lineage: Bacteria > Actinomycetota > Actinomycetes > Streptomycetales > Streptomycetaceae > Streptomyces > Streptomyces flavochromogenes. The sequence goes on along the minus strand of NZ_JNZO01000025.1, from coordinate 153,389 downwards.
TGCCGGGGGCGGGGGCGCGCAGCCGGGCGAGGAGGGCGACGTATCCGGCGGCGTCGAAGGTGTCGGGCGCGCCCTTCCTGCCGGCCCGGCCGAGGCGTTCCAGTTCGGCCTGGGCGAGGTGGAAGCCGTCCATGGGGACGAGGACGGCGAGCCCGTCGAGGCGGGCGACGAGCCGGGCGGCGAGCGTGGACTTCCCGGCGCCGGGCGCTCCGGCGAGCCCGAGGATGCGGCGGGGCGGGCGGCCGTCCCCGGGGCGCTCGGCGAGGGCCCGCGCCCGGGCGGCGAGGCGGTCGAACTGCAGCGCGTCCATGCGGGGCATTCTCGCACCGGCCGCGGGCGCGGCCCAGCGTGCGCCCGGAGCCGTGGGCTCCCGCTCCCCGTCCCCCGCCCCGACCCTCGCCCCGGCCCTCTCCGGACCCTCGTTCGGACCCTCCCATGGGCAAGGGTCGTGCCCGGGTCGACACGGGTTGACGCGGGTAGATTCCTGCCGCTTCCGCGTATTACGTTGGGGTAATGCCGTCCATCGCACTTGTGACCCTTGTCGTCCGTGACTACGACGAGGCCATCGCCTTCTACACCGACTCCCTCGGCTTCGACCTCGTCGAGGACACCGACCGGGGTGACGGCAGCCGCTGGGTCGTCGTCCGCCCGCGCGGTGCGGCCGGGGTCGGCGGCCTCGGGAACGCGGGCCTGCTCCTGGCGCGCGCCAAGAACGACGCCGAGGCCGCCTCCGTCGGCAACCAGACGGGGGGCCGGGTCGGCTTCTTCCTCCACACCGAGGACTTCGCCCGCGACCACGCGCGGATGACCGAGGCGGGCGTCACGTTCCTTGAGGAGCCGCGGCACGAGCCCTATGGCTCGGTCGCCGTCTTCGAGGACCTGTACGGGAACCGCTGGGACCTCCTCCAGCCGGCGGACCTGGCCGCGTAGGACCTGGGGCAGGCCGGAGGAGCGACCCGCGCAGGTCTAGCCCAGCAGCGCGATCAGTTGTCCCACCGCGTCCACGACGGGCTGGCCCACCGTGCCGACGGCGGCGGCGATCTGGGCGACCGACGCCAGGACGAGGCCGCGCTGCCGCAGGGCGGCGCGGTCGGGGGTGAGTTCGGGCAGTGCCTCGTCGACGGCCTGTTCCTGTTCCGGGGTGAGGTGGGGCCGCAGGATCTCAAGGCGGCGGGTGAGCTCTTCGACGGCGGCGCGGAGCCGGTCGTCCGGGGCGCCGCCGACGGTTCCGTAGTTGATGCCGACGTTGCCCTGGCCGTCGTTCATGTTGACCACGGGCCCGTAGTTGTTCGTCGTGTCGCTCACAGGTTGATCCCCCTGTTGTTCCGGCCGCCGTTCATGTTGACGACGGGGCCGTAGTTGTTCGTGTTGTTGTACTGCTGCACGACCGCGGTGAACTCGGCTTCCGGGTTGTCGATCGCGTGCGCGATCCGTCCGGCGATGTCCAGCAGTTCGTTCACGGTCGGCAGGGTCACGAGCACCGTGGAGCCGCCGGCCGTCTCCACGGTCAGCACCGGCGTCGGCGACTGGAACAGCTCCTTGAGGAGGAACAGGAACAGGGCGATCCCGACGATGAGGAGAACGGGGTTGCCCTCGACCTCGCCGTCGCTCGCGTAGCTGATCGCGGCATAGATCAGGGCGGCGACGAGGAGCCACCTCAGGAACCGGACGAAGACCGTGCCGCGGTCGGGCTTGAGCATGAAGGCCTCGACGCGGGTGATGTTGTGCAGTGGGAGGGCCGCGGACCCCACCCACAGGATCCGGCGGCTGACCTTGAGGACCAGGGTGCCGTCCCGGCGCGGCACCGGCGGCACGGGCGATGGCGGCGGCGCCGAGGACGCCCATGGCCGCTCGGGCGACGGCGGCGGCACCGAAGACGCCCGCGGCGGCTCGGACGGCGGCTCAGGCGGCGGCGGTGGTCCTGCGGGTCCCGTGGCGTCCATGCGTTCCCCCGTTGTCCGGTAGGTCACTTCCACCCCGCGCGCGCGGGACCACCATTAAGCGCTTGCCGAGGGTCACGAGGCAGGGGAGAAACAGCCAACTCTCCCTTCTGGCCGGTACTTTGCCGCGTGTTCCCTCCTGCGCCGGTGCAGGCACCGCCGACGGGCCGTCCGCCAAAACCGCTGTCGCCCGGCCCGTCTCCCTCCCTACACTCACGTCTCACGACGCATCGACCGGTGTGCCGTGAGACGTCCACCGAGGGGAGAAGACCGTGCGCAGCCACCGTGCCGTCGCCGTGTCCCCCTCCCGTGCCCGGTACGACGTGATCCTCGCCTCTCCCTCCGGCCGGTGGCGGCTGCGCGCCCGCCATCGCCGACCCGTGACGCTCCCGCCGTCCCTCTGACGGTCCGCGTACGGGAATCGCGCTGCCCTGTCTTCATCCAGCAGCAGCGAAAGGCACGACACCGTGCGTACCCACCTCGTCGACCGCGTCCGCAACCTCGGCATCCTCGCCCACGTCGACGCCGGCAAGACCACCGTCACCGAGCGGTTCCTGTACCTCACCGGCGCCACCCACAAGCGCGGCGAGGTCCACGACGGCACCACCGTCACCGACTTCGACCCGCAGGAGCGCGACCGCGGCATCACGATCTTCGCCGCGGCCGTCAGCTGCGACTGGGCCGGACACCGGATCAACCTCATCGACACCCCGGGGCACGTCGACTTCTCCGACGAGGTCGAGCGCTCGCTGCGCGTTCTCGACGGCGCCGTCGCCGTCTTCGACGCCGTCGCGGGCGTCGAGCCGCAGAGCGAGACGGTGTGGCGGCAGGCGGACCGGCACGGCGTGCCGCGCATCGCGTTCGTCAACAAGCTGGACCGCGCGGGCGCGGAGCTCGACAGCGCCGTGGAGTCGATCCGGACCCGTCTCGGTACCGTGCCGCTGCCGGTCCAGCTCCCCATCGGGCGCGAGGACGGCTTCACCGGCGTCGTGGACCTGGTCGGCATGCGGGCGTACGTGTGGGCCGACGGCGCCGACACGTACGCCGACCAGCCGGTCCCCGACGACCTCCAGGACGAGGCCCGTCACCGCAGGCGACACCTGGAGGAGACCGTGGCGGAGCTCCATCCGGGTGCCCTGGAGGAGTTCTGCGCCGAGGGCGCGCTCTCGGCGCAGACCCTCAGGGGCGCGCTCCGCGACCTCACCCTCACCGGCGAGGCCGTGGTCGTGCTCTGCGGTTCGGCGTACCGCAACCGGGGTGTCGAGCCGCTGCTCGACGCCGTCGTCGCGTACCTCCCGGCGCCGTCGGACATGCCTCCGGTACGCGGGGAGGTGCCGGCGGACCCGGAGGCGCCGTTCACCGCGCTCGCGTTCAAGGTGAGCGCGACGGCCACCGGCCGGATGACCTATGTCCGCGTGTACGCGGGAACGATCGGAAAGGGGGACACCGTGCTCGACGCCGTCAGCGGCCGCACCGAGCGGATCGCCCGCATCCTGCGGGTCCAGGCCGATCGTGCGACCGAGGTCGACGTGGCGCGCGCCGGGGACATCGTCGCTGTCGTGGGCCCGAAGGGCGCCCGCGCCGGGGCGACCCTGTGCGCCCAGGACGCTCCGATCGTCCTCGAACCGCCGACGACCGCCGACCCGGTGGTCTCGGTCGCGGTCGAGGCCCGCCGGAGTACGGACACCGGCCGCCTTGCGACGGCCCTCGCCCGGCTCTCCGAGGAGGACCCGTCGCTCGTCGTGCGGTCCGACCCGGAGACGGGCCAGACCGTCCTGTCGGGTCTGGGCGAACTGCACCTGGAGGTCGCGGTGGAGAAGCTGCGGCGCGACCGGGGCCTGGAGGTCACGGTCGGCCGCCCGCAGGTCGCGTACCGGGAGACGGTGGCGAAGGGCGTCACCGGGCTGCTCCACCGTCATGTCAAACAGGACGGCGGAGCCGGCCAGTTCGCCCATGTGGTCATCGACGTCGAACCGCTCGCGGACACCGAGGAGGCGGAGTTCGCGTTCACGTCGACCGTCACCGGCGGACGGGTCCCGCAGGAGTACGTCCGCGCGGTCGAGGCCGGTTGTCGGGACGCGCTGGTCGAGGGTCCCCTCGGCGGCCACCCGGTGACGGGTGTCCGGGTCACGCTCACGGACGGCGCCACGCACCCGAAGGACTCCTCGGAGATGGCGTTCCGCACGGCGGGCCGCTTCGCGCTGCGCGAGGCGCTCCGCGCGAGCGTGATGACGCTCCTGGAGCCGGTGACCGACGTGACGGTCACCGTCCCCGCGGAGTCCGTCGGCTCGGTCCTCGGCGACCTCGCGGCCCGCCGCGGCCGCGTGACGGACCAGACGACCCGCTCCGCCACGGCGGTGGTGGAGGCGACGGTGCCGCTGGCCGAGCTCTTCGGCTACGCGTCCCGCCTGCGCGGCCGCACGCAGGGCCGTGGCACCTTCACGACCCGCCCGGCGGGGTACGCCCCCGCGCCCCGGGGCCAGGCCGGCTGAGTGAAGGGTGTCCGGTCCGTGGTGACCCCACGGACCGGACACCCGCTCACACTCCGCTCTCCATCGCTCCGGTCCCAGGAACCGGAGTGTGGCCGTCCTCCGCGCGCCGTCGCCTCAGGTGGACCGTCGACCAGACGAGCATCACCAGGAAGAGCACCGCACCGGCACCGAACACGGCGGTGCCCACCGCCGGCCCACCGCCACCGACATCATCCTGAGAGGCGACCACCTGTGGATCGTCCTCCCGGTACCGGACGGTCAGACGTTCACCGACCACGTTCTTCCCGTGGCTGCTCCCCACCGGAAGGTTCGCCACCACGGTCCTGCCCTCGGCCTCGAACCTGACCTTGCATCCCCCCAGGAAGCATCCCGAGCCGGCGGCCACCAGCGTCGCGTCGGCCTGTCGGCCGTCCTGGAGGGAGCGCAGGTGCTGGGCCGCCGGACGCATCACGAGGCCCGACAGCGCCGCAAGCAGCAGTGTGAGCACCAGCGCGAACACGACCGCCGTACGTGGTCCCAGGACTCCCTTGCCCGCGTTCGTCTCGACGTCCAAGTCGCCCATCTCCTCTGTTCGTTCCGCCCCGATCAAGGTACGTCAGGAGCCCAGGTCGAGTTCGGCCCGTACGGTCTTCCCGACCGGGACGCGGTCGAGCACCGACCAGCGAGAGGCCAGCGCGTCGACGAGGAGCAGGCCGCGGCCGCCCTCGTCGAGGGGCCCCGGAGCGGCGGATGCCGGGCGGCGCTCGCCCCGGGTGTCGGAGACGTCGACCCGCAGTCGCAGTCCGGGCGCGTACGTGAGCACCAGCTCGAAGTCCCGCCCGGGGACCCGCCCGTGGGTGACGGCGTTGGCGGCGAGTTCGGCGACCAGGATCCCTGCCGTGTCGGAGACCTCGGAACCGTAGGGGAGGTTCCAGCGGTCGAGCTGGTGGAGCGCGAGACGACGGGCGAGGCGCGCGCCGCGCGGGGTCGCGCTGAAGCGCTGGGTGAACACACGTACGGTGACGGCGGCTTGGCGGATCACGGATGAGGTCATGGGGCCAATGTGGCGCCGCGGAAGGCGGGTTGCCAGGTCAGAAACCCGTACGCTCCGACAGCGTACGGGTTCACACTCTGGACGGTACCGGTAACTACCCGTGAGCATGGATGCGTTCAACGCGAGCGCATGGGTGCGGGAGGTGGCCGGGGTGATGGATGAGGTTCCGGGCGAAGAGGCGGACGCGGGTCCGGGCGGAGGCGAACCGGAGGCGTCGGACAGCCTGAAGGCCTTCGGGGAGGTGGTCAAGGCCTTCCGCAAGCGGGCGGGCCTCACACAGGAGCGCTTCGCGCCGATGGTGGGGTACTCGGTGCCGACGGTCGCCTCCATCGAACAGGGCCGCCGTCTGCCGCCGGTCGCCTTCGTGGACCGGGCGGAGGAGGTGCTCGACGCGTTCGGGGCGATCAGGGGCGCGGCGAAGCACGTGGCGCGGAAGCCGGGGCTTGCGAAGTGGTTCCGGCAGTGGGCGAAGCTGGAGCTGCAGGCGGCGACGCTCTACACGTACGAGAACCGGTTGGTGCCGGGGCTGCTGCAGACGCCGGCGTACGCGAAGACGCTGTTCGAGAAGCAGATCCCGGCATTGGGGGACGACGAGATCGAATCGAAGCTCGTCGCCCGTGTCGACCGCAAGAAGCTGCTCACCGACCGCCCTCACACGATCTACAGCTTCATCGTGGAGGAGCATGTGCTGCGCCGTCAGGTGGGTGGCCCAGAAATCATGCACGAGCAGATTGCACACATCCTCGACATCAGCACACGGCGCAACATCGACCTCCAGATCATGCCTCAGACAAGAGGGCACCACGCAGGTCTCGACGGTCCGGTACAGCTCCTGGAGACCGCGGAAAACAAGTGGTACGCCTACTGCGAGGGCCAGCGCGCCGCCCACCTCATCCCCGACCCCAAAGAGGTCAGCATCCTCCAGAAGCGGTATGCCAGGATGCGGGCACAGGCTCTGTCCTTCGAGGAGTCCGTGAGTCTGTTGCGGGAGATGCGAGGAGCGCCATGAGCACCACAGACCTGGCCTGGTTCAAGAGCAGCTACAGCAGTGGCGGTGATGGCGACTGCGTCGAGGTCGCCACCCGCCCCTCCACCGTCCATGTCCGCGACTCCAAGCGCCCCGACGGTCCCCAGCTCGCGCTGGCCCCCGCCGCCTGGACGGAGTTCCTCGCCCGCCTGGCCTGAGAATGCCTGTGCCAGGATGCGTGTACCGGCCCTCCACCGCAGAGGGAGCGGCCGGTGCCGTACGAAGCGAGGAGCGACATCCATGAGCACCACCCCCGGCGGCTACCTCTCCGGCCTCTTCTCCCTCGAAGGCCGCACCGCTCTCGTCACAGGCGGCAGCTCCGGCATCGGCCGTGCCATCGCCGGGGCCCTGGCCCGTGCCGGGGCGCGTGTGGTCGTGGTGGCGCGCAAGGAGGCGGATCTGGTCGTGACCGTCGACGAGCTGACGGCCGACGGCTGCCGGGCGGCATGGGTGAGCGCCGACCTGGGCACGCGCGCGGGGATCAAGGCCGGGGCCGAGGAGGCGGCGGCCGTGTTCGGCGAGCCCGACATCCTCGTCAACTCCGCCGGTATCAATCTCCGTCCCCCGCTGAACGACCTCTCCGACGAGGTCTGGGACACCACCATGACGGTGAACCTTGAGGCCCCCTTCCTCCTCGGCCGGCGTTTCGGGCCCGGCATGGCCGAGCGCGGCTTCGGCCGGATCATCCACATCACCTCCCAGCAGGCGCACCGCGCGTTCGTGCAGAGCGGCGCGTACGGGGTGTCCAAGGGCGCCCTGGAGTCCCTTGCCCGTTCGCAGGCGGAGGCCTGGTCCCCGTACGGCGTCACGGCCAACACGCTGGTCCCGGGCTTCGTGATGACCCGGCTCAACGCGCGGCTCTCCTCCGACCCGGAGAAGGTGGCCGCGCTGGCGGCGCGCACGATGGTCGGCCGCAACGGTCTCGCCGAGGACTTCGCGGGCGCGGCCGTGTTCCTGGCGAGCGCCTCCTCCGCGTACGTCACGGGCCAGTCCCTCTTCGTGGACGGCGGCTTCTCCGTCCACTGAGCGGTGCCCGGGGACCAGGGCGGCCTTCGGCCGGACTTCCCGCCGCCACGACGCCGATCCCGCAGGCTCGTCGCCCGCGGGTGCACCCCTCGGGCGCTGGACGCGCCCGTGCCGTGCGGGACGAACACGGCGACGAGTGCGGCCCGTACGGCCGCGTCGAGGTCGGCGGGACAGCCGGGCATCGGGGAGCGCCGCCGGGAGCACGGAGCCGCACCGGCGCGATCCCGGTGGCGAGGGCCCAGAGACCGTCGTGGGCCGTCTCGCCGAGGAGCCAGGGCCCGCCGGGGCCGAGCATGAGGAGCCGGCCGTGTGCGTCGACCGCGAGCGGCGCGTCCGTGTCCTTACGGCCGAGGGGAAGCGCCGTACGCCGAGGGAGTCGGAGAGCCGGTTCAGGGGGCGGAACGTCGAGGCGGACCTCGCGGGGGTCGACGACGCTGCCGATCGCGCGACCTGCACCGCCGCCGACGGCGCGGTGGAGGATCGCGATGGCCGGCCGGTCGGGGATCGCCGAGCACGAACGGCGGACGTCGGCCGCGGTGTCGGGCTCGGGGCCGTCCGTGCGGGCGGATCCTGCGGGCGACGAGCGCGGCGCCCGCGACGTGCGGTGCGGGCTCGTCCAGCGTGACCGTCCGGCCGTCGCCCCGCTGCCTGTCGAGGCCGGAGAGCTCGTCGGAGACGAGGGCCGACTTGGCGCAGGAGCCGAGGAAGGGCTCGCGCAGGGCGGGCGGGAGCGCGTCGAAGCACTCCTGGACGGCGGGGTGGAGGTGCGGCTCGCGTCACCGGTGAGGTGGGTGTGGCCGACGATCGTGCCGTCGAGGAGCAGCGACGCGGCCGCGCCGGGGATCGGGTCGGACATAGAAGTCCTCCGCGTCCCGCATGGGCCGGCGGAAGAGACCGATCATGGCCGCGTGCTTACCGGTGCCCATGGAGGAGTCGCCGGTGTGGTGCATACAGAGGAATCGACTTCGCTCGTCCATCACGAACACTTCCCCCTCGCAGGAGTCCCAGCCGACCGGGAAGACCCGCGCGCTCAGCCCACGGCTCAGCTCCGCCATGTCCTCGAAGAGATGGCCCCGGTCGGGGACGGGCGTGAAGTGGATGCGCTCGTCACGCCGAAGTCGTGCGTCACCCGGAGCCCGCGTGCTCGGTCAGGAACTCGGTCGCGGCGGCGAGCGGTTCCATCGGAAACCCGCGGTGCCTGCTCTCCTCGACGACCTCCGCCACGAACGCCGAAGCCTGCCGGGCGGCGTGGCGACCGGAGGACCAGCCGTACGCGGCGAACCAGGCGTCGACATCCGCGGGGGCACGGAGGCGGGGCACAGGGAACTCCTGACCCGCCGCCGTACCGGGGGCCGGTCAGACGTAGAGATCCTCCGCGTCCCGCATGGGGCTGTGGAAGAGGGAGATCATGGCCTCGTGCTTGTCGGCGCCCATGTAGTAGTTGCCGGTGTGGTGCATGAAGAAGAGCCGGCCCTGCTCGTCGATGACCATCACCTCGCCCTCCGAGGAGTCCCACCCCACCGGGAAGAGCCTCACGCCGAGGTGGCGGCTCAGCTCCGCGATGTCCTCGGGTGTGCTGCGCCAGACGATGACCGGCGTGAGGTGCAGGTAGTCCTCGCGCCGCGCGTCGAGGGTCAGGCGAAGCCCCGCGTGCTCGGCGAGGAAATCCGTGGCGGCGGCGAACGGCTCCATCGGAAACCCGTACTTCCGGCTGTCCTCGACGATCTCCGCCACGATCGCGGGGACCAGGTCAGCGACGTTGCGGCCCGGGAACCAGCCGTACTCGGCGAACCAGGCGTCGACGTCCGCGGGGGCGTTGAGGTGGGGCACAGGAGCCTCCTGAGCGGTGTGGGCGTTGCCTTCGATCCTGGCGCGTGCCTGATCGTAGACGTCCGGGTTCCCCGCCCGGACAGCACGACGGCGGCAAGGGAAGGATCCCTTGCCGCCGTCGGCTTCTCGGCAGGTCAGCCCTCGCCGGGCTCCAGCCGCAGCGAGATCGAGTTGATGCAGTACCGCTGGTCCGTCGGGGTCGGGTAGCCCTCGCCCTCGAAGACATGACCGAGGTGCGAGCCGCAGCGGGAGCAGCGGACCTCGGTGCGGACCATGCCGTGGGAGCGGTCCTCGATCAGCTCGACGGCGGAGCTGTCCTTCGGGTCGAAGAAGGACGGCCAGCCGCAGTGCGACTCGAACTTCTCGTTCGAGGTGAACAGCTCCGCGCCACAGGCCCGGCAGGAGTACACGCCCTTGGTGGTGGTGTCCGTGTACTCACCGCGGAACGCGGGCTCGGTGCCCGCCTGGCGCAGCACCTGGTACTCCGCCGGGGTCAGCTCCGCACGCCACTGCTCGTCCGGCTTCTCGACGTCGTACGCCATGAGCTCGCTCCCTCTGCTACTTCGACAGGTGGTCCAGGATCAGCGGGCCGAGGTCCGTCACGTCGCCCGCGCCCATGGTGAGAACGAGATCGCCGGGCCCGGCCATTCCCGCCACGACCTGCGGCACCGTCGCCTTGTCGTGGACGGGCGTCACGTCGGCGCCCGCCTGCCGGGCGGCGGCGATGATCAGCTCGCTGGTGATGCCCGGGATCGGGTCCTCGCGGGCCGGGTAGATGTCGAGCACGACCGACGCGTCGGCGAGGGCCAGCGCGTCGCCCATCTCCTTGCCCAGCTCCTGGGTGCGGGAGAAGAGGTGAGGCTGGAAGACGACCAGGAGGCGGGAGGCCCCGGCGGCGCCGCGCATGGCCTCCAGGTCGGCGGTCATCTCGGTGGGGTGGTGCGCGTACGAGTCGATGACCTGGACGCCCTTCGCCTCGCCCTTGAGCTGGAGGCGGCGGCCGACGCCGGTGTAGGCGGTGAGGGCCTGGGCGAGCTCGGCCGGGTCGATGCCGACGCGGGCGCCGGCGGCGAGGGCCGCGGCGGCGTTGTGGGCGTAGTGGCGGCCGGGCACGGAGACGGTGAAGGTGTGCTCGACGCCGTCGAGGGCGACCGTCACCTCGCTCTTCATCCCGTTCGGGACGATCTTCAGGATGCGGGCGTCGGAGTCCTCGGTCTCACCGACGGTGACGATGTTCAGACCGTCGCGGTCCGCGACCCGGCGGGCCAGCTCGCGGGCTCCCGCGTGCTCGCCGACGACCAGGGTGCCGCCGGGGCGGATCTTGGCCGTGAAGGCCTCGAAGGACTCGTAGATCTCGTCCATGGAGGCGTAGTTCGCGTGGTGGTCCAGCTCGACGTTGAGGACGATCGCGACCTCGGGGTCGTACTTCTGGAAGCTGCGGTCGCTCTCGTCTGCCTCGGCGACGAAGACCTCGCCGTCGCCGTGCAGCGCGTTGGTGCCGGGACCCGCGAGGTCGCCGCCGATGGCGTACGAGGGGTCGAGACCGAGCTCGGTGAGCGCGACGGCCAGCATGGAGGTGGTCGTCGTCTTGCCGTGCGTACCGGCGACGGCGATCGCGCGCAGGCCGTCCATGAGGGAGGCGAGCGCGTCGGAGCGGTGGACGACGGGGATGCCGAGCTCGGCGGCGCGGGCCAGCTCGGGGTTGTCGGCGCGGATGGCGCTGGAGACGACGACGGCGGAGGCGTCGTCGGCGAGGTGCTCGGCGGCGTGCCCGATGTGCACGGTGGCGCCGAGGGCGCGCAGCGACTGGGCGGTCGCGGACTCCTTGGCGTCACTGCCGGCGACCTTGGCGCCGCGCTGGGCGAGGATCTTCGCGATGCCCGACATTCCGGCACCGCCGATGCCGATGAAGTGCGGCCGTTCCATGGCGGCAGGGATGGCGGGTGCCATGCGGATCTCTCCCCGGGGTGCGTCGTGCGTGGAAGACCCCAGCCTAGTGGCTCCGGCCGGGTGGGCCCGGCGGGAGCGGCGGGGCCCGGTGTGTGGCGTGCGGGCCGTGCGGGGCCCGTGACCGCGCCCCCTGCACGGGGCGCGGTCACGGGCGGCCGTACGGCTGCCCGGCTCGTCGGTCACTCGGTGACGCGGTTGCCCGCCGGTTTCTACTCGCCGGCTTCCTCGCTGTGGGCGAAGAGCTTGAGGACGGGGACCCCTACCTTGTGGCGGGCCCGGGAGGCCCAGTCACGGTGGAAGAACTCCTCCACGTAGTGCGGGGCGGTCAGCACGATCACCTCGTCCGCCTCCGACTCCTCGACCACCGCCTTCATCCTGCTGAGCGGGTGGTCCTCGACGACCTGGCCGACCGCTTGGCAGCCGGCGCCTCGCAGCGCCCGGAGCGAGTGCTCCAGGGCCAGCTCGGCGGGGCCCCTGGCCTCCTTGCCCTCCGGTTCGTCGCCCTCGCGGGCGGCTTCCTTCAGTTCGCCCATGGCCACGTCGTCGATGGCACGCAGCAGTACATCGGCCTGGTCACCACGCGGCTGCATCAGAACGATGAAGGACACGCCCTCGTCGCCGTGCAGGGTGGTGACGAATTCCACGTCGACGGACGTCAGGGGCTTCTCGATCATCAGAACGCTTGTGAACACCTCAGGAGCCCTTCTGCGGAAACCATCCTTCCCCGTGCCCGCACGGGGTCTGCGACAGTAAGTGTGCCCAGCGGACGGTAAGCGGAACGACAAATTCCGCCGATTGTCAGATCCGACCGTAGCGGGTGAAGAGGAAGCCGTCCTGCTCCAGCAGCGAAGCCACGGCGAAGCGTGTCGGGACGGCCACCGGAGGACCCCCGGCGATCCGCTGGGCGCCGCCCGCCGTCATCGTCGGCGAGACCGTCAGGCACAGCTCGTCGAGGACCTCGGCGGCCACGAACTGGCCGAGCAGCCGGGGCCCGCCCTCGGTCAGCTGCCGCCGGAGCCCGCGCTCCGCGAGCACCGCCTTCGCGCGGACCGGCTCCACCCCGGCACCGTCGCCCGCCGCCAGCACCTCGGCGCCCGCCTCCCGCGCGTCCCGCACCCGCTCGGCGGGCGCGGCGGCCCCCGTGAGGATCAGGGTCGGCACCAGCGGCTCGGTGAAGAGCGGCAGCGAGAAGTCCAGGTCCAGCGAGGCGCTGACCACGGCGATCACCGGGGCCGGCCCCTGTCCGGCGGCGGCGCGGCGGGCCGCGAAGGCCTCACGCGCGCGGGCCGGGCGGTAGCCCTCCAGGCGTACCGTTTCCGCACCGACGACGACCACGTCGGCGAGAGCCCGCAGGGTGCCGAAGATCCGCATGTCGGTCTCGGAGGAGAGCGGCTGGGAGCGACCGTCGTGCTGCCCCGCCCCGTCGAGCGAGGAGACCATGTTGGCCCGCAGCCAGGCACCCTCTCCCCCGGAGAGCTCCGGGTACGCGTAGGCGTCGGCGAGCTCGTCGAGCGACCACTCCCGGTCGGCTCCCGCATCGGTCTCGTGGGCTGTCATGTCCGTCACAGGGAACAGGCGTCGCATCCTTCGAGTCTGACATGGCGCTTACAGTGGGGAACTGTGTCGACCCGTGCCCTCTCAGAAGCCGCATCCACCTCAGCGGCCCCGCTCTCGCTCTGCTCCCGAGAGCCCCACGTCCCCGCCGACCGACTCGTCGCGGAGATGGTGCCGCCGCCGCGCTTCGACTCCGTACGGTTCGACACGTACCTCCCGGACCCGAACCAGCCCAGCCAGACGGACGCCGTCAAGGCGCTGAGCTCCTTCGCCGAGGGCCTGGGCGGAGCGCACGCCTCCGGCGCCGGCCGGCGCCGCTGGTTCGCCCGGAAGCCGGCCGCCCCCACCGGGCCGCGCGGGGTCTACCTGGACGGCGGGTACGGCGTCGGCAAGACCCACCTGCTCGCCTCGCTCTGGCACGCGACCCCCGCCGAGCCCGCGCTGAAGGCGTTCGGCACCTTCGTCGAGCTGACCAACCTGGTCGGCGCGCTCGGCTTCCAGCAGACCGTGAAGACCCTCAGCGGGCACCGCCTCCTCTGCATCGACGAGTTCGAGCTCGACGACCCGGGCGACACCGTCCTCGTCTCCAGCCTGCTCGGCAAGCTGGTCGAATCGGGTGTGGCGCTCGCCGCCACCTCCAACACGCTCCCCGGCAAGCTCGGCGAGGGCCGCTTCGCCGCCGCCGACTTCCTCCGCGAGATCCAGGGCCTCTCGGCCCACTTCATGCCGCTGCGGATCGACGGCGAGGACTACCGCCACCGCGGTCTGCCCGAGGCTCCGTCCCCGTACTCCGACCAGGTCGTCACGGCGACCGCGTACGCCACGCCGGGCGCCTCCCTCGACGACTTCCCGCACCTGCTCGAACACCTGGCCAGGGTTCACCCGAGCCGGTACGGCGCGCTCACGGACGACCTCACCGCGGTCTGCCTCACCGACGTCCAGCCCGTCCCGGACCAGTCGACGGCCCTCCGGCTCGTCGTCCTGGCCGACCGGCTGTACGACCGCGAGATACCCGTCCTCGCCTCCGGACTGCCCTTCGACCGGCTGTTCAGCGACGAGATGCTGAACGGCGGATACCGCAAGAAGTACTTCCGGGCGATCTCCCGGCTCACCGCGCTCGCCCGCGACGCCAAGGGGCTGGTCGCGCAGTAGGTTGGTGGCCGTACCCGATCGAAAGGGATCCACCATGGCCACCGTGCGTCACGCCCACACCGTCTGGCAGGGCGACCTCCTCAAGGGTTCCGGTGTCGTCACCCTCGACTCCTCCGGTCTCGGCTCGTACGACGTCTCCTGGCCGGCCCGCACCGAGGAGCCGAACGGGAAGACCAGCCCCGAGGAGCTCATCGCCGCCGCGCACTCCTCCTGTTTCTCGATGGCCTTCTCCAACATCCTGGCCAAGGCCGACGCTCCGCCGGCCCGCCTGGAGACCAAGGCCGACGTCACCTTCCAGCCCGGCCAGGGCATCACCGGCATCCACCTCACCGTGCGCGGCGAGGTCCCCGGCATGGACGCGGACCAGTTCCAGTCGCTCGCCGAGGACGCGAAGAAGAACTGCCCGGTCAGCCAGGCGCTCACGGGCACGACGATCACCCTCACCGCCGAGCTCGCCGGTTCCTGACTCGCGGTCAGAACACGCGCCACATGAGGCAGTTGTGGCCCGCATGGTTCACGTGTCACCACAGTGCGTGGTACACACATGCGGGTCACGCGTCACACATGCCTGTCCGCCAACAGGAGTTGTTGCCTCATGTCCGCGACTCGACGTCAGATCCTTTCCCGCACCGGCGCCACCGCCGCCGGGATCGCCTTCACCGGCGCCCTCTCCGAACTCTTCGCCGGCAGCGCGAGCGCCGCGCCCGGCGGCCACACGGGACGGGCCGGCTACGGCCCCCTGATCCCCGACCCCGAAGGTCTGCTCGACCTCCCGGCCGGCTTCCGCTACAAGGTCCTCTCCCGGCAGGGCGACCCGCTCCGCTCCGGCGAGGGCCTCGTCCCCAGCAACCCCGACGGCATGAGCGCCTTCGCCGGCCGTCGCGGCCGCGTGCACCTCGTCCGCAACCACGAGAACCGGGTCACCGGCAAGATCGGCGTCCCGACCGTCCCCGGCCTGACCTACGACCCGGCCGGCAAGGGCGGCTGTACGGCCCTGGAACTCGACGGCCGGAACAACGTCCTCGGCGAACGCGTCGCCATCGCCGGTACCGCCGTCAACTGCGCGGGCGGGCCCACCCCCTGGCGCACCTGGCTGACCTGCGAGGAGACCGAGGACAAGGCCGGGACGAACGGCTACACCAAGGACCACGGCTTCATCTTCGAGGTCGACGGAGCCGACCCGCACCGCACCGGCGCCGTCCCGCTCACCGCCATGGGCCGCTTCCAGCACGAGGCCATCGCGATCGACCCGACGAGCGGCATCGTCTACGAGACGGAGGACGCCTTCGAGCGCCCCTTCGGGCTCTTCTACCGCTTCCTCCCCCACCGGCCGCTCGGCGGCACGGGGTCACTGCGCGCGGGCGGCGCCCTGGAGGCCATGCGGGTACCGGGCGTTTCCGACCTCTCGGTGATCCAGGAGGCCGGCACCCGCTTCGAGGGGATCGAGTGGGTCCCCGTACCGGACCCACAGGCAGCGGAAACCCCCATCAGGCTCCAGGACTTCGGCCCCCGGGGCATCACGCACGCCCAGAAGCTGGAGGGCTGCTACTGGGGCGGCCGGGCCGTGTACTTCGTGTCCTCCTTCGCACGCGTGAAGGACGGCTCGGGCGCGACGCACTTCGGCCAGGTCTGGAAGTACGAGCCGCACCGGCGCCGGCTCACCCTCGTCGTCGTCTTCGGCCCGGACACCGACATCCGGCTCCCCGGCGAGTCACCGGACAACATCTGCCTGGCGCCGAGCGGGGGCCTGATGGTCTGCGAGGACGGCGAGGGGGCGCAGCACGTCTTCGGGGTGAGCGAGCGCGGCGAGGTGTACGCGCTCGCCCGGGGCGCGCAGAACATCGGCACGCCCGAGGCACCGGAGTGGGGCGAGTTCGCGGGCGTCACCTTCTCGCCGGACCGGGGAACCATGTACGTCAACTGCTACACGCCGGGGACGACCTTCGCGGTGACGGGCCCGTGGTGCTGAGCTGAGGGCGGTGCCCGGTCGCGCGCACTCGCGGGCGGCCGGGTTCCGTCGCACGATCGGGGGAGGACGGACGCGCGGCGCGGCGGAAGGGGCACGAGGTGGCGAAGAAGGACGGCAGGAAGAAGCGGAAGCCTCAGGAGACGTCCCTGCGGCACCTGCTCCGCGTCCCCGGGGGCGAGCGCATCGACCTCACCGCGTACGACGCCTCCGCGACCCCGGGCGGCCCCGCCGACAAGGCGGCCGGTCTGGCCGCCACCGCCGCCCTCGCGCCGCGCCTCGCGGACCTCCAGGAACGCCTGTACGCGGCGAGCACGGCCGGTGACCGCCGACGGGTGCTCCTGGTGCTCCAGGGCATGGACACCAGCGGCAAGGGCGGCACGGTCAAGCACGTCATCGGCCTCTTCAACCCGTCCGGCTGCCGTATCCGCGCCTTCAAGGCCCCGACGCCGGAAGAACAGAACCACCCGTTCCTCTGGCGGATCATGAAGGCGCTCCCCGGTCCGGGCGAGATCGGCATCTTCGACCGCTCGCACTACGAGGACGTGCTCATCGCCCGCGTACGGGAACTGGTCCCGCGCTCCCGGCTCGGCCGCCGGTACGAGGAGATCAACCTCTTCGAGAAGTCCCTCGCCGACGACGGCGTGACGGTCGTCAAGGTCTTCCTGCACATCTCGTACGAGGAACAGCGCCGCCGGCTCCTCGAACGTCTGGACAACCCGGAGAAGCACTGGAAGTTCAACCTGGGCGACATCGAGGAACGCGGCATGTGGCCGGCGTACCAGAAGGCGTACGAGATCGCCCTGAAACGCTGCACGACGGACGAGGCCCCCTGGTACCTGGTCCCCGCGGACCGCAAGTGGTACCGCAACTGGGCGATCAGCCGGCTGCTCCTCGAACACCTGGAGGAGCTGGACCCGACCTACCCGCCGGGGAACTTCGACGTGGACGAGAGCCGGCGGCGGCTACTGGCCACGTGAGCGGCGCCACCAGTCCCTGACGGCGTCCCCCAGCGTCGCGGACATCCGGACGTCGAGCAGGCTCAGCCGGCCCTGGTCCGCCATCGTGGCGAGCAGTCGGTCGAAGAGGTGCGTCTCGTCCTCGTGGGCCAGCCACACGGCGAAGGCGGTCATGACGCGCGTGTCGTCCAGCCATGTCACCAGATCGAACAGACGGCCGATCTGGACGGCGTCGAGCTCCCTGACGGCCGCGCCGAGCCGGAGGGAGGCGGCAGTCGGGACCGACTCCTCGAGGACCCGGCCGTCGTCCGGTACGGCGGTCTCACCCAGGCACGCGGCGTCGAGCACGAGGGCCGCCACGTCGTACCTGCCCGCCTCCGCGAGCCCGACCACGGCGCGCAGTCCGAACGGATCCGACCGGCGTCCCAGAGCAAGCACCGCGGACACCCGGGTGAGCGGCCCCAGCGCGGCGGTGCCGGACAGAGCGGCCGAGACGAGCGCGACGGCTTGCGCGTCGCTCCGCACCCGGGACACCACCTCGGCGAGGACGCGGTCGCTCTCGGAGTCGGAACGGGTCTCCGTCTTCCGTAACCCCTGGAAGACGACGGCCGCGTTGCGAGCGGTGACCCGAGCGGCCACCGCCGTGGTCCACGACCCCTGTATCCGGGACCGGCCCTGCCACGCCACCTCCGGGGCGAAGGCCAGCACATCCTCCAGCGGCCTGAGCCGTGCGACGTCGGCGACGAAGGTCACCGCCGGGGTGAGCCCGGCAGTCTCCTTCAGCCAGTGCAGCAGCTCGGTCACCTCGTCCAGCGGCCGCGACCACGCCGCCTCCGTCAGGTCCCGGCTCGCCTCGGGGAAGTTCTCCGCCTCCCAGAGCTCCGCGAGCTGGGTCTTGAACACCTCCAGGGGCACGGCCCCGGTCGAAGGGCTCCGCCGCGACAGCTCCTCCTCCAGGCGCAGCACCCGGTCCCGCAGCTCCTCGCCGTGCTGCTCCGCCCGCACGCGGAGGCGTTCGGCGTCCTGGAGGTCCTGCCGGAGCCGTGCCACCTCGCGCAGCAGGTCGTAGGTGGGGGCGGGGTCCGCGCGCTCGGCGCCCCAGTCCAGGCGGAGCTGCGTGAGGTCGTCGGCGAGGCGACGGACCTCGTCCTCCTTGCTCTCCAGGAGGGTCTGCAGAGCCTCGATGTTGCGCTCGGCGCGGCGGGTGTCCCGGCGGGAGCGGGCCAGCTCCCCCCGCAGGCTCTCCAGCTGGAACTCGTCCGGGTTGCAGACGCGCAGCGCCTCCAGGCGCTGGTTCCTGAGGGCCTCCTTCGCCTCCGGCTGGAGGGGCGCGCCGAGGTGGTCCTCGACCTCGCCCACCAGCCGGTCGACGAACTCCTGGGGCGCGAGCCGTCGGCCGCTCAGGTAGCGGGAGACGGCGGACTTGTCGAGGTGGACGCGGTGGGCGTACTGGGTCTGGGTGATGCCCAGCCGCTTGAAGAGGCCCGTCAACACGTTGCCCAGGGCGGCGACCTCGGCGACCCCGCCGCGCTCGATCTCCGACGAACTCCCCTGCGTACGGGCGACTTCGGTCATCGCACACCTCCCCCTCGGCGTTGCCGCGACACCGGCAACGGTTGCGGCTTTCGCAACGTACCGGACGGGGCCGACGGTGGGGGCTCGCTCATCCAGAAGCCGACACCACCCCAAGGAACCCGATGCGTACTCTCCGCTGGGCCCAGCGCGCCCTCATCGTTCTCGTGGCGACCGTGCCCCTGCTGCTCGTGACGCTGGCCTTCGTGCCCGCCCTGCTCGTCCTCCCCTTCCGGCGGGAGCGGGCCGCGCATGCCGACGCGATGGTGCGTCAGCTCAGCGCGTGGACTCGGGTGCTGCTGCTGTCGAGTCGCGAGCGTTAGACACTTTGATCAGTTAACTTCCGCTCGTGAACATTTCTGTACGGAACTTGACGGCGCTCGGTCTTCTGGGCGCCGTCCTCGTCGGCTGCGGCCGGGAAGCCGTCGAAACGCCCCCGGCCCCGCCGGCGAAGGAACCGGCCGCCTCCACCAGCCCGTCGCCCCGGGCGAGCGCCGCGGCGGCCGGTCCCAAGCCCGCGCGCGTCCCCGCCGCACCGCCCACCATGGCTCCGGGGCCCGGGGGCCTCACCCCCGTGTACACCCACCGGGCGAAGGGCGCGGGCAAGGCCACGGCGAAGGGCGCGGAGAAGGTCGTCGCGCTCACCTTCGACGCCGACATGACGGCCGATCAGGGGCCGCGGGCCGCGCAGGGCGAGCGTTTCGACAATCCGCAGCTCATCGAGACCCTGCGCCGGCTCAAGGTGGACTCGACCGTGTTCATGACGGGCCGCTGGGCGGAGGAGTACCCGGACCAGGCGAAGTCCATCGGACGCGACCCGCGCTTCGAGATCGCGAACCACTCCTACAGCCACTACGCCTTCGCGTCCCCCTGCTACGGCCTCCCGACCGTCGCCAAGCCCGACATGGCGGACGACGTCCAGCGGGCCTTCGACGCGTTCCGGGACGCCGGGGCGGTGAACGTCGTCCCGTACTTCCGCTTCCCCGGCGGCTGCTACGACGACGCGGCCCTCCGCGCACTCGCCCCGGCCGGGGTGACGGCGGTCCAGTGGGACGTGGTCAGCGGCGACGCCTTCGCGCGGGACGCGGACGCGGTGGCCGAACAGGTCCTCGACGGGGTGAAGCCGGGCTCCCTGGTCGTCATGCACTGCACACGCAGCGCCGCGCCGGTCACGGAACAGGCGATCCGCCGCATCGTCCCGGAACTCCGGGCCCGCGGCTACCGCTTCGTGAAGGTCTCGGAGCTGATGGGCGGATGAGCCGACGGGGCCGACTGGCGGAAGGGCACAGGCTGACTGAGGACGGGCTGACGGGCGGATGAGCGGATGTCTGCGTCTAGCCCGAGCAGGCCGTGCGCTCAGCCTCCCGCCACTCGCAGACCGGGCACAGGGTGATGCCCTTCGTGGACTCCGGGTACTCGGTCGGCTCCTGGCACAGCACACAGGCGGCGAAGGGGCCCTCGGTCGCCGGTCCGGGCTTCGGGCCGGGCTCCGGAGTGACGCAGTACGACGTGGACTCGGTGGACTCGGTCATGTCGTTCATGTCTTCGAGCGTACTCACTCCAGGCGGGCCGTTGCCCCGCACGCCAGGACCGCGCACACCGCGGCGAGGAGCACCGCGCCCCCGCAGGCGAGCCACGGCGGGTCGGCGGTCGCCGTGCGGGCGCCGGTGATCAGAGCGGTCATCGCGTGCTTCGCCGGTGAGCCGGTGGTCACCAGGGCGAGCAGCGAGCCCAGGACCAGCGCCGCGACGGACCAGCCGGGGGCCCGGACGAAGGGGCGGGACGCCAGCGCGCCGACGGCGGCGCCCGTCAAGGCGCAGGCCAGAACCGCCAGGAGCCCCGTGGTCACGGCGGCGGGCGCGGTGACACCGCGCCGGTCACCGGTCGCCGTCACCGCGAGGGCCGCAACCGTGCCGACGAGGGCGGGCAGGGCGGTCCCGGCGACGAGCGCCGCGAGATGCGCGCGGCCCCGGCCGGCCGCGGCCGCGACGGCGTTCCGGGCGGCGGACGGCTCCTGCGTGACGCAGATCCGCACGGACCAGGCGGTGACGGGGAGTAGCGCGGCGGCGGCGAGACCGAGCGCGCCGAGGACGGGCTCGCCCGCGTCGACGCCGACGGCGAGGAAGGCCGCGTACAGGAGCAGCGGTGCGAGCCAGCGCTGCGAGCGGAGCAGCAGGCCGGTCTGGTAGCGCAGGAGCGCCGTCATACGCGTACGCCTTCGGGGCCGAGGTGGTGGATGTGCCAGGAGGCGGCGAGCAGCGCGCTCAGCAGGGCGTCGGAGTGGCCGGCGTCGACGGTGAGGACGGTGGCGCCGTCGCCGTCGGGTCCGGGTGCGACGACGGGGTGCCCGGGAAGGCGCTCCGGGAGCGGGAGGGCGCGCGGGCCGCCGGAGACGGTGATCCGCACGCGCGGCCGCGGCCCGGTGCCCGCGCGGACCGCGTCCGGGGCCGGGCGAATCGGGCCCGCGGCCTCCCTGACCCGGCCCTCCCCCACCTCGTACACCGCGGACGGCTCCCCCTCCAGCCGGCGCGGGTCGTGGTCGACGAAGACGACGGTTGCGCCGGCCGCCCGGCGTGAGCGGACCGCCGCGTCCAGTTCCGCACGCGCGCCCGTGTCGAGGCCGGTCCAGGCCTCGTCGAGGACGAGGAGCGACGGGTCGGCGAGGAAGGCCTGGGCCACGGCGACCTTCTGGCTCGTGCCCTTGGAGAGTTCAGCCATGGCCGTACGGGCGTGCCCGGCCGCCCCGAACCGTTCGAGCCACTCCCCCGCCCGGGCCCGCGCCGCCGCCGTGCCGAGACCCTGGATCCGCCCCAGGTGGACCAGGTAGTCGGTGGCCGTGAAGGGCAGCGCGGCCGGGAAGCGCTCGGGGACGTACGCCGTGCGGGGCGGGCGGCCGGTGACGCGGCCCGCGGTGGGCGCGTCGACGCCGGCGACGAGCCGGAGCAGGGTCGACTTCCCGGTGCCGTTCGTGCCGACGACCCGGACGAGGGCCCCGGCGGGCAGGTCGAGGTCCACCTCGCGGAGGACCCACGCCCCCCGGAGGCCGTGCCGGCGCCCGACCCGCTCCAGCCTCAATTCGAGGTCTTCTGCGGGGTCAGCTCGCTGGGCCGGACGACTACGAAGCCCTGGCCCTCCAGTTTGAGTTGCACCGCCTCGCCCGAGCCGCCGCGGATCATCGAGCCGACGGACTGCGAGCGGTGGAGCGTGGTGTGCAGCTGCTCGCTCCAGCCGACCACGGCGTCGGTGTCGACGAAGACCGGGGCCTGCGGGGTGACAGGGATGACGATCGGGTTGCCCTCGCACATGAGGGCGACCTTGCCGTAGCCGGAGAAGACGGAGTTGAACAGGCCGCCACTGGTCATGCCGGCGCCCTTCACGGTCTTGATCTCGTAGTGGAGGGTGGCGTCGAAGCAGAGCACGTTACGGCCGTTGACCGAGAACGCGTCGCCCTGCTCGATCTCGACGATGAAACAGTTCTGCGCCTCGTGCGCGAACCACGCCTCGCCCTGGCCGCGTACGGCCATCAGGGCGAGGCCCTCGCCGGTGACGGCGCGCTTGAGCAGGCCGCCGATGCCCTGGCCCTTGCGTTCGAACCGGAGGTCGCCGCGGAAGGCGATCATCGATCCCTGGCGTGCGTGCATCTCGCCGTTGACGGTGTATTTGACGGATTTGGCGTTCTGGAGGGTCATCCCCGGGAAATCTGCGGTCTCGGCGAGGTGTTCACCGGTGAAAAGATCACTCTTCATGGGGGGCATCCTGGCCCGGAACTGCTCATTCCTCCAAGAATCACGCGTGAGGGCAGTGGCAGACTTGCCCGGTGAGCAGCAATGAGACCGATCTTCGCGATGAGAAGCCCCAGTTCGTCCTGCCGTTGGTCGTACGGATCGAACGGGACGCGCCGCCGTCCCGCACCGATGCCCTGGAGACCGCCGCGCGCGCCGTCCTGGAGATCCTCACCGACGACCGCTCGCTCGGCGAGGGCGAGTGGGCGCAGGCCATGACCGACTGGCAGGACGCCAGGATCCGCAAGGTGGTGCGCCGGGCGCGCGGCGCGGAGTGGCGGCGCGCGGGCGCGCTTCCGGGGATCACGGTCGACGGCCTGGAGGCGGAGGTACGGGTCTTCCCGCCGGTCCCGCTCGACGGCTGGCCCAAGGAGCTGGCCAAGCTCCAGGTCTCGGGCACCGACCTCGACGACCCGGCGGCGCCCGGCCCCGTACCGGACGGCGCGGTGGTGCTGTGGATCAATCCGGAGCTCGACATGTCGGCGGGCAAGACGATGGCCCAGGCCGGGCACGGGGCGCAGCTGCTGTGGTGGGCGATGGGGGACGCCGACCGGAAGGCCTGGCACGAGGCGGGCTTCCCGCTCGCGGTCCGCACCGCGCCGGCCGAGGAGTGGCCCGCCCTGGCGGCGAGCGGTCTCCCGCTGGTCCGGGACGCGGGCTTCACGGAGATCGCCCCCGGCCCCACCGTGGTGGCCGAGGGAAGCGACCGCTTCGCCCCGGGGCTGCGACTGCCGCGGCCCTAGGGACTGTCGTGGCGGGCCCGGCCTGATCGGCGAGACACCCCCGGCCGTCACCGTCGGCCCCCCTTCCGTCGGCGTGACCGAATGGAACCTCAAATCAACCTCTGAACGTGACCCTCCTGGGGTTCGAACACTCCCGCCGGGGCCATCACGTGGGTGACTGAGGACCGAAGGAGGGGGACATGACGGAACTCGGCATCGGCATCGGCTGGCGTCCCGAGATCGCTGACGCGGTGGAGGGACTGTCCGGCATCGACTGGGTGGAGGTCGTCGCGGAGAACATCTGCGCCGACCATCTGCCCGACTCCCTGACGCGGCTGCGCGAGCGCGGCGTCACCGTCGTGCCGCACGGCGTCTCGCTGGGGCTCGGGGGCGCGGACCGCCCCGACCCGGCGCGGCTCGCCGCGCTCGGCGAGAAGGCGGTGGCGCTCGGGGCGCCGCTGGTCACGGAACACATCGCGTTCGTCCGGGCCGGGGGGCCGCTCACGGCGACCCCGCAGCTCGAAGCGGGCCATCTGCTTCCCGTGCCCAGGACCTGGGACGCGCTCGACGTGCTCTGCGAGAACGTACGGATCGCGCAGGACGCGCTGCCCGTACCGCTCGCTCTGGAGAACATCGCGGCGCTCGTCTCGTGGCCGGGCGAGGAGATGTCGGAGGGCCGCTTCCTGGCGGAGCTCGTGGAGCGTACGGGGGTACGGCTCCTCATCGACGTCGCCAATCTGCACACCAACCACGTCAACCGGGGCGAGGACCCGTCGCGGGCCCTGTCGGAGCTGCCGGTGGAGGCGATCGCGTACGTGCACGTGGCGGGGGGTGTCGAGCGGGACGGTGTCTGGCACGACACCCACGCGCATCCCGTACCGGAGGCGGTGCTCGACGTACTGACGGACCTCGCGTCCCGGGTGGCTCCGCCGGGCGTCCTGCTCGAACGGGACGACGACTTTCCCCCGGCGGAGGAACTGGCGGACGAACTGCGGGCGATCCGCGGGACGATCACCGCCGCGGGCACACGTTCCGCCGGGGCGGTGGGCGTGGGCGCGGCCCATCAGCACGGCGCCCTGTCGTCGAAGCCCGCGCCCCGAGCGGCGCTGCTCATCGGCGCCGGGGCCCGGGTCTCCGGTGGGCCGATGCCCAGCGTCACCCCGGAGGCACCCGTGGCTCCCACGCCCGCGCCCACGCCCACGCCCGGTGCCCGGCAGCGCGTCGCCGTCGCTCAGGCCGCTCTGTTGTCCGCGCTCGTCGCCGGAACGCCCGTGCCCGAGGGCTTCGACAGCCGGCGGCTCGGCGTGCAGAGCCGGGCGCTCGCGGCCAAGCGGGCCGGGGTCGTCGCCAAGGTCGCGCCGGAGCTTCCCGAGATCCTGGGCAAGGGCTACCGGCCGGCGTTCCTCGCGTACGCCAGATCCCGGCCCATGACCGGCGGCTACCGCCGCGACGCCCTCGACTTCGCCGAGCATCTCCTCGTCGCCGGGAGGCCGGAGGACCCGACGGCCCGACGGCGGCTCACGGAGTGGTGGCAGGACCGTTCCGGCAGTCGCCCGGCGGGCCGCGCCACCCGGCTCGTACGGGCCGCCCGCCACGCACTGGTACGGAAGTGAGGCGCTCGTGAACGCCCTGGTCGCGCTCTACTACCTCACCGGCATCACCGGCATCACGGTGCTCGTCACCCGGGTCGTCCGGACCCGCGGGGGACCCGGCGGACCGGTCCACGACCGGTACGAGGCCGCCTTCCTCAACGGCGGCCCCGCCAGGGTCGTCGACACCGCCCTGGCCGCCCTCCAGGCGGACGGCAGGCTGGCGATCGGCGGGCCCGGCATCGTGGCCGTCGTCCGCCCCGTCGCGTACGACCCGGTGGAGCGCGCCGTGCTCCAGGAGCACGCCGCGGCCCCGCACGGGGCCCTGCACCACCTGCGGATGGCCGTCATGCGGCATCCGGCGGTCCAGGAGATCGGCGACGGGCTCGCGGTGCGCGGGCTGGTCGTCGATCCGGCGACCCGGCGCACCACGCTCCGGTGGTGCGCCGTGGTCGGCCTCACGGCCCTCGGGCTCTTCCCGGTGTCGGCCCTCGTCACGGCCATGGACTTCGCCTCCCCCGGCGCGCCCTCGTTCCCGTTCCTCTTCAAGGTGGTGCCGGTGGTACTCGCCGCCGGGTTCACGGCGCTCGTCTGTGGGTCGATCGCCGCCCGGCAGGTCACCCCGGCCGGCCGGAGCGCGGTCCTCGCGTACGGGCGGGGTCACGCCCATCTCGCGGACGCCGGCCTGCTGGTGGCCCTGCACGGGCTCCGGGCGCTGCCCGATCCGGTGCTGCGGGAGCAGCTGGTGGCGGCCGCCCGGATCTCCGCGCCGCCGCGGCGGCGCGGCGGCGGCGGCAGGCACCCCTCCCCGTACCCGCACGCCGGCACGGACTCCGACGCCGACTTCGGCGCGGCCGTGGTGTGGTGCGCGGGGACCAGTGCGTGCGGCGGCGGGGGTGGCGGGGGCGGAAGCTCCTGCTCGGGCGGCGGCTCCGGGTCGTCGTGCTCGTCCGGGTCCTGTTCCGGGGGCGGTTCCGGTTGCGGCGGGGGCGGGAGCTCGTGCTCCGGTTCAAGCTCCAGTTCGTGCTCCAGCTCCAGTTCCAGCGGGAGTTCGTGCTCCAGCTCCAGCAGCTGATCACCCGTTCGAGTGGCGGACCCGCCCCGCCTCCCGTACAACTCGGTCATGGTCTGGGTTCCGTTGCTGCTCGTGGCGTGTGTGGTGGCCGGTGTCGGCTGTGCGCGGCTCTGCCGGGCGACGCTCGCGGCGGCCCGGCCCGCTCACGGTGCCGCTCCCGCCGCGGGCGCGCCCGAACTCACCGTCGGCGAAGCGGCCTACCTCGCCGGCGGGCCACTGCGGGTCACCGATCTCACCCTCGTGTCCATGCACCGGGAACGGCGGCTGCTGCTCGCTCGCACCGGCTGGGCGACGGTCGTGGACGCCGACGCGTGCGCGGGGGACGAGCTGGAGCGGGCCGTGATCGGCGCCCTGGGCCCTCAGGGTCAGGCGCCGATTCCCGCCGTACGTCCGCTGGTCGCCGCCACCGACTCCGTACACCTGCTCGCGGAGCGGCTCGTCGCGCGGGGGCTCGCCGTGTCCGCGGCGGGCCGGCGGGAGGTCGCCGCCGGGCTGCGGGTGGTGCGGGCGGGATTCCTGCTGAGCCTGGTTCTCGGGACGGTGTCCACGCTGCTCGTGCCGGCCGCCGAGCGGGCCCCGGTCCTCGCCGGGTTCGCGCTGCCGCTGCTCGCTTCGGGGCTCTGTCTGCTGATCGGGCGGATCGAGGTGTACCCGTACACCCGCTGGGCCTCCCCGGCCGGGCAGCGGCTGCTCGCCGCGCTCTCGGCCGCCGATCCTCTGACGGCACTCGCGACGCGCGGGCCGGCGGTCCTGGAGCCGGAGCTCCGCGCGGCTCTGCGCGGCTCTGCGCGGCCGGGGCTGAGCGGGAGAAGACCCCGGAAATGACGCCGGTGCGGCGCGCGTCATGCGCGCCGCACCCGGAGCCGGACCCGGTGTCGCTGGAGCGGCAGGCCATGGTGACGCCTGCCGTCTGATCTTCCGGGTCGAGGGGTGGCGCGCCCGGCCGGGAGCCGGGCCACCACCAGGTTTTCGTACGGCCGTCAGGCCAGGCCCGCCACCAGCTCGGCGACGCTCTTGCGGCGACCGGTGTAGAACGGGACCTCTTCGCGGACGTGCATCCGCGCCTCGGAGGCGCGCAGATGACGCATGAGGTCCACGATGCGGTGCAGCTCGTCGGCCTCGAAGGCGAGGAGCCACTCGTAGTCGCCGAGCGAGAAGGAGGCGACCGTGTTGGCGCGGACGTCCGGGTAGCCACGGGCCATCTTGCCGTGGTCGGCGAGCATCCGGCGGCGGTCCTCGTCCGGCAGCAGGTACCAGTCGTAGGAGCGCACGAACGGGTAGACCGAGACGTAGTCGCGCGGGTTCTCGTCGGCCAGGAAGGCCGGGATGTGCGACTTGTTGAACTCGGCGGGGCGGTGCAGCGCCATGTTCGACCAGACCGGCTCCAGGGCGCGGCCCAGGCGGGTGCGGCGGAAGAGGTTGTACGCCTCCTGGAGCTCGTCGCTCGTCTCGGCGTGCCACCAGATCATCACGTCGGCGTCGGCGCGCAGACCGGAGAGGTCGTACGTGCCACGCACGGTGATGTCCTTGGCCGCGAGCTGGTCGAACAGCTCCTGGACCTCGTCGGCGTAGCCGCCGCGGTCCTCGGGGAGAACGTCGCGCAGCTTGAAGACAGACCACAGGGTGTAGCGGATGACCTCGTTGAGGTCCTTCGCCTTCTTACCGGCGTTCGGGATCTTTTCGGGCGCACTCATACGCCTATTCTCGCCCGTCACAGGGAGTGCCCCGCACCGGGGTCGGTCCTTTTCGACGTGGCGATGATCTCGTCGGCCGCCCGATGGGCCGAGGCGATGCAGGCGGGGACGCCGACTCCGTCGTACGCGGCGCCCGCGACGCGCACTCCCGGGAGGGCGGCGACGGCCTCGCGGACCCTGGCGACCCGGGCGAGGTGGCCGACCGGGTACTGCGGCAGGCCGCCGGTCCAGCGGGTGACCGTGGTGGCGACGGGCCGGGCGGTGAGTCCGGTGGCGGCCCCGAGGTCCTTGAGGGAGGCGGCGACGAGGTCGGCGTCCTCGCGGTGGACCTGCTCCTCCTCGCCATGACGGCCGACGGAGGTCCGCAGCACGAACAGGTCGGGGGCCCGGTCGGCGACCCACTGCCACTTCTGCGAGGAGAAGGTGGAGGCCTTGATCGTGTGCCCGTCGACGGGCGGCACGAGGAACCCCGAGCCCGGCAGGGCGGAGAGACCCGGACCGGTGGGGGCGGGCATGTCGGTGCGGCGGAAGGCCAGCGTGACCAGGGCCATGGAGGCGTACGCGATGGCGTCGAGCTCGGCGGAGGCGGCGGGCGCGTGCGGGGCTAGGAGCGCGGCGGCGGGGCCGGCGGGGGTCGCGAGGACGACGGCGTCGGCGGTGAGGACCCGGTCGCCGCCGACGACCTGCCAGCCGGTGGCCCCGGCGCGGCGGAGCCCGGTCACGGGGGCGTCGGTGAGGATCTCGCCGCCGGCGGCGCGGATCGCGTTTGCGACGGCGCCGGGCAGGGTGCCGACACCGCCGTCGACGCCGAGGAAGACGGAGCCGCCGAGGCCGGTGGCGGCGCCCGCCGCGTCGGCGGGGACGGCCGCCCCGGCCCGCTGGACGGCGCGGACCGCGGCGGTGAGGGTGGGCCGGGTGCGGGCGGCCTCGAAGAGGGCCGGGACGGCGGCCTTCATCGAGATGCGGTAGGCGTCACCGGCGTACACCCCGCCGAGGAGGGGTTCCACGAGCCGGTCGACGACCTCGTGGCCCATGCGGGCGGCGACGTACGCGCCGATGGCGATGTCGTCGCCGATCTCGGTCGGGGGCAGTTCGGCGTCGAGGCCGACTTGCCGCACGCCCTCCGCGGAGAGCAGACCCTCGACGGCGTGGGCGTCGCCGGGGACGCCCATGACGTGGCCCTTGGGCATCGGGACGAGTTCGCCCCGCGACCAGACGGACGCGGTGGTCGTGCCGGGGGCCTGGAGCCGGTCGCCGAGGCCGACGGCCCGGGCGAGGGCGACCGCCTCGGGGCGGCGGGCGAGCAGCGACTCGGCGCCGAGGTCCACGGGGGCGCCCGCGATCTCCCCGGCGAGCAGCTTGCCGCCGAGCCGCGGTCCCGCTTCGAGGAGGGTCACCCGGTGACCGGCGACGGCCAGCCGGTGGGCGGCGGCGAGCCCGGCGATACCGCCTCCGGCGACGACGACATGAGGCCCGACGTGGTGTCCCGTGGTGTCCGCGTTCATGGCACCACTCTCTCAAATCGCCCATCGGCTCCGGTTCCGAGGCTCCCCGACCCGCCCGCTCCCGTTCCGAGGCCGGACCGTGACCGCATCGCTACCGCCGGAGGGCAACCCGTTCCGTGGGCTGGTACGTCGAACCGGCGACACCTAGCACCCCTGGGGGGACTCGATGCGGAACTCACGTACGACGGCGAGAACGCGGGCGGCGGCGGGCACGGTCCTGCTCACCGCCTCGCTGGTGCTGACCGGCTGCGGGGCCGGCGGCGGCGACTCGGCGGGGGACGCCAAGCGGGACCTGAGCGCGGCGGCGCCCGCGGACGCCAAGGGCGACACGGCGGCACGGGGCGCCGCCGACGGCTACTCCGGATCGGGCGCCGAGAAGGCCCCGTCCGCACCCTCGAAGGCCCCCGCGCAGCAGCACGTCATCCGTACGGCCTCGCTGTCGGTGGAGGTCGGTGATGTGACGAAGGCCCTGGTCACGGCCCGCGACGTGACGGCCGGCGCGGGCGGCCGCGTCGAGAACGAGTCGACGGAGCGGCTCGACGACGGGTACGTCACGTCCCGCATCGTGCTGCGGGTGCCGCAGGAGCGGTACGACTCCGTCCTCACCGAACTCGCCGGCACGGGGAAGCTGCTGGCCCGCAAGGCCGACGCCAAGGACGTCACCGAGCAGGTGGTGGACGTGGAGAGCCGGATCGCCACCCAGCGCGCGAGCGTGGCGCGGGTGCGGGCCCTGATGGAGCGGGCCGAGAGGCTGACCGACGTGGTGACCCTGGAGGGCGAACTCAGCCGCCGCCAGGCGGACCTGGAGTCCCTGCTGGCCCAGCAGTCCTCCCTGAGGGACAGGACGTCCCTGGCGACGATCACCCTGGAGCTCTCACAGAAGGAGAAGCCGCGGGCGGAGGAGAACGAGGAGGAGGGCCGCCCCGGTTTCGGTGACGCCCTGAGCGGCGGCTGGAACGCCCTGGTCGCCGCCGTCTCCTGGGCGATCGTCGTGCTCGCGGCCCTGGCGCCCTGGCTGGCCGTCGCCCTGATCGCCTCCCTCGTGTGGCGCCGCGTCGTCCGCCCCCGCCGCACGGCCCGAGCGGACCGCCCGGCCCCGCCGGAGCCCACGGCCGCCGTCCCCGCGGCCCGTCGCAACGCGGCCGGAGCCCCCGTACCCCCGGAGACGCCCGACGAGTGAGCCCGAAAAATACGCTGTCCCCATGAGGCAACGACTTGTGGTCATCGGTGGCGACGCGGCGGGGATGTCCGCCGCGTCGCAGGCGCGCAGGCTCAAGGGGCCGGAGGAGCTGGAGATCGTCGCGTTCGAGCGCGGTCACTTCTCCTCGTACTCGGCCTGCGGCATCCCGTACTGGGTCGGCGGTGACGTCGCCACACGCGCCGAGCTGATCGCGCGCTCCCCCGAGGAACACCGGGCACGCGCCATCGACCTGCGGATGCGGACGGAGGTGACGGCGATCGACGTGCCCGGCCGGCGGGTCCTCGCACGGGACCTGGAGGCCGGTACGGAGACCTGGACCGGCTTCGACAAGCTGGTCGTCGCGACGGGCGCCCGGCCCAAGCGGCCGGCGCTGCCGGGGATCGACGCTCCCGGGGTGCACGGGGTGCAGACCCTGGACGACGGGCAGGCGCTGCTCGACTCGCTGGAGGCGACACCGGGGCGTCGGGCGGTCGTGGTCGGCGCGGGCTACATCGGCGTGGAGATGGCCGAGGCGCTCCTCAACCGGGGCTACGAGGTGACGGTCCTGCACCGGGGCGAGCAGCCGATGGCGACCCTGGACCCGGACATGGGCCGTCTGGTGCACCGGGCGATGGACGGTCTGGGGATCACGACGGTCGCCTCGGCGGAGGTCACGAAGATCCTCACCGGTGAGGGTGGCCGGGTGAGGGCGGTGGCGACGGACGAGGCCGAGTACCCGGCGGACGTGGTCGTCCTGGGCATGGGTGTGGTGCCGGAGACCTCGCTCGCCCGTGCGGCGGGACTGCCCCTGGGTGCGCACGGCGGGCTGCTCACCGATCTGGCGATGCGGGTCCGCGGCCACGAGAACATCTGGGCGGGCGGTGACTGCGTGGAGGTCCTGGACCTGGTCTCGGGCCGCGAGCGGTACGTGCCGCTGGGGACGCACGCGAACAAGCACGGCCAGGTCATCGGGTCCAACGTCGGCGGCGACTACGCGACGTTCCCCGGGGTCGTGGGCACGGCGGTGTCCAAGGTCTGCGACCTGGAGCTCGCCCGGACCGGCCTGCGGGAGAAGGACGCGCGGGAGGTGGGGCTGCGGTACGTGACGGTGACCGTGGAGTCGACGTCCCGGGCCGGTTACTACCCGGGGGCCGCGGCGATGACGGTGAAGATGCTGGCCGAGCGGCGCACGGGCCGGCTGCTCGGGGTGCAGATCGTGGGCCGGGAGGGCGCGGCGAAGCGCGTGGACATCGCGGCCGTGGCGCTGACGGCGGGGATGACGGTGGAGCGGATGACGGCCCTGGACCTGGGGTACGCGCCACCGTTCTCGCCGGTGTGGGACCCGGTCCTGATCGCGGCCCGCAAGGCGACGGCCGCGGTCCGCGCGGCGGGCTGACGGCAGCACGACGGCCGCCGGGGTCTCCCCCGGCGGCCGCCGGACGGGCGTGGTGGGTGCGTCAGACCGCGGTCCGGGTGTGCACGTAGTCCACGAGGCCGGTCAGGGCGTCGGGGTCCATCGACGGCATGACGCCGTGGCCCAGGTTGAAGACGTGTCCCTCGAGGTTCTTCGCGGCGGCCAGGACCTCGTCCGTCTTGGCCTCGACGACCTCGCGCCCGGCGAACAGCACGGCCGGGTCCAGATTGCCCTGGAGCGCCTTGCCGGGGCCGACGCGGCGGGCTGCCTCGTCGAGCGGGACGCGCCAGTCGACGCCGACGACGTCCGCGCCGGCCTCGCCCATGAGGCCGAGCAGCTCGCCCGTACCGACGCCGAAGTGGATGCGCGGGACGCCGTACCCGGCGACCGCGTCGAACACCTTCACGGAGGCCGGCATCACCGAGCGCCGGTAGTCCGCCGGGGCGAGGGCGCCGACCCAGGAGTCGAAGAGCTGGACGGCGGAGGCTCCGGCCTCGATCTGGACCTTGAGGAAGGCCGAGGTGATCTCGGCGAGGCGGTCGAGCAGATCGGCCCACAGCTGCGGGTCGCCGTACATCATCGCCTTGGTGCGCTCGTGGCTGCGCGACGGACCGCCCTCCACGAGGTAGCTCGCGAGGGTGAAAGGCGCGCCCGCGAAGCCGATGAGCGGGGTGTCGCCCAGCTCCTCGGTGAGCATCCCGATGGCCTCGGTGACGTAGTGGACGTCCTCGGGGGTCAGGTCGCGCAGCCGGTCCAGGTCGGCGCGGGTGCGGATCGGGTCGGCGACGACCGGGCCGACGCCGGGCTTGATGTCGAGGTCGAGGCCGATGGCCTTGAGGGGGACGACGATGTCGCTGAAGTAGATCGCGGCGTCGACCTTGTGGCGGCGGACCGGCTGGAGGGTGATCTCGGTGACCAGCTCGGGCCGCATGCAGGACTCGAGCATGGGGATGCCCTCGCGCACCTTCAGGTACTCGGGGAGGGAGCGCCCGGCCTGCCGCATGAACCAGACGGGGGTGTGCGGCACGGGCTCCCGCCGGCATGCCTTGAGGAACGCGGAGTCGTACGTCCGCGACTGCTGCTTCGTCTGCTGGCCCTGCGGGCGATCGTTGG
Source organism: Streptomyces flavochromogenes (assembly GCF_000717595.1). Lineage (GTDB taxonomy): Bacteria > Actinomycetota > Actinomycetes > Streptomycetales > Streptomycetaceae > Streptomyces > Streptomyces flavochromogenes. The sequence continues at coordinate 120,814 of NZ_JNZO01000025.1, read as the reverse complement.
CACTCACGCCCAGAATCTTCGCATGTGGCGGGAAGCCGCTCGTCCGGGCCGGGTGTCCTCCCTGCACAGAGGCCCCGTTCCGCCTACTCTTCCCCGCATGGCTGCGGCGCAGGGACATTTTTCCGATCATTCCGACGGCGATCGAGGGACGGACGAAACGGCGGACAGTACGGAGGCGAACCCGGTACCCCCAGCGTTCCGCCGGGCGGTGGAGGCGCTGCGTTCGGCGCGACTGCGGCCCGAGATCGAGATCGACCCGACGAGGCCCCCGCAGCGCCTCGCCCCTCATGCGTACGCGGTCGAGGCGGCCGTCGTGGACGGCGAGGAGGACCTCGCGGACGGGCGGCTCGTGCTCCTGCACGATCCGGACGGCCACGAGGCCTGGAAGGGCACGTTCCGTCTCGTGACGCTGGTCCGGGCGGAGCTGGAGCCGGAGATGGCGGCGGATCCGCTGCTGCCCGAGGTGTGCTGGTCCTGGCTGACCGGGGCCATGGAGGCCCGGGGGCTCGCGTATGGGGAGGCGAGCGGCACGGTCACCATGGCGGGCTCGCACTACTTCGGCGGTCTCGCGGACCGCAGGCCGGCGACGCAGATCGAGATCCGGGCGTCCTGGACGCCGCGTGAGGGTCTGGCCGGGGTGCCGGACACCGGGGCGCACCTGGCGGCCTGGTGCGATCTGCTCTGCCAGATCGCGGGGCTGCCGCCCGCGCCGGCCGAACAGGCGACGGGCGCGGCGGGGACGGTGTCGGGCGCGGGGATCGTCTCGCTGCCCCAGCGGCGGGGGCCGCAGCAGGCCTGAGGGGCGGGATCAAGCCAACCTTCGGAGTGTCCGAACGACGGCTCCGGCACTCCCTCTCAGGAGTGACACGAGGGGGCCCGCTCGTAGGATGATCGATCACGCGTCCGAATTGCCCTAATTGTTACTCACCAAATCGTGATCTTTCCCTAAAGGCGGGCGGCCCAGCTGCCGAAGGAACCAGTGACCCCTTCACAGCACGGGTTCGCCCCCGGCTTCCTCCCCGAGCCGGCTCCGTCCCGCACCCTTCCCCCAGGAGGCCTGGTGTCCGTTCTCCTCGAGCAGCCCGCAAGCCTGGTCGCCTACCGCCCGAACAAGCCGACGGCCATGGTCGTCGTGGCCGACCCGCGCGTCCGCTCCACCGTGACCCGCCACCTGTGGGCCCTCGGAGTACGCGACGTGATCGAGGCTTCTTCCATCGCGGAGGCACGTCCCCGCGTCGGCAACCCGCGCGACATCTGCGTTGCCGACGTCCACCTGCCCGACGGCAGTGGCCTGACCCTGCTGTCCGAGACCCGCGCCGCGGGCTGGCCCAACGGCCTCGCCCTCTCGGCGGCGGACGACATCGGTGCCGTGCGCAACGCCCTCGCGGGCGGCGTGAAGGGCTATGTCGTCACCGGCACCCGTACGAACATCGGCCACCCGACCCGACCCGGCGCCGCCCCCATCGGCGCCGCGGCCGCGCGGCTCGGCCACCGCCGCCCCCCGGGTGCCCCGAGCCACCCGGGCGGCTACCGCGAGCTCTCCGGCCGTGAGGTCGAGGTGCTCCGGCTCGTCGCGGAGGGCCAGTCGAACAAGGCGATCGGCGTCTCCATGGGTCTCTCGGCCCTCACCGTGAAGAGCCACCTCGCCCGGATCGCCCGCAAACTGGGCACCGGGGACCGCGCCGGCATGGTCGCGGTCGCCCTGCGGACCGGGATCATCCACTGACGGAGGGTCGACACGAAGCCGGCGCCTGTCGACGGAACGTTCCGTCGACAGGCGCTTGCCGTTCACCGATACCCTTGACAGGTGACCGACGCCCAAGAGACCGCAGCAGACACAGCACTGCGCACCACCGGGGGCGGCCCCCCGGACGACGATGTCCCTGCGAATGGGCTTCCGATCCCGTTGCTGGAGCCCCGCGAGGGGATTCCGCCCGTCGTCGAGACCGAGGACGCCCTCGCCGAGGTGATCGCCGCCTTCGCGGCCGGCCGCGGCCCCGTCGCCGTGGACGCCGAGCGCGCCTCCGGCTACCGGTACGGCCAGCGCGCCTACCTCGTCCAGCTCCGCCGCGAGGGCGCGGGGACCGCGCTCATCGACCCGGTGGGCTGCCCCGACCTCTCCGGACTCGGCGACGCGCTCGCCGGGACCGAGTGGATCCTGCACGCCGCGACCCAGGACCTCCCGTGCCTGCGCGACATAGGCATGCTCCCGACCTCGCTGTTCGACACCGAGCTCGCCGGACGGCTCGCGGGCTTCCCGCGCGTCGGCCTCGGCGCCATGGTCGAGTCGGTCCTGGGCTACGCCCTGGAGAAGGGCCACTCCGCCGTGGACTGGTCCACCAGGCCGCTGCCCGAGCCCTGGCTGCGGTACGCGGCCCTCGACGTGGAACTCCTCGTCGACCTGCGGGACGCCCTGGAGAAGGAGCTCGACCGGCAGGGCAAGCTCGAATGGGCGCACCAGGAGTTCGACGCGATCGCCTCGGCCCCGCCCGCCCCGCCGCGCAAGGACCCGTGGCGGCGCACCTCCGGCATGCACAAGGTGCGGCGCCGTCGCCAGATGGCGGTCGTACGGGAGCTGTGGACGGCCCGTGACAAGGTCGCCCAGCGGCGGGACGTCTCCCCCGGCAAGGTGCTGAGCGACGCGGCGATCGTGGAGGCGGCGCTCGCGGTGCCGGTGAACGTGACCGCGCTCATGGCGCTGCCCGGCTACGGCCACCGGATGGGCCGCCGTCAGCTGGAGCAGTGGCAGGCGGCCGTCGACCGCGCCCGCGAGCTGCCCGAGAGCGAGCTGCCCCAGCCGGGCCAGCAGGTGGCCGGCCCGCCGCCGCCGCGCGCCTGGGCGGACAAGGACCCGGTCGCGGCGGCCCGCCTGTCGGCGGCGCGCGCGGCGGTCTCGGCCCTCGCGGAGGAGCTGAACCTGCCGCAGGAGAACCTGATCACCCCGGACACGGTGCGCCGGGTCTGCTGGGAGCCGCCGGCGACGGCCGACGCCTCGGGCGTGGCCGCCGCTCTGACGGGGTACGGCGCCCGGCAGTGGCAGGTCGAACTGGTGACCCCGCTCCTCGTGAAGGCGCTGACGGCGACCGCGTAGCCCCGCGCGCGGAGCCCCCGGCCGGTGTCCGGCCGGGGGCTTCGCCGTTCTACGGGACGGGGCTGAGGTTGCCGTCGGTGTCCATGTCGAAGACGCCGTTGGTCTTGCCGTCGACCTTGAGGTGCTTGAGCCAGTGCTTCGAGAGGTTGTGCACGTTCTTGTGCTGCATCTCCCACACCACCGAGTGCCCCGCGCAGGCCAGCTTGACCATCAGCTTGTGCGAGCCCGCGACGGCGTCGTAGAGCGCGGGGACGGAGAAGTTGAGTTCCGGATTCGGGTTGGGGGGTGACGTGTTCACCTGACGGTCGTACTCCCCGTACACCATCAGGACGGGCACATCACCGCCGAGCACCCCGCCCTGCGCCGCCGTGGTGTTGTTCCATCCCCACCGGACGAAGTTCCTGATGCGGTTGAGCCCCGTCAGGGGCCCCCACGTGCTGCCGATCGGGTCGTTGTCCATGATCGCGTTCCAGGCCACGTCGACGATGCCCGGCGCGCGCTGGCCCTCACAGGGCGCCTCCGCGGCCCATCCCTGGTCGAATCCCGTCTTCCCGCCGACGAACATGGGGAAGCCGGGCAGCGGCAGCGTGGCCGGCGGGTTCGACGTGCCCAGGGGCGGGAAGATCGGCGCCAGCAGGAACAGGCTCGACACCTTCCCCGGGTTCTTGACCGCGTACGGCCCCATCGTGAACGCGGCGGCGGACCAGCCGATGAAGGCGACCTTGTCCACCTGGCACTCGGCGCGGATGAACTCCACGACGGTGTTCAGTTCGTCCCGGTCGCTGTTCGAGTTGGTCAGCTGGAACGGGTAGGTCGGCGGGCCCGGGACGAATCCCGGCGGCCTCGGCGTCAGCAGGGCCTGCTGGGCCGGGTTGACGTTGTGGGGGTCGTCCATGGTGGGGCGCGGGGAGCGGCCCGACCCCTGGAGGTCCATCATGAAGACGTCGTAGCCGGCTTTCGCCAGCGCCTCGGCCCAGCTGTACGACTCGTGCTGGAGGTCGCAGCCGGCCAGCACCGGCACGCTCCGGCCGTGGAGCATGAGGACCGGTGTGCGCGGCCCGCTGTCGGACGTGTCGCGCCGCTCCCGTACGAAGAGCTTGACCGGATCGCCGGCGTTCGCGGGGACGGTGGAGGTGTGGGGGACCTGGTGGTCGGTGGTGACGATGGCCATGGCAGTCCTTTCCGTGGGCAGGGGCCGCGGCCTCGTGCCGCGGCCGGTGCCAGCCTCCGCCCGCCGGCGGGCGACCGCGCCACGACGCGGCCGCCGCCCTGGGCCCATCGGGTTGCGGGACCGTCCGAACAGACGGGCGTACGCGGGGGGCGCGCGGCCGGCCCGGTGGCATCCTCGGGGTGTGACCTTCGCCGCTTGGGGCCCAGGGGCTGGGCAGCCTGGTTACCCACAAGTAGCATGGGGGAAGCAAGCGCACGCTTAGGCGTGTGCCGCAGCAGTGCCATCCCGCACCCTGGAGGAGAGCCATCGTGCCTCGTACCGTCAGGGACGTCGTCTTCGTCGACGGCGTCCGCACCCCGTTCGGCAAGGCGGGCCCGAAGGGCATCTACCACGAGACCCGCGCCGACGACCTCGTCGTCAAGGCCATCCGGGAGCTGCTGCGCCGCAACCCCGGCCTCGACCCCGCGCAGATCGACGAGGTCGCCATCGCCGCGACCACGCAGATCGGTGACCAGGGTCTGACCCTCGGCCGCACGGCGGGCATCCTCGCCGGACTGCCGCAGTCGGTGCCGGGCTACTCCATCGACCGCATGTGCGCCGGCGCGCTGACCGCCGTCACCTCGGTCGCCGGTTCGATCGCCTTCGGCGCCTACGACGCCGTCATCGCCGGTGGCGTCGAGCACATGGGCCGCCACCCCATGGGTGAGGGCGTCGACCCGAACCCGCGGTTCGTGAGCGAGAAGCTGGTCGACGAGTCCGCCCTGTTCATGGGCATGACCGCCGAGAACCTGCACGACCGCTACCCGAGCATCACCAAGCAGCGCGCCGACGAGTACGCCGTGCGCTCGCAGGAGAAGGCCGCCAAGGCGTACGCCGACGGCAAGATCCAGCAGGACCTGGTGCCGATCTCGGTCCGCCGCACCGACGCCTCCACCGGTGAGACCGGCTGGGGCCTGGTCACCGCCGACGAGCCGATGCGCCCGGGCACCACCCTGGAGTCGCTGGCCAACCTGAAGACGCCGTTCCGCGTCCACGGCAACGTCACCGCGGGCAACGCGGCCGGTCTCAACGACGGTGCCACCGCCTCGATCATCGCCTCCGAGGACTTCGCCCGCGAGAACGACCTCCCGGTGAAGATGCGCCTCGTCTCGTACGCCTTCGCCGGCGTCGAGCCCGAGGTCATGGGCTACGGCCCGATCCCGGCGACCGAGAAGGCCCTCGCGAAGGCCGGTCTGTCCATCGAGGACATCGACCTCTTCGAGATCAACGAGGCCTTCGCGGTCCAGGTCCTCGCCTTCCTGGAGCACTACGGCATCGCCGACGACGACGCCCGCGTCAACCAGTACGGCGGCGCCATCGCCTACGGTCACCCGCTCGCCTCCTCCGGCGTCCGTCTGATGACGCAGCTGGCCCGCCAGTTCGAGGAGAACCCGCAGGTCCGCTACGGCCTCAACACGATGTGCGTCGGCTTCGGCATGGGCGCCACGGTCATCTGGGAAAACCCCCACTGGGAGGGCAAGTGAGCACCACCGCCGAGCTTCTGAAGGGCGCCGCGGAGCTCTTCCCCGACGAGGTCGTCACCAGCGCCCACGTACGGCACTTCGAACTGCCCGCGGGTGCGGGCCGGTTCGCCCTCATCACGCTGGACAACGGCTTCGACCACACCAAGCCGACCACCTTCGGCCCCCAGTCGCTCGCCAACCTGAACACGGCGATCGACCAGGTCGAGGCCGAGGCCGCGAACGGTGAGATCACCGGCGTCGGCATCACCGGCAAGCCGTTCATCTTCGCCGTCGGCGCCGACCTCAAGGGCGTCGAGCTGCTGAAGAAGCACGACGAGGCGCTCGCCATCGGCAAGGGCGGCCACGACGTCTTCAAGCGGCTGTCCGAGCTCGCCGTCCCGACCTTCGCGTACTACAACGGCGCGGCCATGGGCGGCGGCGTCGAGGTCGGTCTGCACTGCACCTACCGCACCGTGTCGAAGGCCCTGCCGGCCTTCTCGCTGCCCGAGGTCTTCCTCGGTCTGGTGCCCGGCTGGGGCGGCTGCGCCATCCTGCCGAACCTGATCGGTGCCGAGAAGGCCGTCTCGGTCATCATCGAGAACTCGCTGAACCAGAACCGTCAGCTCAAGGGCAAGCAGGTCTTCGAGCTCGGCATCGCCGACGCGCTGTTCGAGGGTGCCGACTTCCTGGAGCAGTCGCTGATCTGGACGGCTTCCGTCCTCAACGGCTCCGTGACGGTCGAGCGCCCCGCGATCGACCGCGGCGAGGCCTGGGACCAGGCCGTCGCCAAGGGCCGTCTCGTGGCCGACTCCAAGGTCCACGGTGCCGCGCCGGCCGCCTACCGCGCCCTCGACATCATCGAGGCCGCCAAGGACGGCGACCTGCAGAAGGGCTTCGACGCCGAGGACCAGGCCCTCGCGGACCTGATCATGGGCGGCGAGCTCCGCTCCGGCATCTACGCCTTCAACCTGGTGCAGAAGCGCGGCAAGCGCCCCGCCGGTGCCCCGGACAAGTCGCTGGCCCGCCCGATCACCAAGGTCGGTGTCGTCGGCGCCGGTCTGATGGCCTCCCAGCTCGCCCTGCTCTTCCTGCGCCGCCTCGAGGTGCCGGTCGTCCTGACCGACATCGACCAGGAGCGCGTCGACAAGGGTGTGGGCTACGTCCACGCCGAGATCGAGAAGCTGCTCGCCAAGGGCCGCATCAACCAGGACAAGGCCAACCGTCTCAAGGGCCTGGTCTCCGGTGTCCTGGACAAGGCCGAGGGCTTCGCGGACGCGGACTTCATCATCGAGGCCGTGTTCGAGGAGATGTCCGTCAAGCAGAAGGTGTTCGCGGAGGTCGAGGCGGTCGCCCCGGCGCACGCGATCCTCGCCACCAACACCTCCTCGCTGTCGGTGTCGGAGATGGCCTCCAAGCTCCAGCACCCGGAGCGCGTGGTCGGCTTCCACTTCTTCAACCCGGTCGCGATCCTCCCGCTCCTGGAGATCGTCCGCGGCGAGCAGACGGACGACGCCTCGCTGGCCACCGCGTTCGGTGTCGCCAAGAAGCTGAAGAAGACCGCGGTCCTCACCAAGGACGCCCCGGCGTTCGTCGTGAACCGCATCCTGACCCGCTTCATGGGCGAGATCCAGAACGTCATCGACGAGGGCACGTCGGTCGAGACCGCCGAGAAGGCGATCGAGCCCCTCGGCCTGCCGATGTCGCCGCTGGTCCTTCTGGAGCTCGTCGGACCGGCCATCGGTCTGCACGTCTCCGAGACCCTGAACCGCGCCTTCCCGGAGCGCTTCACCGTCTCGCCGAACCTCAAGCGCGTCGTCGAGGCCGGCAAGCGCGGCTTCTACGTCTACAACGCCGAGAACGGCTTCAAGCCGGAGCTCGACCCGGAGGTCGCCGCCCTCCTCGTCCAGGGCGAGTCCGTCCTGACCGAGGAGCAGGTCCGCGACCGCGTCCTGGACGCGGTGGCGCAGGAGATCGGCCTGATGCTGGAGGAGGGTGTCGTCGCCGAGGCGCAGGACATCGACCTCTGCCTGATCACCGGCGCGGGCTGGCCCTTCCACCTGGGCGGCATCACGCCGTACCTGGACCGTGAGGGCGTCTCCGAGCGCGTCAACGGCAAGCGTTTCCTCGCGCAGGGCGTGGCGAGCGTCCCGGCGTAACACCCGGCCTCGCGCCCCAGGGCGTACGTGAACGGCCCCGGCACCTTCTCCAGGTGCCGGGGCCGTTCACGTGAGGACGTTCCCGTGGAACCGCTCGCGTGGCGTCGGGTCCGCTCTTCGGGAGCTCCCCGGCGTGCCCGGGGAGCTCCTCGGGGCGTCACCCTATGGAGCGCCAGCCCTCCAGGACCAGGCCCTCGGCCGACGCCTTCTGGCGGGTGGTGATCGGGGCGCCCGTGCCGACCCTGGCCATCGCGACCAGACGCCCGTCGCCCCCGCGGGTGAGGACGGCGGCGAGCTCGCCGTGCCGCTCCCCGGTCTCCGACCACTGGATGCCCTCGGTCTCCTGCTCGCTCGGGAAGGCGGCGAGCGCGAGCCGGCCGTCGGCGGACTGCTGGGCGAGGACCGTCTGCTCGGAGCCGTCGATGAGACAGCGGCCGGCCGAGAGCCGTCCGGTGCCGACGGCCTTGCCGAGGACCGTGGGCTCCAGGGACCGCTCCGGCGACCAGGCACGGACCTGACCGTCCTGGTCCAGGTAGAAGAGGGTGACGTGGCCGGAGGGGCCGGTCGTGGCCGCCAGGGTGCCCATCGTCACCGACGCCGGGAGCAGCTCCTCGCGGAGCGGCCGGGCGCCGGACTCGCGCTGGACGTAGCGAACGAGGCCCTTGGCGTGCGAGCTGAACAGCTCGACGAAGCCGGAGCCGTTCGTGATCGCGACCGGCGAGGGATCGGTCTTCGATCCGAGCAGGTCCCACCAGGGGTGCCAGCCGCCGGCGTCCTTCTGGGCCCGCACGCTCAGTCCGCCGCCGCCGTTGCGCATGAAGGCGTACACGCGGCCTCGGCCGTCCACCGCGACGGCGGGGTTGCCGGTCCACGGCCCCTTGCCGTTGGAGTGCCCGATCGAGCGCCATTCCAGGGCGGGGCGGCCGGTCTGGAACTGGACGCTGTGGACGAGCTCGACGTGCCCCTCTTCCCCGGCGGTGGGCCGCAGGGCGAGGAGATGGACGTACCGGTCCACGCCCTGGCCGACGGCGAGGAAGGGGGTGAGGCCGCCGGCGGGTCCGGGGCCTCCGAGCGAGACGGGTCCGCTCCAGGATCCGTCGGGCTGCTCGGTCCAGCGCACCACCTCTCCGTCCCTGGGCAGGTAGGCGCTGAACCGGCCCTCCGCCCCTCTGGTCAGCCAGTCACCCTGGAGCAGGGGGGCGGTGGAGGAGCCGTCGGAAGGGGCGTTGGGGGCCTGGGATCGATTAGCCATGGGGAGATCCAGCACTCCGGTCGTCGGAAGGAGTTCGGGTACGAGCCGACTGTAGCCGCCCCGTCGAACGGTCCCTTCCGCGCCTGCGGTATCGCCGCCTTACGGCCCGCTCAGTACTTCGCGGCCTGGCCTTCCTGCCCGAGCCGGCTGTGCCTGCGCCCGTACAGGAAGTACACGACGATGCCGATCACCATCCAGACCGCGAACCGGAACCAGGTCTCGCCGGGCAGGTTGAGCATCAGCCAGAGCGAGGCGGCGATGGAGAGGATCGGCAGCACGGGCACCCAGGGGGTACGGAAGGCGCGCGGCAGGTCGGGGCGGGTGCGACGGAGCACGATGACGCCGAACGCGACGACGACGAAGGCGAAGAGTGTGCCGATGTTCACCAGGGTCGCGAGTTCGTTGATGCTGGTGAAGCCGGCGACGATGGCGATGATCACACCGAGCAGGATGGTCGGCCGGTACGGGGTCTTGAAGCGCGGGTGCGTCTTGGAGAAGAAGCGCGGCAGGAGTCCGTCGCGGCTCATCGCGAAGAACACCCGGGTCTGGCCGAGCAGCAGGATCAGACAGACCGTGGTGAGGCCGACGGCGGCGCCGAAGCTGATCACGCCCGCGTAGAAGGGATGCCCGGCGGCCTTGAAGGCGTCGGCGAGCGGGGCACTCACGGACAGCTCCGTGTAGTGCTGCATACCGGTGACGACCAGGGCCACGGCCACGTAGAGCACGGTGCAGATGAAGAGCGAGCCGAGGATGCCCCGGGGCATGTCCCGCTGCGGGAGCTTGGTCTCCTCGGCGGCGGTGGCCACCACGTCGAAGCCGATGAAGGCGAAGAAGACGACCGAGGCGGCGGTGAAGATGCCCATGACGCCGAAGTTGGTCGCCTCGTACCCGAAGAGCAGCTGGACGAGTGGCGCGTCCCAGTTGGAGCCGCCGCCCTCGGGGGTGACGGCCGGCGGGATGAAGGGCTCGTAGTTGTCGCCGACGATGAAGAACAGGCCGGCGACGATCACGATCATCACCACGGTCACCTTGATCGCCACGACGAGCGCGGTGATCCGGGCGGAGAGTTTCATGCCCAGGACGAGGACGACCGTCAGCACCAGGACAAGCAGGAAGGCCAGGATGTCGAAGGTTCCGCCCGGCACGTCAGGGCCTTCGAGCGCCGCGGGTAGGTGCCAGTCGATGTTGTCCATGAGCGAGCGGACGTATCCCGACCAGCCGACGGCGACCACCGCCGTACCGAGGGCGAACTCCAGGACGAGGTCCCATCCGATGATCCAGGCGGGCAGCTCGCCGATGGAGGCGTACGCGAAGGTGTACGCCGATCCCGCCACCGGCACCGTCGAGGCGAACTCGGCGTAGCACAGGGCGGCGAGGGCGCACACGATGCCGGCGGCGATGAAGGCGAGCGCCGTCGCCGGGCCGGCGTTCTCCTTGGCGACCTTGCCCGTGAGGACGAAGATGCCGGTGCCGATGATGACTCCGACGCCGAACACCATCAGGTCCCATGCGGACAGGGATTTCTTGAGCGCGTGCTCCGGCTCCTCCGTGTCACGGATGGACTGCTCGACCGTCTTGGTCCGGAACACGCCGTTGTTGGCGCGTGGCTGCTGGTCCGTACTCACTCGTCGTACCTCCCTGCCATGGGGCTGCCCGCCCTGTGGTCAGAATGCACGCGAAAGGGCCGATCGGCACTCCGAAGAGTGAACCGATCGGCCCCCGGGTGACGCGGGGTGACCGTGACCGTCAGTCGCGGGCGGGCTCCACGGCCTGCGCGCTGGTCTCGAATCTGCCGTCGAGACGCGAGACCAAACCGGTGACCTGCCGGGCGATGTCCGGGGCGGTCAGACCGATCTCCGCCAGGACCTCGCCGCGGGAGGCGTGGTCCAGGAAGCGCGGCGGGATGCCGAAGTCACGCAGCGGAACGTCCACCCCGGCGTCGCGGAGTGCCTGGGCGACGGCGGAGCCGACGCCGCCGACGCGGCTGTTGTCCTCGACGGTCACGACGACCCGGTGGCGCTCGGCGAGCGGGGCGAGGGCCTCGTCGACGGGCTTGACCCAACGGGGGTCGACGACCGTGGTGGAGATGCCGTGACGGTCCAGCAGGTCGGCGATCTCCAGGCACATCGGGGCGAGCGCCCCGACCGAGACCAGGAGGACGTCCGGCCGGTCCGAGCCGGGCTCACGGAGCACGTCCATGCCGCCGACGCGGCGCAGGGCGGGTACGGCGGGGCCGACCGCGCCCTTGGAGAAGCGGACCACGGTGGGGGCGTCGGTGACCTCGACGGCCTCGCGCAGCTGGGCGCGGACCTGGTCGGCGTCGCGCGGGGCGGCGAGCCGCAGGCCGGGGACGACCTGGAGGATCGACATGTCCCACATGCCGTTGTGGGAGGCGCCGTCGGTGCCGGTGACGCCGGCGCGGTCCAGGACGAAGGTGACGCCGCACTTGTGCAGGGCCACGTCCATCAGGACCTGGTCGAAGGCGCGGTTGAGGAAGGTCGCGTAGACCGCGAAGACCGGGTGCAGACCGCCGGTGGCCAGGCCCGCGGCGGAGACCGCGGCGTGCTGCTCGGCGATGCCGACGTCGAAGACCCGCTCGGGGAAGGCCTTGGCGAACTTGTCGAGACCGACGGGCTGGAGCATGGCCGCCGTGATGGCGACGATGTCCGCGCGCTCCTTGCCGAGCGCGACCATCTCCTCGGCGAAGACGCCGGTCCAGTCGGCGCCGGAGGAGGAGATGGGCAGGCCCGTGTCGGGGTGGATCTTGCCGACGGCGTGGAAGCGGTCGGCCTCGTCCTGGAGGGCCGGCTGGTAGCCGCGTCCCTTCTCGGTGAGGCAGTGGACGATCACGGGGCCGCCGAAGCGCTTGGCGCGCGTCAGGGCGGACTCCAGGGCCTCGATGTCGTGGCCGTCGATGGGTCCGACGTACTTGAGGCCGAGGTCCTCGAACATGCCCTGCGGGGCGATGAAGTCCTTGAGGCCCTTCTTGGCGCCGTGCAGGGTCTCGTAGAGCGGCTTCCCGACGACGGGGGTGCGCTCCAGGATGTCCTTGCCGCGGGCGAGGAAGCGCTCGTAGCCGTCGGTGGTGCGCAGGGTCGCCAGGTGGTTGGCGAGGCCGCCGATGGTGGGCGCGTAGGACCGCTCGTTGTCGTTGACGACGATGACGAGCGGGCGGTCCTTCGCGGCGGCGATGTTGTTCAGCGCCTCCCAGGCCATGCCGCCCGTGAGGGCCCCGTCGCCGATGACGGCGACGACGTGGTCGTCCTTCTTGAGGACCTCGTTGGCCTTCGCGAGGCCGTCGGCCCAGCCGAGGACCGTGGAGGCGTGCGAGTTCTCGATGACGTCGTGCTCGGACTCGGCCTGCGAGGGGTAGCCGGAGAGGCCGCCCTTCATCTTGAGCTTCGAGAAGTCCTGGCGGCCCGTGAGCAGCTTGTGGACGTAGCTCTGGTGGCCGGTGTCCCAGAGGACCTTGTCCTTCGGGGAGTCGAACACGCGGTGCAGGGCGATGGTCAGCTCGACCACGCCGAGGTTGGGCCCGAGGTGCCCGCCGGTCTTGGAGACGGCGTCCACGAGGAACGTCCTGATCTCGTCGGCCAGCTGATCCAGCTGTTCCGGGGAGAGCCGGTCCAGATCTCGCGGTCCCCTGATACGGGTCAGCAGAGCCACCCGTGCCTCCTTGCGTTTGAGCTGGTCGAGCTTGCCGATTTGTCGAGTCTAATGTTCCGTCTTGGATCGTGGGCATCGGGCCGGGGGGTGACGCGTCACCCCCACGGCCTACATGTCGCTGATCTGTACGGCTCTGAACGCTGATCCGTACGGCTCCCCGCGGATCGGGGTACTGCTCCGGACGCAGCAGTGCCCGGCGCCGGTTTCACGGCGCCGGGCGGTGTGGCGAGCGTTACGCGCGCGGGACGGGGTCCCTAGGCGCGTCCTGCCGTCTTCTGCGTCTTGCGGGAGACCGAGTCGATGATCACGGCGATGAGCAGGACCGCTCCGGTGATCATGTACTGGATCGCGTTCGAGGACAGGTTCATCTGGTTGAGGCCCTGGACGATCGACTGGATGACCAGGATGCCGAGGAGCGCCGACCAGACCTTGCCGCGTCCGCCGAACAGGGACGTACCGCCGATGACCGCCGCGGCGATGCACATCATCAGCTGGTTGCCGCCACCGAGGGAGCGGTCGGCGCCGCCGGTCGCGGAGGCGAGGAACAGACCGCCGATCGCGCCCATCGTGCCGGAGATCATGAACACCGAGATCCGGATCCACGAGACGTTGATACCGGCGCGGCGGGCGGCCTCGATGCCGCCGCCGACGGCGAAGACCTGCCGGCCGTACGTGGTGCGGCGCAGCACGAAGTCGGTGACGAGCAGGATGACCAGGAAGATCACCAGGGAGAGCGGCAGGCCCTGCTCCTGGTTGAAGCCGTACGCGGCGACGAGGACCAGGACCGCGAGGACGGCGGTGCGCAGGATGATCTCGCTCTGCGGGCGGTGCGGCAGCTCGGCGGACTTGCGGCGGCGGGAGTCGCGCAGCTGGGCGAGGTAGAACGCGGCGACGACGGCCACGGCGAGGCCGTAGGCGGCGGCGACGTCGGAGAAGTAGTACTTGGTGAGGTCGGCGACGAAGCTGCCGATCGGGGTGGGGATCGTGGACTTGTCCCCCATCACCCAGGTCTGGAGACCGGCCCAGCCGAGGAAGCCCGCGAGAGTGACGACGAAGGCGGGCACGCCGATCTTGGCGAAGACCAGACCGTGGAAGGCGCCGAGGAGGGTGCCCGAGAGGATGCCGAGGAGGATCGCGAGGCCGTCCGGCATGTCGGTGCCGAGGACGCCCCAGACCGAGCCGGCCAGACCCGCCACGGAGCCGACGGCGAGGTCGATCTCGCCGAGCAGCAGCACGAAGACGATGCCGACGGCCATGATGCCGGGGCCGACCGCGTACAGCGTGATCTGGTCGAGGTTGTACGAGGTGATGAAGTTGCCGGTGAGCGCCTGGAAGACGATGCCGATGACGATCAGGCCGACGACGACGGGCAGCGAGCCGATCTCACCGGAGCGGATCTTGCGCTTGAACTCCTCGACGTAACCCTTGAAGCCCTGCTCGCGGACGAGGAGGCGGGGGTCGACGGCGGGGATCGCGGCGGCGGCCGGGACCTCGCTGACCGGGGTCGTCTCGTCGGGGGTACGGGGCTCGGGCACCGCTGCCTCTTCGCTCGCGGTGGGAGGGGTGTTGCTCACTTCGCTACCTCCGCGTTGCGGGCCTGACGGCGGGTCACGGCGTTGTCCGTGGCACCGGTGATCGCGGCGATGATCTCTTCGTGCGTGGTGGTGGCCACCGGGAAGGTGCCGTTGTTGCGGCCCAGGCGGAGCACGGCCACGGTGTCGGCGACGGCCTTCACATCGGCCATGTTGTGGCTGATGAGGATGACGCCGAGGCCCTGCTCGCGCAGCCGCTCGACCAGGTCGAGGACCTGGGCGGTCTGCTCGACGCCGAGGGCGGCGGTCGGCTCGTCGAGGATCACGATCTTGGGGTCGCCGACCAGGGCGCGCGCGATGGCGACGACCTGGCGCTGACCGCCGGAGAGCGCGGCGACGGGGATGCGGACGCTGGGGATGCGGATCGAGAGCGTGGAGAGCAGGTCCTTGGCCCGCTTCTCCATGGCGACCTCGTCGAGGACGCCGCCCTTCTTGATCTCGCGGCCGAGGAACAGGTTGGCGACGACGTCGAGGTTGTCGCAGAGCGCGAGGTCCTGGTAGACGGTCGCGACACCGAGGTTCTGGGAGTCGTGCGGGCGCTGGATCTCGACCTGCTCGCCCTCCCACTCGATGACGCCCTCGTCGATCGGGTGTACACCGGCGATCGTCTTGACCAGCGTGGACTTACCCGCTCCGTTGTCGCCGACGAGCGCGACGACCTCTCCTGCGTGGACTTCGAGATCGACACCGGAGAGGACCTGAACCGCTCCGAACCGCTTGAAGATCCCGCGCAACGCCAGCACGGGCGCCTGCGTCTGGGACACGTGAACCAACTCCTTCGCCGCCTGCGGGCGGCGGCATGTCGCGCCGCCGGTGCAGCGCCAAAGTTCGAGGGGGGGCTGAGCTCGTCCGGCCCCCGGACCGACAGCGGGGTCTGGGTCGGCCGGGGGCCGGACGGGCAGGGGGACGGATCGTGTCGACGGGCGCCGGGCGTCCGGCGGGGGATTCACCCTCTGGCGGGGGTGTCACCCTCGGCGGGGCTCTTCACCCCGTGTCCGGGGCTTCAGCCTCTGTACGCGGGCCGGTGTCGGGATCCGTGACGCCGGGCCCTCGGGGGCCCGGCGGGCTCGGCTCAGGGACTACTTGATGCCCAGTTCCGTGCACTTGGCGGCCAGGTCCGAGGTGCAGAGGTCGGCGGCCTTGTAGATGCCGTCCTGGATCACCGTGGTCTGGATGTTCGTCTTGTCGACGACGACCGGCGGGAACAGGGTCGACGGCACACCGTCGGTCGCACCCTGGGCGCCGAGGTCCTTGCCCTGGAGCAGGGAGATCGCGGCGGACATCTTCTCGCCGGCGATCTTCGGGTCCCACTCGCCGGACGCCTCGTAGGCGATCTTGCCGACCTTGCCGTCGAGGGCGGTGTGGGCGCCCTTCTTGAAGAGACCGGCGTTCGGGTCCTTCTCGTCGCCGTTGATCATCACGACGTTGGCGGAGGCGGCCTTGGCGCCGAGGGCGGCGAGGAGCGCCTGGCCCTGGAGCTCGCCGACCTTGTTGTTGTCGTGGCTGACGTAGGCGTCGGCGCCCTTGACGGCGCGGTCGTACGCGACGACCTTGACGCCCTTGGCCTTGGCCTCGGTGACCCAGCCCTCGGCCTTGGTCGCGTCGACCGGGTCGAGCGCGATGACCTTGATGCCGTCGGCGATCAGCTGGTCGAACTGCTGCTTCTGCTTGACGACGTCGGAGACCGCGTTGTTGTACACGACCTCGCAGTCGCCGCACGCGGCCTTGACGGCCTTCTCGAACTGGGGCTTGTCCAGAGCCTCGTAGCGCGAGGTCTTGTTCTCGGGAAGGAGCAGGCCGATCTTGGTCGAGCTGCCCTTGTCACCGCTGTCGTCGCCGCCGGCCTGGCCACAGGCGGCGAGCGAGAGGGCCATCGACACCGCGGCCGTGGCTATGACGGCGCGACGCGTCACTGCGTTCATTGGGGTTGCCTCCCTGACGAGGCCGCGACGTTGCGGCCGAGGTGGCACGAAGTCAACTCGGCCGTCACACCGACGTCAAGAAGTAAATCCTTAACGAGATGACAACGGTGGTGTTCGTTATCTAAGTGAACGCAAGGCGTGAGGCCGGAGCGGCCGTCGGAAGGGCACTCTCCAACAGGGTCGAATCGCCCATTTCACTCAGTACGAGGGCCAGGGCACCGAGCACTTCCGCGCGGCCTCCCAGGGCCCCCTGAGCCAGCGAGAGCTGCCGGGCGGCGCTGGGGATCGCATACCGCGAGACGGAGTCCCTGATGGGCGCCAGGACCAGCTCCCCGGCCTCTGCCAGGTCGCCGCCGAGCACCACCCGGCTCGGATTCAGAAGATTGCAGAGGTTGGCGACACCGCTGCCGATGTGCCGCCCGACGTCGGCGATCACCCGACGGCAGCCGGGGTCGCCCTCGCGGGCCAGCTGGACGACGCGTTCCATGGTCAGATCGGGGCCGTGGCTGGGCTGGAGCAGCGGCAGGACGTACCGGGCGGCCGTGAAGGTCTCCAGGCAGCCGCGGTTGCCGCAGCGGCAGACCGGGCCCGACTCGTCGAGCGTGATGTGCCCGATCTCGCCCGCGGTGCCGCCGGGGCCCCGGTAGACCCGCCCGTCGATGACGAGGCCGGCGCCGACGCCGCTCGCCACCTTGATGTACGCCAGGTCCTTGACGCCCCGCCCGCTGCCCCAGACCAGTTCGCCGAGCGCCCCGAGGTTGGCGTCGTTGTCGACGTGCACGGGGACGCCCAGGCGGCCGGAGAGCTCCTCGGCGGGGTTGATCCCGCTCCAGCCCGGCAGGATCGAGGTCGAGCCGAGGGTCCCGGAGGAGACGTCGATGGGGCCGGGGACGCCGAGCCCGACGCCGATCACCTTGTCCGGGCCGATCCCGGTGGCCAGGATCAGCCGCTTGACCAGCTGTTCCGCCCGGTCGAAGCCCTCGGCGGCGGAGGCGTCCACGTCGAGCGGCTCGGCCTCCTCGGCGAGCACCTGGTGGGCGAGGTTGCCGACGGCGACCCGGAGGTGGGTGTGGCCGAAGTCCACGCCGATCACGATGCCGGCGTCACCGGAGAGCGAGACGCTGCGGGCCCGGCGGCCGCCCGCCGAGGTGGGCGTGACGTCGACGGTGCCGCCGTCCTTCAGCTCCCGGACGATGTTGGAGACCGTCGCGGCGGACAGTCCCGTCGCCCGGGCGATCTCCGCCTGGGTGAGCGAGCCGGCCATGCGCACCGCCCGGACGACCCGTTCGAGATTGGCCCTGTGCAGAGACGTCTGCGATCCCGGAGTCTCCATCGACTCACTCACTCCCACCGTTTTCTCCAACATGTGAACTCTAAGGGGACGCTTTCGGCTTGCTCCCCGTCAAGACCTTGAGGTGCGGAGGGTCTGTGTCACATGACGCGCGGGGCCCCCGGCGCGGGTGCGCCGGGGGCCCTGGAGGCAGCGGGTCCGGTTACTTCACGGCGCCGGCGGTCAGACCGGCGACCACCTGCCGCTGGAAGATGATGTACGCGGCTAGAACCGGGAGCATCGCCATCACCAGACCGGCGAAAAGGCCTGACCAGTCGCCCTTGTAGCCCTGGCTCGTGGCGAGCTGGACCAGGCCTTGGGAGAGCACCTTCTGGTCCTGCTCGGTGTTGAGCACCGTGGGCAGCAGGTACTGGTTCCACTGGCCGAGGAAGTTGAAGATGCCGACGCTGATGAGGCCCGGCTTCGCCATCGGCAGCATCACCTGGAAGAAGGTCCTGGTGTGCGACGCGCCGTCCACGAAGGCCGCCTCCGCCACCGAGGTCGGCAGCGTGCGGAAGAAGGCCGTGAGGAAGAAGACGGTGAAGGGCAGCGAGTACGCGATGTAGACGAGGATCAGGCCGTGCGGGGTGTTGAGCAGGGCCATGTTCTGCATCACGTAGAAGAGCGGCACGAGCGCCAGGATGATCGGGAAGCTCATCCCTCCGATGAAGAGGAAGTAGATGAAGCGGTTCCCGGGGAAGTCGAAGCGGGCCAGCACGTACGCCGCCATCGAGCCGAAGAGCAGCGTGCCGATGAGCGAGCCGCCGACGACCACGATCGTGTTCATGAAGTAGTCGCTCATGTGCGCCTGGGACCAGGCGCGCGACCAGTTCTCGAAGTGCAGGCTGTCGGGCAGCGACCACGGGGAGGTGAAGATCGCCCGGTCGGTCTTGAACGAGGTCATGACCGCCCAGAGCAGCGGCATGACGACCATGATCGCCCAGATGATCAGGACGCCGTGCGAGAAGACGTTGAGGACCGCGCCCTCGCTCTTGGACTCCTTGCGGGGCGCGGGCGGCGCCGTCTTGGTCACCACGGGCCCCGAGCCCCCCGAGGGGCCGGGGGTCTCGACGCCGGGGGTGGCAGTGTCGGTCGTCTTCATCAGAACTCCAGCCGCTCGCGCCGGCCCAGCTTCATCACGATGGCCGCGAAGGCCAGGGTGACGAGAAGGAGCGCGACACCGATGGTCGTTGCGTAGGCGGCCTGACCGTCCCGGAACGCCTTCTGGTACACGTACAGCGGAAGGACGACGGTGGAGTAGTCGGGCCCGCCGCCGTTGGGGCCGACGGTCATGATCTGGACGACGGCGAAGGACTCCGCGCCGAGTGCGAGGATGCCCATGTAGATCCAGCCGGACTGCACGGTGTCCCAGAGCAGCGGCAGGGTGATCTTGAAGAAGGTCGTGAAGCGGTTGGCGCCGTCGAGCAGCGCGGCCTCGTAGAAGTCCCTCGGAATGGACGCCATGCCGGCCGAGAAGAGGACGACGAAGAAGCCGACCGTGGACCAGACGAGAACCGCCATCACACAGATGAGGGCGAGTTTCGGATCGCCCAGCCAGTCCGGCTGAATACTGCCGAGGCCCACGAGCTTCAGAGCGGAATTGATGGCTCCGCTATTCGGGTTGTAGGCGAACTGGAAGAGCAGCGCGACGATGGCGATCGACAGCACCTGCGGGAAGAAGTACACGATCTTGTAGAAGGCTGATCCGCGCACACCGGCGATGGCCGCTCCACGGCGGCGCCGACCGCCGACATTGAGCATGAACGCGAAGAACAGCGCGAGTCCGACGGTCACCAGCGGCAGCACCACCGCGAGGGTCAGACTGTGCTGGAGCGATTTCCAGAAGATCTCGTCGTCCAGCATTCTGCTGTAGTTGTCGAATCCGACGAAGCCGAATTCGGGGCTCAGTCCGCTCCAGTCCGTGAGCGAGTAGTAGATGGACTGGATGAACGGCCAGATGACGAAGAGCGCGTAGAGCGCGAGGGGTGCCGCCAGGAACCCCACGATGAAACGGTACTTGCCGTGCTGCATTCCTACCGACCCCGATCTTCCCGCGGAGGCGCGCCGCGGGTGCCGCGCGCGAAGGGGCCGGGGCCCGCTCCCGGTCGGCGGGAAGGGGCCCCGGCACTGCTCACTGGTGCTTGTAGTGCTTGATCGAGGAGTCCTTGGCCGCCTCGTCGGCGAACTTCTGGATCTTCTTGATCGTCTCGGCCGGGGTCGCGCGGCCGGCCATCATCTCGCCGATGCCCGCGACACCGATCTTCTCCTTCTGGAGGGCGACGTACCAGTCCTGGAGGCGCGGGTTGACGACGTTCTGGCCGGCCTTCTCCAGGGCCGCGACACCGGACTTGAGGCCCGGCGTCAGCTCGATGCCGTCGGTGCCGCCGTTGAACGCGGAGAGGGACTTCACGGACTGCGTGAAGTTCTTGGACGAGGCCTCGCTGAGCATGATGCGCAGCTGCTCCATGCCGCCCTCGGGGTTGGCCGCCTTGGCCGGGACGATGAACGGCTCGCCACCGGACGCCCACATGGTGCCGAAGGGCATCTTGTCGGAGGCGTCGATGCCGCTCGGGGCCGAGACGGCAAGGTCGAAGTCGGCCGGCATGGTCTTCGCCGCCTCGTTCTCGACCCAGGAGCCGTTCGGGATGAACAGCGCCTTGCCCTCGGTCCAGGCGGTCTGCGACTGGATGTGGTCGAGGCCGGGGGTGCCCTTGAGGATGTAGCCCTTCTGGACGAGCTCGTAGTAGGCCTCGAAACACGCCTTGACCGCAGGGTGCTCCCAGGCCTTCGGCTCCAGGTTGTCGATGGCGTCCAGGACCTCGCGGCCGCCGACCTTGCCGATCATCGGGTAGAGCGAGAAGGGCAGGTAGTACGGGTGCTTGCCCGCGTACGTCCAGCCCGCGATGCCCTTCTTCTTGGCCTTCTCGCAGACGGCCAGCATCTCGTCCCAGGTCTCGGGGTACTTCGCGTCGAGCGAGTCGAGGAGCTTCTGCGAGTACCAGACGCCGTAGACGGTGTAGGCGTAGTAGAGGATCCAGACCGGGGCGCCGTCGAACTGGCCCATCTCGACGATGCCGGGCCGCAGGGTGTCGCGGACCTTCTTGTTCGGGTCGTCGACGGAGGCCGAGTCCAGGAGCGCGGTGAGGTCGGCCAGCTGCTTCTGGCCGACGAGGACGCCCATGTCCATCTGCTCGGCGCCGGAGTTGTCGATGAGGTCCGGCGGGTTGCCGCCGTTGAAGCGCGGCTGGAGCTCCGTGGTGATCTTCTGGGTGGGCGTGAACTTGACCTTGGCCTTGGGGTAATTCGTCTCGTAGACCTTGATCGCGTCCTTGGCGTACTGCTGTCCGAATCCGCCGTCGAAGAGGACGAAATCAAGCGGTGCCGACTCGTTCACCCCGAGCGGGTTCTTGTCGGACTTCGTACCCTTCTCGACCTTCGCGTTTCCGTCGCCGCTGCTGCTCGCGCAGGCGGAGAGGAAGCCCATGGTCGGCACCGAAATCAGGCCGATCGCGGCGGAACGCTTGATCAGATCGCGACGGCCAAGGCCCTCATTGGTCTGAGCGGAGGTGGATCCCATGCTCAAGTCCTCGCCTTCATTCAGGACTCAGGCGGTGTACCGGTCGCCCGTACTCACTCGCCACAGGCGAAGGGCCCCGCCACCGCGGTCATTTGCAGCCGGGTCGTGCAGGCGTCGGGCCGTCGTGTGATGGAACCGACTGGCTGGACGCCGACAGGTATAGTCCACTTCCCTTCGCCTGAGCAAGATCGAAAGCAGGTTTCTACGGCCATCTTTCCCGAGTTGAGACCTCCGGGATAAGCACGCTGGATCTGCGGCGTTTCGTCCAACCACTCGTCCGCCCATGCCCTTGACAGTGCCTCAGGCCTCCCCGTAGTGGGGCACCTTGACGGGACGGACCCCGGCGCCGAGGGGACGCGGGAGGGCAAAGGGGGCATACGGTCGGGATCGAAACAGTTGTGTCACAGACACCCGGAAAAGTAAGGATCCTGTGAGGGTGACCGGAGATCATAGGGAGACCGCCGACCTCGTCCGTGTGTTCGAGTGCACGGCGGAACTTCCTTGTCCCTCTCCCTTATGGAGTACTACGTGGCCAACTCTTCTGGCCTGAACCGCTCGGGTCTCCTGTCCCGTGTCACGGTCGCCGCGATAACCGCCGCCCTCGTCGCCACCTCGACCGCCGCGGTCGCCGCGGAGCCGGGCCCGGCGGCCAAGGCCCCCGCCGCGCCGCAGTCGGACCGTGTGTCCGCCGCCGCGCAGTCGGACCGTGTGTCCGCCGCCGCGGCCTCCGCGACCGCCGCGTCCGGAGCCGCGCTGAACAACCTCTACGGCTGGCACACCAACGGCGACATCATCGGCTACACCCCCGTCGGCGGCGGCGCCATCCAGCGGATCGCCGGGCGCCAGGGCTGGAACTGGGTGGGATACAAGAACTTCACCCAGGCGGACATCGAAGGACAGCCCGAGGAGGAGGGCTGGTACCACGCCGACGGCTGGTACGCCGTCAGCAGCGCGGGCCGCCTGCACTTCGCCAGCAACGGCCCGGTCCGCGACCTCGGCGGCGGCTGGAACGCCTACAACAAGGTCATCTCGGCCGGCAACACCGGCGGCGGCGCCCCGGACGACATCCTGGCCCGTGACGGCTCCGGCGTGCTCTGGCACTACCTGGGCAACGGCAACGCGTCCCTGACCGCGCGCACCCGCATCGGCTCCGGGTGGAACGCGTACACCCAGATCGCCGGCAAGGGCGACGTGACCGGCGACGGCCGCGCGGACCTCGTCGCGCGTGACCGCAGCGGTGTCCTGTGGCTCTACAAGGGCACCGGCAACTACCGGGCCCCTTTCTCGACCCGCACCCGTGTCGGCAGCGGCTGGAACATGTTCAACAACCTGTTCTCCCCCGGCGACCTCAACGGCGACCGCCGTGCGGACCTGGTGGCCCGCGACAGCGCCGGCGCCCTGTGGCTGTACAAGGGCTCGGGCAGCTCGTCGACGCCGTTCGCCACCCGCATCAAGATCGGCACCTCGGGCTGGAACGGCTTCGGCCAGCTCTTCTGATCGCCACCGGTGCGGCGGAAGGGCCCCGCTCCTCTTCCGAGGAGCGGGGCCCTTCCGTACGTCGTACGACTACCGGATCAGATCGTGTCAGCCACGGATCAGGTTGCGGAGCACGTACTGCATGATGCCGCCGTTGCGGTAGTAGTCCGCCTCGCCGGGGGTGTCGATGCGGACGACCGCGTCGAACTCGACACCGGTGTCGGTGGTGACCTTGACCGTGCTCGGCGTGGTGCCCTCGTTCAGCTCCGTGACGCCCGCGATGGAGAAGGTCTCCTCGCCGGTCAGGCCGAGCGAGTCGGCCGACTGGCCGACCGGGAACTGGAGCGGCAGGACGCCCATGCCGATGAGGTTCGAGCGGTGGATGCGCTCGTACGACTCGGTGATGACGGCCTTGACGCCGAGGAGCGCGGTGCCCTTGGCGGCCCAGTCGCGGGACGAGCCGGAGCCGTACTCCTTGCCGCCCAGGATGACCAGCGGGGTGCCGGCGGCCTGGTAGTTCTGCGAGGCGTCGTAGATGAACGACACCGGCGCGCCCTCGACGGTGAAGTCGCGGGTGAAGCCGCCCTCGGTGCCCGGCGCGATCTGGTTGCGCAGGCGGATGTTGGCGAAGGTGCCGCGGATCATGACCTCGTGGTTGCCACGGCGCGAGCCGTAGGAGTTGAAGTCACGACGCTCCACACCGTGCTCGGTGAGGTACTTGCCGGCCGGGGTGTCGGCCTTGATGGCACCGGCCGGGGAGATGTGGTCGGTGGTGACCGAGTCGCCCAGCTTGGCCAGGACGCGGGCGCCGACGATGTCGGTGACCGGGGTGGTCTCCATCGTCATGCCCTCGAAGTACGGGGGCTTCCGGACGTAGGTGGACTCGGTGTCCCACTCGAAGGTGTTGCCGGTCGGGATCGACAGCGCCTGCCACTGGGCGTCGCCCGCGAAGACGTCCTGGTAGGACTTGTTGAACATGTCCTCGCCGATGGCGTTGGCGACGACGTCGTTGACCTCGGCCTCCGTCGGCCAGATGTCGGCCAGGTAGACGGGCTTGCCGTCCTGGTCGACGCCGAGGGCGTCCTTGGTGATGTCCACCTTCATGGAACCCGCGAGGGCGTACGCGACGACCAGCGGCGGGGAGGCCAGGTAGTTCATCTTGACGTCGGGGTTGATGCGACCCTCGAAGTTCCGGTTGCCGGAGAGGACCGAGGTGACCGCCAGGTCGTGCTCGTTGACGGCCTTGGAGACCTCCTCCGGCAGCGGGCCGGAGTTGCCGATGCAGGTGGTGCAGCCGTAGCCGACGAGGTTGAAGCCGACCTTGTCGAGGTACGGGGTGAGCCCCGCCTTGTCGAAGTAGTCGGTGACGACCTTCGAGCCCGGGGCGAGGGTGGTCTTGACCCACGGCTTGCGGGTCAGGCCCTTCTCGACGGCCTTCTTCGCGACGAGCGCGGCCGCGACCATCACGTACGGGTTCGACGTGTTGGTGCAGGAGGTGATCGCGGCGACGGTGACGGCGCCGTGGTCGATCGTGTAGGTGCTGCCGTCGGGGGCGGTCACCTGGACCGGGTTCGACGGAACGCCGTTGGAGACGGCCGGGGAGTCGGAGGCCGGGAAGGACTCCTCGCCCGCCTCGTCGGCGGTGGTGACGTAGTTGCGGACGTCCTGGGCGAACTGCGTGGCGGCGTTCGCGAGGACGATGCGGTCCTGCGGGCGCTTCGGTCCGGCGATGGAGGGGACGACCGTGGAGAGGTCGAGCTCCAGCTTCTCGGAGAAGTCGGGCTCGGCGGCCGGGTCGAGCCAGAGGCCCTGCTCCTTGGCGTACGCCTCGACGAGCGCGACCTGCTGCGCGGAGCGGCCGGTCAGCTTGAGGTAGTTCAGGGTCTCGCCGTCGATCGGGAAGACGGCGGCGGTGGAGCCGAACTCCGGCGACATGTTGCCGATGGTGGCGCGGTTCGCGAGGGAGGTGGCGGCGACGCCCTCACCGTAGAACTCGACGAACTTGCCGACGACGCCGTGCTTGCGCAGCATCTCGGTGATCGTGAGGACCAGGTCGGTGGCGGTGGTGCCGGCCGGGAGCTCGCCGGTCAGCTTGAAGCCGACGACGCGCGGGATGAGCATGGAGACCGGCTGGCCGAGCATCGCGGCCTCGGCCTCGATGCCGCCGACGCCCCAGCCGAGCACACCGAGGCCGTTGACCATGGTGGTGTGGGAGTCGGTGCCGACGAGGGTGTCGGGGTACGCCTGGCCGTTGCGGACCATGACCGTACGGGCCAGGTGCTCGATGTTCACCTGGTGGACGATGCCGGTGCCCGGGGGGACGACCTTGAAGTCGTCGAAGGCGGTCTGGCCCCAGCGCAGGAACTGGTAGCGCTCCTTGTTGCGGCCGTACTCCAGCTCGACGTTCTCCGCGAAGGCGGAGTTCGTGCCGAACTTGTCGGCGATGACGGAGTGGTCGATGACCATCTCGGCCGGGGAGAGCGGGTTGATCTTCGCCGGGTCGCCGCCGAGCGCCGCGACGGCCTCACGCATGGTGGCGAGGTCGACGACACAGGGAACGCCGGTGAAGTCCTGCATGATCACGCGGGCCGGCGTGAACTGGATCTCCTGGCTCGGCTGGGCCTGCGAGTCCCAGTCACCCAGGGCCCGGATGTGGTCGGCGGTGATGTTCGCGCCGTCCTCGGTGCGGAGCAGGTTCTCCAGGAGGACCTTCAGGCTGTAAGGGAGGCGCGCGGAGCCCTCGACCTTGTCCAGCTTGAAGATCTCGTACGACTCGTCGCCCACGCGCAGCGTGCTGCGGGCGTCGAAGCTGTTCGCCGACACGACAGTCTCCTTCATCAATGTGCGCGTATTACCGCCATGCTGCCGCCACGACTCCCTCGCCGATCCGCTAAGGTAAGGCTTAGTTAGGTAACCCTTACCGGGTGGGCGGCCGCGGTGCGCCGTAAGCAGTTATCTCGATGTCGAGATAACTCTAGTGCATCCCCGCTGCTCGGTCATGCCCGGCATGCCTGTGACGGCCGTCATCCTGACGACCGTCCGACGGGCGAGCCCGGAGGCGCGGCGGGCGAGCCCGGAGGCACGGCCGCGCTCACCCGCTCCCCCGGCGCGTCGACGCGCGCACACACAGCCGGGCCGGGACCGTCAGCCCACCCGGCGCGGGGGCCTCCACGGCGGGGTCGAGCCGGGCCACCAGGGTCGTGATCGCCGTCTCCGCGATGGTCTCGGGCCGCAGCGACACCGTGGTCACCGGCGGGCCGGTCTCGGCATAGGCCGGATCCTCGCTGGCGCAGACGAGGAGCAGGTCGTCGGGGATCCGCAGACCGTGGCGGGCCGCCGCGGCGAGGACCTGCCGGCCACCGGGGTCGTAGAGGGAGTGGACGGCGTCGCAGGACCGGGCGGAGAACGCCCGGTCGAAGGCATGGCCCGGCGTGTCCTCCGGATCGAAGGTGATCACCGACGGCTCCCGGCCGCGCTCGCGGCACCATTCCTCGTACGCCCGGGTCACGGCGCCGGTGTAGTACTCGCGGCCGTACCCGGCGTGCAGGGCGATCCGGCGCGCACCGGCGGCCGCCAGATGGTCGAGGAGCTCACGGGTGGTCGTGGCGTGGTCGTTGTCGACCCACACGTCGTCGGGGTGCGGGTCCGCGGGACGGCCGTCGAAGACCACGGGGATGCCCCGGGCCCGCAGGGCGCGCAGCACCCGGTCGTCCTCGGGGCTGTCGAGCAGGAGCATGCCGTCGACGGTCAGGGTGTGCCACAGGGTCTCGCCGCCGCGCGCCGCGGGCAGGACCGTCAGCGCGTAGCCGAGGGCGTGCGCGGTGGCCGCGGCGGCGGTCAGCAGGCGGGAGAAGTAGGGGATCTCTAGGAAGTTCCAGGGCGCGCCCGCGTAGGTGGTGACGGCGAGGCCGAGCGTCCCGGTCCGCGTGAGGGGCGTCCGGCGCGAGCCGTAGCCGAGGGCCGCCGCCACCTCGCGGACCCGGCGCCGGGTGGACTCACCGAGCCGGCCCGTGCCGTTGAGGGCGTGGGACACGGTGGCGGTGGACACCTCCGCGGCACGGGCGATGTCGGTGAGGGTGGGCCCTGACATGCGCGCCATCGTACGGATTTCGCGGTCCGGGGAGGGTACTGGTTACGACGTTAATCAGCGAACGTCCGGCCACAGCCAATGTTTGGAGTGGTCATGACTTCTTCCCTGAGCCGGCGCACCGTTCTCGCCGCCGCCGGTGCGGCGGGTCTCGTCGGGGTCGCCGGGAGCCCCGCGGCCGCGGGCTCGCGCCCCCGGTCGGCCGCGCTGGTCGTGCACAACGCCCGGGTGTTCACCGGCCGGTCCGGCGGCCGTCCCGTCCAGGCCGTGGCCGTCGGCCGCGACGGCCGGATCCTGGCGACCGGGCGGGGCAACGAACTGCGCCGCCTCGTCGGCCGGGACACCGAGGTCGTCGACGCGCGCGGCGCGACCGTGATGAGCGGCATCCACGACGGTCACGTCCACCCCCTGGGCGCGGGCAGCCGCTCGCTGCGGCCCTCCCTCGAAGGGGCGGAGACGACGCGGGAGGAGCTGCTCGCGATCCTGACCGGCTTCCTCAAGGACAGCCCGGGGCAGGAACCGGACGGCTGGCTGGTGGTGGAGGACTGGAACCCGATCGGCCTGCTGCCGCAGGGCTCGCTCCCCCACCACTCGCTGCTCGACACCCTCCCCACCCGCCGGCCGGTCGCCCTGGTGGGCGGCGACGGCCACAACATCTGGGTCAACGGCCGCGCCCTGGAGATCGCCGGCATCACGGCCGCCACGCCGGACCCGGTGGGCGGGAAGGTCGTGAAGGGCGCGGACGGAAGGCCGACCGGCGTCCTCAAGGACGACGCCCAGCCGCTGGTGACCCGGCACATCCCGGAGCCGAGCGAGGCCGAGCTCGTCGCGGCCTGCGCACGGGTGCTCGCCCAGGCGGCGGCCTCCGGGGTCACCACGATGATGGACGCCCTGGTCGGACGCGGTGAACTCGGCACGTACCGGGCGCTCGCGGCCGCCGGGAAGCTGCCGCAGCGTATCGTCCCGGCGATCCGGCTCGACCCGGACCAGGCGAAGGACCCGGCGGCGGCGCTCGCGTACGCCCGGGGGCTGCGCCGGGAGTTCGGCGACGTGCGGGGGCTGCGCTTCGGGATGATCAAGGTGTTCCTCGACGGGGTGATCGAGTACCCGGCGCAGACGGCGGCGCTCCTCGAACCGTATCTGGACGGATCGGGGCGAGCCACCACCAACTGGGGTGAACTGTACGTGTCGGCCCAGGATTACGGGCGGCTGTCGGCCACCTTCAACCGGGCCGGCTGGCAGATGCACGCCCACGGCCTGGGAGACCGGGCCGTACGCACGGCGCTCGACGGATACGCGTACGCCCGCCGCGCCACCGGGCTGCGCGACCCGCGCAACGCCGTCGCCCATCTCCAGCTGGTGCACCCGGCCGATCTGCGGCGCTTCGCCCCACTGGGCGTGGCGGCCTGCATGCAGCTGCAGTGGGCGTCCGCGGACACCTGGACGATGGAGGCGCTCCTGCCGTACATCGGGCCCGAGCGGCACCGGTGGATGTACCCGGCGCGCTCGCTCGAACGCCACGGCGCCGTGCTCTCCGGCGGCTCGGACTGGCCGGTGGACGCGCTCCAGGTGTGGAACCAGATCCGGACCTCGATCGACCGGCAGGGGGCGTACGGCGAGGGGCCGCTCCACCGCGAGCTGGAGGGCCTGAGCCGCGCCTCGACGCTGCGGATGCACACGTACGGCACTGCCTGGCAGCTGCGGATGGACGGGGAGACCGGGACGATCCGGGAGGGGCGGGCCGCCGATCTGCTGCTTCTCGACCGGGATGTAATGGAATGTCCGGTCGCGGACATCAGTGACACCGCGGTGCGGCTGACCCTGGTCGGGGGCCGCGTGGTCCACGACGCCGAGTCGGCCTCGGGCCGTACGGCCACCGCGGGGCTGGCCCGCGCGGTGGCCGCGCCGCGCCCCTCGACGTACGCGGCGGTACACGGCGGCCGGCACCGGGCCTGCGGCTGCGCGGCGCACTGAGGCACGGCGAGGCGTACCGAGGAGACCGGAACGGCCACCGCAGTGAGGCGACCGAGGCACCCCCACCCGCCCGGCGCCACCCTCCTCACGCCCGCCCGTACGGCCGCGGACGAATTGCCGCGGCCGTACGGGCGGCCGACGATCGGGACATGTTCAGTGGCGCGCATGTGATTCTCTACACGCGGGACGCGGAGGCCGACCGGGCCTTCCTCAAGGACGTCGTGGGCTTCCCGCACGTGGACGCCGGGCGCGGCTGGCTCATCTTCAAGCTGCCGCCCGCCGAGGTCGCCGTCCACCCGACGACGGAGGAGCCGAAGCACGAGCTCTACCTCATGTGCGACGACCTCACCGCGGCCCTGAAGGACCTCGAGGACCGGGGCGCGGAGATCTCACGCGCCATCACCGACCAGGGCTGGGGTCTGCTCGCCGCCGTGCGGCTGCCGAGCGGGACCGAACTCCCCCTGTACGAGCCGCGCCACCCGACCGCGCACAGCCTGTCACCCTGATGGCCTACCCCAACTGCGATCACCATCTCATATCTGAGATAACGTGACGCCATGGCAGACGACTACCTCGTACGCATCGGCAAGCTCATCCGTGACGCCCGGCAGCACCGCGGCTGGACGCAGACGCAGCTCGCCGAAGCACTGGCCACGAGCCAGAGCGCCGTCAACCGGATCGAGCGCGGCAACCAGAACATCAGCCTTGAGATGATCGCCCGGATCGGCGAAGCCCTCGACAGCGAGATCGTGTCCCTGGGTTACGCGGGACCGATGCACCTCAGGGTCGTCGGCCGCCGCCGCCTCTCGGGCGCCATCGACGTCAAGACGAGCAAGAACGCCTGTGTCGCGCTCCTCTGCGCCTCCCTGCTCAACAAGGGCCGCACGGTCCTGCGCCGGGTCGCCCGCATCGAGGAGGTCTTCCGGCTCCTCGAAGTGCTCAACTCCATCGGGGTGCGGACCCGCTGGGTGAACGACGGCGTCGACCTGGAGATCGTGCCGCCTGCCGAGCTGGACATGGACTCGATGGACGCCGAGGCCGCGATCCGCACCCGCTCGATCATCATGTTCCTCGGCCCGCTGCTGCACCGCATGGACCGGTTCAAGCTGCCGTACGCCGGCGGCTGCGACCTCGGTACGCGCACGATCGAGCCGCACATGATCGCGCTGCGCCGCTTCGGCCTCGACATCACCGCGACCGAGGGCATCTACCACGCCCAGGTCGAGCGCTCCGTCTCCCCCGACCGCCCGATCGTGCTGACCGAGCGCGGCGACACGGTGACCGAGAACGCCCTGCTCGCGGCCGCCCGCCACGACGGCGTGACCGTCATCCGCAACGCCTCCTCCAACTACATGGTCCAGGACCTGTGCTTCTTCCTGGAGGCCCTGGGCGTACGGGTGGACGGCATCGGCACCACCACCCTGACCGTCCACGGCATCCCCCAGATCGACGTCGACGTCGACTACTCCCCCTCCGAGGACCCGGTCGAGGCGATGAGCCTGCTGGCCGCGGCGGTGGTCACGGAATCCGAACTGACCATCCGCCGGGTCCCGATCGAGTTCATGGAGATCGAGCTCGCGGTCCTGGAGGAGATGGGCCTCGACCACGACCGGTCGGCCGAGTACCCGGCGGACAACGGCCGGACGCGCCTGGTCGACCTCACGGTCCGCCCCTCCAAGCTGGAGGCGCCGATCGACAAGATCCACCCGATGCCGTTCCCGGGCCTGAACATCGACAACGTCCCCTTCTTCGCGGCGATCGCGGCGACGGCGCAGGGCAAGACGCTGATCCACGACTGGGTCTACGACAACCGGGCCATCTACCTCACGGACCTCAACCGCCTCGGCGGCCGCCTCCAGCTCCTCGACCCCCACCGCGTCCTGGTGGAGGGCCCCACCCGCTGGCGCGCCGCCGAGATGATGTGCCCGCCGGCCCTGCGCCCGGCGGTGGTCGTCCTCCTCGCGATGATGGCGGCCGAGGGCACGTCGGTCCTCCGGAACGTGTACGTCATCAACCGCGGCTACGAGGACCTGGCGGAGCGGCTGAACTCGATCGGCGCGCAGATCGAGATCTTCCGTGACATCTAGGACGTCCCCAGGAGCCCGGTGAGGCCCGGCGGCTCCGCCCGGACCTCACGGAACCCTTGAGGCCCCCTCGCTCTTCATGAGCGAGGGGGCCCTTCGCGTGCGTCACGAGGCTGCCGGGGCCCCCGGTGGTGCCGTGGCTCAGACTCCCACGCCCGGGCCCACCCCGCCCTTCAGGCGGTCGATGTCCGACTGGCGGACCTGGATCACGAAGAGGGCCACCAGGGCGCCGACCACGGCGAAGATCGCCGCTGTGACGAAGCCCGCGGAGACGCCCGAGGTCAGCACCTGGTCGCCCCAGGGGGCGGGGAGCTGGCCCGTTCTGGCGAACTCGGCCTTCTGCATCGGGGTCGCCTGGGAGAGGAAGAGGGGGACCTGGGTGTCCGCCTCGTTGCGGCTGGCCGTGCCGAAGACCGTCACCAGGATCGACAGGCCCAGCGAACCGCCCACCTGTTGCGTGGCGTTGAGCAGACCGGACGCGGCGCCGGATTCCTGGGTCTCGACGTTCGACAGCGCCATGATGGTCAGGGAGACGAACATCAGGCCCATGCCGAGGCCGAAGACGAGGATCGGTCCGAGGATGCTGCCGAGATAGGTGGAGTCGACGTCGGTCAGGGTCAGCCAGGACAGTCCCGCCGCGGCGAGCACCGAGCCCACCACCATGAAGGGTTTCGGGCCGTACCGGGGCAGCAGGTTGGACGTGAGGCCGGCGCCGACCCCGATGATCGCGCTGACCGGCAGGAAGGCGAGCCCTGTCGCCAGGGGGCTGAAGCCCAGCACCTGTTGGACGAACAGGGTGAGGAAGAAGAACATCCCGAAGATGGCCGCCGCCAGACAGAGCATGATGACGTAGGTGCCCGAGCGGTTGCGGTCGGCGAACATGTGCAGCGGCGTGATGGGTTGCTGGGAGCGCCGCTCGATCAGGATGAACGTGGCCAGGAGGACGACCGCCGCGACGAACGAGCCGATCGTGTACGGATCGCTCCAGCCCTCCTGGGCGGCCCGGATGAACCCGTAGACCAGTGCCACCATGCCGAGCGTGGAGGTGAGCGCGCCCGCGAGGTCGAAGTGGCCGGGGTGCCGCTCGGACTCCTTGACGTGTCGCGGGGTGAGGAAGGCGATGATCAGCGCGATCGGCACGTTGACGAAGAAGATCCAGCGCCAGTCGAGCCATTGGACGAGCATGCCGCCCGCGACCAGACCGATCGCGCCGCCGCCGGCCGAGACGCCCGCGAAGACGCCGAAGGCCCGGTTGCGTTCCGGGCCTTCGTCGAACGTCGTGGTGATCAGGGAGAGCGAGGTCGGGGAGGCTATCGCGCCGCCGACGCCCTGGAGGGCGCGGGCCGCGAGGAGTTGCCACTCGCTCTGCGCGAGTCCGCAGAACAGGGAGGCCAGTCCGAAGAGCAGCACACCGAAGATGAACACGCGCCGTCGGCCCAGGATGTCACCGGCGCGTCCGCCCAGCAGGAGCAGACCGCCGAAGGTCAGCGTGTAGGCGTTGACGACCCACGACAGGCTGGTGGTGGAGAAGTCCAGCGCGGTCTGGATGTGGGGGAGCGCGATGTTCACGATGGTGATGTCGAGGACCACCATCAGCTGACACGAGGCGATCACGAACAGGGCGATGCCCTTGCCGTCCTTGCCGCTCTTGCGGGGGGCGGTCGCCGTCGGAGTCTTCGGCTCGGGGGTTCTACTCATGGCAGTTCATGGCGCATCGCGCCCTCACCTGACGGGTCCGTGGGCCGGTCAGTCCACCTTTCGACATTAAGCCCGGCCCCCGCGGGTGACCAGTTGATCAATGGGGAGAGGGTTCGTCCAGGACCGCGAAGCCGTCCAGCTCCACGTGTGCCTGCTCGTCCCAGAGGCGTACGACTCCGATCACGGCCATGGCCGGATAGTCGCGGCCCGCCAAACGCCGCCAGATCCGGCCGAGTTCGGCTGCGTGGGTGCGGTAGTCGTCGACGTCCGTGGTGTAGACGGTGACGCGGGCGAGGTCGGCCGGAGTGCCGCCGGCGTGCCGCAGGGCGGTGAGCAGGTTGGCGAGCGCGGTGGTGAACTGCTCGGCCAGGGTGTCCCCGACGACGGCGCCCTCGCTGTCGAGGGCGGTCTGTCCGGCGAGGAAGACGAGCCGGGTGCCGGTGGCGGTGACGGCGTGGGAGAAGCCGGTGGGCGGGGCGAGTTCGGCGGGGTTGTGCCGGTGCAGGCTCATGGGGTCGGCTCCTCCTGGCGGGGGTGGGACCGTCGATGGGTCGCGTACAGCTCCTTGGCGATGATCGTGCGCTGGACCTCGGTCGCCCCTTCGTAGATACGGGGTGCCCTGACCTCGCGGTAGAGGTGTTCGAGGAGGTGGCCGCGCTGGAGGGCGCGGGCGCCGTGGAGTTGGACGGCGGAGTCGACGACGTACTGGGCGGTCTCGGTGGCGAGGAGCTTCGCCATGGCGGAGCGCCGGGGCACGTCAGGATCGCCGTCGTCGTACGCGGCGGCCGCCGCGTAGACGAGGAGGCGGGCGGCCTCGGTACGGGTGGCCATCTCGGCGATCCGGTGCGCGACGGACTGGAGGTCGGCGAGGTGTCCGCCGAAGGCGGGGCGGTCGGCGGTGTGGGCGAGGGTCGCGTCCAGGGCGGCCTGGGCCATGCCGACGGCGAAGGCCCCGACGCTGGGCCGGAAGAGGTTCAGGGTGTTCATGGCGACGCGGAAGCCCCGGTCGGGTTCGCCGAGCAGGTCGTCGGGGCCGACGGGGACGCCGTCGAAGGTGAGGGTGCCGAGGGCGTGCGGGGCGAGCATGTCGAGGGCCTCGCCCCCGAGTCCGGGCCGGCCGGCGGGGACGAGGAAGGCGGTGACCCCGCGGGCTCCGGCGTCCGGGGTGGTGCGGGCGAAGACGGTGGCGAAATCGGCCTCGGGGGCGTTGGAGATCCAGCGCTTCTCGCCGTGCAGGCGCCAGCCGCCGGCTCCGTCGGGGCGGGCCTCCAGGGCCAGCGCGGCGGCGTCGGAGCCGGCGCCCGGCTCGGAGAGCGCGAAGGCGGCGACGGCGCGTCCCGCGGCGGCCTCGGGGAGCCAGCGGGCGCGCTGTGCGGGGGTGCCGAAGGCGGCGACGGGGTGGGTGCCGAGGCCCTGGAGGGCGAGGGCGGTCTCGGCCTCGGTGCAGGTCCGGGCGAGGGATTCGCGCAGGAGGCAGAGTTCGAGGGCGCCCGCGTCGAAGAGCCGGGCGAGGAGGCCCAGCTCGCCGAGGGCGGCCACCAGGGGCCGGTTGACCCGGCCCGGCTCACCCTTGTCGGCGAGGGGCTTCAGATGGTCGGCGGCGAGGGTGCGGAGCTCCGCACACCAGGTGGTCTGTGCCGGATCGAGCGAGAATGCGGGCATGTGGGCCCTCTCTGACGCCCTCGGGCGTCTTCGTCCCCGCACCGGGCGGCGTGCCTGTACCGCCCGGTACGTGCGTCCCTGCGCCGTACGGCGTCCGCGCGCCGTCCGGTGCCTTCGTCAGGGCGCTCGCAAGCACCCTTGTCGCGAACCGTTGACTGCCGTCACCAACACGATACGCTCGTGGAGCGACGGGCGACCCCACCACGACAGGGGGACGGACTCATGGAGCTGACACCCTCGGCCCACCTCGACACCTTCGCCCGTGACCGGCTGCCTCCGCCGGACCGGTGGCCGCGTCTCCTCTTCGACCTCCCCGAGCTGGCGTACCCCGACCGGCTCAACTGCGGCGCCGAGCTCCTCGACCGCACGGCGGAACGATTCGGCGCCGACCGGCCCGCCTTCCACGACGGCGACGGCGGCGTCCTGACCTACGGAGAGCTCCAGGACCGGGTCGACCGCATAGCCCATGTCCTCACCTCCGACCTGCGGGTCCGGCCCGGCAACCGGGTCCTCCTGCGCGGCCCCACCACCCCCTGGCTCGCCGCCTGCTGGCTGGCCGTGATGAAGGCCGGCGCGGTCGCCGTCACCGTCCTCGCCCAGCAGCGCGCCCCCGAGCTGGCCACGATGGCCGACGCGGCCCGCTGCACCCACGCCCTCTGCGACGTCCACACCCTCGACGAGCTCCTCGCCGCCCGGATCCCGGGGCTCCGCGTCACCCCCTTCGGCGGCGAGGGCCCGGACGACCTGCTCGCCCTCACGGCCCGCCGCCCCGGCCCGTACACGGCCGTGCAGACGGCCGCCGACGACGTCGCCCTGATCGCCTTCACCTCCGGCACGACCGGGCAGCCCAAGGGCTGTGTCCACTTCCACCGGGACGTCCTGGCCGTCGCCGACACCTTCTCCGCGCACGTCCTGCGCCCGCTGCCCGACGACGTCTTCGCCGGTTCGCCGCCGCTCGCCTTCACGTTCGGCCTCGGCGGGCTCGTCGTCTTCCCCCTGCGGGCCGGGGCGAGCGCGGTCCTCCTCGAACAGGCCGGGCCAAAGCAGCTGCTCGCCGCGATCGAGCGGCACCGGGTCTCCGTGCTCTTCACCGCCCCGACGGCCTACCGGGTCATGCTGGACGAACTCGTCCAGGGCACGGCCCCCGATCTGAGCTCCCTGCGGCGCTGCGTCTCGGCCGGGGAGAACCTGCCGGAGGCCACCTGGAAGGCCTGGTACGCGCGCACCGGCCTGCGCATGATCAACGGCATCGGCGCCACCGAACTCCTGCACATCTTCATATCCGCCGCCGACGGTGACATCCGCCCCGGCACCACGGGCCGCCCCGTCCCCGGCTGGCAGGCCAGGATCGTCGACCACGAGGGCGAGGACGTCCCGGACGGCGAGGAGGGCCTGCTGGCGGTGCGCGGCCCGGTCGGCTGCCGCTATCTGGCCGATCCCCGCCAGTCGGAGTACGTACGGGAGGGCTGGAACGTCACGGGTGATACGTACGTCCGCGAGCCCGACGGCTACTTCCGCTACGTCTCACGCGCCGACGACATGATCATCTCGGCCGGGTACAACATCGCCGGACCCCAGGTCGAGGAGGTGCTCCTGGACCACCCCGACGTGGTGGAGACGGCGGTCGTGGGCCGCCCCGACGAACTGCGCGGGCAGATCGTCGTCGCCTACACGGTGGTACGGGACGGGGTGCCGCGGGACGCGGGCACCGCCGCCGCGCTGCGGGCCTTCGTCCGCGCCCGGCTCGCCCCGTACAAGTCGCCCCGCGAGATCGTCTTCCTGGACGCGCTGCCGCGCACCCCCACGGGAAAGCTCCAGCGCTTCCGGCTGCGCGACCCGGCATGACGGCCGGCCCGGGGCCGATGAGGGCCGGCCGGCCCCGGCCGCCCTCCCCGACTCCCCGGCCCGGCTCCCCCGACCGGCCCCGCCCGGCCCGGCCCGACCGGCGAAGCACCCTCTAAAGTGATCACGTGGCCGAGCAGCACACCCCCCGATCCCTGATCGTCTCCTTCTACGGCGCGTACGGCCGTACGCCCGACGGGTCGCCGATGCCGGTGGCCGCGCTCATCCGGCTGCTGGCGGTCCTCGGGGTGGACGCGCCCTCGGTGCGTTCCTCGGTGTCGCGGCTGAAGCGGCGCGGACTGCTGCTGCCGGGCCGGACGGCCGACGGGGCCGCCGGATACGCCCTCTCGGACGACGCCCGCAGGCTCCTGGACGACGGAGACCGCCGGATCTACGCCCGTACCGAACCCAAGCTCTCCGAGGGCTGGGTCCTGGCCGTCTTCTCGGTGCCCGAGGCCGAGCGGCACAAGCGGCACCTGCTGCGCTCGCGGCTCGCCCGCCTGGGCTTCGGCACGGCGGCGCCCGGCGTCTGGATCGCACCCGCACGGCTGCACGAGGAGACCCGGAACGCCCTGGAGCGCCTGGAGCTCTCCCCGTACGTGGACCTCTTCCGGGGCGACCACCTGGGGTACGCGGCGACGGCCGCGGCGGTGGCCCGCTGGTGGGACCTGCCGGCCATCGCCCGGCTCCACGAGGAGTTCCTCGCGGCCCACGAACCGGTGCTGCGGGCCTGGCGGAGGGCCGGGGCGGACGCGGACGCCCCGCAGGGCGCCGAGGAGGCCTACCGGGACTATCTGCTCGCCCTGGACTCCTGGCGCCGCCTGCCGTACGCGGACCCGGTCCTCCCGGCCGAGCTGCTGCCCGACGACTGGCCGGGCCGGCGCTCGGCGGAGGTCTTCGCGGCCCTGCACGAGCTGCTGAGGGACCGTGGCGCGGAGTTCGTCCGCCCTTACGTGTCCGGATCGGGGGCGACCAGTCCCGGGGCCTGATCCGGGAACTAGTCCCGGGGCCGGGACCGTACGGCCAGGGCACGGAGCAGGCAGGCGAAGCCCACCGTGGTCAGGATCGCGCGGACCAGGTTCCACGCCACCCAGGGCGCCTCGAAGGCCTCCCGGGCGGTCGTGGGGTCCCGGTCCGCGGCGAGCGCGTCGTTGAGGGGCACGTTCGCCGCCGAGGTGACCAGGAAGACCGCCACGGAGAGGACGAGCGCGGCGAGCGTCCAGATCCGGGCCCGGGTGGCGCGGTGCTGCCAGGCGGCCACGGCGGCGAGGATCGTCGCCCCGAAGAACGGGGTGAAGAACACCGGGTTCTGGATCACCTCGTTGATGTTCCGCATCACCTCGACGTAGACCCGGTCGTCACTGCGCGCCAGTGCCGGCATCACCGAGCACACGTACGCGAACCACACCCCCGCGATCAGTCCGGTCGCCACCGTCGCCGCGCCGAGGACCGCCCCGGCACCCTTCCCACCCCGCTGCTCTGTCATGTCCTCATTCAAGAGCAGGGGGCGCCGCGCGGACCATGCTCGTGCGTCGCCCCCGCATACGCGGGCGTCCACGGGCCTCGGAGCGGTCCTCAGCCCCGACGGCCGGTCGGGGGCGGGCGGTTGCCCGCGCGGTACGGGGCCGGCCAGGGGGCCGCCGGGCCCTCGTAGTCCTGCTCGGCGGCGGCGTGCAGGGTCCAGTTCGGGTCGTAGAGGTGCGGGCGGGCGAGGGCGCACAGGTCGGCGCGGCCGGCCAGGAGCAGGGAGTTGACGTCGTCCCAGGAGGAGATCGCGCCGACCGCGATCACGGGGACGCCGGTCGCGTTGCGGATCCGGTCGGCGTACGGGGTCTGGTACGAGCGGCCGTAGGCGGGCGTCTCGTCGGGGACGACCTGGCCGGTGGAGACGTCGATCGCGTCGGCGCCGTGCTCCGCGAAGGCGCGGGCGATCGCGACCGCGTCCTCGCCGGTCGTCCCGCCCTCGGCCCAGTCCGTGGCCGAGATGCGGACGGTCATGGGGCGGTCCTCGGGCCACACCTCCCGTACGGCGTCGAAGACTTCGAGCGGGAAGCGGAGCCGGGCGTCCAGATCGCCGCCGTAGCCGTCGGTGCGGCGGTTGGTGAGCGGGGAGAGGAAGCCGGAGAGCAGGTAGCCGTGGGCGCAGTGCAGTTCGAGGAGGTCGAAGCCGGCGTGTGCGGCCCGGCGGGCGGCGGCCGTGAACTCCTCGCGTACGGCGGTGAGTCCGGCGCGGTCGAGGGCGCGCGGGGTCTGGTTGACACCGGGCCGGTACGGGAGGGGCGAGGCGGCGACGAGCGGCCAGTTGCCCTCGGGCAAGGGCTGGTCGATGCCCTCCCACATGCGCCGGGTGGAGCCCTTGCGGCCGGAGTGGCCGAGCTGGACACCGATCGCTGTGCCGGGTGCCCGGCCGTGGACGAACTCCGTGATCCGGCTCCAGGCGGCGGCCTGTTCGTCGGTCCACAGTCCGGTGCAGCCGGGGGTGATCCGGCCCTCCGGGCTCACGCAGACCATCTCGGTCATGACGAGTCCGGGGCCGCCGAGGGCCCTGGAGCCCAGGTGGACGAGGTGGAAGTCGCCGGGGACGCCGTCCTCGGCGACGTACATGTCCATCGGGGAGACGACGATCCGGTTGCGCAGGGTCAGTCCGCGGAGCCGGAAGGGCGTGAACATCGGCGGGGTGCCGGGCGGGCAGCCGAAGTCGCGTTCGACGGTGGCGGTGAAGGCCGGGTCGCGGAGCCGCAGGTTGGCGTGGGTGACGCGGCGGCTGCGGGTGAGCAGGTCGAAGGTGAAACGGCGGGGCGGCCGGTCGACGTGGTCCGCCAGCTCCTCGAACCACTGGAGGCTGGCGGCGGCCGCGCGCTGGGTGGACTCGACGACGGGCCGGCGCTCGGCCTCGTAGGCGGCGAGGGCCTCGGCGGGGGTGGGGTGGTCGCGGAGACTGTGGGCCAGGGCCAGGGCGTCCTCGACGGCCAGTTTGGTGCCGGAGCCGATGGAGAAGTGCGCGGTGTGGGCGGCGTCGCCGATGAGCACGGTGTTGCCGTAGGACCAGCGCTGGTTGACGACGGTACGGAAGGCGGTCCAGGCGGAGCGGTGGGAGCGCAGCTCCCGGCCGCCGAGCGCCTCGGCGAAGATCTTCGCGCAGCGGGCGATGGACTCGGCCTCGTCGAGTTCGTCGAACCCGGCGGCCCGCCAGACCTCCTCACGCATCTCGACGATGACGGTGGAGGCGCCGGCCTCGTAGGGGTAGGCGTGCAGTTGCATCACGCCGTACTCGGTCTCGGCGATCTCGAAGCGGAAGGCGTCGAAGGCGAAGTCCGCGGCGAGCCAGATGTAGCGGCAGCGGTGGGGGGTGATCCGGGGGCGGAAGTCGGCGGCGTGGGCCTCGCGGGTGCGGCTGTGGAGTCCGTCGGCGGCGACGACCAGGTCATGCCCGGCGGCGAGGACGTCGGCGGGCGGAGCCTCGGTGCGGAAACGGAGCCGTACGCCGAGGTCGGTGCAGCGGGCGTGCAGGATCTCCAGGAGCCGACGACGGCCGAGGGCGGCGAAGCCGTGGCCGGTGGAGGTGGTGCGGTGACCCCGGTGTACGACGTCGATGTCGTCCCAGCGAACGAGGTCGCGTGCGAGTGCCTCGTAGACGACGGGGTCGGCCTCCCGGATGCCGCCGAGCGTCTCGTCGGAGAGGACGACGCCGAAGCCGAAGGTGTCGGAGGGGGCGTTCCGCTCCCAGACGGTGACCTCACGGGCGGGGTCGAGCCGCTTGAGGAGCGCGGCGGCGTAGAGGCCGCCGGGTCCGCCACCGACGACGGCGATACGGGAGAGGGCGGGCCGGAGGGCCGGGAGGGAGGCGTGGCCCTGGGCCGGGCCCGCACCTGAGCCGGGGCCGGCCCCGGCGTCCGGCCCGGAGCCCGCGCTGGGGTTCGCGTCGAAGTCGGGGTCGGACACGAGGTCCGGCCCGGAGCCCGTGTCCGACCCCGGCTTCGGGCCGGGACCCGCGCCCGCGCCGGGGTTCACGTCCGGACCGCGACGCGGGACGGGACCGGACCCGGAGCCCGCGCCTCGGCCCGTGCCCGAGCCGGGACCGGCACCCACGCCGGGGTTCACGTCCGGACCGCGACGCGGGACGGGACCGGACCCGGGGCCCGGTCCGGGATCGGACCGGGGAGCGGGGCCGGAGTCCGGAGCACGGCTCGCGTTCGGGGCGGGGGTGGCGTCCGCTCCGGGGCGGGGCCCGGGGTCCGGGATCGGGGCGGTGGCCGGGTCCCGCCCGGGGGTGGGCATCTTCAGCACCCCCGCCATTTCGGAGGGCGCTTCTCCGTGAAGGCGGCATGGAACTCGGCGTAGTCCTCGCCGTTCATCAGGAGGGCCTGGGTGGCCGCGTCCAGTTCGATCGACGCGGCCAGCGGCATGTCGAGTTCCGAGGTGAGCAGCGCCTTGGTCTGGGCGAGGGCGAGGGCCGGGCCGTCGGCCAGGCGGCGGGCGAGCTCGGCGGCCCGCTCCCCCGCCCCGCCCTCCTCCGTGAGCTCGGAGAGCAGGCCGATGCGCTCGGCCTCGGGGGCCAGGACGGGCTCGCCCAGCATGAGGAGCCGGGTGGCGTGGCCGAGGCCGACGACCCGGGGCAGCAGATACGCCGCGCCCATGTCACCGCCGGAGAGTCCGACCCGGGTGAAGAGGAACGCGAAGCGGGTCGTGGGGTCGGCGATCCGGAAGTCGGCGGCGAGGGCGAGGACGGCCCCGGCGCCCGCCGCGACCCCGTGGAGGGCGGCGACGACCGGGAAGGGGCACTCGCGAAGGGCCCGGACGACCTGGCCGGTCATGCGGTTGAAGTCGAGGAGCTGGGCGGTGTCGAGCGCGAGCGTGGCGCCGATGATCTCGTCGACGTCGCCGCCGGAGCAGAAGCCGCGGCCCTCGCCGTCGAGGACGAGCGCGCGGACGGACCGCTCGCGGGAGAGCTCGGCGAGGAGGTCGCGCAGGTCGGCGTAGGCGCCGAAGGTGAGGGCGTTGAGTTTCGCGGGGCGGGCCAGCGTGACGGTGGCGACGCCCCGGTCGATGTCGAGGCGTAGATGGTGCCAGCGTGCCGTGCGGGGCGTGGAGCCGGTAAAGGGGCTCATCCGGAACGGCCTCCTTCCTCCGTTCGGAGGGTATCACTCAAGTGTGACCGTCGTCACGAGTGCGCGATAAGGGAGGGATGAGGGTGCACCGCACAAGGTCCTCTGCGGCCGGAGACGGAAGTCCTCGCCGATCAGGGAGGGGCGCCTCTGGAGAAAGAGATTGCGCCTCGTAAGGTTGAAACCGGGACGTCTCGGGATGCCTCCACCCCACTCGCCCACCCCCACTCGGTGAAGGGAGCCTGCCCCATGCCCGAAGCCGCCGGACCCGCAGCCGGCCCACCCGCCGGGCCGACCGGGCCCGCCGCACACGGACCCGCCTCCTGGCGTGTCCGTCTGCCCCACACCACGGCCGCCGTGCCGATCGCCCGCGCCCTGATCCGTACCGCTCTCACCGACCTCGGCCCCGGGACCCCCGGCCGCCCCGACAGCGACACCGCGGAGCTGCTCACCGCCGAGCTCGTCGCCAACGCCGTCGAGCACACCGCCGGCCGGGGCCCCATCGAGCTGGTCGTCGAGCTGCTCGGCACGCCCGGCGGCTGTCAGATCGAGGTTCACGACTCCGAGCCCGCCCGCGCGGGCGGGCTCGTCTGCCCCGCGCCGGGAGAGGTGGACCCCTGGCAGGAGCACGGCCGGGGTCTGCTCCTCGTCCGGGCCCTCAGCAGCGACTGCGGCCACCGCCCCACGGAGCACGGCAAGGCCGTCTGGTTCACCCTGCCGGGGATACCGGCGCAGCGTCCTCGCTCGGAGCCGTGACCAGACGCGAGTGGCGGCGCCCGTAGCCCGCGTACACCAGCGCTCCGACGACCAGGAATCCGGCGAA
The DNA here is from genome assembly GCF_000717595.1 of Streptomyces flavochromogenes. GTDB lineage: Bacteria > Actinomycetota > Actinomycetes > Streptomycetales > Streptomycetaceae > Streptomyces > Streptomyces flavochromogenes. The sequence continues at coordinate 78,804 of NZ_JNZO01000025.1, read as the reverse complement.
CTGCAGCCAGGTCGTCCAGCCCGTGCCCCACATCAGATAGAGGCAGAACCCGATGCCGAGGATCGGACTCAGGGGGAAGAGCGGCACCCGGAACGAGCGCGGCAGCTCGGGGTTCCGGCGCCGCAGCACCATCACCGCGAGGTTGACGACCGCCATGACGGCGAGCGTGCCGATGGTGGTCAGGTTGACGACCACGTCGAGCGAGGCGAACGCCGCCGGTACGGCGAACACCGCGGCCACGATCCACGTGTTGGCGACCGGAGTGGCGGACTTCGGCGAGACCCGCTCGAAGACGCGGGGCACGAGACCGTCGCGGGACATCGACATCAGGACGCGGGTCTGCCCGTACATCACGGCGAGGACGACGGACGCGATGGCGACGACCGCGCCGAACGCGATGATCCCGCCGCCGACCGACGACCCGGTGACCTGGTCGACGACCAGCGAGAGCGCGGCCGGCCGATCGGCCACGGCGACGGCGCCGAGGGCCCCGATCGCGGAGAGCGCGACGGCACAGTAGAGCAGTGTGACGAGCCCGATGCAGATGAGGATCGCGATCGGGATGTTCCGCCGCGGGTTCTTGACCTCTTCGCCGGCCGTGGTGATGGCGTCGAAGCCGATGTACGAGAAGAAGGCCACCGAGGCGCCCGCGGTGATCCCGCTCATGCCGTGCTCGGCGAACGGCGAGAGGTGACCGGCCTGGAAGGCCGAGAAGCCGATGACGCAGAAGACGACCAGGATCCCGATCTTGAGGATCGCCATGGCGGCGGTCGCCCGCGCGCTCTCCCGGACCCCGCGCACCAGCAGGGTGGCGGCGAGCGCGATGACGACCACGGCGGGCACGTTGACGACCCCGCCCTCGCCGGGCCCGGCGGAGAGCGCGGCCGGCAGCTGCCAGCCGGTGAGGCTATCGAGCAGTTCGTTGAGGTACTGGCTCCAGCCGACGGCGACCGCGGAGACCGAGACGCCGTACTCCAGGAGCAGGCACCAGCCGACGAGGAAGGCGGCCCGCTCGCCGAGGCTCGCGTACGCGAAGGAGTACGAGGAGCCCGAGACCGGGATCGCGCCACCGAGCTCCGCGAAGGAGAAGGCGGTGAAGATGCAGGTGATCGCGGCGAGGACGAAGGAGATCACCACCGCGGGACCCGCCTCGGCGACGCTGTCGGAGAGGCCGACGAAGATCCCGGTGCCGACGATCGCGCCGACGCCGAAGCACACGAGCTGGAAGAGGCCCATGGTGCGCTTGAGGCCGTGGCCTTCGAGGTCGGCGCCGGATTCGGCGAGGAGCTGCTGCGGGGTCTTGATCCGCGAGGCGGACGGGGTCATGCGGTGGTTCTCATCTCTCATGGGCACGCGTCAGGGGGTTCGGGCATGTACGCCTGAACCCCCTGTAAGGGTGCGATCGTAAACCGCACCACGCATATTCACCCAATCGGGCGTAAAGCTATGCCTACGGGAGCACCGTGGGGACCGCCGCGGGGATCACCGCGGGAAGCGGGCCGCCGGCCATCGTCGCGACCAGGACCGCCTTGATCGTGTGCATCCGGTTCTCCGCCTCGTCGAAGACGACCGAGTGCGCCGACTCGAAGACCTCGTCGGAGACCTCGAGCTCGGTGAGACCGTGCCGGGCGTGGATGTCCCGCCCGACGTCCGTGCCCAGGTCGTGGAAGGCCGGCAGACAGTGCAGGAACTTGACGTCGGGGTTCCCGGTGGCGCGCAGCACGTCCATCGTCACGGAGTACGGGGCGAGGGCGGCGATCCGCTCGTCCCAGACCGCCTTGGGCTCGCCCATGGAGACCCAGACGTCGGTGGCCACGAAGTCGGCGCCCCGGACCCCCTCGGCCACGTCCTCGCTGAGGGTGACCGTGGCCCCGCTGGTCTCGGCGAGCCCGCGGGCGGCGGCGACGATCTCCTCGGACGGCCAGTACGCCCGCGGGGCGACGATCCGGACGTCCATGCCGAGCAGGGCGCCGGTGATCAGGTAGGAGTTGCCCATGTTGAAGCGGGCGTCGCCGAGGTAGGCGAAGGAGACGGCGTCCAGCGGCTTGTCCGTGTGCTCGGTCATGGTGAGCACGTCGGCGAGCATCTGGGTGGGGTGCCAGTCGTCGGTGAGGCCGTTGAACACGGGGACGCCGGCGAAGGCGGCGAGTTCCTCGACGATGTCCTGACCGTCGCCCCGGTACTCGATGCCGTCGAACATCCGGCCGAGGACGCGGGCGGTGTCCTTGACCGACTCCTTGTGACCCATCTGGGAGCCGGACGGGTCCAGGTAGGTGGTGGTGGCTCCCTGGTCGGCGGCGGCGACCTCGAAGGCGCAGCGGGTGCGGGTCGAGGTCTTCTCGAAGATCAGCGCGATGTTCCGGCCGCGCAGCCGCTGGACCTCGGCGCCGGCCTTCTTGGCGGCCTTGAGTTCGGCGGAGAGCGCGATCAGGCCGCGGAACTCCTCGGCGGTGAAGTCCAGCTCCTTGAGGAAGTGGCGGCCGATGAGGTCTGTGGCCATGGGACGCGCTCCTGTGGGTACGGTCGAGGGGTCGGCGATCGGGGACGACGATCAGGACCCTGGAAGTGTATACGCACTTCAACATTTATATACAGCCCTGGTCGCGTACATGTACGACCCCGGCCACGACTCCTGCCGCGGCCCCCGCGGCGGCCCCCTCAGGCGGCGTCCCGCTCCACCGGACAGCTCATACAGCGCGGGCCGCCCCTCCCCCGGCCCAGCTCGCTGCCGGGGATCTCGATCACCTCGATGCCCTCCTTCCGCAGATGGGTGTTGGTCGTGACGTTCCGCTCGTAGGCGACGACCACCCCCGGCTCCACCGCGAGGACGTTGCAGCCGTCGTCCCACTGCTCGCGCTCGGCCGCGTGCACGTCCTGCGTGGCCGTCAGGACCCGGATGTCCTGGAGGCCGAGCGCCGCGGCGATGGCGCTGTGCATCTGCTCCGGCGGATGGTCGGTCACCCGCAGGGACTGGCCCGCGTCCCCCGGTTCGATCGTGTACGAGCGCAGCATCCCGAGCCCCGCGTACTGCGTGAACGTGTCCTGGTCGACCATCGTCATCACCGTGTCCAGGTGCATGAACGCGCGCCGCTTCGGCATGTCGAGCGCGATGATCGTGCGCGCCGAACCCGCCGCGAACATGCCCCGGGCCAGCATCTCCACCGCCTGCGGCGTCGTCCGCTCGCTCATCCCGATCAGCACGGCGCCGTTGCCGATGACGAGCACGTCCCCGCCCTCGATCGTCGACGGGTAGTCGGTCTGCCCCTCCGACCAGTGGTGGAAGGCTCCCGCCTCGGCCCCCGTGAACAGCGGATGGTGCTTGTAGATCGCCTCGAAGTGCACGGTCTCGCGCTGCCGGGCCGGCCAGCGCATCGCGTTGATCGAGACGCCGTCGTAGATCCAGGCCGAGGTGTCCCTCGTGAAGATGTGGTTCGGCAGCGGGCCGAGGACGAAGTCGTCCAGGTCCAGGGCGTGGAAACGGACCGAGGTCGGCTCCCGGTGCGACGCCAGGAACTCCCGCTTCGTCATCCCGCCGATGAGCGCCTCGGCCAGCGCACCCGCGTCCAGCGAGTCGAACGCGGCCCGGAGATGGTCGGCGGCGAGCGGCCCGTACTCCTTCTCGTCGAAGACCCGGTCGAGCACCAGCGCGCGTGCGGTGGGCACGTCGAGGGACTCGCTCAGGAGATCCCCGAAGAGGTGCACCTCCACGCCCCGGTCGCGCAGCACGTCCGCGAAGCCGTCGTGCTCCTGCCGTGCCCTGCGCACCCAGAGCACGTCGTCGAAGAGCAGGGCGTCCTTGTTGGTCGGGGTGAGCCGCTTCAGCTCCAGATCGGGCCGGTGCAGGATGACGCGGCGCAGCCGCCCGGTCTCGGAATCGACGTGGAATCCCATGCGCCCATCCTGACGGAGCGAGGCGCCCGTGGCCTGTGTTTCGGGACAGGAGGGGCCGGGGCGCGTCGAGTGGGCGACGATGCCCCCGCGCCCCGCTGCGGCCCCGGTCCCGGTCCTGGCCCCGTTCCCTGTCCCGGTCTCGGCCTCCGTCCCGGTCAGCCGAACCACTCCCGCACGAGGACGAGCAGGACGATCGCCACCACCATGCCGCCGATCAGCAGCCCGGCGCGGCGCAGGAAGCGGCGGGTGTAGCCGTTTCCGGGATCCTCCGGATGGCCGGTGACCGCCCCGGGTGCGGGCGGCCCCGGGCGGCGCGCCGTACGGGGCAGGCCGTACGCGTCCTTGAGGAGGGTGAGCCAGACGGCTTCGGGCAGACCGGGGCACTCGTCGTCGACGATCAGCCAGAAGGTCTCACGGGCGGACGGCACCGGGCTTGTACGGAGCCGGGCGAGCAGCTCCCCCACGGTGCCGACCGGGGCGTCGCCGCCGGCGAGGAGCGGGCGCACGGCCCAGCGGTGCAGCTGGGCGGCGTTGGCCGCGCGCTGCTCCTCCGGCGGGTCGGACGGGTCGGCGGAGGCGCCCGACGGTGCGACGGCCCAGAACTCCTGGCCGATGGCCACCTCGCACAGCTCCCGGCGCAGCGGACGCTCCCAGGACGGCAGGCGCCGGGCGGCCTCCCGGAGGAGGAGGGTGAGGACGACGTACGCCTGCGGGCGGCGCAGCGAGTCGAGCAGCTCGCGGTCGCCGCCGCCCTCGACGAGCTCGCGTGCCTCGTCCACGGTGCGCGCGGCGGGCAGCTTGTGCAGGAGGCCGGTCTCGGCCTCCCGCTCCCGCCCACGGCCCCGCACGACGGCCCAGGCACGCCCCGAGGCCGGCCCCGGCCCGGTCCACGCGGGCGCGACCAGGGGGAGAACGGGGCGGGGGAACGCGTCGGCCCCCGCTGCCTGGGGCGGACGGACGCCGGACCCGGCGGGCCCCTTGGAGAGATCGGGGCGGTGCGGGGGGAGGTCGGCGGGCCGGGACGGGGCGGTCGGCGGGGCGGCGGGACGATCGGCACGGTCGGGGTGCGCGGACGGGACGGGACGGGGCTCGCGGTCGGCGGCGGCGCGGCCGTACGGGTCGTCGCCCTGGGCCGGGTGGGGCACGCGGGGCGGGGCGGGCTGCTGATCGGCCGAGGCCCGACGGTACGGGTCGGGCTCGGGGGCGGGGTCCGGTCGGGATGGACGGTACGGGTCGGGGTCAGGGGTGAAGTCAGGTCGGGACGGGCGGTACGGGTCGGGTCGGGGCTCGGGGTCGGGGTCGGGGTCGGGCTCGGGATCTCGTCGGGTCGAGCTGCGGGTCGGGGCGGGCTCCGGAGCCTTGGGCGGGCCGTACAGGGTGGGCTCCGAGCTCGGCCGAGGCGGGCGGTTCGGGGTGGGCTCCGGGGTCGGGTCCGGCCGGCGGGACGGAGGTGTCGTCGGGACGTCCCGAGGCGCCGCCGTGACCCCGGGACCGGCCGGCGCCGCCGGCTCCCGCTCCGGCGGGTCCGGGCGGAACCAGTCGTCGGGGCTCTCGTACGGCCCGGGACGACCCGCCCCTCGGGGTTCTCCCCCGGCAGGCACCGCGTCACGGGCGCCCGGGCGGTCGGTGGTGGTGTCGCCCCCCGCCGGTGGGGCGTCGTCGGCAGTCCGGCCTCCCAGGCCCCATCCCCATTTCCGGCCCGAGGTCTTCCGGGTCTCCGGTGCGGGCGGCTCCGGGACGCGCGGGTCCTCCCGTTCCGGGGGCCACGAGGTCCGCGCCGTCGGCTCCGGGGCGGGCGCGTACCCCCCGGGGCGGCGGCGGTCGAGCACGTCCAGGGCCCGCCCGGCCGTCTCCAGGAGCGAGGCGCCACGGGCGGAGGAGGCTCCGTGCAGGGCGCTGCCGACCGCGTACTCCTGGCCCTCGCCCTCCGCGACACCCCTCAGGTGGTGGCGGACGAGCCGGGCCGCGATCTCCTCCGCCCGGTCGTCGGCGCGCTCGCGCGGATCGACGCGGCGCCGGTCGGTGTTGCGGCTCGCCGCGCCCGACCACCGGCCGACGAACACGAAGCGGAGCGCGGTGAGTTCGGCGGTGTCATGGGTGGCGAAGGTCCACCGGCGGCCGGTGAGCCCGCCGAACATGCTGTGCAGCCCCCAGAGCACCGGTCCTGCGGTGTCGCCGCGTTCGTCAAGGACGGTGAAGCGTTCGTCCGGGTGGCGCAGCAACTCCGCGACCATTCCGGCGAGTTCGCCTGCCGTGCGCTCCAGGGCGCCGTCGAGTTCTCCCTGGCCGCGGCCTGTCGCGGGGACGAGGACCCGCTCCGGGATCACCGGCAGCTGCCCGCGCACCCGGGCGCCGTCCATGGCCGCGCCCTCCCAGTTCCAGGCGTGGAGGCCGAGGCAGGTGGCGGGTTCGAGGAGCCCGGGCGAGCCGACCAGGGCGTGGCAGAGCACGGACGTCCCGCCGTCGGCGTCGGTGAACGGCGTGCGGTGGATCAGCATCACCTCCGAACGCCGCTGGAGCCGGATCAGTGCGGGCCGGGTCTCCTCGCCGCTGGCGCGCAGCACGGGCCCGGAGGTCCGGAAGAGGTTCTCGGCCTCTTCGCGGGGCCCGGACCAGGCCACCGGTCCGAAGCCGGTGCTGCCGGTGAGGTTCTCGCTGTCCCACCGGAACACGATCTGGTCGACCTCGTTCTCCGACCGTGTCATCGGTCGATCCCCTCCATAGGTCCCGCGGGTTCCGCCCCGGGCAGCAGCCCGCACAGGGCGAAGAGCGACAGCAGTGGCGCGAGGACCCGGCGCGGCCGGACCCCGTGCGGAAATCGGTCGCCGCGCGCCTGTCCGCCGGTGGCGGCGACGAAGTGCAGGGAGCAGTCGGCGCAGTCGTCGAACGGCTTGAGCCAGGCGGAGCTGGCCCCGTGCGCCAGGAAGGCGTACGCGTCCCGGCTCTCGGCCCGTACCGCGGCGGGGTCGTGGCGGCCCGGCAGGGCACGGCCGAGCCACCGGTCGACGACCGGTTCGAAGCGCACCAGGTCGCTCTTGTTGACGGCGAGCGCGGCGGGGGCGGCGACGAGTCCGCCGCGCTGCCGGGGGATCCGGTTGAGCACGGTGGTGAAGGCCTCGTCGCCGAGCTCGCGCAGCCGCAGTCCGCTCTGTTCCCTCACCGGTTCGAGGGAGGGCAGCCGGAGCGCGCGCAGCGGGTCGAGGACGAAGATGAAGGCGTCGACACCCATGAGGAAGCGGCCGACCTCGCTGTCCTGGGCGAGGTCCTCGCCCGCGAGGTCGAAGAAGACGACGGGCCGGGGTGTGGCGCCGCCCGCCGAGACGAGCAGCCCGTCGGCGAACCGGGCGAACGTCTGCTGTCCGGTGCGGCCCAGCTGCCGTCCCTGCTGCAGGCTCTGGACGCGCTCGCGCAGATAGGCGCGGTGTGCCTCGGGGTTGAGCGGCAGGCACTTCAGTCCGTACGGTTCGAGGCCGCCGAGCTCGATCTCGCCCAGCATGGCGGCGAGCAGGTGGGTCTTGCCGACGGAGGAGCTGCCGACCAGGGCGATGGAGAGCGGCTCGCCGTTGGTGAGGTAGGGCAGGGGCAGTTCGTGCCCCTCGTCGCCGTCCACCGTGTGCGGGCACAGGTGGTACGCCTTGCGCCGGGCGTCCGCGTGGTGGCCCGGCCGGCGTTCCGCCCTGAGGTCCAGGGGGATGCGGTTGCCCTTGGCGTCGATGGTGACGAGCAGACGTTCGTCGTACTCGACGGGGAGCAGGCAGTGCGGGCACATCCGGCTGCGTGACGGAGGCGGCTGGACGAGTTCGGAGGGCGGGGCGGCCGCTCGGGGCGGTGGGGTGGCACGCGGCGCGGCGCGGGGCGGTTCTCCGTTGCGGAAGATCTTGGAGAGCAGGGAGCCGAGCGACGGGTTCGGGTCCCGGGCGGGGACCTCCGGGGCCGGGGCAGGACCCGTGTCCGGCCGGCCGCCCCGGGACAGTGTCTGCTTCCGGGCGAGGTGGGCGTCGTACCGGGCACGGAACGGTGTGAGCACATCGGCCGTGTCGGCCCCGGCCCCGAGCGGGTCGGCCACGTACAGGAGCCGCAACAGATCGGCCGGGTGCGGCCGTTCCGTCGCCTTCGGGGAGAAGAGACCACTGTGCTGGAGAGCGGCGAGGCGCCGGTAGTCGCCGAGGTCCGCGGGCGGGCCCTCCCCGCGGTCGGGGCGGCCGGAGAGCAGGTAGTAGGCGAGTTCGGCGACGGACCACAGGTCGTCGCGCGGGTCGACGCTGCCGCGCCCCGCGCGCTGCTCGGGCGAGGCCCAGGGCGCCGCCCCGAAGGGCTGGCGCGCCTCTCCCGCCCGCAGCGCCGCGTACGGCTCGCAGAGCCGTACGCGGGCGCCGTCCCACCGGACGTTCTCGGGCGTGATCGCCCGGTGGACGAGGCCCAGTTCCCCCAGGAGGCGTACGGCCATGGCGAGTTGGCCGGTGATCCGTTCCTGGTCCTCGGCGCCGATCCGCCCCGCCCAGTCGGAGAGCGGACGCCCGCTCGGCGGCCGGTAGAGCACGAAGGGTTCGGCGGCGGTCAGGTCGAAGCCCACGATCCGGGTGAGGATGCCGACGAACTTGTCGCCCCCGTAACGCCGTTCGAGGGCGACCGAGGCCGCCACCTCGCGCTCCAGGAGGCCGTACGCCTGGGGGTCGCGCTGCGCGGACGAGGCGAGCCGGTACTGCACGACGGGCACGCCACCGGCCCCCAGGACGGCCCGGCGTGCGAGGAACCCGGGGCGTCCGGGGGGCCTGTGGTCCTCCCCGTACCGTACGACGAAGCGGCTCTGCGCCTCTCTGGGCGTGAGGAACTCCAGTTCCTGGTAGTACGGATGGGGCGGCGGGCTCGGTTCGCTCAGGTGGTCGGGGTGGTCCGGGCCCATGGGCTGGTTCGGGCCGGCGCCATGGCCTCGGCCGCTCGGGCCCGCGGCGTGGTTGCGGTCGTCCGGATGGTCCGGGTCGCGCCGGTCGTTCGGATGGTTCGGGTCGGTCACGGTTCTCCCGCCTCCTCGGCGCGGACGGTGTGCACGACGTCCGCGCGCAGTGGTACGAGACGGAGGATTCCGGCGTGGCGTCCCGCACCGGTCCATACGACGTCCTCGGCGATGCCCCGCCAGATGTCGTCCCCTGCGGCCCCGCGCCGCATCGCCTCCGGCACGAACCGGACCTGCCGGGCGGCGAGCGGATCGTGGGAGAGCAGTCGCATGTGCTCCGGGCCGCAGAGCGCGACCGTGCGGGCGGGGTCGTCCTCGGCCAGGATCAGCCGGGCCACCGCGTCCGGGGCGACGCCGGTGAGCCGGGCGGCGTCGGGCCGGTCGGAACGGTCGGTGAAGGCGGCGAGGCCGGAGAGCGCGTCCTGGTCACGGAGGCCGTCGTACCGGGGCGGCGGCGAGGCGGCGACGTCGCGCTCCAGACGCACCCGGGTCTCGCCGAGGAGCTCCGCGATGCGCTCCTCGTGGACCGCGGGCACCACGGCTCCGGGGTCACGCTCGATACCGGCCCAGCACCGGTCGAGGATCAGCAGGGTCCCGGCGACCAGGTCGCCGACGAGCGTGTCGACGAGCAGGGGGCCGCCGTCGCCGTACCGCCGCTCGAGCCACGCGGGCGCGGGTACGGGCTCGGGGCCGGGGCCGGCACCCGGTCCCGCCCAGCCCGCCCCGCCGCCGCCGGAGAGGGCGGAGTCCCGGTCGGAGGGAACGGAAGGCCCGAACGGTCCTGAGGGGTCGACCGGACCGGAAGGGCCGAACGGATCGGAAGGGCCGGCCGGACCGGGAGGGCCGAACGGATCGGAGGCGTCGAACGCGTCGGAGGGGCCGAAGGGGTCGGACGCGTACGGAGACCCGTTCGGTGCGGGCGACCGTACCGGCGACGGCGGTTCCTCGTCCATGTCCGACCAGATGTCGTCCGCGGCGCCGCCCTCCCAGTCCTCCCAACTCCACGCCGCGGTACCGCTGTCCGGCTCCGGCGGTCGGGCGGAGTCCCTCCGGGATCCCCCCTCGGCAGAGCCGGCGGAGCCGGCCGACGGCACGTACGCGTACCCGTTCGCGTGGGACGCCACCCGGCCGTGCGCGTCGGCCGTGTCCGCGAGGCCGCGGAGCAGTCGGGCCACCGCGCCCGCGCCCGCCGAGCAGTGGTGCCGCACCTCGGCGAAGAGCCAGTCGTGCACGGCGGTCGTCACCACCAGGCTCTGGACCTCACGCAGGATCCGCCAGGCGTCCTCCGGGTCCGCCCTGGCCCACCATGCGTCCACGGCCCGGCTCCAGTCGCGCAGCGCGAGGAGGACGACCGCCGCGAGGGCCACCGCGAGGGCCACCGCCCCCGCCCACAGCGGCAGGCCGAGGAACTGGCCGAGGCCCGCCCCGACGGGACCGCCGAGCACTCCGCCGAAGAGCCGGGGCGCCGCTCCCGTGGCGCCGCCTCCGTCGATCCGCCCGTCCGGTGAACGGTTCGGCCTGCGGCGCAGCATCAGATGGGCGAGCCCGGCGGCGAGCACGCCGACGGCCGGGCCGAGGACCCAGCCGAGGACCGGCCAGACTCCCGCGAGGAGGGCCAGGAGGCCGGTCACGGCGAAGGCGACCGGCCGCGAACCGCCGGCCGTGAACGGATACCGGCCGCCGAGCCGACGCAGCCGCTCCGGCCCGCAGATCGCGTCGAGCCGGGCGAGCCGGGAGGCGCTGCCGACGGGCGCGGTGCGCGCGGAGAGCGCGGCGAGCCGGGCCGCCACGGAACGCAACGGCAGCCCCTTGCCGATCAGTTCGTAGGTGTGGTCGCGGAGGGCGGGGACGATTCCGGCCCGCGAGATCTCCCGTGGCATCTCGGGCAGTTCGATGCCCCGGTCCCGCAGCACTCCCCGGTGCTCGACGGTGAGTCGGCTGCCGCCCGCGGCGGCGAACGCGTCCGCGACGGCGATCCGGAACCGCTCCAGCTCCCCCGCCACCCGCTCGATGTCCCCCGGCAGATCGACCGTCCGGCCGGCCCCGGTGAGGAGTCCGGCCGCGCCCCGCACCCGGTGGTAGCCGTCGACGGCGTCCTGGACGGCCTCGTCGCAGCCGGCGAGCCGGAGCCCCGCCCGCCCCTGGGCGGGCAGCCATCGATGGTCGGCGAGCGAGCGCGGCATGCCCTCGTCGAGCAGCAGCGCGAGCGCGGGTGGCACCTGCTCGGCCGAGGCGGTGCCGGCCGGGACCTCCGGGCCGGTGAGCCCCTCCACCGCCTGCCGCCAGGCGCGCGCCCGAGCCTCGTCGGTGAGGTCGTGCTCCAGGACGCGCACGGCGGGCACGGCGACGCCGTGCACCACCTCGCCGAGCGCCCGCAGCACCGCGTCGAAGACCTCGGGAGTGGACAGGACGTCGACGAGCGGACGCAGCACCGCCTCGGCCGGGACGCCGTCCTCCGTCGTGTCGAACACCCACAGGACACCGGCGGCGGGCGGGCGGAGGGTGAGGGTGCGGCGCACGGTCCGCTCGCCCCGGACCCCGACGGCCAGGCAGACGATGCGGGCGGGCCCGTAGGAGGAGAGCCGCTCGTACAGCAGCTGGTGCGAGACGAGCCGGTCTGCCTCGTCGAGGACGAGGAAGCGGCGCTCGCCGCCGGGCTGCGGGGCGTCCAGGGCGGAGCGCACGACGGCGTCGGGGTCGTACGCCCCCGCCGTCCGCAGGTCGAGGCAGACGGCGTGGCCGGGCAGCGGCCGTTCGGGGAGGACGCGCGCGCTCACTCCGCCTCCCCGGCCCGGTCGCGGCGGTAGGGCTCGTCGTCGAAGTCGGGACCGAACTCGGGTCCGTAGTCGGGTTCGTAGTCGGGCTCGGGTTCCGTCTCCCAGTCGCCCTCGAAGGCGGAGTTCCGCCGCGGCGGCGGCGCCGCGGGACCCGGGCCGGGGGCGTCCCCGTTCCCGTAGGCGGTACGGGGATCGGGAACGGCGCCGTTCCCGTACGCGGGGTGGTGGCCGCTCTCGTACCCGGGCGGGGGACCGCTCTCGTACCCGGGACGGTGGCCGTTCTCGTACGACCTGGGGCGCCGCACCACATGCGGACCGCCGCCCTGGCCCTGACCGTGGCCCTGCCCCTGACCCTGACCCTGACCCTGACCCCGAGCGTGGCCCTGGCCCGGCACCGCGCCGGCCCGTGGCGCGTGCCGTTCGTACAGCAGCCGCAGGCTCGACCGGGTCGCCCGGGCCGACCTCGGGAAGCGCATGTCGAGGGCGCCGGGGAAGGTGACCTCCCAGAAGTGACGCAGCGGGGCGAGCCATTCGATGTCCGATTCGCCGTACTCCCCGTATTCGGCGACGAGTTCGTCGATCAGGGCGAGCTGGCGCGGCGCGACCTGCTCCACGAAGTGGGTGAAGAGCGGTGACGGCGGCGCCGGGACCTGCGCGAGGCCCTTGGGCAGGGCCTGCATGAGGCGTTCGCAGAACTGCTCGATGATCTGCCCCTCGTCGAGCAGCGCCCACCGCTCGTACGCGCGCAGCAGCCCCGCCCAGCTGGTGAGCGAACCGTCGAAGTCCTCAAGACGCAGGGCCATCGTCGCCGACTCGCCGTCCTGCAGGCGGATGCGGACGCGGTGGGGCGAGCCGGCCGGGCCCTCGGTGTCGATGTGCCCGTTCCACATGGCGCAGAGCAGCCGGTGCAGGATGCGCTGCCGGTCGTGTTCGGTGGAGACCAGCCAGTCGTCCTCGTAGCCGAGCCGCTGGCGCCAGTGCAGGAAGTCGTCCTCGCCGGCCGAGTCCCGGGCCTCGGACCAGAGGCTGAGGACGTTGCGGACCTCGGAGATGTCGGTGAGGTTCATACCGCTGCGGAAGAACACGACGGTGATGGAGTCGGTGTCGCCGGCCCGGCTCTCCGGTGTCACCCGGGAGGGCAGGTTGAGTGCCTGCTCCAGGTACTCGCGGGCGCGGCCGTCGGACTCGCTCGCCGGATGCACGATCAGGATCTTGAGGGGGCCGCTGCCGTCCGGGACGAATCCCACCGGGATGAGTCCGGCGAGACGGGAGCGGAACTGGTCGAGCCAGCGCGGGTCGATCTTCGCCTCGGCGGTCTCGTCGCCCGCGGCGGCCCGGAGCAGCAGTTCCATGGAGGGCAGCAGGGGGCGTGCGAAGGCGTCCTCGTTGGCCTCGCCGAAGAGCCGCTTGACCCGCCGTTCGACGACCTGCTTGATCTCCTTCACCGCCGCGCCGGACGACCGGCGGACCGAGTCGAGGGCCCGCCGCCAGTCCTCGGGGCCGACGATCCGGCCGAGCAGACCCGCGGCGTCGGCGCCCTCGGGCAGGCCCTCGCTCTGGGCCAGCCGGTCGATGACGTCGTCGTAGAAGGCGCGCAGGGTGTTCTGCGGGGGCAGCAGATAGGCGATGCCCGCACGGTCGTCGCGATAGAGGTCGCGACGGCTGTCGGCGAATGCCTTGCCCTCGTCCTGCTCGTGGGCGCGGAGCGCCTTGACGAGTTCGGCGATCTCGGAGCCGGCCTTGCTCAGGGAGGGCCGCCACTGGGCCTCGCCGTTCTGCCAGCCGTGGTGCCAGAGGGTGCGGGCCCGCCACTGGTACCAGGCCTGCTGGGCGGCGAGCGCGTCCTGGACGTCGGGGTCGCTCCACCGGGCCGGTACGACCCCGCCCACGGGGCCCTTGATCGGGGGGATGCCGGGCGCGGCGGTGTGGACGTTCGGGGGTCGTTCGGGTTCGTTCCGCCGGTTGTCGATCATGCCGGTGAAGCCTTCCCTCGCCACCCGGTCGGGGTGGCCGGGCAGGCCGGTCAGGATGACCTTGATCTGGAACGGGTCCATGGATCCGAGGAGTTCGCGGACCCCCGTGCTCGGCCTGAAGTCCTCGGTGAGGCGCGGGATCTCGCGGGCGAGAGCGGAGTCGAGGCGGCGCAGGGACTCCTCCATGTCCCCGAGCCTGTTGCGCAGTTCCTGGGTGATCCTCGTCTTCCCCCGGGGGAGCTGCTCGGGCAGCGGTACGTCCGGTGCGTCCCGGGTCCAGAGGCGGCCGATGCCGGAGCGGTTGAACAGCTCCCTGACGTGGTTCTGTCCCTCCCGGTCGGGGCGCCGGGCCCGCTCGGTCATACCGCGTACGGCCTGGGCGAGGAGCCGGGCGGCGACGATCTCGGCGAGGTCGTCGACGGGCACGGTGAGGGCGGCGGCGAGGCTGGTGGACATGCCCCGGTAGCCGATTCCGGTACGGGCCGGGGTGGAGCGTTCCACGCTCTTGTTGATGAAGCTGGCGGCGAAGGACTGGTAGTCCTCCTCGGCGCGGGTCGCGGAGCCGTTGTCCTGGCCCAGGTCGGTGCCGATCAGCGACATCACCATGGCGGCGATGGAGCGACGCAGGTCCTCGCTGTTGATGACGGAGGGCTTGGAGAAGAGGAAGGCGGTCTGCATGGTGGCGGGACGCAGCGCCACGACGCCGTCGCCGGGGTACGTGACGCTGAGCCGCCCGCGGTCCTCCAGGTCGCCGACCTGGTCGACGGCGTCGGGCACGTTCTGGTCGTCGACGAGTCGCGAGAGGTCCACGAGGGCGCGGGCGGAGTTGAGTTCGGCCTCGCGTCCGCCGCCGGCCTCGGGCGGGAAGGCGGAGGGCATCACGACGAGCGGGTAGATCTTCACGCCGGGCACCCGGGCGTTGCGGAACTCGTGCCCGATGAGGTGGATGAAGTCGTAGAAGATGCCGGCGCCGGTGCCGCCGGCGACGGAGAAGGCGACGAACACGTCGCAGCCCCGGATCTTGCCGCCGCCGACCCGCCGCAGGTCGCCCGCGGCCTGGCCGATGGACCCGATCGCCTCGCGGAGCTGGCGCAGGACGGGTTCGAGCCCGGAGCGGAGGGTCGCGAAGAGCGCGGAACGTCCGACGGTCGGCAGCTGTCCGGCGCCGCTGTTCAGCGGGGCGACGCGCGGCTCACGGGCCTTCGGCGGCAGCCAGAGCCGGGTCTCCTCGGGGACCGAGACGCGCAGCATGCGCGTCACCTCGGGCGAGGAGTCGAAGTCGGTGGGCAGCAGGTCGCGGACGATCCGGGAGGTACGGGCGAAGGCGGCGCCCTCGGCGCCCTTCGCCTTGAACTGCGGGTAGCCGAGCAGCTCGGCCTCGCTGAAGTCGGCGTAGACGAACTGGAGGCAGTCGGGCAGCTGGAAGGGCAGGCGGCGGCCGCCGTCGACCAGGTCGGTGCCGTCGGGGCCGCACAGCTCCCGGCGCAGGCTGCGTTCGAGTTCGCTGCCGATGCGTCCGCCGGTGCCGCCGAGCCCGACGAAGAGCATGGGCTGATAGATCTTCATGTCGTTCTCCTCGGGACCCGTTCAGAAGTTGACGTCGTATGCGCCGGCGTCGGGGGAACCCTCCGAGCCCGTTCCGGTGAGGCGGCCGGAACCCGCGCCCGTGCCACCCGCGCTGCGGCCTCCGCCGCCGGTACGGCGAGGGCGACGGAGCCACGGTGTGCCCCGGCCTCCGGCCGGCGCCGGACGGCCGCCCCGTACGACCAGCTCGTGGTCGCCGAGCCCGGCCGGCTCGCCGGTCCGCACCGGAACCTGTGCGCCGCCGCGGGGACGCAGCAGGAACTCACCCGCGCCGTTGCGGCGCAGCACGTGGGCGGAGGAGCCGCCGCCGGGGACGCGCCGGAGGGTGGCCGGCGCCCCGTACGGTTCGTCGACGGTGAAGGCGAAGGCGCCGCCGGGGCTCTGCCCGCGGCGGACGGTCAGCGAGTCGAGCGACCGTCCTTCCTGGCAGAGTTCGAGCGTGACGCCGGTGAGGTCGCGGCGAAGGCGCCGGAAGTAGAGCCGGATGCCGACGAAGGCGCCCACGAGGAGGACGGCGACGGCCCCGCCGACCACGGCCTTCCACCAGCGTTCCCACCAGGTCGGCGGCTCCACCACCCGGACGTTCAGGAGCGCGCCGCGCAGGGTCCGGTCGCCGTCCGCGGTGTCCACGACGGTGACCTGGCCGCCGAGCACGCCGAACGGCGTGTTCCTGCCGACGGTGACGGTGAAGGGGATCCGGGTGCTGCCGTTCGGCGGGGCCGTGACGGTCGCCGGGGCGACGGCGAGTTCGGCCCCCGGGGTCTGGTCCGCGAGGCCCAGCCGCAGGGTGTGCGGTGCGGAGTCGTTGTTGGTGACGTCGAGGGTGCCGCGGACGGTGGCACCGGGGTGCACGGTGTCACCGTCGACGGTGAGGGCGGCGGTCACCTTGGGCGCGCCCTTGGAGGTGACGGCGTGCAGCGGACGCCGGTCGGAGGTGATCCCGGGCGCCTCCATGCGGGTGACGAGTTCCAGGGCGCCGGTGGCGCCGGCGGGGACGGTGAGCGTGCCGGTGAACCGGACGTCGCCGGCCTTGGCGTCGGGAGCCTTGCCGTCGTCGGCGAGCCGGAAGCCGACGGGGCCGAAGCCCTCGCCGCTCAGGTCGGCCGCGACCGAGAGGCCGGCCAGCTGGCGCGGGTCGGTGATGACGACCCCCCGCCGGGTCTGCATCTGCACCTCGACCTTGACCTGTTCGCCGGCGCGCGGGGACGCCGGGTCGAGGACGACGGCGGAGCGCAGCCGGCCCTGCCAGATCGCCCGGACGGCGACCTCGCGGTCGCGGTGGCCGGCCGGCGCCTCGATGTGCACCCGCCAGGCACCGGGCAGCGGGTTCTTCACGCGCAGCGCCTCGACGGGGCCGTTCTGTCCGCTGACCTCGAAGGAGGAGCCGTCGAACTCGCCCCGGACGGGCACCTTGCGGCCCGCCGGGTCGTAGTAGGTCACCTGCACCTTGGGGTCGTGCTTGGCGACCGTGAGGGAGCCGTCGGTGGCGATCGGCGGGATGGTGACGGTCAGGTCGGCGGGCGGCTTGCCGACGGTGCCGTGCGCGATCCGGGCGCAGCGGGCGGCGGCGAAGGTCTCCTGGAGGGCCTTGTCGATCTCGGCGGAGGTGTCGACGACCCGCATGCGCGGGGCGGAGCCGGGGATCTCGGAGCAGGCGCCGCGGTAGCCGCCTTCGGCCATCGCGGTGAGGGAGGCGCGGTCGAGCTCGCCGCCGAAGCCGAGGGGCCAGATCTGGACGCCGGCCGCCCGGGCGCGGGCGAGTTCCTCGGTGAGCCGTTTGGCCCCGTTGGACTGGCGGCTCTCCCGGTCGGTGCCGTACTCGGGGCTGTCGGCGACGTCGAGCTTGCCGTCGGTGAGCAGGAAGACGACCTTGGGGGTGCCCGGCTTCCCGGCTCCGCCGGTCCCGGTGCCGGGTCCGGCCGCGGCTCCGGTGAGGCGGGTGACGGCCTGCCGGACGGCGGCCGGGAAGTCGGTTCCGGGGCCCATCCGGGCGGTGTCGCGGCGCCCCAGCTCCTGGACGCAGTCGCTGAGTCGCTCGCGGCCCGCCGCGTCGGCGACGGTGAGCTGGCACACCTCGCGCACGGGCGACTGGCCGCGCCTCTCCGAGCTGCCGAAGCCGATGACGGCCGCCCGGGAACGCTCCGATATCTCCCCCTGGACGAGCAGCGCCGCCGCCTCGGTCTCGCGCGCCAGATCCTTGTCGGCGAGGCTCGCCGACTGGTCGACGACGACGGCGAAGTCGAGGGGGTCGGGGCCTTCCGCGGGGTCGGCGAGGGCTGCGGGAGCGGTACGGGGGAGCGCCCGCGCCCCGGAGACGCCGGGCGCGCCCGAGGCGGTGGTCGCCGCGAGCGGCCCGGCGAGCGCGAGGAACGCTCCGGCGAGGAGCAGGGCGCCCCCCTTGTTGGTCCACTGCATGTTCTCTCTCACCACAGTTCGCTGAAGAGGGCCAGAAGGGCGCCGAGCGCGAGCGCGGACACGCCCAGGCGCAGCCACCGGTACTTCGCCGCGAGCACGAGGCCGTGCACGCTGGCCTGTTCGAGGAGCCAGCCGGTGGCGTCCGCGCCGGGTGCGGAGAGCCGCTCGCGCAGCGCGGTCTCCGACGGTCCGCCCGTCAGCTCGCGCAGGAACGTGCGGTCGGCCCCGATCCGGGTGCGGGGCAGCACCACCGAGACGAGCATCAGGACACCGGCCGTCCAGAGCGCGGCCGCGAGGAGCAGGAGGGCGAGCCCGGGTCCGGAGTCGGGGAGGAGGGCGCGGTCTCCGGAGAAGACGACCGCCAGGAAGG
Source organism: Streptomyces flavochromogenes (assembly GCF_000717595.1). GTDB lineage: Bacteria > Actinomycetota > Actinomycetes > Streptomycetales > Streptomycetaceae > Streptomyces > Streptomyces flavochromogenes. Next base: position 60,840 of record NZ_JNZO01000025.1, on the reverse strand, counting down.
CGAGGGCGCCGGAGAGCAGGATCGCGGCCTTGGTGTCGGCCCGGCCGATGTCCTCCCGGACGGTGGCGAGCAGCCGTTCGGCCATGAACCTGAGCTCTTCGGCGGGTACGGGTACGGGCACGGTCACCGGCGCCGCGGTCCGGGCCGGGGCCCGGCTCGGCGCGGGGTCCGCCGCGGGTTCCGGACCGAGGTCCCGCGCGGGGTCCGGCGCGGTGGGCGTCGCGAGGTCCCGCGCGGTGGGCCTCGCTGGGTCCGGCGCGGTGGGCCTCGCAGGGTCCGGCGCGGTGGGCCTCGCAGGGTCCGGCGCGGTGGGCGTCGCCCTCGTCGGGTCCTGCCCACGCCCCGGGGCCGTCGTCATTCGTCGTCCCAGTCGTGGAAATCGGAGCTGGGCCGGGCCGGACGGGCGGGTCGCCGGGTGCGGTCGCGCCTCTCCCTGTCGTAGGGGTCGTCGCGGTCGTACCGGTCGTTCCGCTCGTAGGCGTCGCTCCGCCGGTACGGGTCACCGTCCTCGTACCGGTCGTGTCCGTCGTCGTCCCTGTCGTCGTACCGGTCCCGCGCGCGGGCGCGGTCACGGTCGTCCCCGTCGCGGCCCCTCTCCCGCGCCCTGCCCCGCTCCCGTTCCCGCTCGGAACCGGATTCGACGCGGGTCGGCTCGTAGACGCGGGGCCCGCCGGGGGCCGGGGCGTCCCCGTGGTCCTGCTCCTCGTACCAGTCGGGGCGGTTCGGTTCCGGCGCCGCGTCCTCCAGGGCGAGGCGGCGCGGCGGGGGGTTCCCCGAGGGGTTGAGCACCCGGTCGGTGATGCCGTCGAGGACGGTGCCGGTCTGCGTCCGCAGGTACATGAGCACCTGGTACATCTGCTCGCCGATGTCGTGCCGTTCGAGGACTCCGGTGTCGAGGAGGCGGTTGAAGACGGCCAGGTAGTCCTCCTGGCCCTCGCGCCGCTCGCGCTGGAGCTGGGTGCGGATCTCCCACTGCTTGTCGGGGTGCATCGCCATGTGGTGGGCGATCTGGGCGAGGTCGCCGCGCCGGAAGAGGTCCTCCATCTCGCGGGCGCGGTCGGCGACCAGGGCACGCTCGGCGGCCTCCCTGCGCCGCTCGGCCTCGGCGACGCGCTCGTCGGCCTCCATGGTCACGCCGACCCGGTCCCGGCGCGAGACCTCGGCCTTGACGGAGTCGTCGAGGTCCACGAAGACATGGACGCGGGTCCGCAGCCCGATGTCCGCGCCGAACCTGAGGCGGCCGGCGCTCAGTTCCTCGCGTACGGCCTCGTCGGCTCGTTGCGCCTCGGTGATCCGGAACCGCCGGGAGATCCTGCGCAGCCCGTCGAGCAGCTCGTCGTGCAGCAACTCGGCGACGTCCTCGACCTGTTCGCGGACGACGAGATGGGGATCGGTCACCACCCACTGGACCCGGGCGACGGCCTCGAAGAAGACGCCGTCCCCGGCGGCCGGCAACTGGAGCCTGAACTCGGTCACGTTGCGGCCGAGCTGCACCTCGAAGACGGTGTACGCGGAGCCGAGCATCGGCTTGTTGACGTCCTCCACGCGGTCCGGCCAGACCACCCGGTGGCCGCCGTTGCGGTAGAGGAGCACCGCCGCCACCTTGCCGCTCCGGCGGCGGTACGGGGGCGCGTACTCGGCGATCAGCGGCCCGCGCGGCCGCTCGCCGGAGCGGGACCCCGCACCGGGCCCGCCGTCGTCGTCCCCGCTCCAGCGCCCGCCCCGGCCCCGGACGCGCCCCCCGCCCTGCCGCTGACGCTGCTCTCGGTCCAGCTCCTCGTCCGGGTCCATGTCCAGGTCCTCGTCCTCGTCCCGGCCTCCGGCGTGCCGGCCGCCGCCGTTCTGGCCTTCGTGCCCCTGCCCGCCGTACCGCTGCCCGTCGCCGGGCTGCCCCGCGTACCGCTGCTGTCGCTCCCGGTCGTCCCGGTCGCGACCGCCCCGTGCCCGCTCGTCCCGTGCCCGCTCGGCCCGGAACCGCTCGTCGCGCGCCCGCTCGTCCCGTCGCCCGCCGTCGCGGCCGCGGTCGTCGCGGTCCCGGCCGACCCAGCGCGTCCGCTCGTCGGGCCGGGGGTTCCTGTCCTGCTCGGGCCCGGTCATCGGTTCGCTCCTTCCGTCACGGCGTCCCACATCCGGCGCGCCGCGCCTCTGTCCAGGGGCCGGTCACGGTCCCGGACCAGTTCGTTCAGCAGGCCCCTGAGCCGGTCCCGGTCACGCCGGTCCACCGCGAGGCGCGGCAGGAAGGCACGGACGTGCCCGAGCGACTCCGGGTCCTTCGCGGCCCGCCGGAGCATCCCGCCGAGCGCCTCCAGGGCCGACTCCCCCGAGCGGGCGGTGGTGAGCGTGGACCGCAGCAGCGCGGCCAGTTCGGGGGCGAGCTCGGGCCGGGTCGCGAGCAGCGCGATCAGCAGCGGGCGGGCCGCGTGTCCGTCCAGCTCCGGCACCTCCCGCAGCCCCCACAGGTGGGTGGTCCGGGTGCTCAGGGCGCGGATGACGGCGAGGTGGACGAGGTTGGCGAGGTTGAGCCGGCCGTCCTCCAGCCATTGCCGGAGCCGTCGGAGCACGGGCGCGGGCTCGCCGCAGGCGAGCAGCCGTGCCACGCTGAACGCGGCGGGCACGAGGACCTCGACGTCGGTCGCCTCGCGGGCCCTGACGACCCGGGCGATCGCGTCGAGCGATCCGGAGACGCCACCGGCGGCCAGCACGTAGCCGTGGGCGAGCAGGGCGGTCCTGACGAGCATCTCGTCGTCGGACGCGGCCCAGTTCTTGAGGACGTCGGCGACGGCGGGCCGGACGCGCGGGTCGCGGGCGGACTCGGCGAGCGCGGTGGCGGCCGCCATGCGGGCGACCGGATCGTCGGTCACGGCGAGCGGCACCACCAGCTCGCGGAAGCCGTGGATCCAGTCCCAGGAGCAGAGGACCCCGGCCGCGATGGAGGCCCGCACCCACACCTCGGGGCGCGGGTCGTCGCACAGCGAGCGCAGCCAGCGGGCCACCGGGCCGCGGACGTTGTGGTAGCCGTGCCAGATCTCGCCGAGTACGGCTCCGGCGAGCGCCTCGCCCTGGAAGCGGACGGCCCGCACGGGCACCTTGGCCGGGCCGAGGTCCAGCTCGCCGTCCTCCAGGACGGCCCGCGCCTGCACCGGCCGGTGCTCGGCGTGCGTCCCGAACAGGCGTCGGCCCGGCGGGTGTTCGGGGTCGAGGGTGACCGCGAGTTCCCAGGCGAGGAGTTCGGCGGCCTCGGCGGCGAGGCTGTACGCGGAGCCGTTGAAGACGGCGACGGCGATACGGAACGCCCCGGCGTTCAGGGCCGGCAGGGCCTCGGGGACGGCGCCCGGACGGTCGGCTCCGGCGAACCACTCCCGCGCCTGGGAGCGTACGAAGGAGGCGCATTCGGCCAGGAGTTCCTCGTCCGTCACCTCGCCGCGCCAGTGCCGGGCGAGGTGGTCGGCGAGCCGCGCGGCCTCGCGGGGACGCAGCTCCTCCAGGCCGAGGGCCTCGACGACGTCCCGCCGCGCGCCGCGCGCCCGGGCGTCGCCGAGGGCCTGGTCGGACTCGGCGCGCAGCTGGTTCCAGAGGTGGCGGTGAAGGACCTCGTCGGCCGGCGGCGGCGGGCAGTACATCCCGTACCGGCCGCGCAGCAGCCGGTCGGCGAGCTCACCGTTCTCGACGAGGACGACCCCGTACGCGTCCCGGCCGCGCAGCAGATCGCCGAAGCGGTCCAGGTGCAGTTCGGAGAGCCGGGTGACGGAACGGCGGGCGACGGCGGCGTGTTCGCCCCGGCCGGAGCGCGCGGCGCGCGGCTCGCCCTCCGCCTCGCGCACGTCCTCGGTGAGCAGCTCCAGGAGGTGGCCGCCGCTCTCCTGGAGGACCTCCTCGGTGATCTCGTCGACGCCGTGGCGCGGGTCGAGCCGGAAGACCTTGCCGCCGGTCAGTTCGTCGAGGAGGGCGAGCGCGGTGGCCTTGCGGCCGCTGCCGGGTTCGCCGCACAGGACGAGGACCCGGTGGTCGCGGAGCCGGTCCCGCATCCGCCGGTAGCCGGAGGTGGCGCAGTAGACCCGGCCCAGGTGGTCGAGCGTCTCGGGCGGGACGGGCCCCTGGACGAAGTGCGCGGTGCGTTCGGAGCCGTACAGGGCGAAGATCTGGTTGCCCTCGAAGACGGTGCCGTCGCCGTGGATGGTGGTGAGGCGGTCGGCGGCGCCGCCGGCCCAGGTGCGGACGGCCCGGCGTGCCGTGGCGGCCCCGCCGGTGTCGCTCTCGCCGCCGAGGGGCCCTCGGTCGGCGGCCGCGAACACGCTCGGCTCGCGGGGCTGCTCGGCGCCGTCACCCCGCTCGGACCCGCCGTCCCGGTCCCTGTCGCGGTCCCGGTCCCTGTCGCGGTCCCCCCGGTCGCCGCCGCGGTCCGGTCCGCGATCGGAACCCCGGTCACCGCCGCGATCGCCGACCCGGTCCGACGGTTCGTTCCGGTCGCCGTGGCCGTGCCCGCCGTCCGGGGAGTCGCCCTGCGGCGCGTCGTCCTCGTCGCTCACTCCGGCTCACCCACTCCGGAGACCGCACCGGAGCCCGAACCGGAACCGGAAACAGAACCGGAACCAGAACAAGGACCAGAACCGGATCGGGAGCCGGAGTCCCTGCCCGAGTCCTTGCGGATTCCGGTGAACCCGCCGTGGATCGTATTGCCGTGGATGTCGAGGAGGTCGCCCCCGACGTGGTACTCACGGTTCCCGCCCACGGGCCGGGGCGTTGGGCCGTCCCCCCGCGACGGCCCAACGCCGGTCCGTGCCGCCCCCTCGGGCGGCAGCTCCCCCTCGGGCGGCAGCTCCCCGTCGCGCCCGATCAGCGGCGGCGCGGGCCTGCGCGGTACGTGGAACCAGGCGGCCTCGTCGGTCTCCTTGGACCGGATGCGGGCCGACCGGTAGTGGTCCGGCTCGACGTACCGCCCGCCCTCGGCGACCACGTTCCCGTACAGCCAGTCGGAGACGACCACCACGAGGTCGATCTCCGGGGTCTCGTTCATGATCCGCTTGGCCGGGGGGCTGTCGCAGAGCCGGGCGGCGAGGTCCACCGCGCGCCCGACGAGCCCGTGCCGGTCCTGGGTCACCAGCCCCGCGTTCATCCCGATCCGCAGCCGCAGCGGCCTGGCCCGGCCCTGGTTGTGGGCGCGCAGGCTCTCGTACAGCGTGTCGATCCACCGGCCGACCATGAGGGTCGGCGGCACGTCGGGCCGCAGGGCGGCGAGGATGCCGTCCCCCCGGTCCTCCTGGTGGAAGGTGCCGGGCTCGACGCCGACGGAGCTGTAGGCGTCGTCGAAGGCGGCGTACATCGCCGCCCGCTGGTGCTTCTTCTCGGCCAGGTCGAGCGTCCCGGAGCCGCAGATGTCGCCGAAGACGACGAACCGGTGGATGCCGCCCACTTCTCCGCCCACGTCCGCGCCCACTTCCCCGTTCACTCCCGCACTGCTCACTCTCGGACTCCCTGTGTGCTGCCCCGGTGCCGTTGGTGCCGTGGTGATGCGTGTCCAGACTGGCCGCGTTCCGCGACCGGCGATGTAGCCGTTTACACACCCGGCGGAGATTCGTCCGCCGGTTCTCCGCCGGGGCGCGCGCGCCCCTCCGCGAGCAGCACCAGGACCCGCATGTCGATCACGACGACGGTGCGGTTCGCGGTGCGGACCACGTCCTGCTCCCGCAGCAGGCGCAGCGCCTTGGCCACCGCCTCCCGGGTCGCTCCGATGGCCGCCGCCAGATCGTGCTGCGGCAGCGGAAGTTCGAGTACGGTCCCGGCCTCGGCCCGCCGCCCGGCGCGCTCTGCCAGCTCGACGAGGCGGGCCGCGAGGCGCTGGAGGACGGTCTCGGAGGCGAGCGCACGGCGCTCGACGTCGGCGCTCCGCAGCCGGGTCGCGAGCTGCCGCATGATCAGCGAGGTGGCGTGCGGCCGGGCGGCGAGGAAGCGCCGGAACCGGTCGCCGGAGATCGCCACCGCCTCGACCCTGCCGAGCGCGGTGACGCTGGCGCTGCGCGGGCGCCGGTCGACGGCGGCGAGGTCGCCCACGACCTCGCCGGCGCCCCGGAGGGCGAGGATGAGCCGCGACCCGCGCTCGGTGCCCACGGAGACGACGGACCAGCCGGAGAGGAGCGCGAGGACGAAGGCGGTGGTGTCGCGTTCGCGGATCATCACCTCCCCGGGTTCGTAGACGCGCCGGGCGCCCTCGGCTATCAGGGACCGCCGGTCGGCCGCCGGGAGGGCGTGGAGGAAGGAGCGGTCCTGGCCGAAGAGACTCACCGCGCGCTCACCCCCGTACCGTCCTCGGGCCCTCCGGGGAAGACCGACCGCCGATGATCGACCGGCGTATTCGTGTGCGTGTTCCCACCTCAAGTGACGTGTGGCGTCACACTGTTGACGCTGTGTCACGTCATGGGGTGAAGAACGCTAGAGGGTGCGGAAGAAATGCGTCAACGGGCACGGGGGGCGCAGGGGAGCGCCGCGCCCGGCACCCCTGCGCCCCCCGTCGGGGCCGGGCGAAGACCTCGCGAAGACGGTGCGAAGGCCCTGCGGAGGCCGGGCGAACACACGCCGAAGCCCCCGCGGAGCCCCACCCTCCCGAGGGGGTGGGCCTCCGCGAGGGCTTCCGGGAATCAGGACCGCACGGCCACAGGACATCACGGCGTCACTCGCTCACCGGCTCACCGGCTCACCGGCTCACCGGCTCACCGGACGCTGCCGCAGGGCCTCACGCGGCTCCGGCGCACTGCAAACGCGAGGCCCCGCGGCGTCACGGCCGCAGGGCCTCGCGTCCCTTCAAGGCCTCACAGCCTCGGGTCCACCGGCTCCGATTCCAGGGCCAGGACCGCGAACACGGCCTCGTGGACCCGCCACAGCGGCTCCCCCTCCGCGAGCCGGTCGAGGGCTTCGAGGCCGAGCGCGTACTCCCGCAGGGCCAGCGACCGCTTGTGGCCGAGGAAACGCTGCCGCAGCCGCTCCAGGTTCTCCGGCCGGGTGTACTCGGGGCCGTAGATGATCCGCAGGTACTCCCGACCGCGCACCTTGACGCCCGGCTGGCCGAGCCGGCCCTTGCCGTCGCGGACGAGCGCGGCCAGCGGCTTGACGACCATGCCCTCGCCACCGGCTCCGGTCATCTCCAGCCACCAGTCGACACCGGCACGGACCGAGGCCTCGTCGCCCGTGTCGACGACGAGCCGCCGGGTGACCTGGAGCAGCCCGGTCGGATCGTGCTCCACGAGCCGGTCGAGCCAGGCGAGCTGCTCGTCGTGCGGGACGGCCGCGAGCGAGCGTCCGCGCGCCCCCAGGAGCTGGAAGGGCGCGAACCGCACGCCCTCCAGACCCTCGGTCGGCCAGCAGTACCTGCGGTACGCCTCGGTGAACGCCTCCGCGTCCACCGCCCGCTCCCGCTGCTTCGCGAGCAGCCCGTCGATCCCCTCGACCCCGCGCGCCACCGCCTGTTCGAGCGCGGAGATCGCACCGGGGAAGACCGCGCCCGAGGCCGCGCCGACCGCCGCGTACTGCGCGCGGAGCAGCCCGGCCGACTTGAGCGACCACGGCATCAGTTCGCCGTCGAGCAGCAGCCAGTCCGTGTCGAGCTCGTCCCAGAGCCCTGCGGCGCCGATCGCCGCCCGCAGCCGGTCGAGCACCTGCTCGGTGACGGCGGGATCGTCGAAGAAGGGCCGCCCCGTACGGGTGTGCAGCGCGCCGGTGACCCCTTCGGCGTCCACGCCGAAGCGCTCGCGGGCCGCGTCGGCGTCCCGGCAGACCAGGGCCACCGCTCGGGAGCCCATGTGCTTCTCCTCGCACACGACCCGCTCGACACCGTCCGCCCGGTACTGGGCGAAGGCCTCGGTCGGGTGCTCCAGATAGCCCTCCTCCTTCGACGTGGCGGTGGGCGCCATCGTCGGCGGCAGATAGGTGAGCAGTCGCGGGTCGACCGCGAACCGGCTCATCACCTCCAGGGCGGCCGCCGCGTTCTCCTCGCGCACGGCGACGTTGCCCAGGTGCCGGGTCTCCACGATCCGCCGGCCGTGCACGTCCGCCAGGTCCAGGGGCCGTCCCTGGTGCCCGCCGGGCGCCTCGGTCGCGAGCGGCCGGGCCGGCTCGTACCAGACGCGCTCGGCCGGTACGTCGACGAGTTCGCGCTCGGGCCAGCGCAGCGCGGTCATCTTTCCGCCGAAGACGGCTCCGGTGTCGAGGCAGAGGGTGTTGTTGATCCAGGAGGTGTTCGGCACGGGGGTGTGGCCGTACACGACGGTGGCCCGACCGCGGTACTCCTCCGCCCACGGGTAGCGCACCGGCAGCCCGAACTCGTCGGTCTCGCCGGTGGTGTCCCCGTACAGCGCGTGCGAGCGCACCCGGCCCGACGTCCGGCCGTGGTACTTCTCCGGCAGACCGGCGTGGCAGACGACGAGGTTGCCGCCGTCCAGGACGTAGTGGCTGACGAGCCCTTCGATGAACCGACCGACCTCGGCCCGGAACTCCTCGCTCTCGTGCCCCAGCTGCTCGATGGTCTCGGCGAGGCCGTGCGTCTCCTGGACCTTCCGGCCCTTGAGCCAGCGGCCCAGCTTGTTCTCGTGGTTGCCCGGGACGCACAGGGCGTCGCCCGCGGCGACCATCGCCATCACCCGGCGCAGAACGCCCGGCGAGTCGGGGCCACGGTCGACGAGGTCGCCGACGAAGACCGCCGTGCGGCCATCGGGGTGGTGCCCGTCGACGTAGCCGAGCTTGGCGAGCAGGGTCTCCAGCTCGGAACGGCAGCCGTGGATGTCACCGATGATGTCGAAGGGGCCGGTGAGGTGACGCAGGTCGTTGAAGCGGCGCTCCAGGACGACCTGGGCGGCCTCGACCTCCTCGACGGACTTCAACACGTGCACCTTGCGGAAGCCCTCGCGCTCCAGGCCGCGCAGCGAGCGGCGCAGCTCGCGGCGGTGGCGCTGGATGACGTGCGCCGGCATGTCCGCACGGTCGGGACGCGCGGCGTTCCGGCTGCGGCACACCTCCTCGGGCAGATCGAGGACGATGGCGATGGGCAGCACGTCGTACGAACGGGCCAGCTGCACGAGCTGACGCCGCGCCTCCTGCTGCACGTTGGTCGCGTCGACGACGGCGAGCCGCCCGGCCGCGAGGCGCTTGCCCACGATGTAGTGCAGGACGTCGAAGGCGTCCTTGCTCGCGGACTGGTCGTTCTCGTCGTCGGCGACGAGCCCCCGGCAGAAGTCGGAGGACACGATCTCCGTCGGCTTGAAGTGGCGCCGGGCGAAGGTGGACTTGCCGGAGCCGGTGGCGCCGACGAGGACCACGAGGGACAGGTCGGTGACGGGCAGGGTGCGGGCCGGGGTGGTGTCGGCCGGGTTCACGGTCTCGGTGGTCATGCCTGTTCCTCCTTCGCGGCGGTCGGGGTCTGGTTCGGGTGCTGGACCTGGGCCTGGGCCTGGTTCGGGTCCTGGGCCTGGGCCTGGTCCTGGGTCCGGGTGAAGACGGCCATCTGGGTGGGCGGCCCGAACCAGCACCAAGAGCACACCTATTCCGGCACACTTGGGCCATGTCGACACACCTGCAGGTCGCGGTCGAGACCGCACGGCGCGCCCTCCGCTGCTACATCTACGCCCGCATCTCCCAGGATAGGACCGGCGCCCACCTCGGTACTCAGCGCCAGATCGAGGACTGCCACGCCCTGGCCAAGCGCCTCTCCACCCCGGAAGTGGAGTACCGGGTCGTCCGTGTCTTCGAGGACAACGACCTCTCGGCGTACTCCGGGAAGCCCCGCAAGGACTACATCGAGATGTTCGCCGGCCTCGAGGACGGCGACGCCACCGTGGTGCTGGCCTGGCACACCGACCGTCTGCACCGGCGGCCGGACGAACTTGAGGAGTACATCGCCCTGTCGGAACGCAGGGCCGTGGCAACACACACCGTGCAGGCCGGGCTCATCGACTTGAGCTCGCCGTCCGGCAGGATGACCGCACGCATCCTCGGCGCCGTCGCCCGCCAGGAGTCCGAGCACAAGGGTGTCCGCATCTCCCGGAAACGGCAGCAGAAGGCCAAGGCGGGCGAGTGGGGCGGCGGGATCCGTCCCTTCGGCTGGGGCGTACCGACAGGCGAGACCCGCAAGAAGGTCGTCAAGGAGACGGGTGAAGAAGTCACCGTCCCTGTGCTCGACATGAACAAGGAGGTCCCTGAGGAAGCCGAAGCCCTGAAGTACGGCACAAAGCTGATCCTCAAGGGAGGATCCGTGCTGAGCTGGACCCGCTGGATGGAGAACGAGGGGATCCGGTCCACGCTGGGGAACGTCATGCGGCCGACGGACGCACGGCTGCTGCTGATGCGCCCCAGGAACGCCGGGATCGCCGTATACAAGGGAGAGGAGATCGGCCGCGGCGGATGGGATGCCATCGTCGATGAGGCCGAGTTCCGTGGCGTCGTCGCCATCCTCAGCAACCCAAACCGGCAGTCGGCCCGCGGCGCGAAGCCGAGGTGGCTGGGCTCCCTCATCTACAAGTGCGGGCTCCCTGGGTGCGAGAGCACGATGAAGTGCGGCCGGGCCGGCAGTAGCTCGAAGCCGAGCTATCGATGCATCACCGGGCACGGGGGAACCCGCCAGGCGCACAAGGTGGACGAGTACGTCACGGACCTCATCGTGGAACGACTGGCCCGCCCCGATGCGGTCGACCTCCTGGCACCCGGCCCTGACAACGTCGACGTGGGCGAACTGCAGGTGGCGAGCGAGCAAATCCGGCGGCGGATCACTGACATGGCTGCCGCGCTGGGTGCCGGCCAGATGGAAATGCCTGCGTTCATCGAAGCCTCGGACGTCGCGCGCAAGCAGCTCGAAGGGGTCACCAAGCAGCTGGCGCGCGCTGCTCGGGTGGATCCGCTCGTGGATCTCGTGGGTGCTGTCGATGTACGCAAGGCATGGCTGGAGCTCGGCCTGGACCGACAGCGCGCGGTCCTGCGGTCCCTTCTGGACGTCACGATCCTGCCCATCGGGCGCGGCCGCCGGCCCGACGGCGAGTACTTCGACTACCAGGCCATCGAGACAAAGTGGAAACGGGGTGCCTGATCACACGGACGGGCACCCTTGACTGCCTAACTGCTACTGACCCTCAACATGGTCCCGCCTGAATTGCTCAATGAGGGATTCCGCGTCCAGCCCGACCTCTTCGGCAAGCAGTTTGATGTACACCGGGGCATGCATAGAAGCCCCCGCAAAGGTAAAGTCCTCGCTTTCGATCAGGCTGATGATACGAGCAGGCACGTGCGTGAGGTCGCTGAGTTCTTCGCGACTCAGGCCCCGGGCGCACCGAGCAGCACGCAACTCCTCACCCATGCCGGCCGGACGCGCCTCTGCGGGATCAGCCGCGTATGCCGCCCACCCCAATTCCGGATTGCGTTCCATTGCATCCGACTCGGGTGTGAGCCCAGCCGCCTGCGCCTCCCGGTATCGCTGCAGTTCAGGCGGCCCGGAGCCAGGCTGGAACATCCCCGCCAACAAGTTGTCCAACGCCTCTTTGTACTGGTCAAGAAGATCCTCGGGTGCGTTCCATCGATGCGCGAGGTCGGCGAATGCCATGGCGAGTCCCGACATGTTCAGAGCCTCGCCAACCTTTTCAACCACGGCTTTCAAGTGAGGATCGTCGATTTCATCAGGACCCCTCAGGCGCATCCTCCCCGAGGCTGGTCCGTCAATCTCGAAGGTCACGCCTTCCCCAGCAAGGATGCTTTCAAAGCTCCCCTTACCTAGCTTGAGCGCCTTCTCAACGCGCCAGTAGCCTGCCGGCATCTTCCCGCGTGCTGGGACCCGGCCGCGTTCGTAGTTGCCGATGGTGTTCTCAGAAACGCCGGCAGCCTCAGCAAGATGAGCCTGATCCATGCCCATCTGCCTGCGCCGTTCGGCGATCAGCTCGCCAAGATCCGCCCAGCGGTCCGGGTCTGTCGTTGTGGCCATGAGGTCATTGTCTACCAACGTTGAGCATCACCCAGCAACCCTCAGCCACAACGTTCGATGCACGGGGGCCCGGAATCCGCGCCATAGACAAGGTCGGCAGCCACAACGTTGCCCCGGATACGAACGTTGTTGTTGACGAGACCCACAACGTTGCGTAGTTTTGTGGGTACATCCACAACATTGGTTGCGGGTGGCGCATCCCACAACGGAGCCGTCTTCATGTCTCACGGATCTCCCCTGCTCACTACGAAGCAGCTGGCCTCGTACCTGAATAAGCCCGTGGCCACCATTCACTCGTGGCGTCGTCGTCGCGTCGGCCCGCCCGGTTTTCGCCTGGGGCGCGATGTCGTTTACCGGATGTCCGCTGTGGACGCCTGGCTCAAGGGCCTCGAGGACGCCGACCGGATCAGCGCCGGCGAGCGAGGTGTCGCATGACTCGTCAGGCCCTTCAGGCAGAGAACGACAACAGCGCCGCGGGGGCTACCGCGACGCCGTCTGTCGAGCACTTCAACGAATCCGCCAGCAAGCAGATCGAAGGAAGCTCTATGACCATCAAAGCAGAATCGCAGTCTGGCACCAAGGCGAACATCGGCCAGACCGGCGGCGAGATGTACGACACGGTGCTGTCGGCCCTCGCCCTGGCCGGCATCGACGGCGCCACTCTTCAGCACGCCCACCAGACCCTCGCCACCGGCTTCGTCTACGGCGTCTGGGCGCAGGCAGTCAATGACCTGGGGCTCGAAGAGCTCAAGCCCGTAGCCGCGATCAACGCCGAGGTCATCAAGCGCGTCACCAGCCGAAGGCCGATCAAGCCCCTCATCGACCTGATCGAGCAGGTGCACACGGCTCAGTCGAGGACCGAACCCGGCCACTTCCCCTGGTGCCGCCCGGGCATGTGCACCACGCGCCACTTCGATGACGGCGAGCCCTACACCCAGCACACCGGGCCGCGCATCACGATGCCCATCCCCGAGGGCATGTCGTGCCGCGCCAACCAGCTCCTCACCGCCGAGTTGTCCGCTCTGGAGGAGTTCTCCGGCGCCCCGATGGTCTCGTTCACCTCCGGCGGTAACGGCGTCTGCCTCGAAGCCGCCGAACTCGACACGGTGATCGGCGACCTCGACACCTTCCTCGACGGCCTGCGCGCCATGCGCCGCCAGCTGGAACAGGAGCAGGCCCAGTGACCGAAACCGTAGAACCGCGGCCGGAGCGGCCCGCCGGCTACTGGGAGCGCGTCGACCGGATCGTCGCCCAGGCTCCGCCTCTCACCGACGCCCAGCGCGCCCGGCTCCGAGTCATCTTCCACCAGTCCAACGTCACCAAGGAGGCGGCGTGAACCCCCTGACGCACACCGAACGCGCCCAGTACTTCGCCGCCGTCCACAGCATGGGGCGCGGTGAGGAGATCCGCGACCAGGCCTTCATGCTCGCCGTCGAAGTGATGGCCACGACCCCCGCCCCGTGGGACGAGACGGAGCCCTTCGCCGCAGAACGCTACCTGGCAGCCCGCGGCGCGACGCCCTCGGCCGCGGCCGAGAACGCCGTCGGCTTCGAACTCTGCATGCGGGCGCTGCACGCCCTCGCCACGGGCAGCATCGCGATGTCCTTCGACGAGATCGCCCGCTGGATCGAGACCAGCGTGGATGGTGTTCAGTGAGCCGCGTCCCGGGCCAGTGGCCCGTCTCCGAGCCCGTCGACACCACCGATGACGACGACCAGGGCGCCGCGCACCTCGCGCTCGTCGCCGTACAGGCCCGCTTCCACCTGACCCTCGGATCCATCCGCGCGGACCTCGAGGAACAGCCCTCCCCGATGGCCGTCCTGAACGCGGCCCGCCGCTGGAACTACGCCATCACCGCCATGGCCGACGAGGTCGCCTCGTCCCTGAAGAAGGCCGGCTAGTCGCACGGCCCGGGATTCCGTCACGGATTTCGTGACGGAATCCCGGGCCCGACACGGACACCAAAACCTGCTCGGAGAAGAGAGCCTCGTTCGTGAACGACACCATCGCCTTCAACCGGCTCGCCGACCTCCTCGGCAGCATGGGCGAGCCCACCCGCTACACCGGAGGAGCACTCCGCACCCGCGGCATCTGCCACGCGGGCGACTCCCCCGGCACCGTCGCCATCAAGCGCATCAACAACGGCGTCGGCGTGTACTGCCACAAATGCCAGGGCAACGCCGACTTCCTGACCGCCATCGGCTGGACCGAAGCCGACCTGTTCGACGAGCCGCTCCCCGAGCGACCCCGCGACAGCCCCGAGAACGACACCTGGATCCCCTGCCAGGACCGCGGCCATAGGCGCGTGGCCCAGTACCTCTACCGGGACGAGAACCGCCTCACCGTCCACGGCGTGACCCGCTGCGACCACAAGTGCTTCGCGCAGTGGCGCCCCGACGGTGACGCCAAATCCGGACGCCGGTGGTCCCTCAACGACAAGCAGGGGAACCGACTCGTCCGGGCCATCCCGTACCGGCTGCCAGAGTTGCTGGCAGCGAAGGTCGCCGATCGGGTCATCTGGATCGCCGAGGGCGAGAAGGACGTGCACGCGCTCGTCGACCATGGTCTGGTCGCCACATGCAATGCCGCCGGCGCCGGCCGCTGGACCGCAGAGCACGCCCAGTTCCTCGAGGGTGCCGACATCACCGTCGTGGCTGACCGCGACGAGCCTGGGCAGAAGCACGCAGTCCAGGTCGTCGACTCCCTGCGCGACCTCGCCCGCTCCGTCTATGTGGTGCAGGCCCGCACGGGCAAGGACGCGGCCGATCACTTCGATGCCGGCCATCGGGACGCCGACTTCGATCAGGTATGGGCGCCCGTTCCACACCCGGACGTCACCGCGGTGGTGGCGCGGTGACGAGTGCACCCCAGTGGAAGCCGAACATCGAAGCCCCGTCGTGGGATACCGGCGTGCACCCGGAGGACGCCAAGGGCTGGGACGAGCCCATGCCCTTGGACCCCCCGCCCGCGCCGCCACTCGACGCCACCCGGCTTCGGGGGGTGGGGCGCATGGCTCAGGCCGTGGCCGACAGCCTCCAGGTCCCCGTCGACCTTCCGGCCTGGCTCGGTATGGCCGTCGTGTCCACGGCCATCGGGGGCCGCCGCACCGTCAGTCCGAAGCCCGACTGGTCCGAGCCTGTGACCCTCTACACGATGCCCGTCGCCGCGCCGGGCGAGATGAAATCGCCGGCCCTGTCCCTCATGGCCAAGCCGATCTTCGAAGAGCAGAAGCGGCGGCGCGAGGAGGACAAGCTGGCCGTCGCCCGCGACCAGCAGGATCGGCGGATCGCCGAGGCCTGCGTGTCCGATGCCGAGTCGAAGGTCATCAAGGCCAGTGACCCGGAGAAGCGGAAGTCGATGCGTGCGCTGCTCGACGCCGCTCGCGACGACCTGGAGATGCTCGGCGAGCCGAAGGTCTTCACCCAGCTCATCGCGGACGACACCACACCGGAGGCCGCAACCGACGTGATCGCCGAGCAGGGCGAACGACTGGCCGTGCTCTCCACCGAGAGCTCGTTCCTCGGCAACGTCGGCGGCCGGTACAGCAAGAACGCCAACCCGGAAATCGTGCTCAAGGCGTGGAGTCACGAGCCGCACGCGGTGAACAGAAAGAGTGGCCGACCCCTTCTCCTCGAGCGTCCGAACCTCTCACTGGGCCTTGCCGTGCAGCCGGGCTTCCTGACCGGCATGGGCGAGACTGGCGATGTCTTCGAGGCCCGCGGCCTCATGGCCCGTTTCGTGTTCTCCATGCCCGCCAGCCGTGTCGGTGAACGGGTGTACGACACGGACCCGATCCCCGCATCCACCAGCCAGGCGTGGGGCGATCAGGTCAAGGCGATGATGGCAGCGATCTGGGATGACGAGGAGTGTCGCGAGCTGCAGCTCGATGCCCTGGCGAAGGCGTCGTTCCGCGCGTTCTGGGAGGCGCTCGAGCCGAGGCACAAGGCCCACGGCGACCTGGCCTCGATCGAGGGCTGGGCGAAGAAGCTGCCCGGCCAGGTCCTGCGCATCGCTGCCGTGCTGACGCTGCTCGACAACCCCTCCGCAGATGTCGTGCCGGTCGACGTGATGGACGATGCCGTCTCTCTCGTCCCCTACCTGATCGCTCATGCCCGCCTGGTGTCTGACCTCATGTCAGCCGAGCGGCAATCGAAGCTCGGCCCCGCCCGCGCGGTCCTCGACTGGCTGCGACGGAAGGGGGCCGAGGGCAGGTTCTCCGCCGGCGAGGTCGAGAAGGGCGTTCGAGGCCAGGCCTGGTGCACGGACATGGCCGACGTGGACGACGCCATCGACGTGCTGCTGCGCGGCGGCTGGCTGCGGCAGATCGACCCGCCCGAGCGGAAAGAGGGGCAGCGAGGTCGACCGCAGAAGCCACGGTTCGTGGCACATCCGGACGTTCAGGGCGTGGAGTCGAGGGTTATCTCCATTAATTCCATGCCTCGGGGTGCCGCCTGAAGGGTCCTGGATTACTTCCAGGATCCCCCGTAAGCCCATTTTCAACTAACTCTAACTCTCTGTAACCAGAAGAGTCACCGGGGGTCAGCTTTCGCACCGGCAGCCCCTACCTTGCACGTCCCAACTGCATGGAATTAATGGAGGAAAGCCCGTGACCACCACCGACGACATCGCCCGCGCACACGGCCACACCGGCCCCACCAACTGCCAGGACTGCGGCACCACCGAGAACGTCCACTTCGGCAGCTACTGGAACCCGGAGACGAAGGAGGCCGGCAACTTCCTCCAGTGCTGCGCCTGCGGCATCAAGGCCGGCGACCACCTCATCGACCACGCCGACTGCGGCGCGGCCATCACCCAGTACGTGCTCAACCGGCACACCGACAGCTACAGCGAACGCGCCTACGCGCGCGTCCACGCCGCAGCCGTCGAGTCCTACGGGCGCGGAAACCACGACGCCCACCACCTGGAACTCGACGGGCAGGCGGCGCACGAACACGCCCTGTCCGCCGTCCTCGACTCGGTGGGCCGGTCCTACGCCGCCGCAGCCATCGACAAGGTCGCGGACTTCCTCGTCGACAAGGTCGACGAGGAGACCTACCTCGCCCTCGGGCAGCTCGCTTCCTCCCTCGACCTGTACGTCGTCGAGGACCTCAACGGCGCCAACGGCGCCTGACCATCCAAGACACCGAAAAGGAGAAACCCCATGGCCGGAGAGACCACGATCACGATCGTCGGCAACCTCGTCGACGACCCCGAGCTCCGCTTCACCCCCGCCGGCGTCGCCGTCGCCAAGTTCCGCATCGCGTCCACCCCGCGGACCCTCAACAAGACCACGAACGAGTGGGAGGACGGCGAAGGCCTGTTCCTCACCTGCTCGGTCTGGCGCCAGGCCGCCGAGAACGTCGCTGAGTCCCTCAGCAAGGGCATGCGGGTCATCGTCCAGGGCCGCCTCAAGCAGCGGTCCTACGAGGACCGCGAGCAGGTGAAGCGGACCGTGTACGAGATCGACGTCGAGGAGGTCGGCCCGTCCCTTCTCCGCGCGACCGCGAAGGTCACGAAGAACCCGGCCGGAGGCCAGCAGGGAGGGCAGCAGGCCTCCGGCGGCTGGGGTGGCGCCCAGCCCGCCCAGCAGGCGCCCGCCAACGGGGGTTGGGGCGCGCAGCAGCAGGACAAGGCCCCCTTCTGATGCGTGCCTACGTCGAGGTCCCCGCTGCGAACAGCGGGGACCTGACCCTCGTCCTGCTGGATGTCGAGGACTATGAGCGCCTCGGTCCTCGCCTGCTCAGCATCGGTAGCCACGGCTACGCGCAAATGTGGAACGGCCGGACAGTCGTCCTGGTCCACCGATGGCTCATGGATGTCCCGGACGGCACCGGGTACCGCCTGATCGTCGACCACATCAACCGCAACCGGCTCGACTGCCGGCGCGAGAATCTCCGCCTGGTCTCTCCCAGCCAGTCCAACCTCAACAGGACTGTTGCGGCGCGAGAGCTCCCTCTCGGCGTCTACCTCACCCGGACCCAGCGCTACGCAGCTCGCCTGAAGCGCAACCGCGTGAACATGCACCTCGGCACCTTCGATACTCCAGAGCAGGCGGCTGCGGCGGTCGAGGCAGCCCGCGTGACCCTCGACGCGCCGCCGGACGTTTCGGCCGCCGCTTGAACAGGAGAACTCCGTGAACGTCTGCCAGTTGTGTGAGGCACGAGAGACCGACGCCTACCTCTGCACCGGCTGCACGCGCGCCCTCGCCAAGCAGCTGCTCCGCATGCCCTCCCTGTACCGCGCCCTCGCCGCGTTCCTGCCGCCCGCCGCCCGGGGCAGCCAGCACGGCGGCCACGCGCAGGCTGTGGATGGCGCTCTGCCCGTAGACGAACACGTCCTCGACCTGCGGGGGCCGGGCGGCATGGTCGCCACCTTGGAGTCGTGGCGCGAGGCCCTGCACGACGCTCGCCGCTGGCCAACCCCCACCCTCGGCGTCAGCATTCCCAACCGCGTCGGATCCGCGGCGGCCGCGCTGCACCACTCCCTCGACTGGATCGTCCAGCACTGGCCCGCCGCCGGCGACCTCGCACGCGAGATCCGCGACCTGCACGGCGCGGCCGCGAGTGTCGTGCACCCGCGGCTGGCCGAGGAGCGCGGCACCCGGCTCGGTAAGTGCCCGGCCATCGATCCGTCGGGGGCGGTCTGCGGGGCGATCCTGCGGCACTACCCCGGGGAGCGTGCGGTGACGTGCCGATGGTGCGGCTGCGCGTTCGAGCCGCACGAGTGGGAGGCGCTGCGGAAGTGGATCGACCTCGATCAGGCGGGAGCCGGGACTACTTCTCCGGCGCAGGACGCACAGGAAGCTCATCCGTCTCATGCGTGAGCCAGCGCAGAAAGTCACGGATGGCGGCGCCGCGTCCACGCGCACCTACAGCCCTGCCGGCCTTCTCCCAGAGGTCTCGATCTACCCGGATCGTCTGGCGGGGCGTCTTCTCCACGTTCGGCATCAGCTCTCCACTCTCGTCATGACACCTTCGAGGTTATCCCTTGCGGTGTCATGACACCAGAGCTACGGTAGGTGTCATGACACCAAGCCGTCAGGCCTGGCGCCACAACTGAATACGGCCCCGCCGAGGTGCTGAAGACACCACGGCGAGGCCTGACCGAAGCCCGGAAGACCGGGCGTACTCCCTGCGTACACAAGGAGTCGGCTATGGCCGATCTTGCCATGCCCGCTGCCCAGCCCGGCAGCCAGCCCACCAGGCGCCTCGTCGCCGTCGGCACCACCCGCCACCACGGCGGCCGCACGATCACCGTGCGAGCCACCGAGGCCGGCGCCACCGGAACGATCAGCACCCGGACCGCCGAGGTGCACCGTGGCTGACCTCACCGCACAGACGTCGACCCGCGAGCTCCGCACCCGCTCCGGCCTCACCTGGATCGCCCAACGGCTCGCCGGCTTCCGGCCCGACGACCCCATGACGGACAACGCCCGCGAGCAGGCAGCCCGCCGCTACGCCCTCGACACCTACCGCGACGACCAGGTCGCGAGCAGGGTCATGTGGGACCTTCGCGACGCGCTTCCGCCCATCCGCAGCACCGACACCCGCGCCGAGTACGCCGCCCGTGTCCACCTCATCGTCCAGGAGGTCGCCCAGTGAGCGACCGTGACCCCCTGGAAGGAATCCCCGAGGCGCTGCTGGACTGGCACAAGGGTGCCCTTGAGGGTGACCTGGCCGTGTGCGCCGCCCCGCAGCCGGGCGTGGACGGCTTCCCGTGCATCCACAACCGGGCGTACCACGACCAGCACCGGGACGTACTGGGCCGCACGTGGCCGTTCGACGCCGAGGAGCCGTTGCGCGTGGCCCACCGGGTGCCGGTCATCGACGGCACGGTGACCCTGAGCACGAGCGACCACGGACCCGTGACCACTCAGGAACCCGGCTGGTGCCTCGGCCACTCGGCCCGCGCCCCGGGCTACCGCATCGACCTCACCCACACCGGCCCCGAGCACACCTTCGCCTTCGCGGGCGACACCCTGCTCGTCGCCATGCTCAGCCAGGACCCCTTCGTCACCGACCCCGAGCGGCGCCGGACCCGCCTCTACATCGAGCAGACCGGCTACTCCGCCACCCTCGACCCCGCCGGGGTTCGCCAGCTCGCAGCTGCGCTCACTGTGCACGCCATGCACCTGCGCACCCTCGCCGACCAACTCGCCACCCTTCGAGCCGAGGAGGGCGAGCAGTGAAGCATGACCCCTCGCGGGCCCTGGCGGTCGCCGCCGGCCTCGTCATCATCGCCCTGACCGGCGCCGCGTTCTGGCTGTCCTACGCCCACCTCGCCGAGGTCGCCCTCGCGCACGGGCTCGGGCAGGCCACCGAGCGCGCGTGGGCGTGGCCGGCCACCCTGGACCTGTTCATCGTGGCGGGCGAACTCCTCATGCTGCGGGCCGCGCTCAAGCGGCAGGTCGACGGCTGGGCCATCGCCCTCACCGCGGTCGGGTCGGTCGGCTCCATCGTCCTGAACGTCGCGGGGGTCACCGGCAACCGGGACCCGGGCACGGTTCCGGTCCTCGACTACGTGGTGGCCGCGGTTCCACCCACGGCCGCCCTCCTTGCGTTCGGTGCCCTCATGCGGCAGATCCACCAAGCCCTCGCCGAGCGGGAGACAGGTGCGTCAAATGACGCACCTGCCACGTCCGAGGTCCGGCCGGAACCGGCGCCGGAACCGATCAAAGCCGAGGCGGAACCGGCCCCCGCCGCCGTGGTTCCGGAGCTGCTGCCGAACGTCCCCGCACTGCCCATCCTCGGGCCGTGGATGCCCGTGGCGGAACTCCTCGCGGAACCGACCGGAACCAGCCCTGACCTGCATGTTTCGCGGCGCCGCGAAGGCGCTCAGGAGCACCCGGAACCGTTCGACACGATCCCGGTTCCGCCGGTTCCGCCCGCCAGTTCCGGTGCGGCTGACATCGAGTCTGAGGACACCGGCAACACCACCTTCGCCCGGCAGGTCGCGAACGCCCGGAACTGGCTCGCCGACGAGCCGGAACTGACCGGAACCGCGATCGGCCAGCGCCTCGGCAAGTCCGACGCCTACGGCCGACGGGTGCGCCGAGCCGCCCTCTCCGCCACCTGATTCCCGCCTCGCACCTCGCGGAGAACCCAGTGATCACCTTCCACGCCCTCGGCTACTACGGCCTCTACGGAATCCCCCTCGGCCTCCTCGCCTGCCGCCTCGCCCCCGCCGGATCGACCGCGCGCCGTATCACCGCGCGCATCACCCTCGCCGCCCTCCTGCTCATCGCCGCGACCGTCGCGCTCTCCTACTGAGGACCCCACCGTGAAGAACACCCTCATCGCCGCCATCGACACCGCCAGCATCCACGGCATGGCCGCCCCCGCCGCCGTCAACGGACAGGGCGGATCCGTCCCCGTCTCCGTCCTCCTGGTCCTCGCCCTCAGCGGCATCGCCTGGTGGATGTTCAAGCACGGCGACAAGACCAAGAAGCTCCACCTCGCCCCCGGCTTCGTCTGCCTCGGCCTCGGCCTGTCCCTCTCCGGCACCCAGCTCGGCGCACAGGTCGGCCTCCTCTTCGGGAGCATCGCGCAGATGGTCGCCAACCTCGCGGGCACCGTCTGACCGTGGGCGCCGACCCCGAGGCCGACACCCTCGAGCTGCCGCCCGTACCCCGATGGGGGCGCGGGCGGCCCCGCATCGCCGTCCACCGCATCCACCCCCGCCGCATCGCCGCCGGCCACCGCGAGCTCCTCGCCCGCACACGCGCCTGGCCCCTCACCGGACGGATCGGCGGCGCCGCATTCGGCGGCCTCATGGCCTGGCGCACCGCCCACGACCAACCGCGGCTCCTCGCCATCACCGCCGGCGCCTACGCCTTCGCGGCCTGGCGTGCCGGACGGCCCGTACCGCCCACCGAGGAAGAGCTCCAGCGGCGCTTCCTCCTCGGCGTCCAGGAACTCATCGGCGACCGCCCAGGCATCCACCTGCGCGAGCTGTACGCCGCTTTCCAAGCCCGGCCCGCCTCCGCACACCTGGACGACGCCCGCCTCCGCGCGCTCGTCATCCACTGCCAGATCCCCATCCACAAGAGCCTGCGCATCGGCGACCAGACCGGCCGCAGCGGCATCAAGGCCGCCGACATCGAGGCACTCCTCTCCCCCACACCCGTAGACCCCCCTGTCGAGCCTGTAGACGCAGGTCAGTCCGCCCCAGAAGCGGCTGTAGACCCCGCGTAGAGCAGGCCGTAGACCACCCAGGAGGCCCCCATGCGGCGCCACATCTATGCCCTCTTCCACGCCCTGCAGAGGTACGAGCAGCAGCCGCTGTACTACTGCGTCAGCTGCGGCGGCTACTACCCCATCGGGCACTTCTGCCAGTGATCCTGCCCACATGCTGCTAAATCACAGGAAAAGGGACGTAACATCGTTCGGGTACGAGGCTTCGCCAGCGAAGCCTCCACAACTGAATAAGGAAGCCAAGATGAAGCAGCACCCCGCCGACCAGGCGCCCCCCTGCCCCGACTGCGACACCCCACGGAAGTGGGTTCGCGTGCTCGGCCGCCGCAACTTTGGCGGACGCCAGCACACCGGATGGTCCCCTGGCCCGTGCAAGAACCCGAAGTGCGTGATGTACGGGCGCTAGACCAGACCCGGCTTACCCAGCCAGATAGCAGCCGCGCGCGCAGACTAGGCAACCCAACGTCCACCATCGGAAGATGAGGCATGCAGCCCGTCCTCCGAATTACCGGCCTCGCCGCGGGAGCACTATTGCTCGCCGGTGGGGCCTTTCTCTTCGGCCGCAGCACAGCGCCCGCAAGCGGAAGCGTCAACGCTGACTGTCAGGACCCGAAGCAAGCCCTCTCCCGCGCCATCGACGACGCCAAGACAGCCGTCGACGATTCGGTGGCGCAAGAGCACGGCCAGCGCGCAGTGACAGTGATCCTGCAAAACCCGTCCTGCTTCGACGCCGACACTCGTGCCACCGCGCAGGAGATCCGTGACTCTCAAGGGCAGGACCCCATCACCAGGTTCTTGCAACAACCTTGAGCCACACTGGCCACATGGAGTACCTGCAGCCGCCCGCCGGCACCCTCACCACCTCCCTCGCCGCCCTCGCCGCCGGAGTCCAGCCCGCCACCATCCGCGACTGGGTAAGGCGCGGCATCCTCACCCGCTGCGGCGGCACCCCCAAGCGGCCCGTCTACCGCATCAACGACGTGGACACCGCCCGCTCAGCCTCCAAGCCGTACAGCGGCAACCGACCTAAGGCCAATGCCGCTTGACGTGCGCGAACACGTAGGCCACGATTTGCGAGTACAGGCATGCCCAAAAGCAGGCAGTACCCCAGACCGCTTCGGCTCGTAGCCGAAGCATTGGAGGTCCGGAGCCCAGCCGTGAATCGTGGCGCCGGCCAGGACAGGCCTCATGCACAACGGCCGCGAGATCCCTAGCAGCGATTTCGATCGCATGCGCTTCACGGAGCAGCTGGGGCCCTCGTTCCGGACATCAAGGCCCGCCACGGCGCGGGCCTTCGCCATGTCACAAGGCGGTCACTCGCATCCACAGCCTGTGCACAATCCGCCAAGCTGACCCGATGCGCAGTCTCACCACCGCGGCCCTAGCCGCCACCCTGCTCCTCGGACTCACCGCCTGCGGCACAGCCGACAACCCGCCCTCGACCCCCTCAGACAAGGGCGGCGTCGAGGCGTCGACCGCCCCACCGTCCGCGAAAGCCCCCGCCAGGACCGTGAGCCCGGAAGACCTCGCGAAAGCCCGAGAAGCCGCCGGCCTCCCGCCCGAGCCCACCGCCAAGGCCCGACAGGCCTACCTCGGCGCGCTCAACGCCATCGACCCGCGCATCATCAAGCCCGGCAAGGAAGACCAAGCCGTCAGCCGCGGCAGCAACCAGTGCCGCAGCATCAAGGACTCCAAGGACGACGCCAAGCTCGCGCAGACCGCGTTGGAGCGGTTCACCGTCGACACCCGACTTCCCGAGATCGCCACCCCCGAGACCGGCCGGAAGATCAACGAGGCCGTGCACACACACCTCTGTCCCAACTTCTGAGCCATCCATAGACCGGCCCGTCCGCGATCAACCCCCGACGCGGACGGGCCTTCGCGTACCCCTGCCGCCCGGCGATGGATCGAGGAGATCTCCCGCACGGGCGCAACCACGGTCGTGCGGCGCGCGCAGCGTCCGGGCGGCAGGACAACACAAGGAGGCCACCATGGCCGTCCCCTACCCGGACCGCGAACGCGCTCTGCGGCACCTGCACCGCACGCGTGCGGTGTACCTGTACGGACGCTTCCCGCAGCGGTACGTCCTCGGCATGCCCTGCTGCGACCGAGGGTTCCTCATGCAGGGCAAGGAGCACGACAGCGAGTGCCTGGCGAACGTGGAACGGCTGCAGGGCACCGTTGTGCAGATGCTCGGCAGAATCCAACTGGCAGCCGACGGACACGGCTTCCCCAAGACGTTCTCGTTCCCGGCACATGCCCGCACGTAGGGCTCTGCAGGTGTGCCCCACCCCCGGGTGCCCGAACCTCACCCCCCAGGGTCGATGCCCCACCTGCTCAACGCAGGCCCGGGCAGACCGTCCCACCTCGCACTCACGGGGCTACGACAGGCGATGGCTCAGGAACAGCGCCGACTACCTCGAAGACCATCCGTACTGCGAGTGCGACGACTGTGCCGTCCTGCTACCCCTGCAGCGCGACCTGGCGACCGAGGTCGACCACATCGACGGCCTCGGCCCCCTCGGCCCCCGCGGCTACGACCCGGCCAACTGG
This sequence comes from Streptomyces flavochromogenes, assembly GCF_000717595.1. GTDB lineage: Bacteria > Actinomycetota > Actinomycetes > Streptomycetales > Streptomycetaceae > Streptomyces > Streptomyces flavochromogenes. The sequence goes on along the minus strand of NZ_JNZO01000025.1, from coordinate 36,147 downwards.
CAGGCCATGAGCAAGCGGCACCACAGCCGCAAGACCGCCCGCGACACCTTCGGTCACTGAACCCGACCGTCACGCTCCGCCACCACCCCCAGGGGGGTGACCCCGGCCAGCCTGGGGGCGGAGAGCGCGGGGGAGGGCGCCAGGAGGTCAGCCGGGTTCAGAGGGTTCCGGCCGTCACGCAAGGTGACGGCTCTCAATGCTGCGCAACGCAGCGACGAGGAGTGATCGACTATGCCCCGTGGAGGAGCGCGCGCGGTCTCCGGGCCGCCGCCGGACCCGAGGTCTCTGCGCAGCACGAAGGCCACCGACAAGGGCGGCTGGCGGACGCTGCCCGCCGAAGGCCGGCCGGGCGAGGCGCCCGAGTGGCCGCTCACGACGCCCGCTGACCGCGAGCTGGACCTGTGGGAAGACCTGTGGGCCAAGCCCCAGGCCGTGGTCTGGGAGGACATGGGTCAGGAGCTGGAGGTCGCGCTGTTCGTGCGGACGCTGGCCGAGGCGGAGCGCCCGGACGCCCGGGTGGACGTGAAGAAGATGGTGCGGTCCTACCTCGACAGCCTCGGGCTGAGCGTGGCGGGCATGAACAGGAACCGGTGGAAGATCGCCCCGCCTCTGGAGGACGAGCCCGTCGAGGCCCCGACGCTTCAGGCGCCGGTTCGGCGGCCGTCGGCGCGTGACCGGCTGAAGGTCGTACCCAGTGGCGAAGGCAGCTGACGCCGCCGCCGAGTTCGTCGTCGACTTCCCCACCCTGTGGATCGTCCCGGACTGGATTGAGGAGCATTGCCCCGTACCGGACGGCTTCCGCGCGGGTGAGCGGATGGAGCTGTACCCGTGGCAGCTGTGGTGCACGGTCAACCACTACCGGGTTCGCCCGGGGGCGACCGTCGGCCAGCTGGCGCCCGCCTTCCAGTACCGGCGCTCGCAGGTCGTGGCGCCGCAGAAGACCGGCAAGGGCCCGTGGTCCGCCACGATCGTCCTGGCCGAGGCCGCCGGGCCCGTGGTCTTCGACGGGTGGGCCAAGGGCGGCGAGCGGTACCGGTGTTCGGACCATGGCTGCGGCTGCGGCTGGTGGTACGACTATCAGCCGGGCGAGCCGATGGGCACGCCGTGGCCGACGCCGTTGATCCAGCTCACCGCGACGTCGGAGGATCAGGTTGCGAACGTCTACCGGCCGCTCCGCTCGATGGTGAAGCGCGGCCCGCTCGCCGAGATGATGGTGGCGGGCGAGGAGTTCACGCGGGTCGGCGACGACGGACGCATCGACGTCGTCACCTCGAGCGCTCTGTCCCGCCTCGGCAACCCGATCATCTTCGCCCTCCAGGACGAGACCGGCCTGTACAACGCGGCGAACAAGCTGCGGCGCGTGGCGGAGACGCAGCGCCGTGGTACGGCCGGCATGGGCGGCCGGTCGATGGAGACGACGAACGGGTGGGATCCGTCGGAGAGCAGCGTGGCGCAGACGACGTCCGAGGCGAAGGCCAGGGACATCTTCCGCTACCACCCGCAGGCGCCGAAGTCCCTGTCCTACGGGGACAAGCGGCAGCGCCGGAAGATCCACACGATCGTCTACGCGGGCTCGGCGCACGTCGACCTCGACGCCATCGAGGCCGAGGCCGCCGAGATCATGGAGAAGGACCCGGCGCAGGCCGAGCGGTTCTTCGGCAACCGGTGCGTGGCCGGCGCCGCGTCCTGGCTCGACGGCGCGAAGTGGGCGGTGAAGGCCAAGCCGCGGCGCGTCCGGCCGATGACCCGGGTCGTGCTCGGGTTCGACGGCTCCGACATGGACGACTGGACCGCGATCCGGGCCGAGACGATGGACGGCTACCAGTTCACCCCGGTGTACGGGGCGGACGACGAGCCGACGATCTGGAACCCGGCCGACTACGGCGGGCAGGTCCCCCGGGCTGAGGTCCGGGCCGCGATGGACCAGCTGATGAACCGGTACGACGTGGTGCGGCTGTACGCGGACCCGCCGTACTGGGACACCGAGGTCGACGAGTGGGTCGACAAGTTCGGCGAGGAGCGCGTCATCCGCTGGTACACCCGGCGCATCGTGCAGATGCACTCGGCGGCCGAGCGGCTGAGGACGGACGTCGTGAAGCGCAACAGCGACGGGGCCTCGTTCACGCACGACGGGTGCCCCATCGTCGAGTCGCACATCGCCAACACCCGCGCGGCGACCAGGCCGGCCGACCGGTACGTCCTGCGCAAGGCGTCCCCGACCCAGAAGATCGACGCCAGCGTGGCCAGCATCCTCGCTCACGAGGCGCTGGGTGACGTCATCGCCGCCGGCCTGGCCGAGCGGGTGCAGTCCTACTACTACGGCGGATGAGGAGGGCCCGATGGCTACGGAGGGACAGGCTCTCCAGCTGGTCGCGCTGCTGGAGAACGAACTGATCCGGCGGCGCGGCAAGATCGACGTGAGTACCGACTACTACCGGGGCAAGCACCGGCTGAAGTTCGCGAGCGAGGAGTTCGCGAAGTTCCACGGCAACCGCTACCGGGATTTCTCCGACAACTGGACGCAGGTGGTCGCCGACTCGCCCGTCGAGCGGCTGACCGTGACCGGGTTTCTCGCCTCCGGGGAGACATCTGCGGACAAGGATCTGTGGGAGGTGTGGCAGGTCAACGGCCTGGACTCCGACTCGCAGCTCGGGTTCCTCGGCGCGGTCACCGGCGCCCGCTGCTTCGTGCTGGTGTGGGGTGACCCCGACGACCCGGACATGCCGGTCGTCACGTTTGAGGACGCCTCGCAGTCCATCGTGGCCTACGAGCCCGGCTCGCGGACCCGCCGGCGGGCCGCACTGAAGCGGTGGCAGGACGGCAACGAGGACTACGCCACCCTTTACACGGCCACCGAGGTGTGGAAGTTCTGCCGCCCGCTGGCACAGCAGGACAAGTCGCCGCAGATGGCGGACGTGGACGAGGCGCTGAAGGGCTGGCAGCCGCGGGACATGGGCGACGAGCCGAACCCGCAGCCCAACCCGATGGGCCTCGTGCCCATGGTGGAGCTGCCGAACAAGCCGATGCTGGTTGACGAGCCGATGTCCGACGTGCAGGGCGTGATCGCGATGCAGGACGCGATCAACCTGCTGTGGGCACAGCTTTTCACCGCGGCGGACTACGCCAGCTTCCCGCAGCGCGTCATTCTCGGCGCCGAACCGCCGACGATTCCGAAGCTCAACGCGGCGGGCGAGGTCGTGGGCAAGCAGCTGGTCGACATCCAGAAGTTCGCCGTGGACCGCGTGATGATGTTCTCCGGCAAGGACACGAAGATCGCCGAGTGGCAGGCCGCCAACTTGTCGATGTACACCAGCATCATCGAGGTCGCCGTCGGCCACCTCGCCGCCCAGACCCGCACCCCGCAGCATTACCTGATCGGGAAGATGGCCAACCTCAGCGCGGATGCTCTGCTTGCCGCGGAGACCGGGCTGGTGCAGCGGGTCGACGAGAAGAAGTTGTGGTTCGGCCAGGGCCTGCGCGAGGTCGCCCGCCTGATCGCCCTGGCCAAGGGCGACGAGGCCAAGGCGCGCGCGCTGCGCTCGGGCCGCGTGCTGTGGGCGGACTCGGAATCCCGCTCGCACGCGCAGATGGCCGACGCGCTGCTGAAACTCAAGCAGTTGGGCTTCCCCTTCGAGTGGCTGGCGCTGCGGTACGGGCTCACCCCGACCGAGGTCGGCGACGTCCTGGCGATGAAGGAGGCCGAGCTGAAGATGGACCCGGTCAACGAGCTCAGTCGCCAGCTGATCGGCACCAGCGAGCCGGCCGACCCGGTCGAGGAGGAACCGGAGGCCGCGGCATGAGCCCGTCGCCGGAGGCCGTCGCCCACCAGGAGGCCCGCGAACGGATCTCCGAGGCGGCAGCCAGGGCGTCCCGGACTCTGTGGCGGCAGGTCGACCCCGACGCCATCCGCCCGTCGTGGCTCGCGATCCTGGCCCGCGTGCTCGTGATCGTCTCCAGCGGCCAGCTCGCCACCGCACGCGCGACCGACCCGTGGCTTCTCGCCCTGCTCGCCCCGACTGGCGAGGACGACGCGGACGGCGAGCTCGTACCGGAGATGTTCGTGGGCGTGACCGGCGCCGGCGTCCCGCTCGCGCAGGCTCTCCTCGCCCCGATGTGGACGACGCTCACCGCGCTGGGCCGCGGAGTCCCCGTCGCTCACGCGATGGCCCGGGGCGAAGCGCTGCTCGACGTCGTCACGCGCACGGTCATCGCGGACGCGGGCAGGTCGGCGGACTCCGTCGGCATGGTCGCGCGCCCGGCCGTCACCTCCTACATCCGGGTCGTCGAGGGCGGCGCCTGCAACCGGTGCATCGTCCTGGCCGGCCGCGAGTACGGCGTCAGCAAGGCGTTCGCCCGGCACCCGAAGTGTCACTGCGGCATGGAACCCGTGACCCGCGAGCACAAGCCGACACCGGTCGACCCGAAAGACCTCTACGCCAGCATGTCGGCAGCCGAGCGGAAGAGCGCGTTCGGCGAGGCCGCGGTCAAGGCCATCGACGAGGGCGCCGACATCGCCCAGGTCGTCAACGCGAGACGCGGCATGTCCTCGGCCGTGGTCTACGGGCAGAAGATCCTCAAGACCACCGAGGGCGTCACCCGCCGAGGCATCGCCGGGCAGCGGCTGAAGCGCTTCGAAGGGGCCGGGGCCCGCGCACAGAGCAGCCGCCCGCGACTCATGCCGGAGGAGATCTACAAGCAGGCCGACGGTGACCGCGACCACGCGGTCCGCCTGCTGAAGTTCCACGGCTACATCGTCTGACCCGCCCGCGCGCAACGCCCGGGCCTATACCCGCAACGGGAGACCCCATGGACCGCAATACCCTGCCCCGCCATGCCCGCGCGCACGCGCCCGGTTGGGCCCGCCCCTACGGCACCGGCCCCTTCTCGCCGTTCTTCTACGCCAGCGGCGACGAGGAGGACGGTACCGACGACGGCCCCGGCAACGAGGACGGGGACGAGGACCCCGGCGACGAGGGCGAGGGCGGGGACGAGCAGGACGGCGACGAGCAGGACCCGGACGGCTCCGACGCGCTCGGCGACCGGGGCAAGCGCGCTCTGGCCTCGATGAAGGGCAAGTGGCGGGCGGAGCGGGACCGGGCCAGGGAGCTCGAGCAGCGCCTGGCCGAGAAGGACAACGTCGACGAGGCGGAGAAGACCCGTCGCGCGGCTGAGACCGCCGCCCTGTCGAAGGCCAACACCCGGATCCTGCGGGCCGAGGTGAAGGCCGCGGCGGCGGGGAAGCTCGCCGATCCGGCCGACGCCTACAAATTCCTCGACCTCGAGACCTTCGAGGTCGACGACGACGGCAACGTCGACAGCGACGAGATCGCCGAGGCGATCGACGAGCTGATCAAGACCAAGCCCTACCTGGCAGCCGCAACGGCGAAGAGGTTCCAGGGCACCGGCGACGGCGGAGCGGCGCGCAAGGCGGCCCGGCCGAAGCAGCTCACCCGGCAAGACCTCAAGTCCATGACCCCCGAGGCGATCGACAAGGCCCGCATCGACGGCCGGCTCGACGACCTCATGGGCGGCCAGTAACCAGGAGGAACCACCATGTCCGTGCGGAACTTCGTTCCCGAGATCTGGAGCAGCAAGCTCCTCGTCTCCACCCGCAAGGCCCTCGTCTACGCCGCGCCCGGCGTCGTGAACCGCGACTACGAGGGCGAGATCTCGGAGGCGGGCGACACCGTCCGCATCACCTCCGTGTCCCGGCCGGCCATCGGCACCTACGTGCCCGGCTCGACGGTCATCACCCCGGAGAAGCTGACCACCGGCCAGCGGACCCTCGTCGTCGACCAGTCGAAGTACTGGGCGTTCAGCGTCGACGACGTCGACAAGCGGCAGGCGAAGTCGAACCTCGTGCCCACCGCGATGAGCGAGGCCGCCTACGGCCTGGCCGACGTGATGGACCAGTACGTCGCCGGTCTCTACACGCAGATCGCCGCGGCGAACTTCCTCAACGTGGTCGGCTCGCCGATCGACACCTACACCACGCCGACCGACTTCTACAACAAGATCCTCGTGCCGCTGCGGACCAAGCTGACCAAGGCCGACGTGCCCAAGGCCGGCCGGTACGTCATCGTCCCGCCCGAGGCCTACGCCTCCCTGCTCCTGGACGACCGGTTCATCAAGGCCGACAACGCGGGCACGGACGCGGGCCTGCGCAACGGCTTCGTCGGCCGGGCCGCCGGGTTCGACATCTACGAGTCGAACAACTGCCCCGTCCCCACCGGCGACACCACCGTCGTCCAGGCCGGTGTGAAGGAGGCCATCACCTTCGCCGAGCAGCTGAACAAGACCGAGGCCTACCGCCCCGAGTCCAGCTTCTCCGACGCGGTCAAGGGCCTGGCCCTGTACGGCGCGAAGGTCATCCGGCCCGACCACCTGGCCGCAGCTTTCATCAACCCCGCCGCCTGATCGGAGAGCTGACATGGCGACCACCCAGCTGACCTACACCAACCTCCCGCCCAACAGCGGTGTGGTGAACCCGACCGGCACGACCCTCGTGGCCGCGCCGACCAACGACATGCAGCTCGCGAACGCGTTCCCCGAGCTGACCGTCCTGCGCGTCACGAACACCGACGACGACACCGCGCTCACCATCACGGTCAAGGCCGGTGACAACCCGCCGGCCGTCGCGGCCGGGCAGGGCGACCTCGCCGTGTCCGTGGCGTTCGGCACCACGCACTACATCGGCCCGTTCGAGTCCGGCCGGTTCGTCCAGTCCGACGGCTCGCTGATGATCACGTCGTCCACGACGACCGGGACCATCGCGGCCCTGCGCGTGCCGAGGAACACCTGACATGGCCGAGACCATCCACGTGCGCGGGGAGGGCGGGGCCATCTTCGCGATGGACCTGCCCCTGCCCGAAGGCATCCAGGAGCGCTACGACAGCGGCCTGCTCCAGCGCGTCCACCCCGACGGCGCCCCCTGGCACGGGGCGCCCGCCCTCCAGCCGCCGGGCCCGGACACGGACGACGAGCAGGGCGAGAGCGCCCCGTCCGCGCCAGACTCCGGGCGCCCCGGCGTCAACGCGTCGAAGGCAGAGTGGATCGCCTACGTCGTCAAGAGCGGCCGCATGTCGGCCGAGGACGCGGCGAACTTCACCAAGGCCGACCTCATCGACCTGATGAGCTGAGAGAGGGAGGCCACCGTGGCACTCGACCCGCTCGCTACGGCGGCCGACCTGACCGCCCGCGGAATGACCATCAACCCCGGCGAGGAGACGATCGTCGACACCTACCTCGACGTCGCCTCGACGGCGGTCCGCGAGGCGGCCGGAACCCCCATCTCCCAGGTCACGTCCACGGTGACGGTCGAGGGCGAGCCCGGGCCGTGGCTGACACTGCCCGGGCAGCCCGTCACCGCCGTCGCCACCGTCCTCCTGGACGGCGTGACGGTCACCGACTGGCAGCTCGTCTCCGGGCGCCTGTGGCGCGCGTGCGGCTGGACGTCGGGATGCGGGCCCTCCCTCGTCGACGTCACCCAGACGCACGGCCTGGACTCCGTCCCGGCGGACATCGTCGACCTCGTCTGCCGCATGACCGCGGGCGCCCTCAAGGCACAGCGTGCCGAGGAGGACGGCAGCGGCCTGGCCGCCGACAAGGTCATCACCTCCGAGCGGCTCGGCGACTACGCCGTCACCTACGCCAGCGACGGCCGGATCACCGAGATGGACCTCCCGCAGTACTGGCGCGAACGGCTCGAGGCCCGCTTCGGCGGCGGCGCGCACGCGCTGAAGTCGCGGTGAGCGTCGGCCAGTACCTGACCCGGCGCCTGGAAGTCTGGCGCACGGTCACCGTCGACGACGGGGCCGGCGGACAGGAGACCACCCGCGTCCTGCAGAGCACCGTGCGGGCGAAGGTCGACCAGCCCTCCGCCACCGAGCGGCTCGTCGCCGCCCAGGCCGGGTCGAGGCACTCCCACGACATCTGGCTCCTGCCCAGCGCGGACGTCCACCGCGGCGACGAACTCCAGGGCACCGACACCCTCGGGCAGGCGCAGCGCTTCCGCGTCCTGTCCGTCGTCCAGGCATCCCGGCCGGTCTACTCCAAGGTCTTCGCCGAGCTCCTCCAGGAAGAGGGCGCCTGACATGGCCCGCCCACGACGCAACCGCGGCGGGAACGTGCGCAGGCAGGGCCCGCTGACGATCGAGATCGAGGGCCTGGAGGGGCTCACCGACCGGATCGAGGACCTCCCCGCCGAGGTCCGCCAGGCGCTCTTCAAGGCTCTGCGGGAGGCGTCCGAGGCCGTCATCGCCGAGGTGAAGGGCAAGGTCAAGGTCGACTCCCGCAACCTGCAGGGCTCCGTGAAAGCCCGCTACGAGAACAACAAGCTGCGGGCCGAGATCGGCTGGTGGGACGCCGACGACACGTACTCCATCTACCAGGAGTTCGGCACGAAGCGGATGCCCCCGAACCCGACGCTCGGGCCCGCCCTGGAGCAGGAGCGCACCCGCATCAACGACCGGGTCAAGACCGAGGTGAGGAAGGTGCTGCCGTGACGTCGCCCCTGCCGTTCCTCGTCGTGCAGACCGCGCTCTACAACCGGCTCAAGAACGACGCCACCCTCACCAGTCTGGCGACCGGGGTGTACGACTTCGTGCCCGAGACCGCGGTCTACCCGTACATCCACCTCGGCGAGGCCATCGACACCCCCGACAACAGCCACGACCGGTACGGCGGGCAGACCGTGGCCACGCTCCACGTGTGGGACCAGTACAAGGGCTTCAAGCGGGTGCTGCAGATCGGCTCCCGCGTCCAGGCGCTGCTCGACCACCAGCCGCTCACCATCACCGGCCTCGCCCACGTGGCGACCCGGTATGAGTTCGGCCAGCCGCTCACCGACCCCGAGCCCCCGGGCGACATCCGGCACCTCGTACTGCGCTACCGGATCGTCACCGAACAGACCCCCTGACCCGTCCGCAGACAGGAGCCCTTCATGGCCGCCCTGACCGCCACATCCGTCACCAGCGCCGCGGGTGTCGCCGACCTCGCCGCCACCGCAGTCGCCGCGGCCGGCGGCGGCGACACCGCGCCCTGCGGCCCCGGGTACGTGCTCGTCGTCATCAACGGCGACGCCAGCCCGCACACCGCCACCATCGCCACCCCGGGCACGAAGAACGGGCACGCCGTCGCCGACGGCACGCTCACCGTCGCGGCCGGCGACACCGGGCTCATCGCGCTCGGCAACGACTACCGCGGCGCCAACGACCGGGCCGCGATCACCTACAACGGCGTCACCTCGGTGACCGTCGCCGTCATCAAGATCGGAGCCTGACATGGCAGGTAAGGACGCATTCGGCACACAGTTCCTCCGGGACACCACCGGCTCGGGCTCGTTCGCCGTGATCGCGAACGTCACCGACATCAGCGGCCCGTCCCGCTCCCGCGAGGCGATCGAGGTCACCGCCCACGACTCCCCGGACAAGTACCGCGAGTTCATCAAGGGCCTGAAGGACGGCGGCGAGGTCGAGATCACCCTCAACTACGACCCGACCGCCGCCACCCACGCCGCGCTCGACGGCGACTTCGAGGAGGACGACCTGCGCGATTACCAGGTCGTCATCCTGCCGAACACCGCCGACGAGCACACCTGGGAGTTCTCCGGGCTCATCACCGACATGGGCGACGAGTATCCGACCGAGGACAAGATGGAGCGATCGGTCACCTTCAAGATCAGCGGCAAGCCCACCCTCACCCCGACCGGCTGACAGGAGACCGACGCACCATGGCATCGCTGAAGGACCAGATCCGCGCCGCACAGGACATCAAGCGGCAGGACGACGTGCAGATCCCCGAGTGGTCGCCCGACGCCCGCTTCCAGGTGCGTGGCCTGCCGTCCGGGGACTGGGAGGCATACCAGAACTCCCTCGCCAAGATGACCCGCCGGGACTCCGCCGACGGCATCGAGATGAGCGTCCGCTCCCGCAAGGCCGAGATCGTCGCCAAGGCCCTGTACGACCAGGAGACCGAAGAGCTCGTCTTCACCGACCTGCGCGAGGGCATCTCCATCCTCAGCAAGCGGTCGGCCGGCATCATCAACGGCCTCTTCGACCTGGTCCGCCACCTGTCGGACGACGACAAGGACTTCACCCAGAAGGTGAAGGAGGCGGAGGCGGGTTTCGGCGACGGCCAGAGCTGAGGCTGCTCTACGACCTCAGCGCGGCCTACCGCATCCCTCCCGGTGAGGTCCTGGACCGCTTCACCGAGGAGGAGATGGTCCGCCTCATCGCCTACCAGAACCTCTACGGGCCCATCGGCCCGTCGCGCATGGACCTCGTGGCCGCCCGGCTCGGCATGGACGTGGCCGCCCCGCACATGAAGAAGGGCGCCCGACCGAAGCTGAAAGACCACCTCGTCCAGTGGAGCCGCAACGCCCGCCCCCGCAAGTCCGGCCGCGAACTCCTCGCCGCCGTGCGCGGGATCCAAGCCGGATACGACCGCCGCCCCGACCGGCGAGAAGGGGGCGCGTGATGCCAGTCCTCGACGAACTCCTCGTCCGCATCAGCATGGACTCCTCCGGCGTCGAGGAGGGCGCCCAGGAGACCACCAGCCGCCTCGACGGCCTCGCCGCCCCGGCTGCCGCCGCTGGCATCGCCGCCGGAGCGGTGTTCGCCGCGGGCATCGCCGGGGCCATGGACATCGCCGAAGCCCAGCACGAGCTGAAGGACTCGCTCGGCCTCACCGAGCAGGAGGCCGAGCGGGCCGGCGGCATCGCGGGCGACGTGTTCTCCGACGGGTTCGGAGAGTCCCTCGAGGAGGTCACCACCGGCCTGGCGACCGTCACGCAGGCGATGGGGAAGCTCGGGGATTTCACCGACGCCGAGCTGCAGGACATGACCAAGAGCGCCCTAGGCCTGGCCAAGAAGCTCGAGGTCGACGTCGCCGAAGCCTCCACCGCAGCCGGTCAGCTCATCAAGCAGGGCCTCGTCAAGGACGGCACCGAAGCCTTCGACGTCCTGGCGAAGGCGGCGCAGGTCCTGCCCAAGTCGATGCTGGCCGACGTGCCCGCGGTGGTGCAGGAGTACGGCACGCACTTCAAGCGCATCGGCCTGGACGCCTCGACGGCATTCGGCATGATGTCGCAGTTCGTCAAGGCCGGCGGTAAGGACATCGACCAGGCCGCCGACGTCCTGCACGAATTCGCGAGGATCACGTCCGAGGAAACCGACCGCGCGACCGAGGGATTCAAGGCCCTCGGCCTGAACGCCGGCGACATGCTCGGCGCCATCGGCAAGGGCGGGAAACCCGCCGCCGACGCGCTCGCGCTCACCCTGGACAAGCTCCGCGGCGTCCAGGACCCGGCCAAGCGCGCGCAGCTCGGCGTGGCCCTCTTCGGCGACATGGCCGGTGAGGCGGCTGACGCCCTGCTCGCCATGAACCCCGAGACGGCCAAGGCCGCGTCCGGCATGGACACCGCGGCTGGCGCATCCAAGAAGCTGAACGAGTCCATGGAGGCGGACCCCGCCCGGCAGATGGACGCGGCGATGCGGACGCTGCAGATGACCCTCGGCGAGGCCCTGCTCCCGATCGTCAAGACCGTCGCCGAGTTCATCAAGGAGCACAAGGACACGATCAAGGAACTGGTTCCGATCGTCCTGATCCTCGTCACCGCGCTCGGCCTCATGGCGGCCGCCATCTGGATCGTGAACATCGCGATGCTGGCGAACCCGGTCGGGTTGATCATCGCGGGAATCGTCGCGCTGATCGCGATCGTCGTCGTCCTCGTCATGAAGTGGGACGAGGTCAAGGCCGCGCTCCTGGCGTACTGGGAGCAGATGAAGGCCGACGCCCTGCGCATCTGGAACGCGATCACCAAGTTCTTCGGCGACGCCTGGAACAAGACCAAGGAGGACGCCCTCCGCGTGTGGAACGCGATCACCGGGTTCCTCACCGCGGCATGGGACAAGACCCGGGCCGACGCGATCCGCGTGTGGAACGCGATCACCGGGTTCGTCGCCGCGGCGTGGAACAAGACCAAGGCCGACGCCCTGAGGATCTGGAACGCGATCACCGGGTTCCTCGCCGGAGCATGGGACAAGACCCGGGCCGACGCGGCCCGTGTGTGGAGCGCGATCACCGGGTTCGTCACTGGCCAGTGGAACACCCTCATCAGCAACGTCCGCACCGCCGTCGCCAAGATCGGCGGGTTCTTCGGCGGCATGTGGGACGGCATCACGCAGGGCCTCAAGACCGCGCTCAACGGCGCGATCTGGCTCATCAACAACGCCATCGGCGGGATCAACACGCTGATCTCCGGCGCCAACAGGGTCCCCGGAGTGAGCATCCCGTTCGTTCCGTACATCCCGTACCTCGCCGAGGGCGGTGTCACGACCGGCCCGACGCTCGCCATGATCGGCGAGGGCAGCGAGCAGGAGGCCGTACTGCCGCTGTCCAAGCTCGAGGCACTGATCAACACCCATGGGCCCACCACGATGCCCGCCCCGTCCACCGGCAAGGTGCAACCGATCCAGGTCCTCGTGACCGCCTCCGTCGACGCGGGCGCCTTCCAGGACGCCTTTCAGTACGAGGTGCGTACCAAGGCCGGCTCGTCGGTGGCCCGCTACGCAGGAGAGGACGTGTGATGGTTGCTCTGCCTCCGCCGGACCTGTTCGAGCTGTACTACGACGGGGCGTTCCACGACCGCACGGCCGATGTGCGGGCGTCGGCCGGCGTCAGCATGTCGCGCGGGGTGTCGGCCGAGGGCACGCGGGCGCAGCCCTCGGCCGCCGACATGCTGCTCGACAACCGGCACGGCGACTACTCCCGCCGCAACCCCATGTCCGCGCTGTGGGGGAAGATCGGCCCGAACACGCCGATGCAGTACAGCGTTGAGGCGGGCCAGCCGTATCTCCTGCTTCCCGGGGATGCCTCGTCCGCGCTCACCACCCCGGACCATGCCTCGCTCGGCGTCACCGACCTCGATCTGCGCCTCGAGGTCGCCCTGACCGACTACTCCGTCTACGCCGAGCTCGCCTCGCGGTTCCTGACCACGGGGGCCAACCGCTCGTGGTCCTGTCAGCTGACGTCCGGGCGGCCACAGCTCTCCTGGTACCCGGACGGCCTGTTCGCCAGCCAGAAGGTAGCCACCTCACCTCTGCCGCTGCCTGCCGTGGCGGGCGAGCGCATCGCCCTGCGGGTCGTCCTCGACGTCAACACCGGGACGGGCGGGCACCTCGTCTCCTTCTACTGGGCGCCGACGATCAACGCGACGGCGTGGAGGCCCCTTGGCACCGCGTTCGACGGGGCAGGGACCACCACCCTCATCGACGGCGCCGCCGGCATCCACCTCGGCACCAACCTCGGCCTCGTCGGCAACGGCCTGGCGGGCCGCGTCTACGCGATGGAGCTGTGGGACGGCGCCACCGGCGTCCGCAAGGTGAACGTGGACTTCGCCACCGCCAAGGCCGGTGACAGCGCGTTCACGGACGCGGGCGGCCTCGTGTGGAGCGTGGCCAGCGCCGCCACCCTGTCCAACCGGCACGTGCGCCTGGCGGGCGAGGTGCCGGCCTGGCCGCCGCAGCGCGATGCCTCCGGGGCGGACCGGACGGTGCCGATCACCCCGGCAGGGATCCTCCGGCGCCTCGACGCGGGCAACAAGCCCTTGGAGAGCGCCTACTTGAGGTTCATCCGTGCCGCGGGCCCCCTCGAATGCTGGCCCCTGACCGACGGAACGCAGGCCACCGGCGCGGCATCGCTCGTCACCACGACACAGCTCCTCCCCCTCTTCTCCCTCGGTAGCGGTCCGCTGCAGTGGTCCGAGGGCAAGATCGCCGACTGGATCGAGCCCGTCGCGCAGATCCCGCCGACGACCGACGCCACCATGCGCGGCCTGATCCCCGACTCCGTCGCGGCCGCGATCGGCTGGTCCGCAGACCTCGCTGTATCCGGTCTCGTCGACGGCAGCATCGACCTGCAGATCGTCGACCGCGGCCTCGGCACCGACGCCGACAACCGGTTCGGGTTCACCCTGGACCTCGACGCCGCGGGCAACCAGATCACGCTGTCCGTGGTCGCCGTCGGCGCCACCAGCTCCTCGAGCTCGCTCCTCGGGACCGTCGCCGCCCCCGGCTGCTTCGACGATCAGCCGCACTCCATCCGGCTCACCGTCATCCCGCAGCCGGCCTTCTCCAACACAGCCTGGTACATCTACGTCGACGGAGTGCTCCAGAAATCAGGCCTCTACGCCGTCATCGTCAAGGCCCCGCTCAGCGCCCGCCTCGGCTGGTTCCAGAACGCAGTCACCAGCGAAACCCCGTCCGTGGGTTTCCTGTCCGTGTGGCCCATCACCGGGCCCACCGCCCACACCATGCACACCGCGCTCATGGGGTTCCAGGGCGAGACGGCCGGCGACCGGTTCCTACGGCTGTGCGACGAGCAAGGGGTCCCGGCCGTCCTCAAGGGATCCGCCGACGACACCACCGCGCTCGGCATCCAGCAGCGTGAGCGGTTCCTCGACGCCCTCGCCTCCATCGCCCGCGCCGACGGCGGCTACGTCCTCGAGCAGCGCGCCGAGCGGGCACTGCTGTACCGGCCCCGGGCCACGCTCTACAACCAGCCTCCCGCTCTCACCCTCGACTACGCCTCCGGCGTGATCAGCGACCCGTTCAAGCCGCAGGACGACGAGAAGCTGATCGAGAACGACGTCACGGTGACCAGGGAGGGCGGCACGTTCGCGCAGGTCTCACGGGAGACGATCGCGCAGGGCCCGAACAGCGTCGCGGCGATCGGTCGGTACGACGTCGCCCACACTCTCTCCCTCGCCGACGACTCCCAGCCCCTGCAACAGGCCGGGTGGCGCCTGCACGTCGGCACCACCGACAGCCTGCGCTACCCGCAGGTCACCGTCGACCTCGGCAACCCCCGGGTATGGCCCCTGATCCGGGCGATCTACCTCGCCGACGTCGGAGACGTGCTCCGGCTCATCAACCTGCCGGCCGACGACGGACCGGACGCCGTCGACTTCCTGATCCGCGGCTATAAGGAGACCGTCAGCGAGAAGAAGTGGCAGGTCACGTTCGTCTGCACCCCGGCCGCCCCCTACAACGTCCTGCGGCTGGGAGCCACCGGCTACGCCCGCCTCAGCACCGGTGGCTCCCAGCTCACCTCGGGGATCAACACCACCGCGACGACTCTGTCCGTCACCACGACCGGCGCCGCGGTGTGGAGCACAGCCGCCGGCGACCGGCCGTTCGACATCGCCATCGGCGGCGAACGGATGACCGTCACCAACGTGACCGGCGCGACCTCGCCGCAGACGTTCACCGTCACCCGCTCCGTCAACGGCGTCATCAAGTCGCACTCGGCGGCCGCGCCCGTCCGTCTCTTCCGGCCCCTGGCCATCCCTCTGTAAGGAAGGAGCGAGCCCGTGCCCTACGTTCCGTTTACCGCGGGCGAGGACCTCGACGCCGACAAGCTGAACAGTCGGCTCGTCCAGGAGCTCATGGAGTGGACGCCGTTCAGCACGATCGGGTCCTTCGCCTCCGGGTTCTCCGCCGCTTCCCACACGCCCATGATGCGCAAGATCAAGCTCCTCGGCGCCGAGCGCTGGGAGTACAAGGGCCGCATCACTGTCACGGCGCCGGCACTCCTCCCGAACGTGAACACGACCGCGTTCACGTTCAACGTCGGACATCGGCCCACGTTCGAGCACGGCTGGACGCTCGTAGGTGGCAGCACCGGGTTCTACGGGATCCGCTGCACCATCTCAACCGGCGGTTTGCTCCAGTTCGGCGTCCCCACTGCGGCCCCGAACACCACGTCGGGCATCCTCCTCGACGGCTGCTACATCGACGCCCCCATCTGACCCGCCTCACCCCCGCCCGCCCCGTGCCGCCTGGCCCGGGGTTCCGTCATGTCTGGAGGCCTCATGGCCATCATCCGGCGGGCCCAGTACGGGCTCCCCGCCAACAGCCCGGCCGCGTACATCGCCAAGACGCGCGGCGTGAAGGTGCACTACCTCGGCACCCCGTACAGCAGCCGCCCCCACTCCCAGTGCCCGGCCTACGTCCGGCAGATCAGGGAGTCACACCTCGCGAACACGAAGGAGAACTACTCCGACGTCGCCTACAACTACCTCGTCTGCGAGCACGGCGACGCGTTCGAGGGCCGCGGCCCCCACCACCGGACCGGCGCCAACGGCAACGCCGCCCTCAACACGCAGGACTACGCGGTCTGTGCGCTCCTCGGCTCGGCCGGGCTGACGCAGCCGACCGACGCCATGCTGCACGGCATCCGCGACGCGATCGAGGACCTGCGCGTCAACGGCGCCGCGGGCGACTGGATCGGCGGCCACCGTGACGGCTACGCCACCGACTGCCCCGGGGGCCCGCTGTACGCCTGGGTCCAGCGCGGCGCCCCCCGCCCCATCAAGAAGCCCACCCCCGAGGAGGACCCCGTCATGGCCCTGTCCCAGGAGGACGTCGACCGCGTCGCACTCGCGGTGCTGGCGTACCGCGAGAAGAAGGCCGACGAGAAGTCGAAGGCGATCGGCCGCCGAATCCCGGACGTCTACGGCTACGTCGTCCAGACCTTCGCCACCGTCACGACGCTCGCCGCGGACGTGAAGAAGATCCTCGCCCTGCTCGCCCAGAAGGAGTCCTGACCGTGCGTATCTTCGGACGCGAACCCGTCGTCGTACTGAACACCCTGGCCGCCGCCCTCGGCCTCATCGTGTCGCTCGGCATCACCAGCCTGACCGACGAGCAGGCCGGCGCGATCGTCGGCGTCGCCACCGCGATCCTCGGCGCCATCGCCGCCGCCCTGACCCGGCCCATCGCACCGCAGGCCTTCACCACCCTCGTCGCCGCCGGCGGCGTCCTCGTCGCCACGTTCGGCTACGAGGTGTCCCAGGGCACGATCGGCGCCATCAACACCTTCACGCTCGCCGCGCTCACGCTGCTGACCCGCGTGCAGGTGTCCCCGTCCAAGCCCGACGCCCCGACCCTGTCTGGGGTGTAGGTGCGATGCACGGCGCTGCGTCGAGCCAAGAAGCACCTGGGCCGCCGCGGCGCGTTCCTCCTGATCCTCGGCACCGGCAAGACCTGCTGGGGCGTGTCCTTCCTCGTCGACCCGCCCCAGCCGCTCGGCCTGCAGCTCCTCACCCGCTACTGCACCCTGCAGCACTGGGCATGGCTGTGGATCATCTGCGGCCTCGTCACAATCGGCTCCGCGTTCCTCCGCATCGGCCGCGACCGACTCGGCTTCATCACGGCGCTCATCCCGCCCGCAGTCTGGGCCGTCGCCTACCTGGCCGCGGTCCTGGCCGGCGATTACTCCCGCGCCATCTGGGTCGCGGTCTGGTACCTGACCTCCCATGTGGGGGTCATCCTGTGGGCCAGCACGGTGCCCGAGACTCTGGTCCCCAAGCTCCGCGCCGCGCCCGGAAAGAAGAGGCCGCATGAACATCGGTGACTGGGCGGCCATCGTGGGAGCCGCCGGCGGCATCCTCGGCGGCGGCGGGGTCTTCGTGGCCCGCGCCACCGTCAAGGCGGCCAAGGCGACGGCTGCACCACAGCAACAGGCAGCCGATCTGGCTGTACTGCAGGCCACCGTGAAGCGCGTGGACGAGGAGAACACGTCCCTGCGCGCACGGCAGGCTCGTTGCGAGTCCCTGTTGAGGGCGTTCTCGTCCACGGTGAACCGCTGGGCCGACCAAATGAACCGGGCAGGGATCGAGCCCGAGCCGGTTCACCCGCTCGTCGACGAATACAACCGCACCGGAGTGTGAACGACGACGCCCCCTCTGCCTTCGGGCGGAGGGGGCGGCTTTGTTGTGCCCGGGGTCAGTCGAGCGGAAGAGCCTGGTGCGCAGCCACGATCTCGTCGATCCGGCGCGCAAGGTCGAAGTCAGCCTCAGTCAGCCGGTAGTTCGCGTCATGCGTGGTGATGGCCGCCCGCAAGTGGTCCATGCGCAGGTCTAGGTCCGCATGGTGCTGGACCCGGCGGGACCGGTCTGCGATCGTCACGATCGCCGCGACGGCCGCGTGGTAGCGAATCGGGTATGTGCGGGTGATCTCGTCGCCTGTGCGCTCCCACCCTGGCAGCGCGGCGAGGCGCTCCGCGATCTCCTCGTCAGTCAGCGGCGTAGGTACACCCATGGTCAGCTCCCCTCGGTCACCGGGGCGATGGCCTCGGCGAGGTCCCGCCCGACCGGGGCATCCTGCCACGGCCGCATCACCTGCTCCAGGGCGGCCAGCTCCCGCCGCATCCGTGCGGACCCGGTCTCAACCGCGATCACGGCAACCTCCCGGGCGATCTCGACCGCCTGCTCCGGTTCCCGTGCGGTCGCGGCCGCCGTCGCGTGCCGGGCCATGTACACCCCGCGGTCCCGCCGCGCGGTATCCGGGACGATGCCGAGCACCTGCGACCACAGGTCGCTCGCCTCGGTGCCGAGGCCGAGCCGGCCGTAGCAGGTGGCGCGCTGGACCTCGAGGTACCCAGGGGTCCTGCGGCACGCATTGCCCCAGGGCAGGTCATCGTCGACCCGGGGCAGGAGCCGGTCTGCCTCGTCGATGAGCCGGTCGACTGCGGCCCGGTCGCGCAGGAGGCTGGCGCCGTGAGCCTGCTGCTGCATGGCCATGATGCGCACCTTCGGCACGACGGCGGACGGCTCGTCGAGGGCGGCCTCGCACAGGTCGACGACACCGGCCCCGTCGCCGAGGTCAGTCCGGCCCATCGCAGAGTTGACCATGGCGTAGCCGATGAGGTGCGGGTCGCGGGCCCGGAGCGCTATCTCCTGCGTGATCCCCCGCCAGAACGCGGCCGCGCTCAGGTCGCCAGCGTCCTGGTAGAGCCAGCCGACGAGCGCTGCGTAGGCGGCGCCGACGCGGAGGAGGCCGCGGCGGGTCTCACCGGTCGCGGACCGGGTGAGTTTGTCGATGAGCTGGTACTGCGGGCCGAGGGTGCCGATCAGGTCGTGGGGTCCGAGCAGCATGTCGGCCCGGTAGTGGCCCTCGAGCTGGGACTGGAAGTAGTCCACGAGCGCGGGGTCGACCTGCTGCGGGGCGAGGGGGCCGGGGACGAGGGCGGCGGCAGTGACGTCGAGGAGGTGGGCGGTCTGCATGGCGGTCTCTTCGTGGTGCTCGGGCCGGATCCAGCCCGGCGGCGCGGTGAAGCCGAGATTCTCCGGCCATCGACCGAGCGCGTCGTGGAGGACGAGCGCGGTCTCCTCCGACGGCCAGCCCGGGCGCGGGCCCTCCCACCGACGCCAGGTCCGCGGGGACACAGTGAAGTGCATGTCGTCGAGCAAGCGCTGCCCGTGGGCCTGGAGCGCTTCGGCGGCGGCGTCGGCTGATCTCCAACCGTGCTTCAGTCGCGCGGCGCGGAGAGCCTCGTTGCGGCTCATGCCGTCAGTGTGGGGTGTCATCGCGGTCCCTGGGGGCCGTGGCCGCGACGTGGCCATGCGTGGCCACTCCATGGCCTATCTGTCCGGTGCGGTGCTCACACATCATCGGGTGCAGACGGCCTGGACGTACCGCGAACTGCGGAAATGGCCACGGATGGATGGAGCAGCCGATGCACGAGCAGGCCGAGCATACGGAGCAGGCCAGCGGCAGCCTGACCGTCGAGACGGACCTCGGCCCGGCCCTCCTTCAGGTCGCCACCGCCATGGAAGAGCACGCCGAAGATGAGGCCGAGCGCGAAGCGACAGCTGCCCTGGCCGTCCGGCACACCCTGCCGGCCGCCGAGGTCGCGGCGCTGACCAACCGGCTGCTGACCCGCGTCGAGGGCCTGGCCGTCGGGATCGAGTACATCCCGGTCTGCCGCCGCAGCGACCGCGGAGTCGGCGTGCTCGCGCGGTGGGAGACGCTCAAGGCCAAGGGCCCCGCGCCCGACCCGCTCGGGAACTGGTCCTACATGCGCGACCTCGCCCACCTCACCCGCGACATGGTCCGCGTCCTGCGCGAGCACCGCGCGGCCGAGCGGCCGAAGGCCTTCGTCGGCCGGCCCGACAGGCCTCACCTCACCCCCGGCGCCCCGTGAGCGAGTGGCAGCGGCAGGCCCTCTACTGCCTGATCGTCCTCGACATACTCGCCGTCATAGCGGTCGGCGTCGCCCGTTGAACTCCTGCCCTGCGGGGCAGGGCACGGCCGTCACAGCCACAATCCGGCTGTGACGGAGGCACACCCACTAGGAGAGCAGATGACCATCGCGTTGGAGCGTCCCGTGGGCACCACCCTCCCGGGCACACTCGTCGACCCCGAGGTGCACGAACGGCTCGCGGTCCGCATCACCAAGGATCACCCCGAGATCGACGTGCCGACCGCGCGCCGGATCGTCAGCCAGACCGCCGCGTTCCTCGCCGCCGGCGCCCGCGAGCCCGGACAGTTCCTCGTCCCGAGCGCGCTCGTCGACATCGGCTGGCACACGTGGATCCTCCACACCGTCGACTACTCCGAGTTCTGCCAGCGCGTCGCCGGCCGGTTCATCCACCACGTCCCGACCGACAACGAGCCGGTGCCCGGCGGCCCCGCCGCCGCACGCGAGCGGACCCTCGCCGCCATCCGCGCGGCCGGGTACACCATCGATCCGGACCTTTGGATGCGCGCCGACGGCGACTGCTCCCAGTGCCACCAGGGATGCACCGACAGCCCCGTCAACAAGTAGACGAACAGCGCCTCACGCACCACACTCCAGCCGTCCGGCGCACGCCGGGCGGCTGGCCCAATGAGCAAGAGAGAGCCAATGGCCGACACGGCAGCCTGGAACACTTACTCCCACCAGAACCCCGGACGGCGGCACGTCAACGCCTCGGGCGCCACCACATGGTTCAACTGGACCCAGTACGCCGACCACGGTCCCGGAGCCGAGATCCTCGACCTGGCCCCTGCATCCGTGGTCCTCGAACTCGGATGCGGCAAGGGCGGCAACCTCGCCCATGTAGCCACCCTCGGCCACCGCGCGATCGGCCTCGACATCTCCCCGCCGCAGCTCGCAGCCGCCGCCGAGCGCTGGGGCGAGCTCCCGGGACTTGAGCTGCACAACGCCGAGGCCGTGGCCTACCTGGAGGAAACCGACGAGAAGCTCGACGCGGTCTTCTCCGTGTTCGGCGCGGCGTGGTTCACCGCCCCAGAGGCACTCCTGCCCGCCGTCCGCGCGAGGCTCCGTCCGGGAGGTGTGTTCGCCTTCTCGCACCGGCCCGCCATCGAAGGCTGCTACGGCTGCCAGGCGTCTTACATCAACAGGTCCGAGGACGAGGACCCGCTGGTGGTGAAGCGCTGGGACTACGAGCCTGAAGCCTGGGAGGCGCTCCTCGCGAAGCACGGCTTCACCAGCACGGCGGCCTCCTTGATCGCTGCCCCGCCCGGCCCTCGGAAGATGGGCACTTTGCTTGTCGAGGCTCGGGCCTAGGGAGTCATCTTTCAGCCCCAGTCGGCATCCGTCGCCGCCGACTGGGTGCTCTTTTGCGCGCACCTTTGATTCAAAGGTTGAGCTTCAGAGGCTTCGCGGCGTCGGGAAACAGGCAGGTCAGAGACTTACCGAACGGCTCAACGAGGGGTCAGGAAGCCAACTGGAATTTGGTGTGTACCGAATGAGTAGTGGGGGGTCCGACCTCGGGGTCGTCCGGGCCGACGGGGGTGAACCCGACGTCGTACCCGTACCGCTCGGCGACCGAGGCCGCCCAGCTCCGGAACTCCTCCCGGGTCCATTCGAAGCGGTGGTCGCTGTGCCGGACGTGCCCGGCCGGCAGCGACTCCCAGCGCACGTTGTACTCGACGTTCGGCGTGGTCACGAGGACCGTGCGCGGCCGTGCCGAGCCGAACACCGCGTACTCCAGGGCCGGCAGCCTCGGCAGGTCGAGGTGCTCGATGACCTCGCTGAGCACCGCCGCGTCGTAGCCGGTCAGACGCTTGTCGGTGTACGCGAGCGAACCCTGCATCAGCTTCACTCGGGCCGCCTGCCGCTCCCCCATCCGATCCAGCCGCAGCCGCCGCGCGGCGACGGTCAGAGCCCGGACGGACACGTCGACACCGACGACCTCCGTGTATCGGGTGTCCTTGAGCAGCGCCTGCACCAACTGGCCCTGGCCACACCCGAGATCGAGGACCCGGCTCGCCTCGGCCCGCTCCAGGGCGGCGAGGATCGCCGCCCTGCGCTGCTCGGCGAGCGGCACGGGCCGCTCCTCGGTGTCGGTCGACTCGTCGACCGCGTTGTCGACGTCGTCGACGTCCAGGCCCTCGGCCTCGGCGAGCCGCACGAGTTCGAGCCGCTCGCTCGCCTCACGCGTCAGACCCCAGCGGCGGGACAGGTAGCGGGCCGTGATCAAGGTCCGCTCGGGGTGACCGGCGAGCCAGCCGTCACCGGCGCGCAGCAGCTTGTCGACCTCGTCGGGCGCGACCCAGTAGTGCTTGGCGTCGTCGAGTACGGGCAGCAGGACGTACAGGTGGTTGAGGGCGTCCGCGAGCCGCAGCTCGCCCTCTAGCACCAGGCGCACATAGCGGGAGGCACCCCACTCGGGGAACTGCTTGTCCAGAGCGACCGGCTCGGCGTCCACGGTGTCCCAGCCCAGCGGCCCGAACAGCTTGCGCACCAGCTCGGCACCGCCCCGCGCGGGCAGCGTGGGCACCTCGATACGCAGCGGCAGCGCCGCCTCGGCCCGCTCGGGCATCGCCTGGCAGACGCCGTGCAGCGCCGTCTTGAAGACCTTCGCGAGCGCGACGGCGAGCAGCGAGGACGCCGCGTAGGGCCGGTCGTTCACGTACTGGGCGAGCGCGGAGTCCGGGGCGCCGCCCCGGCCCCTGCCCTTGCCGCGGCGCACCAGCGCCACGGGGTCCACCTCCAGGAGAAGTGCTGCCGTGCACCGCTCGGCGCTCGCCTCGGGGTAGAGGACGTGCGCCGTGCCGTGCGAAGTCGAGAACGTCTGCGCCCGCTCGGGATGCTTGTGCAGCAGAAAGCCGAGATCGGTCGCGGGACGCTCCGGGTTGCCGGTCGTACTGATCGTCAGGAACACACTTCCGAGTATGAGTCGCCGCTCCGCTCCCGACCAGGCATTTTCCCGCGCCGCACGACCCTGCGGGGCGCGCGGGCTCAGCCCGCGATCCCCCCGGTGGCCAGGGACGAGCGCAGGGCGGAGATCGTCGTCGGGCCGACCCTGCAGCAGCCGCCGACGAGCCGGGCACCGGACGAGGCCCAGTCGGTGGCCCGGCCCGGGTCGAAGGCGATGTCGCCGCGCCAGCCCCGCGCCCGGGCGTCCCACCGCTCCCCGCTGTTGGGGTAGACCACGGCCGGCTTCCCGGTCGCGGCGACGGCGAGCTCCACGGCGGGCCCCGCCTCCGCCGGGTCGCAGCAGTTGACCCCGACGGCGACGACCCGGTCGTTCCCCGCGGCGACCGCGAAGGCCTCCGTCAGGTCCTGCCCCGCCCGGGTCCGCCCGCCCTCGATCGTGTACGAGAGCCATACTGGAACCCCGCACCCCTCGACCGCCCGCAGCAGCGCCTCCGCCTCCGTGACGTCCGGAACGGTCTCCAGCGCCAGCACGTCCGGCTCCGCCGCCGCCAGCGCCTCGATCCGGGGCCGGTGGAACGCCTCCAGTCCCCGTACGGACAGCCCGTACCGTCCCCGGTACTCGCTCCCGTCCGCGAGCATCGCACCGTACGGGCCCACGGACCCCGCGACCCACACCTCCTCCCCCACTCCCGCCGCCGCGGCCCGAGCGAGCTCCACGCTCCTAGCGAGCAGCCGCTCCGCCTCCTCCCGGCCCACACCCCTCCGGGCGAAACCCTCGAAGGTGGCCTGGTAGCTGGAGGTGATGAGCACCCGGGCACCGGCCCGTACGTACGTCGCGTGGGCCGCCTCGACCTGCTCGGGTCCGTCGGCCAGGAGCCGCGCGGACCAGAGCGTGTCCGAGAGGTCGCAGCCCTGCGCCTCCAGCTGGTTGGACAGCCCGCCGTCGAGGACGAGGACCTCCGCCCCGAGGGCTTCGGCGAGCGTACGGACCGGCTTCACAGGATCGCCCCACTCATCCCAGCTGCGACTGGACCCGCGCCGAGATCAGCTCCAGGTGGTCCAGGTCGTCCAGGTCGAGGACCTGGAGGTAGACCCGGGAGGATCCGATCGCCGCGTACCGTCCGATCTTGTCGACGACCTCGGCGGGCGTGCCCGCCAGGCCGTTCGCCTTCAGCTCGTCCACGTCCCGCCCGATGGCGGCGGCCCGACGGGCCACCTCCGCGTCGTCCTTGCCGACACAGACGACCAGGGCGTTGGAGTACACCAGGTCGTCGGGTGCCCGCCCGGCCTCCTCGGCCGCGGCCCTGACCCGGCCGAACTGCCGCTCGCTGTCCCCGATCGAGGCGAACGGGATGTTGAACTCGTCCGCGTACCGCGCGGCCAGCCGTGGCGTGCGGCTCGCGCCGTGGCCGCCGATCAGGACCGGGATCCTGTCCTGCGCGGGCTTGGGCAGCGCCGGGGAGTCGCTGAGCCGGTAGAACTCCCCCTCGAAGTCGAAGGTCTTGCCGATCTCGGTCTCCCACAGACCGGTGACGATCGCCAGCTGCTCCTCTAGACGGCCGAACTTCTCCTTCGGGAACGGAATGCCGTAGGCCTTGTGCTCCTCCTCGAACCAGCCCGCGCCGAGCCCGAGTTCGACCCGTCCGCCGGACATCCGGTCCACCTGGGCGACCTGGATGGCGAGCACGCCGGGGAGCCGGAAGGTCCCGGCCGTCATCAGGGTGCCGAGGCGGATCCGTTCGGTCTCCCGGGCGAGCCCGGCCAGGGTGATCCAGGCGTCGGTCGGTCCGGGCAGCCCGTCGGCGGAGCCCATGCTGAGGTAGTGGTCGGAGCGGAAGAAGGCGTCGAATCCGAGCTCCTCGGTGGCCCGTGCCACCGTGAGGAGGGTGTCGTAGTCGGCCCCCTGCTGGGGCTCGGTGAAGATACGGAGATCCATACCTCCATCCTGCACCGTCGGGTGCGTGTCAACCTCTCCGTCAGCTCCTTGCGCGCCTCGGCTCGGGCGGGTGAATATCCGGCCCTCCGGCGGGCCGCGTCCGCCCCGGCCAGTGACCGGGGCCCGGGACCCGTCGTTGGCTCGGGCGGAGCCGGACCGCCCGGCCCGCGTGCCGGCGGCCGCTGCCGGTGCGTCGCTCTCTCTCGTGGCCCCGTGCTCGGTGGCGGGGCCCGGGCCGAGGAGGCCCCCATGTCCCAGGAAGCCGCGCCGGAGCAGGCCGTGCCCGAACAGCCGGCGTCGCGATCCGTGCCCGAGCAGAAGGGCCCCGGTGCCCCCAAGGGCCTGCTCCAGCAGATGGAGGAACTGATGGCGGCCCTCTCGGCCGACCTCAACCAACTGGACGCCGATCTCCAGTCCACGTCCGACCGCCTCGCTCCGGACCGGGCCGCGCACGACCAGCCCGATCCCCACCAGCCCCAGCCCTAGCGCCGTCGGCCGGAGCCCCACTCCCACCGGCCCCGCCCCGAACATGCCGGGCACCGGGAACAGGGGCCCGAGCAGGACGAGCAGCCACGTCGCTCCCGCCCCGAGCGGACCGGACCCCGGGAACACGCGCCCGAGCCGGCCGCACCGTACGCCGTTCATCACCGGCCCCGCCCGGGGCCCGCACGGCCCCGGGCGGCGTCGGGCGGGCGGGCCCGCTCCCCGTCCCGCACGGCGAGGCGCCGCAGCATCCCGCGGACCCGGTCGCTCGACTCGTCGGCGGCGTCGATGGCCTCGATGCACTGCCAGTAGAGGCCCTCGTCATCGGTGGCGCAGGCCACGCCGACCAGCGCGATGCCCACCTCTCCGAGCAGCTCGCCGAGCGCGGTCAACGCCCCCCTCGGGTCCACCACCTCCGACAACTGGGCCGCACGCGGCCCACCGGCACCCCATGCCGGGTACTCCCCGATCTCGCTCAGTCCCCGCGCCTCACCGCGCAGTTCCTGCGGTCCGCAGAGCGCGAGACGATTCCCTATCGCCTGGGCGAGCGCCTGTGCCTGCCAGGCCTCCGCCACGATGTCCTGTGCCGATCCGCTTTCCGCCAGCGCGTGCCGGCCAAGCGCGACGAGTCGTTCCGCTTCCATCAACGCCGCCCCCGTTCGTACGACTTATCTGCCCACTCAGTCCACTACCCAGAGTGAGGCGCCCTGAGCCCCAACACCAGGGGAATTCGGAAATCTGTGGACAGGAGGCTCGACGGGGAAAAGTCGATCACTCCGAAGAGTGACGATCTCTGCTCGGATCCCCCTCCTCACCCCCTTCTCCCCCTCCTCCGCCCCGCCTCCGGACGGGAAATCGGACCTCGTTCCGGTCGATCTTGGCCGCGAGCGCGGCCAGCGGATCGACCCCGAGCACTTCACAGAACTGCAGGAGGTAGGCGAGCACGTCCGCCACCTCGTCGGCGACCCGGTGCGCCGACTCCGGGTCGTCCATCACCCGCTCCGCCTGCTCGGGTGTCGACCACTGGAAGATCTCCAGGAGTTCGGCCGCCTCCACGCTGAGCGCCGCCGCCAGGTTCTTGGGCGTGTGGTAGGGCTGCCAGTCGCGGGCGGCCGCGAACTCGGCCAGCCTGCGCTGCAGTCCCGCTACGTCGTTGTCCGTCACGCGCTCAGGTCTACCACCAGGCGCGTGCACCGCTCAGGGCCGCCACCAGGCGCGCACCCGGCGGGTCAACCGCGGGCAGGCCCACCAGCAGTCCCGTCAACCGCTCAGCTCCACCACCGTCACCCCGGGCGTCCGGCGTGCCTGTGCCGCCGCCCGCTCCCCGACCGTGCCGGCGACCCGGATGTGTCCGTCGGCCGCGATGCCCGTGGCGAGACGGAGCAGTTCACCGGCCTGCCGCTCGTCGAGCGCGCGGTCGAGGCCGTCGGCGAGCAGCGTCAGGGACTGCATGGCCTCGGGCACCTCGGCGATCCGGTCCATCTCGAGGACGCCGGGGCCCGTGAGCAGGGTCAGCGCGAGCGCGAGATAGCGCAGTTCCCCGTCCCCGAGGCGGGCGAGCGGGGTCGCGGGCCGGCCGCCGCGTTCGAGTACGGCCCGGACGGTGCCCTCCGGGAGTTCGCGCACGCCGAGACCGGTGACGGGTCCCACGCAGCCCGCCGCCGCCACGGCCGCGAGGCGGTGGTGCCGGCGCGGGCAGTCCGTGTGGGTGCGGTGCAGGACCTCGGCGAGGTTGCCGCAGCCGCGGCGCAGCCGTCCCTCGCCGGGCGGTACGGGGGCACGCATCCGCTCGGGCCGCGGGTCGCAGGCGAACGCGGCCCGCAGCCCGACCACCACCTGTTCGGCGGCGGCCAGCACCTCCAGCTGCCCGGGGGTCTTCCCCGCGACCCGCAGCGGCAGCAGGGCCGTACCGAGGAGGTCGTCGGGGAAGGGGGCCCGGGTGACGGGGGTGGCTCCGGCGGTGTGCCACTCGGCCTGGACGGTGGGGCGGCCCGGGTCGCGCAGGGCGGTGGCGAGGAGGGTGCGGCCCCGGCCGGTGAGCCGTTCGCCGACGATACGGAGCCGGGGTTCGGCCTGGACGGCGAGGTCCAGGCGGACCGGGCCCTCGGGTCCGTCGACCGTGCACCCGATACGGAAGCCGCGCCGGCCCTGGGCGTCGGGCCGGGCGCGCTCGGGGACGCAGTCGGCGGCGTCGGGGAACACCTCGTCGAGGGTGTCACCCGCGCTGAGCCGGGCCAGCGCCTCGTACGCCCGCAGGGTGGTGGACTTTCCGCTGCCGCTGGGCCCGGTGAAGAGGGTGACCGGCCCCAGGGCGTGCACGGCGGAGCGGTGGCCGGCGAACGCGGACAACCGCAGCTCGGTGACGGCGGGCCGGGCCCGGAGTCCCCCGCCGCCTCCCCCGCCGGCGGCCCCCCTCTCGGCCCTCCGCCCGGCCCCGCCCTGCGACGGCAGCCGGGGCGCGGCCCCCGCGGAGGAAGTGCCGGTGAGGGGGGAGCGGGTGGACGGTGCGGCGGTGGAGGGGGCGCCGGTGGACGGTGCGCCCGGGGAAGGAGCGCGAGAGGAAGGGGCAGCCGTGGAGGAGGAGTGGTCGAGCGTGAAGCCACCGGTGAGGTCCATGCCCGGACCGTACGCAGTCCCTTCCCTGACGAACCGTTACAGCGAGATGACCTTCCTACGATCGGGGGACGCCGGCGGTCCGGCCGCCCACGACACCCTCCTCGTCCTCGCCTTCCGCACCCTCGACCTCCGTACCGGCCGGGGCGAGGAGAAAAACGTTACGGTCGACGCGGTGCATCCCGCTGCCGAGACCGAAGACCACACCACTGCTGAAGTCGAGGATGCGCTTGGCGACCTCGGTGTCGGCGCTCGTCAGATCGAGGAGCACCGGGATCTGGGCGATGAGGTACTCGGCGACCTCACGGGCGTCGGCGAACACCTGCACGCGGAGCACGACCATGCGGCGCTGCTCGGCGGATTCGTACTGCTCGGGGATCGTGCGGTGGTCGACCCTGGACGGCCACTCGTCACGGCCGCGCAGGGGCACGACCTGGGCGAGGCCCTCCCACTGCTCGTCGGTGACGTCGTACCTCTCGTACCTACTCATGGGCACATCCTCCCGCTCCTCACCCGTTCGGCCCAACAACGACACGAGGTGATGGCCAGGTGAGGGCGCCGGGCCTCTTATCCCGGGGAGCCAGGTCCTTCCGGGCCGTGAACCGGCCTGGATCGGGACTAGCGTCGTCATCACGTTGAGGCACTCGCACCCCAGGAGGCAGCCAGATGTCCGTCAACCCCGTTCCCCAGGGTTATCACACGGTGACGCCGTGGATCATCTCGCGGGACACCGTGCGGCTCATCGCGTTCCTGAAGCGGGCCTTCGGAGCGGAGGAGCTCGCGTGCCTGACCGGCGAGGACGGAAGCGTCCAGCACGCCGAGGTCCGCATCGGCGACTCGGTGGTGATGATGTTCGACGCGCGACCGGAGTGGCCCGCGACCCCCGGCTTCCTCCGTCTGTACGTGGACGACGCCGACGCCGTGCACCGGCGGGCCGTCGCGGCCGGCGGCACCTCGGTCACCCAGGTCACCCATCTGTTCTTCGGCGACCGGGTCGGACGGGTGCGCGACCCGCTCGGCAACCTGTACTGGATCCAGACCCGCGTGGAGGACGTGAGTCCGGAGGAGATGGAACGCCGCCTCGGCGACCCGGAGTTCACCAAGGCCATGGAGTACGTCCAGGGCGCCGACTTCTTCCCGGGCCGGGACTGACCGGCGCGGTGCCGGGCGTGGCGACCCCGGCCTGACCGACACCACGCCCCTAGGTGCGGCGCGGTGGCGGGAGGGCTTCCCGCAGGCGGTCCAGGAGGACCCGGGCCGCGGGGCTCGAAGGGCCGGTGGCCTGCCAGGCGAGCGCGAGGCGGCCGCGCATCTCGGGATCGGCGATCCGCAGGGTGCGGAGCCGCCCGTCGGGGGCCGGCTCGTCCTCTCCGGCGGGCAGCACGGCGACACCGAGGCCCCGCGCGGCGAGCCGCGCCAGCACGTGGGGTGCCGCCGCCTCGAAGGTGACCCGGGGCCGGAATCCCGCCTGAGCGCAGCCCTGTTCGAGCGCCGCGCGCACCCCGGTGCCGCGCGGCAGGCAGATCAGCGGCCGGTCGCGCAGATCGGCGAGCGGGACGGTCGTGCCGTCCCTGCGTTCGAGCAGGGGATCGCCGGCGGCGACAACGGCGACCAGGGGGACGTCGATCACCATCTGGAAGGCCGCTCCCGGCGGTGGCGTCTCCACCGCCGTCCCGAGGAAGGCGATGTCGAGCTCGCCGGCCAGGAGTGCGGCCTGCATCCGTTCCGTGGTGTCCTCGGTGAGCGCCACCTCCACCGAGGGGTGGTCCTCGTGGAAGTCCGCGAGGAAGCCGGCGATGTCGAAGGCGTGCCCGGCGGCTCCGGACACCAGGCCGAGGGTGACCCGGCCGCGCAACAGCCCGGTGTACGCGTCCACCGTCTGTCGCACGGCGTCCGCGGCGGCCAGTGCGGCGCGGGCGTAGGGCAGGACGGCCCGGCCCACCTCGGTCGGTGTCACCGAACGTCCGGAGCGGTCGAGCAGGGGCTGCCCCAACTCCTTCTCCAGCTGCCGGATCTGGGCGCTGAGGCCGGGCTGGGCCAGATGCAGCCGGACCGCGGCGCGGGTGAAGCCGCCCTCCTCGACGACGGAGACGAAGTAGCGCAGCTGACGGAGCTCCATAAGCACTGATTCTAGGGAGCAGCACAACCATCTATTGGCGTTATCGCCTGGCGGGCCGCAGGGTTGGTCACATGGAGAAAGCGAGAGTCCGCAAGAGGAACAGCACCGAGGTCAGGGCCGCGATCGCGGCCGAACGCCGGGAACTGGCGGACCTGTTCGACGGTCTGACGACCGAGCAGTGGAATGAGCGGAGTCTGTGCGCGGGCTGGCGGGTTCGCGAGGTCGCGGCGCACATGTCGATGGGGTTCCGGCTCTCCCTGCCCGCGACGCTGGGCGAGTTGGTCAAGGCGCGCGGGAACCTCCACCGCATGACCGACCGGGTCGCACGCAGGGATGCGGCCGCCCATTCCACCACCGAGCTCGCCGCGTTCCTGCGGGTGAACGCCGACCATCCGTGGACCCCGCCCGTCGGCGGGTTCGCTGCGGCACTCGGCCACGACGTGGTGCACGGCTTGGACATCACCGTCGCTCTCGGCCTGGACCGGTGTGTCCCCGAGGACCGGCTGCGCATCCTGCTGGACCGGATCCGGCCCAGCAGCCTGAAGTTCTTCGGCGCCGACCTCGACGCGGTGCGGTTGTGCGCCGAGGACCTCGACTGGTCGTACGGCTCCGGCACCCCCGTGTTCGGCACCGCCCAGGACCTCCTGCTGCTGGCCTACGGGCGCGGGCTTCCGGCCGGCCGGCTCCGGGGGGAGTCGAGCGGACGCTTCACCCGACCCGCCGACGAAGCGCGACCCACCGACGAAGCGTGATCCGCGCGGGCGACGATTTCATGATCACGGAGCCGCCTTCGAAGCTCTGCCGGTCCGTGCGGGCGTTCCCCGACCGGAGACCGGTCACCTGCCTCGCCTGTCACGGGCCCTGCGCCGGGCCCGGCGACGGGCTCCGCGCCGCCTACCCCCGTCGCCCGACCGGTTCGTCGCGGCCCTCGGCCCACAGCGACCGTACGTGCCCGAGGTGGCGCCGCATGCACGCCTCGGCGCCAGGCGCGTCTCCGGCGATCATCAGGTCGAGGAGTTCGAGGTGCTCCTCGGCGGACGAGACGAGCTTGCCCGCCTCGTCCAGGCCGGTCAGACCGTAGAGCCGGGAGCGCTTGCGCAAGTCCCCCACCGTCTCGACCAGCCGGTCGTTGCCGGAGAGCGCGAGCAGCGCTAGGTGGAAGCGGCGGTCCGCCTCCAGATAGCCGATGAGGTCGTGGCCCCGGGCGCACGCGACGATCTCCTCGGCGACCGGACGCAACGCCTCCAGCTGCTCCCGGTCGGCCCTCCTCGTGACGCGCCCGATGGTGGGCACCTCGATGAGAGTGCGCAGTTCGGTGAACTGGTCGAGGTCCCGCTCGCTGACCTCGGTGATGCGGAATCCCTTGTTGCGGACGGGTTCGACCAGGCCTTCGCGGGCAAGGTCGAGCATGGCCTCGCGGACCGGGGTGGCGGAGACACCGAGGTCACTCGCGAGTCCGGGGGCCGAGTAGACCTGGCCGGGGCGCAGCTCGCCGGCGATCAGGGCCGCGCGGAGGGCGTGCCCGACCTGGTCGCGGAGCCGCTCCTGGGCCCTGACGAGGCCGTACTGCTTCAGGTCACCCATCGTGCGTCCTCCGAGAAGTCACGGGGGAGCATCGTACAATGTCACGTTTCTCCAGTCCGGGAAGGAGAGACCCACCGAGCACCCCCCTGAGGAGCCGCCGCGGCCGACCCGGATGATCGAACGCATGCTCGCTCCATCCGTTTCCGTGCTCGCCCTGGCCGTGGTGCTGATCTGCGCCGTCGTCCGCCCGTTCCGCCTGCCCGAGGCGGTCTTCGCCGTGCCCGCCGCCGGTGCCGTGCTCGCCGTGGGCGCGGTCACCCCCGAGGCCGTACGCGAGGAGACGGAGCGACTGGGGCCGGTGATCGGCTTCCTGGCGGCCGTCCTCGTCCTCGCCAAGCTCTGTGACGACGAAGGACTGTTCCACGCCTGCGGCACCTGGATGGCCCGCTGGTCCCGTCGGCGCCCGCAGCGACTGCTCGGTGCCGTGTTCGTGCTCGCCTCACTGATCACCGCCGCCCTGAGCCTCGACGCGACCGTCGTCCTGCTCACCCCGGTGGTCTTCGCGACCGCCGCCCGGATGGGAGCCCGGCCCGGGCCCCACGCCTACGCGAGCGCCCATCTCTCCAACACGGCCTCGCTGCTGCTGCCGGTCTCGAACCTCACGAACCTGCTCGCGTTCACGGCCACCGGGCTCGGCTTCACCCGGTTCGCACTGCTGATGCTGCTCCCCTGGCTCACCGCGACAGCCGTCGAGTACGGCCTCTTCCGCCGCTTCTTCGCGCGCGACCTGGCCGCCGCGGCCATCCCCACCGACCCTCCGGCCCCCGTGGCCGTCCCCCTCTTCGCCCTGCTCACCGTGGCCGGGACCCTGGGCGGTTTCGCCCTCGCCTCGGCGACCGGCGTGGATCCGGCGTGGGCGGCCGCGGCGGGCGCGGCCGTGCTCGCCGTACGGGCGCTGGTCCGCCGCCGCACGACCCCACGCGCGCTCGTGGCTTCGGCGGCGCCGCCGTTCCTCGCGTTCGTCCTGGCCCTGGGGATCGTCGTCCGGGCGGTCGTCGACAACGGGCTCGGCACCGCCCTCGCCCATGTCCTCCCGGACGGCACCTCGCTGCCGGCCCTGCTCGGCGTCGCCGCCGTGGCCGCGATCCTGGCCAACCTCATCAACAACCTCCCCGCGACCCTCGCCCTGGTCCCGCTCGCGGCGGCCTCGGGCCCCGGCGCGGTGCTCGCCGTGCTGCTGGGGGTGAACATCGGCCCCAACCTCACGTACGCCGGGTCCCTCGCCACCCTCCTCTGGCGCCGCATCGCCCACGAGCACGACCACCCCGTCGGCCTCGGGGAGTTCACCCGTCTCGGCCTCCTGACGGTCCCGGCCACCCTCACCGCCGCGACGGTGGCGCTGTGGGCCTCGCTGCAACTTCTCGGCGTGTGACGGTCCCCGGGAACTCCCCGTCCCACTGCTACGTTCTACAAGACCGTAGAAGCAATCGACGTCTGGAGTGTTCATGGCCCTGTGGGACCGCATCAAGGAATCCGCATCGACGATGCAGACCCAGCTGGTGGCGAAGAAGAACGACCTGAAGAGCGGCGCGTTCCGGGACGCGAGCATGGCCATGTGCGCACTGGTCGCCGCCGCCGACGGGACGATCGACCCCGCCGAGCGCCGCCGGGTCGCCCAGCTCATCTCGACCAACGAGGTGCTGCAGAACTTCGACGCGCTGGACCTTCAGCGCCGTTTCGACGACAACCTGAACAAGCTGACGGCCGACTTCGACTTCGGCAAGGTGAGCGTGCTCCAGGAGATCGCCAAGGCGAAGAAGAAGCCGGCCGAGGCACGCGCCGTCATCCAGATCGGCATCGTCATCGGCGGCGCCGACGGCGACTTCGACAAGACGGAGCAGGCCGTGGTCCGCGAGGCCTGCTTCACCTTGGACCTGCCGCCGCACGAGTTCGACCTCTGAGGGGTGTCCCGCCGATCAGGCCGGGCTCCCGGCGTCATCGACAGGACACTCTCCAGAAGCGGTCGAACGGCTACATCGGCGAGGCGGCCCCGCGCAGCACCAGGAAGAGCGTGACCGCCGAGTTCGCCGAGGACAGGGCCGACACGGTCGCACCGAAGGCGGCGCACCAGACGGCGAGGCCCACGGCCGTGCCGGCCGGCGGCCACGCGCGGCCCGCCGGAGCGGGGCGCATCAGGGCCGCGACCCGTCGGGGCACCGGGCCGGCGTCCCCGCCCGTCACGGCGGGGAGGGCGGCGGCCGGAGCGCGGGGCGCGAGGAGGGCCGCCTTGCCGATCGCGCGGGCGACGGAGCGGCGGCTGCCGACCTCGGCGGCCGCCTCCTCGTCGGCCCAGCGCTCGGCGGTGTAGGAGACGGCGGTACGCAGCGGCCGCAGGAACGGGTTCGCGCGCGCCGCGAGATGGACCGCCAGGAGGTGCCGGTGGTGACGCCCGGCCAGATGGGCCCGCTCGTGGGCGAAGAGCGCCCTTCGTTCGGCGGGGGCGAGGCCCGCGAGCATCCCGGTGCTGACCACGACCCGGCCGTGCCCCCTCGGCTCCCCGCCAGGGCGCCGTGTCTTCCTGCCCCGGCCCCGCGCCCCGCCCCGTACCGGGCCGCCGGGCACCGCGTACGCGTACGGCGTGCGGTCCGGCAGCACCGCGACGGGCGTCGGCGGCAGCCCGGCGAGCGCCGCCACGACCCGGCGCCGTACCCGCACCTGCCGCCAGGCGGCCGCGCCGCACGAGACCAGGACGGCGAGCAGCGCCGGGATGGCCGCGCGGCCGGCGATCTCGTCGTACGGGAGGGCCGCGCGTACATCAGGGTCCGACCAGCTGTCGGGGAGCGGGTTGCCGGGGAGTTGCGCGGTGCCCACGATCATGAGCAGGCCGAGGCAGAGGGTGCTGCACACGGCGGAGACACCGGCGACGGCGGCCAGCAGCCGCGTCGCGGTACGGGGGTGGAGCCGCTGCTCGGCGAGGCGGGCGACCGGCCAGGCGGTGAGCGGAAGGACCAGGGGAAGGAAGACGAAGACTCCCATGACGGCTAGCCTTCCTCCTCCTCGGCGGCCTTGGAGAGCAGTTCACGAAGGAGTCGCTCTTCGTTCGGCGAGAGGCCGGTGACGAAGCTCGCGAGGACCGCCTGACGGTCCGCCTCCGCGTCCAGGACCTTCCGCATCCGCAGAGCGGCGAGCCCGGCCTCGTCGGCGACCGCCGTCCACCGGAAGGAACGGCCGGCGCGCTCGCGCTCGACGGCGCCCTTGGCCCGGAGGCGGGTGAGGATGGTGATGACGGTGGTGTAGGCGAGACCGCCGCCGAGGCGTTCCCGTACCCACGCCACGGGCACGGGCTCGGACGCCTCGCGCAGCACGGCGAGCACCTGGGACTCCAGTTCGCCCTGCCCGCGCCTGCGCGCGGAGGGCTCCGCTCCGCCCTCGCTCCGGTCCGTCACGACACCCTCCTCCACGTAAGAACAGCGGCCCATCGTACTGAACAGCCGGGCCGTTCCCGGAAATCAATGGGTGCCGGCACCCATGTCCTACACGCTCCTTACATGGAACAATTCAGGAATAGGGGCGGATCGCGAGGGAATCAAGGGGGACCGACACGTGGGATGGTTTCTGGGATTCGGTATCGCGGGGCTGATCGTCCTGGCTCTCTCCCTCGTCTTCGACGGCCTCCTGGAAAGCATCGGCGGCGGTCTCGACGGTCTTCTCTCGCTCCCCGTGATCGCCGGATTCGTGTCGGCGCTCGGATTCACGGGCGCGATCGTGACGGGCGCGGCCGGTGCCGGAGCGGTCGCCGCGACCCTCACGGGAATCGCCGCGGGCGCCCTGGTGGGCTGGGCGACCTGGCGGTTCAGCCGGGCGCTGCTCCGGGACGGCGGCGCGCCCGCGCCGCGCGGAGAGGACCTGACGGGCACGTCTGGGGCGGTCGTCACGGCGATTCCGGCCGGGGGCTATGGCGAGGTGCTGCTGTATCTGGCGGGCCAGCCGGTGAAATACGCGGCGAAGGCGGCCGCGCCGGTCGAGCGGGGCGCCGAGGTGTGGGTGGAGTCGGTGCTGTCGGCGACGTCGGTCACGGTCCGCCCCGTGGAGCGCTGACTTCCGCCTCCGCGCCGCCCTCCGATTCACCGGCTCATTCACCGAGTCCGCTCCTGCCGTCCCTCGCGTTCCTCTCGTCGGACTCCATTGTCTCGTTCACTTCATTCGAAGGGATTTCTGCATGAGCCCTGTCCTGACCGCCGTCGTGGGAACAGTCGTCCTCGTCGTCCTGCTCGGCCTCGTCGTCGTCACGCGCTACAAGGTGGCCGGCCCCAGCGAGGCGTTCATCATCACCGGCCGGCGCGGCAAGAAGGCCACCGACCCGGCCACGGGGCGGGTGTTCACCGACAACAGCGGCCAGAAGGTCGTGGTCGGTGGCGGTGTCTTCGTCGTGCCTTTCGTGCAGCAGAAGTTCACGCTCGACCTGTCCAGCCGGCACATCCCGGTCGCGGTGCGCGGCGCGGTCACCCTGCGCGGTGTGAAG
>NZ_JNZO01000024.1 GCF_000717595.1 Streptomyces flavochromogenes | reverse complement strand
ACTAATCTGGCGTTGATTTTTGGCACGCTGTTGAGTTCTCAAGGAACGGACGCTTCCTTTGTACTCACCCTCTCGGGCTTTCCTCCGGGCTTCCCTTCGTGTTTCCAACCTTACCAGATCCTTTTCCGTTCCGTTTCCGGTTCGGAGTTTGTATCCGGTGGCCTGTTGGCTGCCTTTCGCCTTTCGGCGTGGTCACTACATTAGCTGATTTCTTCGGCGGCTCATAATCGAGCGATCGAATTCGAATTTCGGCATGCCGAAATAAGCCCCTGCTGGGGAGTCATCTTGAGTAGTGGGTGGCAGCTGCGGGGTGCTTGAACAAGCA
Source organism: Streptomyces flavochromogenes (assembly GCF_000717595.1). Taxonomy (GTDB): domain Bacteria; phylum Actinomycetota; class Actinomycetes; order Streptomycetales; family Streptomycetaceae; genus Streptomyces; species Streptomyces flavochromogenes. Next base: position 172,766 of record NZ_JNZO01000024.1, on the reverse strand, counting down.
GGCCCGTAACCAGCTGCTCGGGCTACGTTAGGCGGTCGGACGTCTTGAGTCAAGTGTGCGCCTCCGGGGCGAGTGGGGACGATACGGACTCACCGTCGGGTCCTCGTCGATCCAGAAGCGCCAGGGGTGCGGGGCGCCGTCGCCGCCGACTCCCGTGCGGGGGCCGTTGCGGATCCGGCCGGGGGCGGGCGGGGTGCCGGTGAGGAGGGAGAGAGGGGCGTCCGGGCCGGCGCAGGTGTCGGTGCCGTTCAGGGAGAGAGCGATGTCGAGGGCCGTGGCCAGCCGGGCGGGGCCCTTGGCCAGCTCGCGGTCGTGACGGGCCGAGCGCCGGCGGGGGCGGGCCAGGTCGGCGCCCTTCAGGATCTCCCCCGCGCGCAGCAGTACCCCGCTCGCCTGGCCCTCGGGGCCGCAGACCAGGTTGAGGCAGTGCCACATGCCGTAGGTGAAGTAGACGTACGCGTGTCCGGGCGGGCCGAACATGACGGCGTTGCGCGCCGTCCGGCCCCGGAAGGCGTGCGAGCCGGGGTCGATCGCGCCGGCGTACGCCTCCACCTCCGTCAGGCGCAGTTCCATCAGTCCTTCGGGTGAACGGCGGACGAGTGTGCGGCCGAGGAGATCGGGGGCGACGTCGAGGACCGGGCGGTCGAAGAAGGTCCGTGGGAGCGGCGTACGGTCGGGGCTCTCGCTCATGGCGCACGAGCGTAGTGGGGGTCCGGCGGGGAACCGACTACGGTCGTCGCGCGTATGTAGGGGTCAGGACTGAGAAGGAGTGAAGGTCATGGGATTCAAGAAGCTGCTCGCGAGCCTGGGCGCCGGTGGGGCCACCGTGGAGACGGTGCTCACCGAGGAGAACGTGGTTCCCGGTGGTGTCGTCCAGGGTGAGGTCCGGATCCAGGGCGGCAGCGTCGACCAGCGGATCGAGGGTCTCTCCGTCGGCCTGCAGGCGCGCGTCGAGGTCGAGGGCGGCGACCAGGAGCACAAGCAGGACATCGAGTTCGTCAAGGTCCGTCTGGGCGGTGCCTTCGAGGTGAAGGCCGGCGCGGTGCACGTGGTGCCGTTCGGTCTGGAGATCCCGTGGGAGACGCCGGTGACCTCGGTCTCGGGGCAGCAGCTGCGCGGGATGAACATCGGTGTGACCACCGAGCTGGAGATCGCCCGCGCGGTGGACTCCGGTGACCTGGACCCGGTCAACGTGCACCCGCTGCCGGCGCAGCAGGCGATCCTCGACGCGTTCCTCCAGCTGGGCTTCCGCTTCAAGAGCGCGGACATGGAGCGCGGGCACATCCGGGGGACGCGGCAGAAGCTGCCCTTCTACCAGGAGATCGAGTTCTTCGCGCCGCAGCAGTACCGGGGTCTGAACCAGGTCGAGGTCAGCTTCGTCGCGGACGACCGTGAGATGGACGTCGTCCTGGAGATGGACAAGAAGCCGGGTCTGTTCGGTGAGGGCAGCGACTCGTTCCGTGCGTTCAAGGTGGGTCTGGACGACTTCCACGCCACCGACTGGGCGGCTTACCTGAACCAGTGGCTCGCCGAGGTCGGCGGCCGCCGCAACTGGCTCTAGGCTCGGGCCCGTAAAGGCTGCTGAGGCAGTACGGGCGATACGGAGGTTTCGACGTGTCCGAGGGCAAGAGGGCGCCGCTCCCGCATGACTTCCATCCGCCGGTGGCGGCGTTCACCGTGGTGAGCGACGACATCGCGCCGGGCGGGGTCCTGAAGGACGCGCAGGTGTACGCGGCGGGGAACACCTCGCCGCAGCTGCGCTGGGAGGGGTTCCCGGCGGAGACGAAGAGCTTCGCCGTCACCTGCTTCGACCCGGACGCCCCGACGGGCAGCGGGTTCTGGCACTGGGTGCTGTTCGACATCCCGGCGTCGGTGACCGAGCTGCCCGCCGGAGCCGGGTCGGGGTCGTTCGCGGGGCTGCCGGCCGGGGCCGTGCACGTCCGGAACGACTACGGATCGAAGGACTTCGGTGGTGCCGCTCCCCCGGCGGGAGAAGAGCACCGCTATGTGTTCACGGTGTACGCGGTGGACAGCGAGAGGCTCGGTCCGGACGGCGACGTGTCGCCCGCCGTGGTCGGGTTCAACCTGCGCTTCCACACGCTGGGGCGTGCCCAGTTGATCGGTGAGTACGCGGCTCCCGCGGCGGTCTGATCGTTCGTTTGTTGTTTGCCCGCTTCTGGTCTTGGAGAGATCAGAAGCGGGCATCTTTTGTTGCGCGGGAAATATTGCGTTGTCCGACCCCGGCCGGCCCGGCCATCGTTGATCCAGGCCCCACCGCCCCGCTCCGGGGCCGGGCCTGCACACGGGAGGTGGGCACAATGCGGGACACGCTGGTACTCAACGCGAGCTTCGAGCCGCTGTCGACGGTCTCTCTCAACCGTGCGGTGGTGCTGGTCCTGACGGACAAGGCCGTCGTCGAGCACGCCCATCCCGATCTGCGGGTGCGAGGTGCGGCCGTCGATCTTCCGGTGCCGCGGGTGATCAGGCTCTGCCGCTACGTCCGGGTGCCGTTCCGAAGACAGGCACCGTGGTCGAGGAGGGGGGTGCTGGTGCGGGACCAGCACCGGTGCGCGTACTGCGGGCGGCGGGCGACGACCGTCGACCACGTGGTGCCGCGCGCGCAGGGCGGTGGCGACAGCTGGCTGAACACGGTCGCCTCGTGCGCCGAGGACAACCACCGCAAGGCGGCCAGGACGCCGGAGCAGGCGGGGATGCCGCTGCTGTTCCAGCCGTTCGAGCCGACGCCCGCGGACGCGATGCTGCTGGCGATGCGGGCGAGCGAGCGGTCGGAGCTCCCGGAGTGGCTGGCGAAGGCTGCCGCGTAACCCGGTCTCGTAGGGAAGGGCCCCCTCCCCCGGTGTGGGGAGGGGGCCCTTCCGTCCTTCCGGCCGACGGTTCTAACGGAGTGTCAGCTGGAGGATGGCGATGACGCCGACCGCGATGATCACTCCGCGCAGGACCGTGGGCGGCAGCTTGCGGCCGACCTTGGCGCCGATCTGGCCGCCGATGGTGGAGCCGACGGCGATGAGCAGGACGGCCGTCCAGTCGAACTCGGCGACGAAGAGGAAGAAGACGGCGGCGACGCCGTTGACGAGGGCGCCGAGGATGTTCTTGACCGCGTTGATCCGCTGCAGGGTGTCGTGGAGCAGCAGGCCCATCAGGGAGAGGTAGAGCACGCCCTGGGCTGCGCCGAAGTATCCGCCGTACATGCTGGCGAACAGGAGGCCCACGAGGAGGACGGGGCCGCCGTCGGGGTGGGCCTCGGTTCCGGTCTGTTCACGGCGGCGCTTGACGGCGGCGGCGATACGGGGCTGGAGGACGACCAGGACGAGCGCGAGGCCGATGAGGACCGGGACGATCGCGTCGAAGGCGTCGGACGGCAGCGCGAGGAGCAGGATCGCGCCGATCAGGCCGCCGACGAGCGCGGCGGCGCCGAGACGGATGATGCGGCGCTTCTGGCCCTTGAGTTCGGCCCGGTAGCCGATGGCCCCGCTGATGGAACCGGGGACGAGGCCGAGGGCGTTGGAGACGTTCGCGGTGATCGGGGGGAGTCCGGTCGCGAGAAGGACCGGGAACGTGATGAGCGTTCCCGATCCGACGATGGTGTTGATGGTGCCGGCGCCGATGCCGGCGGCGAAGACTGCCAGGGCTTCCCAGATGGACAACGCCATCTCCTTACATGGTCAGTGAGTCGCCTCCCCGCCCTGACGTCGTCGGGGTCGAGGGGCTCGCACCGATCATGCACGAAGATTACGTGTACGTGTCAGTCAACCGGCGGTTCTTCTCGCCTCTGGGCCCCGACGGTCTTGGTGTTGAAGCCGGGGACGCTGCCGTCCTTGTTGCCGAAGGCGCCCGAGAGTCCCTTGAGGGCGTCGCCGATCTCGCTGGGCACGATCCAGAGCTTGTTGGCGTCGCCCTCGGCGATCTTCGGGAGCATCTGGAGGTACTGGTACGAGAGCAGCTTCTGGTCCGGATCGCCGGCATGGATGGCCTCGAAGACCGTACGGACGGCCTGGGCCTCGCCTTCGGCGCGCAGTGCGGCGGCCTTGGACTCGCCCTCGGCGCGCAGGATCGCGGACTGCTTCTCGCCCTCCGCGGTGAGGATGGCGGACTGGCGGGTGCCTTCGGCGGTGAGGATCGCGGCGCGCTTGTCGCGCTCGGCGCGCATCTGCTTCTCCATCGAGTCCTGGATGGAGGTCGGCGGCTCGATCGCCTTGAGCTCGACGCGGTTGACGCGGATGCCCCACTTGCCGGTGGCCTCGTCGAGGACGCCGCGGAGCGCGGCGTTGATCTCCTCGCGGGAGGTCAGGGTCCGCTCCAGGTCCATGCCGCCGATGATGTTGCGCAGGGTGGTGACGGTGAGCTGCTCGATCGCCTGGATGTAACTGGCGACCTCGTAGGTCGCGGCCCTCGCGTCGGTCACCTGGTAGTAGATGACCGTGTCGATGTTGACGACGAGGTTGTCCTGGGTGATCACCGGCTGCGGCGGGAACGGGACGACCTGTTCGCGGAGGTCGATCCGGTTGCGGATCGAGTCGATGAACGGGACGACGATGTTCAGCCCGGCGTTGAGCGTGCGGGTGTAGCGGCCGAAGCGCTCCACGATCGCCGCGCTCGCCTGCGGAATGACCTGGATCGTCTTGATCAGGGCGATGAAGACGAGCACCACCAGAATGATCAGGACGATGATGACTGCTGACATCGTGTTCCCCGTGCCCTTCGCTGCCGGTTGACTGCCGGGTGGCTTTCGATGATCGAGTCTCGCAGATGACGGAATGTCATGGGCGACGTTCGGTCACATGACGACGGCGGTGGCTCCGTCGATGTCCACGACGTCGACCTGCTCACCCGGTTCGAAGGTCTGATCGGAGTCGAGCGTCCGGGCGGACCAGATCTCGCCCGCGAGTTTGATGCGGCCTCCGCCGCCGGCGTCGACCCGTTCCAGGACCACCGCCTGACGCCCCCTCAGGGCGTCGATGCCGGAGGCGTGTTGGGGCCTGCCGTCGCGATGGCGGGCGGCGATCGGGCGTACCACCGCGATCAGCGCGACCGAGACGACGACGAAGACGAGCACCTGGGGAACGATCCCGAAGCCGAGGGCCGCGGTCACCGCCCCCGCCACCGCTCCGACGGAGAACATGCCGAATTCGGGCATCGCGGTCAGGACCAGCGGAATGCCGAGCCCCACCGCGCCGATCAGCCACCAGACCCATGCGTCGATGTCCACGTGGTCATGGTAGGGCGGGTGGGGTCCTCCGGGACAGGGCGCGGGCGGCTGTGCGGAACGCCGGCGCTTCGTCCGCTACTTCAGGGGCAGACCGTGGGCGGTCCAGCGGTCGCCGACGCGCTCGACGACGAGCGGCAGGCCGAAGCAGTGCGAGAGGTTGCGGGAGGTCAGTTCCATCTCCACGGGACCGGCCGCGAGCACCTTGCCCTGACGGATCATCAGGACGTGGGTGAAGCCGGGCGCGATCTCCTCGACGTGGTGGGTGACCATGATCATGGAGGGGGCGTACGGGTCGCGGGCGAGGCGTCCGAGACGGCGGACGAGGTCCTCGCGGCCGCCGAGGTCGAGGCCGGCGGCGGGCTCGTCGAGGAGAAGGAGCTCGGGGTCGGTCATCATCGCGCGGGCGATCAGGGTGCGCTTGCGCTCGCCCTCGGAGAGGGTGCCGAACTTCCGGTCCAGGTACTCGTTCATGCCGAGGCGGTCGAGGAAGGCCTTGGCGCGCTGCTCGTCGACCGGGTCGTAGTCCTCGTGCCAGGTGGCGGTCATGCCGTACGCCGCGGTGAGGACGGTTTCCAGAACGGTCTGGCGCTTGGGGAGCTTCTCCGCCATGGCGATGCCGGCCATGCCGATGCGGGGACGGAGCTCGAACACGTCGGTGCCGACGCCGCCGAGCTGCTCGCCCAGGATGTGGGCGGTGCCCTTGGTGGGGAAGAGGTAGCTGGAGGCGATGTTCAGAAGGGTGGTCTTGCCGGCGCCGTTGGGTCCGAGGATCACCCAGCGCTCGCCCTCCTTGACCGACCAGGAGACCTCGTCCACCAGAGCCCGTCCGTCGCGGACCACGGATACGTCCACCAGCTCCAGTACATCGCTCATGAGCGCGTTGTCTCCCCTTGCGGTCGAGTCGTGTCGTCGCCTTGCGCCGGTGGGCGCGGCGTCCAGGGGAAAACCTACGTTATCGAGGGAGCGGGCCGGTCCCTAGGGCTTCCTTTGCGTCCCCCGGTGCGCCCAGGACTCCCCCTAGTCTTGGGGGATGCTTTCGGAACCACGCTCAGGACGCCTGGCCGCTTGGGGCAATGCCCTGCTGGCCGGGGCGGTGTCGCCGGACGAGGCGGCGCTGGCCATTGTCGGGGAGGACGCGGTGCACCGCGTGGAGGGGCTGCCGGGTGAGGCGCGGCCGGTGGGGCTCACGCTGGCGCTCGGCCGGCTGCGGCGGCTCGGGGTGACCGGGTGGCGGGTGGCGCTGCCGGCGCCGGGGCATCCGCTGGGGCTGAGCGGGCCGCCGGACTTCAACGCGCGCGCGTTGGAGGCGGAGGAGGCGGTGGTGGGCCACGGCGCACCGTACGGCCTCGTGCCGGAGGTCTCGGAGGCGGGGCCGGTGGGTGACGTCCATGTGGAGGTGGTCTGGCGCTGCCTCGCGGTGCGGGAGGCACCGCCGGCGGACGTGCCGTCGCTCGGCGAGGCCGAGCGGGAACTGGCGGAGGCCCTGCGGGACGCGACGGCGGTGCTGACCCGGCTGGACGTGGCGGCCTCGGGCCCGGCGGCGGACGCGGCGCGCGAGGCGTACCGGGCGCGGGCCGAGGTGGGCCGTGAGGTCCTCGCCCCGGGCTACCCGCCGCGGGCGGTGCGGGTCCTGGAGCTGGCGCAGCGGGTGGGCCTGCTGGTGGACCTGGCGTACGACCACGGGCACGGGGGTGCGGTGAGCGCCTCGGAGATGGCGGCGCGGGGGGACGCGCTGCGGCCGGTGGAGCGGGTGGCCCGACGGGCACAGGTCGCCGCCTACAACGCCTACGTGGAAGAGCGGGAACGGGACCAGGGCTTCTGACCCCGGGCCCGCCACCCCGGCCGGCGGACGGAGTCCGCCCCGGCGGACCGAAGCCCGCGAGGCATCCCCCGCGCCGAGCGGCGCGAGGAGCGCAGAGAAGGAGGGGAACCCGGAACCGGCCCTCGGGGGGATCGTCCCGGGGGCCGGTCGGTCTGTGCGGGCGTCAGCCGTTGAGGGCGTGGTTGCCGAAGGCCGGGTTGAGCAGGCCGATCACGTTGACCGTGTTGCCGGAGACGTTCACGGGGACGTGGACCGGGACCTGCACCAGGTTGCCGGAGGCGACGCCCGGCGAGTTGAGGGCCTGGCCCGTGGCCTCGGCGCCGTGGGCGGAGGCGACACCGGCACCGGCGGCGACGATGCCACCGGCGACCATGGTGAGGGCGGCGGCCTTCTTGAGGTTCTTCACTTGGTACATCCTCCTGGTCATCGCTGCGGCCGGTCAGCCGCAGCACGCCATGGAGAACGCGGCGCCCCCCGCCAGGTTGCGCCGAACGGGGGACATACACACGACGGTATGAAGGACAGAACGGTCGTGCGCCCGGCGCGCGCGGGGGGCGCGTCAGTTGGTGAGGCCGTGGCGGACCGCCCAGAGCGCCGCCTGGGTGCGGTCCGCGAGGTCGAGCTTCATGAGGATGTTCGAGACGTGCGTCTTGACCGTCTTCTCGGAGAGGACGAGCGCGCGGGCGATCTCGCGGTTGGACCGGCCGTCCGCGATCAGGCCGAGGACCTCGCGCTCCCGCTCCGTGAGGGTCGAGCCGCGTCCCGTACCCCCTGGGGAGTCGTCCTGGCTGAGGAGCGCGCCCGCGACCTCGGGCTGGAGCAGGATGTGCCCAGCGTGGACGGAGCGGATCGCGCCGGCCAGCGCGTCGGGGTCGATGTCCTTGTAGACGTATCCGGAGGCACCGGCGCGGAGCGCGGGGACCACCGTCCGCTGTTCGGTGAAGCTGGTGACGACGAGGACCTTCGCGGGGTTGTCGAGCTCGCGGAGCCGCTTCAGCGCCTCGATGCCGTCCGTCCCCGGCATCTTCACGTCCATGAGGACCACGTCGGGGCGGAGCTCCTCGGCCCTGGCGACGCCCTCGTCGCCGTCGGAGGCCTCCCCCACCACCTCTATGTCGTCCTGCACCTCCAGAAAGGTGCGCAGGCCTCTGCGGACGACCTGGTGGTCGTCGACCAGCAGGACACGGATCTGCTTGTCAGCCACCGGGAACCTCCATCTCGATCGTGGTGCCCTCGCCCGGGGCCGAGGTCACGGTGAGTGATCCGCCGACGCCGCCCGCCCGGTCCCGCATGGAGACCAGGCCGAGGTGGCGGCCCGCGCTGCGGACCGTACGCGGGTCGAAGCCCCTGCCGTCGTCGGTGACGGTGAGCCGCGCGCCCTGGCCCGCGCGGGTGAGGGAGACGGTGACGAGTCCCGCGTCCGAGTGCCGCAGAGCGTTGTGCAGGGCCTCCTGGGCGACCCGGAGCACCGCTTCCTCCTGTGCGGCGGGCAGCGCGCGCGTCCCGGGGCTCTCGAAGGTGACCCGGGCGGTGTGGGCGCGGTCCAGGACCTGGATGTGGGTACGGAGGGTGTGGACGAGGCCGTCCTCGTCGAGGGCCGCGGGGCGGAGCTCGACGACGGCGGCGCGCAGCTCGTCGGCGGCCTCGGCGGCGAGCACGGCCACCTGCTGGAGCTCTCCCTTGGCGCGGGCGGGGTCGCGGTCGACGAGCGCGGCGGCGGCCTGGGCGGTGAGCCGGAGCGAGAAGAGCTTCTGGCTGACGGCGTCGTGCAGCTCGTGGGCGAGGCGGGAGCGCTCCTCGGCGATGGTGAGCTCGCGGCTGCGCTCGTACAGACGGGCGTTGGTGAGGGCGATGGCCGCGTGCTGGGCCAGGATCGACAGGAGTTCCTCGTCCTCGGCGGTGAAGCCGCAGCCGCCGTTCTCCTTGGGGCAGCGCTTGTTGGCGAGGAAGAGGGCGCCGAGGATCTCGTCGCCGTCCCTGACGGGGAGGCCGAGGAAGTCGGACATCTCGGGGTGGGCGGCGGGCCAGCCCTCGAAGCGGGGGTCCTCGCGGACGTCGGCGAGCCGCTCGGGCTCGGCCTTGTGGAGCATCGCGGCGAGGATGCCGTGCTGCCGGGGCAGCGGACCGATCGCCTTCCACTGTTCGTCGCTGACGCCGTCGACCACGAACTGGGCGAAGCCCCCGTGGTCGTCGGGGACGCCCAGGGCCGCGTATTCGGCGTCGAGCAGCTCGCGGGCGGAGGCGACGATCGTCTTGAGGACGTCGCGGACCTCCAGATGGCGGCTCATGGCCAGGAGGGCGGTGCTCACGGCGGCCAGGCCGGAGCTCGGTCGGTGGCTCATGTGTTCACCGTACCGGCGGGCCGTGACGGTCCGTATCCGTCCGCAGACCGCGCAGGAGGGGGACCCGGGACCTAGGTCGTAGTGCCCGGATGCCGCTGTCCCCCTTCAGGAGGAGGGGACTTACCGTGCGCATTGCTCGGGCAACGGCTGGTGAGTTCGTTACGTGCCCGATGTGAGCCCGCGCATAGGACCCAGGTCACTTACGAAGTCCCCTAGTGGACCCTCGGAGGGCGGGTCAGGGTGGGGTGAGCCCGACATAAGGGCGCTTCTGTGGCGGGTGCACGAGCCCCTGATCCACTACCCGGGATCGTACGTCACACCTTTGCCAGGGCATTTTGCGGCCGCTAAGAATTGCCCCCGTCGCCGCCGAGCTGGCGAGACACCGCCCCGGTGGAGCGACCCCCAGCGATTCGAAGAGGTAGTCCGTTATGTCTGCGAACACCCCTGGCCACACCCGTGGTCTGAAGAAGACCCACAAGGCCACGATCGCCGGCGTCGCCGCCCTGGGCGCCGCGGCGCTCACCCTCTCCCTCGTCCCCGGCAACGGCTCCACCGAGACCGAGCCCCAGGCTCTCTCCGGTACGCAGCAGGTGGCCTGGTCGTACAACGCGAACAGCCCGCAGGCGAAGGCCCTGGCCGCCAGCGTGACCGAGCAGCACGCCACCGTCGGCCTCAAGGCCAAGCAGGAGGCCGCGGCGAAGGCCAAGGCCGACGCCACGGCGAAGGCCGCCGCCGCCGCGAAGGCGAAGGCGGACGCGCAGGCCAAGGCAGCGGCGAAGGCGAAGGCGGACGCCAAGGCGAAGGCCGCGGCGAAGGCGAAGGCCGACGCGAAGAAGCGTGCCGCGGCGAAGGCGGCCGCGAGCCGTTCCGTCGCCCGCACCCCGGTCTTCGCGAACAACCTCGACGGCTGGATCCGCGAGGCCCTGTTCATCATGGACAAGCACAACATTCCGGGCACGTACAACGGCCTGCACAAGAACATCATGCGTGAGTCCAGCGGCAACCCGCGGGCCATCAACAACTGGGACATCAACGCCATCAACGGCGTCCCGTCGAAGGGCCTGCTGCAGGTCATCTACCCGACCTTCAAGGCGTACCACATCCCGGGCACCAAGTTCGACCAGTACGACCCGGTCGCCAACCTCGTCGCCGCCGCCAACTACGCGGCCGACCGCTACGGCTCCATCGACAACGTCAACAGCGCGTACTGATCGCACTCGGTCACCCGCTGTCGTACGCCGAAGGGCGGCACCCCCCGCACTGGGGGTGCCGCCCTTCGGCGTACCGGTCGTTCAGTCGATCACTTGCGCATGACCTCGGGCTCGTGGCGGCGCAGCAGACGCGCCACGGCGACGCAGCAGACGGCGGCCATGAACAGCTGGATGCCGAGGTCGAGGCTCCACTGGGCGACCGTGTGCTCCCACAGCGGGTCGGTGTTCGCGGGGTTCTTCTGGTCCCACGGCGGCATCAGGTGTGCCAGGTCCAGGGTGGCGCCGGCGCCGGCGATCCCCCAGCGGGACGGCATGAGCCAGGCGAACTGCTCCAGGCCGGGCGAGTCGTACACCTGGAAGAGGATGCCGGTGAACACGACCTGGATGATCGCGAACATGACGAGCAGCGGCATGGTCTTCTCGGCGGTCTTCACCAGCGCGGAGATGACCAGGCCGACCATCATCGAGGTGAGGCCGAGCCCGATGACCTGGATGCACAGCTCGACGGCCGGGGGCATCAGCAGGCCCTCCGCGGGCAGCGCGCGCGTCGAGAAGCCGATGGCGCAGATGATCACGCCCTGGAGGGCCGTGATCACGCCGAGGACGATGACCTTGGACATCAGGTACGCGGAGCGGGACAGGCCGACGGCACGCTCCCGCTCGTAGATGACCCGCTCCTTGATCAGCTCACGGACCGAGTTGGCCGCGCCGCTGAAGCACATGCCGACCGCCAGGATCAGCATGATCGTGCCGGCGTCGCCGTTGAACCGGGACGGGGGCGTGGGCCTGCCGAGGCCGAAGTCGGCGGGGATGACCACGGACACCGCGCCGAGGACGGCCGGCAGGATCACCATCAGAGCCATGAAGCCCACGTCGGAGGCGATCACGGAGACGTAGCGCCGGATCAGGGTCCACAGCTGGGAGCCCCAGCCCTGCGGCTTCGGCGGCCTCGACATCGCCTGCTGCGGCATCTGGACGGGCTGCGCGGCGACGGCGTCGATGTCCGCGGCGTACAGCTGGTAGTGCTGCGAGCCCTTCCAGCGGCCCGCCCAGTCGTAGTCGCGGTAGTTCTCGAAGGCGGAGAAGACATCGGCCCAGGTGGAGTAGCCGAAGAAGTTCAGCGCCTCGTCCGGCGGGCCGAAGTACGCCACCGAGCCGCCGGGGGCCATGACGAGCAGCTTGTCGCAGAGGCCCAGCTCGGCCACCGAGTGGGTGACGACGAGGACCGTGCGGCCGTCGTCGGCGAGGCCGCGGAGCAGCTGCATGACGTCGCGGTCCATGCCCGGGTCGAGGCCGGAGGTCGGCTCGTCCAGGAAGATCAGCGACGGCTTGGTGAGGAGCTCCAGGGCGACCGACACGCGCTTGCGCTGACCACCGGAGAGGGAGGTGACCTTCTTCTCCTTGTGGATGTCGAGCTTGAGCTCGCGCAGCACCTCGCCGATGCGGGCCTCGCGCTCGGACTCGGCGGTGTCGCCGGGGAAGCGGAGCTTGGCGGCGTAGCGCAGAGCCTTCTGGACGGTCAGCTCCTTGTGCAGGATGTCGTCCTGCGGGACCAGACCGATGCGCTGGCGCAGCTCGGCGAACTGCTTGTAGAGGCTTCGGTTGTCGTAGAGGACGTCGCCCTCGTTGGCCGGGCGGTAGCCGGTCAGCGCCTTGAGCAGCGTGGACTTTCCGGAGCCGGACGGGCCGATGACACCGATCAGCGACTTCTCCGGGACGCCGAAGGAGACGTCCTTGAGGATCTGCTTGCCGCCGTCGACCGTGACCGTGAGGTGGCGGGCCGAGAAGGAGACGGAACCGGTGTCGACGAACTCCTCGAGCTGGCCGCCGACGAGCCGGAACGTCGAGTGACCGACGCCGACGATGTCCTGGGGGCCGAGGAGGGCGGAGCCGCCCTTGGTGATCGGCTGACCGTTGACGTACGTGCCGTTGTGCGAGCCGAGGTCGCGGATCTCGAAGCGTCCGTCGGGCGTCGCGTGGAACTCGGCGTGGTGCCGCGAGACCTGGAGGTCGGAGACGACCAGTTCGTTCTCGAGGGCACGGCCGATGCGCATGACGTGGCCGAGGGCCAGCTGGTGGAACGTGGTGGGGCTGCGGTCGGCGTAGGCCGCCGACGCCCCGGCGCCGGGCCCGCCGTGTCCCTGCTGGTGCGGGACCTGCTGCCGAGCGGCCTGCGGGTGCACGGGCGGCGGGCCCTGCTGCTGCCAGTTCTGCTGCGGGACCTGCTGCTGCCCCTGCTGCGGCGGGGCCTGGTGCGTGATCCACTCGGCCTGGGCGGCCTGCTCCGCGGCCTGGTGGGCGGGGGCCTGATGGGCCGGTGTCTGTGCTGCGGCCGGCTGCTGCCGGGCCTGCGCGGCCTGCTGATGGGCCGGGGCGCCGGCGGCGGCCAGATTCAGCCGCGGTCCGTCGGTGGCGTTGCCGAGGTGGACGGCAGAGCCGGGGCCGATCTCCACCTGGTGGATCCGCTGCCCCTGCAGGAACGTGCCGTTGGTCGAGCCGTGGTCCTCGATGACCCAACTCCGGCCGCCCCAGCTGATGGTGGCGTGGCGCCACGAGACCCTGGCGTCGTCGATGACCAGGTCACCCTGCGGGTCGCGGCCCAGGGTGTACGACCTGGACGGATCGAGCGTCCAGGTCCTTCCGTTCAATTCCAGTACGAGTTCTGGCACTCCATGCCCCACTACTTGTCCCCCGATGTACCCCCGTCGCGGGGAGTCCAGGGATGCGAATCATCCTGGGGAACTATTTCAGGCCCGGTCCCCTCTCCGAAAGTCGGGCCGCGTGAAGACCCGGCGCAGGCTGTCCGAGGACGCTCCCGGGATCAAGGGCGCGCCCACTCGGGTGTCCGCTGGGCGGGACGGGGGGTCGGGTGGCACGCGGTGCCCGATACGGTGGAAGCACCATGAGCGCATCGCAGACCTCAGACGTTCCCACCCTTCTCGTCAAGATCTTCGGGAAGGACCGTCCCGGGATCACCGCGGGACTCTTCGACACCCTCGCCGCCTACTCCGTCGACGTCGTGGACATCGAGCAGGTCGTCTCCCGCGGCCGCCTCGTCCTGTGCGCGCTCGTCACCGAGCCGACCGTCGCCTCGCAGGGCGAGCTCCGCGCGACCGTGCACAGCTGGGCCGAGTCGCTGAAACTCCAGGCCGAGATCATCTCGGGTACGGGCGACAACCGTCCCCGGGGTGAGGGTCGCTCGCACGTCACCGTGCTGGGCAACCCGCTGACGGCGGAGCAGACGGCGGCCATAGCGGCCAGGATCGCGGAGGCCGGCGGCAATATCGACCGTATCTTCCGGCTGGCGAAGTACCCGGTCACGGCCGTCGAGTTCGCCGTCTCGGGCTGTGAGACCGAGCCGCTGCGGACCTCCCTCGCCACCCAGGCCCACACCATCGGGGTCGATGTGGCCGTGGTCTCCGCCGGGCTGCACCGGCGGGCCCAGCGGCTCGTCGTCATGGACGTCGACTCGACGCTGATCCAGGACGAGGTGATCGAGCTCTTCGCGGCGCACGCCGGGTGCGAGGACAAGGTCGCCGAGGTGACGGCGGCGGCGATGCGCGGAGAGCTGGACTTCGAGCAGTCGCTGCACGCGCGCGTGGAGCTGCTCGCCGGGCTCGACGCCTCGGTGGTCGACAAGGTCCGCGCCGAGGTGCGGATGACACCCGGTGCCCGGACCCTGATCCGTACGCTCAAGCGCCTCGGCTACCAGGTGGGTGTCGTCTCGGGCGGGTTCACCCAGGTCACGGACGATCTGAAGGAGCGGCTCGGGCTCGACTTCGCCTCGGCCAACACCCTGGAGATCGTGGACGGCAAACTGACCGGACGGGTGACCGGCGAGATCGTGGACCGGGCGGGCAAGGCGCGGCTGCTGCGCCGGTTCGCGGCGGAGGCGGGTGTGCCGCTGGCGCAGACCGTGGCGATCGGCGACGGGGCGAACGACCTGGACATGCTGAACGCGGCCGGTCTCGGCGTGGCGTTCAACGCGAAGCCGGTGGTGCGCGAGGCCGCGCACACGGCGGTGAACGTGCCGTTCCTGGACACCGTGCTGTACCTGCTGGGGATCACGCGCGAAGAGGTCGAGGCCGCGGACGGCGGCGAGGAAGACCTGCTGCACTGACCCGCAGGTGAACCCGAACGTGGGAGGGCCCGGCCGTAGAGTGACGGCCGGGCCCTTTCCCGTACGGCTTCGGCTTGGGCCGGGGCATGCGGCTGAGGCGTACGCATTCCGCTGAGGCGTACGGGTGGGGCGTGCCGGTCAGGCGTGCGGAGTCCAGAAGTCGACGAGGCGTCCGGCGCCGTGTTCCAGGGACTTCCACGAGCCGTTGAAGGTGAGAACGGCGAAGGCGGAGGTCGGGAAGCCGCTGCGGTTCATCCGGGGCAGTGCGTCGCCCTCGGACTCGCCCGCGAGGGCGTCGGCGAGGGCGTGCATCCCGGGGTTGTGGCCGATGACCAGGAGGTCGGACACATCCTCCGAGGTCTCGTTGAGCAGGGCGATGAGCTCGCCGAGCGAGGCCTCGTAGAGCCGGTCCTCGTACACGGTCTTCGGGCGCTCGGGGAGGGCATGCACGGCCAGCTTCCAGGTCTCGCGGGTCCTGGTGGCGGTGGAGCAGAGGGCGAGGTCGAAGGCGATGCCGGTCTCGGCGAGCCGGCGGCCTGCGACGGGGGCGTCCGCGCGGCCTCGCTCGGCGAGGGGGCGCTCGTGGTCGGACTCCTGGTTCCAGTCCGCCTTCGCGTGTCGGAGCAGCACGATCCTGCGGGGTGTGTCGACGCTCATGGTCCTCAGCTTCGCACGAATCGGCTCGCGCCGACTCAGAGAGAGAGCGTTTGCTGGATCCGCTCCAGGAACCCTCCGGCCCCCGGGCCGCCGACCGCCGCAGGGGCCTCACCGGGCCCGGTCATCAGCATCAGAAGGGCGACGAACGCGACCGCCGGGAGGGCGAGGGCCCACCAGGGCAGCCGGGTGTCGACACCGGTCGCCTCGGGCCGGACGCGGGTGGACGTGTGGGCCGACATGACCGCCTCCGTGGGTGCGAGCTCCGATTTCCCTGGTGTCTCCAACCTAGGGATCGCGGGCCCTTCGGCCCATCCGGTGATCCACCCACTTCACCCTGAGTCCCGCCCCCTAGGGGATGCGGGGGTTACCCCCACCACGGGGTGTGGTGGGCGGGCGTCACGGGGAGGCGAACGAGGCGATGAAGCCGATGACGACCGTGATGCCGATCATCGCGCCGAACACGAGGAGCAGCTTCTTCTGGCCGTTCGGGGGATTGGGTTCGAGAACTGGCATGGCGACAGTCTCGCATCTCAGGATTCGTCCTCGACCGTCCGGTCCCTGCCCGCCAGGGTTCCGACGATCATCTGCGGCACCATGAGCCCGCCCATCAGGGCGATCGGCAGTCCCCAGCCGCCGCTGTGCTGGTAGAGCACGCCGACGAGGAGGGGGCCGGGGATGGAGATGAGGTAGCCGACGCTCTGGGCGAAGGCGGAGAGCCGGACGACTCCGGCGCCGGTGCGCGAGCGCATGCCGATCATCGTGAGGGCGAGCGGGAAGGAGCAGTTGGAGACGCCGAGGAGCAGCGCCCAGATCCAGGCTCCGGCGGCGGGGGCGAGGAAGAGGCCGGTGTAGCCGGCGAGGCCGCAGAGGCCGAGGGCGACGACGATCGGGCCCTGGTTCTTCATCCGGGTGGCGAGCCGGGGGATCACGAAGGCGAGCGGGACGCCCATGACCATGGTGACGGCGAGGAGCACGCCCGCGGTGGAGGCGGGGACGCCGGCGTCGCGGAAGATCTGCGGCATCCAGCCCATGGTGATGTAGGCGCCGGTGGCCTGGAGTCCGAAGTAGCAGCCGAGGGCCCAGGCGGTGCGGCTGCGGGTGATGCGCGGGGCGACGGTCTCCGTCGCGGTGGCGGTGGTCCTGGTCTTCGGGGCTGCGCGGTCCCGGTCGCGGACGAGCGGGATCCAGGGCAGCACGGCGAGTGCGGCGATGGCCGCCCAGACGCCGATGCCGAGGCGCCAGTCGCCGCCGAGGGCGGCGGTCATGGGGACGGTCGCGGCCGCGGCGACGGAGGTGCCCAGGGCGAGGGCCATGGAGTAGAGGCCGGTCATGCTGCCGATGCGGTCGGGGAAGTACCGCTTGACGATGACCGGCATCAGGACGTTGCTGACGGCGATGCCCATGAGGGCGAGGGCGCTGGCGGCGAGGAAGCCGACGGTGCCGCCGGCGAAGGGGCGCAGGATCAGGCCGGTGAAGATGGCGGCCATGCCCGCGCAGACGACGGCGGCGGGGCCGAAGCGGCGGGCGAGGCGCGGGGCCGTGATGCCGAAGACGGCGAAGCAGAGTGGGGGGACGGAGGTGAGGACGCCGGCGACGGTGCCGCTCATGTGGAGGTCCGCGCTGACCTCTTCGAGGAGTGCGCCGAGGCTGGTGATGGCAGGGCGCAGGTTCAGCGCGGCCAGGACGAGTCCGACGGTGACGAGGCCGAGGGTCCAGCGCTGCGCGCGCACCTTTGCGGGAGAATCGCCGGCGACGGCGGCTCCGGGCGGGGCCGTGGCGGCCGCCGGAGCGGTGATCGTGGCCGGTCGTGCGGCGGGGTCGAGGGTCTTCGGCTCGTCAGGCATGAGGCCATCATAGAATCATGGGATGATTGGTTGTCCAATCTCGAACGACTTGGGCGACTCGAACGAATGGGAAGGTGCTCCATGGCCCTCGGCCACCCCCGGCGCGCAGGCCTCTCCGATCAGGTGATCGCCGAGCTGCGGAACCAGATCACCTCCGGCGAGTGGCCGGTGGGTTCACGCATCCCGACCGAACCCGAGCTGGTCGAGCAGCTGGGAGTGGCCCGCAACACCGTGCGCGAGGCGGTACGGGCGCTCGCGCACAACGGGCTCCTCGACATCCGCCAGGGCTCCGGGACGTACGTCATCGCCACCAGCGAGCTGGCGGGCGTCATGCACCGCCGCTTCGCCGGCTCCGACCCCCGGCACGTCGCCGAGCTGCGCTCGACCCTGGAGTCCGCCGCGGCGCGGCTCGCGGCCGCCCGGCGCGGCGAGCGGGACCTGAAGCAGCTCGACGCCCTGCTCGTACGACGGGAGGAGGCATGGCAGTCCGGTGACGCGGAGCGGTTCGTGACCGCCGACGCGACCTTCCACCACGCGGTCGTCGCCGCCTCGGGCAACGAGGTGCTCACCGAGCTCTACGCGGACCTGGGCGACCTGCTGCGGGAGTGGCTGCGCGACGACGTCGGGCAGGTGCTGCGGCCGGAGAACTGGATGGACCACGCGCGCCTGGTGGACGCGATCCGGGACGGCGACGCCGAGCGGGCCGGCGCGGAAGCCGCCGGATACCCCTACATGTGCCTCAGGAGCCCCGCACCGGAGTCGGATCGGGAGCCTGGTCGGCCGGCTGGTGAGTGATCCAGGCGGACCGGACCTCCTTCCAGCAGCGGCCGGTGATCGTGCCGTAATCGGCGGGCCCGACCTCCACGGGGGCACTGTCGGAGTCGACGTCCCACCAGCGCTCGCACTCGACATGGAGCCGGATCCGGTCGGTGCGGGGGTACGGGTTCTGGCAGTGGGCGGTGACGGTCGAGCCCTGGACGACGGTGCGGCAGGAGGCGCCGAAGTTCTCCGGTTCCTCCGCCGCCGGGGCGGTGACGGGGAGTTCCTCGGCCGGGGCGGGCGCGGCCCGTACCTCGGCGGCGACGGCGATCCCGGTGAGCAGTACGGCGACGGAGACGAACGCGCCGAGCCCGTGACGTATCGCGCGCATGCCCGCACCTCCTCCCCGTCAGCAGCAGAAGCATCACGCTCTGCCCCAGTCTGGGGTGATTCGCGCGACTTTTCGAGTCGGGCAGGAGTTGCGGAACGGCAAGGGCCGTGTGCCCGCCCCCTCCGGGGCGGGCACACGGCCCTGACGCTCTGACGAGCGGCGGTTATGCGCCGATGGCGTGCAGGCCGCCGTCCACGTGGATGATCTCGCCCGTGGTCTTCGGGAACCAGTCCGAGAGCAGCGCGACGATGCCGCGGCCGGCCGGCTCCGGGTCCGAGAGCTCCCACTCCAGCGGAGAACGGCTGTCCCACACGGACGCCAGCTCGCCGAAGCCCGGGATCGACTTCGCGGCCATCGAACCGAGCGGGCCCGCCGAGATCAGGTTGCAGCGGATGTTCTGCTTGCCCAGGTCACGCGCCATGTAGCGGCTGGTGGCCTCCAGGGCGGCCTTGGCCGGGCCCATCCAGTCGTACTGCGGCCAGGCGAACTTCGCGTCGAAGGTGAGGCCGACGACCGAACCGCCCTCGCTCATCAGCGGCAGCAGCGCCATCGTCAGCGACTTCAGGGAGAAGGCGGAGACGTGCATGGCGGTGGCCACGGACTCGAACGGGGTGTTGAGGAAGTTGCCGCCGAGCGCGTCCTGCGGCGCGAAGCCGATGGAGTGGACGATGCCGTCGAGACGGTCGCCCAGGTGCTCACGGACCTGGCCCTCCAGGCGGGCGAGGTGCTCGTCGTTCGAGACGTCGAGCTCCAGGACCTTGACCTTGTCGGGGTGGGGCAGCTTCTTGGCGATGCGCTCGGTCAGCGTCGGACGCGGCCAGGCGGTGAGGATGATCTCCGCACCCTGCTCCTGGGCCAGCTTCGCGGCGTGGAAGGCGATGGAGGACTCCATCAGCACACCGGTGATGAGGATGCGCTTGCCCTCGAGAATTCCGCTCATGGTCAGTGACCCATGCCCAATCCGCCGTCAACCGGGATGACGGCTCCAGTGATGTACGAGGCGTCGTCGGAGGCGAGGAACTTCACCGCGGCGGCGATCTCCTCCGGCTGGGCGTAGCGGCCCAGCGGCACCTGGGACACGATGCCCGCGCGCTGCTCGTCGGTGAGCACCGCGGTCATGTCGGTGTCGACGAAACCAGGGGCGACGACATTGAAGGTGATGTTGCGGGAGCCCAGCTCGCGCGCGAGAGAACGGGCGAAGCCCACCAGGCCGGCCTTGGAGGCGGCGTAGTTGGCCTGGCCCGCGGAGCCCAGCAGGCCGACGACCGAGGAGATCAGGACGACGCGGCCCTTCTTGGCGCGCAGCATTCCGCGGTTGGAGCGCTTGACGACCCGGAAGGTGCCGGTGAGGTTGGTGTCGACGACGGAGGTGAAGTCCTCCTCGGACATGCGCATGAGGAGCTGGTCCTTCGTCACGCCGGCGTTGGCCACGAGGACCTCCACCGGACCGTGCTTCTCCTCGATCTCCTTGTACGCCTGCTCCACCTGCTCGCCGTCGGTGATGTCGCACTTGACGGCCAGGCAGCCGAGTTCGGTGAGGGCCGCCGGCGGCTCGCCGGAGCGGTACGTGATCGCGACCTTGTCGCCGGACTCGGCGAACGCGCGGGCGATGGCGAGGCCGATGCCCCGGTTTCCTCCGGTGACGAGAACCGAGCGGCTCAACGGATCACCCTTTCGATAGCGGTCTGGTAGCCGAAAACCTATCGGTATCGCCCCCGACATGAGGAATCGACCTCCGACAGTGGCGCTCGGGTGTCACTGTCGGGTCCCTACAGCTCGGAAGCGTGCGGAGCCGGCCCGGAGCGGTACCGGACCGGGCCGCGGGCCCGTCCCCGACGGGGCTCTCCGTGGGGCTAGGAGGCCCGGAGATCCGCCTGGGAGAGTTCGACGCACAGCTCGTCGAGTGTCCGGTCGTACAGCACGGACCGGTGCGAGAGCACGTTCCGGGTGGTGACCAGGAGCCGCAGCAGACCGGCGTCGCGCGGCGGCAGCGCGAGCGCCCCGCTGACATGGGCGCGGAGCAGCTCACCCACCTGGAGCTCCAGGAACGCGCGTTCCGGATCCCCCGCCAGATAGGCGGGAGGACGGTCCGCGTAGTCGGCGACGAGGGTGGCCGCCGGGCGGTTGAGATGCCCGAGCGCCCGGACGGCGAGGCGTTGCCGGGCCTCCTCTATCCACGGCGCCAGGACCCGCTGCTGCGCCTGGGAGACGAGCGCGGTCAGCCGGGCCCGTACGTCACCGTCGGGCGACGGCACCGGTCCGTCCGCCGGGGCCGCCGGGTGCCAGACACCGACGTGGGCGCGGAGCCTGCCTTCCCAGGAGACGACGGCGCCGACCGCCCACGCCTGGCGGAGCTCGGCGCCCGGCCTCAGCAGGGCGCCGATCCGCCGCAGTGGCGGGCAGTCGGACGGGGCGGGGCCGGGCGTCGTCGCGAGACAACGGCCGAGAGCGGTGCCGAGGGTGTGCTGCGCGCCGTCCCACTCCAGGGCGAGCAGCCGCGCGAGCTCCAGGTCGGGGCCGCAGATCTCGACCACGGTCTCGGACCGCACCGCGCGGCGGATCCGCTCGGCGAGCGGATCGCGGTCGCGGCCGGAGGTGTCCGGGCCGTGGTCGAGGATCGGCGCGACGGCGGTGGCGGTGTCGAGCCTGCCGAGGGCGCCCCACCACCAGTGCACGGCGGTGTCGCCGAGGCCGCGGCGGAGCTCGTCCGGGAGCGGTTCCGGCAGGTCGCGGAGGCGGGCGACGACCAGGAGGCGAGGGCGCTCGCCCGGCGGGAGTCCGGCGTCCTTGACCGCGGCGGCGAGCAGGCGGAACAGCCGCTCGACGGCTCCGCCACGCGCGCGCGTGCCCGCTCCGGCTCCTCCCCCTGCGCCCTGCCCCGTACCGCTGTCGTGGTCGTCCGGTTCGGTCCAGCCCCGGACGCCGACGACCGGGCGGCGGTCTCGGCCCGGGGCGACCAGGGTCGCGACGGCCGAGTCGGCGTCGACGCCGAGTTCACCGGCGAGGCGGGCGAGGAGGCCGTACGGGTCGCGCCGGGGGCCCGCGGGTTCCGTGCGGGGTGCCGGTACGAGGGGCGGGCGGCCCTCCAGCGACCAGCCGAGGTCGAGGTCGAAGCCGTCGTCGGGCAGGTCGAGGTACGGCAGCTCGTCGCCGTCCGTCCACCGGTCGTCGCCCTTCTCCGCCTCGCGCTCCGGTTCCGGCTCGCGCGCGCGGGGGAACGCCGGGGCCGGTACGTCGACGCGTACCGGACTGCCGAACAGCGCACCCCGGTACAGCTCGTCCGCCAGCCCCGACTCCACCATGGCGTCGGTGACCAGCCAGAGGCAGTTGCGCCCGGCGGCGAGGTCGGAGGCGACCCCGCGCAGCTGGGCCCGTACGCCCGGCAGGTCGCCGGGAGGCACCGGCCGGACGCCCGTGCGCGGCTCCGTACGCGTCACCTCACTTCTCCCCTGCGGCCGCCCGGGACCGCACCGCGCGGTACGTGACCGGTTCGACCGCGAAGCCCTCGGGCGTCTCGTCGAGGACGCCGAGCCGGCCCAGGTGCTGCAGCCAGGCGTCGGTGTCCGCGTCGGAGAGCTCGACGGCCGCCCCGACGTCGTCGCGCGGCACGCCCTGGCCCTCCCCCACGTAGCCCGTCCAGGCCGCGAGGAGGTCCAGGTCGCGTGCGTCGAGTCCGGAGAGGCGCAGGTGCTCCTCGATGTTGCGGGGGCCGGCGATGAGGGCGCGGATCCGCTCGACGGCGTTGTCCAGGGTCGCGCCGTGCACGGAGACGTCCGTGACGGCGGCCTCCATCCAGCGGGGCCAGCCGCCGGTCGCGGCGACCAGCCGGTCGCGGTCCTCGCGGGAGACGAAGGGGCATTCCGACCAGGCGCGCAGGGCGTCCGCGGTCCACCGCTCGGGCCGCAGCCATCGCACGGACAGCTCCTCGTGCCCGTCGTCGGCGGCGAGTTCGGCGAGCGCGGCCGGGCCGGCGACGACCACGACGGAGCGGTTCTCGTTGCCGCCGCTGCGCCGCTCGGTCTGCCGGACGAGGCGGTCGGCGGCGGGTCCGGCGTGGACGAGGAGGGAGCGTACGGTCTCGCGGAGTTCGTCGACGGCGGCGCCGCGCAGGTCGGCGATGATCACATGGGCCTTGCGGCGACGGCTCTTGAGGAGGGCCGCGAGATCGTCCCCGTGGGCGTACGGGACGACGTCGACGCCGCGGTTCTCGGCGAACGCGGTGACCGCGCGCCGGACCAGTTCGGGCCGGTGGAGCGCCGTGGCGCCGATGAGGCTGACGCCGGACTGGGCGGTCTCGTGGAGCTGCTCCTCGGTCAGCGGGCTGTAGGTCTGGACGTGGCGGGCGTCGCGGCCGAGGATGCGCCGGGCGGCGTGCGGGTTGTAGTCGTACGGCAGGCCGAACTCGGTCTCGCGGAGTTCGAGTTCGAGCTCCTCGCGGGTGCCGAGCATGTTGACGACGTTGGGGCTGCGGACGGCGAAGCGGGAGCGGTCGCCGAGCTGGATGAGCAGGCCGAGGCCGACCATCTCGGTGAGGAAGATCTGCGCCTGCTTGGCGCTGAGCATCTCGAATCCCTCGGGCCAGGCCTCCCGGGCCTCCTGGAGCAGCTCGCTCGCGGAGTAGTCGCCGCGGTAGTTGTCCTTGAGGCTGCACAGGGCGATGACGAGGGCGAGGACCCGGTAGCGGTCCTCCAGGTTGATGGTGAAGCGGAGCCGTTCGGCGATCTGGCGGCGCACGGTCTCCGAGGCGGCGACCTTCTGGACGTCGTCCTCGGTGATCCGGACCGGGTTCCCCGACCAGGAGTAGGGGCGGTCGTGGAGGACGCGGACGAGTTCGCGGCAGAAGATCTGCACCAGGTTGGCCTGGTAGTTGGTGATGGCGAGGATCCGCCAGACCAGCTCGGGGCGTTCGAAGAAGTAGCCGAGCGCGGCCATGGGTTCGGTGACGAGCCGGACGGCCGCCTGGGTGCCGAGCGGGCCGACCAGGACGTCGGGACCACCGTGCACGGTGGAGACGTTGGAGAGGTGTCCGAAGCGCTGGACCTGGTGCAGACCCGCGAAGACGATCTTGAAGCGGCGTTCGGTCTGCTCCATCAGCCGCTGGAAGTGCATGACGTTGGGGAACGTCGACTCGCTGCCGACGCGGTAGGCGCGCCGCGAGTCGGTGTTGAGGAAGGCGTCGGCCTCGTCGGCGAGGACCAGGATCCGGCGGGTGTCGTCCTCGTCGAGCCAGGACTGGATGTTGCGGACGACGACGTCGGGATTGGCCTGCTCCGACATCTTGTTGCCGAAGACGCCCTTGCGCTTGAGGTCCTCGACCAGCCTGCTCCAGATCCGGTCGGGGGCCTCGGCGTGGCCGATCTCCGCCTTCAGGAGGTCGAGGTAGACGGCGACATGGGCGTCGGCGCGGCTCGGGAAGATCTCCGCGACCCGGCGCAGCAGCGCGGACTTGCCGAGCTGGCGGCCTCCGTAGAGGAACATGCCGCCCTCGCGGCCCATCACCTCGCGCATCTCCTCGTCACGGCCGTAGAACACCTCGGGCGGGACGAGGCCGGCGACGAAGGGCGTGTACGGGTTGTACGCGGCCCACGGCAGGGTCACGCGCTGGAGCGAGCGGAAGGAGCCGGGGGCGCGTGCCGCCATCCAGCCCATCACCGCGGAGTCGACGACCAGTGCCTGCTGGGCGAAGGAGCGGGCGGACTCGGCGAGTCCGCGCCGTCCCTCCATGCCGAGCGGATGCAGGTAGAGCACGATGTTGGCGCCGACGTCGGCGTCCTCCAGGTGGGCCAGCGGGCCGTCGGCCGGCTGCTCCTCCCAGATGAGCAGGACGGTGTACGAGGAGGCCCGGGAGCCGAGCGCGGCGACGTAGCCGGCGCGTTCGGCGACGCGGGCGCGCACCTTGAAGCGGCGCATGCCCTGGCCGAGGGCGACCCGCTCGGCGGTGACCTGGTGGGTGGAGAGTTCGAGGCCGAGCAGCCGCAGCACCCGGGGGATGTGCTGCTGCCATTCACCGCGCCTGCCCTGCGAGGTGCAGAGGGCCGCCCAGGACTCCAGGCCGTTGCCGGCCGCCGGGGTGAGCGAGGCGTCCGGGTCCCCGTAGTGCTTCGCCCACCAGTCGGCGTCGATGCCCTCGCCGCCGCCCTTCGGCGCGTCGGGCGCGGTGACACCGGTGAGGAAGGCGGCGAGCTCCGAGCCGTCGTCGGCGGGGCGCTCCGGCAGTGGTTTGTGACTCGTCGCGAGGGCCAGGAACTCCTGGGCCGTCACCGTGTCCCCCTCGTCGATGAGGCGGGCGATGCGGTCGTGGTCGGCGGCGGAGAGCGGCCGGTCGGGGCGGGAGCGCAGCTGGGCGAGGTTCTCGCGGAGCTGCCGGGTGTAGGTCTCGACGAGGGTGACGAGCTCCGCCTCCAGGGTGCGGAGCGCGTCGACGGCGAAGCGGTAGCGGCCCGCCTCCTCGCCGTCGGCGAACTCCTGGAGCCGGCCCACGAACTCCCGCTCCTCGTCGGCGGCGAGCTGGTTGAGGGTCCGCATCTGGGCGAGCAGTCCGGCCGCCGCGCGGTGGTGCTCGGCGACCGCGCGCCGCCAGTCCTCGTGGCCCTGGGCGAGCCGCCGGGCCGCCGTCTCACCCCACTCGGGGTCGGTGCACCCGTACTCCTCCGGCTCGTTCTCGACCGCGGCGATCAGCGCCTTGGCGAGGTGCAGATCACCGTCGTCGAGGTAGCGGGCGAGCGCGTACTCGGCGTCGGCGGGGGTCAGAAGGGCGGCGATCCGGCGGGCCGCCCTGGGGTCGGCGAGGTCCGGGTCGCCCAGCGCGTCCCTGGGCAGGTCGGGCAGGCGGAGGAGGGCGCCGGCGGGCGGGACGGGTCCGCCGTTCTCGCGGAGCCGGTCGGCGGCCGCGTCGGCGGAGCGCACCTGCTCGCCGGTCAGCCAGGCGCGCAGCAGCCCGAGGGCCGCGCCTCCGGTACCGGACGGGGCGGGTTCCTCGGCCAGGTGCCGCAGGACGGAGGCCAGCTCGGGGATGCCGCGCTCGCTCACCCCCTGGTGCGGCCGGGCGGCGGCGTGGGCGGCCTCGGCGCGCATGAGGAGCTCGCCGACGGACCGGCAGGCGGTGTGCAGCTGCCGGAGCGCCCCGGCGGTGATCGGTTCCTTGGCCTGCTTCGACGTACGGAACAGGGCGTCCGTGTCCTCGATGAGCCGGTCGATGTCCTCCGCCCGCCACAACTCCTCGCCCAGGGCGCGGAAGCCGGGCGTGCCGGTGTACTGCGCGGGGCTCTGGGCGGACCACTCGACGACCTCGTTCAGAGCCTGCCGCACCGGGCCCGAGGGGCCGACGAGGTACTGGAGCACCTGCGACGCCCGCTGGTACTTCATCTTGCGGCGCGGCAGGTCGTCGAGCAGCTGCCGGGCGGTCAGACCGATCTCCTCGCGGGTGGCGGCCTCCAGGCCTTCGGCGCTGCCCTGGAGCATGCCGGGCTCGAAGGCACGGCCGTCCCGGACGGCGGCGACGAGCACGGTGAGCAGCTGCTGCCAGGGGCCGGTGAGCCCGGACGGCATCACGAAACCGCTGATCAGGCCGTGCGGCCAGCGAGCGGTGAGCCCGGTGCGCAGGGCTGCCGCGAGGGCCACGAGATGCGCCTCACGGTCCTGCGCGGCGAGCGCGGGGTCGAGCTCGTGGGCCATCTGCACGGGGGTGGCCTCGCTGTCCGAGACGCAGCCGAACGCGGCGGCGGCGAAGGCGAGCGTCCGCGCCCGGACGTCGCTCTCCCGGGAGGCCACGGTCATCCAGTACGCCTCGGCGAGCCGCCCGTCCCGCAGCAGCCGTCCGACGGGCGGCTCGCTGCCGGTGTCCCAGGGCGCGTACGGGTCCCAGTCGGGCGCGGCCACCCCCGGGGGCCAGGGCTCGTCCTCGACGGGGGCCTGCGGCTGGGACGGTCGGGCCTGCGCGGGGGCCTGAGGCGAGGACGAGGCCGGTACGGGGGTGGGCTCGGCGACAGGAACGGGGGCGGGCTCGGCGGGCGTGGGAACGGCGACGGGCGTGGGAACCGTGTCCCGCTCGGTGGCGGGCGCGGGCTCCTGGATCGGGGCGGGCGCCGTCTGCTGGGCGGGCACGGCGGCCGGGGCGGGCGCCGTCTGCTCGGCGGGCACGGAGGCCTGCGCCGGGGAGGAGGCCCGCGCGGGCGCGGGCGGCTGGGTGGGCGGGGCGGCCTGGACCGGTGCCGTCGGGTGCGCGGTCGACGGGGCCGGGGTGAGCAGCGGAGTCGGCGGCGGGGGCTCGACCGCCCGGCGCACCGCCTCGATCGCGGAGGCGCCCGCCCGGACCCGGCCACCGCCGGTCATCGCGGTCGCGTCCCCGGTGCCGTGCTCGGTCCGTCCGACCGGGGCCTCCTCCACCGGGCCGGTGCCCTGGCCGCCGGGCGCGGCGGGCTCCTCGGGGCCGGCGGCGGGCTCCTCCCCCGCCGGGGCGCCGAGGTCGCGCAGCTGCGCCTCGATGCGTTCCAGGTGACGGCGGAGGTCGGCGGCCTCCTCCTCGTCGTCGGCCCACTCCAGGAGTTCGGTGTAGCGGACCGCCTTGCGGCGCAGAGCGTCGGCCTGTTCGGCGCGGGCCTCCCGCAGACGGGTCAACCCGGCCCCGGCGTCGGAGTATCCGAGGTCCGGCCCCCAGTCGACTCCCTCGGCGGCGAGCGCTTCGGCGAGCCGCTCGCGGTCCCCGGTCCAGGCGGCGATCGCGTCGCCGGGTGCGTCCGCGGGCAGCGGCCCTGCCTCGACGGCGTCCGCGGCGGCGCGCAGGACGGCGGCCAGCCGTTCGCCGTCCTGCCTCAGCCGGGCGAGCGACGCGGAAAGGTCGACCAGGGGTTCGGGGCCGGGAACGGGCACGGAAGCGGCATCCTCACGGTCGGGTGTCGTCGTCGGAAGGACGGAGTCGGACAGGGCGCCACTCCGGGGGAGGTCATCAGGGGCCCACGGGCCGTCCGGGGCCTCCGCGGGGGCCTCCGTGACCGCGGAACCGGCCTCGGGGTCCTCCGGTGCGGCCGCCGCCTCCAGGGCCTCGAAGCGCGCGCCGATCTCGTGCGCGCCGGGCGGCGGGCTGCTGTCCGCGGCGGCCTGTAACGCCGCCCCGTGCTCCCGGGCCAGAGGTCCCACCGGCAGCCGGCTCGTGCCGGGCAGGAGCATCCCGTAGAGGGCGCAGCGGGCGAGCGGCGGGTCGAGCACCCTGAGCATGGCGAGGAGTTCGTCGAGGGTGGGTTCCGCGAGGGCGCGGTGCGAGAACCCGTACTCCGTGTGGAGCGCCTTCACCGCCCAGACGAGCCCGCAGGAGGCGATGCTCGTCAGCTGGCCCTGCTGGGCCTTGGCGAGGCGCACCCGTACCGCGTGCAGTTCCCGCCGTGAGGGGGGTGCGGGCCGCGGCGGCCGGTCCGACGTGTGGGCGTGTCGGTCGCCCCGTAAGCACCGATGCCAGGTCAGCAGGGATCTGAGTGCCTCCTCGTCCAGCGACGACAGCCAGGACCGGACTCCGTTCACCCACCCGTGCATGGCGTCGATCATCTCATCCCATCAACACGGGAGCTATGCCAATGCCCTATTCCGATTCCCCAATACGGGGTGAACGACGGCCTGTTGGGGCAGGCGCGGCGACGGTCGCACCACAATGCGCCGACTCGGCGGGCCGTCCCGTGATTGACTTCCGTGGCAGATCAACGACAGCTCCACCACTGCTCCACCACAGCCTTCCGATCACCGAGAGCGAGGCCGCTCGTGGTCCACCAGATCGACCCTTCGTTCGTCGCGCTGCCCCTGCGGGCGCTCGCCGACGCGGCGCTCGCCCGAGCGCGCGCGCTCGGTGCCGAGCACGCGGACTTCCGCCTGGAGCGGGTGCGCAGCGCCTCGTGGCGGCTGCGCGACGCCAAACCGTCCGGTTCCTCGGACACCACGGACCTCGGCTACGCGGTGCGGGTGGTGCACGGCGGGGCCTGGGGCTTCGCGTCCGGGGTCGACCTGACCATGGACGGGGCCGCGAAGGTCGCCTCGCAGGCGGTCGCCATGGCGAAGCTGTCCGCCAAGGTGATCGCGGCGGCCGGCTCCGACGAGCGGGTCGAGCTCGCGGCGGAGCCGGTCCACGAGGAGCGCACCTGGGTCTCCTCGTACGAGATCGACCCGTTCTCCATCCCCGGCGAGGAGAAGAGCGCACTGCTCGCCGACTGGAGTTCCCGGCTGCTGGGGGCGGAGGGCGTGGCGCACGTGGACGCCTCGCTGCTCACCGTCCACGAGAACAAGTTCTACGCGGACACCGCCGGCACCGTGACCACCCAGCAGCGGGTCCGCCTGCACCCGCAGCTCACGGCGGTCGCCGTCGACGGGACGACCGGCGAGTTCGACTCGATGCGGACGATCGCGCCGCCGGTCGGACGGGGCTGGGAGTACCTGACGGGCACCGGCTGGGACTGGGACAAGGAGCTGGACGAGATTCCGGCCCTGCTCGCCGAGAAGATGCGGGCGCCGAGCGTCGAGGCGGGCCGGTACGACCTGGTCGTCGACCCGTCGAACCTCTGGCTGACGATCCACGAGTCGATCGGGCACGCCACCGAGCTGGACCGGGCGCTGGGCTACGAGGCGGCGTACGCGGGCACCTCGTTCGCGACCTTCGACCAGCTGGGCAAGCTGGCGTACGGCTCCTCGATCATGAACGTGACGGGAGACCGGACCGCCGAGCACGGTCTCGCGACCGTGGGCTTCGACGACGAGGGCGTCGAGGCGCAGAGCTGGGACCTGGTCAAGGACGGCACCCTCGTCGGCTACCAGCTGGACCGGCGGATCGCGAAGCTGACCGGCCTCGGCCGGTCGAACGGCTGCGCCTTCGCCGACTCCCCCGCGCACGTGCCGGTGCAGCGGATGGCGAACGTCTCGCTCCAGCCGGACCCGGGCGGTCTGTCGACCGAGGACCTGATCGGGGGTGTGGAGCGCGGCATCTACGTGGTCGGCGACCGGTCCTGGTCGATCGACATGCAGCGCTACAACTTCCAGTTCACCGGGCAGCGCTTCTTCCGCATCGAGAACGGGCGGCTCGCCGGTCAGCTGCGGGACGTGGCCTACCAGGCGACGACCACCGACTTCTGGGGCTCGATGGAGCAGGTCGGAGGCCCGCAGACGTACGTGCTCGGTGGCGCCTTCAACTGCGGCAAGGCCCAGCCGGGCCAGGTCGCCGCGGTCTCCCACGGCTGCCCCTCCGCCCTCTTCCGGGGCGTCAACATTCTGAACACGACGCAGGAGGCCGGGCGATGAGCCGCGTCAGCAAGCCGTACGAGATCGTCGAGCGGGCCCTGGAGCTGTCCCGTGCCGACGGATGTGTCGTCATCGCCGACGAGGAGTCCTCGGCCAATCTGCGCTGGGCAGGCAACGCGCTCACCACCAACGGTGTCACCCGCGGCCGAACGCTCACCGTGATCGCGACCGTGGACGGCGCGCAGGGCACCGCGTCCGGTGTCGTGTCCCGGTCCGCCGTGACCGTCGACGACCTGGAGCCCCTGGTGCGGGCCGCCGAGGCCGCCGCGCGTGCCGCCGGGCCCGCCGAGGACGCCCAGCCGCTGGTGACGGACGTCTCCGCGTCGCCCGACTTCACGGACGCGCCCGCGGAGACCTCCTCCGCCGTGTTCGCCGACTTCGCGCCGGCGCTCGGGGAGGCCTTCGCCCGCGCCCGGGCCGGCGGCCGCGAGCTCTACGGCTTCGCCAACCACGAGCTGACCTCCACCTATCTGGGGACGTCCACGGGCCTGCGGCTCCGCCACGACCAGCCCAACGGCACCCTGGAGCTGAACGCCAAGTCCCCCGACCGCTCACGCTCCGCCTGGGCCGGCCGCTCGACGCGGGACTTCAAGGACGTCGACCCGGCCGCGCTCGACGCCGAGCTCGCGACCCGCCTCGGCTGGGCGGAGCGCCGGATCGAGCTGCCCGCCGGGCGGTACGAGACGCTGCTGCCGCCGACGGCCGTGGCCGACCTGCTGATCTACCAGCTGTGGTCCTCCACTGCCCGGGACGCGGTCGAGGGCCGTACGGTCTTCTCCAAGCCCGGTGGCGGCACCCGGCTCGGCGAGACCCTGTCCCCGCTGCCGCTGACGCTGCGCAGCGACCCGAACGAACCGGGTCTGGAGTCCGCGCCGTTCGTCATCGCGCACTCCTCGGGCGACGACTCCTCCGTCTTCGACAACGGCCTGCCGATCGCCCCGACGGACTGGGTGCGCGACGGGAAGCTGGAGCGTCTGATCACCACCCGGCACACGGCGGAACTCACTCGCCTGCCGGTGGCTCCCGGAGCGGGGAACCTGATCCTGGACGGCGGCGGCGAGCGCTCCCTGGAGGAGATGGTCGCCTCGACGGAGCGCGGTCTGCTCCTCACCTGCCTCTGGTACATCCGCGAGGTCGACCCGGCGACGCTGCTGCTCACCGGACTGACCCGGGACGGCGTCTACCTCGTCGAGAACGGCGAGGTGGTCGGCGAGGTGAACAACTTCCGGTTCAACGAGTCGCCGGTGGACCTGCTGTCGCGGGCCTCCGAGGCGGGCCGGACGGAGAAGACGCTGCCGCGCGAGTGGAGCGACTGGTTCACCCGGGCCGCGATGCCCGCCCTGCGGATCCCCGACTTCAACATGAGCTCGGTCAGCAAGGGGGTCTGACCCACCTAGACTGAGACGACCATTCCCACCGGCATCACAAGGAGACGGACGACGTGACCGACATCGTCGACGAGCTGAAGTGGCGTGGGCTCTTCGCCCAGTCCACCGATGAGGACGCACTGCGCAAGGCTCTCGCGGACGGTCCCGTCACCTTCTATTGCGGTTTCGACCCGACCGCGGCCAGTCTCCACGTCGGCCACCTGGTCCAGGTCCTCACCGTCCGCCGGCTCCAGCAGGCCGGGCACCGGCCGCTGGCGCTGGTCGGCGGGGCCACCGGGCAGATCGGTGACCCGCGGCCGACGGCCGAGCGCACTCTGAACGACCCCGAGACGGTCGCGAACTGGGTGAACCGGCTGCGGACGCAGATCGAGCCGTTCCTCTCCTTCGAGGGGGAGAACGCCGCGGTCATGGTGAACAACCTGGACTGGACCGCCGGCATGTCGGCGATCGAGTTCCTGCGGGACATCGGCAAGCACTTCCGGGTCAACAAGATGCTGACCAAGGACTCCGTCGCCCGGCGCCTGGAGTCCGAGCAGGGCATCAGCTACACCGAGTTCAGCTACCAGCTGCTGCAGGCCATGGACTTCCTGGAGCTGTACCGCCGCTACGGCTGCACGCTCCAGCAGGGCGGATCCGACCAGTGGGGCAACCTGGTGGCCGGCCTCGACCTGATCCACCGCCTGGAGCCGGGTGTCGAGGCGCACGCGCTCGCGACCCCGCTGATGGTCAAGGCGGACGGCACCAAGTTCGGCAAGACCGAGAGCGGCGCCGTCTGGCTCGACCCGGAGATGACCACGCCGTACGCGTTCTACCAGTTCTGGCTGAACGTGGACGACCGGGACATCTCGACGTACATGCGGATCCTGTCCTTCAGGTCCCGCGCGGAGCTGGAGGAGCTGGAGCAGCAGACCGCCGAGCGTCCGCAGGCCCGCGCCGCGCAGCGCGCGCTGGCCGAGGAGCTGACCGCTCTGGTGCACGGCGCGGACCAGTGCGCGGCCGTCATCAACGCCTCCAAGGCGCTGTTCGGCCAGGGCGACCTGGCGGAGCTGGACGAGGCGACGCTGGCCGCCGCCCTGTCCGAGCTGCCGCACGCGCGGGTGACGGAGCTGGGTCAGGTCGTCGACCTGTTCACCGAGGTCGGTCTCGCCCCGAGCAAGTCGGGGGCGCGCCGCACGGTGAAGGAGGGCGGGGCGTACGTGAACAACGTGAAGGTCACCGCCGAGGACGCCGAGGTGTCCGCGGACGAGCTGCTGCACGGCCGCTGGCTGGTGCTGCGGCGCGGGAAGAAGAACCTGGCGGCGATCGAGTTCGCCGGCGCGTGATCCCGTAGCATCGCGCGGACATGCCGGGAGGCCCGGTGCGGCACTTCAGGTGCCGTACCGGGCCTCCCGGTTCTCGTCGCGGCGTCAGGGAGTGTCCTGCCGATCCGGCCTGATCGGCCAGACGCCCCCCTAGGCCCGCTGTCGGTTGCCCTTGATCGAGGCCCAGAGCATGTCGCCCACCCCGACCACGGCGATGGCGCCGAGCAGCTGGAGCAGGTGGCGGGTCCAGTCGATGCCCTTGGTGTCGTTGACACCGATCCAGGTTGCGACGGCGTTGCCGAGGACGCTGCCGAGAATGCCGAACACGGTGGTCAGCCAGAGCGGGATCTGCTGCTTCCCGGGGAGGATCGCCTTCGCGATCAGGCCCAGGACGAATCCCACGATGATCGCCCACAACCAACTCATCGTCGCCTCCTTGTACGCATGTGCGCCCAGTCTCGGCTCATCCGCCATACGGCGCATGTCGGACAGCGCCATACGTGCCCCGGTCTCGTCGGCACCGAAGGGCGGGCGTACCGTGGAAGGAGGTCCGGACCGGGGAGAGTCCGGCGCGACCGGAGGTGGTGGACGGCGATGCCGAAGCGTGACGGGGGCGAGGTCTTCCGGATCACGGGGGCCCGACAGGGGCTCGCGGACGACGTCCGGGGGCGGCAGCGGCGCTACGTCATCTCGATGACGGTCAGGACCCTGTCGGTGATCGCGGCCGCGGTGCTGTGGAACGTCGAGCGGCACGTGGCGATCGTGGCGCTGGCCCTGGGCATCCTGCTCCCCTATATCGCGGTGGTCATCGCGAACGCGGGTCGCGAGACGGCTCCGTCCCTTCCCTCCACCTTCGTCCCGGCTCCGACGCGGCCCGCGCTCGGTGTCGCGGAGTCCTCCGCGAACGGGGACACGGAGCGACCGTAAGGCCGGAATCGATCACGGACAGTGGCCGGAAAGCTCAAGAAAAGCTCAGATCGATCGTGAAGTTCCGGTGCACCACACCCTGGGTGCCGTGACATACTGCCTACGCGCTCCGCATCCCCCGTCGGAGCGACGGACCGATGCCGGGCAGCTCCCCCCGTGGCTGCTCGGCATCGCCCTTGCTGGACAATGATCAGGTGAGCGAAGAGAAGCCGATCTGTTCCGCCAAGGGCTGCCGCGCCGACGCCGTCTGGGTGCTCGCGTGGAACAACCCCAAGCTGCACACCCCCGAGCGTCGCAAGACCTGGCTCGCGTGCGAGGAGCACCGGGAGCATTTGTCCCAGTTCCTGGGTGTACGGGGCTTCCTCAAGGACGTCATGCCACTGGCCGACTGGGAGTCGCCCGAGGCCTGACCCGACAGACGGCCCCCGGCCCGAAGGCCTTGCCCGCTCAGCCGCCGATCGCCGACATCGGACGGTCGGGCTGGAGGAACTCCGGGTCGTCGAGGCCGGAGCCGGCCTTCTTCCCCCACATCGCCTTCCGCCAGAGGTCCGCGACCTTCGCGTCGGAGGCGTCCGAGCGGAGCGTGGCCCGCAGGTCGGTCTCCTCGGTGGCGAACAGACAGGTCCGCACCTGGCCGTCGGCGGTGAGCCGGGTGCGGTCGCAAGCCCGGCAGAACGGCCGGGTGACGGAGGCGATGACGCCGACCGTGTGCGGTCCGCCGTCCACGACCCAGCGTTCGGCGGGTGCCGAGCCCCGCTCGTCCGCGCCCTCCGGCGTCAGGGTGAAGCGGGTGCGCAGGGACTCCAGGATGTCCCCTGCGGTGATCATGCCGTCGCGCTTCCAGCCGTGCTGGGCGTCCAGCGGCATCTGCTCGATGAAGCGGAGCTCGTACCCCTCCTCGACCGCCCAGGCGAGCAGGTCGGGGGCCTCGTCGGCGTTGAGCCCGGGCATGAGGACCGCGTTGACCTTGACCGGGGTGAGTCCGGCGTCGCGGGCGGCGGCCATGCCGTCGAGGACGTCCTGGTGACGGTCGCGCCGGGTGAGGGTCTTGAAGACCTCGGGGCGCAGGGTGTCCAGGGAGACGTTGACCCGGTCGAGACCGGCGGCCTTCAGGGCGGCGGCGGTGCGCTTCAGCCCGATGCCGTTGGTGGTGAGGGACATCCGCGGGCGCGGCTCCAGGGCCGCGCAGCGCTCGACGATGCCGACGAGACCGGGGCGGAGCAGGGGCTCGCCGCCCGTGAAGCGGACCTCGGTGACGGCGAGGTCGGTGACGGCGATGCGGATCAGCCGGACGATCTCGTCGTCGGTGAGCAGATCCGGCTTCGCGAGCCACTGGAGGCCCTCTTCCGGCATGCAGTACGTGCAGCGGAGATTGCAGCGGTCGGTGAGCGAAACGCGCAGGTCGGTGGCCACCCGGCCATAGGTGTCGATGAGCACTGTGGGCCCCCTCCCCGTCGTTGTGGTTGCGTGTGATTCGAGCCTACGTGAGCGCACGGCCCACGAGCAGGGCAGATTGTCACGAGGACCGAAGCGGCCGCGTCGTAGAACTCTACGACGCGGCCGTCCGGGGATCGCGGACCGTATACGGTCGACTGCGCTCCGGTCAGTGCTTGACCGCGGCGGCGACGCCGACACCGGTGAGGGACTTGACCTCCAGCTCCGCGTACTTGCCGGCGTCCGGCTCCTCCTTGGAGAGGAGGGAGCCGAGCCAGCCGAGGAGGAAGCCCAGCGGGATCGAGACGAGGCCGGGGTTCTCCAGCGGGAACCAGTGGAAGTCCACGCCCTTGAACATCGAGGCCGGGCCGCCGGAGACGACCGGGGAGAAGAGGACGAGGACGACGGAGGAGATCAGTCCGCCGTAGATCGACCAGAGCGCGCCCCGGGTGGTGAACCTCTTCCAGAACAGCGAGTAGAGGATCGTCGGCAGGTTGGCCGAGGCGGCGACGGCGAAGGCGAGGGCGACCAGGCCTGCGACGTTGAGGTCGCGGGCGAGTGCGCCGAGCGCGATCGAGACGATGCCGATGAGGACGGTGGACCAGCGGGCGGCCCGCATCTCCTCCTTCTCGGTTGCCTTCCCTCGCTTGATCACGTTGGCGTAGATGTCGTGCGCGAAGGACGAGGACGAGGCCAGGGTCAGACCGGCGACCACGGCGAGGATGGTGGCGAAGGCGACGGCGGAGATGACGGCGAGGAGGATCGCGCCGCCGGTGGAGTCGGCGCCGCCGCCGACCTCCAGGGCGGTGAGCGGGGCCGCCGTGTTGCCGGCCTTGTTGGACGCCTTGATGGTGTCGCCGCTGAGCAGGGCCGCGGCGCCGAAGCCGAGGACGATCGTCATCAGGTAGAACCCGCCGATGATGCCGATGGCCCAGTTGACCGACTTACGGGCGGCCTTGGCGGTCGGCACCGTGTAGAAGCGGATCAGGATGTGCGGCAGACCGGCGGTGCCGAGGACGAGGGCGATGCCGAGGGAGAGGAAGTCCAGCTTCGAGAGGGTGCTGACGCCGTACTTGAGGCCGGGCTCCAGGAAGGCGTCGCCCTTGCCGCTGTTGGTGGCGGCGGCGCCGAGCAGCTGGGAGAGGTTGAAGTCGAACTTCAGCAGGATGAGGAAGGTGATGAGGAGGGTGCCCGCGATGAGCAGGACGGCCTTCACCATCTGCACCCAGGTGGTGCCCTTCATGCCGCCGATCGTCACGTAGACGATCATCAGGACGCCGACGAGGGCGACGATCGCGATCTTGCCCCCGTCGCTGGTGATGCCGAGCAGCAGCGAGACGAGCACGCCCGCGCCCGCCATCTGCGCGAGCAGGTAGAAGATCGAGACGACGATGGTGGAGGTGCCCGCGGCGGTACGGACGGGCCGCTGGCGCATCCGGTAGGCGAGGACGTCGCC
This sequence comes from Streptomyces flavochromogenes, assembly GCF_000717595.1. Taxonomy (GTDB): domain Bacteria; phylum Actinomycetota; class Actinomycetes; order Streptomycetales; family Streptomycetaceae; genus Streptomyces; species Streptomyces flavochromogenes. The sequence continues at coordinate 136,616 of NZ_JNZO01000024.1, read as the reverse complement.
CATCGTGAACCGGCCGGAGTTGCGCAGCGGTTCGGCGACCAGGAGCAGCGCGACGAGCCAGGCGACCAGGAAGCCGATCGAGTACAGGAAGCCGTCGTAGCCGTAGAGGGCGATGGCGCCGCTGATGCCGAGGAAGGACGCGGCGGACATGTAGTCGCCGGAGATCGCGAGGCCGTTCTGGAAGCCGGTGAACTGGCCGCCGCCGGCGTAGAAGTCGGCCGCGCTGCGGGTCTGACGGCCGGCCCAGACGGTGATGATCAGGGTCGCGATGACGAACGCGCCGAAGAGGGCGATGATCAGCGGTCGGTGCTCGCTGGTGGCGTTGCCCGCCGCGAGCAGGACGGGGGTGCTCATGCGTCGCCCTCCATGCGCTTTCTGATGGCGTCGGACTGGGGGTCGAGCCGGTTCGCCGCGTGCCGCGAGTAGAGCCAGGCGATGAGGAAGGTGGTGGCGAACTGACCGAGGCCGAGGACGAGGGCCACGTTGATGTTGCCGAAGACCTTGGTCCCCATGAAGCCGCCCGCGTAGTTGGAGAGCAGCACGTACAGCAGGTACCAGGCGATGAAGGCCAGGGTGAGCGGGAAGGCGAAGGAGCGGTACGTACGGCGCAGTTCGCCGAACTCCGCGCCCTCCTGCACCTCGACGAACTGTTCCGTCGTGGGCGTTACGGGAGCGGATGCGGCCTCCGTCCCGTTTCTGGGCGGCGGCGGTGCTTCGGTAGCCACGGAATCTCCTCGTGACGCGGGGACGGACGGCATGGTCAAGGGGGCCTCACCAGGGGTGCGGGATCCGGGGCTCCGGGTGGAGCACCTCCCCTGACCAACGGCACGGAGCGGACCGGGAAGTGGTTCACACGAGGGATTTCTTCGGTCAGATCTTCATGAAGTCTTCTCAACTCATTGAAGGGCATGGAAGATCAGCGATAGCTTCACTCGTCATGCACCTGCCTGCGCGTAAACCCGCGCGCGGGCAGTACATACGGATGATGTGGAGAACCCATGGCTCATCTGGGATCGAGGCGCGGCCGAGCTCTCGCTCTGCCTGTTGGTCTCGCGCTCACGGCCTCGCTCGGCTTCCTTCCCTCCGGCGCTGCCTCCGCCGCGGAACTGAGCGACGCACCGGCGACTGCCACCGTGGCGACGAACGGGCCGAAGCTGTCGTACGTCGTGAACGTCGCGGGGGGCCGCTGGACCGCCGCCTCGGTGAAGAAGGCGATCGCCGCCGCCGGCGGCGAGGTGGTCGTCGCGTACGACCAGATAGGCGTCATAGTCGTCCACTCGCAGAACCCCGAGTTCGCGAAGACGATCCGCAAGGCCCGCGGTGTGGTGTCGGCCGGTTCGACCCGTACCGCCCCGCTCTCCGTGCAGACCGACAACTCCGTCGGTGGCGGCACGCAGGCGCTGTCCGAGGCCGAGGCCAAGGCCGCCGCCGCCCGTGCGACGGACGAGCAGGACGCCCTTGAGCCCCTGCAGTGGGACCTCCCGGCGATCAAGGCCGACAAGGCCCACCGGAAGACGCTCGGCAGCAAGCGGGTGACCGTCGGTGTCATCGACACCGGTGTCGACGACACCCACCCGGACCTGGCGCCGAACTTCGACGCCAAGGCCTCCGCGAACTGTGTCTCCGGCAAGCCGGACACCACCGCCGGTTCGTGGCGTCCGAACCCGGGCGAGAGCGACCACGGCACCCACGTCGCCGGTACGATCGCCGCCGCCAAGAACGGCATCGGCATCACCGGTGTCGCCCCGGGCGTGAAGGTCTCCGGCATCAAGGTGTCCACCCCGGACGGCTTCTTCTACACGGAGGCCGTGGTCTGCGGCTTCGTGTGGGCGGCCGAGCACGGCGTCGACATCACGAACAACAGCTACTACACCGACCCGTGGATGTTCGCCTGCAAGAACGACGAGGACCAGAAGGCCCTCATCGAGGCGGTCACCCGCGCGACCCGCTACGCGGAGCGCAAGGGAACGGTCAACGTCGCGGCGGCCGGCAACTCCAAGTTCGACCTGGCGGCCGACTCGATCGTCGACAACAGCAGCCCGAACGACACCACCCCCGGCGACCGGGTCATCGACCCGAAGGAGTGCCTCGACTACCCGGCCATGCTGCCGGGTGTCGTCACGGTCTCCGCGACCGGCGCCAAGGGCCTGAAGGCGTCGTACTCCAACTACGGTCTCGGTGTCATCGACATCGCCGCCCCCGGCGGCGACCGCACCCAGTACCAGACGCCCGACGCCCCCGCGGTGAACGGTCTCATCCTGTCGACCACGGTCAACGGGGGCTACAACTACAAGGGCGGCACGTCGATGGCGTCGCCGCACGCGGCGGGTGTCCTGGCGCTCCTCAAGTCGACGCACCCCCACGCGAGCCCGGCGGCGCTGAAGGCCCTGCTGTACGCGCAGGCCGACGAGCACGCCTGCACCAACCCGTACGACATCGAGGGCGACGGCACGATCGACGCCGTCTGCGAGGGTGGCAAGAACAAGAACGGCTTCTACGGGGCCGGGATCGTCGACGCGCTGGACGCTGTCCGCCGCTAGTCGATGCGTGACTGAGTGAGTGAGCGAGGGCCCTGGTGTGGTGCGCCACACCAGGGCCCTCTGCATGTCCCATGGCACTGAGTGCCATAGTGCGGTCCATGGACAACACAGTGCGCACCGGTACGGAGTTGTTGTGGTCGGCCCTCGGCGGTGATCCCGCCCTGGTGGACCGGGTGGAGTACGGCGGACCCGCGGGGATGCTGGCCGCGCGGCTGCCCGTGATGGAGCTGGCCCGGGCGGCGGTCGCCGTCGCCGGGCTCGCCGCCGTCGAACGGGCCGGGCTCCCGGGCCCGGTCCGCGTGGACGACGGGGCCGTCGCCACGGCTTTCGTGAGCGAGCGCCATCTGCGGGTCGACGGGCGGGCGCCGGTGAGCTTCGCGCCGCTCTCCCGGTTCTGGCGGGCGGCCGACGGCTGGGTCCGTACGCACGCCAACTATCCGCACCACCGCGCGGCGTTGCTGACCGCGCTCGATGTGCGGGAGGAGTCCGTGGAGGCCGTGGCGGCGGCGATCGGCGAGCGCCGGGCGAGCGAGGTCGAGGCGGCGGTGTACGCGGCCGGGGGCCTGGCCGTCGCCCTGCGGACGCCCGCGCAGTGGGCGGCGCACGGCCAGGGCCGGGAGGTGGCGGCGCGGCCGCTGCTGACCCGGGAGCGGCTCGACGAGGCCCCGCCCCGGCGACGCCATGGCGGCCCGCCGAGGGTTCTGGACCTGACCCGGGTGATCGCCGGGCCGGTCGCGACCCGGACGCTCGCGCTGCTCGGCGCGGACGTGCTGCGGATCGACCCGCCGGGCAATCCCGAACTGCCGGACCAGCACGCGGACACGGACGTCGGCAAGCGGACCGCCGCGCTCGATCTGGACCGCCCGTCGGACCGGCGCACCTTCGGGGAGCTCCTGGACGCGGCCGATGTGCTGGTCACCGGTTACCGGCCGGGCGCGCTCGACCGCTTCGACCTGCACCGCCCGGGTCTTGTCACCGCGCGGCTCTCCGCCTGGGGCGACTACGGGCCCTGGGCCGGGCGGCGCGGCTTCGACAGCCTGGTCCAGGTGGCGACCGGGATCGCGGTCACCGAGGGTTCGGTGGAGCAGCCGGGTGCGCTGCCGGCGCAGGCCCTGGACCACGGGAGCGGCTATCTGCTGGCGGCGGCGGTCCTGCGGTCGCTGACCGAGCAGGACCGCGACGGCGGCACGAGGCTCGTCCGGCTCGCCCTCGCCCAGACGGGGCACTGGCTGACGCACGCGCTGCCGCGGTACGAGCCCGAGCGGTACCTCACCGAGTCGAAGGGCCCGCTCGGGCATCTGCGGCACGCGCTGTCGCCGGTCGCGTACGAGGGCGGCCCGACGGGCTGGTCACGCCCGCCGGGTCTCCAGGGCGGGGACGACGCCGTCTGGACTACGGCTTGACGAGGACCTTGAGCGCGGTGCGCTCGTCCATCGCCCTGTAACCGCCGGGGACGCCGTCGAGGCCGACGGTCAGGTCGAAGACCGGCGACGGGTCGATGGTGCCGTCGAGGACGTCCGGGAGCAGCTCCGGGATGTACGCGCGCACGGGGGCGACACCGCCGCGCAGCGCGATGTTCCGGTCGAACATGACGGACAGGTCGAGCCCGGTGCCGCTGCCGTGCGGGACGCCGACGTAGCCGATCGAGCCGCCGTCGCGGGCGATGGCGACGGCGGTCCGCATGGACTGCTCGGTGCCGACGGCCTCGATGACGGCGTGGGCGCCCTGGCCGCCGGTGAGCTCGCGGACGGCGGCCTCGGCGGCCTCTCCGCGCTCGGCGACGACGTCGGTGGCGCCGAAGAGGCGGGCGATGTCGGTACGGGTGGTGTGGCGGCCGAGCGCGATGATCCGCTCGGCGCCGAGGCGCTTGGCGGCGAGGACACCGCAGAGGCCGACGGCGCCGTCGCCCACCACGGCGACCGTGGAGCCCTTGCGGACCCCGGCGCCCAAGGCGGCGTGGTGGCCGGTGCCCATGACGTCGGAGAGCGCGAGGAGCGCGGTCAGCAGGTGGTCGTCCGAGGCGGCGTCGGCGGGGAGCTTGACGAGGGTGCCGTCGGCGAAGGGGACGCGGACGGCCTCGCCCTGACCGCCGTCGGAGCCGACCGAGCCCCAGAAACCGCCGCTCGGGCAGGAGGTCTGGAGGCCCTCGGCGCAGTAGTCGCAGGTGCCGTCGGACCAGACGAAGGGGGCGAGGACGAGGTCTCCGGCGGTGAAGCCGGTGACGTCGGAGCCCGCCGCCTCGACGATGCCGAGGAACTCGTGGCCGATGCGCTGGCCGGGCTGCCGGGCGGACTCGCCGCGGTAGGCCCACAGGTCGCTGCCGCAGATGCAGGCGCGCAGGACCCGCAGGACGACGTCCGTGGGGTCCTGGATCACCGGGTCGGGCACGTCCTCCACGCGCATGTCGAACGGGGCGTGGATGGTGGTGGCGCGCATGTGGGGCGGTCCTTGCTGTCAGACGGTTGTACGACGTTCACCGTACATCGCGCGGAGCGCTCCCGCCGTCAGCAGGTACTGCGCCGCGATGTAGGTCAGCATGACCCAGAAGTCGGGCGCGGGCAGCTGGGGCCACTCGGCGACCCCGGTGGCGATCAGGGTGTCGGACAGCAGGAAGAGAGCGCCGCCCAGTCCCGCGAGGAGACCGAGGGAGCTCGCGCGGTACGCCATGGCGGTCAGGAGCAGCGAGTAGCCGGCGACCGGGACGCGGAGGCCGGCGGGGAGGTCGGGCCAGAGGAGCACGACGGTGCCGAGGAGGGCGGCCGCGTACAGGGCGCCGAGCGCCGGGGACGTACGCCGTCGTCCGAAGAGGACCAGGTAGCAGACGTGGCCGGCGGCGAAGGAGCCCATCCCGACGAGGAAGGCCCCGTCGGCGTCGGAGAGCAGGAACACGTCGCCGCCCCAGCCGAGGAGCAGCGCGGCGGTCAGCGGCCTGGGGGCGCCCCGGGTCGCGGCGTACGCGGCGAGCAGGGGCATCAGGAGCGGCTTGGCGAGCTGGTGGCCGAGCTCGGCGCCGGCGAGCAGGGAGACCAGGTCGACGGCGGCCGCGAGCCCGAAGGCGGCGAGCAGCGCGCCGGAGAGGCTGGGGGCGAGCGGGCGGGCGGGAGCGCCGGAGAGCCCGTGGGGGGAGTTCTTCACGCGGCGGTCTCCGGGGCGACGGTCTCGGGGGCGGCGATGCCGGGGATCCTGGTGTCGGCGGGCCCGGGCTGCCAGCCCGGGCCGCGGAGGACCCGGCCGGCCCGCTCGCGCCAGTCCTTCGCGGCCTTGAGGTCGCGGGCGATGGCCGCGTACTCGTGGGTGGCGACGCGCAGCGGGTTGTAGGTCTCGATGTTCTTGGTGAGGCCGTAGACGGGTCGTTCGGTCTCACCGACCCAGGAGCCGAACATCCGGTCCCAGACGATGAGGATCCCGCCGAAGTTCCGGTCCAGGTAGCCGCCCTGGGAGGCGTGGTGGACGCGGTGGTGCGAGGGGGTGTTGAGGACGTACTCGAAGGGCCGGGGCAGCTTGTCGACGCGCTCGGTGTGGATCCAGAACTGGTAGACGAGACTGACCGAGGAGCAGAAGGCGACGGCGGCGGGGTGGACGCCGAGCGCGATCATCGGCAGATAGAACGGCCACGAGGTGAAGCCGGTCCAGGGCTGGCGCAGCGCGGTGGAGAGGTTGAACCTGCGGCTGCTGTGGTGCACGACGTGGGACGCCCACAGGATCCGGACGACGTGGTGGCCGCGGTGCTGCCAGTAGTAGAAGAAGTCCTGGGCGAGCAGCATGAGCGGGATCGTCCACCACAGGAGGGGGACCCGGAGCGGGGTGAGCTCGTGGACCGCCGTGTAGATCGCGACGATCGGGATCTTCCACACGAGGTCGACGAAGAGGCTCCCGAGGCCCATGCCCATGCTCGTGGCCGTGTCCTTGGCCTCGTATCCGGCGGCGTCCTCGTCGGGACGGAGGCGGTAGCCGACCATCTCCAGGACGGTGAGCAGGACGAACGCCGGTATGGACCAGAGCACGACATCGGGCAGGTTGGGCATGCCGTCGACGGTAGGGGCGGGGGCCGGGGTGCGGATAGACGTCGTTACCAACAAGTATGCGAGACGACTTGTCAGCAAGCCTTGGCACCTTCTGACAAGGAGCCTCCGAGCGGCCTAGACTCCCGTCGCTCCCAGCAACGAGCCCGCGCCGTAGGTGACCGCCATCGCCAGGGCGCCGCCCGCCACGTTGCGGAGGATCGCGCGGCCCGCGGGTGCCTCGCCCAGGCGGGCGCTCCACCAGCCGGTGAAGGTCAGGGCCGCGAGGACGGAGACGACCGTGACCCAGAGGCGGGCCGAGGCCGGGGGGAGGACGATCGCGAGGAGCGGGAGCAGGGCGCCGACGGTGAAGGCGAGGAAGCTCGCGGCGGCGGCGTGCCAGGGGATCGTGAGTCGGTCCGGGTCGATGCCCAGCTCCACGCGCGCGTGGGCGCGCAGTGCGTCGCGGGCGGTGAGCTGTTCGGCGGCCTCGCGGGCCACGTCGGCGGAGAGGCCGCGGGCCGCCAGGAGGCCGGTCAGTTCGGCGAGCTCCGCCTCCGGATCCTCGCGCAGTTCGCGTTTCTCCTGGGCGAGGGCCGCGTTCTCGGAGTCGCGCTGGGTGGAGACCGAGACGTACTCCCCCGCCGCCATCGACATCGATCCGGCCAGGAGTCCCGCGAGGCCCGCGGTGAGCAGGGCGGCCTGGGACTCGGTGGCGCCGGCGACGCCGACGACGAGGCCCGCGGTGGAGACGACTCCGTCGTTGGCTCCGAGCACGGCCGCCCGGAGCCAGTTGAGACGGGAGCCGAGGGCTCCGCCGTGGGCCTCGTGTGCGGGGGCGTCGGTCGCCTCGGGTGCGTCGGTCACGTCAGGAGCGTCGCACCCGGCGGGTCACCAGACGCGGACCGACCCGCCCGGGGCGAAGGCCGGACTGGTGGCGCCTGCGGGGACCTCCTTCAGGGGCTCGGCGATCTCCTCGACGGTCGGACCGTGGACCGCGGCCAGGGTGTCCAGATACGGCAGGTCGAAGCCGTAGACGCGGGCCGCGTTGCCGCCGGCCATCGCCGCGACCTCCTCCCTCGGCAGCCCGGCGTAGGCGATCCGGAGGCCTTCGCGGGAGTACGGGGTGGTGCCCTCGTCGTGCGGGTAGTCGCTGCCCCACATGATCTTGTCGAGGCCGATCCGGTCGCGCAGCGGCACCTCGTGGGGGCGCATGAAGCTCGCGCCGACGAAGCAGTGGTCGCGCCAGACCGTGCTGGGTCCCTTGCCCATGGCCTCGGCGAGGCCCGCGCCGAACTTCGACTCCGCGGTGGAGGCCTTCGTCGCGGCCGACACCAGGCGGCCGTGGTAGTAGTCCAGCATGTCGAGCACGCCCGGGATCCATCCCGAGCCCTGTTCGGTCAGGACCAGCTTGAGTCCCGGGTGGCGCCGGAAGGCGCCACCGAAGACCAGGTGCCACAGCGCCCGGTGGGAGAACCAGGTGGTCTCCACCATGAAGACCGCGCGGGCGGCGGGTTCGTCGCCCAGCGGCGGCGACGCCGAGCCGCCGTGGTGGTTGACGGGGACGTCGAGCTCGGCGCAGACCGCCCAGATCGGGTCGTACGCCTCCGAGTACAGCTCGGGGACCGGTGAGCCGGGCGGCACCCCGGGCAGCAGGACGCCCCCGGTGAGTCCCGCCTCGCGGGCGCGGCGGATCTCGGCGACCGCCGCGTCGACGTCGTTGAGGAGGATCTGCGCCACGCCGGCCCTGCGTCCCGGGGCGGCCGCGCAGAAGTCGGCGAGCCAGCGGTTGTGCGCCTGGAGTCCGGCCCAGCGCTGCTCGTACTCGGCCGCGCCGGGCGGCTGGGCCATCAGGGAGGCCTTGGGGAAGAACGGCGGGACGGTGTTGGGGAAGACGACCTCGGCGACGATGCCGTCCGCCTCCAGCTCGCGCAGCCGGCGCTCGGAGTTCCAGTTGCGGTCGGCGGTGTCGGCGAGCAGGTCCTCGTACGGGTTGACGTAGGAGGCCGCCCAGGCGTCGAAGGCCTCGTGGTGCTTCTTCTCCAGGTACGGGCGGTAGTCGAGGAGGTCGGCGCCGGCGTGGCAGTCCGCCGAGATGACGGTGTAGCGGTCCATCAGCTCACCCCCAGGGTGGGGAAGTCGTGGTCCGTCAGCCAGTGCCTGCCGACCTCGCGCGAGCGGGCCCAGGAGGCCTCCACGGCGCCCTGGTCGGCGGGCTGGCCGAGGTCCGCGGGGGTGGGGCCGATGCGGCGGGCGATCGGATCCAGCTTCCGGAGGTCGAATCCGAAGACCTCGGCCGCCGCGAGGCCCAGCATCCGGCGGGTCTCCGTCACCGGGATGTCGTGGAAGGTCTTCCGGAGCCACGCGCGCGTGTCGGGCCAGGTCCCCTCCGGGTGCGGGAAGTCCGAGCCCCACAGGATGTTGTCGACGCCGATCTCGTACCGCTGGGCGAGTTCACGCCGCTTGGTGTTGGTGGCGCAGATGAAGACCTGCCGGTCCAGGTACTCGCTCGGCGGCCGCCGCAGCTCCGCGAACGGGGACAGCTTCTTGCCGCCGTGCGCGCCGAGGTAGAGCCGGTCCATGAACCAGAGGAGGTTCGGCAGCCACCAGCAGCCCGACTCGGCGACGCCGAACCGGAGCCCGGGGTGCCGCTCGAAGACGCCCGACCAGAGCAGGAACCACAGCGGCCTGGCCGGCCACCAGGTGACCTCGGAGACGTAGATGCCGAGGTGGTCGCCGTACTCCTCGCGCGGCGCCGCTCCCGAGTGGGTGACCAGCGGCATCCCGGTCTCGGCGGCGGCCGCCCAGACGGGGTCGTAGCGCCGGTCGTGGTACGGCTCCTTGTCCACCCACATGGAGGGGATCATCAGCGCCCCGAGCCCGGACTCCTTGGCCCGGTGGATCTCGGCGACGACCTCGGCCGGCTCGGCCGTGATGGGCAGCAGCGCCACCCCGCAGTGCCGCTCGGGATTCTGTCCCACGAGCTCGGCGAGCCACCGGTTGTGCGCCTGCGCGCCCGCCATGCCCAGCTCGGGGTCCTGGTCGCCGGAGAGACCGAGGCCGACGCCGAAGGGCGCGGCGGTCTGGCTGTCGACGGCGTCCGCGTCGGGGAAGACGACCTCGGCCGCCACCCCGTCGCCGTCGAGCTCCTTGAGCCGCTGCCCGGCGTCCCAGCCGCCGCGCAGCCCTTCCGCGTTGTCGCTGAACCACTTGTTCGCGAAGGCCTCGTTGCGGACCCCGAGCCGGGTCATGGCCTCCCGGCGCGCCTCGCGTCCGGCGAGGAACTCGTCGAACGCGCGGTGGAAGCGGGAGGCGAGGTAGGGCCGGTACTCCTCGGTGGGCAGCCCGGCGTGACAGTCGGAGGAGATGATCAGATACGGGTCGTTCGGATCGGCCATCGGGGCCCCCTCAGTCGAGGATGAAGTTCTCCAGGTACGACGGGTTCGAGCGGTCGAGCATCGACCGCGAGCGTGCCGTGATCTGCCGGTCGCTGTGCTCGCTCTCCGGCAGCATCCAGAAGCGGTCGGCGCGGATGCCGTCGACGACGTGCTCGGCGACCTCCTCCACCGGGGTGAAGGCGACCTCGTGGCCGGCCTCCTTCATCGCGGCCTCCCACTGGTCGAGGCTGCGGTACGGGGTCCGGCGCGGGCGCTCCTTGGCGTACCGCTCGGGCCGGTTGCGGTGCGACTCCCACAGGCCGGTGCGGAGCATGTGCGGTCCGGGGAAGAGCACGGAGGCGCTCACGCGCGCGTGCTCGGCCCTCAGGTGGGCGTAGAGCGACTCGGTCATGGTGACGACGGCCGCCTTGGTGACCGCGTACACGGAGGCGGTGGGCAGCGGGGCGATGCCGCCGTCGCCGGAGGAGGTGTTGACGACATGGCCGGGTTCGCCGCCGGCGAGCATCCGGGGGACGAAGGCCTGGATGCCGTGGAAGACGCCCCAGACGTTGACGGAGAAGGCCCACTTCCAGTCGTTGGGCTCGTGCTCCCACATCCGGCCCTCGGCGCCGGATCCCACGCCGGCGTTGTTGCAGAGGACGTGGACGGCGCCGAAGGTGTCGTACGTGGCCTCCGCCAACGCCCGTACGTCGTCGGGGTCCGAGACGTCGACCGTCCGGGCCAGGACCTGTGCCCCGGCTGCCATCAGCTCGTCGGCGGCCTCGGCGAGCGCGCCCTCCTCGACGTCGCCGAGGACGACGGCCAGGCCCTCGGCGGCGAAGCGGCGGGCCATCGCGAGCCCGATGCCGCTCGCCGCGCCGGTGACGACGGCGACCTGTCCCTCGCGCAGTTCCATCAGACGCTCCCCTCGGGCGGGCCGTCGAGGATCTGCTGCGGGTCGTCGTACCGCTGGTGGATGTACGGCAGGAGCGCCTGGGCACAGACGCGCTCGGCGACCGTGCCCTTCTGGTCGGTGGTCTTCTCGCCGATGGTGATCTCGACGAGCCGGCGGACGGGGAGGTCGGCCACGGGGTCGTACATCGACTCGCGCAGCACCACGTCGCCGGTGACGCGCTCCAGCTTCCGCACCTTCTCGTTGCGGACGCAGTGGACGAGGACGGGTTCGGCGTCGAAGCCCGAACCCTCCACACCCGGAAGGAACTTGAAGTAGAAGTCGGTCTTCTCGACCGGCTCCGGCAGGGGCAGCGGTCCGGAGACCGCGCCGCGCACCTCGACGAAGTCGATGCCGTGCCGCCCGAGCGAGGCGCGGACGACGAGCCCGTCGCGCTCGACGACGACCTCGCCGAGCTTCTTCGGTTCGCCGAAGACCTCGCGGCCGCCGACGAGGGCGCGCTCGTGGGTCATCGGCATCACCAGCGGGTACCAGCCCTCGCGGTCGCCGTGGGCGGCGGCGACCGCCACCGAGCCGGCGCCGAGGGGATAGCCGGGCAGGTCGACCTGGGAGATGTTGGCCCGCACGAGGGGCCGCTCGGTGGGTTTCAGCGGGGGCGGCAGGACGGCCGCCACCACTTCCGGATCGGTCTCCCAGACGGCGACCACTCCGGTGGACCAGATGTCGGGGAGCTTCGCGCTCCTGGTGCGGGCCGCCGTGATCTCGGCGTCCGTGCGCGCCCCGTACCGTACTCGTGCCATGACGTACCACCCTTCTGGGGGTCGGGTCTGTAACAGAGTTACATCGGCGGCGATGAAGGGTAAAGACCCGTGCACGCGACAGAGTTGGGGGAACGGATGGCGCGCGCCGCACTCACCCGCGAGGAAGTCCTGGAAGCCGCCGCCGCCCTGGTGCGACAGCACGGCCCGGACGCCCTCACCATGCGCAAGCTCGCGGCGGAGCTCGGCACCGCGGTCACCTCGATCTACTGGCACGTCGGCAACCGCGAGTCCCTGCTCGACGCGCTGGTCGAGCGGACGGTCGCCGATCTCGACACGATCCGCCCGCGCGGCGCGACCCCCGCCGAGCGCCTGGTCTCGGTGGCCCGCGCACTGCGCCGCGCCCTGCGCGAGCGCCCCCACCTGGTCGCGATGGTCCACGAACGGGGCCTGACGGAACGCATGTTCCTGCCGGCCCAGCGCGCCCTGGTCCACGAGGCGCACGCCGCGGGACTGCGCGGGGCGCGCGCGGCGCGGGCCGTCCGCGCGGTGCAGTTCCAGGTCGTCGGCTACGTCCTGGTGGAGCGCAACCGGGAGCGCGCCCCGGCGCAGTCGCCCGCCGAGGAGGAGCTGTGGAGCGGCGAGGACGCCGAGTCCGACGACCCCCTCGCCCGCGCGCTCGCCGCACCGATCGACACCGAGCGCCTGTTCGTCGACTCGGTGCGGGCCCTGGTGGACGGGCTCCTCGCGGGGGCTCCCGGGGACACCGGGGACGGAGGTGTCGGTCGCGGGCCGTATTCTCAGTGACCGTGCTTGACGACCGTACGACAGCAGCGACGTGGCCGGCCGCCTACCCACAGGGGTACGCGGTCGTCGACGTGGAGACCACCGGACTCGCCCGCGACGACCGGATAGTGTCGGCTGCCGTCTACCGGCTGGACGCCCAGGGGAACGTCGAGGATCACTGGTACACGCTCGTCAACCCCGAGCGTGATCCGGGACCCGTCTGGATCCACGGGCTCACCACCGACGTCCTGGAGGGCGCTCCGCTCTTCCCGGAGATCGCGGCGGAGTTCGCGGCCCGGCTGGACGGGCGGGTGCTCGTCGCGCACAACGCGATGTTCGACTGGCAGATGATCGCCCGGGAGTACGCGCGCGCGGAGTCGGCCGCCCCGGTGCGGCAGCGGCTGTGCACGATCGCGCTCGCCAAGGAGCTGTCGCTGCCGCTGCCGAACCACAAGCTGGAGTCGCTCGCCGCGCACTTCGGTGTGGTCCAGCAGCGCGCGCACAACGCGCTGGACGACGCGCGCGTGCTCGCCGAGGCGTTCCGGCCGAGCCTGCACGCGGCGGCCGAGCGCAACGTACGGCTGCCGCTGCTCGAATGCCGGCCGCTGACCGAGTGGGCCGCGTCGCCCGCGCAGCCGCGGATCGGCCATCAGGCCGGGTACGCCTCCTCGTACCGGGCGGGCAGCTGGCGTCCCTCGCGGAAGCGGCCGCCGTGCCCGTACCCCAACCCGGGCCGTTACGAGACGGACAAACCGCTCAAGCAGGGCATGCGGGTGGCGTTCTCCGGGGACACCTCCGTCGACCGCGAGCTCCTCGAGGACCGTACGGTCGAGGCCGGGCTCCATGTGGCGGGGAGCGTCTCCCGGCTGACCAGCCTCCTCGTCACCAACGACCCGGACTCCGCCACCTCCAAGACCGTCAAGGCCAAGTCGTTCGGCACGCCGATCGTCGACGAGGCGGCGTACACCCAGTTGTTGCGGGACGTGGCCCCGGCAGACGGGTGACACCCCCGGCCCTGCGGGCGTGCCGAGCTGCGCACGCCCGCCGGGAGCCCCACCCTGTGGCGCATGGCACGTTGTGAGGTCTGCGGAAACGATTACGGCATGTCCTTCGAGGTACATGCGCAAGGCGCGATCCATGTCTTCGACTGCTTCGCCTGCGCCATCCACCGCATGGCGCCCATCTGCGAGCACTGCCGGGTGCAGATCATCGGGCAGGGCGTCGAGGTCGACGGCAGCTGGTACTGCGGCGGCCACTGCGCCCGCGCGGAGGGAAAGGTGGGCATCGTCGACAGGGTCTGAGGGAATCGGGGCCGCTCACGACAGGGTCGGAGGAAACGATCCTGGGCTCGTCTCCCGCGAGCCGCCCCCCGTGCGTGCACCCCATGGACCGAGTTGTACGGTCATGGGGTGTACCGCTTCTTGTTGTCCCGGCAGTGGGTGATCCTCACCCTCATCGCCCTCGTCCTCGTCCCGACGATGATCGAGCTGGGCTTCTGGCAGTTCCACCGGCACGAGCGCCGGGTCGCCCAGAACGCCCTGATCGCGGACAGCATCGCGGCGAAGCCGCTCCCGGTCGAAGAGCTCACCTCCCCCGGCCACACGGTCCCGCGCTCCGACTACTGGCGGCCCGTCACCGCCACCGGCACCTTCGACACCGCCCACGAGGTGGTCGTCCGCCGCCGCACGTCCGCCGACGAGCGCGTCGGCGTGCACATCCTGAGCCCGCTGGTCCTCCGGGACGGCCGCATCGTCCTGGTCAACCGCGGCTGGATCCCGGCCGCCGCCGACCAGCACTCCTACCCCCCGGTGCCGCCCGCCCCCAAGGGCGAGGTCACCATCAGCGGCCGGCTCAAGGCCGACGAGACGACCGGCGCCAGCGGCATCAAGGACCTGAAGGGCCTGCCGGACCGCCAGGTCATGCTCATCAACAGCACGCAGCAGGCGGCGCTCATCGGCCGCGAGGTGCTCGGCGGCTACCTGGAGCAGACCGGGCCCGAGCCGGCCGGGGACACCCCCGAGCTGATCCCCGAGCCCGACCACGCATCGATCGGCGCCCACATGGCGTACGCCGTGCAGTGGTGGCTCTTCGCGGCCGGCGTACCCGTCGGCTGGGTGATCCTGGTCCGCCGCGAGAAGCACGACCGGCAGACCGCCGCCTCCTCCGGCACCAAGGGAAACGACACCCCCGGAACCCCGGAGACGGACCCTGAGGCGATCCAGGCCACTCCGTCCCTCTGATTGACCACCGCCGCTTCCGGGAACAGCCCAAAGCGTGACGCAACGTATCGACGACTACGCCCTCATCGGCGATCTCCAGACCGCCGCGCTCGTCGGCCGCGACGGATCGGTCGACTGGCTGTGTCTGCCCCGCTTCGACTCCGCCGCCTGCTTCGCCGCGATCCTCGGCGACGAGAACAACGGCCACTGGCGGATCGCCCCCAAGGGCGCAACGACCTGTGCCTCCCGCCGGTACGCCGAGGACTCCCTCGTCCTGGAGACCTACTGGGAGACCCGCACGGGCACGGTCAAGGTCGTCGACTTCATGCCCCAGCGGGACAGGGCCCCCGATCTGATGCGGATCGTCGAGGGCGTCAGCGGCACCGGCGAGATGAGCGCCGTCCTGCGGCTCCGCTTCGACTACGGCTCGATCGTGCCCTGGATGCGCCGCGCCGACGGCCACCGGGTCGCGATCGCCGGGCCGGACGCGGTCTGGCTGCGCAGCGAGCCGCCCGTGAAGACCTGGGGCCAGCAGTTCTCCACCTGCTCCTCCTTCACCGTCACCGCGGGCGAGAAGGTCGCGTTCGTGCTGACCTGGCACCCCTCGCACGAGCCGCGTCCCGACCTCGTCGATCCCTACGAGGCGCTGGAGCAGTCCCTCGCGGACTGGCGGGAGTGGTCGGGCCGCTGCACCTACCGGGGCCCGTACCGGCAGACCGTGCTGCGCTCCCTCATCACCCTCAAGGCCCTCACGTACGCCCCGACCGGCGGGATCATGGCCGCGCCCACCACCTCCCTGCCGGAGGAGGTCGGCGGCGTACGGAACTGGGACTACCGCGCCTGCTGGCTGCGCGACTCCTCCCTCACCCTCGGCGCGCTGCTCGCCGCCGGATACGTCGACGAGGCACGCGCCTGGCGGGACTGGCTGCTCCGCTCGGTCGCCGGCGATCCGGCCGACCTGCAGATCATGTACGGGCCCGCAGGCGAACGGCGGCTCCCCGAGACCACCCTGCCGTGGCTGCGCGGCTACGCCGACTCGGCGCCGGTACGGACCGGGAACGCGGCCGTGGACCAGTTCCAGCTCGATGTGTACGGCGAGGTCATGGACTCCCTCCACCGCGCGCGCGAGGCCGGGATTCCGGCGGAACGCCACGCCTGGAACCTCCAGCTGAGCCTGCTCGGCTTCCTGGAGTCGACCTGGCGCGAGCCCGACGAGGGGCTGTGGGAGGTGCGCGGGCCGCGCCGGCACTTCACCCACTCGAAGGTGATGGCCTGGGTGGCCGCCGACCGGGCGGTGCGCACTCTGGAGGAGGACCCCTCGCTGCCGGGGGACGCCGCACGGTGGCGGACGATGCGGGACGAGATCCACGCCCAGGTGTGCGCCCGGTCCTACGACCCGGTCCGGAACACCTTCACCCAGTCGTACGGCTCCCAGGAGCTGGACGCCGCGACCCTGCTCATCCCCCAGGTCGGGTTCCTGCCGCCGGACGACCCCCGGGTGGTGGGCACGGTGGACGCGGTACAGGCGGAACTGATGCACGGCGGCTATCTGCGCCGCTACAGCACCGACTCGGGGACGGTGGACGGCCTCCCGGGGCAGGAGGGCACCTTCCTGGTCTGCTCCTTCTGGCTCGCGGACGCGCTCCGGCTGTGCGGCCGGCCCGAGGAGGCCCGCGCGCTCTTCGAACGGCTGGTGGCCCTGTGCAACGACGTGGGCCTCCTGGCCGAGGAGTACGACCCGGTGACCGACCGCCAGCTGGGCAACTTCCCCCAGGCCTTCAGTCACATCGGCCTGGTGGGCACCGCCCTCGCACTGGCAGCCGAGGATCAGGACCCGGCAGGATAGGTCCATGGATCTTGGGATGAAGGACCGTGTGTACGTGGTGACCGGGGCCACGCGGGGGCTCGGGCGGGCCTCCGCCGAGGCGCTGCTCGCCGAGGGGGCCAAGGTGCTCGTCACCGGCCGCGAGGAGAAGACCGTCGCCGAGGCCGTGGCCGAACTGGGGCCGGGCGCGGCGGGCATCGCCGCCGACAACACCGACCCGGAGACCCCGGCGCGGCTCATCGCCGAGGCCAGGGCGCGGTTCGGCGGCTTCGACGGCATCCTCATCAGCGTCGGCGGGCCGGCGCCCGGCTTCGCGGCCGACAACACCGACGAGGAGTGGGCCGCCGCCTTCGACACCGTCTTCCTCGGGGCCGTACGACTGGCCCGCGCGGCCGCCGAGACGCTCGGCGAGGGCGGCGTCATCGGCTTCGTCCTGTCCGGCTCGGTCCACGAGCCGATCCCCGGCCTGACCATCTCCAACGGCCTGCGCCCCGGCCTCGCGGGCTTCGCGAAGTCCCTCGCCAACGACCTGGGCCCGCGCGGGGTGCGCGTCATCGGGCTGCTGCCCAGCCGGATCGACACGGACCGGGTGCGGTTCCTGGACTCCCTCTCCGGCGACGCGGACGCTGCCCGCACGGCCAACGAGGCCACCATCCCGCTGCGCCGCTACGGCACCCCGGAGGAGTTCGGGCGGACGGCGGCGTTCCTGCTGTCGCCGGCCGCCTCGTACCTCACGGGTCTGATGCTCCCGGTGGACGGCGGGGCGCGCGCCGAGTTCTGATCCTCAGGCGACCCTTCGGGCCCGGTGCTTGACGGCCCGCAGGCGCGCCTCGGTGGGCAGGGCGGGCAGGCCCGTGGACGTCCGCGCGTGGGCCAGGGCCTGGGTGCTGAGGGTGTTCAGGGCGGCCCCCGGGGAAGCGTACGGCTCCAGGTGGAGCGCGACGCGGGTGCGGGGGGTGGCCCGCCGGCCCGTGAGGGCGACCCGGGCCTTGGCCACGCCTTCCTGGGCCGTGGCGTCCGCCGCCAGGACGCCCTCCAGGGCCCGGCCGCGCAGTACGGCCACCTCGCCGTCGCCGGTGTCGACGACGACCTCGGCGAGCCGGGCCCGCCGGAACTGGACGAGCAGCCACCACAGGGCGAGCAGGACGACGAGCCCGAGGACCGCGATGACCACCGGCCACCACCAGCCCTCCTCGCGCCAGCGCTGCCGGTCGGCGGTGGACAGCAGCACGTCCGAGGGGCCCGACCAGGGCCACCAGGACGGTACGGACAGATCGAGGGCGGCGGCGAGGACTCCCCCGCCGCCGAGGACGAGCAGCAGCCCGGCGAGGCCGAGCAGGACGCGGTTGACGCGCCGGAGGACGACCGTCACCGGAGCACCTCCTCGTGACTCATGGCTCACGCCTTCCTGGGCGGCCGGGCCACCCTTACCGTCAGCGCGAGCGGGTGGGCGAGGGCCAGTTCGTCGACGCCGGCGGCGAGCGCCGTCTCCACGTCGGCGCGGACCTCGTCGAGCGCCCTGAAGTGCGAGACCGCCTTGACCGCCACCTTGGCGCGGCCCACCCGGACCCGCACCGACTGAACGCCGGAGACCTCCATGGCGCGGTCCCGCAGGGCCAGGGCCGCGGCCTCCCGGTCGAGTCCGGCCCGTACGTCGGCGTGTTCGCGGCGCATCGGGAGGACGGCGCGCAGGCCGGGGGTCGAGGCGAGGATCAGGAGCCAGAGGCCGAGGACGACCGCGACGGCCGCGCCGACGACGACCCAGGTGTCGTCGAGCGGCCGGGTCGCGAGGCCGTCGGCGAGCTCGCGGCGCCAGGCCATCGCTCTGCGGTCGGCCCGTACGGCCGCGACGTCGTAGAGCAGGAGCCCGGCTCCGCCGAGGACGAGCGCCGCGAGCACGGCGGCGGGGATGCGACGGACCGACCAGAAGCGGCGGACGCGGGGCGCGGGGGCGGCATCGTCGAGGAGGGGGAGGTCGTCGGATGGGGAGCCGGAAGGAAAGTCGGGGTCGCCGCCGCGGGTCCGGGTCGGCTCGTGGGCGGGGAGCGGTTCGGGGGGCGTCGTCATGTCAGGCGGCCCCTCGATGCTCCCTGCCGGGTGAGTGCGGAGTGGAGGTGTTCGACATGCACCGTGACCTCGTGGACCTCCATGCCCGCCAGCTCCTCCACGCGTGTGCGGACCCGGCCGCGTACGGCCCCGCACCGGCGTGCGATGTCCGAGGGATAGTCGAGGTCGAGGCTCACCGCGACCCGGGCGATGTCCCGGTGGACGACGACCTGGGCGTGCGGCCTCGATCCGCCCTTCGGATCGGGGCCCGCCGCTTCCCTCGCCGCCTGCGCGGCGATCTTCGCGACGACCCGGTCGGCGATCCTGGTCGCCCCTCGGTCGCGCGCCGAGCCCCGGGCGGCCGGACGGGATGCCACCCCGTCACCTCCGCCGGTCGCCGCGGTCGCGGCCCCGGAACAGGTCCCCGGGTTCGAGGTCGCCGTCGAGGAAACGGCCTGCCACGAAGCCGATCGCACCCAAGGCCGCGACCAGCACAAACGCTCCGAAGCCGCCGAAGTATCCGGCGAAGCCGAGAGCCATACCGGCCACCAGGCCGATCACCGCCATGCTCATTCCTGACCCCTTTCTGAGTCTTCCTGAGCCCCCTGTGCCAAGCCGTCAGCGGCTACTGGAGCCGCGATTCCGGCTCGTCCTCCTCCTCATCGGGCAGCTTGACGTCGCTGACCGCGATGTTGACCTCGACGACCTCGAGGCCCGTCATGCGCTCCACGGCGGCGATGACGTTCTCGCGGACATCGCCGGCGACGTCCGCGATGGAGACGCCGTAGTCGACGACGATCTCCAGGTCGAGCGCGGTCTGCACCTCGCCGACCTCGGCCTTCACCCCTCGGGTGACGTTCGACTTGCTGCTGCCCCCGCCGGGCACCCGGTCGCGTACGGCGCCGAAGGTGCGGGAGAGGCCGCTGCCCATGGCGTGGACGCCTTCGACGTCACGGGCGGCGAGTCCGGCGATCTTCTCGACGACTCCGTCGGCGATGGTGGTCCGGCCCCTGGAGGCGGGAGCACCGCCGCCCCGCTTGGTCACCGAGGTCCGGCGCGGTTCGTCGCCGGTGGACTCGCTTGAATGCGTGGTGTCCGTCATCAGATTTCGCCCCTTCCGGGATATTTCGGGGTTCTTCGCCCACATTAAGGGCGCTTACCCCGTTGCGCCCCGGGAATACGGCAGGCTGGGGCAATGACGACGGGTGACGGTTGGACAGCGGCGGTACGGGACCGTCTGGCTCCGGGCAGGCTGCTGCCGCTGGGAGCGGCGGCGGAGGGGGCGTGGATCACCGAGCGTGCGGTGCGCGGAGTGCTCGGGCGCACGGCGGCCGCGGTACGCGGGGTGGTGCCGGGCGAACTCCGGATCGGCCCGGCGGACCGGGACGGCACGGAACCGGACGCGGATTCGGGGGCCGTTCTCGTCTCGGCCTCGTTCGGCGCGGTGGCCGGGTGCCCGCTGCCGGAGCTCATCGCGGAACTACGGGCGGCGCTGATCACGGCGGCCGAGGGCGGAATCGGCCTCGTGGTCGCGGCCGTGGACCTGCATGTGACGGAACTCCTCGACACGGCGCCGCCCGGACCCGAGGCGGCCGCCGCTCCCCCGCCCGGCCTGACGTCCCCGGCGACGGACGACCCCCTGGCCCTCACGGCGCTCGGGGTGGCGGGTGTCGCGGGGGTGACGGACGCGCTGGGGCCGCCGGTGCGCCGGAGCGCCGCCGGGGTGAGGGTGGAAGTGGCCGTGACGGCCGGCGCCCGCCCCCTGGACGTGGCGCGCGCGGTGCGCACGGCCGTGACCGCGGTCGCCCCGGAGGACGCCGCGGTCACGGTCGTGGTGTCGGACCTGCGCTAGGGGCGTCTTGCGATCTGGGCGGATCAGGGACGCCGCGTGCCCGGCCCGGTCGGCAGGGCACCCCCTAGGGCAGCCCTGGCGCGGGCGGGCGTCAGTCGCCGAGGCCCGCGAGGTCGCGCAGGCGGCGGGCCTGGGCGGCGCGCTCGGCGACGCGCTGCTCCTCGTACGAGCGGCCGGAGACGCCCTGGAGGAGCGCCTTGGTCTCGGTGACCGCGTCGCGCGGCGCCGCGAGCAGGGCCGCGCCGAGGTCCCGTACCGCCGCGTCGAGCTCGTCGGCGGGCACGGACAGATTGGCGAGACCGATGCGCTCGGCCTCCTCCGCGTGGACGAAGCGGCCGGTGGCGCAGATCTCCAGCGCGCGGGCGTAGCCGACGAGCGAGACGAGCGGGTGCGTCCCGGTCAGGTCCGGGACCAGGCCCAGGCTGGTCTCGCGCATGGCGAACTGCACGTCCTCGGCGACGACCCGCAGGTCGCAGGCGAGAGCGAGCTGGAAGCCCGCGCCGATGGCGTGCCCCTGGACGGCCGCGATCGACACGAGGTCGCTGCGGCGCCACCAGGTGAACGCCTCCTGGTACTCGGCGATGACCGCGTCGAGGTCCGCGTCGGAACCGCGCGCGAGATCGAGGAAGGACGGCTCTCCGTCGAAGCCCTCGGGCGTGAACGCCTGCCGGTCGAGTCCGGCGGAGAAGGACTGTCCCTCACCGCGCAGAACGACGACCCGCACGCTGCCGGGCAACGACCGGCCGGCTTCTGTCAACGCCCGCCACAGAGCGGGAGACTGAGCGTTGCGCTTCGCCGGATTGGTCAGGGTCACCGTTGCAACGGCGTCCTCGACGGTGAGCCGTACACCGTCCTTGTCGAATACGAGCTCAGAGTCGTCGAGCGTAGTCATGGGGCGCCTCCGGTTACGGTGCAGCACGTTGCATGCGACATGCTAAGTGACTGCACAGTAACCACCGGGCCGGCGCAATGACCGACCGGGTGGCCACCGGGGGTTCCGGTGGCCCGGTCGAGGCGTCCTATGTCAGGCCGAGGCGGCTTTCTTGCCCCGGGTCGCTCCGCCGCGTCCGCGCAGCGTGACTCCGGACTCACTGAGCATCCGGTGGACGAATCCGTAGGAGCGGCCCGTTTCCTCGGCCAGCGCCCGGATACTCGCACCGGAGTCGTACTTCTTCTTCAGGTCTGCCGCGAGCTTGTCGCGCGCGGCGCCGGTCACCCGGCTGCCCTTCTTCAGAGTCTCGGCCACCCGTGCCTCCTCATGGGAAGTGCGCTCTGGACTTCTCATGATCACCCCTCCCGTCCGTCCTGGCCACCCATTCGACAAGGTCCATGCCGCCGGGTTTGTGGACGAGCGCGCGTTCGTCACGACCGGAAGCTCTTATTCCGCTGGGCCGGAATCAGGGCTCCACGACGCTTGGAGCGGGAATCAGCAGGTCAGCGATACAGGGAGAACACACATACGGCGCGGGTCTGCCGGAAGGATTCGGCAGAGCACCGCGCCGGGATGTACGAGACGCCCTCACTCAGATGAAGGATCACCCGTGGGCCGAATGATCCAGCCGGGCATGATCACCCGGGCCTCTCCGGGTCAGGCGAGCGCGACCAGGTCCGCGTAGTCCGGGCCCCACAGGTCCTCGACGCCGTCGGGGAGCAGGATGATCCGCTCCGGCTCCAGCGCGTCGACCGCACCCTCGTCGTGGGTGACGAGGACGACGGCGCCCTTGTAGGTCCGCAGGGCCCCGAGGATCTCCTCGCGGCTGGCCGGGTCCAGGTTGTTGGTGGGCTCGTCGAGGAGCAGCACGTTCGCCGAGGAGACGACCAGGGTGGCCAGGGCCAGACGGGTCTTCTCGCCGCCGGAGAGCACCCCGGCCGGCTTGTCGACGTCGTCGCCGGAGAAGAGGAAGGACCCGAGCGTCTTGCGGACCTGGACGAGGTCGAGGTCGGGCGCGGCCGAGCGCATGTTCTCCAGGACGCTGCGCTCGGGGTCGAGCGTCTCGTGCTCCTGGGCGTAGTAGCCGAGCTTGAGACCGTGGCCCGGGGTCACCTCGCCGGTGTCGGGCTTCTCGGCGCCGGCGAGCAGCCGGAGCAGCGTGGTCTTGCCCGCGCCGTTGAGGCCGAGGATGACGACGCGGGAGCCCTTGTCGATCGCCAGGTCCACATCGGTGAAGATTTCGAGCGAACCGTAGGACTTGGAGAGCCCCTCGGCCGTCAGCGGGGTCTTGCCGCAGGGGGCGGGGTCCGGGAAGCGGAGCTTGGCGACCTTGTCGGAGGCGCGCACCGCCTCCAGGCCGGAGAGCAGTCGCTCGGCGCGCTTGGCCATGTTCTGGGCGGCCACGGTCTTGGTGGCCTTGGCGCGCATCTTGTCGGCCTGCGAGTTGAGGGCGGCGGCCTTCTTCTCGGCGTTCTGGCGCTCGCGCTTGCGGCGCTTCTCGTCGGCCTCACGCTGCTGCTGGTAGAGCTTCCAGCCCATGTTGTAGACGTCGATCGTGGAGCGGTTGGCGTCCAGGTAGAAGACCTTGTTGACCACGGTCTCGACGAGGTCGACGTCGTGGGAGATCACGATGAAGCCGCCGCGGTAGCTCTTCAGGTAGTCGCGCAGCCAGACGATGGAGTCGGCGTCCAGGTGGTTGGTCGGCTCGTCGAGGAGGAGCGTGTCGGCGTCCGAGAAGAGGATCCGGGCGAGCTCGACACGGCGGCGCTGACCACCGGAGAGGGTGTGGAGCGGCTGGCCGAGGACCCGGTCGGGCAGACCCAGGGCGGCGGCGATGGTGGACGCCTCGGCCTCGGCCGCGTACCCGCCCTTGGTCAGGAACTCGGTCTCCTGGCGCTCGTACTGCCGCATCGCCTTGTCGCGGGTGGCACCGGAGCCGGTGGCGATGCGCTCCTCGTTCATCCTCATCTTCTTGAGGAGGACGTCGAGGCCACGGGCGGAGAGGATGCGGTCGCGGGCCAGGACGTCGAGGTCGCCGGTACGCGGGTCCTGCGGGAGGTAGCCGACCTCGCCGGAGCGGGCGATCTGGCCGGCGGCGGGGACGCCCTCGCCCGCGAGGCACTTGGTGAGGGTGGTCTTGCCCGCTCCGTTGCGACCGACGAGGCCGATGCGGTCGCCCTTGGCGACACGGAAGGAGGCGGACTCGATGAGGACTCGGGCGCCGGCGCGCAGCTCGATGCCGGAAGCGGTGATCACGGACAGACTCCAGGGCGATGGGAAACGGCGGAAGGACTGCTGATGAAGGGCTTCGACGCCGCTAATGCACGGGGAGAATGGCCATACGGCCAGTCTAACGGGCCCCTGCAACTGCTTTTCGGCCATGCGGGGGCCCAGGGCCGCGATCGGAGCTTTCTCACATAACCGCCATTGCTGGAACAAAAGGGGCGAGTGAGGGAAGATCCGCTGATACTCGGCGCAGGGCGGCGGCCTCTGCCGCGGCAGTGACGCGGAGGGCGGTGGACCGTGCAGTTCGACGACGACGCCGATCTGGACACCTCGGAGGTCAAGGACGTCCGGAGCAGTCGCATCCCGGGCGGGAAGGCGACCGTCGGCGGCGGCATCATCGGCTTCATCGCCCTGATCCTGGGCCTGTTCCTCGGGGTGGGGCCGGACCAGCTCGGACTCTCCTCGGGCGGCGACGAGCCGGTGGCCAGCTCGTCGGGGGCCGCCCAGGTTGCCCAGACCTGCAAGAAGGGCTCCGACGCCAACACCCGCGAGGACTGCCGGATCGTCGCCGTCGTCAACAGCGTCCAGGACTTCTGGCGGAGCGAGTACGCGCGCCGCGGCGGCACGTACGGGAGCGCCGCCACCGTGATGTTCAGCCGGCAGGTCCCGACCGCCTGCGGCTCCGCGACCTCGGCGGTGGGGCCGTTCTACTGCCCCGGCGACCGGCAGGTCTATCTGGACCTGGACTTCTTCGACGAGCTGCGCACCACGTTCGGTTCGAGCGGCGGCCCCTTCGCCCAGGCGTACGTGGTGGCGCACGAGTACGGCCACCACATCCAGAACCTGATGGGGACCCTGAGCCGCGCCCAGGACGGGCGGACCGGCGCGAACTCCAACGCCGTGCGGGTCGAGCTCCAGGCCGACTGCTACGCGGGCGTGTGGGCCCGGCACGCCACGACCACGCCCGACGACCGCACGGGCAGGCCGCTGCTCACGCGGCTGACGGAAGCGGACATCCGGGACGGCCTGGACGCGGCGGCCGCGGTGGGCGACGACCGGATCCAGGAGAGGTTCCAGGGCCGGGTGACCCCGGAGAACTGGACCCATGGCTCCGCGGCCCAGCGCCGGCAGTGGTTCTCCGAGGGCTACCGGACGGGCGACATGGCCCGGTGCAACACCTTCCGCTGATTGCCGACGGGGACTGCCAGACTGAGACCCGGGTCACATTCGACTGAATCGAGAGGAAGTGATCGGGATGGCTGAGGCTCCCCACATCTGTCCGACGCTGACGTACGAGGACGCGAAGGCGGCGATCAGCCTGCTCACGGAGGGCTTCGGCTTCCGCGCCGACGCCGTGTACGAGGCCGAGGACGGCCGCGTGGCGCACGCCGAGCTGTCCTACGGGAACGGCATGGTGATGCTGGGCAGCAAGGGCACCGGCAGCGAGTTCGACAAGCTGATGGCCGACGCCGGCCCGGTCGGTGTGTTCGTGCACGTGGACGACGTCGACGAGCACCACGCGCGGGCGGTGGCCCACGGCGTCGAGATCGTGATGCCGCCCAAGGACCAGGAGTACGGCTCGCGGGACTACATGGCGCGCGACGCCGAGGGCAACATCTGGAGCTTCGGGACCTACACCCCCGGCGCCGCGGAGTAGCCGGGCGCCGGGGACCTCCCCTTCGGGACCCGGGGTCCCGTCACGCTCCCCCGGTGTGGACCTGGAAGGCGGCCCGGCGGACGGCCTTGGCCAGTGCCGGGTCCGGGTGGGCGGCGGCGAGGGCGACCAGGACCTGCACGGTACGGGGGTGGCCGACGGCCCTGATCTCGTCGAGGAGCGCCGGGACGGTGCCCTGCACGGCGGAGTCGAGGTGCCGGACGAGCAGCTCGCTCTCCCCGTGGTCGGCGACGGCCGCCGCCGTGTCCACCCAGAGCCAGGTGGACTCCTCGCGGGTGAGGACCTCCTGGGCGTCGTCCGGGTCGGCGCCCTCGTACTCGGCGAGCCAGAGCAGCGCGTACGGCCGGAGGGAGGGTTCGGCGACGGTGGCCCGCACCTCGGCCTCGGCGGGGGCGCCGACGACCCGGAGCGCCTCGAAGGCGAGCCCGCGCAGCAGCGCGTCCTCGCCGCGGGCGACGGTGAGGAGTTCGGTCACCGCGCTGGAGAGGGTGCGGGCCGCGAGCCAGGCGCGGTACTCGGCGCGGGCGGGGCCGGGGGTGAGCCGGGCACAGCCCCGGAGCATGTCCTCGGCGGACTGCTCGATGTTCCCGGCGGGGCTCTGCGCGGCGACGCAGATCTGCTCCAGCTTGACCCAGACCGCCCAGTTGCCGAGCGGGGTCAGGGTGGCGTGACGCCCCTCCGCACCGGGGTCCAGGGTGAGCGCGCCGACGGCCGCCAGACCTTCGAGCGCCCAGTCGAGCAGGGCCGGGAGCCCGGCGGTGCCGTTCACATCGGGTGCGCCGGTGGTCTCGGCGGACTCCGTGGCCTCGGTGGCCTGCTCGGCCCCCGGGACCTCGCAGCGTTCCTCGCGGAGCTCCTCGACGCGCTGGCCGAGCAGGTCGAGCAGGGCGGGGACGAGGACCGGGCCCTGGGAGAGCTGCAGCAGCGACAGGACCTGCGGGAGGGCCTCGACGACCTCGGCGACGGCGCTCGGCTCGACCCCCTCGGGAGCCGGGTGCACCAGGGACCAGGCGTCGAAGAGGGCGACCCAGCCGCGCAGTACGGCGGAGTCGTCGCGATCCCAGGCATGCAGCCGCCAGCCGGGGCGGGCGGTGTCGCCGTGGAGCTCGACGAGGCCGGCGAGCCGGGCGCGGTCCCAGCCGGCCCGGATCTGTCCGGGCGTCAGGTTCAGTGCGGCAGCGGCCCGTTCCTGGGCGGGGACGGCTCCGGGGCCGCTGCGGGCTGCCGCTGTGGCGCCGCGTTCGACGGCTGCCCAGCGGGCGATCCGTACGGCGTCGGCGAGGACGTGCCGGGCCTGGCGGGCGAGCTCCGCACGGGGCGGAGTGCCCTCGGGCGGCCGCGGCGCCGGCCGGGTGCGCCGGGTCGTCACGGCCCTTCGGGCGGTGGCCAGCGCCCGCGGGCGGACGAGTCGGAGTCTGGAGTTGCGCGCCAATGGTTCATCGGGCTTTCGAGACGTCACGGGGGCAGTCTTCCCGCTGACGGCCCGAAAGCCCAATCGGAATCGGCCGTGCCGTCCCCGGCCCCCGCCGCCGGGCCCTAGAGGAGCGGGGTGAGGAAGCGGCGGAGGGCCTCCTCGTAGCGGACAGGGTCGGCGTTCCACATGGCCGCGTGCGGGGCGTGCCGGACGGTCTGGAGGGATACCAGATCGGGGCGGCGGGCGGCGAGTGCGACGGACGGTTCCCAGGGGGCGATGGTGTCGTCGGGGCCGTGGAAGAGGAGCACGGGGACGCGCAGCGCGCCCGGCGCGGAGGCCTCCTCGAGGAGGTCGCCGTGCCGTCCGGTCCTGCCCTGGGCCGCGCGGACGGCGAGCGGGAGCAGGGGCGCGGGGACATGGCGGGCCGCCGCGAGGTTGCGGAAGGTGGCCTCCCAGGCCAGGACGGGCGAGTCGAGGACGAGGCCGCTGATCCGGTCGCGGACCCCCGACTCGGCGGCGGCGCGCAGGGCCATCGAGGCCCCGGTCCCCCAGCCGTGGAGCACGATCTTCGACGCACCCCGGTGGACGGCGTAGCGGATGGCGGCGTCGACGTCGCGCCACTCGGAGTCGCCGAGGTGGGCGAGGCCGTCCGGGGAGGCGGGTGCTCCCTCGTCGCCGCGGTAGGCGGGGACGAGGACGGGGATCTTGCGGCGGTTGAAGAAGGGGACGACGTTCAGCGGGTGCTCGCGGGTGGTGCCGAGACCGTGCAGGGCGATCACCCAGGTGGTGCGGGGAGCGGCCACCAGCCAGGCGGGCAGGGGGCCGAGCTCGCCGGGGATCTCGACGTCCTCGTGCGCGAGCCCGAGGGCGCTGATGGGCGTGCCGATGTGCAGCTGGGGGGTGAGGCGGACGCGGGAGCCGGGGCCGAGCACCCCGCGCTCGACGCGTTCGAGCCGCCGGACGACGGTGTCCGCGGTGTGCGGGACCCGGTCGAGGACCGGGCCGACGACGGCGTGCTGGCCGTGTCCTTCGATGCCGTACGTACCGGGGCGCAGCGAGGCGAGGCTGCGGGTGAGGGTGATCCGTTCGGGGCCCGTGGCGTGCACGGTGAGTTTGGGGTCCCCGGGCAGGGGACGTCCGGACGGCGCCCTGAGGGCGACGTCGCTGGCGTACCGGCCGGCCGCGAACGCGGCCGCGCCGACACCGAGCAGGGTGGTGACGGCCGCTGCCGTCGCTGTAGCCGGGCGCACGCTCCCAGTCTCGGCAGGGTGGGAGCGGACTGCCACCGGTGGGACCCGTACGGCCCCGGAGGGGAGGCCGGAGTGAGAGGTGCGGACGGGGGTTCGGCGCGCGTGCCTCCCGGGGCCTCCGGGGCCCTCCGGGGAGTGACATGGGTCTCGTCCGCGGGGTCCCCCGGTCGGATGGTTCCGTCCAGGGACCGGAACCGGGTGAGGGAGGAGGAACCGGGGCAGGTCGCATGTGCCCGTTGATGACCTGGATTACCCGGGGTTGCGGGGTGACCGCATCGTGGACAGCTCGGCGGCCGGAGCCGTAACCGGAATCTCTTGACGCCGAATTGGGACACCACAGCGCCCGACCCAGTTCACCTTCCGTTCACTCAGGTTGCTTACGTTCGTCCAGCCACTGACCTCAAACGATTGCCTGGGTAAATGGAACACATCACGCTGCTGCTCGCCATTGTGGTCGTGACAGCTCTCGTGTTCGATTTCACGAACGGTTTCCACGACACCGCGAACGCGATGGCGACGACCATCTCGACCGGTGCTCTCAAACCGAAGACGGCGGTGGCCATGTCCGCCGTGCTGAACCTCGTCGGCGCGTTCCTGTCCGTGGAGGTCGCCAAGACGATCTCCGGCGGGATCATCAACGAAGAGGGCATTCGTACAGAGGTGATCTTCGCCGCGCTGGTCGGCGCCATCCTCTGGAACCTCCTGACCTGGCTGCTCGGACTCCCGTCCAGCTCCTCCCACGCCCTCTTCGGCGGCCTCATCGGCGCCGCGGTCATGTCGGCCGGCTGGTCGGCCGTGAACGGCCCGACCATCGTCACCAAGGTCCTCATCCCGGCCGTCGCCGCGCCGCTCGTCGCCGGCCTCGCCGCGATGGCCGCCACCAGGCTGACGTACAAGATCAAGGCCAACCCCGAGGCGAAGGCCACGGCCAAGGGCTACCGGGCCGGCCAGATCGCCTCCGCCGGTCTCGTCTCCCTCGCCCACGGCACCAACGACGCCCAGAAGACGATGGGCATCATCACCCTCGCCCTGGTCACCCAGGGGGTCGTCGCCCCCGGCTCGAACCCTCCGCTGTGGGTCATCGTCTGCGCCGGTGTCGCCATCGCCCTCGGCACCTACCTCGGTGGCTGGCGCATCATCCGCACCATGGGCAAGGGCCTCACCGACCTCCAGCCGCAGCAGGGCTTCGCCGCCCAGACCAGCGCCGCGACGGTCATCCTCGCCTCCTCGCACCTCGGCTTCTCCCTCTCCACCACCCAGTCCTGCTCGGGTGCCGTGATGGGCGCAGGTCTCGGCCGCAAGGGCGGTGTCGTCCGCTGGTCGACCGCCACCCGGATGTTCGTCGCCTGGGGTCTGACCCTGCCCGCCGCCGCCGTGGTCGGTGCCGGAGCCGAATTCCTCACCAAGCAGGGCCCCTGGGGCATCGCCGCCGTCGCGGTCCTGCTGGTCGCCGGCTCGGGCGTCATCTGGTCGCTGTCCCGCCGCAAGCCGGTCGATCACAACAACGTCACCGCCGACGACCTCGACGCCGAGCCCGCGGGCGTCGTGACCACCGCCATCGCGGCCGTCACCCCGCCGCCGGCCGCCGGTTCCGTCGCCGCCGTCGCGGACGAGGATCTGAAGGCCACCATCCCCGCGCCGGCCCCCACCGACCCGACCGCTCCCCCGGCCCCCGCCGCCGCGGTCTAAGGAACGAACGACATGAAGATCGACTGGGCAGCTCTCGGCTCCGTCTTCGGAGTCAGCCTCGTGGCGACCGTCGCCCTCGTGGGCCTCTTCAGCCTCGGCATCGTCGGCCTGCGTGACCGGCGGGGCGGTCCGCACCTTCGGGTGCGGGCCGCCCCGCCGCCGTGTCTGTGGTGCTTCGCACAGTGACCCGATGCAGGTCAAGGGTGAGTTGACGGCTGTTCTCGGGCCGTGGTGGACTGCCGAGGCCATTACGGCGGCAGCAGAGGAAGTCCGGTGCGAATCCGGCGCGGTCCCGCCACTGTGACCGGATCCGAAGGGTCCGGGAGCCAGGAACTCTCGCCGCCGGTCACGTCGATCCAGGGCGCGGACCCTGAGTGAGGACATGCGCCATGCCCGGCCGCAGCAGTACCCGCCGCCTTTCTCCGGACGGATTCGCGTACGGAGCGGCCGCGGGTCTCGCCGTCGATCTGCTCGTCGGCGATCCGCGCCGCGGACATCCCGTCGCCGCGTTCGGCCGGGCGGCCGCCGCGGTCGAGAACCGCCTCCACCACGACCACCGCGGCTGGGGTGCCCTGTACACCGCCGTCTGCGCCGGCTCCACCGTCGCCCTCGGAGCGCTCGCCGCCCGGGCCGTACGGAACCGGCCGGCCGTCGCCGTCGCCCTGACCGCCGCCTCCGTCTGGGCCGTCGTCGGGGGTACGACCCTGGGACGGGAGGCCCGCGCGATCGGCGGCGCGCTCGCCGCCGGGGACCTCGACGTCGCCCGGGAGCGGCTGCCCCATCTCTGCGGGCGCGACCCGCAGTCCCTGGACGGACCCGCGATGGCCCGCGCGGTCGTCGAATCGGTCGCCGAGAACACCTCCGACGCCGTGGTCGGCGCCCTCTTCTGGGGCGCGGTCGCGGGCGTACCGGGCCTCGTCGGCTTCCGGGCCGTCAACACCCTCGACGCGATGGTCGGCCACAAGTCGCCGCGTCACCGCCGCTTCGGCTGGGCCTCGGCCCGGCTCGACGACGTGGCCGGCTGGCCCGGGGCACGGCTGACGGCCGTCCTCGCGACCGTGGCCGGCGGAGACCCGCGCGGTGCCCTGAACGCCTGGCGGGCCGACGCGGCGAAGCACCCCAGCCCCAACGCGGGCCCCGTCGAGGCCTCCTTCGCGGGCGCCCTCGGCATCCGCCTCGGGGGCACCCTGTCGTACGGCGGCCGGGTCGAACACCGGCCGGTGCTCAACGGAGAGGGGCGGGCCGTCGAGGTGACCGACATCGACCGGGCCGTACGCCTGTCGCGCCGGGTCACCGGACTCACTCTGGCCGCCTGTGTGGGCGGCCGGCTGATCATCGGCGCCCTGGCGGCGTCGACCCGGAAGCGGAGGAACGCATGAGGGGTGGGGGACTGCTCGTCGCCGGGACCACGTCCGACGCCGGCAAGAGCGTCGTGACGGCCGGCATCTGCCGCTGGCTGGTCCGCAAGGGACTGAAGGTGGCGCCGTTCAAGGGGCAGAACATGTCCCTCAACTCCTTCGTCACGAGGGAGGGGGCCGAGATCGGGCGCGCCCAGGCCATGCAGGCGCAGGCGGCGCGGGTGGAACCCACCGCGCTGATGAACCCCGTCCTGCTCAAGCCCGGCAGCGACCGGTCCAGCCAGGTCGTCCTGATGGGCAAGCCGGTCGGTGAGCTCAGCGCCCGCGGCTTCTTCGGGGGGCCCGGGGGGTCGTCCCCCGGGACAGCACTGCGCGGCGGACGTCAGAAGGAGCTCTTCGAGCCGGTGCTCGCGTGCCTGGAGGAGCTGCGGAGCACGTACGACGCCGTGATCTGCGAGGGCGCCGGCAGCCCGGCCGAGATCAACCTGCGGCGCACCGACATCGTGAACATGGGCATCGCGCGGGCCGCGCGGCTGCCCGTCGTCGTGGTCGGCGACATCGACCGGGGCGGGGTCTTCGCCCAGTTCTTCGGCACGACGGCGCTGCTCGCGCCCGAGGACCAGGAGCTGATCGCGGGCTACCTCGTGAACAAGTTCCGCGGTGACGTGACCCTGCTCGAACCGGGCCTGGACATGCTGCACGGGCTCACCGGGCGGCGGACCTTCGGCGTCCTGCCGTACGCCCACGGCCTCGGCATCGACGAGGAGGACGGCCTCCGGGTCTCCCTGCGGGGTGCGGTGCGTGAGTCCGTCGTCGCGCCGCCGGTCGGTGAGGACGTGCTGCGGGTCGCCGTCTGCGCGGTGCCTCTGATGTCCAACTTCACGGACGTGGACGCGCTGGCCGCCGAGCCGGGTGTCGTCGTGCGGTTCGTGGACCGGGCGGAGGAGCTCGTCGACGCGGACCTGGTCGTCGTGCCGGGCACTCGCGGGACGGTCAAGGCGCTCGCCTGGCTGCGGGAGCGCGGGCTCGCCGACGCGCTGGCGCGACGGGCCGCCGAGGGCCGCCCGGTACTCGGCATCTGCGGCGGCTTCCAGGTGCTCGGCGAACACATCGAGGACGAGGTCGAGTCCCGTGCGGGCTCCGTCGACGGGCTCGGTCTGCTGCCCGTACGGGTGCGGTTCGCGCGGGAGAAGACGCTCGCCCGGCCGGTGGGCTCGGCGCTCGGGGAACCGGTCGAGGGCTACGAGATCCACCACGGCGTCGCGGAGGTACGCGGCGGGGAACCCTTCCTCGACGGGTGTCGGGTGGGGTCCGTGTGGGGTACGCACTGGCACGGCTCCCTGGAGAGCGACGGGTTCCGGCGGGCGTTCCTGAGGGAGGTCGCGACGGCGGCCGGACGGCGGTTCGTGCCGGCGCCGGACACGTCCTTCGGGGCGCTGCGGGAGGAGCAGCTGGACCGGCTGGGGGACCTGATCGAGGAGCACGCGGACACGGACGCGCTGCTGCGGTTGATCGAGGAGGGGGCTCCTTCGGGGCTGCCGTTCGTGCCGCCGGGTGCGCCGTGACGCGAGGCCGTCCCACAGGACATCAGCGAACCGAACCGAAGGAGAGGACCACCCGATGAGCACCCGCTATCCGTTCACCGCCGTCGTCGGCATGGACGACCTGCGGCTCGCGCTGCTGCTCAACGCCGTCAGCCCGGCCGTCGGCGGTGTGCTCGTGCGGGGTGAGAAGGGGACCGCCAAGTCCACCGCCGTACGCGCCCTCGCCGAGCTGCTGCCCGCCGTGCCCGTCGTCGCGGGCTGCCGGTTCAGCTGCGATCCGGCCTCGCCCGACCTCGGCTGCCCCGACGGCCCGCACGGGACGGCGCCGGGCACCGAGCGGCCCGCGCGGATGGTCGAGCTGCCCGTCGGCGCCTCCGAGGACCGGCTCGTCGGCTCCCTCGACATCGAGAAGGCGCTCAGCGAGGGCGTCAAGGCCTTCGAGCCCGGTCTCCTCGCCTCCGCCCATCGCGGGATCCTCTACGTCGACGAGGTCAACCTGCTCAGCGACCACCTCATCGACCATCTCCTCGACGCCGCCGCCATGGGGTCCTCCTACGTCGAGCGGGAGGGCGTCTCCGTACGGCACGCCGCCCGCTTCCTGCTCGTCGGGACCATGAACCCAGAGGAGGGCGAACTGCGGCCCCAGCTGCTCGACCGGTTCGGGCTGACCGTCGAGGTCGCCGCGTCGCGCGACCCGCAGCAGCGCGTCGAGGTCGTCCGGCGGCGGCTCGCCTTCGAGGACGACCCCGCCGTCTTCGCCGACCGCTGGGCCGCGGACGAGGCCGCGCTGCGCGAACGGATCGTCACCGCGCGGGCGTTGCTCCCCCAGGTGACGCTCGGCGACGCCGTGCTGCTCCAGATCGCGGCCACCTGCGCCGCCTTCGAGGTCGACGGCATGCGCGCCGACATCGTCATGGCCCGCACCGCGACCGCGCTCGCCGCCTGGGCCGGCCGCACCGAGGTCACCTCCGAGGACGTGCGGCAGGCCGCCCTGCTCGCCCTCCCGCACCGGCGGCGCCGCTCCCCCTTCGACGCTCCCGGCCTCGACGAGGACAAGCTCGACGAGACCCTGGAGGAGTTCAAGGGCCAGGACCAGGAGCCGGACGAGGACCCCGATCCCGACGGTCCCGGTGACGGCGGTCCGGGTGACGGCGGTCCCGGAGGGGGTGTCCCGCCGCAGAGCGACGGGCCCGCCGCCGAGAACTCCCCCGCGCCCGGGGAGACCTCCCCGCCCGCGCCCGCGCCCTCGCCTTCGCCCGAACCCGCCCCGCAGAGCGCCGGTTCCGGTGAGCGCGCCGCCGTCGCCGCCGCCGAGCCCTTCCGTACGAAGGTGCTCAGCGTCCCCGGCCTCGGCGAGGGCGCGGCCGGGCGCCGCTCCCGGGCCCGCACCGAGCACGGCCGCACCACCGGATCCGTACGCCCCCGGGGCACGCTGACCAAGCTGCACCTGGCCGCCACCGTGCAGGCCGCCGCCCCGCACCAGAAGGCCCGTGGGCGGACCGGCCCCGGGCTCGTGGTCCGCCGGGACGACCTGCGGCAGGCGACGCGGGAGGGGCGCGAGGGGAACCTGGTGCTCTTCGCCGTGGACGCCTCCGGCTCGATGGCGGCCCGGCAGCGGATGAGCGCCGTCAAGGGCGCCGTGCTCTCCCTGCTGCTCGACGCCTACCAGCGCCGCGACAAGGTCGGCCTCATCACCTTCCGGGGCCGCGACGCCGAGGTCGCGCTGCCGCCGACCTCGTCCGTCGACGCGGCCGCCGCCCGGCTGGAGAAGCTCCCGACCGGTGGCCGTACCCCGCTGTCGGCCGGTCTTCTCAAGGCCCACGACGTCCTGCGCGTCGAGCGGTTGCGCGACCCCTCACGCCGCCCGCTGCTCGTCGTCGTCACCGACGGGCGGGCGACCGGCGGCGGCGCCGACCCGGTGGCGCTCGCCGCCCGGGCGGCGCGGCTGCACGCCGCCGACGGCACGGCCTCGGTCGTCGTCGACTGCGAGACGGGACCGGTGCGGCTCGGGCTCGCCCGGGAGCTCGCCCGTGAACTCGGCGGCACCGCCGTCACCCTGGACGAGCTGCGCGCCGACTCGATCGCCGGCCTCGTCCGGGACGTACAGGGAAACCGGAAGACCACTGCCAGGAGGGCCGCTTAATGCCGCAGGGACAGCCGACCGTCGTTCCCGACGACGGTCTCACCACCCGTCAGCGCCGCAACCGCGCGCTGGTGATGGTGCACACGGGCGTCGGCAAGGGGAAGTCGACCGCCGCGTTCGGCATGGCGCTGCGCGCCTGGAACCAGGGCTGGCCGATCGGGGTGTTCCAGTTCGTGAAGTCCGCCAAGTGGAGGGTCGGCGAGGAGAACGCCCTCAAGGCGCTCGGCGAGACCGGCAAGGGCGGCACGGTCACCTGGAACAAGATGGGTGAGGGCTGGTCCTGGATCCAGCGCGAGGTCGCCGAGGGCGAGCAGTCGCACGAGGAGAAGGCCCGCGAGGGCTGGGAGCAGGTCAAGCGGGACCTCGCCGAGGAGAAGTACACGTTCTACGTCCTCGACGAGTTCGCGTACCTGCTGCACTGGGGCTGGATCGACACGGCCGAGGTCGTCCAGGTGCTGCGCGACCGTCCCGGGCACCAGCACGTCGTCATCACGGGCCGCAACGCGCCGCAGGAGCTCGTCGACTTCGCGGATCTCGTCACCGACATGTCCAAGGTCAAGCACCCGATGGACGCCGGTCAGAAGGGCCAGCGGGGCATCGAGTGGTAGCACGTCTCGTCATCGCCGCGCCCTCGTCGGGCGCGGGCAAGACCACGGTCGCGACCGGCCTGATGGCCGCGTTCGCCGGCCGTGGTCTGGCGGTCTCGCCCCACAAGGTCGGACCGGACTACATCGACCCCGGCTACCACGCGCTCGCCACGGGGCGGCCGGGCCGCAACCTCGACGCGTACATGTGCGGTACGGGGCTGATCGCGCCGCTCTTCGAGCACGGGGCGCGCGGGTGCGACCTGGCGGTCGTCGAGGGTGTCATGGGCCTGTACGACGGGGCCGCCGACCAGGGCGAACTCGCCTCCACCGCGCAGGTGTCGAAGCTGCTCAAGGCGCCGGTGGTGCTGGTCGTCGACGCGTCCTCGCAGTCGCGGTCGGTGGCGGCGCTCGTGCACGGGTTCGCGTCCTGGGATCCGGAGGTGCGGATCGGGGGCGTGATCCTGAACAAGGTCGCCACGGACCGGCACGAGCACCTGCTGCGGGAGGCGCTCGGGGAGTCCGGGGTTCCCGTTCTCGGGGTGCTGCGGCGGGCGCCGGCCGTGGCTACGCCGTCGCGGCACCTGGGGCTCGTGCCGGTGGCCGAGCGGCAGGCCGCGGCGGTGGAGGCGGTTGCCGCGCAGGCAGAGCAGGTGCGTGCCGGGTGCGATCTGGAGGCGCTGCTCGCGCTGGCGCGCAGTGCGCCCGAGTTGCACACCGAGGCGTGGTCGCCCGAGGTCGCGGGACGACTGCACGCCGGAGGTCCCGTGGCACCCGCCCTCCCCCGGAGTCCGTCCGGGTGTGCCCCCGTCGCCCCGGCGGAACGCATGCCCCCCGTACGGATCGCCGTCGCCGGTGGGGCTGCGTTCACGTTCTCGTACGCCGAGCACGCCGAACTGCTCACCGCCGCCGGCGCCGAGGTCGTCACCTTCGACCCGCTTCGGGACGAAGCCCTTCCCGAGGGGACGACCGGGCTCGTCATAGGCGGCGGATTCCCCGAGATGTACGGCGCGCAGCTGTCCGCCAACGAGCCGTTGCGGAAGGCCGTCGCCGCGCTCGCCGCCTCCGGCGCGCCCATCGCCGCCGAGTGCGCCGGGCTGCTGTATCTCGCGCGGTCGCTCGACGGCACCCCCATGTGCGGGGTGCTCGACGCGGACGCGCGGATGTCCGAGCGGCTCACCCTCGGGTACCGGGACGCCGTCGCCGTGAGCGACAGCGTCCTCGCGCCCGCCGGGGCGCGGATGCGGGGCCACGAGTTCCACCGGACGGTCATCGAGCCGGGCGCCGGGGCGCGGGCCGCGTGGGGGCTGCGCCTGCCCGAGCGGCGGGTCGAGGGCTTCGTGCAGGACGGGGTGCACGCCAGCTATGTCCACACCCACTGGGCGGGGTCCCCGGACGCCGCCGCGCGTTTCGTGGAGCACTGCAGGTGAGATCAGCCGCCGGAGACTCCCACCACGAGCCAGATGAAGCCGACGCCCCCCACCGTGCACAGCAGGGTGGAGCGGGCGGGGTGGGTGTGGTGGGCTTCCGGCAGGATCTCGGCGGCGGCCAGGTAGAGCAGGGCGCCCCCGAAGAACCCCAGATAGCTGCCGAGGAGTTCCACCGGAAGGGTGAACAGCAGGGTGGAGGCGGCGCCGACCAGGGGCGCGAGGGCGTCGGCGACGAGCATGCCGACGGCCTTGCGGCGGGCGTTCCCGTAGAGGCTGGTGATCGTGTACGTGTTGAAGCCGTCGGCGAAGTCATGGGTGATGACGGCGAGGGCGACGGTGGCGCCCATGCCGCCGCCGACCTGGAAGGCGGCGCCCAGCGCGATGCCGTCCATCAGGCTGTGACCGACCATCGCGGCCGCCGCCGTCATGCCGACCTGCGGGACCCTCTCGTCGGCCGCGACACCGTGTGCGGCCCGGCGTACGGCGAGGAGCCGCTCCACGACGTGGGCGAGGAGGAAGCCTCCGACGAAGAGCAGCAGGGCCTCCGGGACTCCGAAGACCTCGTCGCCCGCCGCCTCCATGGCCTCGGGCAGCAGGTCGAGTCCGACGACGCCGAGCATGAGTCCGCCGGCGAGGCCGAGGACGAGGTGGCGCCGGTCGGTGACGCGTCCCGCGACCCAGCCGCCGAAGAGCGTCATGAGGAACGCGCCGAGCGCGACGACTACAGCCATGGGCCTTTGGTATCGGATGGGGTGGCGTCCGCGCACCTCGGTGTCGGCGCCCGGGCCGGGGTCCCGGTGGACGAGGTCCTCGCCCTGGTCGAGGCGGTGCTGCGGGAGGCGGGGCTGACGCGTGCGGACGTCCGCTCGCTCGGCACGCTCGACGCGCGGGCGGCGGAACCGGGGATCGTGGGGGCGGCGGAGGAGCTCGGCGTCCCGGTGCGGGCGTTCACGGCGGAGGAGCTCGCGGCCGTGCCCGTGCCGCATCCGTCGGCGCGGCCGCTGGCCGCGACGGGTACGGCCTCGGTGGCGGAGGCGGCCGCGCTGCTGGCGGCGGGCGGGGGCACGTCCGTCGGGCTGCTCGTACCGAAGCGGAAAGCCCGCCGCGTAACGTGCGCTCTGGCCGGTTCCGTCCCGGTTCGTCCGAACGAAGACGCCCCAGGCGTACGGTTGTTGCCCCGAACTCACGGGTACATCGCTGGCGAGCCTGGCTCACCCCCCACCATCCCCACCCCCCACACGACGGCGGCCATGGACATGCACCTGCATACCGACGCCCACGACCTGCGCCACCACGGTGACGCCGAGGTACGGGACGAGAAACTCATCGATCTGGCGGTCAACGTCCGGACGAACACCCCACCGGACTGGCTGCGGGAGCGGATCGCCGACTCCCTGACCGGACTCGCCGCCTACCCGGACGGCCGGGCCGCGCGCGCGGCCGTGGCCGAGCGGCACGATCTGCCCTCGAACCGGGTGCTGCTCACGGCCGGTGCGGCCGAGGCCTTCGTGCTGATCGCGCGGGCGCTTCCGGTGCGGCGGCCCGTCGTGGTGCATCCGCAGTTCACCGAGCCGGAGGCGGCGCTGCGCGACGTCGGCCACGAGGTGGGCCGGGTGCTGCTGCGCGAGGAGGACGGTTTCCGGCTGGATCCGGCGGCGGTCCCCGAGGACGCGGACCTGGTGGTCATCGGGAACCCCACGAACCCCACGTCCGTGCTGCACCCGGCCGGCTCGATCGCCGCGCTCGCGAGACCCTGGCGGACCCTGGTGGTCGACGAGGCGTTCCTGGACGCGGTGCCGGGCGAGCGCGAGTCGCTGGCCGGGCGGACCGATGTGCCGGGGCTCGTGGTGCTGCGCAGCCTCACCAAGACGTGGGGGCTCGCCGGACTGCGGATCGGGTACGTGCTGGCCGAGCCGGCGACGATCGCCGCCCTGGAGCGGACGCAGCCCCTGTGGCCGGTGTCGACGCCGGCCCTGGTGGCGGCGGAGGCGTGCATGTCGCGGGCGGCGCTCGCGGAGGCCGAGCACGCGGCGCACCGGATCGGGGTCGAGCGGGCCCATCTGCTCGCCGGGCTCGCGGAGTTCGACGAGGTGCGGACGGTGCCGGGATCGGAGGGCCCCTTCGTGCTGCTGCGGATCGACGGGGCGGACGCGATCCGGGAGCGGCTGCGGTCGCTGGGCTTCGCGGCCCGCCGGGGCGACACCTTCCCGGGGCTCGACCGGAACTGGCTGCGGATCGCGGTCCGGGACCGGGTCACGACGAACCGCTTCCTCCAGGCCCTCGACCAGGCCTTGCTGATGGGCGGCTGAGCGGCCGCCGCCGGGCGCCCGACGCGCACCGCGCCACACAAGGGTCCGGGGAGGGCGACGTCGTCACCGTCGCCCTCCCCGGACCCTTGCTTCCGCCGGAGGATCCCCCCGGAGCCTCCGGCCCCGCCCCCGGCCTCGTGCCCCCGCGCGTCCCCCTCGGACCGTCAGCCTCGGGAGCGGGCGCGCGAGCGGGTCAGCGCGAGCGCACCGCCGCCGGCCACGAGGAGCGCGAGCGCCCCGCCCGCGATGTACGGGGTGGTGGAGCTGCCGCCGGTCTCGGCGAGGTTCTGGGTGGGCGTGGTGCCGCCGTTGTCGGTCTTGATGCCGCCGGCGTCGCTCGGCTCGACCGAGGGCTGCTGAGCGGGCTGCTCCGAGGGGCGCTCGCCGGGCTCCTGGGTGGGCTGCTCGGTCGGCTTCCCGGTGGGCTGCTCCGTCGGGGCCGTGCCCTTGGGCGTCTCGCAGGTGGCCTCGGCGAGCGTCACGGTGCCGTTGACCTCGGCGACGCCGAGCTTCAGCGGGTCGACCTCCACCTTGAGTTCGAGGGCGGTCGCCGCCGCCGTACGCGAGGTGGTGGACGTGCGGGACAGGTCGAGGGTCACCTTTCCGACACCGGGCACGTCGACCTGGGTCCGCCCGGCGGTGGACAGGGTGGTCTTCTTGCCGAAGACGGTCACGTGGCCGAGGACGTTGGACTCGGCGACCGGCTTCTTCCCCACCTCGCACAGCGCCTTGGAGGTCACCTTCTGGACCTCGATGAGCGAGAGCAGCGGGATTCCGGGGACGTGGACCCGGGCCTTGACGAGGTTCACGTACCCCTCGGCCTTCTGCTCGTCCACCGTGGCCTTCGAGGTGGCGACGTCGGCGGCCAGGATGTCGATCGGCTTGCCGCCCTCGGCCCCCCGCACCTTCACGGAGAGCGCGGTCTCGTTCTCGGTCTCCGGCGCCTCGACCTCGTTGAGGGAGGCCCGCAGCGGCACGTCGACCGTCTTGTCGAGGAGGGAGACGTCGAGGCCGGTCCGCAGGACGACGGCGGTGGCGCGCCCTTCGCCGCCCGTGGCCTGTGCCGCCGGGGCCGCGAGGAGCACGGGGCCGACGGCCAGGGCGGCGACGGTCGCGGCGGCGGCGGTACGGCGCACGGGCATGCGGAAGGTGTTGCTGTTCAAGATGGTGGAACCCCCACAAGAGACATGGCGTCGCCGGCCGCTCACCACGGGGACGGTGGGTCGGCGCGGCCTCGGCGACTTGAGACACCGGAATCTTTACGCACGGAGAGTGAACCGACAGTCGCCTGACGTGAGTTCACTCCAAAGGGGGGTTTCCGTGTTCATATTCGATTTTTTTCGACACAACCGTTCCCGGGCGTCCCGCGTCTTTCGCACGCGTGGGCACACAGCGGCACCCCTGGGAAGGGTGTGAACGAGCCGCCGTGCGCCGGGGTAACGGATCGTCAACCCGGCGCGTCAGGAGAGGGCGGTCAGCTCGCGCGCCAGTACCCGAGCGCGTGGACGCGCTCCTTGGGCAGCGCGAGTTCCTTGCGCGCGTACGTGGCGAGGGTCCGGGTGGTCGTGGTGTCGCAGGCGATCCAGACGTACGGGTCGGAGTCCGCGAGGGCGGGGAGCTCCGCCTTCACACGGTCGACGAGGTCGGCCCCGTCGTTCCGGCGCGGCACCCGGCGCAGTTCGTGGTGCTCGGGGTCGAGCCGGACCGGAAGCTCCTCGTCGGAGGCGTGCTGGGTCTCGAACCAGACGGTGGCGGGGACGCCCGGGAGCGCGTCGAGCAGGGAGTTGACGGCGGGCAGCGACGCCGGGTCGCCGACCACGAGGAGCCGTCCGGGGCGCGGCTCCGGGGCGTCGAAGCCGGTCCCCTGGAGGGTCGCCTCGACGGTGTCGCCGGGGGCGCAGGCGCGGGCCCAGCGGCTGGCGACGCCGTCGTGGAGGGCGAACTCCAGACCGAAGGTGCCGGCCTCCTGGTCGGGGTCGACCAGGGTGTACGCGCGCTGGTGCGGCTTGCCCGCGTTCTCGAACCAGATCCGGACCCACATCGTGGGGTGGATTCCGGCGGCGGCGAGCAGACCGCCGTCCGTGAAGCGCACCCTGCGGTAGTCCTCGGTGACCTGCTCGGCCCCCGTCACGGTGAACGTGAAGTCCTTGCCCCGCATCAGCTTGAGAACGGCACCCTGCCAGCCGTGACCCACCGCAATCCCCTCCCCTGAACTCCT
Organism: Streptomyces flavochromogenes; assembly: GCF_000717595.1. Taxonomy (GTDB): domain Bacteria; phylum Actinomycetota; class Actinomycetes; order Streptomycetales; family Streptomycetaceae; genus Streptomyces; species Streptomyces flavochromogenes. The sequence continues at coordinate 95,528 of NZ_JNZO01000024.1, read as the reverse complement.
GTAGATTAATTTAGGTCAGCCTAACCTAAGAAATTCGTAGAAGACATGGCCGAAGACCATGTCCGGAACATGGACGGGATCGGGGTCTCCGTGAGCATCGAGGTCTACCGGGACGCGTGGGGCGTCCCCCATCTGCGCGCCGCGGACCAGGACGAACTCGCCTTCGCGCAGGGCCGGGTCACCGCCCGCGACCGGGCATGGCAGCTGGAGGTCGAGCGGCACCGCGCCCAGGGCACCACGGCCGCCTTCCTCGGCTCCGCCGAGCTCGGCTGGGACACCTTCGCCCGGCGCTGCCGGCTCACCGACACCGCCCGCCGCTGCTTCGAGCGGCTCGAACGCGAGGACGCGCGGACAGCGGCATGGGTACGCGCGTACGTGGACGGGGTCAACGACGGCCTGGCCGAAGGGGCGGGGCGGGCGCCCGAGTTCGCCGAGACCGGCCTCGCGCCCGGCCGGTGGGAGCCGTGGACCCCGCTCGCCGTCTGGCTGACGACCCACATCCTGTTCGCCGGCTTCCCCACCAAGCTGTGGCGCGAGGAGGTCGCCCGGCGGCTCGGCGAGGAGTGGACGGAGCTCTTCGCGACCGACGGACCCGGGACCTCGGGCTCCAACGGCTGGCTGGTCGCGGGCGGACGGACCGCGAGCGGGGCGGCCCTGGTGGCCGGCGACCCGCACCGCTTCATCGAGGCGCCCGGCGTCTACCAGCAGATCCGGCTCGCCTGCCCCGCGTACGACGTGGTGGGCATCGCCGTGCCCGGCATCCCCGGGCTCGCCCACTTCGGCCACACCGGGCCGGTGGCCTGGGCGATCACCAACGCCATGTCGGACTACCAGGACCTCTACCGGGAGCGGCTGCGGCGGCTCCCGGACGGCGGGGTGGAGGCGTACGGCCCCGAGGGCTGGCGCCCGGCGACGACGCACACCGAGACGATCGAGGTCGCGGGCGGTGAGCCGGTCGTGGTCGAGGTGATCGAGACCGACCGGGGTCCGGTGATCATCGGGGTGGACGACGAGCCCGACGGCGCGGCGTCGGAGGGCGCCGCGGAGGACCCGGCCTCGCAGGACCCGGCCCCGGCCTGGGAGAGCGTCGCTCTGCGGTACCCGCCGCGGGTCACCGGCCGGCTCGGATTCGAGGTGCTGCCCGCGCTGCTGCGCGCCCGGACTGTCGCCGACGTGGACACGGCCCTCGACGGCTGGGTCGAGCCGGTCAACGTCGTCCTGGCCGCCGACACCGAGGGCGGTCTGCTGCACCGGATCGCCGGCCTGGTACCCGTACGGCACCGGGCCAACTCGCTGCGGATCGTGCCCGCCTGGGACCCGGCGCACGCATGGGAGGACGCTCCGGCCCCGCTGCCCCGCGCGGAGGTGGACGGTCACGCCGTGATGGCCAACGCCCGGGGCCTCGCCGCGCCGCTGGGCATCGAATTCGCCCCGCCGCACCGGGCGGACCGGATCGACGCGCTCCTCGGCGCCTCGGCGGACTGGACCCCGGAGAGCATCACCGCCGTCCACCGGGACACCGACAACCGCTCGGCGGCCCGCCTCCTTGCGGCCGTGGCGCGGGTGGGCGGGAGCGGGCAGACCGACTCCGGCCCCTCGCCCGTCGAGCTCTCCCCCGCGGCATCCGCCGTCCGCGGCCGGCTGCTCGCCTGGGACCGGCGGATGGACGCGGACAGCACCGACGCCGGTCTCTACGCCGCCGTACGCGGGGCCGTCGTCCGCCGGTTCGCCGCCCACGAGGCCTTCGCGGCGCTGCGAGAGCCCGCGCCGTACCCCGAGGTGTTCCGGCCCTGGCTGGCCCTCGGGCCGCGCGTCGCGTACGCCCTGGAGACCCTGCTCGTGGCCGGGCCCGTGCCCGCCGCGGACGTCGACCGGATCGTGCGCGAGGCGCTCGACGAGGTCGGCGCCGGTGATCCCCCGGCCGCCTGGGGCGTGACCCACCGGCTCGCGCCCTGGCAGGCGCTGCCCGACCCCGACGACGCGCGGTGGCCGGGGCTCGGCGGGGACCACGACTGCGTGTTCTCCACGTCCAGCGTGCCCGGCTGGACCGACCGCAGCGCCCGGGCCTCCGCCGCCCGGTACGTCTGGGACCTCGCCGACCGCGAACGGAGCGGCTGGATCGTGCCGTTCGGCGCGTCCGGCGTGCCCGGCGACCCGCACCACCGCGATCAGCTTCCGCTGTGGCTGAGGGGCGAACTCGCCCCCGTCACCACCGACTGGCAGAACCTCACCAAGGAGCAGGGATGACCACCGCCACCGCCGTTCACGTCCGGAGCATCGACGGCTTCGGCACCGTCACGGTCCGGCCTGTCGAGCCCGAGCGCGACGCCGCGCTCCTGCACGCCTGGGTCAACGAGGAGCGGTCCCGCTTCTGGGGCATGGTCGGCACCACCGTCGAGCAGGTCCGCGACATCTACGCGCACCTCGACTCGCTCACCACCCACCACGGCTTCCTGGTGAGCCTGGACGACGTTCCCGTCGCCCTGCTCCAGACGTACAACCCCGAGGCCGACCGCGTCAGCGAGTGCTACGAGGTGGAGCCCGGGGACGTCGGCGCCCACTTCCTCATGGCGCCGATCACGTCCCCGCAGCCGGGCTTCACCGGCAGGCTCCTGTCCGTGCTCGTCGCCTTCACCCTGCGGGACCACACCCGTGTGGTCGTGGAGCCGGACGCCTCCAACGAGAAGGCGATCGCCCGCATGGTGCGGGCCGGGTTCGAGCTGGGCCCGGAGGTCGTGCTGCCCGAGGTGGACCTGCCGGAGGTCTTCATCCCGGAGAAGAAGGCCCGGCTGGCCTTCCTGACCCGGCGCTGATCGTCCCGGGCGGGTGGGCGGGCGCTACCCCACCACCCGCCCGTTGACGACGACCCGGCGCGGTGCCGCGAGGACGCGGACGTCCGCGCGCGGGTCCTCGCCGTAAACGACGAGGTCGGCCGGGGCGCCCTCCTCCAGGGAGGGACGCCCCAGCCACGCCCTGGCTCCCCAGGCGGTGGCCGCGAGCGCCTCGATCGGCGGGATGCCGGCCTTCGTCAGCTCCTCGACCTCCTCGGCGACCAGGCCGTGGGCGAGGGAGCCGCCCGCGTCGGTGCCGACGAAGACCGGGACGCCCGCGTCGTAGGCGGCGCGCACGGTGTCGTACCGGCGCTCGTACAGCCTCCGCATATGGGCCGACCAGCGGGGGAACTTCTCCTGGCCGCCGTCGGCGAGGTGCGGGAACGTCGCGATGTTGACCAGGGTCGGGACGATCGCGACACCCCGCTCGGCGAAGAGCGGGATGGTGTCCTCGGTGAGGCCGGTGGCGTGCTCGATGCAGTCGATGCCGGCCTCGACGAGGTCGCGGAGCGAGTCCTCGGCGAAGCAGTGCGCGGTGACGCGGGCGCCGAGCCGGTGGGCCTCGGCGATGGCCGCCTCGACCTCGGCGCGCGGCCAGCAGGCGGTGAGGTCGCCGGCCTCGCGGTCGATCCAGTCGCCGACGAGCTTGACCCAGCCGTCGCCGCGCCGGGCCTCGCGGCCGACGTAGGCGACGAGGTCGGCGGGCTCGATCTCGTGGGCGTAGTTGCGGATGTAGCGGCGGGTGCGGGCGATGTGCCGCCCCGCGCGGATGATCTTCGGCAGATCCTCCCGCTCGTCGATCCAGCTTGTGTCCGAGGGCGAGCCCGCGTCCCGGATCAGCAGGGTGCCCGCGTCCCGGTCGGTGAGGGCCTGCTTCTCGCTGGTCGCCTCGTCGACGGGGCCGTGCCGGTCGAGGCCGACGTGGCAGTGCGCGTCGACCAGTCCGGGCAGCACCCAGCCCTCCACGGTGACCGCCTCGGCGGCGGGCCGGTCGAAGGTGACCCGCCCGTCGACGCACCACAGCTCGTCCCGTACGTCCTCGGGGCCGACGAGCACCCGTCCCTTCACGTGCAGCACCGCGTGATCACTCATGTCTGCACTGTACGAGGACGGGACCCGGGCCGGGGAGGCCCCCTCGGTACCCTGATCCGGAGTTCCGCCCGCACGAATCCGAGTCGAAGAAGGCACCGCCGTGACCGTGACACATCCGCTCCTGGACCTGGCCCCGCTGACCGCCGCGCATTTCGCGTCGATCGAGCGGCGGGTGGCCGCGCTGCTCTCCACGGAGCAGGACGTGGTGATCACCCAGGGCGAGGCGCTGCTCCCCCTTGAGGGGTGCATCCGCAGCGGTGCGCGGGCCGGATCGACCGCCCTGAACGTGGTCACGGGGCCGTACGGGCAGACCTTCGGCAACTGGCTGCGGGACTGCGGCGCGACCGTGATCGACCTGGAGGTGCCCTTCCACACGGCGGTGACGGCGGCGCAGGTGGAGCAGGCGCTCGCCGCGCACCCGGAGATCGACTTCGTGTCCCTGGTGCACGCGGAGGCGGCGACCGGCAACACCAATCCGGTGGCGGAGATCGGCGAGGTCGTGCGTGCGCACGGCGCGCTGTTCTACCTGGACGCGGTGGCGTCGATCGGCGCCGAGCCGGTGCTGCCGGACGCCTGGGGCGTGGACATGTGCATCATCGGCGCGCAGAAGGCGATGGGCGGGCCCGCGGGTGTGTCGGCGGTCTCGGTGAGCGCGCGGGCGTGGGAGCGGTTCGCCGCCAACCCGGCCGCGCCGCGCCGCTCGTACCTCTCCCTCCTGGACTGGAAGGAGCGCTGGATCGACGGCGGCCGGAAGACGCTGCTGCACGCTCCGGCGCAGCTGGAGATGCTGGCCCTGGAGGCCTGTGTGGAGCAGATCGAGGCGGAGGGTCTGGACGCCCTGATGGCGCGGCACGCCGCCGCGGCGGCGGCGACCCGGGCGGGCGCGCTGGCCCTGGGCGGCGGCCTCGCGCCGTACGTGTACGAGGCGAAGGACGCGGCGCCGGTCGCGACGACGCTGCGCGTGCCGGCCGGGGTGGACGCCTCGGAGCTGGTGTCGAAGGCGCTGGCCGCCGATCCGTCGCTGCCGCTGATCGCGGGCGGCGGGGCGCTGGCCAAGGAGATGATCCGGGTCAACCACTACGGGGTGGACGCGACTCCGGGCGCCGTGCAGTCCTCGCTTGCCGCCCTGGGCGCCGCGCTGGGCGAGGCGGGCCGCGCGGTGGATCTGGAGGGCGCGCGCCGGGCGGTCACGGAGACCTGGGCGGCCTGATCGATCCGCGTACGCCCGCCCGCGTACGGGACGGGAAAGGGGCGGGGTCCGGTGTCGGGCCCCGCCCCTTCCTCACGTTTCCGGGTGCCCTGGGTGCCTGGGCACTCCGGCCGCTCCGGTTACAGCGCCGGGTAGTCGGTGTAGCCGCGGTGGTCGCCGCCGAAGAAGGTCGCCGGGTCCGGGGTGTTGTAGGGGCCGCCTGCCCGCAGTCGGGCGGGCAGGTCGGGGTTGGCGAGGAACAGCGCCCCGTACGCGACGAGGTCGGCGGTGCCGTCCTCGATCAGGGCCAGCGCCTCGGCGCCGGTCGGGCCCTCGGTGGAGGGGTTGAGGATGAACGTGCCGGAGAAGGCCTTGCGCAGGGCGAGGGTCAGCTCGCGGATCTCTGGCGCGGGCTCCGTGACGTGCAGGTAGGCGATGCCGACGGGGTCGATCGCGGCGACGAGGGCGGGGTAGAGCTCCTCGGTGTCGGTCTCGGCGATGTCGTTGTAGGTGTTGGCCGGGGAGATCCGCAGACCGGTGCGCTCGGGGCCGATCTCGGCGGCGACGGCCTTGACGACCTCGACGGCGAGGCGGATGCGGTTCTCGACCGGGCCGCCCCACTGGTCGGTGCGGTGGTTGGAGCCGGAGGCGAGGAACTGCTGGATCAGATAGCCGTTGGCGCCGTGGATCTCGACGCCGTCGAAGCCGGCGTCGACGGCGTTGCGGGCGGCCTCGGCGAAGCCGGCGATCGTCTCGCGGATCTCGTCGGAGGTGAGTTCGCGCGGGGCGACGAAGTCGATGAGGCCGGTGCCGGCGAAGAGCCGGCCCTTGGGGGCGACGGCGGACGGGCCGACGGGGTGGAGTCCGTCGCCGAGGACGACGGGGTGGCTGATCCGGCCGGCGTGCATCAGCTGGACGAAGATCTTTCCGCCGCGCTCGTGGACGGCGTCGGTGACCTCGCGCCAGGCGGCGACCTGCTCGGCGCTGTGCAGGCCGGGAGTGTTGGGGTAGCCCTGGCCGACGGCGCTGGGCTGGGTGCCCTCGGTGATGATGAGGCCGGCCGAGGCGCGCTGGGCGTAGTACTCGGCGACGAGCGCGGTGGGGGTCCGGCTGTCCCCCTCGGCGCGGCTGCGGGTCATCGGAGCCATCGCGATGCGGTTGGCGAGCCGGGTCCCTGCGAGGTCGACGGGGTCGAAGGCGGTGGTCATGGCTGTCCCCTTCACAGATTTATGTGGTCGGCCAAGTATCTGGTCCGGATGTCACTGTAACCCATTGCTTGGCCAGCCAAGGTAATCTGTGGGAAGACCTTCACGAGGAGCCCGCGATGTCAGGAACCGACCCCGTCTGTACCGAGACGGCGCCCTCCGCCGCCCACGGCGGACCCGTCAGCGTCGCCCTGGCCCGGGTGGCCCGGATGCACCGGATCGCCGCCGGGCGACGACTGCGGGAGCTCGGCCTCTACCCGGGCCAGGAGATGATGATGATGCGGCTCTGGGACTGCGGGCCGGTCCGCCAGTCCGAGCTGATCCAGTCCCTGGGCCTCGACGCCTCGACGGTGACCAAGATGCTCCAGCGCATGGAGCACTGCGGCCTCGTCCTGCGCCGCCCCGACCCCGCCGACCGGCGTGCGGTCCTGGTCGAGGCGACGGACGAGGGCCGGTCGCTGCGCGCCGGCGTCGAGGGCGTCTGGTCCGACCTGGAGCAGGCCTCCCTGAGTGGCCTCGCCCCGGACGACCGGGCCGAGCTGCAGCGGCTCCTCGGCCTCGTGGCGGACAACCTGCGCGAGGAGGCGGGCGAGGCGGGCGAGTGCCCGGCCCCGCCGCGCGGCTGCTGAGCGGGACACCCCGGGAGGGACGGCGCCCGCGCGTACCGAACCCCACGGGCGTACGGCGCGGCCTTGCGCGTACGCACCCCCGCGGGGGCCGTACCCCGGTGTCAGCCCGCCAGGACCTCCAGGGCGCGGTCCACGTCCGCCGCCGTGTTGTACAGGTGGAAGGACGCGCGCAGATTGCCCGCGCGGACGGAGAGCAGGACGTCGGCCTCGCGCAGCGCGTCCTCGCGGTCCCCGAGGCCGGGGACGGCGACGACCGCCGACTCGTCCGTCACCGGCGCGTGGCCGAGGGCGACGAGTCCGGCGCGGAAGCGGGCCGCGAGTCCCTTGACGTGGGCCTCGATCCGATCGATGCCGATCTCCTCCAGGAGCGCAAGCGAGCGGGCCGCCCCGTGGTACGAGAGGAAGGCCACGGGCTCGTCGAACCGGCGGGCGCTGGCGGCCAGTTCGCGGACCGGGCCGTAGCTGTTCACCCACAGCTCCTCGCCGGTGACCCAGTTGGCGTGGATCGCGAGGAGCGAGTCCTGCGCCTCCTCGGTGACGGTGAGGAAGGACGCCCCGCGCGGGCAGAGCAGGAACTTGTAGCCGCCCGCGACCGTGTAGTCCCACTCCCCCGCGCGCAGCGGCAGCCAGCCGGCCGACTGGGTGGCGTCCAGGAGGGTCCGGGCGCCGTGCGCGGCCGCCGCGGCACGGATCGCCGCGAAGTCCGCGGTCCGGCCGTCCGCCGACTGCACGGCCGAGAAGGCGACGAGCGCGGTGTCGGGGCCGATGGACTCGGCGAGCCGCTCAAGGGGCACGAACCGGGTCTTGAGGTCGCCGCGGATCGTGAAGGGGGTGATGACGGAGGAGAAGTCGCCCTCGGGGAAGAGGACCTCGGACCCGGCGGGCAGCGACTGGGCGATCATGCCGCAGTGCACGGCGACCGAGCTCCCGACGGCGACGCGCTCGGGCGCGACGCCCACGAGCCGGGCGTAGCCGGCGCGGGCCTCGTTCACGATCTCGAAGTCCCCGGCGCCGCCCGGGCGGCCGGCGGCGGTCTCCTCCGCGAGGAGCACGACGGCCTCGATCGCGCGGCGGGGCAGCAGCCCGCAGGCGGAGGTGTTGAGGTAGGTGTTCTTGGGCGCGAACTCGGCGCCCCCGAGAGGCTTTTCCAGGGAGTCCATGCCCTCACCCTGGATTCCCCACGATCACCCGTCAATTGGGGTCAATCGTGGGGAATCCCCAAGCCGCTCTTATCTCCGCAGGTGGGAGGGGGCGCGAGCGATCATGAACCGGTCCGTGTGGGGGCGGTCACGCGCCCGGGACCTCGCAGCTGCCGTCGGTGTCGCAGACCGCCGCGTCGCCGCCGACGGTCTGGAGGGCACGGCCCTGCCAGGCCTGCTCGAGGGCCTGGGTGAAGACCTCGGCGGGCTGGCCGCCGGAGATGCCGTAGCGGCGGTCGAGCACGAAGAACGGCACGCCGTTCGCGCCGAGTTCGGCGGCCTCGCGCTCGTCCTCGCGTACGGCGTCGGCGTAGGCGGAGTCGTCGGCGAGGACGCCCCGCACCTCGGCCTCGTCGAGACCGGCCTCGACGCCCAGCGTCACCAGGGTCTCGGCGTCGAAGACGGAGCGCTCCTCGGCGAAGTTGGCACGGTAGGCCAGGTCCAGGAGCTCGTTCTGCAGCCCGCGGTCCTTGGCGAGGTGGAGCAGCCGGTGGATGTCGAAGGTGTTGCCGTGGTCGCGGCCGTCGGTGCGGTAGCCGAGGCCCTCGGAGTGCGCGTTGGACGCGACGTGCGCCTCCATGGCGCGGGCCTCGTCGAGGGTGCGGCCGTACTTCTCGGCGAGCATCTCCAGGACGGGGCCGGTGTCGGCCTTGGCGCGGTTCGGGTCGAGCTCGAAGGAGCGGTGCACGACCTCGATGTCGTCGCGGTGGGCGAAGGCCTCGAGTCCCTTCTCGAAGCGGGCCTTGCCGATGTAGCACCAGGGGCAGGCGATGTCGCTCCAGATCTCGACGCGCATGTGACTTCTCTCCGGGTTCGGCGGTGGGGGTTCGGGGTGTTCCGTCGCGACAACGAACCCGCCGGCGGATTTCATTCCGTTTCCGGTCCCAGTGTGAGCCGGAGCACGAGGTGGTCGCCGTCACGCGGGTTCTCCGGGTCGGGGGTCCAGCCGTGGGCGGCGTAGAAGGCCTGGGCGCGTTCGTTCTTCTCGAAGACCTCCAGGCGGACCTCGGTCACCCCGGCGGACCGCCAGCCGTCGACGCAGGCCGCGTGGAGCTCGGTGCCGACGCCGCCGCGCCAGCGGGCGGGGAGGACGTGGAGCTGGGTGAGGTGCGTGAGGCCGTCACGCTCCCCGTACGCGGCGATGCCCGCGAGCTCCCCGTCCCGTACGGCGCAGAGGACGGCCCCGCGCCCGACGGCGGCGGCCCAGCCTGCCCGGGAGCGGGCGATCTCCTCGGGGCCGAGGAAGTCGGCGTCGGGAAGGTGCCCGCGGTAGTAGGTGGCGCGGGCCTCGGTGTGGAGGGCGACGACGGCGTCGAGATCGGCGGGGGTGGCGAGTCGGATCATGGTTCTTCAGGACGCACGGGAGGGCGGGGCGGTTGCGGCGGCGGTGAGCGCGGGGGCCGGCGGGGTGGTTGCCGCGGGGGTGAGCGCGGGGGCCGGCGGGGTGGGAGCGGGTGCGTCCGCGGAGCGCGCGTCCGCGGCCGTCAGGCGGCTGAAGGAGGAGCGGTAGGCGCTCGGGGTGAGCCCCGTGCGGCCCAGAAGGTGCCGGCGCAGGGAGTCCCCCGTACCGAGGCCGCTCGCGCGGGCCACCCCGTCCATGGCGAGCGAGGTGGTCTCCAGGAGCTCCTTCGCCCGCTCCACGCGCTGGTGCAGCAGCCACTGGAGCGGGCTGACCCCGGTCTCGGCGTGGAAGCGGCGGGAGAGGGTGCGGACGGAGACGCCGGTGTGCCGGGCGAGGTCGGTGAGACCGAGCGGTTCGTCGAGGTGTTCCATCGCCCACGCGCGCGTGGCGGCGAACGAGACCCCTCGCTCGGGCGGCAGCGGGGTCTGGGTGAACTGGGCCTGGCCGCCGGGCCGCACGGGTGCGACGAGGGCGAGCCGGGCGACCGTGTTGGCGACGGCGGCGCCGTAGTCGGTGCGGATGACGTGCAGGCAGAGGTCGATGCCCGCCGCGTATCCGGAGGAGGTGAGCACGGGCCCGTCCTGGACGAACAGCACGTCGTCCTGGAGGTCGACGGCCGGGTGGCGGGCGGCGAGCAGTGAGCTGTACGCCCAGTACGTCGTCGCGGCCCGTCCGTCGAGCAGTCCGGCCTCGGCGAGCGCGAAGGCGCCGGTGCAGATGGAGGCGATCCGGCTGCCTGCCGTGGCGGCGCCGCGCAGCGCGGCGAGGATGCGCGGGTCGGGGTCGGTGTACGAGCCGCTGCCCGCGAGGACCACGGTGTCGGCCCCGGAGACGGCGTCGAGGCCGTGCGGGACGACGAGGTCGAGACCGCCGGTGGTGGTGACGGGCCCGGGGTCGGGGGCGCAGATGACCGTCTCGTACCCGGGTGCGCCGTCGATCTCGACCTTGCCGAACAGCATCTCGGGGATGGCCAGGTTGAACATCGAGACGGGCGGGGCGGCGATCACGGCGACGCGACGGACGCGGGACGGGGGCGCGGACTCGGCTGTCATGTGGCCAGAACCTCCGGGCATATGGCATTCGGGCCACTACTGTACGGCCCCGCCGATCATGAAGCTGGGGGCATGTCCTCAACAGATCTGGCCGAAGCTCCCGTCGCCGCCCCTTCTCCCGCCCGGAAGTCCCCCGGCCCCGCCCTGGCCGCCGCGATGCTCGGCTTCGCGCTCATCACCCTGGACACCTCCGTCGTGAACGTCGCGCTGCCCGCGATCGGCGCCGATCTGCGGGCCGGGATGTCGGGGCTCCAGTGGGTGGTCGACGCGTACACCCTGGCCTTCGCGGCGCTGCTGCTCTCCAGCGGGGCGCTCGCCGACCGGGTCGGGGCGAGCCGGGCGTACGGGATCGGGGTCGTCGTCTTCGTCCTCGCCTCGGCGGCCTGCGGTCTGGCCCCGGGCCTTCCGGCGCTCCTGGCGGCGCGCGCGGTGCAGGGGGTGACGGCGGCCCTGATGCTGCCGGCCTCGCTCGCGCTCGTACGGGAGGCGTACGGCGATCCGGGGCGGCGGGCGCGGGCGGTGTCGCTGTGGGCGGCGGGCGGCACGATCGCGGTGGCGCTCGGCCCGGTGGCGGGCGGGGCGCTGACCACCGCGTGGAGCTGGCGGGGCATCTTCTTCGTCAACCTGCCGCTGGGGCTGCTGGCGCTCGCGCTGCTGAGCCGGGTCGCACGTTCGGAGCGCAGGCCCGCCCCGCTGGACCTGCCGGGGCAGCTGACGGCGATGACGGCGCTGGGGGCGCTGACCTTCGCCGCCATCGAGGGCGGTACGGAGGCGTGGTGGGCGCTGGGACTGGCGGGGGTCTCGTCCGCCGCCTTCCTGCTGATCGAGACGCGGCGGAGGCACCCGGTGGTGCCGCTGGGCCTGTTCCGGAACACGACGGTGGCGGTCGCGGTGGCGGCGGGCTCGGCGAACAGCGTGGCCTTCTACGGGATGCTGTTCGTCTTCAGTCTCTTCTTCCAGCAGGTGCTGGGGCTCTCGGCGCTGGCCGCCGGGCTGATGTTCCTCCCGATGACGGGTCTGCTCGCCGGGGTGAACCTTCTCTCGGCCAGGGTGGCGGCACGGTACGGGGCGCGGCTGCCGATCGTCCTGGGCCAGACGGTCGCGGTGGCGGGCCTGCTCGGCCTGCTCACGGTCGACGCGCACACCCCACGGCTGGCCCAGGCCCTCCTCCTGGTCCCGCTCGCCCTGGGTGCGGGTTTCTCGCTGCCGCCGCTGATCGCCTCGATGATGGAGGCGGTCCCGGCGGACCGCGCGGGCACGGCGGCGGGCCTCCTGAACGCCGTCCGGCAGACGGCCGGCGCCCTCGCGATCGCGGTCTTCGGCTCCCTGGCGGCCGCGTCGACGGAGTCCGCCCTGCGCACGAGCCTGCTGATCAGCGCGTCCTTCCTCGCCCTGACGACCCTGGCCTCCCTGCGGCTGCCGGGCCGCCGGGGCCGCTGAGCGGCTCAGGCCCCCTTGCGGTACTGCCCCGGGGCCAGCCCGTACTCCCGCTTGAAGGCCTTGACGAAGGCGAACTCCGCGGAGTATCCGGAGCGTTCGGCCACCGCGCGGAGCGGGAGGTCGTCCGTGCGCAGGAGGCGGCCCGCCGTCGTCATGCGCCACCAGGTGAGGTAGGCGAGGGGAGACCGGCCGACGAGGGCGGTGAAGCGGCGCGCGAAGGCCGCGCGGGAGAGGCCGCCGAGGGCGCCGAGTTCCTCGACGGTCCATGCCCTGGCCGGTCGCCGTGCAGGGCCCGGAGGACGCCGGCGACCACCGGGTCGCTCAGGGCGGCCGACCAGCCCGTGGAGCGGTCGGCGCATACGCTGGGCCACCACGTGCGCAGCAGGTAGGAAGCAGGGTGTCGAGCAGGGCGGGCACGATGGCGTCGGATCCCGGCTGGGTTCGGCGAGTTCGGCACCGAGCAGGTCGACGGCGGCCCGCAGCCGTGGGTGGGCGCCGACCCGGGCGGGGAGGTGGACGTACGGGGGCAGCCCGGTGAGGAGCGGGTGGGCGCGGGCCCGGCTGAGCTGGTAGGCGCCGCAGAGGAGCAGGGTCTCCTCGGCGCCGACGGGCCCCCGGTCGGGCGCTGTGGGCCAGGAGCCGTCGGCGGCCGGCAGGGCGTCGACGAGCGGGGTGTCGGGCCGGTCCGCGAGGCCGTGGCCGGTGCCGTGGGCGAGCAGGACGACGTCACCGGGGCCGAGTCCGACGGGGGCGTCTCCGTCCGGGGGGATGAGCCAGGCGGTGCCCTGGAGGACGAGGTGGAACCCGGCGCCGCTGCTCGGGGAGAGGCGGAATCCCCAGGGCACGAAGCGGACCGTGCGGGAGGAGTGGGGACGGCCGCGATCCAGACGGCGCTGCGGATCGGCTCGGTGCCGATCGCCACCACGCGCGGCGAGGGCAAGCGGAAGCGGCTCCTGGAGCTCGGGGCTGCGCGACGGCTCCCTGGCGCCGGTGATCGCCGAGACCTTCGACGGTCTGGAGCGGATCACCGACGCCCATCGGCTGATGGAGTCCAACGCCCACCTCGGGAAGATCGTGGTGCGCGTCGGGGGGTGACTGCCGGTGGCAGGGCTCAGTGGCGGGGCAGGCCCAGGGGGTTGCCGTCGCGGAGCTCCGGCGGGAGCAGGTGGCCGGGGGTCGACTGGTAGGTGACCGGGCGCAGCCAGCGCTCGATCGCGGTCGCGCCGACCGAGGTGGCGGTGGAGGTGGTGGCCGGGTAGGGGCCGCCGTGGTGCTGGGCGGCGGCGACGGCGACGCCGGTGGGCCAGCCGTTGACGAGGACGCGGCCAGCGAGCGGGGTGAGTTCGGCGAGGAGCGGGGCGGCGTCCTCGTCCTGTCCCTGCTCGGCGATGTGCAGGGTGGCGGTGAGGTTGCCGGGCACCCGCGCGAGGGCTTCGGTGATCTCCGTGCGGGAGTCGTAGCGGGCGACGACGGTGACCGGGCCGAAGACCTCCTCCGTCAGGTCCCGGTGGTCGCCGTCGACGAGGGTCCGGACCGTGAGCGCCAGGAAGCCCGCCTTGACCGTGTGCGGGTCGCCGGGCACGGGGTGGACCGGTGCGGTGACGCCGTCGTTCATCGCCATCTCGTAGGTGCGGGTGAGGAAGCTGCCCCGCATCCGGTGGTCGAGCATCACGGCCGGCTGGGTGTCGCGCAGGGCCTCCGTCAGCGCCTCCACGAACCGGTCGCCCGCCTCGCCCGAGGGGGCCAGGACGAAGCCGGGCTTGGTGCAGAACTGGCCCGCGCCCATGGTCATGGAGCCCGCGAGGCCCGCACCGATCTCCTCGGCCCGCTCCTCGACGGCGGCGGGGGTGAGCACCACCGGGTTGAGGGAGCCGAGTTCGCCGTGGAAGGGGATGGGGACGGGCCGGGCGGCGGCCGCGTCGAAGAGGGCCCGTCCGCCGCGCACCGAGCCGGTGAAGCCGGCGGCCGCGACGAGCGGGTGGCGGACGAGTGCGACGCCCGCGTCGAAGCCGTGGACGAGGACGACGACGTCCTCGGGGAGGCCCGCCTTGACGGCGGCCCTGCGCAGCAGCGAGGCGCAGAGTTCGGAGGTGGCCGGGTGGTCGGGGTGGGCCTTGATCACCACGGGGCATCCGGCCGCGAGGGCGCTCGCGGTGTCGCCGCCGGGGACGGAGAAGGCGAGCGGGAAGTTGCTGGCGGCGTAGACGGCGACGACGCCGAGCGGGATCTTCCAGCGGCGGAGGTCGGGCCGGGGCGGGATGGCTCCGGGGTCGGGCAGGTCGATCCGGATGTCGAGGAAGGAGCCCTCGTCGACGACCTCGGCGAATGCTCTCAACTGGGCTGCGGTGCGGGCGAGTTCGCCATTGAGGCGGACCGGGCCCAGGGCGGTCTCGGCGTCCGCGTTCTCGACGATCTGCTCGCCGGCCTCCTGGAGGAGGTCGGCGGCGGTGCGCAGGAAGGCGGCCCGTGCGGTCCGGTCGGCGAGGGCCTCACGGACCTCGTGCGCGGCCCGTACGGCCCGGTCGACGTCCTCCGTCGTGGCCTCCACCGCAACCCGCTCGCGCGGCTTCCCCGTCCGGGGGTCCACACTCCACACTGGTTCTGCCGCCACTGCCACGCCCCTGTTCGCTATTCTGAACACAGTTCCCGTAGATGAACGCATCCGTACGGGACTCTAGGGACGGCCCGGCCGTCTCCACAAGGGGCCCTGTCCGGCCGGACGGCCGGCCGGGGACGACGGCACGAGGGAAAAGGGGCGAGGGTCATGGCGACTGCCGACGTGGGCGGAGCGCAGGTGAAGTCCGCGGTGCGGACCGTGGAGCTGCTCGAATACTTCGCCGGACGCCCGGGGATGCATTCGCTCGCCGCCGTCCAGGAGGCCGTCGGCTACCCCAAGTCCAGCCTGTACATGCTGCTCCGCACCCTGGTCGAGCTGGGCTGGGTGGAGACGGACGCGACCGGCACGCGGTACGGCATCGGGGTACGGGCGCTGCTCGTCGGCACCTCGTACATCGACGGCGACGAGGTGGTGGCCGCCTCCCGGCCCACCCTGGACCGGCTCTCCGACGACACCACCGAGACCATCCACCTGGCACGGCTCGACGGGACCAACGTGGTGTATCTGGCGACCCGCCAGTCCCAGCACTACCTGCGGCCGTTCACCCGGGTCGGGCGCCGGCTGCCCGCCCACTCGACCTCGCTCGGCAAGGCACTGCTCGCCACCCACACCGACGACCAGGTGCGCAAGCTGCTCCCGGAGACCCTCCCGGCGCTGACCGAGCACACCATCACCGACCGCGAGCAGCTCATCGAGGAACTGCGCGTCATCCGCGAGCAGGGCATCTCGGTGGACCGCGAGGAGAACACGCTGGGGCTGCGCTGCTTCGGCGTCGCCATCCCGTACCGGACCCCGGCGCGGGACGCGATCAGCTGCTCGGTGCCGGTGGCGCGGCTGACCCCGGCCCACGAGCAGATGATCAAGGACGCGCTCTTCGACGCGCGGGACCGGCTGACGCTGGCGACCCGCCGCCTCTGATCGCACGGTCGCGTGCCCGCGCGCTCGCGCGGTCACGCGCGCTCGGCGAGCGCCTTCTGCCAGACCGGGCTGTCCACGTAGTGGTTGTCGTACTGCTCCGAGGACGCCTTGATCTCCTCGAAGCCCGCCTCGCCCCGCATGACCCGGCCGAGCAGACGCAGGTAGTCGAAGCGGGCCATGCCGGGCGTGAAGACGAACAGCACGTCGGCCTCGGCGCCGGGCGCGGCCGCGAAGGCGTGCGCGGTGCGCGGCGGGACGAGCAGGAAGTCGCCCTTCTCCAGGACGGACAGCTCCTCGCCGACGAGGACCTGGAGCGAGCCGTCGATCACGTAGAACATCTCCGACGCCTTGGTGTGGAAGTGCGCCGGGGCGCCGACCGCTCCCTTCGCGAAGGTGGAGCGGTAGCTGGTGAGCTGTCCGCCGGTGGCGCCGGAGTCGGCGAGCAGGGTCATGACGCTGCTGGGGTCCGCGGTGGTCTCGGCGGTGGCGGCGCGGGTCAGGAGCGGGACGAAGGGCGCGTTCTCGTTCATGATCACTACTCTAGGAGGTCATTGACCCCCTGGAAGGGTTCAATCGATCCAGAAGAACGTGGGTCAATTCTGGCGTCCGCGCCCCTCGGCCGACCCTCGCCTCCCCCGTGCGGCGGAGGCGGATCACCGGCGGGCAGGACGTGGCGTCCGGGGTCCCGGTACGAGCCTGGAGCCATGACCAAGACCGCGCTCCTCCCCGCCCCCCGCGCCGGGAACCGTCCCGGCCCCGCCCGCCGGGCCCTGCGCCTGCTCGCGATCCTCGCCTGCCTCCCGTACATCTCGCTCAAGATCGCCTGGGTCGCGGGCAGCGAGATCGGCATCCCCGCCGGGAGCGTGCTCCTGGAACACCGGCAGATGCTGGCCGTCGCCAACTCGGTCTCGGTACTGGCCGACTTCCTCGTGATCGTCCTCGCCCTGCTTCTCACCCAGCCCTGGGGGCAACGGGTGCCCGCCTGGCTGCTCGCGCTCCCCATGTGGGCGGCGACCGGACTGCTCGCCCCGATCATGACCGGCTACCCCACCCAGCTCGCGGTCGCCGTACTCACCGGCGACGATCAGGCCGCCGCGCCCGCCGAACCCTTCCTGCACTCCTGGGTCTTCGCCGTCGTCTACGGCGGCTTCATCCTCCAGGGCCTCTCCCTCGGGACCCTCTTCGTGCTGTACGCGCACGAGCGCTGGAGCCACCTCTGGAGCGGCCGGCTCGGCGAGCTGCCCGCCCGCGTCTCCGGGCCGGGGGTACGGACCGCCGCCCTGGCCGCCGCGGTCGTCGCGCTCCTCCCCCTCACGACCCACCTGATGTGGCTGTCCGGCTCGACCGAGGGCCTGTCGCTCCAGCAGATCGCCGAGCGCGACGCCGACTTCACCGTGCTGGAGTTCCAGCGGAGCGTGTTCGTCGTCGCCGCCGTGGCCTTCACCCTGTTCCTCGTCCTGCGGCGGCCCGCCCTGCTGAAGGTGCGTACCGTCCTCGCGCTCGCGTGGACCGGCTCGGGCGCGGTGGGCTGCTGGGGCGCCTACATGTCGCTCGTCGCACTGATGCCGGAGACCGATCCCGCCAAGCAGCTCACGGCCCTGACGCAGCTGACCTACGCTGGCGAAATGATCACCGGATTCCTCCTCGCCGCCTGCCTGGCCGCGGTCCTGCGGCGGCGGAGCGCCGAGGCGTGAGACGGTGCGCGGTCGCCCTCCTCGGGCAGCGGGCCAGGCGGCGCTGGCTCCATCTCATCGTGGGCGGCGCCCTGTTCATGCCGTTCTGGATGGTCGGCTCCGTGGTCGTCGGGGCGCTGCTCGGCGCGGGCGGCCTGTTCACCGGAAGCCTCGCGGTGCAGTTCGGGGCGTACGCGGTGGGGCTCCCGCTGGTGGCGATCGCCGCGCTGTTCCCGCTGGCCCGGCCGATGTCGGTGGCGGCGGCACGGGCGCTGTGCGGAGTGCCCGCGGACCGGTTCGCGGACGGCCCGGCCCAGGGCCGGGAGGCGAAGGCCCGGACGGCCGGCTGGTTCACCCTGCACCTGGGCGCCGGGGCGCTGATCAGCGGGGCGACCCTGGCGCTCCCCCCGTTCGCCGCGTCGGTGCTGGCGCTGCCGTTCTCGACGGCGTTGCGGGAGTCGGAGATCGGCCGGCTCTGGGGCCTCGACCGGCCCTGGTGGAGCTGGGCCGCGATTCCCGCGGGGCTCCTGATGCTGCTCGCGCTCGCCGCCGTGGCCGCCGTGACCGGGGCCCTGCTCGCCCGGCAGGCGCCCCGGCTGCTCGGGCCGAGCCCGGCGGACCGGCTCGCGGCGGCCGAGCGGCGTGCGGCGGAGGCGGAGTCCCGCAACCGGCTGGCCCGGGAGCTGCACGACTCGGTCGGTCACGCGCTGAGCGCGGTCACCCTCCAGGCGGGCGCGGCCCGCCGGGTCCTGGACGGCGGCGACGGGGCGGACCTGGAGTTCGTCCGGGAGGCGCTGACCGCGATCGAGGAGACCACCCGCCGCACGGTCGGCGAGCTGGACTGGGTCCTCGGGCTGCTGCGGCGCGACGAGGGCGCCGGGGAAGGACCGGGGCCCGGGCCGGGGCTCGACGCCCTGGCGGCCCTCGTGCGGGGCGCGGGGCCGAAGGTGGCGCTGGCGGTGTCCGGCGACCTCGCCCCCGTACCGGAGACGCTGTCCCGGGAGGCGTACCGGATCGTTCAGGAAGGGCTGACGAACGCGGCCCGGCACGCGGGCGGGGAGCCCGTGACCGTACGGCTCGACGCCCGTACCGAGGAGTTGGAGATCACCATGGAGAACCCCCTGCCCGCGCGGCCGCCGGGCGCCCGCCCGAACGGCGGACGCGGCCTGCGCGGCATCGCCGAACGGGCCCGGCTGCTCGGCGGCACCACCGAGGCCGGTCCGGCGGACGGCGTCTGGCGCCTCGCGGTCAGGATCCCCCGATGAGCGCCCCCGTCAGGATCGTGCTCGCCGACGACGAGCGGATGGTGCGGACGGCGCTGCGGGTCATCCTCGACGCGGAACCCGGCCTTGAGGTGGTCGGCGAGGCGTCCACCGGCGCCGAGGCGGTGTCGGTGGTGCGGGCCGAGCGGCCGGACGTCGTCCTCATGGACGTACGGATGCCGGAGATCGACGGCATCCGGGCCACCGAGCAGATCCTCGCCGGGATGGCGGAGCCGCCCCGGATCGTGGTGGTGACCACCTTCGAGAACGACGCGTACGTCTACGACGCGCTGCGCGTCGGCGCGGCCGGCTTCCTCCTCAAGCGGGCGGCGGCGGAGGAGCTGGTGAGCGCGGTCCGGCTGGTCGCCCGGAGCGACTCGCTGCTCTACCCGGCGGCGGTACGCGGCCTGGCCGCCGAGCACGCCCGCAACCGGCCGCCGGTGGCACCGCCCTGGGTGCCACGGCTCACCGAGCGGGAGGCGGAGGTGCTGCGCCTGGTGGCCACGGGCCTCACGAACGCGGAGATCGCGGGCCGGATGGGCGTCGGCGCGGCCACGGTCAAGACGCACGTGGCGTCGGTCCTGGCGAAGTCGGGCGCCCGCGACCGCACACAGGCGGTGATCCTGGCGTACGAGTCGGGGTTCGTCCGGACGGGGTGACGGCGAGGATCCGGGAGACCGGCTCGCACCGGCGGAATGACGGCCGGCTCGCACCGTCGGAGTGACGGCCAGCGCCCCGGAAGCCGGCTCGCACCGGCGGGGTGACGGCGGCCACACGAGGGCCCGCCCCGGATGAAGGTTCGCTGAGAAACCGGCCACATCCGGAACGTCCTCCACCGAGCCGTTCGTCCCCACAAGTGCGATGAACAAGACGATCAGGCGCACCTCGGTCTTCGTGCTGCTCCTGGTGCTCGCCCTGCTGGGCCGGGCCACCTGGGTGCAGGCGTACGAGGGGAAGGCGCTCGCGGACGACAAGAACAACCGGCGGAAGACGATCGCGCAGTACGCGCAGCCGCTCGGGAACATCGTCGTGGCCGGTGCACCGGTCACCGGCTCGAAGAAGACGGAGGGAACGGACCTCGAGTACCGCCGTACGTACACGGACGGCGAGCTGTACGCGGCGGTGACCGGTTACAGCTCGCAGGCGTACGGCGCCACCCAGCTGGAGGGCATCTACTCCGACGTCCTCGACGGCACCGACGACCGGCTGAAGAACCCCCTCGACGCCCTCACCCGCAAGCAGCAGCAGCCGGGCACGGTCGTCACCACGATCGACCCGGACGTGCAGAAGGCCGCCTACCGGGCGCTCGGGGACACGAAGGGCGCGGCCGTCGCCGTCGACCCGGCCACGGGCCGCGTCCTCGCGATGGTCTCGACCCCGTCCTACGACCCGTCGAAGATCTCGGGGACATCGGACGGCGACGACTGGAAGGCGCTGACCACCGACGAGGACAAGCCCCTGGTCAACCGTGCCCTGCGCCAGCCGCTGCCGCCCGGCTCCACCTTCAAGCTGGTGGTCGCCGCGGCCGCCCTCGAGGACGGTCTGTACGGCTCGGTGGACACGGCGACGAAGAGCCCCGACCCGTACACCCTGCCGAACACCCGGACCGTGCTGAAGAACGAGAACGCGTCCGCGCCCTGCGAGAACGCCACGATCCGCACCGCGCTCCGCTACTCCTGCAACAACGTCTTCGCCAAGATGGCGGCCGACCTGGGGCAGGACAAGGTGAAGGCGATGGCGGAGAAGTTCGGCTTCAACGACGCCGAGCTCGACGTACCGGTCCGCGCCTACGCGAGCGTGTACCCGTCCGGCATGGACAAGGCGCAGACGGCGCTGACCGGCATCGGCCAGTTCGACGTGACCGCCACCCCGCTGCAGATGGCGATGGTGTCGGCGGCGATCGCCAACGACGGTCTGCTGGCCGCCCCGCACATGGTGTCGGAGGTCGTCGACTCGGACGGCGACCCGCTGGCGACCTTCAAGGACGGCGACAGCGAGCGGATCGTGTCCTCGTCGACCGCCGAGCAGCTGCGCAGCGCGATGCGGACCGTGGTCGAGGAGGGCACCGGAACCAACGCGGCCGTCGGCGGGGCCGAGGTCGGCGGCAAGACGGGCACCGCGCAGCACGGTGAGAACAACAGCAAGACGCCGTACGCCTGGTTCACCTCGTACGCGAAGGGCCCGTCCGGGAAGCAGGTCGCCGTCGCGGTGATGATCGAGGACTCGGGCGCGGCCCGCTCCGAGGTCAGCGGCAACGGCCTGGCGGCGCCGGTGGCGCAGAAGATGATGGCGGCGGCGCTGAAGTGAGGCGGCCTGTCCGGTGAAGCGACGTGCGCGGAAGCCGTGAAGTGAGGTGAGCGGGGCCCCGATTGGCCGTCGGGGCCCGTCACACGATATGCAGGGTCACGCTCACGTCCGAGCACGCATTCGAACCGTGAATGCGAACCACCGATCCTGTTCCCCTCGCGGAGGACCGCCGTGCGCCTGCCCCGTTCCCTGTCCGGCTGGACCATGGCGGTCTTCGGCGTGCTCGCCGCCGCACTGGGCGCGGTGGGCCTGGTCGTACCGGACGCCCTGCTCACGGTCATGGGCTTCGAGCCGGTGCCCGACGGCGGGCGCGCGGACGGCGACCACACCCTGGTCTTCCTCACCGCCTCCTCGATGGCCGCGCTCAACATGGGCGTCTACTACGTCCTCGCCGCGCTCGCCGACTGGAAGCCGTTCTTCCGCTGGACGGTCCCCTTCCGGCTCCTCACCTGCGCGGTCTTCACCCTCGCGGTCGTCAGCGGCCGCGCCCCGGCCGGCTTCCTGGGCGTGGGCCTGTGGGAGGGCCTGGGCGCGGTGGTGACGGGGGCGGCGCTGCGGTACGAGAAGCGGGGAGCGGAGAAGTGACGCAACCGCGGCTCGACTCCGTCGCCTGGGACTCCCTGGAGCACGCCTACGGAACGGCGACCGACGTTCCGGGACATCTGCGGGCCCTGTACCGGCCCGAGGACGCCGTCCACGCCGCCGACGCACTCCTCACGAAGGTCTACCACCAGGGCGGCTGCGTCTTCTCGTCCGCCGTGGCGGCGCTGCCGTTCGTGGTCCGGGCGGCCGCCGACCCGGACGTGACGGTACGGCCGGACCTCCTGGAACTGATCGCGTGCCTCGCCTACGACGGGAACCGGGGCACGGAGCGCTGGATCGCCCGCGGCTGGGCGGAGGCCTGGGACCTGGCCGTCACGGCGCTGCTCCCCGTGCTCCACGACGCCTCCCCCGCGGTACGGGCCGGGGTCGTCGAGGCCCTCTCCGAGGCCCGGGGGCGGGCCGACGAGGTGCTGGCCGCCCTGTGGACCCGCTGGCCCCTGGAGTCCGTCCCCGAAGTCCGGCACCGGATCGTGGAGGCGGCCGGTGAACTCTCCGAGCACGCCGACCGGGAGCGGGCCGGGACCGTGCGCCGGCTGTGGGAGCTGACGGAGCCGGGCGCGTACGCCGGTGTGCGGCTGCGGGCCGTGGAGGCGCTGCGGGTCGTCGCCCCCGGCGACGACCCCCGCTACGCGCGCGTGGTGGCCGACGTCCTGAACGGGGGCGACCTCGGCGGCCGTTCGGTCGCCCACGCGGTCGGCCTCCTCGGCGAGGACCGGACCGGGCGCTCCGCCCTGATCGGGCGACTCCTCGGGAGCGGGGACGCGGCGGTCCGGCGCGGGGCCCTGGAGGCGGCGGCCGGGGAGCTGAGCCGGTGGCGCTCGGCCGTACCGGCGCTGCTGCCCGTGGTGGCCGACCGCCTCGACGACCCCGAACCCGACAACCGGCTCTTCGCCGCGCGGGTCCTCGGCATGTGCGGGGCAGCCGCCCGGCCGTGGGCGGACCGGCTGGCCGGCAGGGTCACCGACGAGGGCGAACCGTATCTGCCCGCGCAGGACCACGTCCTGTGGGCACTCGCCCGCATCGGCGACCCGCGCTGCGCGGCCCCGCTGGCGCGCCGCCTCGGCGGGGAACGCCTGGGGTTCGCGTACTTCACGATCCGCTCCGAGGGCTGGTGGACGCACGATATCGGCCTGACCGAGGTACTCGAACCGCTCGCCGCGCACGCCGGGGTGCTGCTTCCGCCGCTGCGGGCCCGGCTCGCGGCCGTGCGCTCGGTCGACGAGGCGCGGACGCTGTGCCAGGTCCTGACGGCCTGGGGCCCGGCGGCGGCGCCCGCCGTGCCCGAACTGAACGCGCTCCTCGGGACCGCCGGCGCCGTCTGGGCGGCGGAGGCGCTCGCGGCGATCGGTCCGGAGGCGGCGGCGGTCGTGGACCGGGCACGGCTGCGGGCCCTGATCGAGACCCCGCCGGAGGGGCAGGGCTTCGCGCCGCGCTCGCTGGCCCTGGCGTACGGCAGGCTGACCGGTGACCGGGGGCCCGCGCTCGCGCTGTTCCTGCCGCACCTGGGCGAGCCGTTCGGCAACGACAACCCGGCGATCCTGCTCGGCGAGCTGGGCGCGGCGGGCGCGCCGTACGTCGGCCGGCTGCGTGAGCTGCTGCGCGCGGACGCGACCGGGTGGCTGCCGCTGCGGGTCGGCGAGGCGCTGTGGCGGATCACCGGCCGCGCCGACGAGGTGGTGCCGGCCCTGGTGGGAGCGATCGAGCCGTACACCGGCGGTGGTGTCCTGCCCGCGGTCACGGCGACGGTCCGGCTGCTCGCCGAGATCGGCCCCGCCGCGGCCCCCGCCGTACCGGCCCTGCGGGCGTTCCTCACCGCGGACGAGCGTCCGGTCGAGCACGGGAGCTGGCGGTCGGTGCCGGACGACGACGAGCTGTGCGAGGCGGCCCGGACGGCGCTGATCGCGATCGAGGCCCGCGAGGAGGACGGCGCCTCCACGGCCCTCTAGGGAAGATGCCCGATCCCCCGGGGCCACCTCAGAGACCAGCCTGTCGCCATGCGCTGGTATCTGACAGGTGTCGTCGTGTCCGGATTCGGTACGACGGCGATGTGGCTGGTCTCCGGGATCTGGGTCAAGTCACTGACGGGCTCCGACAGTCTCGCGGCCCTGGCCGCCTTCGCCCTCTGGGCGCCCGTTCTCCTCGGGCCGCTGCTCGGCACGCTGGCGGACCGGGTGCGGCGGCGGCCGCTCCTGGTCGTCCTCGACCTGGCGGCGGCCGCGCTCCTCCCGGTCCTCCTGTGGGTGGATTCGGCGGACCGGGTGTGGCTGCTCTTCGCCGTCCTGGTCGTGTACGGGGCGCAGGGCGCCGTCCACGAGGCGGCGGAGCAGGCCCTCGTCGCGACCGCCCTGGACGAGAAGCGGCTCGGCACCCTCAACGGGCTGCGGATGACCGCGAACGAGTCCACGAAGCTGATCGCCCCGCTCGTGGCGGCGGGCCTCTTCGCCGCGTACGGCGGTGGCACCGTCGCGCTGCTCGACGCGGCGAGCTTCGCGCTCGCCGCGGGCCTCTTCGCGCTGATGCCCGTACGGGAGGAGCGCCCGGCGCGGCCCGAGTCCCGGCACTGGTGGCGGGAGACCACCGAGGGCGCGCGGCTGCTCCGCGCCTCGCCGGTGCTGCGGCCGCTGGTCGCGACGGGCGCGTTCACGATGCTGCTCGCCGGGGTGAACGGGGCCGCGATCTACGCGGTCGTCGACCGGGGGCTCGGGCACGCCCCCGCGTACGCCGGCGTGCTCTACGCGGTGCAGGGCGCGGGCTCGGTCCTCGCGGGCCTGGTCACCGGCCCGCTGCTTCGCCGGATCCCCGAGCGGTCGCTCGCCGCCGCCGGTCTCGGGCTGTTCGCGGTGGCGATGGGCGTCCGGGCGCTGCCGTACGAGGCGACGGCCCTGGCGGCGAGCGCGGCCATCGGCCTGGGGCTGCCGTGGGTCCTGGTGGCGGTGGTGACGGCCGTGCAGCGGGAGGCACCCCCGGAGGCGGTGGGCCGGGTGGCGGCGACCGCGCACACCCTGGTCATGGCGCCGAACGCGCTGGCCCTCGCCCTCGGCGCGGGCCTGGTCGCCCTGGTCGACGTCCGTGTGCTGCTGCCGCTGCTCGCGCTCGCGGGAACGGGATGGGCGGCGGTGGTCGCGGGGCGGGGGCGGTGCGGGCCCGACCGGGAGACGCGTACCCGGGACGCGTCCGTCCCGGTCGGCTGACGGCCCCCTCTCCGCCGCGCGTCCCGGAGGGGTGTCAGGCCGATCGCCCGGACGCCCCGCGGCGTTCGCGGTGCGGGGCGACCGGTGGGCGGCGAGCATGGAAGAAAGCTCGGGCGCGGCGGGAGGAGGGCAGTGTGACGGCCGGTTCCTTCCCGGGGACGACGGGGCGGGTCGGCGTGCCCCTCGACGGCAAGGGCCTCCTCGACGTCCTGGGGGTCGCCGCCGTCGTCATCGACGCCCACGGCCGGATCGTGCTCTGGAGCCCGCAGGCCGAGGACCTCTTCGGCTTCCGCGCCGAGGAGGCCCTGGGTCAGTACATGGCCCGGCTGGTCGTCGGCACGGACCACCGGGAGGAGGCGATGCGCCTCTTCGGCGAGGTCCTGCGCGAGGGCACGGCCTGGGCGGGCGTCTTCCCCGTACGGCACAAGGACGGCAGTGTTCGGAACGTGGAGTTCCGCAACATGCGGCTCACCGACGACCTGGGGGGTCTGTACGCGCTCGGGATCGCCGCCGACCACTCCGCCGTCGAACGGGTCGAGGCCGAGCTCGCGCTCTCCGACCGGCTCGTGTCCCAGTCCCCGATCGGCCTCGCCGTCCTGGACACCGAGCTCCGCTACGTCCTGGTCAACCCGGCCCTGGAACGCATCAACGGAATCCCGGCCGCGCTGCACCTCGGACGGCGGATCGGCGAGATGGTGCCCGAGGTCGACGCCCCGGCCCTCGAAGCCGCGCTGCGCGCCGTCCTGACGACCGGCACGCCGCTGCTCGACCATCCCACCGTCGGACGGACCCCGGCCGACCCGGACCACGACCACGCCTGGTCGGTGTCCTTCTACCGCCTGGAGGGGCCGGAGGACCGGATCCTGGGGGTCGCCGCCTCCGTGATCGACGTGACCGAGCGGATGCGGGCGGACGCGGACGCCGACCGGTCCCGGCGGCGGCTCGCCCTCATCGCGGACGCCTCGGCGCGGGTCGGCACCACCCTGGAGGTGGAGAAGACGGCCGACGAGCTGGCCTCGGTGGTGGTGCCGGAGCTCGCCGACATCGCCGCCGTCGACGTCCTCGACTCCGTCCTCGCCCTGCGCAGACCCGGCGCGCCGGAGGAGGGGCCCGAACTGTTCCGGGCGCTCGCCGTGAAGGCGGCGGCCCGGACGGACGCCCTGCCGGCGGCGGACCCGCCCGGGGCGATCACCATGTACGGGGCGGACCGGCTCGTCACGCGGTGCGTGCACACCGGGCTGCCCGTCCTGGTGGAACGCGTCGGCCCCGGCGACCTGTCCCGGATCGCGCGGAATCCCGAGGCGGCCGAGCTGCTCGCCCGGGCGGGGGTGCACTCGTATCTGGCGGTGCCGCTGATCGCGCGCGGCGAGGTGCTCGGCGCCCTGGACCTCAAGCGGGACCGCAACCAGCTGCCCTTCGACGGGGACGACGTGCTGCTCGCGACGGAGCTCGCGGCCCGCGCGGCGGTGAGCATCGACAACGCGCGCTGGTACCAGAGCGTGCGGAACTCGGCCGTGACGCTCCAGCGCAGTCTGCTGCCGGGCGCACCGCCGGAGCGGGCGGGTCTGGAGGTCGCGGCCCGCTACCAGCCCGCGCAGGCGTCGAGCGAGGTCGGGGGCGACTGGTACGACGTGATCCCGCTCCCCGACGACAAGACGGCGCTGGTCGTCGGGGACGTGATGGGCAGCGGCATCGACGCGGCGGCGACGATGGGCCGGCTGCGGACCGCCACCTGCGCGTTCGCCGACCTCGACCTCCCGCCCGCCCAGGTCCTGCGGCATCTGGACCGGATCACGGCGGGCCTGGAGCACTACATCGCGACCTGCCTCTTCGCCGTGTTCGACCCGTCGCTCGAACGGTGCCGTCTCTCCAACGCGGGGCATCTGCCGCCGGTACGGGTCCCGGCGGACGGCCCGGCCGAGCTGGTGACCGTACCGCCGGGGACACCGCTCGGGGTCGGCGGCGGCACGTTCCGTACGACCTGGATGCCCTTCCGGCCGGGGGACCGGCTCGTGCTCTACACAGACGGTCTGATCGAGACCCGCCACGAGGCGATCGACGAGCGGCTCGCCCTGCTCGTGGGCCTCCTCGACGACATGCGCGGGCCGCTGGAGGAGACCTGCGACCAGCTCCTCCGGGCACTGCGCCGGCCCGGCGCGCCGGACGACGTGGCGCTGCTCATCGCCCGGAGCACGGGATGACCGCCCGGGACGGGGCACGCGGAAAGGGCCCCGGGGCATCCGGGAAGCACCCCGGTCAACGCGGGACGGGGCTGCGGAGCGTGGCCGGGCAGGTGTTCGCCCTGGAGGCGCTGATCGCGCTCCTGGTGATCGCGGCGGTCGTGTTCGTGACGTTCTACCAGGCGCGCAGCGACACCGAGCGGGACGCCAAGGTCCGCTCGCTCGCGGTCGCCGAGGCCTTCGCGAAGGCGCCCGGCATCGACGCGGCGCTCGCCTCGCCGGACCCGACGGCCGTGCTCCAGAAACGGGCGGAGGAGACCCGGCGGGCGACGGGGGTGGACTTCATCGCGGTCCTGAGCCGGGACGGCGTGCGCTACACCGACTCGGAGCCGCAGCTGATCGGCCGCAGGGTGACCGGCGACCTCAACCGGGCGGTGGTGGACGGCGAGTCCTACACGGAACTGTTCCGTGGCGCGCCCAACGACGCCGTCCGGGCCGTGGTCCCCGTCGTGAACGACCAGGGCCGCATCGTCGGCATGGTCACCAGCGGCGTCGAGGTGGAGAACATCACGGACGCGGTGCGGGACCGGCTGCCGCTGCTCATCGGCGTCGCCGGAGGCGCGCTCGTGCTCGCCGTGGGCGGGGCCGCCCTGGTGAGCCGGCGTCTGCGGCGGCAGACCCACGGCCTCGGCCCGACCGAGATGACCAGGATGAAGGAGCACCACGAGGCGGTGCTGCACGCGGTGCGCGAAGGGGTCCTGATCGTGGGCCCGGACCGCCGGCTGCTGCTCGCCAACGACGAGGCGCGCCGTCTGCTCGGCCTCACGGCCGACATGGAGCGGCTGCACGTCTCGGAACTCGGACTCGACGCCCGTACGGTCGAACTCCTGGAGTCCGGCCGGTCGGCCACGGACGAGGTGCACCGGGCGGGCGACCGGCTGCTCGCGGTGAGCGTACGGCCCACGCTTCCGGCCGGACGGGAGTCCGGCTGCGTGATGACGATGCGGGACACCACCGAGCTGGCCGCCCTGACCGGCCGGGCGGCGGTGGCCCGCGGCCGGCTCCAGCTGCTCTACGAGGCGGGGGTCCGGATCGGGACGACCCTGGAGGTCGTACGGACGGCGGAGGAGCTGGCGGAGGTCGCGGTGCCGCGGTTCGCGGACTTCGCGACGGTGGAGCTGCTCGAACCGGTGCTGCGCGGCGAGGAGCCGCCGCCGTCCTCGCCGGTGAGCACGGAGATGCGGCGGACGGCGCTGAGCGGGCTGCGGCCCGACCAGCCGCTCCAGCCGGTCGGGGACACCATTCGGTTCGACGTCCGCAGCACCCCGATGGCGACGGCCCTGAACGCGGGGCACGCGGTGGCGCAGGCGGAGCTCGCCTCGGCGGAGGGCTGGCGGGAACAGGACCCGGAGGGCGCGGCGCAGGCCCTCGCCTACGGCATGCACTCGCTGCTCACGGTGCCGCTGCTGGCCCGCGGGGTGGTCCTGGGGATGGCGAACTTCTGGCGCGCGGACACGCCCGAGCCGTTCGGCGAGGAGGACCTGTCGTTCGCGGAGGAGCTGGCGGCGCGGGCGGCGGTCGCCATCGACAACGCGCGCCGGTTCACCCGGGAGCACGCGATGGCGGTGACCCTCCAGCGGAGCCTGCTGCCCCGGGTGCTGCCGGACCAGAGCGCGGTGGACGTGGCGTACCGCTATCTCCCGGCGAAGGCGGGAGTGGGCGGCGACTGGTTCGACGTGATCCCGCTGCCGGGCGCGCGGGTGGCGCTCGTCGTCGGGGACGTCGTCGGGCACGGGCTGCACGCGGCGGCCACCATGGGGCGGCTGAGGACGGCGGTGCACAACTTCTCGACCCTCGACGTGCCGCCGGACGAGCTGCTCGGGCATCTCGACGAGCTGACGGCCCGGATCGACGACCGGGAGTCGGAGGGGCCGGACGGCGAGGGGCGGCGGCGGGAGGAGGGCATCACTGGCGCGACCTGCCTGTACGCGATCTACGACCCGGCGTCGGGGGCGTGCACGGTGGCGAGCGCGGGTCATCCCGGTCCGGCCCTGGTGGGTGCGGACGGGCGGGTGGAGTTCCCCGAGCTGGCTCCGGGGCTGCCGCTGGGTCTGGGTCTGGGGGATGTGCCGTTCGAGGCGACGGAGCTGCTGCTTCAGGAGGGCACCAAGCTGGTCCTCTTCACGGACGGGCTCCTGGAGGACCGGGGCCGGGACCTCGACACGGGTCTGGGGCTGCTGCGGTCCACGCTCGCCCGACCGGACCGCAGCCCGGAGCAGACCTGCGCCGACGTCCTCGCGACCCTCCTCTCGCCCACGCCGCGTGACGACATCGCCCTCCTCGTGGCCCGCACCCGGCTGCTCGACCGCGAGCGGATCGCCGAGTGGGAGGTGGCGCGCGACCCGTCGGCGGTCTCTCCGGTGCGGAACGCGGCGGCGGCGAAGCTGTCGGAGTGGGGGCTCGACGGGCTCGCGTTCACGGCGGAGCTGGTCCTCAGCGAACTGATCACGAACGCGGT
The DNA here is from genome assembly GCF_000717595.1 of Streptomyces flavochromogenes. Taxonomy (GTDB): domain Bacteria; phylum Actinomycetota; class Actinomycetes; order Streptomycetales; family Streptomycetaceae; genus Streptomyces; species Streptomyces flavochromogenes. The sequence goes on along the minus strand of NZ_JNZO01000024.1, from coordinate 66,220 downwards.
GCGGTACGGGGCCGACCCGGTCCGGGTACGGCTGCTCCACGACCGGACGCTGATCTGCGAGGTGTCGGACGGCAGCAGCACCTCGCCGCATCTGCGGCACGCGGCGGCGACGGACGAGGGCGGGCGCGGGCTGTATCTGGTGGCGCAGTACGCGGAGCGCTGGGGCACCCGCTACGGCCGGCGCGGCAAGACGATCTGGGCGGAGCTGCGGGTGGGCGCGGACGACGCGGAACCGATCGTGCCGGAGGTCCCGGATCTGGACGCACTGGAGGATCTGGCCTGGTGAGGGGCGTGGCGGGGCTCTCGACGGGCTCCGTGGTATACCAGATCGCGGCATCGCCTTCCGTGCCGTCGACCGCTCCGAGGAGACCCCCGTGACCCCGCCGCCGCCCCGCACCGCGACCCTGTTCCACGACGTACGGCCCTTCGGAGGGCCGGCCGGCGACCTGATCTCCGTGGACGGCGTGCTGGTGCCGCAGGTCCCGGAGGGCGCCGTCGTCGAGCGGGTCGACGGCGGCGGGCGGCTCGCGCTGCCGACCCTGGTCGACGCGCACATCCACCCCGACAAGACGTCCTGGGGCGAGCCCTGGCGCAGCAGGCGACCGGCGGACGGCATCGCCGAGTACGTCGCCGGGGACGTGGAACTCGCCCGCGCGCTGCCGACGCCGGTGGGCGAGCGGGCGCTGCGGCTGATGTCGCACGCGGCGGCCCAGGGCACGCGCGCGATGCGCGCCCACGCGGACGTGGCCCCGGCCTACGGTCTCTCCGGGATCGAGGGGGTGGCCGAGGCGGCGGCGCAGCTGGCCGGGATCGTGGACGTGGAGCTGGTCGCCTTCCCGCAGCACGGCGTGATCCGTACGCCGGGGGTGGCCGAGCTGCTCGCGGAGGCGGCGGCGAGCGGTCTGGTGACGCACATCGGCGGCATCGACCCGGCGGGCTTCGACGCTGAGGGCGCAGCGGCCGGGGGCGACCAGCTCGGCACCGTCTTCGCGCTGGCGGAGAAGCACGGCCTGGGCCTCGACATCCATCTGCACGACCGGGGCGAGCAGGGTCTGGCCCCGCTGCGGGACATCGCGGCCCGCACGCGCGCGCTGGGGCTCCAGGGCCGGGTGAGCGTGGCGCACGCCTTCGCGGTGGCCGGTCTGTCGGGCCGTGCACTCGACGAGACGGCGGACCTCCTCGCGGAGGCGGACATCGCCCTCACGACGGTCGCGCTGTCGGTGACGACGATCCTGCCGTTCCGGCGGCTCGCCGAGCGCGGGGTGCGGGTGGGCCTCGGCTCGGACGGGGTCAGGGACAACTGGAGCCCGTTCGGCAACGCGGACATGCTGCACCGCGCGTGGCTCGCGGCCTGGGCCCTGGACCTGCGGCTCGACGAGGAGCTCGAGGCGTGTTTCCGGCTGGCGGCAGACGGCGGCGCGGCCCTCCTGGGCCTCCCCGAGGCGGACCTCCGCCCCGGCTCGCCTGCCGACTTCATGCTGCTCGACGGGGAGTGCCTCCCCCAGGCGGTGGTGGACCTCCCGCGCCGCGACGTGGTGGTCCGCGCGGGCCGGGTGGTGGCCCGGGACGGCCGCCTGGTCTGACGGGTCGCCCGCAGGTACCCGCCTGGGTACGGGGTGGGGGCGGGGCCCGTTGCGCGGCCCCGCCCCCACCCCGTACCGGATCAGTCGCGTTCCACGTCCACCGTCGTCAGGGAGGCGTACCGCTCCGGGTCCGTGCGCCGGATGCGGAGGGCGACCAGGAGGCCGGCCGCCAGCACCGCGGGGAGCGGTACCAGGAGAGCCGTGTTCACGGCGCCCGTGCGACCGGTCAGGAGGTCGAAGTGGACCACCGCGAGGACGGTGAGGACCGCGAGGCCCGCGCAGGAGACGAGCGGGGCCCAGACCACCCGGGCCGCCGAGAGGCCGTGGCGGTCACGGCGGAAGTAGGCCCAGACGGCGAGCGCGGCGAGGGCCTGCATGCCCATGATGCCGAGGACGCCGACGCTGTTGGTCCAGAGGAAGACCTCGCCGTACGGGTCGGCGGCGAGGAGCGCTCCGGCGCCGACGATCGCCAGGTTGAAGGCGGTCTGGGCGACGACGGCCCCGCCGGGCGAGCCGTGCCTGCCGGAGACCGCGCCGAGCCGGCGGGGCAGCAGGCCCTCGCGGCCGAGGGCGTACAGATAGCGGGCGGCGGCGTTGTGGAAGGCGAGGGTCGCGGCGAAGGCGCTGACGACGATGAGGCCGTGCATGGCGTCCGCCAGCCAGGGTCCGGCGTACGACTCGGCCGCCCGGAAGGTCAGTTCCGGTCCGTCGGCCGCGCGGGCCAGTTCCACGGCCTTGTCGGTGCCGAAGGCGCCCATGACGAGCCAGCAGCCCAGGGAGTAGAAGACCGCGAGGAAGCCGATCGCGATGAAGGTGGCGCGGGGCACCGTCCTGCGCGGCTCGCGCACCTCCTCGGCGAAGATCGCGGTCGCCTCGAAGCCGGTGAAGGCGCCGATGACCAGGACGAACATGCCCGCGACCCCGCCGGCGGCGAGCGTCGAGGGCGCGAAGGACGCGGTGTCGAGGGCGGCCGTGCCGCGTTCGCCGATGATGCCGACGTCCATGACGACGAGCGACAGGACCTCCAGGACCAGGGCGATGCCGAGGACCTTGGCGCTGAGCGTGACCTTCAGCCAGCCGAGCACGCCGACGGCGAGCACGCATACCCCGGAGAGCGGCCACCACGGCACGTCGACGCCCGTGGAGTCGCGGATCGATCCGGCGGCGAAGTAGCCGAAGGCCGCGGCGACCCCGGGCGTGACGAGGTTGTACGAGACGACGGCGACATACGCGGTGCCGACGCCGAGGGTGCGGCCGAGGCCGCGGGCCACGTACGCGTAGAAGGCCCCGGCGTTGCGGACGTGCAGGCTCATCGCCGTGAAACCGGCGGCGAAGAGGGCCAGCAGCGCCCCCGAGATCAGATACGCGAGCGGGGCCCCGGGGCCGCCGATGCCGATGGCGAAGGGCGCGACCCCGGCGAGCACGGTGAGCGGCGCGGCGGCGGCCACGACGAAGAAGACGAGGTCGAAGGTGCCGATCCTGCCGGAGGCGAGCTTCCCCGCCTCCGGCGTCGCCGCCGCCCGGGTCGTACGAGGGGTGGTTCCGGTGCTCATCTCGCTCCTCTTGCGGCCGGTACGAGTGCGGGGTAGGTGTCGTCGACGAAGGGTCCGACGACCCGGCCGCCGTGCAGCACGAGCAGTCGGCGCGGGTGGGAGGCGACGGCCTCGGCGACGGAGCCCGCGGCGACCGCGACGAGGTCGGCGCGGCTGCCCGGGGTGAGGCCGTAGCCGGTGAGCCCGAGCGCGGTGGCGGCGTCGTCCGTGACGAGGGAGGCGGCGGCGCCCAGTTCGGCGTCGGTCATGAGTCCGGCCCTGAGGCCGATGATCGTGGCGCGTTCGAGCATGTCGGCGGTGCCGTAGGGCCACCAGGTGTCGCGGATGTTGTCGGAGCCCGCGAAGACCCGGACGCCGTGCTCGCGCAGCCGCAGGACGGGTGGCATGGGGCCGCTGGGGCCGTTGGTCATGATGGCGACCCCGGCGGCGGCCAGTGCCGCGCAGGTGCGGTCGAGTTCGGCGTCGTCGACGTCGCCGAGGGCGTAGGCGTGGCTGACGGCGACCTTGCCGCCGAGGCCGAGCGCGGCGGTGCGGGCCGCGATGTTCCGCAGCTGGGCGGTGCCGGTCTCGCCGCCGTCGTGGAGGTGCAGGTCGACGCCCTTGCCGTGGCGCTGGGCGAGTCCGAAGACGAGGTCGAGCTGGCCGTCGGCGTCGCCGTCGAACCCGACCGGGTCGAGCCCGCCGATGAGGTCGGCGCCGTCGGTGAGGGCCGCGTCGAGGAGGTCGACGACGCCGGGCGCGGTGACGACCCCGCTCTGCGGGAAGGCGACGAGCTGGATACCGAGCCGGTCGCGGACGGTCTCCCGCACGGCGAGGAGGGCGTGCAGATGGTCGAGGCCGGTGTCCGGGTCGACGTCGACGTGGGAGCGGACGTGGCCGGTGCCGAGGGAGACCATCCGGCAGGCGAGGGCGGCGGCGCGCTCGGCGACGGACACCTCCTCGGTGCGGCGGGACGCGCGCTCGGCGGCGATCTGCTCGCGCAGGGTGGCGGTGGCGCGGTGCGGGCGCCAGGGCGCGCCGAGGAGGGTCTTGTCGAGGTGGGCGTGCCCGTCGACGAGGGCGGGCAGCAGCAGCGCGCCGGCGAGGTCGAGGGCGCCGGGCGGGGTGGGGCGGCCGGGGACGTGGTCCTCGACCGCGTGGACGCGGCCGTCGCGGAGACGGACGTCGACGGTGCGGCCGTCGGGGAGCGTGGCGCGGACGAGGGCGGTGGGCTCGTCGGTCGCGGTGGTCGGCGGGGCAGGGGCCTCGCTCATGGCTTCTCCTTCGCGGGTTCCGTACGGCTCGAAGGGGCCATGGCGAAGTCTCCCCTGGTGAGCGCGGTGCGGCGCCAAGGTATCTGGTATACCGAATACCAAGCAACGGTTGGCTGAGGCCGAATGTGGCGGACCGGGGCCGACGGTTCCCCCGCGCACCGGTCTGCGAAGATCGAAGGAGCACGACATCCACCCGACTGGAGCCCCTTCATGACCGTCCACCGCCCCGCCGCCCGCGGCACCGCCATCGGGGACACCCACCCGTCCCTGCGGGAGCGGGTCTACGTGGAGCTGCGCGAGCGGATCATCGAGGCGGAGTACCCGGCGGGCATGCGGCTCGTGGAGCGGGAGGTCGCCGACGAGCTGCGGGTCTCCCGGGTACCGGTGCGCGAGGCGATGCAGCGCCTGGAGTCGGAGGGCTTCCTCTCGGTGCAGCCGCGCCGGGGTTCGGTGGTGGCGGACTTCGGCCCGGAGGACGCCGAGTACCTCTTCGACGTACGGGAGAACCTGGAGGGCCTGGCCGCGCGGCTCGCCGCCCGGCACGCGAGCCCCCCGCAACTGCGGGATCTGGAACGGCTGCTGGCGCGGGCCAGGAAGGCGGCGGAGTCCGGACGGCTCCGCGAGGCCGTCTCCCTCAACGCCGACTTCCACCGGCAGATCGTCGAACTTTCCGGCAACCCGCTCCTGGTGGACCTGATGGCGCCGCTCGACTCACGGCTGCGGCGGCTCTTCCGGCTCACCTCGGCGCAGTCGGACGGCGAGCCGATGTGCGGGGCCCACGAGCGGCTCTACGAGGCCGTCCGCGACCGCGACGAGGACGGCGCGGAGGCACTGGCCCGCGCTCATGTCGCGGACACCCGCGCCTCCGCCGCCCGCCTGTTGGCCGCTCCCCCGGGGGAGCCGGAGAAGGCGTCCTAGGGGGGCGTCCGGCCCCGCCGGCAGGCCACCCGCGCAACACCCCCGGGGTCTCTAGCCCAGCTTCCGCAGGGCCGTCCGGACGGCGGCCAGGTCCTCGTCCGGGGCCAGCCCGGCGTGGTAGAGCCGCAGTTCGGTGGCGCCCGCCTCGCGGGCCCGCTCGGCCTCGTCGGCCAGCCGGCCGGGCGCGCCTCCCATGCCGGTGACGACGGACAGGTTCGCCGCGAGGACGGTGCCCGCGCGCGCGTGGGCCGAGAATTCCGCGACCCGGTGCGGCCGGGCGACCACCCCGTCCGCGAGGCCCAGGACATGCGCCGGGTCGGTTCCGGTGTCGGCGCCGCAGCGGTACGGGTCGGGGTCGGCGTGCAGCAGGACCCGGAAGCCGGGCGGGGCCGCGGCCCGTACGGCGGCCACGGCGGCCTCCTGGAAGGTGCGGGCGGCCCCGGCACGCCAGGCCCCGGCCGGAGCCTCCAGGGCACCGAGGTCGCCCGGCGGACCCGATCCGGCCCATACGGGCTCCAGGGCGCCCCGCACGGCGGCGGCCAGCTCGTCGGGATCGGCGCCCTCGTCCCCGTACCCCTCCCGGCAGGAGGGGCAGAAGCAGAGCGACATCAGGTACTGCTCGCGCTCGCCGAGGGCGACGCCGCCGGTCTTGTCGTGGGCGTGGAGATGGGCGAGGCCGTACCAGCCGCAGGACTCCAGTTCGGTGCCGGCGGCGCCGGGCCGTACGGCGGCCTCGGCGGCCAGGTCCACGAGGAGGGCGCGGACCTCCGGATGGGCGACGCAGGGCGCCCAGGGGTAGCGGTCGCCGTAGGCGTTGACGACGGAGGTCTCCGGATGTTCGGCGCCGAGGCGGGAGTTGTGCGCGAGCACGACCCAGCTGTGCACCTCCAGGCCGGTGGGCGCGAGGGCCTCGGCGGCCCGCCCGAAGGCGTCGCCGGGGGCCCACTCCCCCGCCGGGTACGGGCGGAGCGCCCGGCCGGCCCAGCGGTCCGGGTCCGGCGGGTAGAGCACGGCGGCGTGCTCGGCGGTGACGATCCGGTGGGCGGGGTGACGGGGGGTCAGCGCCCGGGTGGAGTGGTAGGCGGCGGCGAGGGTGACCTGTGCGAGACCGAGCTCGGCGAGGAGCCCGGGTGCGGCGGGGTCGCCGTCGACGTCCCAGGGGTAGACGAAGGCACCGGCGCGCATGCCTCCGCCCCCGCCGTCGGTGCCGGCGGTCCCGGCGGTCGCCGCGTCCCCGCTCACGCGCCGAGCTCCTTCAGGGCGGCGCGTCCCTGCTCGACGAGCAGCATGAGGGCGTCGACGTGCTCGGGAGCGGGTTCGCTCAGCGGCGGCCGTACGTGTCCCACGTCCAGGCCTCCACGTCGCACCGCCGCCTTGACGAGCGAGACGGCGTACCCCTGTCCCTGGGCGCGGAGTTCGACGAGCGGCCGGTAGAAGTCGTCGACGAGCCGGTTCACGGTGGTGTCGTCGCCGGTGGTGAGCGCGCGATGGAAGGCGAGGGCGACGTCGGGGGCGAAGCAGAAGACGGCGGAGGAGTAGAGGGTGACGCCGATGCCCCGGTAGGCGGGGACGGTGAGTTCGGCGGTCGGCAGGCCGTTGAAGTAGAGCAGGTCGAGGCCCTCGGCGCGGACGGCGCTGACGATCCGCTGCATCAGGTCGAGGTCGCCGAGGCCGTCCTTGAGGCCGATGATCCCGTCCGTGCGGGCGAGGGCGACGGCGGTGGCCGGGGTGAGGATCGCGTTGTCGCGCTGGTAGACGATGACGTCGAGCGAGGTCGCGGCGGCGAGTTCGGTGTAGTGGCGGAGCAGTCCCGCCTGGTCGGCGACGACGAGGTACGGCGGCATGGCGAGGAGTCCGTCGGCGCCGGCCTCCTCGGCGAGCCGGGCGTACCGGACGGCGAGGGCGGTGCCGTAGCCGGCGCCCGCCACGACGGGGACGCGGCCGGCGGTCTCCTCGACGGCCGCGGCGACGCAGTCCCGGAACTCCTCGGGGGTGAGGGCGTGGAATTCGCCGGTGCCGCAGCAGGCGAACACGGCGGCGGCGCCCGCGTCGACGCCCGCGCGCACATGGGCGCGGAAGGTGTCGAGGTCGACGGAGCCGTCCGGCGCGAAGGCGGTGACGGGAAAGAACAGCAGGCCGTCGAGCCGGCCGGCGAGCGGGGCAGTGGTCACGGTCGCTCCCAGGGAAGTCCGTCGTGCAGGGCCATCTCGTGCACAGTTATGACTGTCATCCATATTCTTGAACGCTGACGCTCCGCACGCTAGAACAGCACGGAAGGGCCGGTCAAGGAGAGAACGCGCCCTGTCGCACACTCTTGACGCTCCGTCGGGCCGCTCCCTAGCGTGTCCACGGTTGTGAATTCCACTCACGTGAATGCCACGGTATGCAGTTGAATGCCACCGCATGCCGCTCGACGGAGGAGATCCCCTTCATGGCCGTACCCCGCACCGTCCTGCTCACCGGCGCCGCCGGAGGCGTCGGCACGCTGATGCGGGAGCTGCTGCCCCCGCATGGCTACGAGCTCCGCCTCCTGGACGTCGCCCCCGTGCCGGGGGCGCCGGACGCGATCGTCGCCGACCTCGCGGACCGCGCGGCACTGCGCGAGGCGGTCCGGGGCGTCGACGCGATCGTGCACCTGGCGGGCATCTCCCTGGAGTCGACCTTCGACAAGATCATGGCCGCCAACATCGCCGGGACGTACAACCTCTACGAGGCCGCCCGCGAGGAGGGCGTCCCGCGCGTGGTGTTCGCCTCCAGCAACCACGCCGTCGGCTTCACCCGGCAGCCGCGCGAGGGCGACCCGCTCGTGCCGGTCGACACCCCGCACCGCCCCGACACCTTCTACGGCCTGTCGAAGTGCTTCGGCGAGGACCTGGCACAGCTCTACTGGGACCTGCACGGCGTCGAGACCGTCTCGGTCCGCATCGGCTCCTGCTTCCCCGAACCCACCTCGGTCCGGATGCTGTCGATGTGGCTCAGCCCGGCCGACGGCGCCCGGCTCCTGCACGCCGCGCTCACCGCCGAGGACGTGGCCCACACGGTCGTCTACGGCTCGTCCGCCAACACGCGCGCGTGGTGGGACCTCTCCTCGGCCCGGGCGCTCGGCTTCGCCCCGCAGGACGACTCCGAGGTCTACGCGGAGAAGCTCATCGCCGAGAAGGGCTTCCCGCCGGAGGACAGCGCCGACGCCCTCTACCTGGGCGGCCACTTCTGCGTGTCCCCGCCCCAGTGGCCGCACTGATTCCGCGCGACCCCGCACCGGCGACCGCACCGAACGACAGGAGCATCCCCATGGACCACCGCCCGCTCGCCCTCGTGACCGGCGTCGGCCGTACGGTCGGCATCGGCGCGGGCATCGCCGACCGCCTCGCGGAGTCCGGCTGGGATGTCGCGTTCACGTACTGGACCCCGTACGACCGGCGCATGGAGTGGGGCGAGGAACGGGGCGCGGCCGCGGCCCTCGCCGAGCGGCTCGCCGCGCGGGGTGCCGCCTGCACGGCCGTCGAGGCAGACCTCGCCGACCCCGAGGCACCCGCGCGCGTCTTCGACACGGCCGAGGAGCGGCTCGGGCGCCCGGTCACGGCCCTCGTCATGTGCCACTGCGAGTCGGTCGACTCCGGGCTCCTCGACACCACCGTCGAGAGCTTCGACCGCCATTTCGCGGTCAACACGCGCGCGTCCTGGCTGCTGATCCGGGAATACGGCCGACGGTTCACCGGCCCTTCCGGGGCCGGCCGCGTCGTCGCCCTGACGAGCGACCACACCGTGGGGAACCTCCCGTACGGGGCGAGCAAGGGCGCTCTCGACCGCATCACGCTGGCCGCCGCGCGCGAGCTCGCGCACCTCGGGGTCACCGCCAACGTCGTCAATCCGGGTCCGATCGACACCGGCTGGATGACGGAGCCGCTCCGGGAGGAGATGGTGCGGCAGACGCCGCTCGGCCGCCTCGGCACCCCTCGGGACACCGCGCACCTGGTGGACTTCCTCTGCTCGCCCGAGGGGCAGTGGATCAACGGGCAGCTGCTGATGAGCAACGGAGGCCTCGCCTGAGGCTTCCCGGCGCACGGGCGGGAGCGAGCAGGGGTACGCAGGACCCGGCCGGACTGATACGGGGGAGCCGGCCGGGGCCCGGGTCACGGTGCACGCTGGCGCCGGACCTGCTCACCGTAGGCCCGCACGAAGATCATCGCGAGCCGCGGAACGCGGCCTCTGTCCGGAATGCGCGGCGGGTTGATGCATGGAACGCCGCCGGTCAACGAATTACGCGCCCCCTGCGCGCCCCGGCGTACGCCGGACCTGCGGCGCCGTCCGCACGGCCCCCGCGCCGCCCGTGCGGACAGCCCCTCAGCGGCACCCGCGCAATGTCTCCGACGGCGACTCGCCGAACTTCTCCCGGTAGCGCGCCGCGAAACGACCCTGGTGGGCGAAGCCCCAGCGCCAGGCCACCTCGCTCACGCCCACCTCGTCCGGCGCGGCCGCCCGCAGCTCCTCGCGGGCCCGGTCGAGGCGGACCTCCCGCACGTACGCCATCGGCGACATCCCCACGTACTCGCGGAACGACTCCTGGAGGCGGCGCACGCTCACCCGGGCCAGGGAGGCCAGCTCGGTGGTCGTGAACGGATGCTCGGGCCGCTCCCGCACCGCGTCCATCACGCGCTTGACCGGGGCCGGCCGCCGCGGCTCCCCCGGGTGCGCGAGCGCCTCGCGCCAGGGGTGCTCGGCGGCCAGGAGCAGCCCGTTGAGCAGCGCCTCCTGCAGAGGACGCGCCACCAGCTCGTGCCGGGCGAGGCCTTCGCCGGCGAGCGCCTCCGCTGCGACCTGGCGGGCGAACCGCACCCAGCTCAGACCGGGACCACGCGTGATGTCCAGGCCGGGCGCGAAGACGAGCGGGCCCCTGGGCGGGCGGCCGGTCAGCGCCTCCAGGCGCTCGCGCAGCTCGGCCGCCCCGACCTTGACCGACAGGGTCCGGCAGTCTCCGGTCCAGCGGTCGAGGAAGGTGTCGCCCGCCGGGTCGAGCAGCAGGGCCTCGGTCTCCGTCGCGACGATCGAGGCCCCGCCCTGGCGCATCTCCATCCGCCCGCTGAGCGGTGCGTTCAGGTGGTACGCGCCCAGCTCCCCGAAGCTCATCCGCACATCGGCCCCGCAGCTCAGGTCACCGATGACCAGGGGGCCCAGCACGACCGTGTCGAAGCGCGCCGCGAAGGGGCGACGCTCACGATCGACGAGGTCCATCCGGTTCGCGTAGTAGCGGGCGTCGAGCTCCACGCGCGCCTCGTCCACGTCCTCTGTCCGAAAACAGCTCCCGTCGACCCTGCCCACAGCGCCCCCCAGCCCCGCCGGTTCCACCGGCCCCTCCGCCCCCACTGCACCCATGGGTCGAAAGAATATTCATATGACGGATCTGACCGGGAACGGCAGGATGCCCGGCATGCCACGACCCCATGGATTCACGTACGAACAGCGCCGGGACGGCTCGGTGGTCCTCACCCACCTGGGTCGCGCCGCGGGCGTGCTGCGCGGCGCCCGCGCGGAGAAGTTCCTCGCCGAGGTCGAGTCGGGCGACTCCCAGCTCGTCATGGCCCGGTGGACGGGCTCGTACCGCTTCGGCAACGAGCGGCAGGCCAGGAACCACCCCCGTAATCAAGGTGGCCGAACCGGCCGAGGGTAAGGGAACGGCAAAGGTGCCCGGTTCGTTAGCCCAGGCATGACCGCTATGACCCCCGGCTCGAACATCCCTCTCACCGCCGCGCGCGTGGCGGTGGACGTCGCCGCCCCGGTGCGGCTCGACGTCTCGGGCCTGCTGCTCGGCGCCAACGGCAAGGTGCGCTCGGACGACGACTTCATCTTCTACAACCAGCCGTCCGGCCCCGGTGTCACCTACCGCTCCGGCGGCGGTGCCGCCCCCGACGCGATCCTGGTGGACACCGGCGCCGTCCCGGCCGGCATCGAGAGGATCGTCGTCACCGCGAGCCCCGACGCCGCGGGCCAGACCTTCCAGGGCATCGAGCCCACCGCCACCCTTCGCAACGCGGACGACGGCACCGTCCTCGCCACCTTCACCCCGCCGCAGCTGGCCACCGAGACGGCACTCGTCGTCGTCGAGATCTATCTGCGCAACGGCGGGTGGAAGGCCCGTGCCGTCGGCCAGGGCTATGCGAACGGCCTGGCGGGCATCGCGACCGACTTCGGCGTCTCGGTGGACGACGAGCCCGCCGCCCCGGCCGCCGCCGCCCCCGTCGCCCCGCCCGCCCCCGTCGCCCCTCCGGTGGCACCCCCGGCCCCGCCCGCGCCGCCCGTCGCCCCGGTGGACCCCCGGATCGCGGCCGCCACGCCGCCCGCTCCCCCGGCCCCCGCCCCCTCCGGCAAGATCAACCTCGACAAGGGCCGGGTCAGCCTCCAGAAGAACCAGACGGTGTCCCTGGTCAAGGGCGGCCGTCCGCTGCTCTCCCAGGTCAAGATGGGCCTCGGCTGGGAGCCCGCGTACCGGGGCAAGGACATCGACCTGGACGCCTCCGTCATCGCGTACGGCCCGCAGCGCAACCACCTGGACAGCTGCTACTTCGGCAAGCTGTCCATCCTCAACGGCTCGGTGAAGCACTCCGGCGACAACCTCACCGGTGAGGGCGCGGGCGACGACGAGGTGATCGTCGTCGACCTCGGCCGGCTGCCCGCCGACGCCACCGGTCTGGTGTTCACGGTGAACTCGTTCTCCGGGCAGAAGTTCACCGAGGTCGCCAAGGCCTACTGCCGGCTGATCGACGCGGCGACGGGCGAGGAGCTGGTCCGCTTCGACCTGACCACCGCCGAGCCGCAGACCGGCGTGATGATGGCCAAGCTGATCAAGCAGTTCTCCGGCGAGTGGGAGATGACGGCGATGGGCGAGTTCGTGAAGTCGCGGACCGTCCGGGGCATGGTGAAGCCGGCCGCCCAGGCACTCTGAGCGGCCGGGTTCCCGGATCAGAACAGGGCGCTGTACGCGTTGAGGGCGGGCTGGCCGCCGAGGTGGGCGTAGAGCACGGTCGAGTCCCGGCCGATCTCTCCCCGGTCCACCAGATCGATCAGTCCCGCCATCGACTTCCCCTCGTACACGGGATCGGTGACCATGCCCTCGGTGCGGGCGGCGAGCCTCATCGCGTCGAGGGTCGCCTCGTCCGGGATGCCGTACACGCCGGCGTGATAGCGCTCGTCCAGCTCGACGTCGGCCGCCGTCACCGGCCGCTCGACGCCGATGAGAGCGGCGGTGTCCCGGGCGATCCGGGTGACCTGCTCGTGCGTCGGCCCCGGCTTCGCGGAGGCGTCGACGCCGATGATGCGGCGGGCCGGTCCGCCCACCTCCTCGGCGAGCGCGGCGAAGCCCGCGACCATCCCGGCCTGGGTGGAGCCGGTCACCGAGCAGACGACCACCGTGTCGAAGAAGACGCCGAGTTCGCTCTCCTGCTCCGCCACCTCGTACGCCCAGTTCGCGAAGCCGAGCCCGCCGAGCCGGTGGTCCGAGGCCCCTGCCGGGATCGCGTACGGCTTGCCTCCGCTCTCCTCGACCTCCCGCAGGGCCAGCTCCCAGCTCTCCTTGAAGCCGATCCCGAAGCCCGCCTTCACCAGGCGTACGTCGGCGCCCGCGAGGCGGCTGATCAGGATGTTGCCGACCTTGTCGTAGACGGAGTCGGGCCAGTCGACCCAGCTCTCCTGGACGAGGACGCAGCGCAGCCCGGCACGGGCGGCGACGGCGGCGACCTGACGGGTGTGGTTGGACTGGACGCCGCCGATGGAGACCAGGGTGTCGCAGCCCTGGGCGAGGGCGTCGGCGACCAGGTACTCCAGCTTGCGGGTCTTGTTCCCGCCGTACGCCACACCGGAGTTGCAGTCCTCGCGCTTGGCCCAGAGGGTGGCGCCGCCGAGGTGGTGGGTGAGCCGTTCGAGGGGGTGGACCGGCGAGGGCCCGAAGAGGAGCGGGTAGCGGTCGAAGTCGGTGATCGGCAAAGCGGCTCCCGGTGAGTGACGGCTGCTGGTCGACGGTGGCGCGGGGGACGGGCACGGCCGGACGGGGGACCGGCGCACGGGCCGGACGTCGGGACGGGCTCACGGGCCGGACGCGGGGACGGGCTCACGGGCCGGACGCGGGCCGGAGGTGGGCCGAACGCGCTACGGAGCCGCGGACCCGTGCGACGAGGAGGAGGCGGGCGGCGTGGGCGCCGGAATGCCCGTCACCTCCGCCACCTCGATGGCGTCGTCCGCCAGCTGCTCCAGGGCCGCCCAGATCTCCGTGGTGACCCGTACCGCCTCCGCCGCGTCGCCCGCCGCGCACGCGTCGATGAGCCGGGCGTGCAGCTCGGCCGAGCCACAGCTCCCGGCGTCGCCGAAGAGGCGCCGCTCGACACGGCGGATCAGGGGGGTGTACCGCGCGATCGTGGCGGCGGCCGCGTGGTTGCCGCTGGCGACGACGAGGACCTGGTGCAGCTCGTCGTCGGCGTGGAGGGCGGCCTCGACGTCGGAGGCGCGGACGGCCGCGGCGAAACGCTCGTTGGCCTCGCGCATGGCCCGGATGCCCTCGGGCCCGAGCAGGGGTACGCCGGTCCTGGCGGCGAGTTCGTGCATCACCCGCACCACCGAGGCGGCGTCCCGGACGACCCGGCTGACCGGCCGGGTGACCCGGGTGTAGCTCTGCGGCTTGGACTCGACGAGCCCCTCGTCGCCGAGCCGGGCCAGGGCCTCGCGCACGGGCGCGCGCGAGAGCCCCAGCCGGTCGGCGAGGTCGGCGTCCTTGAGCGGAGCGCCGGGGGCGAGGTCGCCGCGCACGATGGCCTCGCGCAGCGCCTCGTAGGCCCGGTCACGCAGCAGGGTCCGGCCCACGGGCCGTAATGCGTCCATGGACTGACATGTTAGATGTCAGTCCATGGAGCTGACCAGAGGTCAGAAGTGAAGGACCGGTGCGGGTCAGCGGCGCGGCTGGCGGCGCCAAGGGCCGGTGATCGCCACCATGATGCCCGGGTCCTGGATGTTGGCGAACAGCGTGTCACCGTCGGGCGAGAAGGTCACGCCGGTGAACTCGCTGCCGTTGAGGTCGTTGCGGGCGATCGGGTAGGTGCGGCCCGAATCGGTGGCGCCGAAGAGGTGCTGGACGCCCTCGCCGTCCTCGGCGATGACGAGCCCGCCGTACGGGGAGACGGTGATGTTGTCGGGGCCGTCGTAGGCGCCGTCCACGTCCGGGTTCGCGTTCACGCCGAGCAGCACCTTGAGGGTGAGGGTGCGCCGCTTGGGGTCGTAGAACCAGACCTGGCCGTCGTGCGCGGCACCGGGGCTCTCCTCGCGCGCGTAGGAGGAGACGACGTACGCGCCGCCGTCGGCCCACCACATGCCCTCCAGCTTGCGGGCGCGGGTGATCACTCCGTCCGTGAACTGCTTGCGGACGGAGACGGTGCGGCCGTCACGGTCCGGGACGTCGACCCAGTCCACGCCGTAGACGGTGCCGATCCGGGTCGCCCGGGAGAGGTCGTCCACGAAGCGGCCCGCGGAGTCGATGCACTTGGCGGCCTGGAGCACACCCGCGTCGTCGGCGAGGGTACGGAGCTTGCCACGGCCGTGCTCGAAGCCTTTCGGCGGCACCCAGCGGAAGAGCAGCCCGTTGGGGTTGGAGGCGTCCTCGGTGAGGTAGGCGTGGCCGCGCCCGGGGTCGATGACGACGGCCTCGTGGTCGTACCGGCCGAAGGCCTTGATCGGCTTCGGGGCGCGGTTGGCGCGGCGGTCGCGGGGGTCGACCTCGAAGATGTACCCGTGGTCCTTGGTCATGCCGTTGACGCCGGCGCGGTCCGAGTTCTCCTCGCCCGTCAGCCAGGTGCCCCAGGCGGTGCTGCCGCCGGCGCAGTTGGTGGAGGTGCCGGCGATGCCGACCCACTCGGCGACGGTGCCGTCACGGTGCACCTCGACGACCGTGCAGCCGCCGGCCGCGGCCGGGTCGTAGACGAGCCCCTCGGTGAGCGGGACCGGGTGGTCCCACTTGTCGCGGGTGCCCTTGAGCTCGTGGTTGTTGACCAGGTACGTGGTGCCGCGCGGTCCGGCGAAGGCCGCGGTGCCGTCGTGGTTGGAGGGCGTGTACTCGCCGGACTCCAGCCGGGTCACACCGCTGTGGGTGATGACGCGGTACGAGAACCCGGCGGGCAGGGCGAGCATCCCCTCGGGGTCGGCGACGAGTTCTCCGTACCCGAGCCGGTGGCCGTGTCCATGACCATGGCCGTGGCCGGCTCCGTACGTCTCCAGGTCGTCGGAGGCGAGGGCCTCGGGCGCGGTGGCGAGAGCACCGACCACACCGGTGAGGGCGAGGCCCGCACCGGCGACTGCGGACTGCTTCGTGAACTCTCTGCGGTTGAGGGGCATGTGTGGTGTTCTCCCTGTGCTGGCCCGGATGTCGCGGGCCACCCTCCCGCGCCGCCACGAACACCGCCTGAACGCCACGGGAACACCGCCGGGCGCACAGCCCGGCGGCCCCGGCCGCCCGAACCCGACCGACGGCCCCGGCCACGCCCGCCCGGTGTGGCCGCCGTCCCCCGCGGTCGGCTCCCCGACCGCGCTCCCGACCGCTCCGCGCGGCTACGCCCCCGACCGCGACCGGGCCTTGAAGGCCGCCTTGCGGGCCTCCTTCGCCGCGCTCTTGTCGCGGTGCAGACGTCCCATCGCCTCCAGGACCTCCGCGGTCGCGGGGTGCTCCACCCGCCAGGCCGCCTCGAAGAAGCCGCCGTGGCGCCCCGTGAGCCCCTCGATCAGCTCCTGGAGCTCCTCCAGGTCGCCGTCCGCGTCGAGCTGGGCCGCGATCGTGTCGATCGCCAGCCAGAAGATCATCGACTCCGGCGGCGCGGGCACGTCCGCCGCGCCCCGCTCGGCGAGCCAGACCCGCGCGAGGCCGCCGAGTTCCGCGTCGTCCAGGACCTCCCGTACGGCGGGCTCCGCCTCCGCGCCCACCAGGGACAGCGTCTGCTGGCAGTGGAGCCGGCGCAGCGGCGAGCCGGCGTCCGAGCCGCGTGCGGCGTGCAGCAGCTCGCGGGCGGCGGCGAGCGGGACGCGGCCGGTCAGCCAGGCGGCGGTCTCCTCGCGGGCGGCGTCCTCCGGGTAGCCGGCGATCCCGTCGAGCAGCGCGTCGGCGCCCTTGTCGGCGAGGTCGCCGACGGCGGGGGCGTCCACACCGGCCTCCAGCATCCGGGCCCGGACGCCGTAGAGACCGAGTTCGGTGAGCCGGACCATGCCGTACCGGGTGACGTCCTCGTCGTCGATGGGCGGTGCGGGCTCCTCGCCCTCGTCGGCCATCAGCGCCTCGTCGACGGGCTGGTACTCGACGAGTCCGATCGGTTCGAGCAGCCGGAACTGCTCGTCGAGCCGCATCATCGCGTCCGAGACCTGCTCCAGGACGTCGTCGGTCGGTTCGCCCATGTCGTCGGGGACGACCATCGACGCGGCGAGCGCGGGCAGCGGCACCGGGCCCTCGCCGGGCCCGCCCTCGCTGACGGTGAGCAGGTAGAGGTTGCCGAGGACGCCCTCCAGGAACTCGGCCTCGATCTCGGGGTCCCAGTCGAGCGACTCGATGTCGATCTCGCCGTCCTCGCCGACGATCGCGTCCAGGTCGTCGAGGACCGGGGCGACGGCGTCGGCGAAGACCGCGTCGAAGCCGTCCAGCCAGAGCGCGAGGACGTCCTGGGGCGAACCGGTCGTGACGACCGCGAGGTTGTCGCCCGCCGAGGCCCGCCCGGGGGCGTCACCCGCCTCGTCCTCCTCGCCGTCCTCGACGTTCACCAGGCCGGTGTCGACGGCGAGGCGCCAGGCGTCGCCCGCCGAGATCTCGCCGTCCTCGTCGTCGGCGAGGCCCAGGACCTCGACGGCCTCGGGCAGTTGCTCGTCGACGAGCTCGCCGCCGGCGTCGACCCGGATGTCGGGTCCGGCCCAGCGGGCGAGCCGTACCGCGTTCGCGAGGAGGGGGGCCGCCAGCGCGTCCCGCGCCAGCTCCGCGTCCGCACGCAGCCGAACGGGGGGAAGGGTGGGGTGCTCCGCTGACATCTGGGGGGTCTCCTCGACGCGTCCGTGGGTGAAGGATGGCGGGTGAAAAGGGCTCGGAGACGGGCTCGGAGCGCGGCTCTCAGCGTAGACGCATCCGGGGGGACGTCCGTCGGTTCACGTTTCCGTCAGCCTTCGTACACCCGTCGACTCTTGACAAGTTGGGCGCCCTGCACAGAGATTGACGCGCGTAGATTCATCTGCCGTTCCTCCAAGCACCCTCGGAGTCCCCTGATGCCTTCCTCCATACCGAGATCTGCCGGCCGCACCGTCGCGCGCTCCGCCGCGGTCTCCGCCGTCGTCGCCGCCGCCCTCGCCGCGGGTCTGCTGGCCGGTTCGACGAACGCCGCCGCCGATGACGCGGCCGGTGTCCGCATCCACGACATCCAGGGCACCACGCGCGTCTCGCCGCTCGTCGGCAAGCAGGTCACCGGCGTGACGGGAATCGTCACCGGCGTCCGCACCTACGGCTCGCGCGGCTTCTGGATCCAGGACCCCGAGGGCGACGCCGATCCGGCCACCAGCGAGGGCCTCTTCGTCTTCACGAGCTCCGTCCCCACGGTCTCCGTCGGCGACGCGGTCAGCCTGAGCGGCACGGTCACCGAGTACGTCCCCGGTGGGCTGAACTCCGGCAACCAGTCGCTGACCCAGCTCTCCAAGCCGGTCGTCACCGTGGTCTCGCAGGGCAACGCCGTCCCGGCCCCCGTGACCATCTCGTCCTGGTCCGTCCCCGACGCGTACGCCCCCGAGGGCGACCCGGCCGCCGCCGGCTCGATCAACGGCCTGGCCCTGGACCCGGAGACGTACGCCCTGGACTACTACGAGTCCCTTGAGGGCGCCAACGTCCGGATCGGCTCCTCGCGCGTGGTCGGCGCCACCGACCCGTACTCCGAGCTGTGGGTCACGGTGAAGCCGTGGGAGAACCGCAACCGGCGCGGCGGCACGGTCTACGGCTCGTACGAGTCGCAGAACACCGGCCGGCTCCAGATCCAGTCGCTGACCCCGATCGCGCAGCAGCCCTTCCCCAAGGCGAACGTCGGCGACCGGCTGACCGGCACCACCGAGGGCCCGCTCGACTTCAACCAGTTCGGCGGCTACACGATCACCGCCCGCACCCTCGGCACGGTCGCCGACCGCGGCCTGGAGCGCGAGTCCACGGACAAGCAGCACAAGAACGAGCTGGCCGTCGCCACGTACAACGTGGAGAACCTCGACCCGAGCGACCCGCAGGAGAAGTTCGACGCGCTCGCGAAGGCGGTCGTCACCCACCTCGCCTCGCCCGACATCCTCGCCCTGGAGGAGATCCAGGACAACAACGGCGCCAAGAACGACGGCACGGTCGCCGCCGACCAGACGGTGAAGAAGTTCACGGACGCGATCGTGGCGGCCGGCGGCCCGGCGTACGAGTGGCGCTCGGTCGACCCGGAGAACAACAAGGACGGCGGCGAGCCCGGCGGCAATATCCGTCAGGTCTTCCTCTTCAACCCCGAGCGGGTCTCCTTCACGGACCGCGCGGCCACCGACGCGACCTCCGCCACCGGCGTGACGGGCCGCAAGGGCCACGCCGCCCTGACGGTCTCCCCCGGGCGGATCGACCCGGCGAACACCGCCTGGGAGAGCAGCCGCAAGCCGCTCGCGGGCGAGTTCGTCTTCCGCGGCCGTACGGTCTTCGTGATCGCCAACCACTTCGGTTCGAAGGGCGGCGACGAGTCCATCGTCTCGCACCACCAGCCGCCGGTCCGCTCGTCCGAGGCGAAGCGGCTGCTCCAGGCGCAGTCCGTCAACGGCTTCGTGAAGCAGCTCCTCGCGGTCGAGAAGCAGGCCGACGTCCTCGTCGTCGGTGACATCAACGACTTCGAGTTCTCCGGGACGACGGAGGCGCTGACCGACGGCGGCGCGCTGTACCCGGCCGTGAAGTCGCTGCCGCGCAGCGAGCGCTACTCGTACGTCTTCCAGGGCAACAGCCAGGTGCTCGACCAGATCCTGACGAGCCCCGGCGTGCACCACTTCGAGTACGACAGCGTCCACATCAACGCAGAGTTCGCCGACCAGGACAGCGACCACGACCCCCAGGTCCTGCGCTTCCGCCCGTAGTCACCCGGGGCGGCCCGGCGCGGTGACGAGCAGCTCCGGGCCGTCCGGCCGTGTCACACGCCCGCGCTCAGGCTGAGCGCGGGCGTGTACCGCTTCACCCGGCTGCCCACGAGCCCCGGGTAGTGGTGCGCCCGCGCCCAGGCCTCGCTCGTCCGGGCGTCCTCGGCCGACCACGCCACGTGGGCCCGCCCGCTCTCCCCCTCAGCGTAGTTCAGGACCCGGCCGCCGTCGGTCGACAGATGGAAGTGGACGCTGGTCCCGCCGTGCCCCGGCCGCAGCGCCGCGTCCTCGTCCAGGGCGGTGAGCACGGTGTCCACCCAGGCCCGCCGGCGCCCCGCGTCGGGCCCGTCGAAGTCGGCCTCGACGATCGCGACGACCCCGGGCAGTTCCCCCGTGCTCGTCGTGCCGAGGACGGCGGAGCGGTGGATCGGCGCGTAGCGGCGGAGCTCCACCCGCTCGATGCCGGGCACGGCGGCGTCGATCTCGGCGTTCCGGTCGTCACGGTAGGTGCGGACGAAGTCCTCGTAGGCCTGCTCGGCGGTCCACTGCGAGTAGTGCAGCAGTGTGTCCCCGTCGGTCCCGGCGTAGACGCTGTACGAGAGCAGCCCGAGGTCGGGCCATTCCCTGTTCTCCCAGGCCTTGCGGATGGCGTCGACGGCCGCGCGCTGGCGCTCGGGGGTGCCGACCCGCCAGGTGCTGACGAGGACGGCGCCGACTCCGGGGCGGTGGAGGTCGGGGCGGGCATCGGGGTGGGCGACGGCGTTCATGAGCATCTCCTGCTCCTCGGGGGTTCCTCGGACGGCTCCACCGTCGTCCCTCAACCTTGGTCGAGGTCAACCCCCGCTCGCGTGCGAGACTGCGCGCCATGATCCTTCGTGACCTGACCCTGCGCCCCGCGACCCGTGCCGAACTTCCGGCCGTCCTCGCGCTCCTGGCCGACGAGGACACCGTCGTGGACCCCGCCTCGGTGACCGTCACCGAGGCGTACGAGCGGGCCTTCGCGGACATCCGGGACGATCCGCGCAACGAGCTGCTGGTCCTGACGGACGGTGAGCTGGTCCTGGGCTGCCTCCAGGTCACGTACATCCCTGGGCTCGGCCGGGGCGGCGCCGAGCGGGCCCTGGTCGAGGCGGTCCGGATCCGGGCCGACCGGCGCGGCGGCGGACTCGGCCGGGAACTGATGGAGCGGGCCGCGGCACGCGCGCGGGAACGCGGGTGCGCGCTGGTCCAGTTGACCAGCGGCAAGCGGCGGACGGACGCCCACCGCTTCTACGCCTCCCTGGGGTACGCGTGCAGCCACGAGGGCTTCAAGCTCGCGCTGTGACGGCGCGGGTCCGGCCTGCTCGGCAAGGGCCCCTAGCCGAGCAGGTGGCCGCCGCCGTCCACGAGGAGCACCTCGCCGGTGATGTACGCGGAGTGGGCCAGATCGTGGACGGCCCCGGCGATGTCCTCGGCCCGGCCGACGCGGCGCAGCGGGACCACCTCGGCCACGTGCGCCTTGGCCTGGTCGGCGCCCTCGACCCCGTCGAACCAGGGGGTGTCGATGAGGCCGGGCGCGACCGCGTTGACCCGGACGTCGGGGCCGAGGGCCTTGGCGAGGAGCTGGGAGGAGACGTTGACGATGGCGCCGCGGGTCTTCCGCAGGTGCGGGACGGCGGCGGTGACGGTCTGCCAGACACCGATGACATTGACGTCGTAGAGGTGGCGCCAGACCTCGGGCGATGCGGCTTCGAGGTCGTCGTGCGCAATGAACCGCGTGGTGCCCGCGCAGTTGACGAGGAGGTCGAGGCGGCGGCCGAGGGTCTCCACGGCCCGCGCCACGAGGGCCCCCGCCTGAGTCTCGTCGGAGACGTCCGCCTGGAGGTAGACGGCGCCGGGCAGTTCGGCGGCGAGGCGTTCGCCCGCCTCGACGGAGCGGGCGGAGTTGACCACGACCCGGTATCCGGCCCCGGCGAGACGCCGGGCGACGGCGGCGCCGATGCCCGAGGACGAGCCGGTGACGAGGGCGACGCGCCCGCCGTCGGTGCTGTGTGAGCTCATGCTGTGCTGTTCTCCATGTCCCCCTGTCGCGCCCGTCGATCATGTCAGAGCCCTCACACTTAAGTGACCGTGATCTTTCAGCCGAAGCAGATCTAAGTGGACCTTCACCGTCCAATCCGCCCAGACTTCGGGGATGAGCACTTCCCTCTCCCGCCCGGCGCGTCCCTTCGGCCGCGCGCTCTGCGCGATGATCACCCCCTTCACCCCGGACGGCGGGCTCGACCTCGACGAGGCCGGCAAGCTGGCCGCCCGGCTCGTCGGCGAGGGCTGCGACGGTCTGGTCCTCAACGGAACCACCGGTGAGTCGCCGACCACCACCGACGCCGAGAAGACCGCACTCGTCCGCGCCGTCCGGGAGGCCGTGGGCCCCGGCCCCTCGGTCCTCGCGGGCGTCGGCACCGCCGACACCCGCCACACCGCCGAACTGGCCCGCCAGGCCGAGGCGGCGGGCGCGGACGGTCTGCTCGTCGTCACCCCGTACTACAGCCGCCCTCCGCAGTCGGCCGTCGAGGCCCACTTCCTGAAGGTCGCGGACGCGACCGGTCTCCCGGTGATGGTCTACGACATCCCCGGCCGCACCGGCACGCGCGTCGAGACCCCGACGCTGCGGCGGCTCGCCGAGCACCCGCGGATCGTGGCGGTCAAGGACTGCGCCTACGACCTGCTGGGCTCGGCGCGGGTGATCGCGGAGACCCCGCTCGCGTACTACTCGGGATGCGAGGAGATGAACCTGCCGCTGTACGCGGTCGGCGGCGCCGGCTATGTCAGCACGGTGGCGAACGTGACGCCCCGTCAGCTACGCGCGGTCCTCGACGCCTTCGACGCGGGCGACACGGCGGAGGCGGCCCGGCTCAACGCCCGGCTGCTGCCGCTCGCCGAACGGATGATGGCCGCGGGCCTGCCCGGCACGGTGACCGTCAAGGCGCTGCTCGGCGGCCCGGTGCGCGAACCGCTGCAGCCCGCCGACCGGGAGTCGGTCGACGGGCTGCGTGGTCTGTACGAGGCGCTGCTTCAGGCGGAGTCGGTGGTGTAGGTCCGGCCGAGGATCGCGGCGTGCTCCAGGACGTCCTCCAGCGGGTCGTCGATCTGACCCGTGTGGAGCGAGAGGCTGGGCCCGTTGGTGACGGTGGGCCCGTTGTGGGTGTGCGTCTCGTCCGCCGCGGCCGTCCCGGCCGGTAGCAGGACCGCCGCCACCGTGAGCACTCCTGCGACCATGGGCTTCGTCCTCATGTCGACTCCTCGCCTTGTCTGCCTGCAGTGACCCTGCGTTCTGTTAACGCAGAGTCACCGGATCAGTTGTGGCTGTGGAGGATGTCGTTCAGCCCGCCCCAGACCGCGTTGTTCGGGCGGGCCTCGACGGCGCCGGTGACCGAGTTGCGGCGGAACAGGATGTTCGAGGCGCCGGAGAGGTCGCGGGCCTTCACGATCTCGCCGTCGGGCATCGTGACCCGCGTGCCGGCGGTGACGTACAGACCGGCCTCGACGACGCACTCGTCACCGAGCGCGATGCCGACGCCCGCCTCGGCGCCGATCAGGCAGCGCTCGCCGATCGAGATGACGACGTTGCCGCCGCCCGACAGGGTGCCCATGGTGGAGGCGCCGCCGCCGATGTCGGAGCCGTTGCCGACGACGACACCGGCGGAGATCCGGCCCTCGACCATCGAGGTGCCGAGGGTGCCGGCGTTGAAGTTGACGAAGCCCTCGTGCATGACGGTGGTGCCGGCCGCGAGGTGCGCGCCGAGGCGGACCCGGTCGGCGTCGGCGATCCGGACCCCGGCGGGCGCGACGTAGTCCGTCATCCGCGGGAACTTGTCGATGCTGGTGACGGCGAGGTGCAGGCCCTCGGCGCGCGCGTTGAGGCGGACCTTGTCGATGTCGTCGACGGCGACCGGACCGAGCGAGGTCCAGGCGACGTTGGCGAGGAGGCCGAAGACGCCGTCCAGGCTCTGGCCGTGCGGCTTGACCAGGCGGTGGCTGAGCAGGTGCAGACGCAGGTAGGCGTCGTGGGCGTCGAGCGGCTTCTCGTCGAGCGAGGAGATGACGGTACGGACGGCGACCACCTCGACGCCGCGGCGGGCGTCCACGCCGAGGGCCTTGGCGGCGCCTTCGCCGAGGGCGTTCACGGCCTCGTCGGGGGTGAGCCGCTCGGTGCCGGCGGGGCCGGGCGCCTCGGTCAGCTCGGGGGCGGGGAACCAGGTGTCGAGAACGGTGCCGTCGCCGGCGATGGTGGCGAGGCCGGCGGCGACGGCGCCGGTGGTGCGAGGAGCAGTGGTCATGACGGAAAACCTAACCGGCGGGGCCCCGCGTGGGCCAACCGGTCTCAGGTGTCGGTCGAGCGTATGGGCGGTTCCGACGAGCGCGGGAGGGCCCGCTTCGGTCCTTCCTTCAGGCCGGGTACGGCACGTGCCCGGCTCTCCTCCGGCTCCCGCTCACGACGGGCGCAGCACCCGCGTCAGCATCACGCGCGCGTACTCCTCGTCGTACGGCTCGCCGGTGAGCAGGGACTGGAGGCAGATCCCGTCGACGAGGGCGACGAGGGCGCGCGCGGTGCCGGGGTCGGTGCGGCGGGAGAGGACGGAGACCACGGTCTCGGCCCACTCGGCGGCCACCGGCCGGAGCGCGGGGCGGCGCAGGGCGCCGAGGTAGAGCTCGTACTCCAGCTCCACCGCGGCGCGGTCGCCGCCCATCCACTCCCCCATGAAGCGGGCGAGCGCGGCGGCGAGGTCGGTGTCCGGCGCGCCGAGGGCGGAGTTCTCGCGGAGCAGCCGCTCGAAGCCCTCGTTGGCCTTGCGGAGCGCGGCGACGAGCAGTTCGTCGAGGGAGGCGAAGTGGTACGTGGTGGAGCCCAGCGGCACATCGGCCTCGGCGGCCACCGTGCGGTGGCTGAGCCCGGCGATCCCGGAGCGTCCCGCGACCCGGAGGGCCGCGTCGACGATCCGGTCGCGCCGGTCGGGGTCGTGGCGACGGGGGCGGGCCATCAGTGGGCGCCGCCCAGGTTGAGGACGGCGACGCCGGCGATGATGAGGACGATCCCGGCGATCTTGGCGAGGCTGAGGGTCTCGCCGAGGAAGAGGATGCCGATGGCGGCGACGGCGGCGGTGCCGACGCCGGACCAGATGGCGTACGCGGTGCCGACCTGGAGGGTCTTGAGCGCCTGCGCCAGGAGGGCGAAGGCGACCACGTAGCCCACGCCGGTGACGACCGAGGGCCAGAGCTTGCTGAAGCCCTCGCTGTACTTCATGGAGGTGGTGGCGAGTATCTCGGCCACGATGGCGCCCGCGAGCAGTCCGTAACCCATGCGTACGAGCGTACACAACGATGCGTACGGCCGTACACAACGCCGACCGATACGGTGTCCCGCATGACGATTCCCCCAGGGCCGCCGCCCTACGGTCCCCCAGGACCACCGCCGCCCTACGGCTACGGCTATCCGCCGCCGCCCCCACCGCCGAAGCCCGGCGTGATACCCCTGGCGCCGCTCTCCTTCAGCACGATCCTGACCGGCGCCTTCGCGGCCTTCGGCCGCTACTGGAAGCAGCTCCTCGGAGTGGCTGCGGTGATCTACCTCGGCGCCCTGCTGGTCGCCGGAGCGGCGATCGGCATCGCGTACGCGATCGTCGGCGACGTCTTCCCCGCCGTGTTCGACCTGCCCGCGGGCCAGGAGCCGCAGTGGGACGACATCCGGCCGCTGCTCATCGCCTTCGTCTGCGTCTGGCTGGCCGCCATGATCGCGATGATCTGCGCGAACGCCCTGGTGGCGGCGGCCTGTCCGGCCGTGATCCAGGAGGCGGTACTCGGCCGCCCCACGACCTTCGGCGCGATCTGGCGACGGGCCTGGGACCGGATGCCGGCCGTGCTCGGCACCGTGTTCCTGACGAGCGCGACGCTGCTGATCCCGATGCTCCTGCTCCTGGGCGCCTTCGTCGCGATGATGGTCGCGTTCTTCGACGAGCTGTCCGACGCAGGCGTCGGAACGGACTCCGACGTCTCGTTCGTCCTTCCCCTGACCCTGTTCCTGGTGGCGCTGGCGACCGTGCCGTTCGCCGTCTGGATCTGGGTGAAGTTCAGCCTGGCCCCTGCGGCGGCCGTGATGGAGGGCCAGGGCCCGGTCGCCTCGATGCGCCGCTCCTCGCAGCTGGTCCGCGGTGACTGGTGGCGCGTCTTCGGCTGTCTGCTCGCCGCCGGGATCATGGCGTCCGTCGTCGGCATGCTGATCCAGCAGGTCCTCTCCACCGTGGCGTCGGCCCCGCTGGCGCTCTCCGACTTCTCCGGCGAGGAATCCGCCACCATGGTGGCGTCCCTGAGCGTGATCTTCACCTTCCTCATCCTCGGCCAGCTGGTCAGCCAGGCGGTCGTCTCCGTCTTCCCGCCGCTGGTCACGGCGCTGGTCTACGTCGACCAGCGGATCCGCAAGGAGAACCTGGCCCCGGAGCTGACCCGCGCGGCCGGACACGGCTAGCCACGGACCATGCGAAACGGCCGTGCCCCGAAGGGCACGGCCGTCTCATGCGTGGTGGTGTCTCAGACGTTGAAGCCGAGCGCGCGCAGCTGCTCGCGACCGTCGTCCGTGATCTTGTCCGGGCCCCACGGGGGCATCCAGACCCAGTTGATCTTCAGTTCGCTGACGATGCCGTCCGTCGCGGACTTCGCCTGGTCCTCGATCACATCGGTCAGCGGACAGGCCGCCGACGTCAGGGTCATGTCCAGCGTCGCGATGTTCGACTCGTCGATGTGGATGCCGTAGATCAGGCCCAGGTTGACGACGTCGATGCCCAGCTCGGGGTCGACGACGTCGTACAGCGCCTCACGGACTTCCTCCTCGGAGGCCGGCTTCATCGTGGCCTCGACGTTCTCGGTCATGCCGACTTCCTCTCCGCCGCGTCGCCCAGAGCCTGGGCGGTCGCGTCCTTCCACGCCATCCAGCTGAGCAGCGCGCACTTCACACGGGCCGGGTACTTGGAGACTCCGGCGAACGCGACCGCGTCCTCCAGGATCTCCTCCATCGCGTCGTCGGGCTCGATCTGGCCCTTGGACTGCATCAGCTCCAGGAAGGTGCCCTGGATCTTCTGCGCGTCCGCCAGCTCCTTGCCGACGAGCAGCTCGTTGAGGACGGACGCCGAGGCCTGGCTGATGGAACAGCCCTGGCCCTCGTACGACACGTCCTCGATGCGCGAGCCGTCGTACTTCACCCGGAGCGTGATCTCGTCGCCGCACGTCGGGTTGACGTGGTGCACCTCGGCGTCGCCGTCCCGAAGACCGCGCCCGTGCGGGTGCTTGTAGTGGTCCAGGATGACGTCCTGGTACATCGAATCCAGCTTCACGAGCCGTCCCCTAGCCGAAGAAGTTCCGTACGTGCTCCAGACCCGCGACCAGGGCGTCGACCTCGGCCGGGGTGGAGTACAGATAGAACGACGCCCGCGTGGTCGCAGGAATTCCGTACCGCAGGCAGACCGGCCGCGCGCAGTGGTGGCCGACCCGGACCGCGATGCCCTCTTCGTCGAGGACCTGGCCCACGTCGTGCGGGTGGATGTCGCCGAGCGTGAAGGAGATCGCCGCGCCGCGGTCCTCGGCCGTGGTGGGGCCGATGATCCGCAGGTCCGGAACCTCCTGGAGGCGCCGGACGGCGTACTCGGTGATCGCGTGCTCGTGGCGCGCGATGTTCTCCATGCCGATCGCCGAGAGGTAGTCCACGGCCGCGCCGAGGCCGACGGCCTGGGCGATCGGGGGCGTACCCGCCTCGAACTTGTGCGGGGCCGGCGCGTACGTCGAGGAGTGCATCGAGACGGTCTCGATCATCTCGCCGCCGCCCAGGAAGGGCGGCAGGTCCTCGAGCAGCTCCTGGCGGCCCCAGAGGACGCCGATGCCCGTCGGGCCGCACATCTTGTGGCCGGTGAAGGCCACGAAGTCGGCCTGGAGCGCCTGCACGTCCAGGACCATGTGCGGGGCGGCCTGGGAGGCGTCGATGCAGACGAGCGCACCGACCTCCTGGGCGCGACGGATGATCGTCTCGACCGGGTTGACCGTGCCCAGCAGGTTCGAGACCAGCGTGAACGAGACGATCTTGGTCTTCTCGGTGATGACCTCTTCGATGTTGGAGAGGTCCAGACGGCCGTCGTCGGTGAGGCCGAACCACTTCAGCTTCGCGCCCGTGCGCTGCGAGAGCAGCTGCCACGGCACGATGTTGGAGTGGTGCTCCATCTCCGTGATGGCGATCTCGGTCTCGTGGTCCACGCGGTAGGGCTCGTCGGCCCAGCCCAGCATGTTGGCCACCAGGTTGAGCGACTCCGAGGCGTTCTTGGTGAAGATCACCTCGTCGCGGCTCGGCGCGTTGATGAAGGCCGCGACCTTGTCACGAGCGCCTTCGTACAGCGCCGTCGCCTCCTCGGCGACCGTGTAGACGCCGCGGTGGACGTTGGCGTTGTGACGCTCGTAGTACGTGTTGAGCGCGTCGAGGACCTGCCGCGGCTTCTGCGAGGTCGCCGCGGAGTCGAGGTACACGATCTTCTTGCCGTCGTGGACCACGCGATCCAGGAGCGGGAAGTCCTTGCGGATCGCCTCGGTGTCGAGGAGGCCGGAGAGCCCCTGATGGGCAGATGTCACGCGGATGCGCCACCCTTCGTGCTGTAGGCCTCGTAGCCCTCGTTCTCCAGCTTGTCGGCGAGCTCGGCGCCGCCGGACTCGACGATGCGGCCCCCGGAGAAGACGTGCACGAAGTCGGGCTTGATGTAGCGGAGGATCCGGGTGTAGTGGGTGATCAGCAGGGTGCCGACCTCACCGGTCTCGCGGACCCGGTTGACGCCCTCGGAGACCTGGCGCAGCGCGTCGACGTCCAGGCCGGAGTCGGTCTCGTCGAGGATCGCGATCTTCGGCTTGAGGAGCTCCAGCTGGAGGATCTCGTGGCGCTTCTTCTCACCGCCGGAGAAGCCCTCGTTGACGTTGCGCTCGGCGAAGGCCGGGTCCATCTGGAGCTGCTCCATCGCGGACTTGACCTCCTTCACCCAGGTGCGCAGCTTGGGGGCCTCGCCGCGGATCGCGGTGGCGGAGGTGCGCAGGAAGTTGGAGACCGAGACACCGGGGACCTCGACCGGGTACTGCATGGCCAGGAAGACGCCGGCGCGGGCGCGCTCGTCGACCGACATCTCCAGGACGTCCTCGCCGTCGAGGGTGACGGTGCCGCCGGTGACCGTGTACTTCGGGTGGCCGGCGAGCGAGTACGCCAGGGTCGACTTGCCGGAGCCGTTGGGGCCCATGACGGCGTGGGTCTCGCCCTGCTTGATGGTCAGGTCGACACCCTTGAGGATCTCGCGGGGGCCGTTCTCGGCCTCGACGGAGACGTGCAGGTTGCGGATTTCAAGCGTTGCCATGGGTGACTCAGGACTCCTGGGTGACGGAGACGAGCACATCGTCCCCTTCGATCTTTACGGGGTATACGGGGACGGGGCGCGTCGCGGGAAGGCCGGAGGGCTTGCCGGTGCGGAGGTCGAAGCTGGAGCCGTGCAGCCAGCACTCGATGGCGCAGTCCTCGACCTCGCCCTCCGAGAGGGAGACGTTCGCGTGCGAGCAGATGTCGTTGATCGCGAACACCTCGCCCTCGGTGTGCACGACCGACACCGGCGTGCCGTCGACCTCGACCCGCTTCGGGGTGTCGGCCTCCAGCTCGCTCAGCGCGCAGACTCGGACGAAGGCCATCAGACGGAGGCCTCCAGCTCGGCCTCGATCTTGGCGAGGAGGCGCTCCTGGACGTCCGGCAGACCGATCTGCTGGACGAGCTCCGCGAAGAAGCCGCGGACGACGAGGCGACGGGCCTCGGCCTGCGGGATACCGCGGGACATCAGGTAGAAGAGCTGCTCGTCGTCGAAACGGCCGGTGGCCGACGCGTGACCGGCGCCGGCGATCTCGCCGGTCTCGATCTCCAGGTTCGGTACGGAGTCGACCCGGGCGCCGTCCGTGAGGACCAGGTTCCGGTTGAGCTCGTACGTGTCCGTGCCCTCGGCCGCGGCCTGGATGAGCACGTCGCCGATCCAGACGGCGTGCGCGTCCTGGCCCTGCAGCGCACCCTTGTAGGCCACGTTGGACTTGCAGTGCGGGGTGTTGTGGTCGACCAGGAGGCGGTGCTCCTGGTGCTGGCCGGCGTCGGTGAAATACAGACCGAACAGCTCGGCCTCGCCGCCGGGCGCCGCGTACGAAACCCGCGGGTGGATGCGGACGACGTCGCCGCCGAAGGTGACGATGACCGACTTGAAGGAGGCGTCGCGGCCGACCAGCGCGTTGTGCTGGGCGACGTGGACGGCCTTCTCGTCCCAGTCCTGGACGGAGACGACGGTCAGCTTGGCGCCGTCGCCCAGGACGTAGTCGACGTTGGCGGCGAGCACCGCGTCGCCGGAGTGGTCGAGGACCACGACGGCCTCGGCGAAGGCGCCGAGCTCGATGACCTGGTGGCCGAAGGCGACGCCGCCCTGGCCGTGCACGCTGATGCGGATCGGCTCGGTGAGCACCGCCTCCTTGGCGACGGTGACGACCGAGGCCTTCTCGAAGGAGGAGTACGCCTGCGCGGCGACGCGGTCGACGGGCGTGCCGGCCTTGCCGAGACGCTCGTCGTCACGGCCGACGGTCTCCACGGTGACGCCCTCGGGGGCCTCGATCTCCACCTTGACGCCCTCGCCGGACGCGACGGCGGTGCCGTCGTGGAGGCCACGGAGGCGGCCGAGCGGGGTGAACCGCCACTCCTCCTCGCGGCCGTGCGGGACGGGGAAGTCCGCGACGTCGAAGGACGGGGGCGCGCTCATGCGCGTGGCGACGGTGGACTCGGCGGCCACCGCGATCGAGCCCGCGGTGGTGGAGCCCGCGGGGATGTTCTGAGCCTCAGCCATGGCTGTCGTGTTGCTCTCTTCCTGCGTTAAAGAAATCAGTCGCTGCGTAGGACGGGGGCGGGGTGGGGCGTCAGCCCACCGAGCCCTCCATCTGCAGCTCGATCAGCCGGTTGAGCTCCAGGGCGTACTCCATCGGGAGTTCCTTGGCGATGGGCTCGACGAAGCCGCGGACGATCATCGCCATGGCCTCGAACTCGGTGAGGCCGCGGCTCATCAGGTAGAAGAGCTGGTCCTCGGAGACCTTGGAGACGGTGGCCTCGTGGCCCATGGAGACGTCGTCCTCGCGCACGTCCACGTAGGGGTACGTGTCCGAGCGGGAGATCGTGTCGACGAGCAGCGCGTCGCAGAGCACGTTGGACTTGGCGCCCGGGGCACCCTCACCGATCTCGATGAGACCGCGGTAGGAGGTGCGGCCGCCGCCTCGCGCCACCGACTTGGAGACGATGTTGGAGGAGGTGTTCGGGGCCATGTGGACCATCTTGGCGCCGGCGTCCTGGTGCTGGCCCTCGCCCGCGAAGGCGATGGAGAGGGTCTCGCCCTTGGCGTGCTCGCCCATCAGGTAGACGGCCGGGTACTTCATGGTGACCTTGGAGCCGATGTTGCCGTCGACCCACTCCATGGTGGCGCCCTCGTAGGCGACGGCGCGCTTGGTCACCAGGTTGTAGACGTTGTTCGACCAGTTCTGGATGGTCGTGTAGCGGCAGCGGCCGCCCTTCTTCACGATGATCTCGACGACGGCGCTGTGCAGCGAGTCCGAGGAGTAGATCGGCGCGGTGCAGCCCTCGACGTAGTGGACGTAGGCGTCCTCGTCGACGATGATCAGCGTCCGCTCGAACTGGCCCATGTTCTCCGTGTTGATACGGAAGTAGGCCTGGAGCGGGATCTCGACGTGCACGCCCTTCGGCACGTAGATGAACGATCCGCCGGACCAGACGGCGGTGTTCAGGGAGGCGAACTTGTTGTCGCCGACCGGGATGATCGTGCCGAAGTACTCGCGGAAGAGTTCCTCGTGCTCCTTCAGCGCGGTGTCGGTGTCGACGAAGATGACGCCCTGCTCCTCCAGGTCCTCGCGGATCTGGTGGTAGACGACCTCGGACTCGTACTGGGCGGCGACACCGGCGACGAGGCGCTGCTTCTCCGCCTCGGGGATGCCGAGCTTGTCGTACGTGTTCTTGATGTCCTCCGGCAGGTCCTCCCAGGACTCGGCCTGCTTCTCGGTGGACCGCACGAAGTACTTGATGTTGTCGAAGTCGATGCCGGAGAGGTCGGAGCCCCAGGTCGGCATGGGCTTCTTGTCGAAGAGACGCAGACCCTTGAGACGCAGCTTCAGCATCCACTCGGGCTCGTTCTTCTTCGAGGAGATGTCGCGGACGACGTCCTCGTTCAGACCGCGCTTGGCGGTGGCACCGGCGGTGTCGGAGTCGGCCCAGCCGTACTCGTACCGACCCAGGCCCTCGAGCTCGGGGTGGCTGATCTCGGTGGTCATGCGGGGTTCCTCCCGGCCGTGCTTGCGGATGCTGATTCGGTGGTCTGTGGGGCGCTGTGCGGGATGAACGTGGTGCAGACGCCGTCACCATGCGCGATGGTGGCCAGACGCTGGACGTGCGTTCCCAGGAGGCGGGAGAAGAATTCCGTCTCCGCCTCGCACAGCTGTGGATACTGCTCGGCGACGTGGGCCACCGGGCAGTGGTGCTGGCAGAGCTGCTCGCCGACCGGCGCGTTCCGCGCAGTGGCAGCGTACCCGTCGGCGGTCAGGGCCTTGGCAAGCGCCTCGGTCCGTCGCTCGGGTTCCACGGCCTCGACGGCTTCGCGGTAGGCGTCCGCCTGGGCCTCGATCCGGTCGCGGGCGAAGGCGGCCACGGCCGCTTCCCCGCCGGCGTTGCGCTCGATCCACCGGAGCGCCTCGACGGCGAGCGAGTCGTACGACTGGTCGAAGGCGTCCCGGCCGCAGTCGGTGAGCGCGAAGACCTTCGCGGGGCGGCCGCGGGCGCGCGCCCCGTAGACGCGCTGCTCGCGTGCTTCGACCACGTTGTCGGCGACCAGCGAGTCGAGGTGACGGCGGACGGCCGCCTGGGTGAGGCGGAGCCGTCCGGCGAGATCGGCGACGGTCGACGGCCCGTGGTCCAGGATCGACCGCGCGACCCGGTTGCGCGTCGAACGCTCACGGGTCGCGAGTTCCTCCATCGGAGCCGCGCCAACGTTTTTCACAACGCCATTGTTGCGTAATTAATCTCGGACTGACAAGCCGCGCCGGACGCGGCGACGGTGCGGTGCGTCACTCAGGTAAGGCTTACCTGACCTGCAGAAATGATCATTCGTAGGATGAATCACGCCCCTCGGCCCCTGCTCCCCGAGCACCGGATCCGGCCGCCCGGTGAGGCAGTACGTGCAGGCCACAGGGGCTCCGCCGCCCACGTCGCCGCCCGGCACGACGAACCGGAGATCGCGCCCCTGATCACCCGAACCGGACGTTCCGGGGACCCGGGCCCCGCGCCGGGCGGCCCCCGGGGCCTCTCTAGACTTCCCGTCATGCGAAACGAGTCCGTCGGGTCCGCCGTCCAGGTCCGTGGCCTGGTCAAGCGGTACGGCAACAAGACCGCCGTCGACGGCCTCGACCTCGACGTGCGGGCCGGCACCGTGACCGCCGTCCTCGGCCCCAACGGCGCCGGCAAGACCACCACCATCGAGACCTGCGAGGGCTACCGGAAGCCCGACGACGGCACCGTGCGCGTCCTCGGCCTCGACCCGGTCGCCGACGCGGCCGCCCTGCGCCCCCGGATCGGCGTCATGCTCCAGTCCGGCGGCGTCTACTCCGGCGCCCGCGCCGACG
This sequence comes from Streptomyces flavochromogenes, assembly GCF_000717595.1. Taxonomy (GTDB): domain Bacteria; phylum Actinomycetota; class Actinomycetes; order Streptomycetales; family Streptomycetaceae; genus Streptomyces; species Streptomyces flavochromogenes. The sequence goes on along the minus strand of NZ_JNZO01000024.1, from coordinate 33,046 downwards.
AGATGCTCCGCCACATGGCGAAGCTGCACGCCCACCCGCTGGACGTGGACGCGCTGATCGAACGCCTCGGCCTCGGCTCCTGCGGCCGCACCACCTACCGGCGCCTCTCCGGCGGCCAGCAGCAGCGCCTCGCGCTCGCCATGGCCGTCGTCGGCCGCCCCGAGCTCGTCTTCCTCGACGAGCCGACCGCCGGACTCGACCCGCAGGCCCGCCGCGCCACCTGGGACCTCGTGCGCGAGCTGCGCGCCGACGGCGTGACCGTGGTCCTCACCACCCACTTCATGCAGGAGGCGGAGGAACTCGCCGACGACGTCGCCATCGTCGACGCCGGCCGGGTCGCCGCCCAGGGCAGCCCCGAGCAGCTGTGCCGCGGGGGCGCCGAGAACACCCTCCGCTTCACCGGCCGCGCCGGACTCGACCTGGGCTCGCTGCTCAAGGCACTGCCCGACGGCTCCTCCGCGGCGGAGCCGCTCCCGGGCACGTACCGGATCACCGGCACGGTCGACCCGCAGCTGCTGGCCACGGTCACCAGCTGGTGCGCCCAGCACGGCGTCATGCCCGACGGCATCTCCGTCGAGCGCCACACTCTCGAGGACGTCTTCCTCGAACTGACGGGCAAGGAACTGCGGTCGTGAGCACTGATTCGGTCGTGAGCACCGGTACGTACGCCCCGAAGCCGGGCGCCGCCCCCGTCGGCCGGATGATCGCGGCACAGACGGCCCTGGAGACCCGCATGCTGCTCCGCAACGGCGAGCAGTTGCTCCTCACCGTGATCATCCCGTCGCTGCTCCTGGTGCTCTTCTCCACCGTCGACATCATCGACACGGGCACCGACAAGGCGGTCGACTTCCTCGCCCCCGGCATCCTGGCGCTCGCCGTCCTGTCGACCGCGTTCACCGGCCAGGCCATCGCGACCGGTTTCGAGCGGCGGTACGGGGTGCTCAAGCGCCTCGGCGCCTCGCCGCTCCCCCGCTGGGCGCTGATGACCGCCAAGACGCTCTCCGTCCTGGTGACCGAGGTCCTCCAGATCGCCCTCCTCACGGCGATCGCCCTGGGCCTCGGCTGGTCGCCGCACGGAGACCCCCTGTCGGTGCTGCTCCTCCTGGTCCTGGGCACGGCCGCCTTCTCCGGCCTCGGCCTGCTGATGGCGGGCACGCTGAAGGCGGAGGCCACCCTGGCCGCCGCCAACCTGGTCTTCCTGCTGCTCCTGGTGGGCGGCGGCGTCATCGTCCCGCTGGCCAAGTTCCCGGACGCGGCCCGCTCGGTCCTGGAGCTGCTCCCGATCTCGGCCCTCTCCGACGGCCTGCGCGCGGTCCTCCAGGACGGCGCGGCCCTGCCCTGGGGCGACGCGCTGACCCTCGCGGTCTGGGCCGTCCTGGGCCTCGGCGCGGCGGCGAGGTTCTTCCGCTGGGAGTAGCGGCGGGGTCCCAGAGGGTGACGTTTCCCGACAAGGCACCCCTCGTGAAAGCGTGCACAAGCCCCGGCCTACGATAGGGCGCGTGCTGACCCCCCTCGCCTCCATCGCCAGGCGCTGGACTCCGTCCCCCAGGACGCTCCGGCGCGCCGCGCTCTCCGCCGTCGTGATGAGCGTGCTCATCATCGTCACCGGTGGCGCGGTCCGGCTGACCGGTTCCGGTCTCGGCTGCGACACCTGGCCGAAGTGCACCGACGACAGCCTGATCGTGACGCCCGAGCAGGGCTACCGCGGCGTGATCGAGTTCGGCAACCGGATGCTGACCTACGTCCTGTCGGCCGCGGTCGGCTGGGCGATCATCGCCGCCCGGTCCACCAAGCCGTGGCGGCGCGGGCTGACCCGGCTCGCCTGGGCCCAGTTCTGGATCGTGATGAGCAACGCCGTCATCGGCGGCATCACGGTGTGGATGGGCCTCAACCCGTGGACGGTCGCCGGCCACTTCCTGGCCGCGAACGCGCTGCTCACCGTCGCCGTCATCACCTGGCACCGGACCGGCGAGGGCGACACCGCCGCCCGCCCGCGCGTGCCGCGCCCGGTCCGCAAGCTGTCCTGGGCGATCACGGTCGCCTCGGGCCTGCTGATCGCCCTCGGTACGACGGTGACCGGCGCCGGCAAGCACGCCGGTGACAGCAGTGACGTACCGCGCATGCCGTGGGACTGGACGGACGCCGCGCACCTCCACGCCATCAGCGCCTGGGTCGTCTGCGCCCTGGCGCTCGCGATGTGGCTGGTCCTGCGCGTCGTGGACGCCCCGCTCGACACCCGGGCGCGCGCCCGCGACCTGCTGATCGTGCTGCTCGCGCAGGGCGTCATCGGCTACGTGCAGTACTTCACCGGGGTCCCCGAGCTTCTGGTGGCCGCCCACATGCTCGGCTCGTCCCTGATGTGGATCGCGGTCCTGCGCCTGGCCCTGAGCCTGCGCGAGCGCCCGGTCCCCGCGGCGGACATCCCGGCCCAGGCCGACCCCGCGCTCGCGACCGCCTGAGCGTTCGCGGACCGCGCCACGGACCGCCCCGACCGGCCCGGACCCCCACCGCATCGGCGGGGGTCCGGGCCGGTCCGCGTGTACCGACCGGGCCCGGCCCGAAGGACACGCCCGGCAGGTCCTAGACGGACTGATCCACCGGTACGGACGCGGGGACGCGCAGCAGCGCCTCGGGCAGGTAGCCCGAGCGGACCCCCGGCTCCCAGCCGTGCGCCAGGTGCGCGAGCGCGGCCAGGGCGACGGCGCCCGTCGGCAGCAGGGTCCTCGGCTCCGGGTCGGCTCCGACGCTCGCGCGGTGCTCCTCGAGCCGGGCCGCGAGCGCCCGCTCGAAGGCCTCGCGGTCGTCGTCGAGCAGGACGCGCAGCAGCCGCTGGTCGGGGTCGAGTGCACCTGCCCCGTCGAGGGCCCGCGCCGCCACCGCGCGCTCCTCCGCACCGGGCCGCTCGACCGGGACGGGACCGGGTACGGAGCCGGGGTACCGGCCGCGGACGACGGTCAGGTACGCGCACAGCGCGTCCATCTCGGCGAGGTCGGCGGGCTCCGAGACCGAGTCGAACCGCGAGTACGGCACGCCGGAGCGGATCGCGGGCGCGTAGTCCTCCCGGAGCAGCGGGCCGATCACCCGCCGCCGCTCCCAGGCCAGCCCGCTGATCAGGCAGAGCCGGAACGTCTCGATCCAGTTCCGGGCGGTGGGCACCCGGTGCCCCTGGTCCCGCCCCTCGTCGTACAGCTGCTCGGCGCTGGTCAGGATCGTGTTGACGAGGGGCAGCGGGACCTCCCAGTCCCCCTCCGGGAAGCAGCCGGTGCCCAGCACGCCGAGGGCGCACTCGGCGGCGGTGAGCAGTGCTTCCCGCGAGGCGTCCGCCTCCAGTGCGGGGTCCTCGACGGTGCGGGCCCCGACGTGGTCGAGGAGGTCGTCGCGCAGCTCTCCGAGCCGTACGAGCGACATGTCGCCGGTCCGAAGGTCCATCCAGCAGTCGAGGGTCCGCCCGCGGACGGTCCGGAGCGCCTGCTCGATCCTCGCCCCGTCGACCTCGTGTCGTGTCTCGTCCCGCACGCTTCGCTCCCCGATGTGTTCGATCTTGCTCGGGAACGCTATCAACGGGGTCCGACAGGGGCTCACGCCAGCCGGTAGACCCGCCGCGCGTTCCCCGCCGCGATCATCGTGGCGACGCGCTGGGCGTCCGTACGGGACCAGGCGCCGTCCCTCACCCATTCGCCGAGCACCCGGGTGAGGGCGGCGCGGAAGACGTTCGCGGCGACCACATGGAGCTCGGGCAGGCCGTGGGCGCCGCTGGAGAACAGCAGCTTGCCGAACGGAGCCCGCTCCAGGACCTCGGCGAGGACGGCCGCCGCCCGCGCCCCGGTGTGCGCGAGGACGGGGCCCAGGTCGGCGTGGACATGCGGGTGTACGCCGGTCAGGTGCGCGGCGGCGCGGTGGTACGGGTAGGAGTGGAGCAGCACCAGGTCGGTGCCGAGCCCCGCGGTGGCGGCGGCGAATCCGGCGAGCGCGGCCGGGTCCCGGTTCCCGGCGTGCAGCTGCAGGGGGCGGCCGGCGGTGACCGCGATCCACAGCAGATGGCGCAGCAGGACGGGGTCGGTGAGCGGGCCGCCGGCCGGGCGTCCGGCGAGCCAGCGCCCGGCGGCGCCGCGTACCTCTCCGGGTCCCGGAGGTTCGGGCGTGTACGTGAGGCCTCGGCGTACCCCCGCCACCGAGGCGAAGGCCACGGCGTGGACGGCGGCCCCGTGGACGGCCTCGGCGAGGTTGGCGAGGAAGGCCTCGACGGTCCCCGAGGTGTCGGCGACCTGCTCGGCGAGGGGTTCGAGGCGGACGATCTCATGGGCCTCTGCGGCGCCGGTGACGCCGAGCTCGGCCGGTCCCGTGAGGTCGTCGGGGAGCCCGGTGTCGACGAGGTAGGCGGCGATCCCGGAGGCCCGCAGGAGGCGCCGTCCCGCCTCGGCGACGCCCAGTTCGCGGCGGCGCGCGAGATACCGGGCCGGGGGGCAGTGCGCTTCGAGACCCAGCAGCGGCGGGCACCATCGGCGGACGGCGAAGCCGGTCTGGGTGTCGAAGAAGGTGGTGCCCGCGGCGGGCAGCGCGCCACTCCCGCCGAGCTGGGCGCCGAGGCGGGCCTCGAAGGTGCCGAGGCCGAGCTCCGTACGGAGCACCCCGTGGCAGTACTGGTCCACCAGGCTCGGCGTGTCGATCATCTCGGGGGGCTCCCTGCGTGGCCGTGTCTCTTCTCCACACGTCCTAACGGGTGAGCCCCGCGCGAGGTTGTTGCCTCAGCTGTTGGAGGGGCCGCCGATCTGGATACCGGCCATCCGGGTCCACTCGTACGGGCCGGTGGCGACCTTGGCGGCGAACTCGCCGTCGAACTCCTCGTGGAGGGTGAGGCCGGCCTTCTCGGCGGCCTGGCGCGCGATCTCGTACGTCGGCGCGACGAGGTCGCCCCAGCCGCCGTCGGTGCCGACGAGGACGATCCGGGTGCCCGCCTGACCGATGTGCGCGAGGTGTCCCTCGGAGCCGCCGTGCTCCTTGGAGAAGGCCTTGATCTCCTTGGCGAGCCTGGCCGCCTTGCGCGCTTCCTGCTTCGTTTCTGCCATGAAAGGGATGCTACCGAGGGGTAGATCTACTGGCGACGGCCGGGTCACGTGGCCTATCCCACGTGACCCGGCCGCCGGCCGTGCGGATCATCTGAGCGGAGACATCGGTCGAGACGTCCCGGAAAGTCCTTCGTGGGGTGTTCCCACGGGGGTCCCTAACGGAGGAACGGGTCCACCGCGACCGCCACGAAGAGCAGCGAGACATAGGTGATGGACCAGTGGAAGAGGCGCATCTCCTTGAGCTTCGCGCCGGTGGCGCCCGCCTTGGCCCGGTTGAGCAGGCCGTGCGCCTCCCAGAGCCACCAGCCGCCGGTGAGCAGGGCGACCGACAGGTAGAACCAGCCGGTGTAGCCGAGCGGCGTGAGCAGCAGCGAGACGGCGACCATCACCCAGCTGTACGCGACGATCTGCTTGGCGACGACCTTGTTGGAGGCGAGGACCGGGAGCATCGGCACGCCGGCGCGGGCGTAGTCGTCCTTCACCTTCATCGACAGCGGCCAGTAGTGCGGCGGCGTCCAGAAGAAGATGACGGCGAAGAGGATGACCGCCGCCCAGGACATCGAGTTCGTGACGGCCGACCAGCCGATGAGGACCGGAAGACAGCCGGCGATCCCGCCCCAGACGATGTTCTGCGTGGTGCGGCGCTTCAGGATCATCGTGTAGACCACGACGTAGAAGAGGAGCGCGCCCAGCGAGAGGGCGGCCGAGAGCCAGTTGACGAGCAGGCCGAACCAGAGCGTGGAGACCACGGCGAGGGTGAGGCCGAAGACCAGGCCCTCGCGCGGCGTCAGGACGCCGGTGACCAGCGGACGCTGGGAGGTGCGGTCCATCAGCGCGTCGATGTCGCGGTCGATGTACATGTTCAGCGCGTTGGCGCCGCCCGCGGACAGGTAGCCGCCGAAGCAGGTGGCGAGCACCAGCCACAGGTCGGGCACGCCCTGTTCGGCGAGGAACATCACCGGAACGGTGGTGATGAGCAGCAGTTCGATGATCCGCGGCTTGGTCAGCGCCACATATGCCTTGACACGGGCCCCGAACGGCCGATGGCCCCCCGGGCTGGGAGTCAAGACGACCCCTGCGGGTCGGGACTCGACGGCCGTCACGCACACCCCTGACAGAGAATTTCCCAGCAAGCTCCCCGGATGAAGGCGGGGCGAAGCTTGCGCGTACCACGCCACTGTAGACGTTGCCCAGACGCCGATCTTCGCGGGGGTGGGGTCGTGTTGAGGGGGTGTGTCCCAAGGCGTGGACGCCCTTCGGGAGGCGAACTCACACGGGCGGCGGCAGTCTTGCCGTGTCCGCTCATTTGAGGGGCATGCACACGAAAAGAGGGACGTTCCGGCGGGGGTAGGCTCGACAACGCCGGTACACCCTCAGTCACCGGCTTCAGACATGTGGAGAGGAGCCCTGACCCAGGGTGAGCACTAAGCCGACCACCACAGACCTCGAGTGGACCGAGTTGGACCAGCGGGCCGTCGACACCGCCCGCATCCTGGCGGCGGACGCCGTACAGAAGGTCGGCAACGGCCATCCCGGTACGGCGATGAGCCTGGCGCCCGCCGCGTACACCCTCTTCCAGAAGGTGATGCGGCACGACCCGGCCGACCCCGAGTGGGTCGGGCGCGACCGGTTCGTCCTCTCCGCGGGACACTCGTCCCTGACCCTCTACACCCAGCTGTACCTGGGTGGCTTCGGGCTCGAGCTGGACGATCTGAAGGCCTTCCGCACCTGGGGCTCGAAGACCCCCGGCCACCCGGAGTACGGTCACACCGCCGCGGTCGAGACCACCACGGGCCCGCTGGGCCAGGGTGTCGCCAACGCCGTGGGCATGGCGATGGCCGCCCGCTACGAGCGCGGTCTGTTCGACCCGGAGGCCGCCGACGGCACCTCGCCGTTCGATCACCGCATCTACGCGATCGCCGGTGACGGCTGCCTCCAGGAGGGCATCTCCGCGGAGGCGTCCTCGCTCGCCGGCCACCAGAAGCTCGGCAACCTGATCCTGCTGTGGGACGACAACCACATCTCGATCGAGGGTGACACCGAGACGGCCGTGTCCGAGGACACGATGAAGCGGTACGAGGCGTACGGCTGGCACGTCCAGCGCGTCGAGCCGCAGGCCAACGGCGACCTGGACCCCGCCGGTCTCTACGCGGCGATCAAGGCCGCCGAGGCCGAGACCGGGCGTCCGTCGTTCATCGCGATGCGCTCGATCATCGCCTGGCCCGCCCCGAACGCGCAGAACACCGAGGCCGCGCACGGCTCGGCGCTGGGCGACGAGGAGATCGCGGCCACCAAGCGCGTCCTCGGCTTCGACCCGGAGCAGACCTTCGAGGTCACCGACGAGGTCATCGCGCACACCCGTTCGCTCGGCGACCGCGGCCGTGAGGCCCGCACCGCGTGGGAGAAGTCGCTCGCCGAGTGGCGTACGGCCAACCCGGAGCGTGCCGCCGAGTTCGACCGCATCCAGGCGAACGAGCTGCCGGCCGGCTGGGCCGACAAGCTCCCGGTCTTCGAGCCGGGCAAGGGTGTCGCCACCCGTGCCGCCTCGGGACAGGTCCTCAAGGCGCTCGGCGCGGTCATCCCGGAGCTGTGGGGCGGCTCGGCCGACCTCGCCGGCTCCAACAACACGACGATCGACAAGGACTCGTCGTTCCTGCCCGAGGGCAACCCGCTGCCGGAGGCCGACAAGTACGGCCGCACGATCCACTTCGGCATCCGCGAGCACTCCATGGCCGCGGAGATGAACGGCATCGCGCTGCACGGCAACACGCGCATCTACGGCGGCACCTTCCTGGTGTTCTCCGACTACATGCGCAACGCCGTCCGTCTGTCGGCCCTGATGCACCTCCCGGTGACGTACGTCTGGACCCACGACTCGATCGGTCTGGGCGAGGACGGCCCGACGCACCAGCCGGTGGAGCACCTGGCCTCGCTGCGCGCGATCCCGGGTCTCAACGTGGTCCGTCCGGCCGACGCCAACGAGACGGCCATCGCCTGGCGCGAGATCATGCAGCGCCACACGAAGGTCTTCGGCAAGGGCGCCCCGCACGGTCTGGCGCTGACCCGCCAGGGTGTGCCGACGTACGCCCCGAACGAGGACACCGTCAAGGGCGGCTACGTGCTGTTCGATGCCGAAGGCGGCGCCCCGGAGGTCGTGCTGATCGGCACGGGCTCCGAGGTGCACCTGGCCGTCGAGGCCCGTGAGCAGCTCCAGGCCGCCGGTGTCCCGACCCGGGTGGTCTCGATGCCGTCCGTGGAGTGGTTCGAGGAGCAGGACCAGGCGTACAAGGACTCCGTCCTGCCGCCGTCGGTCAAGGCCCGTGTCGCGGTCGAGGCCGGTATCGGTCTCACCTGGCACCGCTACGTCGGGGACGCCGGCCGGATCGTCTCCCTGGAGCACTTCGGTGCCTCGGCGGACGCGAAGGTCCTGTTCCGCGAGTTCGGTTTCACGCCGGAGGCCATCGTCGCCGCCGCCCGGGAATCGATCGACGCCGCCGCGCGCTGATCCGCATACGTACGACTTAATGGAGATGGAATTCTCATGACAGACGCTCTCAAGCGCCTCTCCGACGAAGGCGTCGCGATCTGGCTGGACGACCTCTCGCGCAAGCGGATCACGTCCGGCAACCTGGCCGAGCTCATCGACCAGAGCCACGTGGTGGGTGTGACCACGAACCCGTCGATCTTCCAGAAGGCCATCTCGCACGGTGACGGTTACGAGCAGCAGCTCGCCGACCTCGCCGCCCGCAAGGTGACCGTCGACGAGGCCATCCGGATGATCACGACGGCGGACGTCCGCGACGCCGCCGACATCCTGCGGCCGGTCTTCGAGGCGACCGACGGCCAGGACGGCCGCGTCTCCATCGAGGTCGACCCCCGTCTCGCCCACGAGACGACCGCCACCATCGCCGAGGCCAAGCAGCTGGCCTGGCTGGTGGACCGTCCCAACACGCTCATCAAGATTCCGGCCACCAAGGCGGGTCTGCCGGCGATCACCGAGGTCATCGGCCTCGGCATCAGCGTCAACGTGACGCTGATCTTCTCGCTGGAGCGCTACCGCGCGGTCATGGACGCCTACCTGGCGGGCCTGGAGAAGGCCCGCGAGCGCGGCCTCGACCTCTCCAAGATCCACTCGGTGGCCTCCTTCTTCGTGTCCCGTGTGGACTCGGAGATCGACAAGCGCCTGGACGCCCTCGGCACCGACGAGGCCAAGGCCCTCAAGGGCAAGGCCGCCCTGGCCAACGCGCGTCTGGCGTACGAGGCGTACGAGGAGGTCTTCTCCTCGGAGCGCTGGGTCTCCCTCGACAAGGCGCAGGCCAACAAGCAGCGTCCGCTGTGGGCCTCGACCGGCGTCAAGGACCCGGCGTACAAGGACACCCTGTACGTCGTGGACCTGGTCGCCCCGGGCACGGTCAACACCATGCCGGAGGCCACCCTGGAGGCCACCGCCGACCACGGCGTGGTCGCCGGCGACACCGTGCGCGGCACCTACGACCAGTCGCGGGCCGAGCTCGCGGCCGTCGAGAAGCTGGGCATCGCCTACGACGACGTCGTCCAGCTCCTGGAGGACGAGGGCGTCGAGAAGTTCGAGGCGTCCTGGAACGACCTTCTCAAGTCCACCGAGGCGGAGCTCTCGCGCCTCGCACCTTCGGAGGCGTAAGCACTTTGAGCGCAGTCCACGGAGCCAACCCGCTCCGTGACGCCGCAGACCGACGGCTCCCGCGTATCGCGGGGCCGTCGGGTCTGGTGATCTTCGGCGTCACGGGCGATTTGTCCCGTAAGAAGCTGATGCCTGCCGTCTACGACCTGGCCAACCGCGGCCTGCTGCCGCCGGGCTTCTCGCTCATCGGCTTCGCCCGCCGGGAGTGGCAGGACGAGGACTTCGCGCAGGAGGTCCACGACGCCGTCGAGCAGCACGCGCGCACCCCGTTCCGCGAGGAGGTGTGGCAGCAGCTGATCCAGGGGATGCGTTTCGTCCAGGGCGACTTCGACGACGACGACGCGTTCGAGCAGCTGAAGGACACCATCGAGGAGCTGGACAAGGCGCAGGGCACGGGCGGCAACTTCGCCTTCTACCTGTCGGTCCCGCCGAAGTTCTTCCCCAAGGTCGTCCAGCAGCTCAAGAAGCACGGGCTCGCCGACCAGAAGGACGGCTCCTGGCGCCGCGCGGTCATCGAGAAGCCCTTCGGCCACGACCTGGTCTCCGCCAAGGAGCTCAACGAGGTCGTCCACGAGGTCTTCCCGCCCAACGAGGTCTTCCGGATCGACCACTACCTCGGCAAGGAGACCGTCCAGAACATCCTGGCGCTCCGCTTCGCCAACACCCTCTTCGAGCCGATCTGGAACCGGTCGTACGTCGACCACGTGCAGATCACCATGGCCGAGGACATCGGCATCGGCGGCCGCGCCGGCTACTACGACGGCATCGGCGCCGCCCGTGACGTCATCCAGAACCACCTGCTCCAGCTGCTCGCACTGACCGCGATGGAGGAGCCCGCCTCCTTCGACGCCGACGCGCTGGCCGCCGAGAAGACCAAGGTCCTCGGCGCGGTGAAGCTGCCCAAGGACCTGGGCAAGTCCACGGTCCGCGGCCAGTACGCGGCCGGATGGCAGGGCGGCGCGAAGGCCGTCGGCTACCTGCAGGAAGACGGTATCGACCCCCAGTCGAAGACCGACACGTACGCGGCCATCAAGCTGGAGATCGACAACCGCCGCTGGGCGGGCGTCCCCTTCTACCTGCGCACCGGCAAGCGGCTCGGCCGCCGCGTCACCGAGATCGCGGTCGTCTTCCAGCGCGCCCCGCACTCCCCCTTCGACTCCACCGCGACCGAGGAACTCGGCCGCAACGCCATCGTCATCCGGGTCCAGCCGGACGAGGGCGTGACGGTGCGGTTCGGCTCCAAGGTGCCCGGCACCCAGATGGAGATCCGGGACGTGTCGATGGACTTCGCCTACGGCGAGTCCTTCACGGAGTCCAGCCCCGAGGCGTACGAGCGGCTCATCCTCGACGTCCTGCTCGGCGACTCCAACCTCTTCCCGCGCGTCGAGGAGGTCGAGCTGTCCTGGAAGATCCTCGACCCGATCGAGCAGTTCTGGGACAAGCACGGCAAGCCCGCGCAGTACCAGTCCGGGACCTGGGGTCCGGTCGAGGCGGACGAGATGCTCGCACGAGACGGACGGAGCTGGCGCCGGCCATGAAGACCGACCTGACGGACACCACGTCCTCCAAGATCAACAAGGCGCTGGTGCTCGGGCGGCGGGCGATCGGTACGCCGGCCGTCGGCATGGTGCTCACCCTCGTCATCGTCACCGACGAGGAGAACGCCTACGACGCGCTGAAGGCTGCGAACGAGGCGTCCCGCGAGCACCCCTCGCGGACCCTCGTCGTCATCAAGCGGGTCTCGCGCTCCCCGCGGGACCGCTCCAAGGCACGGCTCGACGCCGAGGTCCGTCTCGGCGCCGACGCCAGCACCGGTGAGACGGTGGTCCTCCGGCTGTACGGCGAGGTCGGCGACCACGCCCAGTCGGTGGTCCTGCCGCTGCTCCTCCCGGACGCCCCCGTCGTCGTCTGGTGGCCGGTGAACTCGCCGACCGACCCGGCGAAGGACCCGCTGGGCGCCCTCGCCCAGCGCCGGGTGACCGACACGTACGCCGCCGAGCAGCCCATCCACGAGCTGACCGCGCGCGCGGACGCGTACACCCCGGGCGACACGGACCTCGCGTGGACCCGGATCACCCCGTGGCGTTCGATGCTCGCCGCCGCGCTCGACCAGGTCGTGTGCGAGGTGACCTCCGCCGAGGTCGAGGGCGAGGAGTTCAACCCGAGCGTCGAACTGCTCGCCATGTGGCTGGCGGAGCGACTGAACATCCCGGTGCGCCGCTCGGCGTCGACGGGTCCCGGCCTCACCTCCGTACGGATGGAGACCAGCTCCGGCCCGATCGTCCTCGACCGGCCGGACGGCTCGCTCGCCACGCTCTCCATCCAGGGGCAGCCCGACCGTGCGGTGGCGCTCAAGCGCCGCGACACGGCCGAGCTGATCGCGGAGGAGCTGCGCCGGCTGGACCCGGACGACACCTACGCGACGGCGCTCAAGTTCGGCCTGGAGCGGCTCGACGAGGAGGCGGCCGTCACCGCCCCCGAGGTCGTCGTCGAGACGGTCGCGGAGACCGTCGTGGAGTCGGCCGCCCCGGCCGCCCCGGCAGCCAAGCCCGCCGCGAAGAAGGCCCCGGCCAAGAAGGCGGCGGCCAAGTGAGCACGCCGCAGCTGGTCGTCCACCGCGACAAGGAGCTGATGGCCGAGGCCGCGGCGGCCAGGCTGATCACGAAGATCGTGGACGCCCAGGCCGCCCGCGGCTCCGCCTCGGTGGTACTCACCGGCGGGCGCAACGGCAACGGACTGCTGGCGGCGCTCGGTTCGGCGCCGGCGCGGGACGCGATCGACTGGTCACGGCTCGACCTGTGGTGGGGCGACGAGCGGTTCCTGCCCGAGGGCGACCCCGAGCGGAACGTCACCCAGGCCCGGGAGGCGCTGCTCGACCGGGTGCCGCTCGACCCCTCGCGGGTGCACGCCATGCCGGCCTCGGACGGCCCGTACGGCTCCGACGTCGACGCGGCCGCGGCCGCGTACGCGGAGGAGCTGGCCGCCGCCGCGGGCCCCGGTGACCACGGCGGGGTGCCGACCTTCGACGTCCTGATGCTGGGCGTCGGCCCGGACACCCATGTGGCCTCGCTCTTCCCGGAGCTGCCCGCGGTCCGCGAGACCGAGCGGACGGTGGTCGGCGTGCACGGCGCGCCCAAGCCGCCGCCGGTGCGGGTCTCGCTGACCCTTCCGGCGATCCGGGCGGCGAAGGAGGTCTGGCTCCTCGCCGCCGGTGAGGACAAGGCGAAGGCGGCGGCGATCGCGCTGTCGGGCGCGGGCGAGGTGCAGGCCCCGGCGGCGGGCGCCTACGGCCGCTCGCGCACGCTGTGGCTGCTGGACGCGGCCGCGGCATCGGAGCTGCCGCGGAGTCTGTACCCGCCGGCGTCCGCCTGACGCGACGCCTCGGAGGCCCGGTTCACCCCTCGGTGGACCGGGCCTCCGTCGTCGGTACGGGTTCGAGGAAGGGCGTGAGCAGGTCCGGAACGGCCCCGGCGGCGAAGGTCAGGCCCTGGCTCTGGCCCGCGTCGAGGATGTCGTACGCGCCCGCTCCGGCCGCCGTGGTGGCGGTGAGGGTCAGCACGCCGGCCCGCCGCTGGAAGTACGACTGCTTGACGGTCCAGCCGATGACGCCGGAGCGCTGGAGGGCGACCGTGGCCCGCCGGACCGTACCCGAACGGGTCACCAGATAGGCGCCGCTGACGCCGTGTCCGAGAGCGCGGTACGCGTCGAGGGCGAACAGCACGGCGACCGGGCAGAGGACGGCCGCGCAGCCGGCCGCCACGTACAGCAGGACCGGGGTGAGGAGCAGCCCGAGGAGGACGAGGACCGCCACGGGCACCAGGACGCTCCCCAGCGCCCAGCGCACCCTCCGCGTGCGGGCGGCCCGGGGGTGGGCGGCGAGGGGCGCTCCGGTGGGCGGCTCCGGCTCGCGCAGGACCTGGGCGGCGACCCGGTCGGCCACCGCCCGCTCCGCGGCCGGCAGCAGGGTCTTGAGGTCGGTGTGCTTGTCCTCGTCGTCCTTGACGAGCCCGGTGGCGACGGCGTCGACACGGGCCGCCCCGAACGCGCGGACGCCGAGCGGCTCGACCAGCTCGATGCCCCGCAGCCTGCGTTCCTCTATGGAGACGGAGCGGGCGGTGAAGAGCCCGCGGGAGACCCGCAGGGTGCCGCCGGACTCGCGCTCCAGACGGTAGTTCCACCACATCTCGACCCACAGGCCGAGGGCGCCGACGGCTCCGGCGACGGTGGCGAGGAGGACCAGCACGAGGATCATCCAGGGGATGGAGACGTCCTGGAACCGGTCCCCTATCCAGTCGATGACCTCCCCCTGGGCGCCGAACCACTCGCTGACCTGCATGACCGCTCCGGCCGCCGCGCCGCCGAGGGCGGGGGCGAGGAAGGAGACGGGGGCGTAGCGGATCCAGCGCGGGTCGAGCGTCGCGAGAGAGGGGTCGTGGTCCGGGGCCTCGGGGGTTGCGGCGGAGCGGGTGAGCAGCTCGTGGCGCAGCCGTTCCCCCTCGGCCCGGGTGACCAGGTCGAGTTCGAGCGTGGATTCGCTGCCGCCGGTGTGCTCACCGGTGCCGATGCGGACCTTGACGAGGCCGAGGACGCGCTGGAGCGGGTTGGCGGTGAGGTCGACGCTGCGGATGCGCTCACGGGCGAGCGAGCGGCGCTGGACGACGACGAGCCCGGTGTGGAGTTCCGCCCTTTCGGTGCCGATCCGGTAGCGGGTGCGGCGGAGGCGGACGGTCTCGGCGGCGATGTCGGCGAGCAGGGCGAGGGTGACGCCCGCGGCGACCCAGAGGGCGGCCTGCCACAGGGGGCGCCGCCCGGCCAGGGCGAAGATGACGGGCAGCGCGGCGCCGACGAGGACGCCGCCGAAGAGGACGACCCGGACGAGGACGGTGCGGGGATCGAGGCGGAGCCAGTCCGAGTCCCGGTTCCCGTCCGTGGCCGCGCGGGGTGCGGTCCCGGTGGCCGGGCCGGGCGCCGTCCCGGTCGCCTCGTCCGCCGTCTCGCTCATGTGGCGTCGCCGGGGGTGGCCTGGGTGATGACGGTCAGCCGCTCGGCCAGCTCGGCGGCCAGCTCGTGGTCGAGGCCCTCGATCCGGATCGCACCCTTGGAGGAGGCCGTGGTCACCGTGACGGTGGCGAGCCGGAAGCCCTGCTCCAGCGGGCCGCGCGAGGTGTCGACCGTCTGGATCCGGGACATCGGCGCGATCCGCCACTCCTGCCAGAGGGCCCCCGTGCGGACGTAGACGGCGTCCTCGGTGACCTCCCAGCGGTGCACCCGGAACCACCAGGCGGGGAAGAACGCGGTGCAGGTGAGGCCCAGGGCCGCCACGGCCCCGGCCGAGACCAGCAGCCAGAACCGGGCGGGCCCGATGAGGGCGCCGAGGAGGCCGAGGACCACCGCCGGTACGGCGGTGGTCGCCAGGAGCCGGCTCCGCCACCAGGCGACGGCCCGCTCGTCCACGGCGTTCCTGGGCGGCCGCAGCCGCACCGCGTTCTCCCCCGTCACGGCTCTACCGTCCGCGCAGCGTGCGGTAGGCGGACACGAGTCCGGCGGTGGAGCTGTCGAGGTGCTCGCCGCCCTCGCCCTCCGTCAGGACCGGCTCGATCCGCTTGGCGAGGACCTTGCCGAGTTCGACGCCCCACTGGTCGAAGGAGTCGATGTTCCAGACGGCGCCCTGGACGAACACCTTGTGCTCGTACAGCGCGATGAGCTGGCCGAGGACGGACGGCGTGAGCGCGTCGGCGAGGATCGTGGTGGTGGGGTGGTTCCCCTGGAAGGTCTTGTGCGGGACGAGCTCCTCGGGGACACCCTCCGCCCGTACCTCGTCGGGGGTCTTGCCGAAGGCCAGCGCCTGCGTCTGGGCGAAGAAGTTCGCCATGAGCAGGTCGTGCTGGGCGACGAGGCCCGGCAGCAGGTCGTCGACCGGGCGGGCGAAGCCGATGAAGTCGGCCGGGATGACCTTGGTGCCCTGGTGGATCAACTGGTAGTAGGCGTGCTGCCCGTTGGTGCCGGGGGTGCCCCAGACGACCGGGCCGGTCTGCCAGTCGACCCGGTTGCCCTCGCGGTCCACCGACTTGCCGTTGGACTCCATGTCGAGCTGCTGGAGGTAGGCGGTGAACTTGGAGAGGTAGTGCGAGTACGGCAGGACGGCGTGCGACTGGGCGTCGAAGAAGGCGCCGTACCAGACCCCGAGGAGGCCGAGGAGCAGCGGGGCGTTCTCCTCGGGCGGAGCCGTGCGGAAGTGCTCGTCGACGAGGTGGAAGCCGTCGAGCATCTCGCGGAAGCGCTCCGGGCCGATGGCGATCATCAGGGAGAGGCCGATGGCGGAGTCGTACGAGTAGCGGCCGCCGACCCAGTCCCAGAACTCGAACATGTTCGCGGTGTCGATGCCGAACTCCTCGACCTTCTCGGCATTGGTCGAGAGGGCGACGAAGTGCTTGGCGACGGCGTCCTGGTCGGCCCGCAGGCCGGTGAGGAGCCAGTTCCGCGCGGAGGTGGCGTTGGTGATCGTCTCGATGGTGGTGAAGGTCTTCGAGGCGACGATGAACAGCGTCTCGGCCGGGTCCAGGTCGCGGACGGCCTCGTGGAGGTCGGCGCCGTCGACGTTGGAGACGAAACGGAACGTCAGGTCCCGTTGGGTGTAGGAGCGCAGGACCTCGTAGGCCATGGCGGGACCGAGGTCGGAGCCGCCGATGCCGATGTTGACGATGTTCTTGATCGGCTTGCCGGTGTGGCCGGTCCACTCACCCGCGCGGACCTTGTCGGAGAACGCGCCCATCTGGTCCAGGACGGCGTGGACGCCGGGGACGACGTTCTCCCCGTCGACGTCGATCACGGCTCCGCGGGGGGCGCGGAGCGCGGTGTGGAGGACGGCGCGGTCCTCGGTGATGTTGATCTTCTCGCCGCGGAACATGGCGTCGCGGAGCTCGGCGACGCCGGTGACGGCCGCCAGTTCGCGCAGCAGGGTCAGCGTCTCGTCGGTGACGAGGTGCTTGGAGTAGTCCAGGTAGAGGTCGCCGACGCGCAGGGCGTAGCCGGTGCCACGCTCCGCGTCGGCGGCGAACAGGTCGCGCAGCCGGGTCTCGCCCAGCTGCTCACGGTGCTTGCCGAGGGCCGCCCACTCGGGCAGCCGGTTGAGCCTGGTGCGGCCTTCGTTGTTCATCTCGGACATCGCCCACTTCTTCTCGTACTGCTTGTCTGCCCCGCTGCCTCTCCAACCTAATTGATCAGGGGGGCGAGTGACGCGACGGCGAGCGCGAACAGGGCCGCCGCGAGCAGCGCCGGAGTGAGCGGTCCCCAGCCGGCGGCCGCCGCACCGCCCAGCACGGCGCCGAGCGGGGCACCCGCGACGGCGAGGGTGCGGAAGGCGGCGGCGATGCGGCCGAGCATGCCCTCGGGCGCGCGCTCCTGCATGAGGGTCGTCTGCTGGACGTTCCACACGGTGCCCATGAAGCCGAACACCGCCATGGCCCCGATGGACACCGCGAGGACGGGCACCGTCCCCAACAGGCCCAGGCAGCCGGTCTGGACGGTCCCGGCGAGGAACACCGCGCGTACCCGGCCCGTCCGTTCGGCGATCCGGCGGGCCAGGAAACCGCCGGCGACCCCGCCGACCGCGAAGGCGGTGATGGTGGCCGCGTAGCCCGTGTTCCCGGCGTGGAGACCGTCGGTGACCAGGACGACGAGCGTGGCGATGAGGGCGCCCATGCCGATGTTGCAGAGGGTGGTGGCCGTGCAGAGCCACCGCAGGGAGCGGTCCGCGCGCAGTACGGCGAGCCCTTCGGCCATCTCGGCCCGGAGGGTCGATCCGGCGGGGCGGGGCGGCCGCTCGGGCGCCCCGGTCCGCAGCGAGGCGATGAGTAGCGCGGCCAGGACGTAGGTGGCGGCGTCCGCGGCGTACGGCACGGCGGGCCCGGCGAGGAGCAGCGCGGGCACCAGGGGTGCGGCGAGGAGCCCGCCCGCGAGCTGCTGACCGGTCATCAGGCGGGCGTTGGCCCCGGCCAGGGTATCGGCGGGCACGAGGGAGGGAAGCAGCGCGGTGGCGGCGTTGTCGAAGAGGGTCTGCAGGGTGGTGAGCGCGAAGGCGAGGACGAGGAGCAGGGCGATGCCGGCGTGTCCGAGTGCGACGGCGACGGCGAACCCGGCCATGAGCGCGCCGCGGACGAGGTCGACGGCCCACATGGCCCGTCGCTGGTCGACGCGGTCGGCGACGGCGCCGCCGAGCAGCCCGAAGAGCAGCCAGGGCAGATGGCCGCAGGCGGTGACGGAGGCGATGAGGAGGGGGTCGTCGGTGAGCGAGGCGGCGAGCAGCGGCATGGCGGCGGTGCGCAGGGAGTCGCCGAAGCGGGAGACGACCGCGGCCGTCCACAGCCTCCCGAACCCGCCCCGCCAGGCGGGCGCGGCCTTGCCGCCCGCTGTCGCCGTCATCGTCATGATGTGCTCCCCCACCCGCCCGCCGGATCCGAGGATCCCCTCCCGGCCGACGTTAGTGGGCACCACCGACAACGGGCCTTCTCGCGTGCGGAGATGCCGGGACGCGGACGCGTGGAGACGCCGAACGGGCCTTGTCCGCGAACCGGGTTCGCGGGCAAGGCCCGTCCGTCACAACGTCACACCACGTTCAGATCTCGCCGCGCAGCTTGGCCAGCGCCTCGGCGAGGATCGCCTCGCCGTCCGCGTCGCTGCGCCGCTCACGCACGTAGGCGAGGTGGGTCTTGTACGGCTCCGTGCGCGGCGGGTCCGGCGGGTTGTCCCGGTCCTGACCGGCCGGGAAGCCGCACCGTGGGCAGTCCCAGGTCTCGGGGATCGCCGCTTCGCTGGCGAAGCTCGGCTGCGTCTCGTGCCCGTTCGAGCACCAGAAGGAGATGCGGGCGCGCGGCGCCGATTCGCCGCGCTCGGCCTCGCCCATCGGCCCCGCCCCGACCCGGCTTCCCCGGATCGCGTTGCCACTTGCCACGGTCGTAACTCCCTGCGTGATGGTGCTCGAAGATGCCCCAGTCTACGTAAGGCCCAACGCGCGTCCAGTGTTCGGAGTTACCCGTCCAACTTCATCAGCAGACCAAGTACCACAATGCAGGCGAACCAGAGCAGACCGACCACGACGGTGATGCGGTCCAGGTTGCGCTCGGCGACCGAGGAGCCACCGACGGAGGACTGCATTCCGCCTCCGAACATGTCGGAGAGGCCGCCACCCTTGCCCTTGTGCATCAGCACGAGCAGCATGAGCAGCCCGCTGAAGACGATGAGGGCGATCGAGAACCCCATAACCACGGCTGGACCAACTTCCTCGGACTTATACGGACGGGGGCCGGGCACCTGCCCGACCCCCGCAAGGGTACGACGTAACTCCGCTACCGCATACTCACTGGTCGCGGAAGCGGACGATCTTGACGAACTCGTCGGCGTCCAGGGCCGCGCCGCCCACCAGGGCGCCGTCGACGTCCGGCTGCGCCATGATCGCGCCGACGTTGCCGGACTTGACCGAGCCGCCGTACTGGATGCGGACCTTGTCGGCCAGCTCCTGCGAGTACAGCTCCGCGAGGCGGCCTCGGATCGCTCCGCAGACCTCCTGGGCGTCGTCGGGGGTGGCGACCTCGCCGGTGCCGATGGCCCACACCGGCTCGTACGCGATCACGATGGTCTCGGCCTGCTCGGCCGGGACGTCCTTCAGACCGCCGTCGAGCTGGGCGAGGGTGTACTCGACCTGGTTGCCGGCCTTGCGGATGTCCAGGCCCTCGCCGACGCAGAGGATCGGGGTCACGCCGTGCTTGAAGGCGGCCTTCACCTTGGCGTTGCAGACCTCGTCGTTCTCGGCGTGGTACTGCCGGCGCTCGGAGTGGCCGACGGCCACGTAGGCGCACTTCAGCTTGGACAGCATCAGGCCCGAGATCTCGCCGGTGTAGGCACCGGAGTCGTGCGCCGAGATGTCCTGGGCGCCGTACTTGATCTTGAGCTTGTCGCCGTCGATCAGGGTCTGCACGGACCGCAGGTCGGTGAAGGGAACCAGGACCGCGACCTCACAGGCGTCGTAGTCCTTGTCGGTCAGGGCGAAGGCGAGCTTCTGGACGTGGGCGATGGCCTCGAGGTGGTTGAGGTTCATCTTCCAGTTCCCCGCCATCAGCGGGGTGCGGGTGCTGCTCATGAAAGGGTCAGTCCTCCAGTGCGGCGAGGCCGGGAAGCGTCTTGCCCTCGAGGTACTCGAGGGAGGCGCCGCCGCCGGTCGAAATGTGGCCGAATGCCTTCTCGTCGAAGCCCAGGATGCGGACGGCGGCGGCGGAGTCGCCACCACCGACGACCGTGAAGGCCGGGGAGTCGACGAGCGCCTGGGCGACGGCCTTGGTGCCCTCGGCGTAGTCGGGGTGCTCGAAGACGCCCATCGGACCGTTCCAGAAAACGGTGCCGGCGTCGGCGAGCTTCGAGGCGTAGAGCTTACGGGTCTCCGGACCGATGTCCAGGCCCTCCTCGTCCGCCGGGATGGCGTCCGCGGCGACCGTGGTCGGGTTGGCCGGAGCCTTGGTCTTCAGGTCCGGGAACTCGTCCGAGACCAGCACGTCGACGGGGAGGACGAACTCCACCCCGCGCTCCTTGGCGCGCTTCAGGTAGTCCAGGACCGCCGGGACCTGGTCCTCCTGGAGCAGCGAGATGCCGACCTCGTGGCCCTGGGCCTTGAGGAAGGTGTACGCCATGCCGCCGCCGATGAGGATGCGGTCGGCCTTCTCCAGGAGGTGGTCGATCACTCCGAGCTTGTCGGAGACCTTGGCACCGCCGAGCGCGACCACGTACGGCCGCTGGACGTCGTCCGTGAGCTTCTTCAGGACGCCGACCTCGGTGGCGATGAGGTAGCCCGCGGCGTGCGGCAGGCGCGCCGGGAGGTCGAAGACCGAGGCGTGCTTGCGGTGCACGGCGCCGAAGCCGTCGCCGACGTAGACGTCGGCGAGGGCGGCGAGCCTGTCCGCGAACGCGCCGCGCTCGGCGTCGTCCTTGGAGGTCTCGCCGGCGTTGAAGCGGAGGTTCTCGATCACGGCGACCCCGCCGTCGGAGAGGCCCGCGACGGTGGCGGTGGCGGACTCGCCGACCGTGTCCGTCGCGAAGGCCACCTCGGCGCCGAGGAGCTCGCCGAGCCGCGCGGCGGCCGGGGCGAGCGAGAACGCCGGGTCCGGGGCGCCCTTCGGGCGGCCCAGGTGCGAGGCGACCACGACGCGGGCACCCGCGTCGGCGAGCGCCTTGACCGTGGGCACGACGGCGCGGATGCGGCCGTCGTCGGTGATGGTGGTGCCGTCGAGCGGCACGTTGAGATCGGCGCGGACGAACACCCGCTTGCCGGAGACGCCTTCGGCGAGAAGCTCGTCGATCGTCTTCATCTGTCACAGACTCCTTGGTACGCGGTGGAGCACACAAACAGGGCTCGCACAGCGCGGCGTTGCGCTGCCCGAGCCCTGCTCACATCGAAAGCCTGCCCTGAAGTCTAGAGCTGGCCGCCGACGAAGACGGTGAGGTCGACGAGACGGTTGGAGTAGCCCCACTCGTTGTCGTACCAGCCGAGGATCTTGACCGTGTTGCCTTCCTGGACCATGGTCAGGGAGGCGTCGAAGGTGCAGGACGCCGGGTCGCTGACGATGTCCGAGGAGACGATCGGGTCCTCGGTGTAGAACAGGATGCCCTTGAGGTCGCCGTCGTCGGCGGCCTTCTTGAACGCGGCGTTGACCTCGTCCTTGGTGACCTCGCGGTCGAGCGTCACGACCAGGTCGGTCGCGGAACCGGTCGGGACCGGGACGCGCATGGCGATGCCGTCCAGCTTGCCCTTGAGCTGCGGGAGGACCAGGGCGGTGGCCTTGGCGGCGCCCGTCGTGGTCGGGATGATGTTCTCCGCGGCGGCACGGGCGCGGCGCAGGTCCTTGTGCGGGAAGTCCAGGATGCGCTGGTCGTTGGTGTACGCGTGGACCGTGGTCATCAGGCCCTTGACGATGCCGAAGTTCTCGTCGAGAACCTTCGCCATCGGCGCGACACAGTTGGTGGTGCAGGACGCGTTCGAGATGACGTTGTGCTGCGCCGGGTCGTACTTGTCCTGGTTGACGCCCATCACGATGGTGATGTCCTCGTCGCTGGCCGGAGCCGAGATGAGGACCTTCTTGGCGCCGCCGGCGATGTGCTTCTCGGCGTCGGCCTTCTTCGTGAAGATGCCGGTCGACTCGATGACGATGTCGACGCCCAGCTCGCCCCAGGGGATGTCGGCGGGGTTGCGCTCGGAGAGCACCTTGATGGTGCGGCCGTCGACGGTGATGGTGTCGGCGGTGTGGGTCACCTCGGCCTTGAGACGGCCCAGGATGGTGTCGTACTTCAGCAGGTGTGCCGTGGTCGCGGTGTCACCCAGGTCGTTGACAGCCACGATCTCGATGTCAGCACCCTGCTCAAGGAGCGCGCGGAAGTAGTTCCGGCCGATGCGGCCAAAGCCGTTGATGCCTACGCGGATCGTCACGAACCGATCTCCTCGTTAGGTACGCCGGTGTGCTCGACGCCGGCGAGATTTTTGTTTTTTGGGATGTCCCCGACCGCTTACGACCCTACCCCCACAGGACCCCGGTAGTGACATCGCGCGCATCCGTACGAGCCCGGAAAGTGAGGGAAAACGGCCGACGGCCCGTACCTACCGGCGGGTACGGGCCGTCGTGGGACCTTTGTCCCCACTACTCTCCGTCAGCGGCGGAGCACCCCGAGGGCGCGGCCGACGAGGCGTGCCCGCTCGCTCGCGCCGGGCACCTGCTCAAGGCCGTAGCCGAGGAGGACGGTGTCACGCGTGGTGACCGCGGCCTGCGAGTGGAAGAGCGCCGCGGAGCGTGCCCAGTCGGAGCCGTTGCCGGGGCTTCCTGCGGGCGCGCCCGGTACGGTCCACGCGCCGAGGGCGGTCTCGAAGCCCTCCGCCTCGGTGGTGGTCCCGGTGACGAGGCGGGTGTCGTCGACGAAGGCGCCCATCTCTCCCGTACCGGGGTCGGAGATGTAGGAGACCGAGAGCTCGACCTTCTTGCCGGCCCAGGCGCTCAGGTCGACGGAGGCCTGCCGCCAGCCGTTGGACGGGCCGGTGAAGGCGTTCCAGGAGCCGGTGGTGCCGGTGGTGGCGCAGCCGTCCTCGCCGACGGTGAGGTAGTGGGCGAGGAAGGGGTGGCCCCGGACGTAGTAGCCCTCGCCGCAGTCCGCGGGGGCCTCGGTGGAGGTGCCGCCGTTGCGGTCGGGCAGGGTCGTCCAGTCGTCCTGGCCGACGGTGTGGGCCTCGACGACGAGGTTGTCGTAGCCGGGCTCGGTGTCGTAGCTGACCTGGAAGTCCAGCCGCGGTGTGTCCGCCGCGGTGACGCCGGTGAGGTCGACGGTCCTGCTGAGCCGGGCCCAGGTGTCGTCGGCGTGCTTGACGGCCGCGAAGGTGGCGCCCTCGGCGGGCTCGAACGGCATCCGGATGCCCGGGTAGGAGCCGGCGGAGGCGCTGCTCGCGAACTGCGGGAACTCCTTCGGCTTCAGGGTGTCCGAGGTGACGGTGTAGGCGCCCGCGTTGTCCAGCGGGTTGTCGGCGGAGGCGCCGAGGCTCGCGCCGATGCCCTTGAAGGCGCCGCTGCCGGCGAAGGCGGGCGGGTTCTTGAGGCCGGCCCGGTGGTAGGCGCCGAGGTAGTACTGGGCGAAGTCGTTGGTCTCGGCCAGGCCGACCTGGGTGAGCCCGCCGGACTTCTCGCCGGTGTTGATCAGCTTGCCGCCCTCGTTGAGGTAGGCGCGGACGGCGAGCTGGGCGGCTCCGGAGGGCCGCTCGGCGCCGGTGTACCAGACGACGGTACGGAAGTGGGAGAGCACGCCGAGTGCGTCCGGGGTGCCCTGGGTGGCGACGTCCCAGACGGCGGCCCTGCGTCCGTTGTCGGCGAGCGCCTTCACATAGGCGGCGGTGTGCTTCGCGGCGGTGGTGCCGCCCTCGTCGGCGAGGACGAGGACGTCTCCGCGGGGCCGCTCGGCCACCGTGTAGGTGAAGGGGGCGGAGGCGGTGGCCCGGCCCTCCCGGGTGCGGGCGGTGAACCAGACCTCGACGGAGTCGCCGGTCCGGGCACCCTCGACCTCGGCGCGGTACTCGTCGAAGTAGAGGTTGTCCTCGCCGCCGTAGGTCTCGCCGCCCTTCCAGGCGTCGAGCTCCTCGCTGTGGGTGCGGCCGCCGTTGATCCGGTACTTCAGGGTCTTGCCGCGCAGCGACTTGCGCGCGGTGACCGCGATCTCCTGCTCCTCGCCGCGGGCGTAGGAGGTGGTGAAGGTCTTCGGTGTGAAGTCGGGGGCGTCGATGCCGACCGGGGAGACGGGCCGGTCCGGGTGCGCGGCGGTCTCGGCGACGGCGAGCGCGAAGGGGATGTTCTTGGCGAACTCGGCCTGGATCAGTTTCTCGTCGTCCGGGAAGGTGAAGACGGAGGCGCAGTCGGCCGGGTTCCAGGCGTCGTTGGGGTCGACCCGGGAGGCGGTGGCACAGGTCGACATCTCCGGGGTGAACATCTGCATGTCGTTGACGTTGGCGGCGTGGCCGTCCGCCTCGCCGTTGGTGATGTACAGCTCCGAGGAGACCTGCGGCCGGTATCCGGGCACGGCGGAGTTCTGCGGGGTGCCGGCGAGGGCTTCGAGGGCCACGTCGTCGGGTGTGTCGGTGGCGACCTGCCAGCCCACGCCGTACAGCAGGAGCTGGGCGGCCGAGTGGTAGTTGATGCCGTACGCGAAGCCGATGCGCTTCTGGAAGGCGTCGAGGGCCTTGGTCTCCGGCTCCGACATGGGGCCCTTGCCGCGGAAGGTCTCGTCGGCCGGGTCGGGCGAGGAACCCTCGTTGTCGTAGCCCCACTTGTAGGCGAAGTTGCGGTTCAGGTCGACGCCGTCACCGGCGGCGATCCGGCCGTCGCCGTCGTTGTCCCGGAGGTTCTTGCGCCACTGGCGGTTGGCGGGGTCGGCGTGCGTGTGGTCGTAGCCGTCCGGGTTGGCGGAGAGCACGAACCACAGCTCGGTGGAGTCGACGATCCGGGTGATCCGCTCGTCCTTGCCGTACCCGTCGAGGTAGTGGTGCATCAGCCGCCGGGTCATCTCCGGGGTGATCCACTCGCGGGCGTGCTGGTTGGACATGTACAGCGTGGCCGGCTTGGAGCCGTCCTTGACCCGCGGGGCGCCCTTGCTGACCTTGAGGGCGAGGATGTCCTGGCCGTTGACGGTCTTGCCGAGGGAGACGACCTTGGTGATCCCGGGGTTCGCCCGGGCGGTGTCCAGGATCTCCTGCTTGAGGCCGTTCGGCCCTCCGTACGGGCGGAAGACGCCGTCCCCCGCGGCGGCCACCCGCTTCTCGGCGGAGGCGGTCAGGCTGTGCTCGGCGAGCTCGACACCCTGGCCGCGCAGCTGCCCGGCCTGCCGGCCCGTGAGGAAGAGCTCGACCGTCGCGGAGCCCTTCGCGGGCACCCGCTCGGTCAGTTCATGGGCGTCGGCGCCGGCTTCCAGGAGCAGCGGAACCTGCTCCTTGGTGACGTCGGCGCGCCATACGGAGAGGCCGTCACCGCCGTCCCGGTCGTCCGGCTGCTGCGCTCCGGCGACGGGTGCCGCCGCCACGCCCGCGATCAGCAATGAAGCCGCTGCGAGGATCGATCTCGCTCTGCGTCTCATGAGCCCCCCTTGTCATCGTCTGCCACGAAGGTGAACAGACGCCAGGCTCATGGGCGTCCATGGGCCTGTCAAGGGTGCCTCGCGGGTGTACGAAAAAGCTGCCGGCGCCTCAGAAAGGCACCGGCAGCCCGGAGTTCGGATTTCCGTACGAAGGCGGAACCGGTCAGCCGACCAGGCTGTCGTCCAGCTCCTCGGTGAGGTTGGACTCGGTCCCGGGAATGCCCAGGTCCTGCGCCCGCTTGTCGGCCATCGCCAGCAGCCGGCGGATCCGGCCGGCCACCGCGTCCTTCGTCAGCGGCGGGTCGGCGAGCGCGCCCAGCTCCTCCAGGGAGGCCTGCTTGTGCTCCATGCGGAGCCGGCCGGCCGCCGCGAGGTGCTCGGGCACCTCCTCCCCGAGGATCTCCAGGGCGCGCTGCACCCGGGCCCCGGCGGCGACCGCGGCGCGGGCCGAGCGGCGCAGGTTGGCGTCGTCGAAGTTGGCCAGGCGGTTGGCGGTGGCGCGGACCTCGCGCCGCATCCGCCGCTCCTCCCAGGCGAGCACCGACTCGTGTGCGCCGAGCCGGGTCAGCAGCGCGCCGATCGCGTCGCCGTCGCGGACGACGACCCGGTCCACTCCCCTTACCTCACGGGCCTTCGCCGCGATGGAGAGCCGGCGCGCCGCGCCGACCAGGGCGAGCGCCGCCTCCGGACCCGGGCAGGTCACCTCGAGGGAGGAGGACCGGCCGGGCTCGGTCAGCGAACCGTGCGCGAGGAACGCGCCCCGCCAGGCCGCCTCCGCGTCACAGGTCGCCCCGGAGACCACCTGCGGAGGGAGGCCCCGGATGGGGCGGCCCCGGCCGTCCACGAGACCCGTCTGCCGGGCCAGCTGGTCGCCTCCGGCCACCACCCGCACCACGAAGCGCGAGCCGCGCCGCAGCCCGCCGGGGGCCATCACGATCAGTTCCGAGCTGTGCCCGAAGATCTCCAGGATGTCCCGCTTGAGCCGGCGCGCCGCCATCGCGGTGTCCAGCTCCGCCTCGATCACGATGCGGCCGCTCACCAGGTGCAGCCCGCCCGCGAACCGCAGGATCGACGAGACCTCTGCCTTCCTGCAGCAGGTCCGGGTGACGGGAAGCCGGGAGATCTCGTCCTTCACCGCTGCCGTCATCGCCATGGGCCGATCCTTCCATGCATCCGAAAAATACGGTCGTACGCGGCGGCCAACAGCTCCGGATCATGCTTCGCGGAGCCGTCGGGCCCGGCCACCGGCGCCAGCTCGACCGCGGCACCGAGCCGCTTGGCGGCATCGGCGAGGGACTCGCGGTCGGGCACGGCGGCCTCGTCGGCCAGCACCACGTCCAGGGCGAGTTTAGGGGCGTGTCGTCCCAAAACCTCCAAATGACGCTGCGGGGAGAAGCCCTCGGTTTCTCCGGGCTGCGGCGCGAGGTTCAGCGAGAGCACCTTCCGCGCCTTCGTCTCGGCCAGCGCGTCGAGCAGCTCGGGCACGAGCAGGTGCGGGATCACCGAGGAGAACCAGGAGCCGGGACCGAGGACCACCCAGTCCGCGTCCAGGACCGCCTCGACCGCCTCGGGCACCGCCGGCGGGTCGTTCGGCACGAGGTGCACGGACTGCACCTCGCCCGGCGTGAGCGCCACCGTCGCCTGACCGCACACCGTGTCCACGTCGTCCGGACGCTCCGGATCGTGCCCCTTGACCAGGGCCTGGAGCTCCAGGGGTACGGCGGACATGGGCAGCACCCGGCCATGGGCGCCGAGCAGCCGGCCCACCAGGTCGAGGGCCTGCACGGGGTCGCCGAGCTGCTCCCAGAGGGCGACGATCAGCAGATTGCCGACGGCGTGGCCGTTGATCTCGCCCTTGGACTGGAAGCGGTGCTGGATGACCCGGGCCCAGGTCTGGCCCCAGTCGTCGTCGCCGCAGAGCGCGGCGAGCGCCTTGCGGAGGTCGCCCGGGGGCAGCACGCCCAGCTCCTCCCGGAGCCGGCCGCTGGAGCCCCCGTCGTCGGCGACGGTGACGACGGCGGTGAGGTCGCCGGTGATCCGGCGGAGGGCGGCGAGGGAGGCGGAGAGGCCCATCCCGCCGCCCAGCGCGACCACCTTCGGCTGGGCGGCGCGCCTGCGGAGCGTACGCCGCACCGAGAGGGTGGAGGCACGTCGACGGTACGGCTTCACTCGCGCCCCATGTCCCGGTGCACGACGACGGTCTCGACCCCTTCGGCGGCGATACGGGCGGCGAGCCGCTCGGCGGTGGCCACGGAGCGGTGCTTGCCGCCGGTGCAGCCCACGGCGATGGTCACGTACCGCTTGCCCTCGCGGCGGTAGCCGGCGGCGATCAGCTGGAGGAGCTCGGTGTAGCGGTCGAGGAACTCCTTGGCGCCGGGCTGGTTGTAGACGTAGTTCGACACCTCCTCGTTGAGGCCGGTGAAGGGGCGCAGCTCGGGGACCCAGTGCGGGTTCGGCAGGAAGCGCATGTCGACGACGAGGTCGGCGTCGACCGGCAGGCCGTACTTGAACCCGAAGGACATGACGGTGGCCCGCAGCTCGGGCTCCTCGTCGCCGGCGAACTGGGCGTCCATCTTGGCGCGCAGCTCGTGGACGTTGAGGCTGGAGGTGTCGATCACCAGGTCGGCGTCGCCGCGCAGCTCGCGCAGCAGGTCGCGCTCGGCGGCGATGCCGTCGGTGATCCGGCCGTCGCCCTGGAGCGGGTGCGGCCTGCGCACCGACTCGAAGCGCCGGACCAGGGCGTCGTCGGACGACTCCAGGAAGACGATCCGGCGGGTGACCTGCTTGGCGTCCAGGTCGGCGAGGGACTCCCTGAGGTTGTCGAAGAACTGCCGGCCGCGGACGTCCACGACGACGGCGATCCGGGCGACATTGCCCTGGGAGCGGGCGCCGAGCTCCACCATGGTGGGGATCAGCGCGGGCGGCAGATTGTCCACGACGAACCAGCCGAGGTCCTCCAGACACTTCGCCGCGGTGGACCGGCCGGCTCCGGACATGCCGGAGATGATCACCAGCTCGGGAATGGCCGCCTCGGCGCCGTTGTCGCCGGGGGTCTCCTTCGTGCCCGTACTCACGTGTCCTGCTCCGTCTTCTCGGTCGTGCTGGTCTTGCGGTTCGTTCCGGTCCTGCTCGTGCGCGGTCATGCCGTGCCGCCCCCGTCGTCTTCCATGATCTCTCCTGTCGCCGTGTTCACGGCAGGTGCGGCCGGGGCCGCCTGTGCGAGGGCCACGACGACCGCCTCGGCGGTCTTCCGGCCCATGCCGGGGACCTCGCAGATCTGCTCGATTGTCGCCTGCCGGAGCCGCTTCACCGAGCCGAAATGCTTGATCAACGCCTGTTTCCGGGTGTCGCCGAGACCGGGCACCGCGTCGAGAGGGCTGGTCCGGATACGTTTCGCCCGCTTGGACCGCTGGTAGCGGATGGCGAAGTCGTGAGCCGTGTCACGTACCCGCTGGAGGAGATACAGGCCCTCGCTGGAGCGGGGCAGCACCACCGGGTCGTCGTCGCCGGGCAGCCACACCTCCTCCAGCCGCTTGGCGAGCCCGCACACCGCGATGTCGGAGATCCCGAGCTCGTCGAGGGCGCGGCGGGCCGCCGCGACCTGCGGCTGCCCGCCGTCGACCACGACGAGCTGCGGCGGGTAGGCGAACCGCTTGGGCCGCCCGGCCTCGTCCGGATCCTCGACGACACCCTCGGGATCCCACTCCCCCGTCTTCTCCTTCTCCGCGAGATAGCGGCGGAAGCGGCGGCCGATCACCTCGTGCATGGACCGGACGTCGTCCTGGCCCTCGAAGCCCTTGATCTGGAAGCGGCGGTACTCGCTCTTGCGGGGCAGCCCGTCCTCGAAGACCACCATCGAGGCCACCACGTCCTCCCCCTGGAGGTGCGAGATGTCGAAGCACTCGATCCGCAGCGGCGCCGACTCCAGGTCCAGGGCCTCGGCGATCTCCTCCAGGGCCCGGGAGCGGGTGGTCAGGTCGCTGGCGCGCTTCGTCTTGTGCAGGACGAGCGCCTGCTGGGCGTTGCGCGCGACGGTCTCCATCAGGTCCTTCTTGTCGCCGCGCTGCGGGATCCGCAGCGAGACGTTGGCCCCGCGGCGGCCGGAGAGCCAGGCGGTGACGGCCCCGGCGTCCTCGGGCAGCGCCGGGACCAGGACCTCCTTGGGCACCGTGTCCCCGCTCTCCTCGCCGTACAGCTGCTGGATCGCGTGCTCGACGAGCCCGGCCGTGTCGACGGCCTCGACCTTGTCGGTGACCCAGCCGCGCTGGCCGCGGACGCGTCCGCCACGCACGTGGAAGATCTGCACGGCGGCCTCCAGCTCGTCCTCCGCGAGCGCGATCAGGTCGGCGTCGGTGGCGTCGGCGAGCACGACCGCGCTCTTCTCCATGGCCCGGCGCAGCGCCTCTATGTCGTCGCGCAGCCGCGCGGCCTTCTCGTACTCCATGTCCTCGGCCGCGAGCATCATCTGCTTCTCCAGCCGGCGGATGTACGTACCCGTACGGCCGGCCATGAAGTCGCTGAACTCCTCGGCCAGTTCGCGGTGCTCCTCCGGTGTGACCCGGCCGACACAGGGTGCCGAGCACTTGCCGATGTACCCGAGGAGACAGGGCCGCCCGGCGGAGGCGGCGTTGCGGAAGACACCCGCGGAGCACGTGCGCACCGGGAAGACCCGCAGCATCAGGTCGACGGTCTCGCGGATCGCCCACGCGTGCGCGTACGGCCCGAAGTAGCGCACGCCCTTCTTCTTGTGGCCGCGCAGGACCTGGACGCGCGGGAACTCCTCGTTCATCGTCACGGCGAGATACGGGTAGCTCTTGTCGTCCCGGTATTTGACGTTGAACCGGGGGTCGTACTCCTTGATCCAGGAGTACTCCAGCTGGAGCGCCTCGACCTCGGTCGACACGACGGTCCACTCCACGGACGCCGCGGTGGTCACCATGGTGGCCGTCCGCGGGTGCAGGCTCGTGAGCGGCTGGAAGTAGTTGGCCAGCCGCTGCCGGAGGGACTTCGCCTTCCCCACGTAGATCACCCGGCGGTGCTCGTCGCGGAACTTGTAGACCCCCGGGGAGTCGGGGATCTGACCCGGCTTGGGGCGGTAGCTGGAGGGGTCTGCCATGCTCCCCACCCTACTGGCGGGCACCGACACTCCGGCCTCGCGCGCTCGTTGGCGAAGCATGGCGAATCAGGTGGCTGGACGGCTGGCGGACCGGGTGTGCGTGATCACGGGCGCGGCGAGCGGAATCGGACGGGCGACGGCGGAGCGGTTCCTCCGGGAGGGCGCGCGGGTGATCGCCGCCGACCTCGACGGGGACCGGCTCGCGACGCTGGAGGGAGTGGTCCCGGTGACCGGGGACGTGTCCCGTGACCAGGACGCCCGGCGCATGATCACCACGGCGGTGGACCGCTTCGGGCGGCTGGACGTCCTGGTGGCGAACGCGGGCGTGATCCCCCTGCTCTCCGTCACGGAGGCCGAGGGCTCGGACTTCGACCGGGTCATGGCGGTGGACGGCCGGGGAATGTTCCTGACCTGCAAGTACGCGATCGAGGCGATGCTCGCCTCGGGCGGCGGGTCCATCGTCTGCACGTCATCGATCTCGGGGGTCGCCGGACAGGCCCGGCAGGCGGTCTACGGCCCGGCGAAATTCGTCGCCACCGGCCTGACCAAGCACCTGGCGGTGGAATGGGCGGAACACGGGATCCGGGTGAACGCGGTGGCCCCGGGCACGATCGAGACGGAACGGGTGGCGGCGGCGCGGGTGGAACCCGGCGGGCCCGAGTACCTGGCCGAGGTGGAGCGGGGCCATCCGATGGGCCGCTTCGGGACGCCGGAGGAGGTGGCGTCGGCGATCGTGTTCCTGGCCTCGGAGGAGGCGTCCTTCATCACGGGCGCGATCCTCCCGGTGGACGGCGGCTACTTGGCCCGCTGACGGCAGGCGCCACGCCCCACCACACCCCCGACCGCGCGGTCCGCACGCCGTGGGCGCAGGCCACGCCTTCCCACCGGCCACGCGGGCCGCAACCGCGCCGCCCTCGCCCACCGCCGTGTGCCCACCCGTCCCGCTGGGGCGGGACGGGTGGGCACACGGGACGGCGCCCTCTGGCGGCGCCTCCGCCCCTCGCGCCTGGACCCGCACCCCAAGCACGGTGCACAAGGGGTGCGGGTCAAGGCCCGGAAGCCCAGGCCCGGCAAAGGGCGCCGTCCGTTGTGTCACGGTCGGAGTGGCGGCCCGGCGGAGGGGGCGGCCGCGCTCAGGGCCCGGGGGTCAGGGCTCCCGGGTGGTGGCTCGGCGCCGCCGGATCGCCGCCGCCGACATCAGCAGCAGGGCCAGCCCCGCACCCACCCCCGCCGTAGTCGAAGCCACCGTCACCGCCGGCCCATCCCCGGAGCCACGCCCCGGCGCGGCCACCGGCGCGGCCGCCGGTTCAGCCGCCCGCGGCTCGCCGTACCCGCCCGCCGCCCCCTTCCTCGCGTACGCCGAGCCGGGCAGCTTGTCCCCGTACGCACGGACCACCCGGTCCCGGTAGGCGGCCAGGCTCGTCCCGTTCCGGCCGACCGCCCGCACCGCGTCCTCGTCCAGCGGCAGCACCTTCGCCCCCTTCTGGACGTACCACGCGTCGATCTGCGGCTCGCGGAACACCAGGCCTCCGCCGCCCAGTTCCGCGTACCGGATCTCGTCGTCACCGGTGGCGATGTTGACGACCTGCCAGCCGCCCGGCTGCTCGACCGTCCACAGCGAGGCCTTCCGGCCGTCCGAGGACACGGCCCGGCTGGCCCGGAACTCGACCCGGGCGACAGGCACCCCCGGCTTCCCGGCGACGAAGTCCGGGGAGAGGATCCGTACCGGCACCGACCTGCCCTCGACGCGCGGCGCGGCCGCCGAGCGGGCGACGGCGCCGTCCCGGGCGAAGAACCGGGACAGGGTCTCCAGGGTCCCCGGCGCGGAGGCGGCCTGTTCGGGGGTGGGCGCGGGCGGCAGGGACTCGGCCGCGTCCGCGGGAAGCGCGCCGAGCAGGACGAGCGCGGCGGTGGTGAGGAGCCCCGCGCCCGTGGCACGTGCGTTCATCGTCGTCACGCCCCTATCCGGTAGAGCGAGTGGGTCCAGGAGAAGGAGTTGTTGTCGACGTACCAGGCGTGCGAGGCCCAGTTGTAGCGGTTGCTGGAGGGCCAGGGATCGCCCCAGTAGACCCAGCTGTCGGCGTCGTCGTAGCCGTAGATCACGTGCATGTGGCCGCCGCCGCTCGACCACTGGATGCGGGTCTCGACGGGCCGGTCGGCGTTGATCTCGGTCTGGACGGTGGAGTAGCGCAGCCAGCCGGTCACGTAGGAGCCGGGGGTGATGCCGGCCCAGCTCAGTCCGGTCTGGACGTTGCCGAGGGTGGCCTGGTTGTTGGGGCAGTCGTAGCCCTGCTGGCGGTTGAAGGCGGCGTTGCAGAACTGGTTCTGGCTGTAGTTCCGGCCGAACCAGGTGGCGATGGTGTTGCCGCCGGCCGCCCAGCACCAGTTGGTCTTCTGCTGGGCCTGCATGGTGATGTTCAGCCGCTTGGAGCCGAGGGCTGCGGCGTCCTCGCCGGCGGGTGCGGCGGACGCCGAGGTGGTGGGGACGAGGAAGAGGGCGGCTGCGGCGAGTGCCGCGAGGTTCGGCTTTCTTGTGCGCATCGCGTTCCTCCCTGGAGCGGG
>NZ_JNZO01000023.1 GCF_000717595.1 Streptomyces flavochromogenes | reverse complement strand
GACGCTTCCTTTGTACTCACCCTCTCGGGCTTTCCTCCGGGCTTCCCTTCGGTCTTGCGTTTCCGACTCTATCAGATCTTTCCGACCCGATTTCCTCGGTGCCTTCCGGTCCCTTTTGTTTTCACTCCGGGGGCCTTTCGGCGATTCCGACTTTATCAGAAGATCCGAGTCGGTTTTTCCGCCTCCCGGTGAAGCGTTCGGACGCACGTCGGCGCCGGGGCTTCCCGTTCTGGCGGAGCCGTAAACGTACTGGAGCGGGGCGCCCCGATGCAAATCGAGGGGCCCCGCTCCGGTGCTGCGCTGGTCAGGCCGTCAGACCTGTCAGACCTCTACGACGACCGGGAGGATCATCGGGCGCCGGCGGTAGGTGTCGGAGACCCACTTGCCGACGCTGCGGCGGATCAGCTGCTGGAGCTGGTGGGGTTCCACGACGCCGTCCTGGAACGACTTGTTCAGGGCCTGGTCGATCTTCGGGAGCACCGCGTCGAACGCG
Organism: Streptomyces flavochromogenes; assembly: GCF_000717595.1. Lineage (GTDB taxonomy): Bacteria > Actinomycetota > Actinomycetes > Streptomycetales > Streptomycetaceae > Streptomyces > Streptomyces flavochromogenes. The sequence continues at coordinate 107,674 of NZ_JNZO01000023.1, read as the reverse complement.
GAGTCGTCGATGCCCGAGCCACGGGCGTGGACGTGCGGGCCGCCCACGATCTTGCCCGTCGAGGAGTCGACCACGACGAAGACCGAGATGATGCCCTCCTCGCCGAGGATCCGGCGGTCCTTGAGGGAGGTCTCGGTGACGTCGCCGACCGAGAGGCCGTCGACGTACACGTAACCCGCCTGGACCTTGCCGGTGATCCGGGCGCGGCCGTCGACCAGGTCGACGACGACGCCGTCCTCGGCGATGACGATGTGGTCCTTGGGGATACCCGTCATCGCGCCGAGCTCGGCGTTGGCGCGCAGGTGGCGCCATTCGCCGTGGACCGGCATGAGGTTCTTCGGGCGGCAGATGTTGTAGAAGTACAGCAGCTCGCCGGCCGAGGCGTGGCCCGAGACGTGGACCTTGGCGTTGCCCTTGTGGACGACGTTCGCGCCCCAGCGGGTCAGGCCGTTGATCACGCGGTAGACCGCGTTCTCGTTGCCCGGGATCAGGGACGACGCCAGGATCACGGTGTCGCCGGGGACGATCCGGATCTGGTGGTCGCGGTTGGCCATGCGGGACAGGGCCGCCATCGGCTCGCCCTGGGAACCCGTGCAGACCAGCACGACCTCGTCGTCCGGCAGGTCGTCGAGGGTCTTCACGTCCACGACGAGGCCGGCCGGGACCCGGAGGTAGCCCAGGTCGCGGGCGATGCCCATGTTGCGGACCATCGAGCGGCCGACGAAGGCGACCCGGCGGCCGTACTCGTGGGCGGCGTCGAGGATCTGCTGGATGCGGTGCACGTGGCTGGCGAAGCTGGCCACGATGATGCGCTTCTGGGCGTTCGCGAAGACCGTGCGCAGGACGTTGGAGATGTCCTTCTCCGGCGGGACGAAGCCCGGGACCTCGGCGTTCGTGGAGTCCGAGAGGAGGAGGTCGATGCCCTCCTCGCTCAGACGCGCGAACGCGTGGAGGTCGGTGAGGCGGCCGTCCAGCGGGAGCTGGTCCATCTTGAAGTCGCCGGTGGCGACGGCCATGCCCGCGGGGGTACGGATCGCGACCGCGAGCGCGTCCGGGATGGAGTGGTTGACCGCGATGAACTCGCAGTCGAACGAGCCCAGGATCTCCCGGTCGCCTTCCTTCACCTCAAGGGTGTAGGGGCGGATGCGGTGCTCCTGGAGCTTGGCCTCGATCAGGGCGAGGGTCAGCTTGGAGCCGATCAGCGGGATGTCCGGCTTGAGCCGGAGCAGGTAGGGGACGGCACCGATGTGGTCTTCGTGGCCGTGCGTGAGCACGATGCCTTCGATGTCGTCGAGGCGGTCCCGGATGATGGTGAAGTCCGGGAGGATCAGGTCGACACCGGGCTGCTCCTCTTCGGGGAAGAGGACGCCGCAGTCGACGATGAGCAGACGGCCGTCGAATTCGAAGACCGTCATGTTCCGGCCGATTTCACCGAGCCCGCCGAGCGGGATGACGCGCAGGGCGCCCTTCGGCAGCTTCGGCGGGGCACCGAGTTCAGGATGCGGATGACTCAAAAGACTCTCCTCACCACGCACGCCACGTACCCCTTGGCACGTGGCGCGCATGACATTCGTGCACTTGCTGTTGTCAGTGTTCAGTTGTGAAGTCCGTTGTCAGAGCTCTACCCCGCCGGCGGCCAGGTCGATCTTGAGCTGGGCGGTCTCCTCGGGGGACAGCTCCACGAGGGGCAGCCGCAGGGGGCCGGCCGGGAGGCCCTGGAGGGCGAGGGCGGCCTTGGTGGTCATGACGCCCTGGGTGCGGAACATCCCGGTGTAGACCGGGAGCAGCTTCTGGTGGATCTCGGTGGCCTTCTGGATCTCGCCGCCGAGGTGGGCTTCGAGGAGGGCGCGGAGCTCCGGGGTGACGACGTGGCCCACGACGGAGACGAAGCCGCAGGCGCCGACGGAGAGCAGGGGCAGGTTGAGCATGTCGTCGCCGGAGTACCAGGCGAGGCCGGAGCGGGCGATGGCCCAGCTGGCGCGGCCGAGGTCGCCCTTGGCGTCCTTGTTGGCGACGATGCGCGGGTGCTCGGCGAGCCGGACGAGGGTCTCGGTGTCGATCGGGACGCCGCTGCGGCCGGGGATGTCGTAGAGCATCACCGGGAGCTCGGTGGCGTCGGCGATGGCCGAGAAGTGCCGGTACAGGCCCTCCTGCGGGGGCTTGTTGTAGTACGGCGTGACGGCGAGCAGGCCGTGCGCGCCGTCGCGTTCGGCGGTGCGGGCGAGCTCGATGGAGTGGTGGGTGTCGTTGGTGCCGATGCCGGCCACGACGTGGGCGCGGTCGCCGACCGCCTCCAGTACCGCTCGTACCAGCTCCGATTTCTCCGCGTCGCTGGTGGTGGGGGACTCGCCGGTGGTGCCGTTGATGACGAGGCCGTCGTTGCCTGCGTCCACCAGATGGGTGGCCAGTCGCTGGGCACCGTCGAGGTCGAGTGCGCCGTCCGCCGTGAAGGGCGTGACCATGGCGGTGAGGACCCGCCCGAAGGGGGTCTGCGGAGTGGAGATCGGAGCCATGGGTAACACGCTACTCGCTGCTCAGCGCCGGGTGTCCCCCTGGGGGGACAGGAGAAAGGGAGCCCGGCGCTGCCTGCTCGGGGGTTCAGGCAGCGCCGGGTCCGTTTGATCAGCCTAGATGAACTTCACGAAACGTCGCAATACGGACACTTCGCTCGGGTGGTTCGGACATCTGTGCCCTATGGGGCCACACGGCCGTTCTTGTTGAAGGCTCCATGAGTCAGCGGCATCAGCCGGGCCCAGTGCTCCTCCATCTTCTCGCCGACCATCTCGATCTCCCGCTGCGGGAAGGACGGGACCGCGGCCAGCTCGTGCTGGGTGCGCAGACCGAGGAAGTGCATCAGCGAGCGCGCGTTGCACGTGGCGTACATCGAGGAGAAGAGACCGACGGGGAGGACCGAGCGGGCGACCTCGCGGGCGACGCCGGCGGCGAGCATCTCCTGGTAGGTGGCGTACGCCTGACGGTACGAGTCCTCCATCGCGCGGCTGACCAGGTCGTGCTGCTCCTGGGTGCCGTCGACGAAGACGTACTTGCCGGGGCGGCCCTCCTGGACGAGCTTGCGGGAGGCGTCAGGGACGTAGAAGACCGGCTGGAGCTCCCTGTAGCGGCCCGATTCCTCGTTGTACGACCAGCCCACGCGGTGCCGCATGAACTCGCGGAACACGAAGATCGGGGCGCTGATGAAGAAGGTCATCGAGTTGTGCTCGAAGGGGCTGCCGTGGCGGTCCCGCATCAGGTAGTTGATGAGGCCCTTCGAGCGCTCCGGGTCCTTCTGGAGCTCTTCGAGGGACTGCTCGCCCGCCGTGGAGACCCGGGCTGCCCAGAGGACGTCGGAGTCGGCCGCCGCGCTCTTGACCAGCTCGACGGTGACGTCGCTCCGGAAGTCGATCTTCACGTTCTCGGTGGGGCTGTCGGTCACCAGCGGTCCTTCCAATCGGCTGTTGCAGTCGCCCACTCTAACGACGTCCTACCGGAGGATGAGATTCGGCTGCTTTGGTGAAATAGGGCACCAAAACCCCGGTTCTGTCGTCTCTCCCTGTGACGCATGACGACAACCCGAGGAGAGTGGCTCCGATGTTCAGCCGGAACGAGTCCGTACCGTTCGCGTTCGTCGCGGAGGCCGACCACTTCCGCAGTAACGTCACTCCACCACCCCGGGAGCGCCTCGGCGCCTCGCAGATCGTGGGCCGTACCCTGCTGGGCCTGACCGTCGTGGCCGGCCTCGTGGGCTCGTTGATCTTCGGGATGCCGTCCCTTGAGGCGGGCGACTCCGCCACTCGTCAGCAGCAGTCCGAAGCCTCCGACAACCGCTGAGGTAGCCTCACCGGGCACTGCCCCTTCGAGCGTGCTTGTGAGTGAGGACCTGTCGTGCCCCTGCCCTTTCTGACGGCCGACCGTGCTTTTGACACGACCGACCACGTCGCCCTGCCGTTCGACGACCACGACCAGTGGCGCCGTCCGTACCGGCCGGGGTCCTGGCGGGTCGGGGCGGCGGCGCTCGCGCTGCTGCTGGCCTCTTTCGTACTCCTCGCCGCGGTGATCATCACCGCGGCCGGAGGATTCAGCGGTGGGGCCGCCACCCTGGCCACCGCCGTACTCGTCATCCTGGCCGCCCTGCGGATGCTGCGCATGGGCACCTGGGTGAGCCGCGCCGGGATCCGCCGCGTGGCCTTCTTCTCGACCGTCACCGTGCCGTGGGCGAAGGTGACCTCCGTCCGCACCGTGCAGCAGCCGGTGCGCTGGCTGGGGCTCCCGCGTACGGTCCAGGGCCAGGCCCTGACGCTCGGCCGGCTCGGTGGTGAGCCGCTGATGCTGCTCACCGACCACAACGCCGACTTCCTCTCCCGTGTCGAGGCCTTCGACCGGGCGGCCGACACGGTCGAGGCCTGGAACGCCGAGTACGGCGTGACCCCGGCCGCTACGCGCTGACCGGACGCCCCTCGTGGAGGGCGATGGCCCGCTGCATCGCCTTACGGGCCCGCGGGGTGTCTCGGGCGTCGTGATAGGCCACCGCGAGCCGGAACCAGCAGCGCCAGTCGTCCGGCGCGTCCTCCGTCTCGGCCTTGCGCCGGGCGAAGACCTCGTCGGCCGAGTCGCGGTCGATCCGGCCGCCCTCGGTGCGCTTCAGCTCGTCGACGGGCAGGCCGCCCTCCGCCTCCAGTTCGGTGGCGAGGCGGCCGGCCCGGCGGGCGAACCGGGTGTTCTTCCAGAGGAACCAGCCGCCGACCGCGGGCAGCAGGAACGCCACCGCACCCATGCCCATGGCGGCCGGCTCGCCCGTGAGGAGCAGCAGGACGCCCTCCATCGCCACCACGCCGAAGACGAGCACGAGCACGGTGGAGAGGAAGATGTACGTGATCTTTCCGCCCATGGCCGTCAGCCCAGGTCCAGGAAGTGCTCCAGGCCGAAGGTGAGGCCCGGAGTGCTGGGGACACGGCGGGCGCCCAGAAGGATGCCCGGCATGAAGCTGGAGTGGTGCAGCGAGTCGTGGCGGACCGTCAGGGTCTCGCCCTCGCCGCCGAGCAGCACCTCCTGGTGGGCCAGGAGGCCCGCCAGGCGTACGGAGTGGACGCGGACGCCGTCGACGTCGGCGCCGCGCGCCCCGTCCAGGGCGGTCGCGGTGGCGTCCGGCTGGGCGCCGAGTCCGGCCTCGGCACGGGCGGCGGCGATCAGCTGGGCCGTCCGGGCGGCGGTGCCGGAGGGGGCGTCCACCTTGTGCGGGTGATGCAGCTCGACCACCTCGACGGACTCGAAGTACGGGGCCGCGAGCTGGGCGAACTTCATCGTGAGGACCGCGCCGATGGAGAAGTTCGGAGCGATGAGGACGCCGGTCTCCGGAGAGGCGGCGAGCCAGGTCCGCAGCTGCGCGAGGCGCTCCTCGGTCCAGCCGGTGGTGCCGACGACCGCGTGCATGCCGTGGCGCACGCAGAAGTCGAGGTTCTCCATGACCGAGGCCGGAGTGGTCAGCTCGACGACGACCTGGGCGTCCGCCTCGACGAGGCGCTCCAGCTTGTCGCCGCGGCCCAGGGCCGCGACCAGTTCCATGTCCTCGGCGGCCTCGACGGCCCTCACGGCCTCGGAGCCGATACGGCCCTGTGCACCGAGGACCGCCACGCGCAGCTTGCTCATTGCTCTTCCTTAGGGGACTTGTGGGTCAGGAGACCGCTTGGTGGAGGCGGTCCGCCTGCTTGTCCTTCAGCGGGCCGATCACCGAGAGCGAGGGCCGCTGGTCCAGTACATCGCGCGCGACCTCCCGGACCTCGTCCGGGGTGACGGCCGCGATCCGGTCCAGCATGTCGTCGACCGACATCTGGGTGCCCCAGCAGAGCTCGCTCTTGCCGATGCGGTTCATCAGCGCGCCGGTGTCCTCGAGGCCGAGCACGGTCGAACCGGAGAGCTGACCGACGGCGCGGGCGATCTCGTCGTCCGTGAGGCCGTCGGACGCGACCTTGTGGAGCTCGTCGCGGCAGATCTTCAGGACGTCGTGGACCTGGCCCGGGCGGCAGCCCGCGTACACCCCGAAGAGGCCGCAGTCGGCGAAGCCCGAGGTGTACGAGTACACGCTGTAGGCCAGACCGCGCTTCTCGCGGACCTCCTGGAAGAGGCGGGAGGACATGCCGCCGCCGAGGGCGGTGTTCAGCACGCCGAGAGCCCAGCGGCGCTCGTCGGTGCGGGCCAGACCCGGCATGCCGAGGACCACGTGGGCCTGCTCGGTCTTGCGGTTCAGGAGCTCGACGCGGCCCGCCGCGCGCAGGGTGCGCAGGCCGTCGCGCGGGGCGACGGGGACGGCGTCGGTACGGGTGAGGGCGCCGGCCTTCTCGAAGGCGCGGCGCACCTGGCGTACCACCGTGGCGTGGTCGACGTTGCCCGCGGCTGCCACGACCAGGTGGGTCGGGTCGTAGTGCTTCTTGTAGAAGCGGGCGATCTGGCCGCGGCTGAGCGCGTTGACCGTGTCGACGGTGCCGAGGACCGGGCGGCCCAGCGGGGTGTCGCCGAACATGGTCTGCGCGAAGAGCTCGTGCACCACGTCACCGGGGTCGTCCTCGGTCATCGCGATCTCTTCGAGGATGACACCGCGCTCGGCGTCCACGTCCTCGTCGAGGATGAGCGAGCCCGTGAGCATGTCGCAGACGACGTCGATCGCCAGCGGCAGGTCGGTGTCGAGGACCCGGGCGTAGTAGCAGGTGTACTCCTTCGCCGTGAAGGCGTTCATCTCGCCGCCGACCGCGTCGATCGCGGCGGAGATGTCGAGGGCGGACCGCTGGTGGGTGCCCTTGAAGAGGAGGTGCTCCAGGTAGTGGGTGGCGCCGTTGAGCGCCGGGGTCTCGTCACGGGATCCGACGTGCGCCCAGATGCCGAAGGTGGCGGAGCGCACGGAAGGAAGGGTCTCGGTGACGATCCTGAGGCCGCCGGGGAGGGTCGTACGGCGAACCGTGCCGATGCCGTCCTTGCCCGGGAGAAGCGTTTGGGTACGGGCGACGGCCCGCCCCTCCGAGGAGGGGCGGGCCGTCGCGCGGGAACTACGGGACGTCACTGGTCGGTGTCGCCCTTGTCGTCGGCGGCGCCGTCCTCGTCCGCGATCACGGGGATCAGGGACAGCTTGCCGCGCTGGTCGATCTCGGCGATCTCGACCTGGACCTTGGAGCCGATCGCGAGCACGTCCTCGACATTCTCCACGCGCTTGCCACCGGCGAGCTTGCGGATCTGCGAGATGTGCAGCAGGCCGTCCTTGCCCGGGAGCAGGGAGACGAAGGCACCGAAGGTGGTGGTCTTGACGACCGTACCCAGGTAGCGCTCGCCGACCTCCGGCATGGTCGGGTTGGCGATGCCGTTGATCGTGGCACGGGCGGCCTCGGCGGCCGGGCCGTCGGCGGCACCGATGTAGATGGTGCCGTCGTCCTCGATCGTGATCTCGGCGCCGGTGTCCTCCTGGATCTGGTTGATCATCTTGCCCTTGGGGCCGATGACCTCACCGATCTTGTCCACCGGGATCTTGACGGTGATGATGCGCGGCGCGTTCGGGGACATCTCGTCCGGAACGTCGATCGCCTCGTTCATCACGTCGAGGATGTGCAGACGCGCGTCGCGGGCCTGCTTCAGCGCGGCGGCCAGGACCGAGGCGGGGATGCCGTCGAGCTTGGTGTCGAGCTGGAGGGCGGTCACGAACTGCTTCGTGCCGGCGACCTTGAAGTCCATGTCGCCGAAGGCGTCCTCCGCACCGAGGATGTCGGTGAGGGCGACGTAGTGCGTCTGGCCGTCGATCTCCTCGGAGATCAGACCCATGGCGATACCGGCGACGGCGGCCTTCAGCGGCACACCGGCGTTCAGCAGCGACATGGTGGAGGCGCAGACCGAACCCATCGACGTCGAGCCGTTGGAGCCGAGGGCCTCGGACACCTGGCGGATCGCGTAGGGGAACTCCTCGCGCGTCGGCAGCACCGGCACGATGGCGCGCTCGGCGAGCGCGCCGTGGCCGATCTCGCGGCGCTTGGGCGAGCCCACGCGGCCGGTCTCACCGACGGAGTACGGCGGGAAGTTGTAGTTGTGCATGTAGCGCTTGCGGGTCACCGGGGAGAGGGTGTCCAGCTGCTGCTCCATGCGGAGCATGTTGAGGGTGGTGACGCCCAGGATCTGGGTCTCGCCACGCTCGAACAGCGCCGAGCCGTGCACGCGCGGGATGGCCTCGACCTCGGCCGCGAGCGTACGGATGTCCGTGAGGCCACGGCCGTCGATGCGGACCTTGTCCTTGATGACGCGCTCGCGGACCAGCTTCTTGGTCAGCGCGCGGTAGGCGCCCGAGATCTCCTTCTCCCGGCCTTCGAAGGCCGGGAGGAGCTTCTCGGCGGCGAGCTCCTTGATGCGGTCGAGCTCGGCCTCGCGCTCCTGCTTGCCGGCGATGGTGAGCGCCTTGGTGAGCTCACCCTTGACGGCGGCGGTGAGCGCCTCCAGGACGTCGTCCTGGTAGTCCAGGAAGACCGGGAACTCGCCGGTGGGCTTGGCGGCCTTGGCGGCGAGGTCCGACTGGGCCTTGCAGAGGACCTTGATGAAGGGCTTCGCGGCCTCGAGACCTGCGGCGACGACCTCCTCGGTCGGCGCCTCGGCGCCGCCCTTGACGAGCTCGATCGTCTTCTCCGTGGCCTCGGCCTCGACCATCATGATCGCGACGTCGCCGTCCTCGAGGACGCGACCGGCGACGACCATGTCGAAGACGGCGTCCTCGAGCTCGGTGTGCGTCGGGAACGCGACCCACTGGCCCTTGATCAGGGCGACACGGGTGCCGCCGATCGGGCCGGAGAAGGGCAGGCCGGCCAGCTGCGTGGAGCAGGAGGCGGCGTTGATCGCGACCACGTCGTACAGGTGGTCGGGGTTGAGCGCCATGATCGTCTCAACGATCTGGATCTCGTTGCGCAGGCCCTTCTTGAAGGAGGGGCGCAGCGGGCGGTCGATCAGGCGGCAGGTGAGGATCGCGTCCTCGGAGGGGCGGCCCTCCCGGCGGAAGAAGGAGCCGGGGATCTTGCCTGCCGCGTACTGCCGCTCCTCGACGTCCACCGTGAGGGGGAAGAAGTCGAGCTGGTCCTTGGGACGCTTCGAGGCGGTCGTCGCGGAGAGGACCATGGTGTCGTCGTCCAGGTAGGCGACGGCCGAACCGGCGGCCTGCTTGGCGAGGCGGCCGGTCTCGAAGCGGATGGTGCGGGTACCGAAGACGCCGTTGTCGATGACGGCCTCGGCGTAGTGGGTCTCGTTCTCCACTAGCGGTTTCTCCTACGTGTTCGTCTTTGCGTCCGGGGCCCGTGTGGCCGGGGACGGTGTGCGACGGGGGCGGAGAAGCACGCCTCGGGTGCTGGCCGGTCTTCGATCGAAGCACCCGGGGATTCGTTCCGGGGGCCACTACCGAGGACCGGCGGCGAGCCGGCGGCTCCTCGCTCGTCGTTATGGGGGTTGTGCGACCAGCCTACGGGCCGATGCGCACTTTGTGCACGTACAGCAAAGGGAGCGGCCCCCTGAAAGGGGGAACCGCTCCCTCAACGGCGTCTTACTTGGCGCCGCCGGCCGCACCGCGACGGATGCCGAGGCGGTCGACCAGCGTACGGAAGCGCTGGATGTCCTTCTTGGCCAGGTACTGCAGCAGGCGGCGGCGCTGGCCGACCAGGATCAGCAGACCACGACGGGAGTGGTGGTCGTGCTTGTGCTGCTTGAGGTGCTCGGTCAGGTCCGAGATGCGACGGGACAGCATCGCGACCTGGACCTCGGGGGAGCCGGTGTCGCCCTCCTTGGTGCCGAACTCGGCCATGATCTGCTTCTTGACAGCGGCGTCGAGAGCCACGCGGATCTCCTCTTGGGTGTTCGTGCGCCCGCGAGTGCCCCTGGTCTTGATCTCAGGGGAAGCTTCCGTGACTCGACGGGCGAAGGTCCGATGGGCGCAGCTTCCAGAGGATTCCGGGAGCGCGTACACAAACGGCCGTCACACAGCGTACCAGCTCGCCGGAGCGCCCCCGGAGCAGACCCCTACTTGCTGGTCAAGGACCGGACCGTGGAGAAGACGTCGAGGACCGCGAGGCAGAGCGGGACGAGGGAGAGCAGGACGAAGCCCTCGGCCAGGTCGAGGAGGCGGCCCCAGAACGGGGAGAGGCCCTTCCTCGGGATGATCAGGCCGATCGCGGTGATCAGCGCGGCTCCGGCGGCGACCGACGCGGTGAGCCAGATCGTACGGATGTCGAGGCCGCCGCGGTCGCCGTACATGAGGAGGTCCTTGACCAGGTCCGCCGGCGGGTTGAGGGAGAGGCCGAGGACGAGCAGCGCGATGGCGGCGATGCCGGCGACCAGGACGCAGACGACCTGCGAGGTGTAGCGGAAGAGGCGGGCGCGCAGCAGCATCGCCAGGCCGGCGGCGAGGGCGAGGAGCTGGCCCCAGACGTTTCCGGCGAAGCCGAGGACGGCCGCGGAGCCGACGACGACCGCGGCGCAACCGCCGACCAGGCCCAGGAGCATCTCGTGGCCGCGGCGGGCCTGGAGTGCGATGCGCTCCCCGTCGACGGGCTGCAGGTCGTCGCCGGCCGGCTGCTGCGGGTCGCCGTGGAACTCGTCGTCGACGGCGCTGCGGGGGGCGGCGTAGCCGATGGGGAGCCGGGCGAAGCGGGCGGAGAGGCCGGGCAGGAAGGCGACGAGGCCGATGGCGACGGGGGCGCAGGCGGCGGCCGTCTCGGTGGCGGTCGACTCGGTGAGGATCGCCACGAAGGTCGCGAGGGTGCCGACGGTGGCGAGGAAGGTGGCGGCGACGAAGGGTGCGTCGCCGCTCGGGGTGAGTGCGACGAGCGCCACCGAGGCGACCAGGACGGTGACGCAGCCGAGCAGGAACTGGAGGCGGCCCGGGCCCTGGCCGGCGTCGGGACCGACGATGCCGGAGCCGGCGATGAGCAGCAGCGGCAGCGCGCCCAGGCCGAGGGCGACGGCGGTGGCCCGGTCGCCGTAGACGCGGGCGCGCACTCCGGCGAAGGCGGTGAGGAGGAATCCCGCGGCGCCCGCGATGATCCCGGGCAGGCTGTGCATGTCGTGCCGGATCGGGTCGGCGAACCAGAGCACGAAGCCCATCAGGACGAGGAGCAGCACGCCGCCGAGGAGTCCGGCGCCGCGCAGCAGTTCGTCGCTCCACAGGTGCCGGTCGCGGGTGACGGCTGAGGCGACGGCGTCGGACACGTCGTCGTAGACGGCCGGCGGCAGGGACTGGGCGAACGGGCGCAGGGAGAGCACCTCGCCGTCGAGGACCTGCTGGGCCGCGAGGGTGCGGGCCCCGTCGAGGACGGATCCGTCGCGGCGGACCAGGTGGTAGCCCGTGGGCGTACCGGCGGCCTGTGTCTGTCCGGTGAGGCGCAGGATCTCCGGGTAGACGTCGGCGACGGCGATGTCCTCGGGGAGCGCGACGTCGATGCGACTGTCCGGCGCCACGACGGTGACGCGGCAGAAACCGGTCGCTGCGGTCGTACTCACGTGTCTGGACCCCCTGATTCGCGGTTGCGCACGATGCGCGCGCCACCCTACCGGGGACGGCGGGTGAGGGCTGCAAGTAGGATCGCCGTCCCATGGGGGAAGTCCGTGTGCCCGGCTGCCGACAGGGGCGCCGGGCGGATGCTCCCGCCACGAGCCCGCCTCCAACGAGGGATTGATGCGCCGGTGAGCCAGATCGTCGTCAAACGCCCGCCGAGGTCTCTTCCGCCGGAAGTGCCCGGTGGGGAACTGGTCCTGGAGTCTCCGCCGGAACTCCCGCGGGGACAGCAGGAGTCGGCGTTGATGCAGCTCCTGCCGATGCTCGGCATGGGTTCTTCGGTGGTGTTCTTCTTCATGACGCCGTCGCCGATCATGCGGATCATGGGCACGCTGATGCTTGCCTCGACGGTCGCGATGGCCGTCGCCCAGTTCGTGAGATTCCGTCGCGGTACGCAGGGGCAAATGTCCGATGTCCGCCGCGACTACCTCAAATACCTCGCGCAGACCCGGCGTACGGTCCGGCGCACGGCCCACAAGCAGCGGGACGCGCAGCTGTATCTGCACCCGTCCCCCGAGCAGTTGTGGTCGGTCGTGGCCGAGGGCTCGCGGGTGTGGGAGCGCCGGGTCGGCGACCACGACTTCGGGCAGGCGCGGATAGGGCTCGGGGCGCAGCAGTTGGCGACGCCTCTCGTGGCGCCGGACACGGCTCCGGTGGACGAGCTGGAGCCGCTGTGCGCGGGTGCGATGCAGCAGTTCCTCGCGGTGCACGGCACCCTGGACGGGCTGCCGATGGCGGTCTCGATGCGGGCGTTCTACCACGTGACGGTGTCCGGTGAGCCGGAGTCGGCGCAGGCGGCGGCGCGTGCCCTGGTGGCGCAGCTGGTGACCCTGCACTCCCCCGATGACCTGATGCTCGCGGTGGTCGCGGCCCGTCCGGCGCAGGAGCGCTGGGACTGGACGAAGTGGCTGCCGCACACGCAGGTGCCGGGGCAGGTCGACGGGGCGGGCACGAAGCGTCTGTTCGGCGACGACCTCGGTGAGCTGGAGCAGTTGGTCCGCTCGAAGCTGGACGGCCGGCCGCGGTTCTCCCGGGAGAACCAGCCGGTGCTCGACCAGCCGCACGTGGTCGTGGTCCTGGACTCCAATTCCACCCGCGGTGGTCTGGTGCCGCCGGACTCGCTGCTCGCGGCCGCCGAGGGCCTCCAGGGCGTGACGATCGTGGAGGTCGTCTCCGGCGACCTCGACGAGCCGCGCGGTGGTCTCTCCGTGGTCGTACGGCCGGGCCGGCTGCGGCTGGAGTCGGGCGGCGGTTTCGCGTACGAGGGTCTGCCGGACGGCGTTTCGCTGCCCGCGGCGGAGGCGCTGGCGCGCCAGCTGGCCCCGCTGAGGATGGGCGGCGGGGACGACGACGAGCCGCTGCTCGCCAATCTGGACTTCACGGATCTGCTGAACCTGGGCGACGCGGCCTCGGTGGACGTGGCGCGGACCTGGCGGCCCCGATCGGTGGCCGAGCGCCTCCGGGTGCCGATCGGTGTCGGCGAGGACGGCCAGCCGGTCATGCTCGACCTCAAGGAGGCCGCTCAGGAGGGCATGGGCCCGCACGGTCTGTGCGTGGGCGCCACAGGTTCCGGAAAGTCGGAGCTGCTGCGGACGCTGGTCCTCGGCCTCGCGGTGACGCACTCCTCGGAGACGCTGAACTTCGTCCTCGCGGACTTCAAGGGCGGCGCGACCTTCGCGGGCATGTCGCAGATGCCGCACGTGGCGGCGGTCATCACCAACCTGTCGGACGACCTGACGCTCGTCGACCGCATGGGCGACGCGATCCGCGGTGAGCTGCAGCGGCGTCAGGAGCTGCTGCGGTCGGCGGGCAACTACGCCAACATCCACGACTACGAGAAGGCGCGCGCGGCGGGCGCCCCGCTCGAACCGCTGGCCTCGCTGGTCCTGGTGATCGACGAGTTCTCCGAACTCCTCACCGCCAAGCCCGACTTCATCGACATGTTCATCCAGATCGGCCGCATCGGCCGCTCGCTGGGTGTGCATCTGCTGCTCGCCTCGCAGCGCCTGGAGGAGGGCAAGCTGCGCGGCCTGGACACGTACCTCTCGTACCGGATCGGTCTGCGGACCTTCTCGGCGGCGGAGTCGCGGACGGCGATCGGTGTGCCGGACGCGTACCACCTGCCCTCGGTGCCGGGTTCGGGCTATCTGAAGTTCGGTACGGACGAGATGACCCGCTTCAAGGCGGCGTACGTCTCGGGCACGTACCGGACGGGCGGGCCACGTCTGGAGATCGGGCACATGCCGGTGGAGCGGCGTCCCGCGCTGTTCACGGCGGCTCCGGTGCCCGTCGTGTACGCGGCGCCGGACCCGGCGTACCTCGCGCGGCAGCGGGCGGAGGAGGACGACGCGCTCGCGGACACCGTCCTCGACGTGATCGTGCGCCGTCTGGAGGGCCAGGGCGTGCCCGCGCACCAGGTGTGGCTGCCGCCGCTCGACCAGGCGCCGTCGCTCGACCAGCTGCTCCCGGGTCTCGCGCAGACCGCGGACCGGGGGCTCACGGCGACCGAGTACACGCGTCAGGGCGGGCTCACGGTGCCGCTCGGCCTCATCGACAAGCCGTTCGAGCAGCGGCGTGAGGTGCTGTACCGGGACTTCTCGGGCGCGGCGGGCCACATGATGGTGGTCGGTGGTCCGCAGTCCGGCAAGTCGACGATGATGCGCACGCTCATCTCGTCGTTCGCGCTCACCCACACCCCGGCCGAGGTGCAGTTCTACTGCCTGGACTTCGGTGGCGGCGGCATGGTGTCGCTCGCCGATCTGCCGCACGTCGGCGGGGTGGCGTCCCGGCTGGACCCGGAGCGGGTGCGGCGTACGGTCGCCGAGGTGATGGGCGTCCTGAACCGGCGCGAGGAGTTCTTCCGCTCGCACTCCATCGACTCGATCGCGACCTACCGGCGCAAGCGGGCCGCGGGCGAACTGCCCGGCGAGGCCTGGGGCGACGTCTTCCTGGTCGTGGACGGCTGGGGCGGTTTCCGCAACGACTACGACGTCCTGGAGCCGATCGTCTCCGACATCGCCGCGCGCGGTCTCGGCTACGGCATCCATGTGGTGATCACCGCCTCCCGGTACATGGAGGTGCGTGCGGCGCTGAAGGACCAGATGCTGGGCCGGCTCGAACTGCGGCTCGGTGACGTCATGGACTCCGAGTTCGACCGCAAGGTCGCGGCGAACGTGCCGGCCGGCGTGCCGGGTCGTGGCCAGGTTCCCGAGAAGCTGCACTTCATGGGCGCGCTGCCGCGGATCGACGGATCGAGCTCGGCCGCCGACCTGTCGGACGGCACGGCGGCGTTCGTACGGTCGGTGCAGGCGTCCTGGACCGGTGCTCCGGCCCCCGCGGTGCGGCTGCTGCCGCGCAAGCTTCCGGCGGAGCGGCTGCCGAAGGGCTTCGAGTACCCGCAGCACGGCATCGCGATCGGCATCGACGAGACGAACCTGGAGCCGGTGTTCGTCGACTTCGAGTCGGACCCGTTCTTCCTGATCTTCGGCGAGAGCGAGTCCGGCAAGACGGCGCTGCTGCGGCTCATCGCCAAGCAGCTGTGCGAGCGGTACACCCCGGAGCAGGCGCGGATCGTGGTGGGCGACTACCGGCGGACGATGCTGGAGGCGGTCGCGCCCTCGCACCTCCTGGAGTACGCGCCGATGGCCTCCGCCATGCAGATGCACATGGAGGCGATCAACACGGTGATGACGAAGCGGGCGCCCAAGCCCGACATCACACCGCAGCAGCTGCGTGACCGCAGCTGGTGGACGGGTCCGCAACTGTACGTCCTGGTCGACGACTTCGAGCTGGTGGCCACCAACTCGGGGAACCCGCTGGCGCTCCTGGTGGAGAACCTGCCGTTCGCGCGGGACGTCGGCATCCGGTTCATCGTGGCGCGCAGTGCCGGTGGCGCCTCGCGGGCGATGTACGAGCCGTTCATGCAGCGCGTGAAGGAGCTGGGCGCGCAGGGCGTGATCCTCTCCGGCGACCCGCAGGAGGGCGACATCCTCGGCAACGTCCGGGCACGGCCGATGCCTCCGGGCCGGGGCACGTTCGTGTCGCGGAAGCGGGGCGCACCGCTGGTGCAGCTGGGCTGGCTGCCGGAACAGCACTGACGGAGCGGGCCGGACGGGCGGGGCGATTCCCGCCGACCGGGTACGGCGGTCCCACTACTGTGGGAGGGACCGCCGTACCACCGCGAAGGGAACGCGCCGATGACCGACGCAGACACGAGCACGACCGGCGCCGACGGCGCCGCCGACGCCGCTCGGGCCGCCGAGAAGCAGCGCCAGAAGGACGAGCTGTACGCGCTCGACATCTCCGGCGTCTCGTGGGAGGGCGCTCCCGGGACGAGCCCGGACGAGGAGCGTGTGGAGATCGCCCGGCTCCCCGAGGGGGCGGTGGCGATGCGGTCGTCCCTCGACAAGGACACGGTGCTGCGGTACACGAAGGCCGAGTGGGACGCGTTCGTCCTCGGGGCCAGGGACGGCGAGTTCGACCTGCGGTGACCCGCGGGCGTACGTGCCTGCGGTGACCCGCGGACAAGCGTGAGGGGGTGGCCCGTCGTACGGGCCACCCCCTCACGCGTGCTCGCCGGATCTCACATCCGGAACCGGGCGGCGTTGCCCCGGTCGGTGTCCTGGTAGCCGACGACCGACTCGTCGAGGAGCTGGGCGATGCGCGCCAGGTCCTGGTTCATGCCGGCCATGTCGCGGGTCAGGCGGTCCTGCGTCTCGCGGTACGCGATCTTGGCCTCACCCTCCCAGTTGTTGGCGACGCGGTTGACCTCGGCCATGAGGTCGTCCAGCTTCTGGGTGAGGGTGGTGGAGGTCAGGCGGGTGTCGGCCGCCGCCTGCGTCACGGTGTCGTAATTGACCGCAGTGGTCATGATGATGACTCCTGAGTGAGAGTGGCCCGGTGGACTGGTCGAGTGGCTCAGACGCCGAGGATGGCGCTCTGGTTGCCGCCGGAACCGGCGCCGCCGCCGGTGTCCATCGAACGGAAGGACCGCAGACGGTCCTCCTCCTCGCGCGAGAACCCGTCGGCGCTCATGCGCATCATCTCTTCGAGGTTGGAGAGCTCCTGGCGCATGCTGCGCAGGCGCTGGTTCAGGTCGTTCTGGACCCGGTCGTACTCCTTGCTCGCAGCACCCTGCCAGCCCGCCTGGACGCGGTCCACCACGCTGTTGAGCGAGGTGATGCGGGACTGGAGCTCGTCGGAGAAGTCCTGGATCCGGCCGGCGAGCTTGACTTGTTCGGCACTGGTTACGTTCAGGTCTTTCGACATCTTGCCCCTTCTTCCTTCGGTGACGTCGACGGCTGGGCCGTCGGGCCATCCGGTCGTGATGCGGACGGGAATCTTCTGATGCCGCCCCCGTGCTGGGATCGCACTGCCGTACGCCCCGCGGTCACTTTAGCCATTGACGGCGGCAGTTCCAACTGCAAAGGGGGGTCGGGATACTTGACCGATACGCCGGTCAACGGGCCCCCCTTCGCCGTCGGCTGTCGCGGATCACGATGGCGGTCCCGGCGACCACGGCCACCAGGACGACACCGATCCCCAACGTGTAGGTGGCGAGCCGTTCGGAGCGCTCCTGAGGCGTCTCCGACAGCGCCAGACGCGCCGGCTCGGGAGCCGGCGGCTTGGGCGGGCGGGGGTCGGGCGTGGGCGCCGTGGGCGGCGTCCCCGGGGTGTCGGCGAGCGCCCGTACCGGGTCGACCACGCCCCAACCGACGTAGTCGTCGCGTCCGTTGATCGAGCGGACGGCGGTCTGCTCGATCCGGGCGACGATCTGGGCCGCGCTCCAGTCGTGGTGCTTCGCGCGGAGCAGGGCGGCGACACCGGCGACGTACGGCGCGGAGAAGCTGGTGCCGTTGTCGACGCACTGGCCGCCGCCGGGAACCGTGGAGACGATGTCGACGCCGGGGGCGGCGACACCCACCATGGGGCCGGCCTGGGAGAACGCGGCGCGCTCGTTGTTCCGGTCGGACGAGGCGACCGCGAGGACACCGGGGAAGGCGGCAGGGTAGGTCTTCTTGAGGGTGCCGTCCATGCCGTCGTTGCCGGCGGAGGCGACGACGACGACATCCCGCTTGATCGCCTCGGCCACCGCCCTGCCCATCGGCGAGTCCGGCTTGAGCGCCTGGGTGGTGTCCTGCGAGATGTTGATGACGTGGGCGCCCTTGGCGACGGCCCACTTGATGGCCTCCGCCATCGTGTCGGACTGGCCGCTGTTCTTCTCGTCGTTCTGCCGGATCGGGATGATCGTCGCCTCGGGCGCGAGCCCGACGAATCCGGTGCCCTCGCGGGGGCGGGCGGCGATGATGCCGGCGACCTTGGTGCCGTGGCCGACCTGGTCGACGGTGCCGTCGGTCTTGCCGCGCTGCTCGTCGCCGAAGCCGGGGTTCTTCTTGTCGGGCTTGAGGTAGTCCTTGCCCGCCTTGGCGTCGACGGCCTTCTGCAGCTGCGGGTTGACGTCGTCGACGCCCGTGTCGATGACCGCGACCCTGACACCCTTGCCCTTGGTGTCCTGCCACAGCTCGTCGAGGAGGACCCGCTGGAGCGGCCAGGGGGTGTCCGCGATCTGCTTCCTCATGGGGAAGGTGCACTCGCCGCTGCCGTCGAGGACGGGTCCGTCGCCGCGCTCCGCGGCGGGCGCGGCCGAGGCCGCGCCGGGTGCCGCGAGGAGGGCGGTGAGGGTGCCGGCGGCCAGCAGCGCGGCCGTACGGGACGGCGTGCGGGACGCCCCGCGGGGCGTCGTGCGGTGGTTCTTCTTCACCGGTGCCACCCCCTAGGAACCCTGCGGCTGACGCGCGCTGTTGGCGTCGAGCCGGGGGCCCTTCGAAAGGAACTCGGACCATTCGATGGGGACGCGGGCCGGCACGACCTTGTCGTAGCCGAGACGCTTCTGGGCGTCGCTGGGTTCCGGGCGTCCGTCGGTCGGCTTCTCCTTGGCCCCGGTGCCGATCTCGGAACGGGCTGAGTCGCTGTCGCCGTTGGCCTGGACCGCGTAACGGAGGCCCGTGTCGGTGACGAGGAACAGCGAGCCGCCGGGCGTCTTCTGCTTGCCCTGGATCTGGGTGTAGAGCAGGCCGGTGCCGGGGGTGACGTACGTGCTGCTGCCGCCCGCGGTGATGTCGGCGGGGTACTGGGTGCCGGCCCAGGTCGTGAGGGTCGTCTGGCCCTGCTCGCCGACGCTGGTGAGGACGCTGCAGACGGTGTCGCGGGCGTCCGCGCCGGTGACGGAGTTGGCCTGCGCGGACCTCGCCTTCGGCCAGTTCACGCCGCCGTGGAAGACGGTCGGGTCCGGGACGAAGTCGGAGGCGTTGGCAGGGGTGGCCTTGCCGTCCATGTCGAGGGAGCTGGTCTGCGGGGAGTTGATGAGCAGCCAGGCGGTGAACGGCGTGACCGGCTGCACCTTGCCGGCGAGTACGACGTAGTGCTGGGGCCCCGATCCCGTCGGTGCGAGCAGGACGTTGCCGATCCGGCTCTCGGTGTCGGACAGGGTGGCGCCGGGGATCCGGGTGTGGCGGCCGACGTCACCGCCCTCGATGCGCGGGAAGTCGATCTCGTCGCCGGTCTTCAGCGTGGCGAGCCAGTCGTCGGTGACCGGCTGCGGCTCCTTGCCGAGGCCGACGAGCGCGGTGAGCAGCCCGGTGGTCTCGGACTTCACCGGGTACTTGGTGCCGGTGTGGTCGACGAGGAACTGGGCGGCACCCGTCTGCCCCTTGACGTACAGGATCTGCCCGTCCTTGAGCTGGTTGGCGCCCTGGGTGAGCTTCTCGTCCCGCTCGGCGAAGATGAAGGTCGCCTTCTGGACGCTGGCGCCCGCACCGCCGCCGGGCTGTTCGCAGACCGCCCAGCGCTTGGGCTTCCCTGCCTCTTCCGCAGTGGGAAGCCGGTCGGGGGCGTACGGGATGCCGAGGATCGGGCCGCGCGGGGGCGTGCCCTTGCCCTGGTCGAGCGTCTTGTCGGCGACCTGGACGACCTGGAACTGCTCGGGGTCGAGGAGGAGCCGCGCGGAGGCGAGGTTGAGCACGGGGTGGAGCAGCTTCTTCGCGTCCTTGCCCTTGCCGGTCTCCAGGACCACGTACCGGGACGTCGACTGCTTGCCGACGATCACCCGGGTACCTGGGGTGTCCCAACCCTTCGGGGCCTGCGGGCTGAACATGCCCCAGGCGCCGAAACCCGCCGTCACGAGCGCGGCCGCGATCAACCCGGGAAGGATCGCGCGCAGCGGCTTCGGTGCCCCCTCCTCCGTGCCGGAGGGCGAGGGTTGCAGGAATGCCGCCACCGTGCGCTTCTTCGCAAAGGTGTACGCGTTGAGCTCGTCCCGCCGCGATGCCATGAGTCCCCATTCTCGTCAGGCGCGATCTTCGCGCGGGAGCCTGGGGGAGATGACACCCGGGCCCCGGCCGTCGGACCGGCCCCCTACTATGCCTGCTGTCCCGTGGGGTTCGTGGGGCGGGTAGGGTGATCCGGCCGCCAAAGCCCTGGCGGGCCAGGGTGATCGGGATGAATTGAGGGGGATTCTCCATCATGGTTTCCGCGACGCGGACGCGGCCCGCCGCGGCCACCGCCTCCGCACCCCCGTCCACGGGGCCTGTTTCCTCGGTCTCGCCGAAGCTCCAGGCGCGCCCGGGACACTTCGGTTCGTTCCAGTTGCAACAGCTCGTACTGATCGAGGTGGCGGCGGCACTGATGCTCGTCGCCTGGGTCGTCGAGCCGGTGCTGATGGTTCCCGCGGGCGTGGTCGCCGTCGTGCTCGTGCTGATGGCGGTCGTCCGCCGGCACCGCCGCTCGCTTCCCGAGTGGCTCGGAACGTTCCTCGCGCTGAGGACGCGTTCCCGCAAGGCGTCCTCGTTCACGGTGCCCGAGGGCACAGAGCCGGGGCTCGCGCCGGTCGTGGAGTGCGACCCGGCCCTGCGGACCTACACGTACAGCGATCGCGACCGGCGGCCGGTCGGCATGGTCGGCGACGGCACCTTCCTGACCGCGGTCCTGCGGGTCGAGGCGGACGGCACGGCACTGCGCCCGGACCGCGCGGCCGCGCCGCTGCCCGTCGGGCTCGTCCGGGACGTCCTGAGCGTGGACGGCATCCGCCTGGAGTCGGCGCAGATCGTGCAGCACACGCAGCCCGCTCCCGCGCCGCACCTGCCCGCGCAGTCGATGGCCGCACGCAACTACGGGCCGCTCCAGGCGCAGACGGGTTCGCCCGCCGTACGGATCACCTGGATCGCGCTCAAACTCGACCCCGAGCTCTGCCCGGAGGCGGTCGCCGCGCGCGGCGGCGGCCTCAAGGGCGCGCAGAAGTGCGTGGTGCGGGCGGCGGACCAGCTGGCGAGCCGGCTCGCGGGCGCGGGGTTCTCGGCGAGCGTGCTGACGGAGCAGGAACTCGTCTCGGCGCTGGCCACCTCGACCTGCGCCAGCCCGATGGCGATAGCGCAGGCGGGCCGGGGTCAGACACAGGGGCGCCGGACCCAGGAGACCGCGCGGACCCTGCGGGTGGACGACCGGCGGCACACGACGTACTGGGTGGGGCGCTGGCCCCAGCTCGGCGGGCAGGGCGGCTCGGGGGCCTCGATGCCGCAGCTGGTGGCCCTGCTGACCTCGCTGCCCGCGCTCGCGACGACGTTCAGCCTGACGCTGAGCGGCGGGGACCGGCAGGAGGTGACGGTGACCGGCCACGTACGGATCACCGGGCGCAGCGACGAGGAACTGGTGGCCGCGCGGCACGAACTGGAGCGCGCCGCGCGCGGGGTGAGGACGGGACTCGTGCGACTCGACCGTGAACAGGTGCCGGGCATCCTCGCGACTCTTCCGCTGGGAGGTGCGCGCTGATGTCCCATGCCGCCTCCTCTCCCTCCTTCGGCACGCCGGCCCGTCCGGGCGCCGGTGGCACCGGCCGGGCCGCCTCCCGGGGCGCCGGTTCCCGGGGTACGGGCCGGGGCACGAAGCCCCGCTTCGGCTTCGGGCTCGTCGGGCCGCGCCGCGACCGGCACTCCGTCCCCCTCGACCAACTCGAGGCGCTGGCCCTGCCGGTGGGTGACGACGGCATGGTGATCGGCGTCGACGCCGAGAACCGGCCCGCCGTGCTCGGCATCAACCGGCCCGTCCCGTACGACATCACGCTCATCGGCGGTCTGTGGACGGCCCAGGTGCTGGCGCTCCGGGCCGCCGCCACGGGCGCCCGGGTGGCGGTCGAGACCGGCCGCGCGCAGGCCTGGACGGCGCTCGCGCAGGCCGCCGGCGGCGGCCAGCCGTGCATCTCGCTGCACGACGTGGGGCGGGTGCCGCCGCAGGGCGCGTCCGCGGGCAGTCCCGTGGTCGTGATCCGCGACTGCGGCATGCGGCCGCCGCGTGGCCGCGTCGTGTCGGCGCCCTGGCAGTCGGTGGTCACGCTGCTGCCCTATCTGAGCCCGGTCGCGCCCCGGCTCCTGGAGAAGTCCTCGCTGGTCGGCGTCCAGCGGGTCTCCCCCGACGAGGCCACGCAGATCGGCCGCATCATGAGCCTGCCGCGCCACGAGTACGAGGCGCTCTCCACGCTCGCGGACGGAGTGACGCTCTGGTGCACGCCGAGCGACCGCCAGTTCGTCATGACGCAGGGCACCGACGCCGAGACCGGATTGTTGGGCGCCGCGCGCAGGATGGACTGAACGGCACCGAACGGCATGAAGTCGTTCAAGTACGTCCGTTTTTGCATCGTTTTGAACGGTGGGGGTTCTCACTCTGCGGCGCGGTCAGGTCACTTGGTGACCGGGCCGGGTCACGGGGACGGGCGCGGAGGGGCTGTCGGGCCTGCCCGGGGGTTGCCCGCGCCGATTAGGGTGGAAGAGCCCCGCCCACAACGGCACAAGGGTGCTCGACCACACCAGGAGGCAAAGTGAACGGCGATCGCGACGAGATCCACGGGGGTTGGAGTCCGCCCGCCGACGATCAGTCCGACGCGGATCCCGCCGAGATGACGGGTGAGTTCACCATCGACTACACCCCGCCGGCCTGGTACACGCAGAACGCGTCGGGCGGTGCGGGGGCCGGCGGTGCCACTCCCCCGCCACCGAGCGGGGCGCCGGTCCCGGTCCCGGGCCTCCCGGCGGGCAGCGGCTTCGAGCCGAGCTGGAACACGGGGACTCCGGTGGCGGGTACGCCTGCCGGGGGCACTCCCGTGGCGGGCACGCCCGTGGTGGGGGGACCTGCGACGGGTACGCCTCCGGCTGCCGGGCACGTGCCTCCGGCGGGGATGCCTCCGGTCGCGACGCCTCCTGTGGCCGGGTCTCCTGCTGTTGCCCCTCCCGCCGTGACGCCTCCGGTCGCCACTCCCCCGGTCGCCACTCCCCCGGTGGTCACGCCTCCCGTCGTCACGCCTCCCGTCGTCGCGGCTCCCGACACCTCGGCGCCGGGTGCCTTCCCGCCGCCCGCCCCGCTGCCGGGTGCTGCGGTGCCCGCGCCCGCGGCGCCGTTCGGGGGCGGGGACGTCGAGAGCGGCTCGACCATGCGCTTCTCCCCCGCCGCGCTCCAGCGCGAGATCGCGGAGCGTTCGGCGGAGGCCGCCCCGGCCGCTCCCGCCGCCTCGGCGACGCCCGGGGCCGGCGCCGAGGAGCCGACCGCGACCGCCGACGACAGCGCGCCGGCCGAGGCCGATGCGGCCGACGTCGAGGCGGCGGACGTGACGGAGTCCGGCACGCAGGACGCCGTCTCCGCCGCGGAATCCGAGGCGCCCGAAGCGCCCGAAGCGCCCGAGGTGCCGGAAGCCCACGGCGAGGCCGCGTCCGGCCTGGCCGCCGACGCCGCGGTGAGCACCAGCCCGGAGGACGCCGGGGCGGACTCCGACGCGGACTCGGGACCCGTCACCGACGCCGTACCCGCGGACGCCACCGGCGACACGGCGCTTCCGGACGCCGTCCCGGCCGCTCCCGAAGCACTGACGGAGCCGATGGCACCCGTCCCCTACCCGCCCGCCGACGCCGCGCCGCAGGGCTTCGGTCCGGATGCCGCTCCCGGTCCGTTCCCCGGTGCCGCTCCGGCTCCCGCGCCCGGGCAGCCCTTCCCCGCCACCGGGCCGCAGGCCGGCGCCGGTCTGCCCCCGCTGCCGCCGTCGTTCCAGCCGGCCGCTCCCGGGCCCGCCCAGCAGTGGCCCGCGCAGCCGGGCGCCCAGCCGCAGCCCCAGGCCGCGCCGTTGCCGCCCGCCGCGGCATGGCCGCCGCCCGGCACTCCCGGCGCGCCCGGCCCCGTACCGCCGCAGGCCCAGCCCCAGGCGCCCGGCGCCTACGGCTACCCGCAGGCCCCACAGCCGCCCCACGCCCAGCAGGCGCCGCACGACCAGCCCCCGGCTCCCGGCGGTTACGGCTACCCCCAGGCCCCCCAGGCTGCCCAGGCCCCGCAGCCCCAGCCCTCGGCTCCGGCTCCGGCCCCCCAGGGCGGCTACGGCTTCCCGCAGCCCGGGACGCCTCCGCAGCAGGCCGGTTACGGCTACCCGCTGGGGGCACCTCCCGGGCCGCAGGGCCCGGAGGGCCGGCCCGGGACTCCCGGTGGCGTGCCGCCGCAGGCCCAGGGCGGTTACGGCTACCCGCACCCCGCCGCCGTACCCCCGCAGGCCCCGGTCCCCCAGCCCCCGCACGACGGGCAGCCCGTCGACCCGCGGACCGGGGCCGCCTGGCCCTCGCCCGTGACGCACGATCAGCGGGAGCGGTCCGTGCCGGGCGCCCCGCTCGGCTACAACGCGGCCGTCGAGCTGTCCTCCGACCGCCTTCTGCGGAACAACAAGCAGAAGCCCAAGTCCAGCCGGACGCCCGGCGGCGGCGCCGCCCGCTTCAAGCTCGGCGGCAAGAAGGAAGAGGCGGAGCGGCAGCGGAAGCTGGAGCTGATCCGGACGCCCGTCCTCTCCTGCTACCGGATCGCGGTCATCTCGCTCAAGGGCGGTGTCGGCAAGACCACGACGACGACCGCGCTGGGCGCGACCCTGGCGACCGAGCGGCAGGACAAGATCCTGGCGATCGACGCCAACCCGGACGCCGGCACCCTCGGCCGCCGTGTGCGGCGCGAGACCGGAGCGACCATCCGCGACCTGGTGCAGGCGATCCCGTACCTGAACTCGTACATGGACATCCGCCGCTTCACCTCGCAGGCGCCCTCCGGTCTGGAGATCCTCGCCAACGACGTGGACCCGGCCGTCTCCACGACGTTCAACGACGAGGACTACCGACGCGCGATCGACGTCCTCGGCAAGCAGTACCCGATCATCCTCACGGACTCGGGTACGGGTCTGCTGTACAGCGCGATGCGCGGGGTGCTCGACCTCGCCGATCAGCTGATCATCATCTCCACGCCGTCCGTGGACGGCGCGTCCAGCGCGTCGACGACGCTGGACTGGCTCTCGGCGCACGGCTACGCGGACCTGGTGCAGCGTTCCATCACGGTCATCTCCGGGGTCCGCGAGACCGGCAAGATGATCAAGGTCGAGGACATCGTGCAGCACTTCCAGACCCGCTGCCGCGGTGTCGTGGTCGTGCCCTTCGACGAGCACCTGTCGGCCGGCGCCGAGGTGGACCTCGACATGATGCGGCCGAAGACCCGGGAGGCGTACTTCCACCTCTCGGCGATGGTGGCCGAGGACTTCGTACGGGCGCAGCAGGCGCAGGGCCTGTGGACCGGCGACGGCCAGGGCGCGCTGCCGCCGCACATGGCCCCGCCGATGCCGGGCCACCAGATGCCCGGACAGCCCATGCCCGGTCAGCAGATGCCCGGCCAGCCGGTGCCCGGGCAGTTCACGCCCGGACAGCCCGTACCGGGGCAGCCGTACGGTGCCCAGCCGATGCCCGGACAGCCGGCGCCCGGACAGGCGTTCCCGGGGCAGCCGATGCCCGGCCAGCCACCGACCGGTCAGCCGTACCCGCCGCAGCAGCCGTACGGTCAGCAGCCGACGCCGGGTCAGCCGTACGGCGCGCCTCCCGCGCCCGGACAGCCCTACGGGGCCCCGCCCGCGCCGGGGCAGCCGATGCCCGGGCAGCCGGCGCCGGGTCAGCCGTACGGAGCACAGCCCGCGCCCGGACAGCCGTACGGCGCGCCTCCCGGCCAGCCCGGTATGCCGCAGGGCTGGCAGCAGCCGCAGCCGGGCCAGCCGCTGCCCCCGCACGCCGATCCACAGGATCACGGTCATGGGCAGCCGCAGGGTCAGGGGCAGGGCCATGACCAGGGACAGGGGCAGGTCCCACCGCCGAACTGGTCGCAGGAGCAGCCTCCACAGGCTCCGCCAGCCCCTCAGCAGTAAGGCGTCACAGGAGTAGACCAATGAGGCCCCGTACCGGTTCACCGGTACGGGGCCTCTTGGCATTCCCGCAGCCCACAAGGGGTTTGAGGGATCGTTGACGACGGCAGACCACCGCTGATAAACCTTCGCTTCACTCACCGTCAGCCCAAGATCCACGACAGATCCCCCGACGCGAGGTCACGTCCCATGGTCATGGTCACGAAGGTCCCACCCCGTCACACCCCCCCTCACAGAGCGCTCCGCCTGCTGCTCGCCTCCGGTGTCACCGCCGTCTCGCTCGTGGCCGTCCCCGGTACCGCCGCCGCCGAGGACGACAAGTCCGCGGGGAACACGCTCACCGTCGCCGTCTCGCAGAGCATCGACTCGCTGAGCCCCTTCCTCGCCCAGAAGCTCACCTCGACCAGCATCCACCGGCTGGCGTACGAGTACCTCACCAACTACGACGCGAAGGACGCCCGCACGGTCCCGGGCCTTGCGACGGCGTGGACCCCCTCGGCGGACAAGCTGACCTGGACGTACACGATCCGCGATAACTCGAAGTGGTCCGACGGGAAGCCCGCCACCGCCGAGGACGCGGCCTGGACCTTCAACAAGATGATGACCGACCCGAACGCCGCCACCGCCAACGGCAGCTTCACGGCGAACTTCGCGCAGGTCACCGCACCCGACCCGAAGACGCTCGTCATCCGCCTGAAGAAGCCGCAGGCCACGATGACCGCGCTCGACGTGCCGATCGTGCCGAAGCACGTCTGGGAGAAGGTCGGCGACTTCTCGAAGTTCAACAACGACAAGCAGTTCCCCATCGTGGGCAACGGGCCGTTCGTCATCACCGACTTCAAGGTCGACCAGTACATCAAGCTCAAGCCGAACAAGACGTTCTGGCGGGGCGCGCCGAAGTTCGACGAGCTGGTCTTCAAGTACTACAAGGACGGCGACGCCGCCGTCGCCGCCCTCCAGAAGGGCGAGGTGTCCTTCGTACCGAATCTGACGCCCGCCCAGGCCGCCGCGCTGAAGACCCAGAAGAACATCAAGGTCAACGACGCCCCCGGCCGCCGCTTCTACGCCATCGCCACCAACCCCGGGGCGAAGGCCCAGGACGGCAAGACCTTCGGCAACGGCCACAAGGCGCTGCTCGACCCCGCCGTCCGCAAGGCGCTCTTCCTCGCGGTCGACCGCACCACCCTCGTCGACAAGGTCTTCCAGGGCCACGCCGTCGAGGGCGAGGGCTACATCCCGCCGCGCTTCGGCTCGTACTTCTGGAAGCCCTCCGACGCCCAGAAGCGGTCGTACGACCCCACCGCCGCGGACAAGGTCCTCTTCGCGGCCGGCTACCGGAAGAACGCCGAGGGCAAGCGGGTCGGCAAGGACGGCAAGCCGCTGGACTTCCGGATCCTCTGCCACGCCACCGACCCGAACGACAAGGCGGTCGGCAAGTACCTCCAGGAGTGGTGGGGCGCGCTGGGCATCGGCCTGAAGGTCGACTGCCTGGACAGCGTCTCGGACCCGTGGGTCAAGGGCGACTACGACCTCGCGTTCGACGGCTGGTCGGTCAACCCCGACCCCGACTACGTCCTGTCGATCCACACCTGCGGCACGCTCCCCGCGACGCCGAAGGACTCCGGGGCCACCGACAACTTCATCTGCGACACGGAGTTCGACGGGCTCTACGCACAACAGGCGGTGGAGTACGACACCGCCAAGCGGGCGGATCTGGTGAAGCGGATGCAGTCCCGGCTGTACGACACGGGGTACATGAACATCATGGCCTACCCGAACGCCCTGGAGGCGTACCGCACGGACCAGATCGCGTCCATCACGACCATGCCCGAGGCCGCAGGAAACCTGTGGGGCCAGGACGGCTACTGGAGCTGGTGGTCGGCCACGCCCACGGCCTCCGCGTCCGACGGCGACAGCTCCGGCTCCTCGACGACCGTCTGGCTGATCCTCGGCCCCGTCGCGCTCGTCCTCGTCGCCGTGGGCGTCTGGACCGCCCGTCGCCGTCGCACCACCGCCGACGACCGCGAGTAGTCCGTGACGACAGCGAGCACCCCCGCCGACGTGGTGCGGGCCGAAGAGGCCCGCGCCACGGACGGCGCACCCCGCACCGGTTCCTCCCTCGGCTATCTCCGCCACGCGGCGGGCAAGCTGGGCGGCGCACTCGTCTCCCTCTTCGCCGTCCTCGTCACCAGCTTCTTCCTGTTCCGGATCATCCCCGGCGACCCGGTGAAGGCGATGACACACGGCGTGCCCACCTCCGCCGAACAACTCGCCACCCTGCGGCGTCAGTTCGGGCTCGATCTGCCGCTGTGGCAGCAGTTCACCGACTACTGCGCCAAGGCACTGAGCGGCGACCTCGGCACCTCGTTCCAGTTCCGCGCCCCGGTCGGCGACCTGATCGCGGAGAAACTGCCCGCGACGCTGCTGCTCACCGGCGTCGCCGTGGTGATCTACTCGGCGCTGGGGCTCTGGCTCGGCACCCGCTCGGCCTGGCGCCACGGCGGGCTCGGCGACAAGCTGAACACCGGGATCGCACTGACGCTCTGGTCGGTGCCCTCCTTCTGGCTCGGGCTGCTGCTCATCATCGTGTTCTCGGTCGGCATCGGCCCGATCCCGGGGCTCTTCCCGACCGGCGGCATGGAGTCGGGCACGGGCGAGACCGGCTTCGCGTACGTCCTCGACGTCGCCCACCACCTCGTCCTGCCGGTCGTCACGCTCGTGGCCGTCGGATACGCGCAGACCCTGCTCGTGATGCGCTCCTCACTCCTCGACGAGATGGGCGGCGACTATCTGACGACGGCGCGCGCGAAGGGGCTGCGGGACGACGACGTACGGCGCCGGCACGCCGTGCCGAACGCGCTCCTGCCGACCGTGACCATGATCTTCATCAACCTGGGCCATGTGGCGGCCGGCTCGATCCTGGTGGAGACGGTGTTCTCCTGGCCGGGGCTCGGCGGGCTGTTCTACCAGGCCCTGAGCGTGCCCGACCTGCCGCTCGTCCAGGGCCTGTTCGTGGTCTTCGCGGGAGCGATGATCCTGATGAACCTGATCGCCGACCTGCTGTATCCGCTGCTCGACCCCAGGGTGGGCCGATGACCTCGACCGAGCCGACACTGCCGTCGGCGGCCTCCCTGCGGTGGGAACGCCGCCGGAGTTCGGTGTCCCGCTTCTGGAAGGCGTACCGCACCCACCGCGCCGGACTCTACGGCCTCGCCGGGCTCGCCCTCATCGCGCTGCTCGCGCTGACCGCCCCACTGACCGTCGGCGCCGACGTGCAGTCCGTGACGCAGGCCCCGGGCACCGCCCTGGAGTCACCGAGCTCCGAATTCCCGCTGGGAACGGACCAGTTCGGGCGCTCGCTGCTCGGCCTGCTGATCTGGGGAGCGCGGATCTCACTGCTCGTCGGGCTGCTGGCGGCGGCACTCTCGGTCGCCATCGGCACCCTCGTGGGGATCATCGCCGGGCACTACGGCGGCTGGTTCTCGACCGTCGTCATGCGGATCACCGACTGGTTCCTCGTGATGCCGACCCTGGTCCTCGCGATCGTGCTCGCCACCGTCATGTCCCGGTCGATGTGGACGGTCGTCATCGCCATCGGGGTGACCTCATGGCCGACCACGGCCCGCCTGGTGCGGGCCCAGACGATCGCCGTCGAGTCCCGCCCGTACATCGAACGGGCGACCGCGCTCGGCGGCGGCCACGGGCACGTCATGAGCCGGCACGTGCTGCCGAACGTGATGCCGCTGGTGCTCGCGCAGACCACGCTCGGCATCTCGACCGCCATCCTCACCGAGGCGACCCTCGCCTTCCTCGGACTCGGCGACCCGACGGTCGTCTCCTGGGGCGGCATGCTCCAGGACGCCCGCGAGGCCGGCGCGGTCTCCTCCGGGCACTGGTGGTACCTGGCTCCGCCCGGCATCGCCATCGCCCTGGTCGCGCTGGCGTTCACGCTGTGCGGCCGCGCCGTCGAGTCCGTACTCAACCCGAAGCTGGGGGTGAGCCGATGAACGCCCAGAGCCTCCTGGAGGTACGGGACCTCAGGGTGACGTACGGCTCGGGCGCGTCCGCCGTGCCCGCCGTGCGCGGGGTCGACCTGACCCTGGAGCCGGGCCGCAAACTCGGCGTGGCGGGCGAGTCGGGCTGCGGCAAGTCCACACTCGCCCTCGCGCTGCTGCGCCTGCTTCCGGCGTCGGCGCGGATCGAGGGTCGGATCCTGCTCGACGGCGACGACGTCCTCGCCATGAAGTGGGGCCGGCTCCGGGCCGTGCGCTGGGCAGGGGCGTCGATCGTCTTCCAGGGCGCGATGCACTCGCTCAACGCCGTGCACCGGATCGGGGACCAGATCGCCGAACCGCTGCTCGTCCACGGCAGGGCCACCCCGGCGGCGGCCCGCAGGAAGGCCGGCGAACTGCTCGAACACGTCGGTCTGCCCGCCGCGCGCGCGGCCGCCTATCCGCACGAACTGTCCGGTGGACAGCGGCAGCGCGTGATGATCGCGATGGCGCTGGCCTGCGATCCGCAGCTGATCGTCGCGGACGAGCCGACGACCGCGCTCGACGTGATGATCCAGGCGCAGATCCTGCGGCTGATCGAGCGACTCGTCGCCGAGCAGTCCATCAGCCTCCTGATGATCAGCCACGACCTGGCGGTCCTCGCCGACACCTGCGACCGGCTCGCCGTGATGTACGCGGGCCGGGTCGTCGAGGAGGGGCCGGCCCGCGCGGTGTACGAGGCCGCTCGGCACCCCTACGGCCGGGCGCTGTCCTCGGCGTTCCCGCGCGTCGGTGACCTCGCGTCCCGGCGTGCGCCGCGCGGACTGCCGGGCGACCCGCCGGACCCGGCGGACCTGCCCGGCGGCTGCACCTTCCATCCGCGCTGTCCGGTGGCGGTGGACGCGTGCGGGGAACTCGATCTGGAGCTAAGGGAGGCGGGCACGGATCACCGGGCCGCCTGCGTCCATGTGGGGAGCGCGACATGAGTACGGAGACGGCCGTGCGTACGGAGACGACGGCGGCGGCACTGCTGTCGGCGCGCGGGCTGCACGTCACCTTCCCCGGGCGGCGGGGCGCGCCGCCCGCACGGGCGGTCGACGGGGTGGACCTGGACATCGGCGCGGGCGAGATCGTCGCCCTCGTCGGGGAGTCGGGCTGCGGCAAGACGACCCTGGCCCGGTCGCTCCTCGGTCTGGTCCGGCCCACCTCGGGGACGGTCGCCTTCGACGGGAAGCCCCTCGCGTACGGCGCCGGGGCCCTCAAGGCGTACCGGAAGCGGGCCCAGCTGGTCCTCCAGGACCCGAGCGGCTCGCTCAACCCCCGGCACACGGTGTACGACGCGGTGGCCGAGGGGCTGCGGATCCACGGGTACACGGGGGACGAGCGGGAGGCGGTCGCCGGCGCCCTCGCACGGGCCGGGCTCCGCCCCCCGGAGCGTTTCTTCCTGCGCTACCCGCACGAACTGTCCGGCGGGCAGCGCCAGCGCGTCGTCATCGCGGGCGCGCTGGTCCTGGAGCCCGAACTCATCGTCGCCGACGAACCGGTGGCCTCGCTGGACGCCTCCGTCCGGGGCGAGATCCTGGCGCTGCTGCTGCGCCTGCGCGACGAACTCGGCCTTTCCGCCCTGGTGGTGACGCACGACCTGGGTCTCGCGTGGAACATCGCGGACCGGGTGGCGGTGATGTACCTGGGCCGGGTCGTGGAGACCGGCACGGTGGAGTCCGTCCTGACCAGGCCCCGGCATCCGTACACCCAGGCGCTGTTGTCGGTGCTTCCGGAGTCCGGCGGCGCTCCGGTCGTGCTGACCGGTGAGCCCCCGGACCCGTCCCGCATCCCGTCCGGCTGCCGCTTCCACGCCCGCTGCCAGGTCCTCGCATCGGGCGAGGCGCTGGCGGTCGCGGACCGCTGCCGCGGCGAGAGCCTGCCGGTCCTGGGCGGCGGCGGGGAGCAGGAGGTGGCCTGCCACTGGGTGGCGCGGGAGGCGGTGGTCTGAGCCGGCGGGAGGCGGTGCGCGCCTCCCGTCCCGCGGCCGACCGGGACCCGACGGGCGTACGGCGGCGGGCTAGCCGGCCTGGGGGTTCTCCAGGTCGTACGCCTCCGTCAGCTCCCGGCAGCGCTTCACGTCGCCGGCCATCGCTTCGAGCAGGTCGTCCAGGGTGTCGAACTTGAGCATCCCGCGGACGTACGCGAGGAAGTCCACGGCCACGTGCAGCCCGTACAGGTCGAGGCCCTCGCGGTCGATCGCGTAGGCCTCCACCGTCCGCTCCGTGCCGTCGAACTGCGGGTTCGTGCCGACGGAGATGGCCGCCGGCATCCGCTCCCCGGCGGCCGTCAGCCAGCCGGCGTAGACGCCGTCGGCGGGGATGGCGGTGTGCGGGAGGGTCTCGACGTTGGCCGTCGGGAAGCCGAGTTCGCGGCCGCGCTGCGCGCCGCGGACCACGATGCCCTCGACGCGGTGCGGACGGCCGAGGATCTCGCCGGCTCCGGCCATGTCTCCCTCGGCCACGAGCCGGCGGGTGAGGGTGGAGGAGAAGGGGTCGCCGCCGCCGGCCGTGCCGCTGACGTAGAGGTCGATGACCTCGACCTCGTAGTCGTAGGTGGCGCCGAGCTCGGACAGGAAGGCGACGTTGCCGGCGGCCCGGTGTCCGAAGCGGAAATTGGGGCCCTCGATGACGGCCTTCGCGTGCAGCTTGTCGACGAGCACCTTGACGATGAAGTCGGCAGGGGACAGCTGGGAGAACTCGGCGGTGAACGGCAGCACGAGCACCGCGTCCACGCCGAGGCCCGCCATCAGCTCGGCGCGCCGGTGGTGCGGGGCGAGCAGCGGCGGGTGGCTGCCGGGCCGCACGACCTCGGAGGGGTGCGGGTCGAAGGTGACCACCACGGAGGGGACACCGAGTTCCCGGGCGCGCTCGACGGCCCGTCCGATGATCAGCTGGTGCCCGCGGTGCACACCGTCGTAGGAGCCGATGGTGACGACGCTGCGCCCCCAGTCCTGGGGGATGTCCTCCAAGCCACGCCAGCGCTGCACTGTGACCGCTCCTCGTCCGCCTGTTCGCCGATTACGCAGGTCTAAGACTGCCATGCCCACGGCCTTCGGTTCGCATCGGCATGGAAGTGCCGTGGCTCCGCAGCGCCCGGAGGGTCTCCGGACCGAGCAGCGGCGCCCACTCGGCGGGGTCGCCGACCGTCCAGCGGGCGAGCAGCGTGGCGAACGCGGGCCGCGCGCGGACGTGTCCCGCGAGGTCCGGGTCGAGCAGCCGCATGCCTTCGGGGGTACGGGCCCACAGGGTGGCGACCCGGTGGGTGAGCGCCCGGGTGCGCGGCTCGCTGCGCCGCTCGGCGCCCTCCGCGGCGGCCTCCAGGAGGGCGGCCAGGACGGTGAACTCCCCCGTCTCGGCCTCGTACCGCTCGTGCTCCAGGAGTACGTCGAGGAGTTCCGCCCGCAGATGGCGGGAGGCTCCGGTGCCGGGCGCGGCGAGGACGGGGGCGAGAGCGCGGCGGACCCGCGCGGGGCGGCCCCGGATCAGGCCGGATACCAGGGGGAAGAGGACGGCTCGGGCGGCCGGGCCGTGCTCGAAGCGCCGGTCGACGAAGTCGGCCACGTGCCCGGCGCCCTCGGGGTGGCGGGCGACGTATCCGCGGACGAGTGGGGCCACCCGGCGGGCGAGCGCGGGCGTGTCGACGTCGGCGAGCGCGCGCAGGGCGGCGGCGGGCACCTCGCCCGTGCCGTCCAGCCGGGCCCCGAAGGCGGCGAGGACCGGTCCGGGGTCGGCCGGGAGGGCGTCGACGAGGGCGCACGCGGGCACCCGGGGCTCGGCGAGGGCGCGGGGCAGGTGGCGGTCCCGGGTGTGCGGGTCGCGGATCAGCAGGCCGAGGGCGGCGCCGTGGAGGGACTGGTCGCCGGGGCGGGCGAGCAGGGCGAGGGCGGCGAAGCGCAGGAGTTCCCGGTCGGCGGGGCGGGTCGCGTGAACGGCCACCAGCTGCCCGTACGTGGCGGCCGCGACCCGCCGTTCCGGGCGCCCGTCGTCGTGGGCCCAGCGGTCGACGGCCCGGCAGACGGCGGAGGGCTCGTCCTCCACGAGGGCGGCGAGGAGGCCGTCGGCGAGCGGGTGGGCGGTGGCGACGAGCGCCTCGCACAGATCGTCGACGGCGAGCGCCCGATGGGTGTGCAGCAGGGCCTGGGCGGCGGTGGCGACGGTCGCGCCCGGGACGGCGGGGAGGGCGCGGTCGTCGCCGAACCAACGGCAGAGCAGCGGCTGCACGCCCCGGGGGTCGGCGGCGAGCATCCCGGCGACGGCGGCGAGGGACCGCTCGCCGGGACCCTCGCCCGGGTCCTCTCCGCGGTTCTCGCCGCGGTTCTCGCCCGGCGGCGGGTCGGCGGGGACGAGCCGCCGCAGCAGGTCGATCCGCTCGTCCTCCCCGAGCGGCAGCCCCAGCCAGAACCCGGGCCCGAACGCGGCGAAGACGGCATGCCGCCCGCCGCGGGCGTCGGCACCGCCGCCGCCCGCCCCGGGCGGCTCGGCGCCTGCCCCGATCCGGTCGGCGAGAAGCCGCAGGACGGGCAGGTACGGCCGGGGGTCCGGCAGCCTGCGCACACTCTCGCCGAACAATCGCGCGGCCCACCAGGGCCCGTCGCCGGAGGCTGGGCCCTTCTCGCCGGCGTACCGCCCGAGGGCCTCGGCGAGCACGGCGAGCCGGGGGGCGAGGGCGGCCGGGCCGCGCTCCCGGTGGAGCAGCAGGAGCGCCTGGAGGACGGGGCCGATGCGGTGACGCGGCACCGGCGGGGGCGCTTCGTCGGGGGTCCGCTGCCGGGGGACGGCGGGCGGCGCGACGGGTCCGGCGGGTCCGGCGGGTCCGGCGGGTCCGGCCGCGTCCACGGGACCGGCCGGTTCTTCGGGACGGGCCGCGTCCTCGGGACAGGCGGGAGAACCGAGGCCCGGGGAGAGCAGTGACTCCAGGGCGCCGTCCAGGTCCAGGTGGGCCGCCTGCACCCAGTCCGCCACTTCCTCGTGGGCGAAGCGGTACCCGGAACCGGCCGGGACGAGCAGTCCTTCGGTGAGGACCGCCGAGGCCCAGCCCGCCCGCCAGGGGAAGAGCTCCTCGAAGGAGGCCCGGTCGAGGACGCCGTGCCCCGGGCCGAGGCAGCGGCGGGCCGCCTCGTGGACCTGGCCCGTGACGCGGGCGGCCAGACGGCGTACGGCGCTTCCCGGGGGCAGGGGCCGGGAACCCGCGGCGATCCGGACGGCGATCCGCAGACACATCAGGTCGAGGTACGCGGTGAAGATCTCCTCGCGCCCCGGCCGCCCGGGGACGTCCGCCGGCAGCGCGGCCCGCACCTCGGCGAGCAGCCGCAGGGCCAGCGGGTGGCGGGCGTCGGCCTCGGCGAGGTCCGTCTCCCCGAGCCCGTACCCCTCGCGTACGGCCTGTGCCTCGGCCACGGAGTACGGCCCGAGGACGAGGGCGGCCGGCAGTCCGCCGGGCGCTCCGTCCCGGGGGCCCGTCGCCGGCCGGTGCAGCGCGCCCGGCAGGTAGAGCGCGCCCGCGCGTTCCCAGTGCTCGGGGCGGCAGGCGGTGACGAGATGGACGTGGTGGGCGCGGAGCCAGTCCTCGGTGGCGGTCGTCCAGTCGGCGAGCCGGTGGGCGAGGTGCGGTGGCATCTCCTCGGGGCCGTCGAGGACGACGAGCAGCGGGCGGCCCGCCTCGTGGGCGAGGGCGGCGGCCCGTTCGGGGGTGGCGGTGGTGGTGTCGCCGGGCGCCCCGGAGGCGGCGACGATCCGGCCGGCCTGCTGGAGTGCGCGGCCGACGGCCTCGGCGAGCGAGCGGTCCCCGGCGCGCAGGTCGGCGCCGCGCAGCCGGACGGTCGGGGCGGGCGCGACGCCCCGGGCACGGCGGGCGCAGAGGGCGGCGAGGGCGGTGGTGCGGCCGGTGCCGGGAGCGCCGACGAGGGCGAGGACCGGCGCCTCGCCCGCTGCGAAGCGGGCGAACTCGCGGACGCACTCAGGACGTTCGACGGGCTCGGGCCAGGGGTCCGGGTCCTGCACGGGGCCGGTGGAGGTGGCGGTGAGTTCCAGGATTCCGGCGAGGTTCAGATCGGGTCCGTAGGCGGGGACGGTGGCCGCGTTGCGCCGCAGGAGCGCGGTGAGGGCACCCTCGGGGTGCAGTCGCACCGCGTATCCGGCGGCCGGGCGGTCGCCGTGCAGGGCCGTGCCGAGGACGGCGAGGACGGTGCCGGTGGTGATGTCGACGACGGGGCCGCCGGCGGCCTGTCCGCCGAGGCGGAGGGCCTCCGCGCCCTCGGTCCCGATGGCGAGTTCGACGGCGTCGGCGAGCGTGTGGAAGCGGTCGGTGGCGGTGTACGTGACGGCGGCCGGTCCGAGTACGCGCGCCTCGCGCCAGCCGTGGGCGGCGATCCGTACGTATGTGCCGGGTTCGATCTCGGTTCGGGTCGCGAGCGGCAGCGGCCGTACGCCGAGGCCCTCGGTCCGTACGAGCGCGAGGCCGCTCTCCGGCAGCGGGGTGACGGCTTCGGCCTCGGCGAGCCAGGTCCGCTCGCCGGGGGCGTGCAGGACGACACGGCTGAGCCCGTCGACGGCTTCGTGACTGGTGACGACCGTTCCGTGGTGGTCGGCGAGGAATCCGGTGCCGCGAGGCCGGCCCGCCAGATCGCAGATCCGCACCAGCGTCGCCAGGTCCCCGCGTCCCATGGTGTCGACGGTAGGTCGCCGGTGATCACGCGGAGGACCACGAGGGGGGAACGCGCCCCCTGACACTCCCCCCTTCACTCCGAGCGCCTCCCTGATCGGGTGATTCTTCGGTGTTCTGCCGGACAGGCTGTCGCAGGGGGAAACAGAGGGGGGAGACACGTGAGGGCGGGCACGCGTGCGTGCCCGCCCTCACTGTGAGCCGACGATGAGCTCGGAACCGCTCCGATCAGCCGAAGACGGCGAGGCTCTTGGCCTTGCCCCGCTGGTCCTCCACGAGCGCAAGGAGCGTCCCCCCGGGCCCGAAGACCGCGACGGGACCCGCCGGGTACTCCGGCATCTCCAGGCGGACGCCGTTGAGCAGCAGCCTGGCCCGCTTCTCGTCGACGTCCCACCGGGGGAACGCCGCCGAGGCCGCGTCGGCGACCGGCATGACCGTGAGCTCCTGCTGGAGCTGGTCGAGCGTCTTCGCCGAGTCCAGCTTGTACGGGCCGACCCGGGTGCGGCGCAGCGCGGTCAGGTGCCCGCCCACGCCGAGGCCCGCGCCGAGGTCCCGGGCGAGCGCCCGGATGTACGTACCGGAGGAGCAGACGACGGAGACGACCAGGTCGACGACGGGGGTGCCGTCCTCGGCGGTCGCCTCACGGACGTCGTACACCTGGAAGGAGGAGACGGTGACCGGGCGGGCCGGGATCTCGAACTCCTCGCCGCCGCGCACGCGCGCGTACGACCGCTTGCCGTCGATCTTGATCGCTGAGACCTTCGAGGGCACCTGCATGATGGCGCCGGTCAGCTCGGCGACGCCCTCGTCGATGCCCTCCCGGGTCACCTTGGAGGCGTCGACGGAGGCCGTGATCTCGCCCTCGGCGTCGTCGGTGATCGTCGTCTGGCCCAGGCGGATGGTGCCCAGGTACTCCTTCTCGGTCAGCGCGAGGTGGCCGAGGAGCTTGGTCGCCCGCTCCACACCGAGGACGAGGACGCCGGTGGCCATGGGGTCGAGCGTGCCGGCGTGGCCGACCCGGCGGGTCTTCGCGATCCCGCGCATCTTGGCCACGACGTCGTGCGAGGTGAAGCCCGACGGCTTGTCGACGATGACAAGGCCGTCGGGCACCTTTGCTGCGTTGCTCATTCGGCGGCTTCGTCCTCGCCCGGCTTCTTGTAGGGGTCGGCGTCGCCCGCGAAGTGGGCGCCCGAGGACGCCTCCCGCACCTGGGCGTCCGAGGCCCGCGCCTTGTCGAGGAGGTCCTCGATCGTCTTGGCGTTCTCCGGGAGCGCGTCGGCCACGAAGGCCAGGGTCGGGGTGAACTTGGTCCCCGCCGCGCGGCCCACGGCCGAACGGAGGATGCCCTTGGCGCTCTCCAGTCCGGCTGCGGCGCTCGCCCGCTCCTCGTCGTCGCCGTAGACCGTGTAGAAGACCGTGGCCTCCCGCAGGTCGCCGGTGACCCGGGTGTCCGTGATGGTCACGTGCGTGCCCAGGCGGGGGTCCTTGATGCCGCGCTGCAGCTTCTCGGCGACCACCTCCCGGATGAGGTCTGCCAGCTTCTTCGCCCGCGCGTTGTCGGCCACTGGTCCTTCTCCTTCTTTGCCTTGCTCAACATCAGTCTTCATCAGTGTGGAGCCTGCGGCGCACCGACAGCAGCTCCACCTCGGGGCGGGCGGCGACGAGCCGCTCGCACCGGTCCAGTACGTCGCTGAGGTGTCCCGGGTCCCCCGACACCATCGCGACGCCGATCTCGGCCCGTCGATGGAGGTTCTGGCCGCTGACCTCCGCCACGCTCACCGCGAATTTCCGCTGGAGCTCGGCGACGATCGGCTTGACGACGGAGCGTTTCTCCTTCAACGAACGAACGTCGCCGAGGAGCAGATCGAAGGACAGTGTCCCCACATACATGTATGTCCGGATGTCCCGCCGGTTCGGGTTCGGTGTGCCCGCCGACCACTCGGCGGGGACATCCGAAACCGTACACGCAACGGCCGGGGCCGATCGACGGAATAGTTTCCGCCGACCGGCCCCGGCTCACTGCTGCGATCGGACGCGATCAGGCGCGCGGCTTCTCGCGCATCTCGTACGTCGCGATGACGTCGTCGATCTTGATGTCGTTGAAGTTTCCGAGGTTGATACCACCCTCGAAGCCTTCGCGGATCTCGGTGACGTCGTCCTTGAAGCGGCGCAGACCGTGGATCGTGAGGTCCTCGGCGATGACCTTGCCGTCGCGGACGAGGCGCGCCTTGGTGTTGCGCTTGACCTCGCCGGAGCGGATGAGGACACCGGCGATGTTGCCCAGCTTGGACGAGCGGAAGACCTCGCGGATCTCCGCCGTACCGAGCTCGACCTCTTCGTACTCCGGCTTGAGGAGGCCCTTGAGCGCCGCCTCGATCTCCTCGATCGCCTGGTAGATGACCGAGTAGTACCGGACGTCGACGCCCTCGCGCTCCGCCATCTGCGCGGCACGGCCGGCCGCACGGACGTTGTAGCCGATGACGATGGCGTCGGAGCCCATGGCCAGGTCGATGTCCGACTCGGTGACCGCACCCACACCGCGGTGCAGGACACGGATGTCGACCTCTTCGCCGACGTCGAGCTGGAGCAGCGAGGCCTCGAGGGCCTCGACCGCACCGGACGCGTCGCCCTTGATGATGAGGTTGAGTTCCTGGACGAGACCGGCCTTGAGCACCTTGTCGAGGTCCTCGAGGGACACCCGGCGGACGCGCTTGGCGAAGGCGGCGTTGCGCTCACGCGCGGCGCGCTTCTCGGCGATCTGACGGGCCGTACGGTCCTCGTCGACAACCAGGAGGTTGTCGCCGGCACCCGGGACGTTGGTGAGACCCAGGACCAGGACGGGAGTCGACGGGGTCGCCTCCTCGACGTTGTTGCCCTTGTCGTCGAGCATCGCCCGGACGCGGCCGTACGCGTCGCCGACCACCACGGTGTCGCCGATGCGCAGCGTTCCGCGCTGGACCAGGACGGTCGAGACGGCACCACGACCGCGGTCGAGGTGGGACTCGATCGCGATGCCCTGCGCGTCCTGGTTCGGGTTGGCCCGCAGGTCGAGCGAGGCGTCGGCGGTGAGGACGACGGCCTCGAGCAGGGAGTCGATGTGCAGACCCTGCTTGGCGGAGATGTCGACGAACATCGTGTCGCCGCCGTACTCCTCGGCCACCAGACCGAACTCGGTCAGCTGACCGCGGACCTTGGTCGGGTCCGCACCCTCGACGTCGATCTTGTTGACCGCGACGACGATCGGGACGCCGGCGGCCTTGGCGTGGTTGAGCGCCTCGATCGTCTGCGGCATGACGCCGTCGTTGGCCGCGACCACGAGGATCGCGATGTCGGTCGACTTCGCACCACGGGCACGCATGGCGGTGAACGCCTCGTGACCCGGGGTGTCGATGAAGGTGATGCGACGCTCTTCGCCGTTGACCTCGGTACCCACCTGGTAGGCACCGATGTGCTGGGTGATGCCACCGGCCTCGCCCGCGACGACGTTCGTCTTGCGGATCGCGTCGAGAAGTCGGGTCTTACCGTGGTCGACGTGACCCATGACGGTGACGACCGGCGGACGGGAGACCAGAGCCTCTTCGCCGCCCTCGTCCTCGCCGAACTCGATGTCGAAGGACTCGAGGAGCTCGCGGTCCTCTTCCTCCGGCGAGACGATCTGAACGGTGTAGTTCATCTCCTCGCCGAGCATCGTCAGCGTGTCGTCGGAGACGGACTGCGTCGCCGTGACCATCTCACCGAGGTTCATCATCACCGCGACGAGCGACGCCGGGTTGGCGCCGATCTTCTCGGCGAAGTCGGTGAGGGAGGCACCGCGCGACAGGCGAATGGTCTCGCCGTGGCCGCGAGGCAGCATCACGCCGCCCACGGACGGGGCCTGCATGGCCTCGTACTCCTGGCGCCTCTGACGCTTCGACTTGCGACCGCGACGCGCGGGACCGCCGGGACGACCGAAGGCGCCCTGCGTGCCACCACGGCCACCCGGACCGCCGGGACGGCCACCGAAGCCACCGGGACGACCGCCGAAGCCGCCGCCACCGCCGCCGGGACCACCCGGACGACCGCCGCCGCCACCGGGACCACCGGGACGACCGGCGAAGCCGCCGCCGCCACCGCCGGGACCGGCCGGACGACCGGCGAAGCCGGGACGACCGCCGCCGCCACCGCCGGGACCACCCGGACGGCCGCCGGGGCCACCGGGACCACGGCCACCGCCGCCGGGACCGGGACGCGGGCCGGCAGCGGGACGCTGCGGCATCATGCCCGGGTTGGGACGGTTACCGCCGGGCGCGCCGCCCGGACGGGGAGCCTGCGGACGAGGCATGCCACCGGGGGTGGGACGAGCGCCGCCCTGACCCTGCGGACGCGGAGCGCCGCCGGGGCCACCCTGCGGACGCGGGGCGCCCGGAGCGGCACCGGGGCCGCCGGGACGGGGAGCACCGCCACCGGGACGGGGCGTCTGCGGACGCGCCATGCCGGTGGAGCCACCCGAGGTGAAGGGGTTGTTGCCCGGACGCGGTCCGGCCGGACGGGCACCGCCCGGACGGGGAGCGCCCTGGCCCTGCGGACGCGGGGCACCCTGGCCCTGCGGACGCGGTGCGCCCTGACCCGGACGGGCCGGACGCTCGGGGCGGTCGCCGGTGGGACGGGGTCCCTGGGCGGCGCCACCGGGGCGCTGACCGGCGGCGGGAGCCGACGGAGGCGCGGTGAACTCGGGCGCGGCCGGAGCCGGGGTGACCGGCTTGGGCGCGGGCTTCGGGCCCGGGCGGGGGCCCGAGGCGGCCGGAGCCGGAGAGGGGGTGCTGCTCGCGGCGGGCGCGGCCGGAGTGACCGGGGCCGGCGCCGCAGGCGCGGCGGGGGCCGGCTTGGGGGCCGGGGCGCCGGGCTTGGGGGCAGCGGGACGTGCCGCGGCGGCCGGAGAAGGCGCCGCGGGCTTGGAGGGGGCGGCCTTGCGAGGCGCGCCAGGCTTGGCAGCGGTCTTGCCGGCGTTGCCGCCGGGACCCTGCAAAGCGTCAGTCAACTTGCGCACGACCGGCGCCTCGATCGTCGAGGACGCCGAACGGACGAATTCACCGAGTTCTTGGAGCTTGGCCATGACGACCTTGCTCTCCACGCCGAACTCCTTGGCGAGTTCGTATACCCGGACCTTAGCCACTTCGCTCCTTTGAGGTCCGGGTTACCGCCGGACCGTCGCTACTTCATGGGCGTACTCATCGCGTACTCATCGAGTGCTCATCGCAATCTCGACCTACTTCCAACTCGCGAGGTACCTGACCGCACGGTGTTCCGTGCCGTACTTCTTCACTGCGGTGCCGGCCGTTCGACGTGGTGACGTAGTTCCGCTGTTTCGAGCGGGCCCTGGACCTTGAAGGCCCTCGGCAACGCTCGGCGGCGGACCGCCAGGTCGAGACAAGCCACGGCGGGGTGCAGGTATGCACCCCGGCCGGGCAGCGTACCGCGATGATCAGGAACGCACTCGTCCTTGTTCACCACGATCCGCAGTAGATCGCTCTTGGCCGCTCGCACCCGGCATCCCACACAGGTTCGCTCAGGGCACGCGCGGGCATGCGTCCGGCCAGACACTATTAAGTCTACCTCCCCGTACCGACCTCACCTGTTTGGGGCAAGAATCGAACAGTTGTTGGCCTAAAACGGTCTCAGTCCTCCGGACCGCTCGGCTCGGTGTCGGGACGGATGTCGATGCGCCAGCCGGTGAGCCGCGCGGCGAGGCGGGCGTTCTGGCCCTCCTTGCCGATCGCCAGCGACAGCTGGTAGTCCGGCACCGTCACCCGGGCGGAACGGGCCGCCATGTCGACGACCTCGACCCGGGACACCCGCGCCGGGGAGAGCGCGTTCGCCACCATCTCGGCCGGGTCGTCCGACCAGTCGACGATGTCGATCTTCTCGCCGAGGAGCTCCGCCATCACGTTGCGGACGCGGCTGCCCATCGGGCCGATGCAGGCACCCTTGGGGTTCAGGCCCGAACGGGTGGAACGGACGGCGATCTTGGTGCGGTGACCGGCCTCACGGGCGATGGCCGCGATCTCGACCGAGCCGTCGGCGATCTCCGGCACCTCGAGGGCGAAGAGCTTCTTCACCAGATTGGGGTGGGTGCGCGAAAGGGTGACGGACGGACCGCGGACACCCTTCGCCACCCGGACGACGTACGTCCGCAGCCGCAGACCGTGCGTGTAGTCCTCGCCCGGCACCTGCTCCTGCACCGGAAGAATGGCTTCCAGCTTGTCGTCCAGACGGACCAGGACGTTCTTCGGGTCCTTGCCCTGCTGCACGACACCGGCGACGACGTCGCCCTCGCGGCGCGCGTACTCGCCGAACGTCACGTCGTTCTCGGCGTCCCGCAGACGCTGCTGGATCACCTGGCGGGCGGTGCTCGCCGCGATCCGGCCGAAGTCCGACGGGGTGTCGTCGAAGTCCTTGGGCTCCTGGCCCTCCTCCAGATCGGAGGGGTCTTCCTTCGCCCACACCGTCACGTGACCGGTCTGCCGGTTCAGCTCCACACGCGCGTGGCGGCGGGCGTCGGGGGTGCGGTGGTAGGCGATGAGGAGGGCCGACTCGATCGCCTCGACCAGCAGGTCGAAGGAGATCTCCTTCTCATTCGCCAAGCCCTTGAGCAGCTTCACGTCGATGTCCACGGCTACGCCTCCTCTTCCTTCTTGTCCTTGCGGTTGAACTCGATCTCGACACGGGCCTTGGCGATGTCGGCGAACGCGACCCGGCGGGCGGTGGGCTTGCGCCCCTTCACACCCGGCACTTCGAGGTCGAGGCCGTCCTCGTCCACGGCCATGATCCGCGCGACCAGTTCCTCGGCGGCGCCGTCGGTGGTCAGCTGGAACCTGGCGAGGCGGCCGGTGGCCCGCACGTAGTGGCGGTGCTCGGTCAGCGGGCGGTCGGCGCCGGGGGAGCTGACTTCGAGGACGTACTCGCCCTCGCCCATCGC
Organism: Streptomyces flavochromogenes; assembly: GCF_000717595.1. Taxonomy (GTDB): domain Bacteria; phylum Actinomycetota; class Actinomycetes; order Streptomycetales; family Streptomycetaceae; genus Streptomyces; species Streptomyces flavochromogenes. The sequence goes on along the minus strand of NZ_JNZO01000023.1, from coordinate 64,223 downwards.
GTCGGTCTCGTCGAGCTTCTCGGAGATCGCACGGCTCAGCTCGGCACAGGCGTCCAGTTCCACGCCCTCGTCCGAATCGACGACGATCCTCAGCAGTCCGCGGCGGCCGGCCCGGGACACCTCGATCTCCTCGAGATCCAGGTCCCTCGCGTGGACGAGCGGCTCCACGAGTCCGCGCAGCCTGTCGCTCTGGGTGGTGCTCATCCGGGTGACTCCTCGGCCGCGTGTGCTGTTGTGGGTTCGTCGCGCTTTGCTCGCGTGTCAGACCAAAGGGTATCCGGTCCGGGAGGGTGTTGCCGTCCACCGCCCCGGGGCCCGCGGGTACGCTCGCCTGCGGTGATCCCGACGATCTTCGACGACGTACCACGGCTGAGGGAGAGAGCGTGACGACGACGGGCAGGCGCGCACTCCTGACGGCGGGGGTCTCGGCCGCCGCCGCGGCGGCGCTCTCGGGCTGCACCGCCTCCGGGGACCCGGGTCCCCGGAAGCCCAGTCCGGCCGAGGTGGAGGCCGAACGGGTGGCGCGTGCCGAGGCCGCGCTGCGGCTGCGCTCCGTGACCGCCTCCAGGACCCTGCTGGAACGTTACGACGCGGCGCTCACCGCCCATCCCGCCCTCGCGCCCCGGCTCACCCCGCTGCGACGCTCCGTGGCGGCGCACGCCAAGGCGCTCGGCGAGGGCGGTACGACGGTGCGACCGGCGACGGCCCCACCGGCCGCCACCGCTTCCGCTTCCGCTTCCACCGGGGCTTCCGCCTCCGCGCGGCCCACCGCGCCCCCCGTGCCCGTCGCGACCGACCCCCGGGCGGCACTGAAGGAGCTCGCGGCGGCCGAACGCACCGCCGCCGACGCCCACACCGCCGCCCTGGTCACCGCCCCGCCCGAGTACGCCCGGCTGCTGGCCTCCGTGGCCGCCGCCGGCGCCGCCCACGCCTACCTGCTGACCGAAGGAGCCCGGGCATGAGCGCCCTCGACGCGACCCAGGCCGCGCTGGCCGCCGAACACGCGGCGGTGTACGGGTACGGGGTCGTCGGCGGCCGGATCGGGACGGAACGGCGGGCCGAGGCCACCGCCGCGTACGAGGCGCACCGGGCACGCCGGGACGCGCTGCGCCGGAGCGTGCGCGACCTCGGCGGTACGCCGGTGGTGGCGGCGGCCGCGTACGAGCTGCCCTTCCGGGTCGCGGACCCGGCCGGCGCCGTACGGCTCGCGGCCGTCATCGAGGACCGGGTGGCCGGGGTCTGCTCCGACCTCGTCCGGGCCACCGAGGGCCCTCGGCGCCGCGAGGCGGCCGCCGCGCTGCGGGAGGCGGCGGTACGCGCAGTCCGCTGGCGCGGCAGCGACGTAACCTTTCCTGGGCTCGCCGAGCGGGTGTGAGCCCCGCCCCGACCGAAGGAACAACGTACGCATGGGTTTCGAACCGCCGCAGCGACTGATCAGGACGCTCGGCGAGACGTACGGGGACGCCGCGGCGGCCGAATGGCTCGGGAGCCTGCCCGAGCTCGCCGATCAGGTACTCGACCGCGCCGCCCTGGAGAGCGAACGGGTGATGGCACCCGGCGGACGCAGCAGCCTGGTCGTGCTCGTCCGGCGGTCCGACGGCTCCCCCGCCGCGCTCAAGATCGCACCCTCGTTCGCCCGGCCCGACCTGGAGCGGGACGCGCTCGCGCACTGGAACGGCTGGGGCGCGGTCCAGCTCCTCGACGAGGCCGCGGAGGGCGCGCTCGTCCTCGAACGGCTGCACCCCGAGGTCTCGCTCCGCTCGCTCCCGGAGGCGAAGGCACTGCTGGAGGCGGCCGGGACCGTACGCAAGCTGTGGGTCGAACCGGCGGCGGAGCACGGCTTCGAGACGGTGGCCGAGCGGACCGCCCGGCAGGCGGCGGCGATGGTCCCCCACCTGGCCGGGACAGGAACCGCCGAGCTGACGACGGCGGCGCTCGCGGCGCGCGAGGAGCTCGTCCACGGCTCCTCGGAGACGGTGCTGCTGCACGGGAACTTCCGGCAGGGCAAGGTGCTCGGCGGTGACCGGGCGCCCTGGCTGGCCGTGGGCCCCGAGCCGCTGGTCGGCGAGCGGGCGTACGACCTCGCCCGGCTCGTGCGGGACCGGGTCGAGGACCTGGTGGCCGCGTCCTCGGGTGCCTCGGCGGCCCGGCGGCGGGTCAACAAGCTGGCGGACTCCCTGGACCTGGACCGGGAGCGGCTGCGCGGCTGGACGCTGTTCCGCGCGGTCGAGTCGGGCACGCGGGCGCTGACGGCGGGGCGCCGGCAGGATGCCGAGCTGCTCCTGGAGTTCGCGAGCTGGCTGTAGGGGAATACCCTTTCTGTACCGTTCGGCTCAATCCAGGGGGCCGTGATGATCGAAGATCTGCTGGTGGCGGCGGCCGGCGTGGCCGCGGCGGCCGCCGTGTACGCGGGGGCGGCCGCACGGGTCGTGAAGCAGTACGAGCGAGGAGTCGTCTTCCGCTTCGGCCGGCTGCGCAACGACGTGCGCGCGCCCGGATTCACGATGATCGTTCCGGGGGTGGACCGCCTCCACAAGGTGAACATGCAGATCGTCACGATGCCCGTGCCCGCGCAGGAGGGCATCACGCGGGACAACGTGACGGTGCGGGTCGACGCGGTCGTCTACTTCAAGGTCGTCGACGCCGCGGAGGCGCTGATCCGGGTCGAGGACTACAAGTTCGCGGTCTCGCAGATGGCGCAGACGTCCCTGCGGTCGATCATCGGCAAGAGCGATCTCGACGACCTGCTGTCGAACCGGGAGAAACTCAACCAGGGCCTGGAACTGATGCTGGACTCCCCCGCGATCGGCTGGGGCGTGCAGATCGACCGGGTCGAGATCAAGGACGTCTCCCTGCCGGAGACGATGAAGCGCTCGATGGCCCGGCAGGCGGAGGCGGACCGGGAACGCCGGGCGCGGGTGATCAACGCGGACGCGGAGCTCCAGGCCTCGAAGAAGCTGGCGGAGGCGGCGGCGGTCATGTCCGACCAGCCGGCGGCGCTGCAGCTGCGGCTGCTGCAGACCGTGGTGGCGGTGGCGGCGGAGAAGAACTCGACGCTGGTCCTGCCGTTCCCGGTGGAACTGCTGCGATTCCTGGAACGGTCGACGATGGGGTCCGCGGCCGCCGTGGGCGAGGCGTCCGCCGAGGCGCCCACCCCGCCGACAGCGCCCGCCCCGCCGACAGCGCCGACACCGCCGGTCAGTGACGCGTACCTGAAGGGCGCGGCCCATGCGGCCGAGGGAGTGGAGCCGGTGGGTGACCTGACGGGGGCGTCGGTGGATCCGGCTCCGCCCGACGAAGGCGCCTGAGCGTCCCACGACGGGAGGGGCGGGGGCCTCGGGCCCCCGCCCCTCCCTCACGTCTCCCGCGTCAGGCGGTCAGGCGGGCGAGCGCCTCGTCGACCGTCAGTTCCTCGCGGTCGCCCGTGCGGCGGTCCTTCAGCTCCACGACGCCCTCCGCCGCACGGCGGCCCGCGACCAGGATCTTCGGGACGCCCATGAGCTCCGCGTCGGTGAACTTGACGCCGGGCGAGACGCCCGCGCGGTCGTCGACCAGGACGCGGAGGCCCGCGGCGGACAGCTTGTCGGAGACCTCCAGTGCCAGCTCCGTCTGGAGCGCCTTGCCCGCGGCGACGACGTGGACGTCGGCCGGGGCGACCTCGGCGGGCCAGCACAGGCCCTTCTCGTCGGCCGTCTGCTCCGCGAGCGCGGCGACGGCGCGCGAGACGCCGATGCCGTACGAGCCCATGGTCACGCGGACCGGCTTGCCGTGCTGGCCGAGGACGTCGAGCTTGAGGGCATCGGCGTACTTGCGGCCCAGCTGGAAGATGTGGCCGATCTCGATGGCGCGGTCCAGCTTGAGGCCGGTGCCGCACGTGGGGCACGGGTCGCCCTCCTGCACGACGACGACGTCGACGTACTCCTCGACCTCGAAGTCACGGCCCGCGACGACGTTCTTCGCGTGCATGCCGTCCTTGTTGGCACCGGTGATCCACGCGGTGCCCGGCGCCACGCGCGGGTCGGCGATGTACGTGACCTTCTCCAGGCCCTGCGGGCCGACGTAGCCCCGTACGAGGTCGGCGCGCTCGGCGAAGTCGGTCTCGGTGACCATCTCGACGGTCGCCGGCGCGAAGTGCTCCTCGACCTTGCCCATGTCGACCTCGCGGTCGCCGGGGACGCCCACCGCGACGATCTCGCCGTCGACCTTCACGAGGAGGTTCTTCAGCGTGGCGGAGGCCGGGACGCCGAGGGAGGCGGCCAGGGTCTCGATCGTCGGGGTGTCCGGGGTGGGGATCTCCTCGGCGGCCGCGACGGCCGAGCCGTCGACCGGCTTGAGCTCGTACGAGATCGCCTCGGTGTTCGCCGCGAAGTCGCAGTTCGGGCAGTCGGCGAAGGTGTCCTCGCCGGCCTCGGCCGGGGCCAGGAACTCCTCGGACTTCGAGCCGCCCATGGCTCCGGCGGTGGCCGCGACGATGCGGTAGTCGAGGCCGAGGCGCTCGAAGACCCGCTGGTAGGCCTGGCGGTGCAGGGCGTAGGACTGGGCGAGGCCCTCGTCCTCCGTGTCGAAGGAGTACGAGTCCTTCATGAGGAACTCGCGGCCGCGCAGGATGCCGGCGCGGGGGCGGGCCTCGTCACGGAACTTGTTCTGGATCTGGTAGAGGATGACCGGCAGGTCCTTGTACGACGAGCACTGGTCCTTGACCAGGAGCGTGAAGATCTCCTCGTGCGTCGGGCCGAGGAGGTAGTCGCCGCCCTTGCGGTCCTGGAGACGGAAGAGCTCGGCGCCGTACTCGTCCCAGCGGCCCGTCGCCTCGTACGGCTCACGCGGCAGCAGCGCGGGGAGGGTGACCTCCTGCGCGCCGATCGCGTCCATCTCCTCGCGGACGATGCGCTCGATGTTGGAGAGGACCTTCTTGCCGAGGGGCAGCCAGCTCCAGATGCCGGCGGCGGTGCGGCGCACGTAGCCGGCGCGGACGAGGAGCTTGTGGCTGAGGACCTCGGCGTCGGCCGGGTCGTCGCGCAGCGTCTTCGCCATCAACTGGGACATGCGCTGGACCGGTGCGTTGGCCATGGTTCTCGTACTCCTGCCGGGTAAGGATGATGGCCCCGAGATTAGCCGGGCCTCCCCGGGTCGGAGAAATCAGTTCCGGCGCTTGAGCGGCAGGGCCGCGCCCATGACCGCGTACGGGCGGACCGCGCTCGGGAAGTGCACCTGGCGGGCGAGGTCCTGGTAGCCGAGGGAGCGGTAGAGGCCGCGGGCCGGGCTGTCGGTGTCGATCGCCGAGAGGATCGAGCGCGGTTGGGCGGACTCGTCGGTGATGGTGGTGATCAGCTCGCGGCCCACACCACGCCCCTGGTGGGACGGGTGGACGTGGAGTTCGGTGATCACGAAGGAGTCGTCGAGCCAGTCGACGGTGCCCGTGGCGCGCAGATACGACTCGACGACGGTGGACCACCAGTGCCCGCGGTCGTTGGGCATCCCGTACACGAACCCGACGAGCTTCCCCTCGGGGGTGGTGGCCCCGTAGGCGCGCGCGCCGGGGTTCAGCAGGTGGCGCAGCACGATGTGGCGGCGTACGGCGATCTCGTCCTGGTCCAGGCCGAAGGCGAGCGCCTGCACGGCGAGTGCCTCGTCCACCCGGGCTGCGAGATTGACCGGCCCGATCATGATCTCTGCGTCATCCATGCGGCGCACCCTACAAGCGGCCGGGTCCTCAGAACAGCACGCTCATGAAGGCACCGGTCTCCTGGAACCCGACCCGGCGGTACGAGGCCCTCGCCGGGGTGTTGTAGTCGTTCACGTAGAGGCTGACGACGGGTGCGACGTCCGCCAGGGCGTACTGGAGGACGGCGGCCATGCCCGACTCGGAGAGACCCTTGCCGCGGTGCTCGGGGGCGACCCAGACACCCTGGATCTGGCAGGCCTGGCGGGTGGCGGCGCCGATCTCCGCCTTGAAGATCACCTTGCCGTCCTCGATACGGGCGAAGGAACGGCCGGCGCCGACGAGCTCGGCGACCCGGGCCTGGTAGAGCAGTCCGCCGTCGTTGGCGAGCGGGGAGATGCCGACCTCCTCGGTGAACATGGCCACGCACGCGGGCATGATCACCTCCATCTCGTCCTTGCGGACGCGGCGCACGAGCGGGTCGGGCGCGACGGTCGCGGAGGGCTCCTCGGCGACCATCAGCGGCTGACGGGCGCGGACGTCCCGCGCGGGGCCCCAGCTGGGCTCCAGGAGCCGCCACAGCTCGGTGGTGGGCTCGGCGGGCCCGACGATGGAGGAACAGCGGCGGCCGGTCCTGCGCGCCCGGTCGGCGAAGGCGCGAACGGCCTCGGGCGTCGCGCAGAGCGGCACGAGGTTGGCACCGGAGTAACAGAGCGACCGCAGCCGCCCCTCGCTGTACCAGCCCCACATCTCGCCGCCGAGGCGCCAGGGATCGAGCCCGGCGACCTGGACGCGGGCGGTCACGAAGGCGTTCTCGACGGGGGCGCTCTCCAGAACGGCGAGTGCGGCGCCGAGGTCGGCGGGTTCGAGGACCCGGGTGGCGGGTTGTGTCAGCACGAAGGGGGCCTCACCGTACGGTTCTACGTGGTCTCCGCACTTTACCCCTCTCGCCTGTGGCGGGGCCCTCCACGCACACGAAGCCCCCTCCTCCCCGGAGGGAGGAGGGGGCTTCGGGAGGGACCGGGGATCCGGGAGGAACCGGGCCTTCGGGACGAGCCGGAAACACTCAGCCCGCGACGGCGACCGACGGTTCGCCGCTGGCGACGCCGTCCTTCTCCATCTGCTCGGCGATCTTCAGAGCCTCTTCGATGAGGGTCTCGACGATCTTCGACTCGGGGACGGTCTTGATGACCTCGCCCTTCACGAAGATCTGGCCCTTGCCGTTGCCGGAGGCGACGCCGAGGTCGGCCTCGCGGGCCTCGCCCGGGCCGTTGACGACGCAGCCCATGACGGCGACGCGCAGCGGGACGGTCATGCCGTCGAGGCCGGCGGTGACCTCCTCCGCGAGCTTGTAGACGTCGACCTGGGCGCGGCCGCAGGACGGGCAGGAGACGATCTCCAGGCGGCGCTGGCGCAGGTTCAGCGACTCCAGGATCTGCATGCCGACCTTGATCTCCTCGGCCGGCGGCGCGGAGAGGGAGACGCGGATGGTGTCGCCGATGCCCTGGGACAGCAGCGCGCCGAAGGCGACGGCCGACTTGATGGTGCCCTGGAAGGCCGGGCCCGCCTCGGTGACGCCGAGGTGGAGCGGGTAGTCGCACTGGGCGGCGAGCTGACGGTAGGCCTCGACCATGATCACCGGGTCGTTGTGCTTGACCGAGATCTTGATGTCGCGGAAGCCGTGCTCCTCGAAGAGGGACGCCTCCCAGAGGGCGGACTCGACGAGCGCCTCGGGGGTGGCCCGGCCGTACTTCTTGAGCAGCCGCGCGTCGAGCGAACCGGCGTTGACGCCGATGCGGATCGGGGTGCGGGCGTCGGAGGCCGCCTTGGCGATCTCCTTGACCTTGTCGTCGAACTGCTTGATGTTGCCGGGGTTGACGCGGACGGCCGCGCAGCCGGCGTCGATCGCCGCGAAGACGTACTTCGGCTGGAAGTGGATGTCGGCGATCACCGGGATCTGCGACTTCCGCGCGATGACCGCGAGGGCGTCGGCGTCGTCCTGGGTGGGGCAGGCCACGCGCACGATCTGGCAGCCGGAGGCCGTCAGCTCGGCGATCTGCTGCAGCGTGGCGCCGATGTCGGACGTGCGGGTCGTGGTCATCGACTGCACGGAGACGGGTGCGTCACCGCCGACGGCCACGCTGCCGACCTGGATCTGGCGGCTCTTGCGCCGCTCGGCGAGCCGGGTCGGGACGGTCGGGATACCGAGAGAAATCGCGGTCATCTTTTGTGCAACCTCAAGGTTGTGCGTCGGCGGGCTCAGGTCTCCGAGGTTACCGCCCCGGGGGCGGGGGGCCGGACACCACCGGGTCCGGCCCCCCTGTGGACTACGTGATCTTCACCGGGTTGACGAGGTCGGCGGCGAGGACGAGCAGCGTGAAACAGACGAAGACTCCGGCCACCACGTACGCGGCGGGCATCAGCTTCGCCACGTCGAACGGGCCCGGGTCGGGGCGCTTGAAGATCCGGGCCGTGTGACGGCGTACGGACTCCCACAGGGCACCCGCGATGTGACCGCCGTCGAGCGGCAGCAGCGGGAGCATGTTGAACAGGAACAGCGACACGTTGAACCCGACGAGCAGGTTCATGAACATCACGAGGATCGTCGTCGGCGGGGCCTCGACGGTCATCAGTTCACCGGTGATGCGGGCGGCGCCGACGACGCCGACCGGCGAGTCGTCGGCGCGCTCGCCGTCGCCGAAGGTGGCGTCCCACAGACCGGGGATCTTGCCGGGGAGGGCGATCACCGAGTGGACGCCGTTCTCCAGCAGGTCGCCCATGCGGTCGGTGGTCTCGACGAAGGTGAGGGGCGCGACCTCGGTCTTGGACTGGAAACCGAGGTATCCGGCCGGTTCGTAGTCGAGCGGCTGGACGACCTTGCCGTCCTCGTCCTTCTTCGGCACCTCGTTGGAGACGAGGGTGGGGTGCAGGTCGATGCGCTGCCCGGCCCGCTCGACGGTGACCGTCGCCGGGCCGATGGTGTCGCGGATGCGGTCGGACAGGGTGTCCCAGTCGCTCACCGGCGTGCCGTTGAAGGCGACGATCTTGTCGCCGTCCTTCAGACCCGCCTTGAAGGCCGGGGAGACGGGGTCGCCCGCCGCGCACTTCTCGCGCTTCTCGCTCTGCTTGATGACGCACTTCTGGACGGCGGCGACGTCCGTCGTCTGGCCCTCGATGCCCAGCGTCATCATCGAGCCGAAGAACAGCGCGACCGCCAGGACCAGGTTCATGAACGGTCCGGCGAACATCACGATCACGCGCTTCCACGGCTTGCGCGTGTAGAAGAGCCGGGTCTCGTCGCCGGGCTTGAGCTCCTCGTACGAGGCCTCCCGGGCGTCCTCGATCATCGAGCGCCAGGGCGAGGTGGAGCGGGCCTCGATCTTGCCGTCCTCGCCCGGCGGGAACATGCCGATCATGCGGATGTAGCCGCCGGCGGGGATGGCCTTGATGCCGTACTCGGTCTCACCGCGCCTCTTCGACCAGATCGTCGGGCCGAAGCCGACCATGTACTGCGGCACGCGGATGCCGAAGAGCTTGGCCGTGGAGAGGTGGCCCAGCTCGTGCCAGGCGATGGAGACGAGGAGGCCGAGGGCGAACAGCACGAGGCCCAGGATGTACAGGAGCATTTCGGTCATGCGCGGGCCTCCGCTGTTGCCTTCGCTGCGAGCTCTCGGGCCCGGGCTCGCGCCCAGGTCTCCGCTTCGAGGACGTCCGGCACGGTGAGGGAGGTTCCCGCGGCGGGAACGCCGTGCTCCGCGACGACCGCTGTGACCGTATCCATGATTCCGTTGAACGGCAGCCGTCCGTCGAGGAACGCCTCGACGCACTCCTCGTTGGCCGCGTTGAAGACGGCGGGGGCGGTGCCGCCCAGCTCGCCGACGTGGCGGGCCAGGCCCACCGACGGGAACGCCTCGGTGTCGAGCGGGAAGAACTCCCAGGTGGAGGCCTTGCTCCAGTCGAAGGCGGGGGCCGCGTCCGGGACCCGCTCGGGCCAGCCGATGCCGATGGCGATCGGGCCGCCCATGTCGGGCGGGGTGGCCTGGGCGAGCGTGGAGCCGTCGGTGAACTCGACCATCGAGTGCACGTACGACTGCGGGTGGACGACGACCTCGATGCGGTCGAACGGGATGTCGTAGAGGAGGTGCGCCTCGATGACCTCCAGGCCCTTGTTGACCAGGGTGGCGCTGTTCACCGTGATCACCGGGCCCATCGCCCAGGTCGGGTGGGCGAGCGCGTCCTCGCGGGTGACGTGGGCGAGCTGCGCGCGCGTACGGCCGCGGAACGGGCCGCCCGAGGCGGTGACGACCAGCTTGCGGACGTCGGCGCGGGTGCCCGCGGCGAGCGCCTGGAAGAGGGCGGCGTGCTCGGAGTCGACCGGGATGATCTGGCCGGGCTTCGCGAGCGCCTTCACCAGGGGGCCGCCGACGATCAGCGACTCCTTGTTGGCGAGGGCGAGGGTACGGCCGGCTTCGAGGGCGGCCAGGGTCGGCGCGAGGCCGATGGAACCGGTGATGCCGTTGAGGACGGTGTGGCACGGCGAGGCGGCGAGCTGGGTGGCCGCGTCGGGGCCGGCGAGGAGCTCGGGCAGCGGCTCGGAGCCGTACAGCGCCTTCAGGGCCGTACGGAGCTCCTCCACCACGTCCTCGCGGGCCACGGCGACCGCGGCGACCTTCAGCCGGTGCGCCTGCTCGGCGAGCAGCGCGACCCGGCCGCCCGAGGCGGCCAGGGCGGTGACCCGGAAGCGGTCGGGGTTGCGCAGCACCAGGTCGATGGCCTGCGTGCCGATGGACCCGGTCGAGCCGAGGACGACGATGTCCCGGCGTCCTTCGGAGACGTCGAAGGCGATATGCGGGTCGGCGAGAGGAGAGGGGCGGTCGCTCATGCCCCCCATTCTTGCCGCAAACGCCGTGCGGTCTTCACGGGGTGTGGACAAACGTGTCGAAGACCCGGTGGAAGTCGGGGAACGTCTTCTTCACACAGCCGGGGTCGTCGAAGGTGATGCCGGCTGTGCGCAGGCCGGTGACCGCGAACGACATGACGATCCGGTGGTCGCCGTGAGTGGCGATCTCGACGGGCCCGGCCGGCGTTCCGGGGTGGATCTCGATCCAGTCGGGGCCGGTCTCGACGGTGATGCCGAGGCGGCGCAGGTTGTCGGCACAGGCGTCGAGGCGGTCGCACTCCTTCACCCGGGTGTTGGCCACGTCCTCGATGCGGACCGGGCCGTCGGCGAAGGGCGCGATGGCGGCGAGGGTCGGCATGGTGTCGGAGATGTCCCGCATGTTGACCGTGAGGCCGCGCAGGGTTCCGGTGGAGCGGACGGTGGTGCCCGTGGCGGTGATGTCGACGTCGGCGCCCATGCGGCGCAGCACGTCGACGAAGCCGAGGTCGCCCTGGAGGGCGCCGGTGCCGAGACCGGGGACGGTGACGGAGCGGCCGGGTGCGAGAGCGGCGGCGGCGAAGAAGTAGCTGGCGGTGGAGGCGTCGGGCTCGATGCCGTAGGCACGGGCGCGGTAGCCGGTGGGGGCGACGCGGTAGGTACGGCCGCCGTCCTCGGTTCGCTCCTCGGCGATCTCTGCTCCGAAGTCGCGCATCATCGCGAGGGTGATCTCGACGTACGGCTCGGACACCAGGTCGGTGACGGTGATGTCGAGACCCTCGGCGGTGAGCGGACCCAGCATGAGGAGGGCCGTCAGGTACTGGGAGGACTGGCCGGCGTCGAGGGTGAGCGCGCCGCCCTTCACGCCGTGGGCGTGGACGTCGAGGGGATGGTGCCCCTCCTGCCCTCCGTGCCGCAGGTCGACGCCGAGCTCGCGCAGGGCGGTGCTGAGCGGGCCGAGGGGGCGCCGCCGCATCTGGGCGGAGGCGTCGAAGCGGTAGGTGCCGTGGCCTGCGGCGGCGAGGGTGGGCAGGAAGCGGGCGGTGGTGGCGCCGTCACGGCAGTAGACGTCGGCGGAGTCCGCGCCGGGGCCGGCGGGGCGGCCCTCGATGTGCCAGGCGTCGCTCTCGCGGCGGACGGCGTAACCGAGGGCGGTCAGACCCTCGGCGAAGCCCTCGGTGTCGTCGGAGACGAGGGGGCGGAGGAGGGTGGTGGTGCCCTCGGCCGCGGCGGCGAGGAAGAGCGCGCGGGCGGTGACGGACTTGGAGCCGGGGATGTGGATGACGGTCACGGGATCATCCTGCCGTGCGGCACGGGGCCGTCGCGCCGCGGTCCGCACCGTGGACGGGGGTGAGCCGTGCGGGACTGCGGGCCGCGCCTCGCGGGGCGGTGCCTCGCCACCGCCGCAGGGGCGATCGTCCCGCTCGGGGGTCCCCCTGGACGAAGTCCTGGGGGCGGGTGGGCGCCGTTCCGTTGCGCCCACCCGTTCCGTCCCGGCGGATGCCCCGACGTGGGGCCGGGGCGCCGGGGGTCAGGGGACTCGGCGGTGGGCGTTCGGTTCCGTCGAGGGGCCCGGTGTCGCGTCCGCGATCCACGGGCCCTCGTCGCCCGGGTCCACGATCCCCTCCTCCAGCCACTCGTACCGGCCCGCCAGGACCCCCTCGGCGACCCGCCCGTCGACCTCGTCCGTGTTGGACCGGAGCCGTCCGAACAGCTCCTCGATCCGCAGGCGGGCCTGCCGGCAGAACGCGTCCGCGAGCTGCTGGGCCTCCCGGCCGTGGTCGCCGGTGGTGCGCAGGAGTTCGGCCCGTACACAGGCCGCGCTCATCGCGAAGAGTTCGGCGCCGATGTCGACGATCCGGCCCAGGAAGGCCTGCTTGAGCTCCATGCGGCCCTGCCAGCGGGACATCGCGTAGAAGGTCGAGCGGGCAAGCCTGCGCGAGGTTCGTTCGACGTATCGGAGATGCACCGCCAGCTCGCCGAACTCGCCGTACGAGCTCGGCAGTTGCCCCGGACCCGTCACGAGTCCCGGCAGCCAGCGGGCGTAGAAGCCGCCCGCCCGCGCGCCCGCTCTCGCCTTGTCGGCGAGTGACTTCCCGGGGTCGATGAGGTCCCCCGCGACGGAGAGGTGGGCGTCGACGGCCTCGCGGGCGATCAGCAGGTGCATGATCTCGGTCGAACCCTCGAAGATCCGGTTGATCCGCAGGTCGCGCAGGACCTGCTCGGCGGGGACGGCGCGTTCGCCGCGGGCGGCGAGGGAGTCGGCGGTCTCGTAGCCGCGGCCGCCCCGGATCTGGACGAGTTCGTCGGCGATGAGCCAGGCCATCTCGGAGCCGTACAGCTTTGCGAGGGCGGCCTCGATGCGGATGTCGTTGCGGTCCTCGTCGGCCATCTGGGAGGCGAGGTCGACGACCGCCTCCAGGGCGAAGGTGGTGGCCGCGATGAAGGAGATCTTGGTGCCGACGGCCTCGTGGCGGCCGACCGGCCCGCCCCACTGCTCGCGGACGCCCGCCCATTCGCGGGCGATCTTCAGGCACCACTTGCCGGCGCCCGCGCAGGTGGCGGGGAGCGAGAGCCGGCCGGTGTTGAGGGTGGTGAGGGCGATCTTGAGGCCGGCGCCCTCGGGGCCGATGCGGTTCTCGGCGGGGACCCGGACGCCGTGGAAGCGGGTGACGCCGTTCTCGAGTCCGCGCAGGCCCATGAAGGCGTTGCGGTGCTCGACGGTGATGCCGGGCGAGCCGGCCTCGACGACGAAGGCGGTGATGCCGCCGCGATGCCCGTCCGAGGCGGGCACACGGGCCATGACGACGAGCAGGTCGGCGATGACGCCGTTGGTGGTCCAGAGCTTCACGCCGTCGAGGACGTACGTGTCCCCGTCCGGTACCGCCGTGGTGGCCAGCCGCGCCGGGTCGGAGCCGACGTCCGGCTCGGTCAGCAGAAACGCGGAGATGTCCGTACGGGCCAGCCGGGGCAGGAAGGCGTCCTTCTGCTCCTGGGTGCCGAAGAGTTTCAGCGGCTGCGGTACGCCGATCGACTGATGCGCGGAGAGCAGGGCGCCGACCGCGGGGCTCGCGGAACCCACGAGCGCGAGGGCCCGGTTGTAGTACAGCTGCGTGAGGCCGAGACCGCCGTACTTCCGGTCGATCTTCATCCCGAGCGCGCCGAGCTCCTTGAGGCCGGCGAGCGTCTCGTCGGGGATGCGGGCCTCGCGCTCGATCCGCGCGCCGTCGATCCGGGTCTCGCAGAACGTGCGGAGGGCGGCCAGGAAGGCCTCGCCGCGCCGGGCGTCCTCGTCGGCGGGGAGCGGGTGGGGATGGACGAGGTCGAGCCGGAACCGGCCGAGGAAGAGTTCCCTGGCGAAGCTCGGCTTGTGCCAGTCCCGCTCACGTGCGGCCTCGGCGGTCTGCCGGGCCTCGTGTGCGGTGACCTTGGGCCGCTGGGTGGGGGCGGACATGGACACCTCCTCGGTCTCACTGTCCGTCGTACCCGATTTCTGCGGGTACGGACAGGCGGAAGACCGGCCGGAGCCCCGGCCGTACGGCGAAAGGCGGCCCGAACCCCCGCACAGTGGGTTCGGACCGCCCGGTCTCGTGGACGTGCGCCGTACGAGGTACGCCGCGCGCCGCGCGCCGTACGCCTAGAGGGCGAGGCCCGTCAGGACGAGGACGCGCTCGTAGGTGTAGTCGTCCATCGCGTACTTGACGCCCTCGCGGCCGACGCCGGAGCGCTTGGCGCCGCCGTACGGCATCTGGTCGGCGCGGTACGAGGGGACGTCGCCGACGATCACGCCGCCGACCTCCAGCGCGCGGTGGGCGCGGAAGGCGGCCTGGAGGTCGTGGGTGAAGACACCGGCCTGGAGGCCGAAGTCGGAGTCGTTGACCGCGGCGAACGCCTCGGCCTCGCCGTCGACCCTGGCGATGGTCAGGACCGGGCCGAAGACCTCGGCACGGGCCAGCGTGACGTCCGCCGGGAGCTCGGTGAGCACGGTCGGGGCGTAGGTCGCGCCCTCGCGCTTGCCGCCCACGAGGAGCTTGGCGCCGGCGGCGACGGCCTCGTCCACCCAGGACTCGACGCGCTTCGCGGCGGCCTCGTCGACCAGCGGGCCGACGTCGGTGGCGGCGTCGGACGGGTCACCGGTGACCTGCGCCTCGACGGCGGCGACGATCTTCGGCAGCAGGCGGTCGTGGACGGAGGAGTCGACGATCACGCGCTGGACGGAGATGCAGGACTGGCCGCCCTGGTAGTTGGAGAAGGTGGCGATACGGCTCGCCGCCCAGTCCAGGTCCTCCTCGGAGGACCAGTCGGGGAGGACGACGGCCGCGGCGTTGCCGCCGAGCTCCAGGGTGCAGTGCTTGTGGGGCACCGACTGCTGGATGGCGTAGCCGACGGTGTCGGAGCCGGTGAACGAGATGACCGGAAGGCGCTCGTCCTTGACGAGGGCGGGCATGCGGTCGTTCGGCACGGTCAGGATCGACCAGGAGCCGGCCGGCAGGTCGGTCTCGGCCAGGATCTCGCCCAGGATCAGGGAGGAGATCGGAGTCGACGGCGCCGGCTTGAGGATGATCGGGGCGCCGACGGCGATGGCCGGGGCGACCTTGTGGGCGCTGAGGTTCAGCGGGAAGTTGAACGGCGCGATGCCGAGGACGACACCCTTGGGGATACGGCGGGTCAGCGCGAGGCGGCCCGCACCACCGGCCTCGGTGTCCAGGCGCTGGGCCTCGCCGGCGTTCCAGCGGCGGGCCTCCTCGGCGGCGAAACGGAAGACGGAGACGGCACGGCCTACCTCGCCGCGGGCCCACTTGATGGGCTTGCCGTTCTCGGCGGAGATCACCAGGGCGATCTCCTCGGTGCGCTCGGCGAGCCGCTTCGACACGTGGTCGAGGGCGGCGGCGCGGACGTGCGCCGGGGTCGCGGCGAACTCGTCGACGACGGCGTGCGCGGCGGCGACGGCCTCCTCGACCTGGGCCTCGGTGGGCACGCTGACCTTGCCGACCAGACGTCCGTCGAAGGAGTTCGTGACGTCGAAGGTGGCCTCGCCGGTGGCCTCGCGGCCGGCGAGCCAGAAGGCGTGGGTGGTCGTCATTGCGTCCCGGCCCTTTCCGTATCGGGGGGTGCGAGCGATTGCTCTCGTGACACGTTAGGGCCGGGGCGGCGGGCGTGGGCTTGTCCGGTGTGGAGTGATGGGTCGGAACCTCTGTCCGAATTGGCCGAAGAGGGGGAGTCGCCTCAGGGGACGGGAGCGTTCTGGGGCCGCCACACGGGAGAACGTTCGGGCGGCGCCGCACGGGAGGAGGTGCTGCGAGGCGAGAACGATCAGGAGGTGCGCGGGAAGACGATCAGGAGGTGCAGAGGACGGCCAGGAGGTGGCGCACCGGAGGCCGCCGGGTCATCCGCGCCGTTCCGTCGAGACGATGAGACAGACTCCGCCGACGACGATCGCGCCGCCGAGGACGATGGGCCACGACAGCGCCTCGTTCAGGACGAGGGCACCGAGGGCGACCGCGACGACGGGGTTCACGTACGCGTACGTGGCGACGAGCGAGAGCGGTGCGGCCTGCAGGAGCCACGCGTACGCGGTGAAGGCGATCAGCGAGCCGAAGACGATCAGATAGCCGAGCGCGACCCACGAGCGGGTCGAGATCTCGGCCAGGTCGAGGCCGTGGTGCTCGCCCCGGAACAGGCCGAGGGCCGCGCCGGCGAGACCGCCCGCGATCATCTCGTACGCACTGGCGGTGAAGGGGTTCGCGGGCATCGGGAGGCGCGCGGAGGAGAACGACCCGACGGACCACAGCAGGGTCGCGACCACGACGAGGACGACCCCGCCGACCTTCACCTCACCGCTGATCCCCGGCAGGGTGAGCACGGCGAGCCCCACGAGCCCCAGGAGCACTCCGGCGAGACCGCCCGCGCTCGGCCGCCGGCCGGTGGCGGCCTTCAGGATCACGACCCAGGCCGGGACGACGGAGATGAGGAGGGCGGCCAGGCCGGAGGGTATGGAGGTCTCGGCGAGGACGACGAGGGCGTTGCCGCCGAGGATCAGGAGCAGACCGACGAGCACGGCCGACCCGAGCTGCCGCCGGTCGACCTTGAGGGCGGCGGGACCCTGTCGCCAGGCGATGATCCCGGCGAGGAGCAGGCCGGCGGTGACGAAGCGGACGCCGGAGGAGAGGAACGGCGGCATCGTCTCGACGGCGATCCGGATGCCGAGGTACGTGGAGCCCCAGACGACGTACACGATGCCGAGCGCGGCCCAGACGGCCCCGGAGATCCGACGGGTCGCGGCGGCGGTCGCGACGGCGGGGACGGGCGTCGCGGTGAGCCCTGCGGTCGCGGTGGTCACGGTCGTCGGGGTGGTCACGGTCGTCGCGGTCGCACGCGCGGGGGTACGGGACTCGGGTTCGGGAGCGGCCTGGGGTGCCTCGGGGGCCGGATCGACGGCGGGGCTTGT
Source organism: Streptomyces flavochromogenes (assembly GCF_000717595.1). Taxonomy (GTDB): domain Bacteria; phylum Actinomycetota; class Actinomycetes; order Streptomycetales; family Streptomycetaceae; genus Streptomyces; species Streptomyces flavochromogenes. The sequence continues at coordinate 47,237 of NZ_JNZO01000023.1, read as the reverse complement.
CATGAGCAGGAGAGTAGGGACTGAAAGGCCCGATGACCAAGAGAATTGCCCGCATTCGGGCAGGCGGAGGCCTGTACGCGGGCGCGCGGTGAACGTTTTCGGGTAATGACAGGATGTCCGGACCCGCCGCGGAAGCGGTGGAGGGAGACGAAACACAGGGGGACTCGCATGATCGTGCTCGCGTTGACCGGCGTCCTGGTGCTCGCGATCGGAGGCTGCGTCTGCGTGGTGTGGGCCGCTCGGGGCGGCCCCCGCTGGGTGCGAGGGGTCGCCGCCGTGACCCTGGCGCTCGGGAACGTGGTGCGCAGCGGCAACCGACGCAGGAGGGTCGGGGGCGGCGGGGACGACGGCGGCGGGGACAACTAGGGTCCCTGCGGCACCGGGGACGGAGGCGCCCAGCGGGGGCCGCACCACGGACGGCACGCGGCGGGGAGACCGACCACCACCAGCCGCGCTACTCCACCACTCCGCTACTCCGCCACATCGCTACTCCGTGCCGTCCTCCCCCGTCGCCTTCAGCGCCAGCCACAGCTCCATCCGTACGTCCGGGTCGTCGAGCGAGCGGCCGAGGATCTCCTCCACCCGCCGCATCCGGTAGCGCAGGGTGTGCCGGTGGACGCCCAGGTCGGCCGCGGCCGCGTCCCACTGGCCGTGCCGGGAGAGCCAGGCGCGCAGCGAGGCGACGAGATCGCCGCGGCCCGTCGCGTCGTGGTCCCGGAGGGCGCGGAGCATCCCGTCGGCGAAGGCGCGGACGGCGTCGTCGGCGAGGAGCGGCAGGACCGAGCCCGCCGCGAGGTCCTCGTGCTCGACGAGAGCCTTGCCGCGCCGCCTCGCCACCGAGAGGGCCTGTTCCGCCTGCTTGTACGCGGTGGCGGCGGTGATCGGGCCGGCCGGGGCCGAGAGGCCGATGGTGAGGCCCGCGTCCTCGGCGTCCCGTTCGGCGTAGCCCTCGCAGGCGGCGACGACCGCGCCCGCGTCGCCGGCGAGGACGACGAGCCGCTGTTCGCTCTCGGGGACCGCGAGCACCGCCTCGCCCGCGCGTGCGGCCGCCGACTCCAGGGCCTCGGCGAGGACCTGCAGCGCCGGCTCGCCGGTGGGGTCGCCTCCGGCGGGTTCGGCGACGAGGAGCCGGAAGGGGGCGTCGAGCAGCCCGCCGTACACATCACCGGCCACCGCACGCGCGTGGTCCGGCTGACCGGCGAGCATCATCTTCAGGACCGCGGCGCCGAGGCGCTGTTCGGCGGCCTGGAGCGAACGGGAGCGTTCCGTCGTGAGGGTGAGCAGGGCGATCGCCGAGTGCACCGCGTACCGCTCGGCAGTCCCGAGGGGTGCGCCGGTGCCGACGGCGAGGGCGCCGCGGACGCGCCGTCCGGTGCCGAGCGACTGGAGCTCGACGCGGTCGTCCGTACCGCCGACGACGGCGCTGGCGGGCGCGGGCCGGTCGCGCAGCCGCTCGACGTCGGGGGTGAGGCGGGCGGCCCGGCGCGCCGCCCAGTCGGGCGACACGGCGACGACGGTGCCGGAGGTGTCGTAGAGCGCGGCCCAGCCGTCGACGTGGGCGGCGAGCCGGGCGACGACGGCCTCGGGGCCTTCGGCGAGCGCGGCGCGGGTCAGCTCGCGCTGGGCCTCGAAGCCGGCGGTGACGGCGCGGTACTGGTCGGCGGAGATGGCCGCGGACACGGCCTTGCTGATGGCGAGGAAGGGGGTCCGGCGCGGCACTTCGAGGAGGGGCAGGTGCTCGTCGCGGGCGGCGTCGAGCAGGGCGGGCGGGATCTCGTCGTAGTTGACCCCGACGGCGAAGCCGAGCCCGACGACCCCCGCGCCGAGCAGCCGCCGCACGTAGCGGCGCATCGCCTCCAGGTCCTCCGCGTCGAGCGTGAGCGCGGTGGTGAGGAGGAGCTCGCCGCCCTCCATGTACGGAACGGGGTCGGCGAGCTCGCTGACGTGCGCCCAGCGGACGGGGGTGTCCAGCCGGTCCTCCCCCGCCCGGACGACGAGCTTCAGGGAGGAGTGCTGGACGAGGGAGGCGAGGGTGGGCGGCATTGGGGACCGTCGGACCTTTGAGCGAGGGGGCGCCGCTCAGCCGAGCGGCGCCCCCGATTGTGCCAGGGCGGACCGATGCCCGCTCCGGCTCGGGACGCGCGGATGACGCACCGCGGGACTCGACGCCGCCCCCGGTCCGCCCCGACCCGTCTCAGCCCCGCAGGTCCACGAGCAGGGGCGGCGCGTGCTCGCCCCGCACATGGGTGAGGGACAGAACGGCGTGCCCGGCGGGGACGTCGTGGGCGAGATCGGACGCCGACCACCGCTGCCGCTCCACTTCCCGTACAGTCACGGCTTCGGCGGTCGTCGCCTTGCCGGTGACGAGACGCCGCATGAAGTGCAGGGCCTTGGTGAGAGGCTCGTCGGAGATGATCTGCCGGTTGGTGACATCACGGGTCTGCACCCATTCGGTGCCCCATGTCTCCGCAAACCGCCCGCCGTCCCACGGCGCGATGCCGGAGAAGGCCATCCGGCAGCCGACCGCCCCGAGCAGCGGACCGCGCAGCGCCTCGGGGACGTCCTCCAGGCTGCGCAGGGCGAGAAGCACGCCCGCGTTGGCCGAGCGCAGCCGCTGGAGGGCACGGACGGACTCGCCGGTGACGGTGTACGTGGCGTCGTCGAGGACCAGGCAGGCGAAGAGGGAACGGTCTCGACGGGCGAGAGCGGCCTCGGCGAACTGGGCCAACAGCAGCCGGGAGACGATCCGTGAGGCCTCGGCATGTCCGCGCTGGGGGAGGTCGACGCGGACACGGAGAGGGTGTTCGACGGCGCGGAGGGAGAACTGAGGGCCCTCGCCCTCCGAGCGTTCCGTCCGGAAGAAGCGGGCGAAGGCGGGCCGGTCGAGGAAGGCGATGCGCTCCGCGAGCAGGACTCCGACTTCGTCACCGCGTTCCGCCTGGCGCTGCCGGGCATCGAGCTCGCGCAGCTGGGCGGGGTCGTCCGCGACGGCCTCGCGCAATGCGGCGAGCGCCCCGGGCGTCCCGGCGAGCAGCTCGCGCAGCTCGGGCACGCCGGGGAAGCGGCCGTACGCGGCAAGGAACGGCCCGATCAGCTGGGCGAGCGCGGTGGCGGCCCGTCGGCTGTCGGGGACCAGGTCCCCGACGAGCCCCTCGGCAAGGATCCGGGCGGCCTCGTCGGGGTCGTCGGCCCCGCCGTACAGGTCGAGGTCGTGGGTGGACTCGGGCCGCCCGATGGAGACGACCACGTCGAAGGACCCGTCGGAGCCGACCGACGCGCCGTGGGAGGTGACGGCCACGACGACGGCGCGGTTGGCGAGGGCCTGCAGACAGAGTGACTCGACGACGGGACGGACGAGGCGCACCGTCTTCCCGGCCCCGGCGGGCCCGACGGCCAACAGCGAGGTCCCGAGAAGACCTGGTTCAAGGGCGACGCCTGTGGTGCGGCGCGCGTACGGGTTGCGGGGGTGGTCGGCGACTGTGCCGATGAGCACCTGCTCGGTGGCCAGGTCGTGGGTGGCGGTCCGAACCGGTAGGTCACGCAGACCCGAGGGGTGACCGCAGGCGGCGGCGCCCCGGCTGCGCACGGCCTCGGTGAAGGCGGCGAGCCGCTCCGGCCGGGTGCGCACGCCCTGCCAGGCACGGCGGATCCGGGCGTAGTCGACGTCCCCGAGCACACCCTGGCGGGTGGCCTCGGCGAGCTGATCGGCGGTCGCGGCCAGGCCGGCGTCGCGCAGCTCCGGCCACCCGACGGGATCTACGGCCGATGAGGCCGGACGCGTCGGGGTGGCGGCCGCCGAACCCCCGGCATCCAGACGCCGCCGCACGGGAGGCCAGACACCAACCCGCCCGATGGCCGCGACGAGGGCGGCGATCAGGAGCACGTAATAGACGTTCGAAAGCCAGGCGAACCAGGTCACGGTGCGCGGCATCTCACGCCAGACGCCCGGCAGGAGTACGAACACGGGCCATACAGGAACGCCGTAGCGCTGCCAGACCTCACGCCAGTTGCCCACACGGCCGAAGCCGAGAGAGAACAGGCCGAGGATGACGCCGTACCAGAGAAACTGCGCTGCAAGGTACAGCTCCAGGTCGGAACTCTGAGGGTTCCGCCAGTCCGCAGGCACGAGCCACAGCATCGGCAACTGCCACCAGTTGTCGACGAAGATCCATCCTCCCTCGAGGTAGCCGTTCCACAGCAACGACCACAACAGCCAGCCACAGAGGTATGCGATCACCGCTCCCGTGATCAGCTGGCGACCCGCCACCACGTCCGGCTCCTGCTCGGGCCGCTCACGGTGCCCGAGCCGCCAGACGCCGACAGCGGCGGCGGGGCGCGGGATCCGGAGCCAATCGGCGATGCCCATACGAGCAGGCGGTTGAGACGGGGGTGGCGGCACACGGGGCGATGCCTGCTGCACCTGCCCGCTCTGCCCCGCGTACGGCACAGGGGGTGGCCCCTGGGGCGGCGGGCCGGACGGCACGGGTGGACCCGCCGGACGCGGGACCGCCGCACCCCCCCGGGTGTCGCGCGACTCGTACGTGCCGTCGGTCTCCATGAACCCCTGCCCCCTGACCAGCCAGGTCGCCGTCTCTGTGCCACCGTCAATCTAGTGGCCCGGGGACGCCCCGGAGGGGTTTCACCCACCCGTGTGCCCGCGCACCGGCGGGAGCCTCCGCCGGTGCCTGTGTCCGCGCACCGGCAGGAGTCCCGCGCCCGTGTGTCCCCGCACCCGCAGGAGCCTCCCTTCACCCCGCCCTATCCATCCCGGACAACGACACACCCCCCACCACTCCCGATCGGCGCATGCCCCCGCCCCTCCCCCGCGCCTAGCCTGCGGAGGAAACCCGCAAGTGCGTCCAGAACACCCCCAGGAGCCCCGCATGAACGCTGTCCCGCAGGAGCGGCGCATCGTCACCGCCATCCCCGGTCCGAAGTCGCAGGAGCTTCAGGCCCGCCGTCTCGACACGGTCGCCGGTGGCGTGGGCTCCACGCTCCCCGTCTTCACCAAGCGGGCCGGCGGCGGCATCATCGAGGACGTCGACGGCAACCGTCTGATCGACTTCGGTTCCGGCATCGCCGTGACCTCGGTCGGCGCCTCCGCCGAGGCCGTCGTGCGCCGCGCCTCCGCGCAGCTCCAGGACTTCACCCACACCTGTTTCATGGTGACGCCCTACGAGGGTTACGTGGAGGTCTGCGAGGCGCTCGCCGAGCTGACCCCGGGCGACCACGCCAAGAAGTCCGCGCTGTTCAACTCCGGCGCCGAGGCCGTCGAGAACGCGGTCAAGATCGCCCGTTCGTACACCAAGCGCCAGGCCGTCGTCGTCTTCGACCACGGCTACCACGGCCGTACGAACCTCACGATGGCGCTGACGTCGAAGAACATGCCGTACAAGCAGGGCTTCGGTCCGTTCGCGCCCGAGGTCTACCGCGTGCCGGTGGCCTACGGCTACCGCTGGCCCACCGGCCCGGAGAACTGTGGCCCCGAGGCCGCCGCCCAGGCGATCGACAACATCACCAAGCAGATCGGCGCCGACAACGTCGCCGCGATCATCATCGAGCCGGTCCTCGGCGAGGGCGGCTTCATCGAGCCGGCCAAGGGCTTCCTGCCGGCGATCGTGAAGTTCGCCAACGACAACGGCATCGTCTTCGTCGCCGACGAGATCCAGTCCGGCTTCTGCCGTACCGGCCAGTGGTTCGCGTGCGAGGACGAGGGCATCGTCCCGGACCTCATCACCACCGCCAAGGGCATCGCGGGCGGTCTGCCGCTCGCCGCCGTCACCGGCCGCGCCGAGATCATGGACTCCGTCCACGGCGGCGGTCTGGGCGGCACCTACGGTGGCAACCCGGTGGCCTGCGCCGCCGCGCTGGGCTCCATCGAGACGATGAAGGAGCTCGACCTCAACGCCAAGGCCCGGCGCATCGAGGAGGTCATGAAGGCCCGCCTCACCGCCATGCAGGAGAAGTTCCCGGCCATCGGTGACATCCGTGGCCGCGGCGCCATGATCGCCATCGAGCTGGTCAAGGACCGCGAGACCAAGGAGCCGTACGCGGAGGCCGCCGCCGCGCTGGCGAAGGCCTGCCACGCCGAGGGTGTGCTGGTCCTGACCTGTGGCACCTACGGCAACGTGCTGCGCTTCCTGCCGCCGCTGGTCATGGGCGAGGACCTGCTGAACGAGGGCCTCGACGTCATCGAGAACGCGTTCGCCCAGATCTGACCCAGCGGGTCCGGCAGCGGACCTGTGGCAGGTCCGGACACGGACCGGAGTTCGGTCGCGGTCCGGACCGGGGGCCGGGACCGCAGCTTGGACCGGGGCCAGGACCGCAGCCCGGACCGGGGTCAGGGGCGCGGTTCGGGTCGGATCCGGGCCGCGGTTCGCATCGGAGTTCGGATCGCAGTTCGGATCCGACCTCGGATCTGACACTCCGTGTGAAGACTGTGTGGGGGGCCGATGGCGGGACGCGTTTCCGGCTGTCGGTCCCCCCTTCTCTGACGTACGGTTTCTGCAGATGAGAGAAACACCCCGGGCGGAGCCTCCCCAGCCCCGCCCACACCGTGCCGTCGCGCACACCCCTGGAGCCTCGTGCTCCGGAACTCCTCACCGATCGGACGGCCGCCCGCCCCACACCCCCCGGGGCGTGCGGCGATCCGATCCTCTCGGCCGCTCTGGAACCACCCCCCCTGTTCCAGGGCGGCCGGCTCTCTTCTCGGCGCTCGTCGCCCTCGTCGTCGTGACCTGGCAGGTGCTCGTCCACGGCCCCTTGGCCAGGCTCGACGAGCGGGTGTCCCGGGCCGTGGTGGACTCGGCCCCCCGGCGCCTCTCCGAACTCGCCGCCGACCTCGGCAACATGACCGTCGCCCTCCCCGTCCTCGCCTGCGCGATGGCGTACGCGGTGTGGCGCGGCCGACGGCTCGCCGCCCTGTACGCGGGTCTCGCCATGGCGGCCGTGCCCCTGCTCGTGATCCCCCTCAAGGAGTGGACGGCCCGTCCCGGTCCGCTGGAACCCTGGGCGCACGGCTACTACCCGTCGGGGCACACGGCCACGGCCGCCGTCGCCTACTTCGGCGCGGCCTTCCTGGTCTCGAAACGCCTGGTCCCCGTCGCCGCCGTGCTGACGGCGGTGACGGGGACCGGGCTGGTGCTGCGGGGTTTCCACTGGCCGCTCGACGTGCTGGCCAGCCTCTGCCTCTCGCTGCTGATCCTGGCGGTCAGCTCCAGTTGTACGCGTCGAAGTTGTTCGAGAACTGCCACTGGTTGTAGCGGTCCCAGTTGATCGACCAGGTCATCAGGCCGCGCAGGGCCGGCCAGGTGCCGTGGGTCTGGTAGGTGCCGCAGTTGGTCTTCCTGGTCAGGCAGTCCAGGGCCTTGTTCACCTCGGCCGGGGCCGTGTGGCCGTTGCCCGCCTGGGTGGAGGCCGGGAGGCCGATCGCGACCTGTTCGGGGCGGAGGGCCGGGAAGACGCGGTCGGTGTTGCCCGCGACCGGGAAGCCGGTGAGCAGCATGTCGGTCATCGCGATGTGGAAGTCGGCGCCGCCCATCGAGTGGTACTGGTTGTCGAGGCCCATGATGGAGCCCGAGTTGTAGTCCTGGACGTGCAGCAGGGTGAGGTCGTCGCGCAGGGCGTGGATGACCGGCAGGTAGGCGCCGGCGCGCGGGTCCTGGCCGCCCCAGGGGCCTGAGCCGTAGTACTGGTAGCCGAGCTGGACGAAGAAGGTCTCCGGAGCCATGGTCAGGACGAAGTTCTGGCCGTACTTGGCCTTGAGGGTCTTGACCGCCTGGATCAGGTTGACGATGACCGGGCTGGTCGGGTTGCGGAAGTCGGTGTCGCCGGTCTGGAGGGACAGCGAGTGGCCCTCGAAGTCGATGTCGAGGCCGTCGAGGCCGTACTCGTCGATGATCTTCGAGACGGAGGAGACGAACGTGTCGCGGGCGGCGGTGGTGGAGAGCTGCACCTGGCCGTTCTGGCCGCCGATCGAGATCAGGACCTTCTTGCCGGCGGCCTGCTTGGCCTTGATGGCCGCCTTGAAGTCGGCGGCCGACTCGACGTTCGGGCACTCCGTCGCCGGGCACAGGCTGAAGCGGATGTCGCCCGAGGTCACCGAGGTCGGCTCGCCGAAGGCGAGGTTGATGACGTCCCAGGAGGCGGGGACGTCGGCCATGCGGGTGTAGCCGGAGCCGTTCGCGAAGCTGGCGTGGAGGTAGCCGACGAGGGCGTGTGCGGGCAGGCCGGGGTTGCCCGGGTTGCCGCCGCTGGTCGTCGTCGCGCTCACGGTGGCCGACTTCGGGGACTCGCCCGCGCTGTTCACGGCGCTGACCTGGAAGGTGTACGCGGTGGAAGCGGTGAGTCCGGTGACGGTGGCCGAGGTGCCGCCGACCGTCTGGACCTTGGTCGTCCCCCGGTAGACGTTGTACGAGGTGGCGCCGGAGACCGCGGACCAGGTCAGCGGGACGGTGGTGGAGGTCGGGGAGCCCGCCGCGAGGCCGGTGGGGGCGGCCGGGAGCTGCACCGGGTCGCCGCCGGGGCCGAAGAGGGAGAGGTCGTCGGCCTGGTAGGCCGGGGTGCCGTACCAGCCGTGGGTGTAGATCGTGACCGAGGTCGTCGAGGCCCCCGTCGTGAACGAGGTCGCGAGCCGCTGCCAGTCGGGGGCGGAGCCCGTCCAGGTGGAGACGTCGGTGGTGCCCGTACCGGTGGCGCCCAGGTAGACGTAGCTGCCGCGCACCCAACCGCTGAGCGTGTAGGAGGAGTTGGGCTTGACGGTGACGGTCTGGGAGCAGCGGGCGTTGTCGCTGCCGGCGGGGGTCGCCTGGAGTGCCTTCGTGCCGCTGTGGGTGGGGGTGGAGACGACGGCGCCGCTGCCGGCGGTGCAGGTCCAGCCGTCGAGGCCGGCCTCGAAGCCGCCGTTGCGGGCGAGTTCGGCGTCGGCGGCCTGGGCGGCGGGGCCGAGCGCGGCGAGTCCTCCGGCGGCTAGGACGCCCGCGAGGAGCAGGGTGAGAGGTCTGGCGCGGTCCACAACTGCCTCCGGGGGTGGGGGAATCGACGTGGGAGCGCGCCACAGCATGGTCCAGACCAATCAAGTGGTCAAGACCTCTGCCCTCGACGTCCGCACGGCGGACGGACCGATCCGCCCACCGTACGAACCCCACCGCTCGGGCCCGCCCACCGCACGCACCACATCGCCCCGATCCGCCCACCGCACGGGCCCCGCCCCTCCGGACCGGCCCGCACGGGCCGCCCGGGTCACGACGTTCCTCCCGCCCGCCCGAGCCGCCCCGCCGCCTCGTGCATCGCCAGTTCCAGGAGCGAGGCGTCGGTGAGGGTGCCCGCGCCGTCCGGCGCCACCAGCCAGCGCACCCCGCCGGTCGCGCGGCCCGGGTACGGGACCACGATCCAGGTCCCGGCGCCCGCCCCGCGCACTCCGGTGCCGAGCCAGCGGGTCGCGGTGCCCGGCGGTACGAAGAAGCCCATCCGGGCGTCGCCGAAGTCGGCGAGGACCGGGCCCGGCCGGCCCACCAGGCGGGCCAGGACGTCGAGGGTGGGATAGCCGAGCTCCGCCGGAAGGATCAGGACGTCCCAGCGCCTGCCGGCGGGGAGCAGCGCGACCCCGTGCGGGTTGCGCTCCCACTCCCACCGGCAGGCGTCCGGATCGGGTGCGACCGAAGCCAGCCACTCCACCGCGCTCTTGGCGCCCGAGGCCCCCGTACCAGTCATCGCAACGGTCTCCTTCCGTGTGGACACGGTGTCCGTACGGAGAGAGCGATTCAGGCGGCCGCTCTTACGCGGTTTCAGCTACCCATCAGTTGTGGTGTAGGTCACACAGAGGGCCTCGTGGAGTCTCAGCTGTCGAAGCCGAGGCCCATCCGGTCCATCGCCTTCAGCCACAGGTTCCGGCGGCCGCCGTTCTCGTCGGCGCGCGCCATCGCCCACTTGGTGATGCCGATGCCGGCCCAGGCGATCGGCTCGGGCGGGAACGGCAGCGGCTTGTGGCGGACCATCTCGAGCGCGGTGCGCTCGGTCCGCTCCCCCGCGAGCAGGTCGAGCATCACGTCGCCGCCGAAGCGGGTGGCGCCGACGCCGAGGCCGGTGAACCCGGCCGCGTACGCCACCTTGCCCTGGTACGCCGTACCGAAGAAGGCCGAGAAGCGGGAGCAGGTGTCGATGGCGCCGCCCCAGGCATGGCTGAAGCGGAGCCCTTCCAGCTGCGGGAAGCAGCGGAAGAAGTGCTCGGCGAGCGTGAGGTAGGTCTCCGGGCGGTGGTCCATCTCGGCGCTGACCTTGCCGCCGAAGGGGTAGATCGCGTCGTAGCCGCCCCAGAGGATGCGGTGGTCGGCGGTGATCCGGAAGTAGTGGAACTGGTTGGCGGAGTCGCCGAGTCCCTGCCGGTTCTTCCAGCCGACGGAGGCGAGCTGCTCGGGGCTGAGCGGCTCGGTCATCAGGGCGTAGTCGTAGACCGGGACGGTGTACGCGCGCACCCGCTTGACCAGCGACGGGAAGACGTTGGTGCCGAGGGCGACCCGGCGGGCGAGGACGCGGCCGTACGGGGTGCGCACGCCCATGCCGGCGCCGACGGAGACGAGGTCGAGGCCGGGGGTGTTCTCGTAGATCCGTACGCCCAGGTCCAGGCAGGCCCGCTTGAGGCCCCAGGCCAGTTTGGCGGGGTTCACCATGGCGACGCCTCGGCGGTCCCAGAGACCGCCGAGGAAGGTCGGCGAGTCGACCTCCGCCCGGACGGCGTCCCGGTCGAGGAGCTCCAGGCCGTCCGCGAGACCGAGCCGGTCGATCTCCTCGTACATCTCGTGGAGTTCGTCGAGCTGGTACGGCTCGGTGGCGACGTCGATCTCGCCGGTGCGCTCGAAGTCGCAGTCCAGGGAGTAGCGGGCGACCGCCTCCTCGATGCCGTCGAGGTTGCGCTCGCCGAGCTCCTCCAGCTTCGGCAACTCGCCCGGCCAGCGGGCGAGCCCGTTGCCGAAGCCGTGCGTGAGGGAGGCGGCGCAGAAGCCTCCGTTGCGGCCCGAGGCGGCCCAGCCCACCTCGCGGCCTTCGATCAGTACGACATCCCGGGCGGGGTCGCGCTCCTTGGCGAGGAGCGCGGTCCACAGTCCGCTGTAGCCGCCGCCGACGACGAGAAGGTCGCACTTCTCGGTGCCGGTGAGGGCGGGCAGGGCGCCGGGCTTGCCGGGGTCTTCCAGCCAGAAGGGGACGGGCTGGGCGTCGGAGAGAGATTGTGCAGCGAGACGCATGGCGACTGGGGCCATGGTTTCCAACTCCTTCGGTGCCTGAGCTGCGTTCTGCTCAGGCCGTTGCTGTTTTCTTGCGCCGGTTCGTAATGATTTGCCCGGCCACGACCACCAGTACCGCGAGGACGAACATCGCGGTGCCGATGACGTTGATCTGAACGGGGGTTCCTCGCTGCGCCGAGCCCCAGACGAACATGGGGAAGGTGACGGTGGAGCCCGCGTTGAAGTTGGTGATGATGAAGTCGTCGAACGAGAGCGCGAAGGCGAGCAGGGCGCCGGCGGCGATGCCGGGGGCCGCGATCGGCAGGGTCACGCGCAGGAAGGTCTGCGTGGGCCCCGCGTAGAGATCGCGCGCGGCCTCCTCCAGGCGCGGGTCCATGGACATGACCCGGGCCTTGACCGCCGTCACGACGAACGACAGACAGAACATGATGTGGGCGATGAGGACCGTCCAGAAGCCGAGCTCGATGCCCATGTTGAGGAAGAGCGTGAGCAGCGAGGCGGCCATGACGACCTCGGGCATCGCCATCGGCAGGAAGATCAGCGAGTTGATCGCGCCGCGGGCCCGGAAGCGGTAGCGGACGAGCGCGAAGGCGATCATCGTGCCGAGGACGACGGCGCCGACCGTCGCCCAGGCGGCGAGCTGGAGCGAGAGGGAGAGCGACTCGCACATGTCGGCGACGCCGCAGGGGTCCTTCCAGGCGTCGAGCGAGAACTCCTGCCAGGAGTAGTTGAAGCGCCCCTTCGGCTTGTTGAAGGAGAACGCCATCACGACGAGGTTCGGCAGGATCATGTAGGCGAGCGTCAGCAGGCCCGCGATGACGACAAGGTTGCGACGGATCCAACGCATCAGACCAGATCCTCCGTTCCCGCTCGGCGGATGTAGACGGTGACCATGATCAGCACGATCGCCATGAGGATGAAGGAGAGCGCGGCCGCCGTCGGGTAGTCGAGGACCCGCAGGAACTGCGACTGGATGACGTTGCCGACCATCTTGGTGTCGGTCGAGCCGAGCAGTTCGGCGTTGACGTAGTCGCCGCTCGCCGGGATGAAGGTGAGCAGGGTGCCGGAGACGACGCCGGGCATCGACAGCGGGAAGGTCACCTTGCGGAAGGTGGTCGCCGGGGAGGCGTACAGGTCCTGCGCGGCCTCGTGCAGCCGGCCGTCGATCCGCTCCAGGGAGGTGTAGAGGGGCAGGATCATGAAGGGCAGGAAGTTGTACGTGAGACCGCAGACGACCGCCATCGGGGTGGCGAGGACACGGTCGCCCTCGGTCCAGCCGATCCAGCTGGTCACGTCGAGGACGTGCAGCGCGTTCAGCGCGTCGACGACGAGGCTGTCGTCGGCGAGGATCGTCTTCCAGGCCAGCGTCCGAATGAGGAAGCTGGTGAAGAAGGGCGCGATGACGAGGACGAGGAGCAGATTGCGCCAGCGGCCGGCCTTGAAGGCGATGAGGTACGCGAGCGGATAGCCGAGCAGCAGGCAGAGCAGGGTCGCGGTCCCGGCGTAGAGCAGGGAGCGGACGAACTGCGGCCAGTACTCCTGGAAGGCGTCCCAATAGGTCTGGAAGTGCCAGGTGACCTGGAAGCCCGCTTCGAGGGAGCCGGTCTGGACCGAGGTCGAGGCCTGGTAGACGAGCGGCAGCGCGAAGAAGACGAGCAGCCAGATGATGCCGGGCAGCAGCAGCCAGTAGGGGACGAGCCGCTTGCGGGTGGAGGGCTTGCGCAGAACCGGTTCCTCGACCGGTGCCGCCTCCTCCTTCTGGAGCGTGGACGTGGTCATCCGGCGTCCTCCACCGTCTCCACACCCGCGTCGATGTCCTGGGCGGCGTCCAGACCGAAGGTGTGCGCCGGGTTCCAGTGCAGGACGACCTCCGCGCCGGGGCGGAGTCGCGCATCCCTCTCGATGTTCTGCTCGTAGACCTGGAGCTCCGCACCGGCCGGCGAGTTCACCACGTACTGGGTGGAGACGCCGATGAACGAGGAGTCGGCGATCCGGCCGGTGACCCGGTTGCGGCCGTCGGCTATCGAGCCCGCGTCGTCGGCGTGCGCGAGCGAGATCTTCTCGGGGCGGACGCCCACGAGCACCTTGCCGCCCTGGCGGACGGCGGAGGTACAGCGGTCGCCGGGGACGCGGAGCTTGCCGCCGCCCGCCGTGACGAGTACGTCCGCGCTGGTGGGGCCTGTCTCCAGGACCTCGGCCTCGATGAGGTTGGAGGTGCCGAGGAAGTTGGCCACGAAGGTGGTCTGCGGGTTCTCGTACAGGTCGGCGGGGGCGCCGAGCTGCTCGACGCGGCCGCCGTTCATCACCGCGACCTGGTCGGCCATGGTCATGGCCTCCTCCTGGTCGTGGGTGACGTGCACGAAGGTGATGCCGACCTCGGTCTGGATGCGCTTGAGCTCCAGCTGCATCTGGCGGCGCAGCTTGAGGTCGAGGGCGCCGAGCGGCTCGTCGAGGAGCAGTACCTGCGGGTGGTTGATGAGGGCGCGGGCCACGGCGACGCGCTGCTGCTGGCCGCCGGAGAGCTGGTGCGGCTTGTGCCGGGCCTTGTCGCCGAGCTGGACGAGCTCCAGCATGTCGTCGACCTGCTTCTTCACCGACTTGATGCCGCGGCGGCGCAGGCCGAAGGCGATGTTCTCGGTGATGTCCATGTGCGGGAAGAGCGCGTAGGACTGGAAGACGGTGTTGACCGGCCGCTTGTAGGGCGGGAGGTCGGTGACGTCCTTGTCGCCGAGGAAGACGGTGCCGGTGCTGGGGTCCTCCAGTCCGGCGATCATCCGCAGGGTGGTGGTCTTGCCGCAGCCCGAGGCGCCGAGGAGGGCGAAGAAAGAGCCCTGAGGGACGGTCAGGTCGAGCGGGTGGACGGCGGTGAAGGAGCCGTACGACTTGCTGATCCCGGTGAGACGGACGTCGCCGCCGCCCGTGGTCTTTCCAGTGTGAGCAGTCTTGTCAGTCATGGGTTGTGGTCCCAGGGAGTGAGAGAGGTGGACGACGGGGGCCTCAGGCGCCGATGAGCTTGGCGAACTTCTCCTCGTACGCCGTCTCCTCCGCGCTGGTGAGCGAGCGGAAGGCGTGCGACTTCTTGGCCATGGCCTTGTCCGGGAGGATCAGCGTGTTGTTCGCGAGTTCGGGGTCGATCTTGGCGAGCTCGTCCTTCACCCCGTCGACGGGGCACACGTAGTTGATGTACGCGGCGAGCTGGGCGGCGACGGGAAGCTCGTAGTAGTAGTCGATGAGCTTCTCGGCGTTGGTCCTGTGCCGGGCCTGTGCGGGGACGAGCAGGTTGTCGCTGGAGGTGATGTAACCGGCGGACGGGATGGAGAACTTGATGTCCGGGTTGTCCGCCTGGAGCTGGATGATGTCGCCGGCCCAGGCGAGGCAGGCTGCGATGTCGCCCTTGTCCAGGTCGGAGGTGTAGTCGTTGCCCGTGAAGCGGCGGATCTGCTTCTTGTCGACGCCCTTCTGGAGGCGTCCGATCGCCGCGTCATAGTCGGCGTCGGTGAAGTTCCCCGGGTCCTTGCCGAGGTCGAGCAGCGTCATGCCGACGGAGTCCCGCATCTCGGTGAGGAAGCCGACCCGGCCCTTGAGCGAGGGGTCGTCGAGGAGCTGGGTGACCGAGTCGACCTTCTTCCCGCCGGTCGCCTTGGCGTTGTACGCGATGACGGTGGAGATTCCGGTCCACGGGTACGAGTAGGCGCGGCCCGGGTCCCAGTCGGGGCTGCGGAACTGGGTGGAGAGGTTCGCGTACGCGTGGGGGAGGTTCGAGGGGTCCAGCTTCTGGGCCCAGCCGAGCCGGATCATCCGGGCGGCGAGCCAGTCGGTGACGCAGATCAGGTCGCGGCCGGTGTCCTGGCCGGCCGCGAGCTGCGGCTTGATCTTGCCGAAGAACTCGACGTTGTCGTTGATGTCCTCGGTGTACTTGACGTTGATCCCGGTGCGCTTCGCGAACGCCTCCAGGGTCGGCCGGGACTTCTCGTCCTCGCTGACGTCCATGTACTCGGTCCAGTTGGAGAAGGCGAGGGTCTTCTCCTTGGCCGACACGTCGATGGACGCGGGCCCCTGGCCCTCCCGCTTGGCCGGCGGGATGCCGCAGGCGCTCAGGGAGGCGAGGCCTCCGACGGTGAGCGCGCCGACACCGCCCGCGCGCAGCATCGAACGGCGGGTGAGGGCGCCCCGGCCGCTCGTCAGGCTGCGGCGTATCGCCGCCGTCTGCGCGGCGGAGAGGCTGTCGGGCTCGTACTGCTCCATGCGCTGTGCCCTTTCGGGAGGGTTGCGCCGCTGGTCGGGCGGCGAATGCCACACGGCGGTAGCCGCGTATCGATTACGGACGGTCCCCGAAGATAGTGCGGTGCCAGTCCTTCGCGGCGACCGCGGTGTTGTCGAACATCACGTGCTTGACCTGGGTGTACTCCTCGAAGGAGTAGGCCGACATGTCCTTCCCGTAGCCGGATGCCTTGGTGCCGCCGTGGGGCATCTCGCTGATGATCGGGATGTGGTCGTTGACCCAGACACAGCCGGCCTTGATCTCACGGGTGGCGCGGTTGGCCCGGTAGACGTCCCGGCTCCAGGCCGAGGCGGCCAGGCCGTACGGGGTGTCGTTGGCGAGCCGGATGCCCTCGTCGTCGCTCTCGAAGGGCAGGGCCACCAGGACCGGGCCGAAGATCTCCGACTGCACGACCTCGCTGTCCTGCGCGGCACCGGTGATCAGGGTCGGACGATAGTACGCACCGTCCTTGAGGTCTCCGCCAGGTGCTTCCCCGCCGGTGACGACGGTGGCGTAGCCGCGGGCCCGCTCCACGAAGGCGGCGACGCTGTCGCGGTGGCGGTGGCTGACGAGGGGGCCGAGGTCGGTGGCGGGGTCGAAGGGGTCGCCGAGCCGGACGGTCTCCATCAGTTCGGCGACGCGCGCGACGAACGCGTCGAAGAGCGGGCGCTGGACGTACGCGCGCGTGGCGGCGGTGCAGTCCTGGCCGCTGTTGATGAGGGAGGCGGCGACGGCACCGTGCGCGGCGGCCTCCAGGTCGGCGTCGTCGAAGACCACGAAGGGGGCCTTGCCGCCGAGTTCGAGGTGGAGGCGCTTCACGGTGGCGGTGGCGATCTCGGCGACCCGCTTGCCGACGGGGGTGGAGCCGGTGAAGGAGGTCATGACGACGTCGGGGTGGCCGACGAGGTGTTCACCGACGGTCTTCCCCGCCCCGTTGACGATGTTGACCACACCGTCGGGGATGCCGGCCTCCTTCGCCGCCTGCGCGAACATCAGGGAGGTCAGCGGGGTGAGCTCGGCGGGCTTGAGGACGATCGTGTTGCCGGCGGCGATGGCCGGGAGGATCTTCCAGGCGGCCATCTGGAGCGGGTAGTTCCAGGGGGCGATGGAGCCGACGACGCCGAGGGGTTCGCGGCGGATGTACGAGGTGTGGTCGCCGCTGTACTCGGCGGCGGACTGGCCCTGGAGGTGGCGGGCGGCCCCCGCGAAGAAGGCGGTGTTGTCGACGGTGCCGGGCACGTCGAACTCGGTGGTGAGCTTGAACGGCTTGCCGCACTGGAGGGACTCGACGCGGGCGAAGTCCTCGGCCCATTCGGCGAGGACGCCGGCGAAGCGGTGGAGCGCGTCGGAGCGCTCGCCCGGGGTGGCGCCGGCCCAGCCGGGGAAGGCGGCCTTGGCGGCGGCGACGGCCTCGTCCACGTCGGCGGTGGAGGCGAGCGTGTAGGTGTACACGCTCTCCCCGGTCGCCGGATCGATCACGCTGTGTTCCTGACCGGACGTTCCGGCGCGGAGCCGCCCGCCGATGTACTGTGCGCCGTCCGCGAAGCGGTCCGTCACCTGGAAGCGGTTGCCCATGACGCTCTCCGTTGTTCCAGCTCGAATTGAGTGCCGATCCTGACAGAGGGACGATGTCCCAACAAGTGATTCCGTTGTTGCCTTTTGGTTACGCGACGGAATCGGTCGACCATGTGTCGAGGCGGCCGGAATATCTCCGTACTAAGTGTCCGTGGCGGATGCCACACTCGCGTGCATGAGCGAGCTCGAGTCTCTGATACAGCAGGTCAGCAGGGGTGACCGGGTGAAGTGGCTGCACTTCTGGGGTCACCGTCCGCACCCGGACGGTCGCCTCTCGGCGAGCTGTCTCAGCCAGTGGTGGCCCGCCCCCTTCGTGGTCGACGGCGTGTCGTACGCGACGGCCGAGCACTGGATGATGGCGGCCAAGGCCCGGCTCTTCGAGGACGCCGAGGCGGAGCGGGCCGCGCTGTCCGCCCGGACCCCGGCCGAGGCGAAGAAGGCGGGCCGGCTCGTCCGGGGCTTCGACGAGGCGGTGTGGGCGCGGGAGCGCTTCGGGGTCGTCGTCGAGGGCAGCGTCCACAAGTTCTCCTCGGACGAGGCCCTGCGCGCCTATCTCCTCGGCACCGGCACCCGGGTCCTGGTGGAGGCGAGCCCGGTGGACCGCGTCTGGGGCATCGGCCTGGCGGCCGACGACCCCCGCGCCCACGACCCGGCGAGCTGGCGAGGCGACAACCTCCTGGGCTTCGCCCTGATGGAGGCACGGGAGCGGCTGCGCCAGGGGGCGTGAGAAGCGCCGGGGGACGTCGAGGACTCCGGAAGGGGCCGGAGGGACGCCCGGTGTCGGGAAGCGCGGGGGACGCCGAAGGTCCGGAAGCGCCGGGGGACGCCGAAGGCCCCGCACCTCACGAGGTGCGGGGCCCTTGCCGTGCGATCACCCGGCGTGACCGCGGGGGTCGCTCAGCGGCTGCCGCTCTCGACCACCAGGCTCGACGCGAACGGGTCCTCGTCGTAGCCGGAGTCCTCGAAGGACGTCGAGTCCTGGCTGACCGCCCAGATCACGAAGCCCAGGAAGACGGCGCTCACCAGGGTGCCGATGGCGCCGAGCACGATGCCCGCGATGGCCATGCCCCGGTTGGTCGCCTCGCCCCGGCCGCACTTCTTGATGCCGATGATGCCGAAGATCAGCGCCAGGATGCCGAGGATCACGCCCAGGCCGTACATGCAGAAGCCCGCCACCGCGATGATGCCGAGCACCATCGAGGCCGTCCCCATGCCGTTGGACGGGGACTGCTGCCAGCCGGTCTGGCCGGGGTAGCCGCCGGGCGCCGAATAGCCGGGATAGCCGTACCCGGAGCTCGTCGGGGCGGGCGGCGGGGTCGCCGACGGGTACCCGTATGCGCCGGACGTGTCCGCCGCCGGGTATCCGTACGCGCCGGGCGTGGCCGCGGGCCCGCCGGGTGCCACCGGTGGCGGCGGCACGTCGGTGGGGCCGGGCTGCGCGAGCGGAAAGGACGTGACGGTCTGCTGGTCGTGCACCGGCGACGGCGACGGAGTCGTCGGCTTGCTCAGTTCCACCCCGTCACGGTTCGGCGGAGCCCACGGGTCCGTCGGGTCGTAACCGCCCCGCGACTGGTCTTGGTTGTCAGACATGGGCCTCCCCCATCATGGTCCCGCCATGCTACGGCCTCACCCCTCAGGGGTAACCGTCCGGCCTACGATGACGGGATGACCGATCTCCATCCCTTCATCGCGGGCCTGCCCAAGGCGGAGCTGCACGTCCACCACGTCGGCTCCGCCTCGCCCCGGATCGTCGCCGAGCTCGCCGCCCGGCACCCCGACTCCAAGGTCCCCACCGACCCGGAGGCGCTGACCGACTACTTCTCGTTCACCGACTTCGCGCACTTCATCGACGTCTACCTCTCGGTCGTCGACCTGGTCCGCACTCCCGAGGACGTCCGGCTGCTGACCTTCGAGGTCGCCCGTGACATGGCCCGGCAGAACATCCGGTACGCCGAGCTGACCATCACCCCCTACTCCTCCACCCGCCGGGGCATCGACGAGCGTGCCTTCATGGCGGCCATCGAGGACGCCCGCAAGGCGGCCGAGGCCGAGTTCGGCACCATCCTGCGCTGGTGCTTCGACATCCCGGGCGAGGCCGGCCTGGCCTCCGCCGAGGAGACCGCCCGCCTCGCCACCACCGACGGGCTGCGCCCCGAGGGCCTGGTCTCCTTCGGCCTCGGCGGCCCGGAGATCGGTGTGCCGCGCCCGCAGTTCAAGCCGTACTTCGACCAGGCCCGGGCAGCCGGCCTGCACTCCGTCCCGCACGCGGGCGAGACGACCGGCCCGCAGACGATCTGGGACGCGATCAACGACCTGGGCGCCGAGCGCATCGGCCACGGCACCAGCTCGGTCCAGGACCCGGCGCTCCTCGCCCACCTGGCGGAGCACCGTATCGCCCTGGAGGTCTGCCCGACCTCGAACATCGCCACCCGGGCCGTCGCCACCCTGGACGAGCACCCGATCCGGCAGATGGTGGACGCCGGCGTCCTCGTCACGGTCAACAGCGACGACCCGCCGATGTTCGGCACCGACCTCAACAACGAGTACGCGGTCGCCGCCCGGCTCCTCGGCCTCGACGAGCGCGGTGTCGCCGCCCTCGCGAAGAACGCGGTGGAGGCCTCGTTCCTCGACCCGGCCGGAAAGGCCAGGATCGCCGCCGAGATCGACGCGTACACCGACACCTGGCTCGCGCGCTGACGACTGGCTCGCCCGCCCTCGACGGCGAGAATGGGCCCATGGACTCCGACACCGCCCTGGACCCGACCGCCGTCGCGAAAGCCGCCGAGGCCACGGCCTCCGTCACCGTCGTGGGCCATCGCGGCGACCCGTACCGCGTCCGCGAGAACACCCTCGGCTCGATCACCTCGGCGATCGAGCTGGGGGCGGACGCGGTCGAGGTGGACGTCCGGCTGACGAAGGACGGCGTGCCCGTCCTCCTCCACGACGACACCCTGAAGCGCCTGTGGGGCCACGACCGGCCGCTCTCCGCGCTCTCGTACGAGCAGGTCCGGGAGCTGACGTACGGCGGGGTCCCGACCCTGCGCGAGGCCCTGCTCACCGCCGGGGAGAAGCGGCTGATGCTGGACCTGCCGGGCGGCGACGAGGACTCGGTCCGCGCCATCGTCCGTACGGTCCGCGAGTGCGGCGCCGGGGAGCGCGTGTACTACTGTGCCGGGGCCGTCGCCATGCTCCAGGTGCGCGCCGCCGACCCGGCCGCCGAGATCGCCCTCACCTGGACCTCGCTCGCCCCGCCCCGCCCGATCCTCCTCGACGTGGTCCGGCCGCGCTGGCTCAACTACCGCTTCGGCCTGGTGAGTCGGGCCCTCTCCGACCGGGTGCACCGGGACGGTCTCCTCGTCTCGGCCTGGACGGCGGACACCTCCCGCACCATGCGTAAGCTGATCACGAACGGGGTCGACTCGATCACCACGAACCGGGTCGACGCACTCGCCGCCGTCCTGCGAAAGGCCCAGGCATGAACGACCGGATCCGGACCGACATCGCTCACAACGCCCGGGTGTGGAACTACTGGCTGGGCGGCAAGGACAACTACCCGGTCGACCGCGCGGTCGGCGACCAGGTCACCGGTTTCTACCCGAGCATCGGCGAAGTGGCCCGCGCGGACCGGGCGTTCCTCGGCCGCGCCGTCACGTTCCTCGCCGCGGACGCCGGGATGCGCCAGTTCCTCGACATCGGTACGGGCCTGCCGACCGCCGACAACACCCACGAGGTCGCCCAGCGCGCCGCCCCCGACGCCCGGATCGTCTACGTCGACAACGACCCGATCGTGCTCACCCACGCCCGCGCGCTCCTGACCAGCGCGCCGGAGGGCGTCACCGAGTACGTGGACGCCGACGCCCACGACCCGGAGAAGATCCTGGCGGCGGCCGGCGCGACGCTCGACCTCTCCCGGCCGGTCGCCGTGATGATGCTCGGCATCCTCAACTTCGTCCTGGACACCACCGAGGCCCGGGCGATCGTCCGCACCCTGATGGACGCCGTCCCCTCCGGCAGCCACCTGGTCCTGACCCACCCCACCCTGGAGCCGGAGCTCGGCGGCGAGGGCAACAGGGCCGCCATGGCCTTCTGGAACGAGAACGCGACCCCGCCGATCACCGCCCGCAGCCGCGCCGAGTTCGCCTCCTTCTTCGACGGCCTCGACCTCCTGGAGCCGGGCATCCTCTCCTGCTCGCGCTGGCGCGCGACGACCGAGGACGCCTCCGTGGTGGCGCAGTTCGGCGCGGTGGGCCGCAAGCCGTAATGGCCCTGAGAGGGAATCCGCGCAGCCGGGGGGAGGTGCGCGACCGGGGGGACCTGCGCATACGGCAGGAGCTCCGCGACCGGTGGGAGCGGGCACGGAGCTGGAGCGGCGCCAACCCGTGGGCGGTGGACCTCGGCATCGCGCTGCTGGTGCAGGCGGCGATGACGATGCCGTTCGTGGTGCCGCGCCCGCCCGAGATCGAACCGGCGACCTGGCCCGCGTACGGGCTGACGACGCTCACGGTGGTCCCGTTGGTCTGGCGGCGGCGGGCACCGATCGCCGTGCTCCTCGCGATCCTGGCGACGAGCACGCTGTACATCCTGGCCCTGGAGGGACCGGGCCAGCCGCTGCCGTACACCGGGCTCGTGATCGTCTACACGATCGCGCTCCACTCCCCGCCGAGGAAGCGGCTCGCGACGGCGGGGCTCATGGTCGTCGCGGTGCCCGTCTCGGTCTGGCTCAACACCCGGTCGGCCCGTGAACTGACCTTCTCGCTCTTCGTGTTCGGAGCCGCCTATGTCTTCGGCCGGCTCCAGGACGCCCGGCAGCGGGCGCATCTGGTCGAGGCCGAGCGGGCCGCGGCCCGTGAACGGGCCCGGATCGCACGGGAGATGCACGACATCCTGTCGCACGCGGTGAGCCTGATGATCGTGCAGGCGGAGGCGGGCCCGGTGGCGGTGCGGGCGGCGCCGGACCGCGCGGAGGCCGCGTTCGAGGCGATCTCGGAGACGGGCCGCGAGGCGATGACCCAGCTGCGGCAGATGCTGGGGCTGCTGCGGGAGGGGCCCGAGGGAGCACCGCCCCGCGAGCCGCAGCCGGACCTCTCCGGGATCCCCGCGCTGGTGGAGCGAGTGAGGTCCGGCGGCCTGCTGGTGGAGTACACGACGGAGGGCGGGGTACGGGCGCTGCCGGCGGCGACCGGCGCGAGCGCCTACCGGATCGTGCAGGAGGCCCTGACGAACGTCGTCAAGCACGCGGGCGCCCGCCGGGCAGACGTCCGGCTCGCCCACGCCGACGGCGTCCTGCGGGTCACGGTCACGGACGACGGACGCGGCCCCGCGCCGGGGCCGCCCGGACGCGGCTGCGGCGGCCACGGTCTCACCGGCATCCGGGAGCGGGCCGCCGCGCACGGCGGGACGGCGACGACCGGCCGGGGACCGGGCGGCCGGGGGTTCGAGGTGCGGGTCCTGCTGCCCGTACCCTCCACGGCGGAGGTGGGGACATGACGACGATCCGGGTGGTGGTCGCGGACGACCAGGAACTGGTCCGCAGCGGCTTCGCGATGATCCTCGACGCGCAGCCGGACATCGAGGTCGTGGCGGAGGCCGGGGACGGCGCCGAGGCGGTCGAGGCGGTGCGCCGGCACGCCCCGGACGTGGCGCTCCTCGACATCCGGATGCCCGGCACGGACGGCATCGAGGCCTGCCGGGCGATCAGCGCGGGCACCGGCTGCCGGACGGTGATCCTGACGACCTTCGACACCGACGCGTATGTGTACGAGGCGCTGCACGCGGGCGCGAGCGGCTTCCTCCTCAAGGACGTGCGCCGGGACGATCTGGTGCACGCGGTACGGGTGGTGGCCGCGGGCGACTCGCTGCTCGCGCCGTCCGTGGCCCGCCGTCTGGTGGAGCAGTACACCGCGGGCGGCCCTCGCAGGACCGCCCCCGACCCCCGGCTCGACGTGCTGACGGGCCGGGAGCGGGAGACCCTGCTGCTTCTCGCGCGCGGTCTCTCCAACGCGGAGATCGCCGCGGAGCTGGTGGTCAGCGACCACACGGTGAAGACGCACGTGGGCAATGTGCTCGCCAAGCTCGGCCTGCGGGACCGGATCCAGGCGGTGATCTGCGCGTACGAGACGGGTCTGGTCGCGGCGGGCTCTCCCCCGCCCGGGGGAGGCGAGGGGCCGGGCCCCTCCCCCGTGTCGGCGAGGAACTGACCGGCGGAAGACCGCCGGTGCGGGCGATCCGCCGATCGCCGCGGGTCAGCAGGATGGAGCCATCGAGAACAACGGCTCACACCACCGGAGTTGACCATGAGGAAGTCCACCCGCACGCTGCTCGCCGCCGCCCTGGTCCTGGGGGTCGCGGCGGGCCCGGCCCTGACCCCGGCCTTCGCGGCCTCGGCCTTCGCACCACCGGCCTTCGCGACGTCCCCGGCGGCCGCGTCGCCCGCACGCCCGGTGAGCCCGGACCTGAGTGAGGTGATCGCCGGACTCCCCCGGGCCGATGCCACGGCCGCGCTCGTCCGGGTCGGCGGCACCGAGGGTTCCTGGCAGGGCGTTTCAGGGGTCCACGACCTGACGACCGGCGCCCCGGCGGACCCGGCCGCCCGATTCCGTGCCGGATCGGTGACGAAGGTCTTCACGGCGGCGACCGTCCTCCAGCTGACGTCCGAACGCCGGATCGACCTGGACCGCACGGCCCGTTCGTACCTGCCGGAGCTGATCCCCGGCCGGTACGCCACGGTGACCGTGCGCCAGCTCCTGAACCACACTCACGGCATCCCGGCTCCCGAGACGGCCGTCGGCGACACGGTGGAGGAGTGGTACGCCCACCGCTTCGACGTCCATGACCCGGAGGCCATGGTCCGCTCGGCGACGGCGAAGCCGCGCGAGTTCCGGCCCGGCACGAAGCAGCACTACCTCAACATCGGTTACACGATCGCCGGTCTGATCGTGGAGCGGGTGACGGGCGACTCGTACGAGCACCAGGTGGAGCGGCGGATCCTGCGCCCGCTGGGCCTGCGGGACACCTACCTCCCGGGCGAGGCGGCCGGGCTCGTCGGCCCGTACAACCACGGCTACCAGACCATGCGGCTCGACGACGGGACGACCGGTCTGCGTGACGTCTCGGAGTGGGGGGTGACGGACGGCTGGGCGGCCGGCGACCTGGTCTCGACCACGGCCGACCTGGAGCGGTTCACCCGCGCCCTGTTCGCGGGCCGGGTGGTGCGCGGGCCGATCCTGGAGGAGATGTTCACCCTGCCGAAGGTCGCGGACCTGAAGTCGGGCGATCCGGCCGCGTACTCCGCGGGTCTGTCGATGAAGAAGCTCGGCGGCCGCGAGGTCTGGGGCAAGACCGGCGGCCGCTGGGGGTACAACGCGGCCATCGCCTCCACCCGCGACGGCGCGCGCACCCTCGTCTACAGCGTCAACTCCACCGACGCGAAGGGCCAGGACATGAACCCGACCGCCCTGAACCTCATGGTCGCGGCGTACGGCCTGCCGGACTAGCGGGCGCCGGCCGGCACGGGCTCCGGCGCCGTGGCGGCCTCGAGCCGCTTGATCAGCCGGCGTACGTGGAGCAGCGGCAGGATCCCGATGACGCCGAAGGACATGTCGATGACCGACCACCAGAAGGGGATGCCCCGGAGGGGCCCGCAGATCAGGGCCAGCGGGATGATGCCGACACAGGCGATCATGCCGAACTCGACGACCCAGATGTTGCGGACGGGGTCGCGGTGGACGCCGTAGAAGGCGACCGCGATGACGAGGTGGGCGAAGGCGAGCCAGTCGGTGCCGTAGAGCAGGTACGGGGCCTGCTCGTCGGCGGTCTCGAGGCCACCCCGCACCCGGTCGATCCATTCGGCGAGCCCGGGGAGGAGGTCGGCCACGGGAGCCGCCCACCCGTCGAGCGAGGAGTCCAGCAGCCGGAGTTCGGTGACGAGCGGGAACGCGGTGATCCCGCTCAGGACCAGGCAGACGACGAAGACGATCAGCCAGACGCGGATGCGCGTGAGAAGGGCTCTCGGCCCGTTCGAGTCGCTCATGAGGGCAGCCTACGCCCATCTTGAACGCGTTCAGAAACGAGGGGTCAGTCGTCGCGCCACCGCGTGCGCGACGACGGTGGCGGCCGCCGCCACCCCCAGGCCGGTGACCGTGCCCCGGAGTCCGGCCGGGCGTAGCACGCCCGCCCGGCGCAGCCGGCCGCGCGCCCAGAGGGTGAAGGGGATGACCACGAGCGGCGAGGTGACGGAGCCGGGTGTCACCCCTCGCACGACGACCGCCTGCGCGAGGTGGACGAGGCCGTGCAGCCCGAAGCCGTTCAACGCCCCCTGGTAGAAGGTGGATCGGCCGCCGGTGCGGGCCCCGGCCACGGCGGCGGCGCCGACGACGGTCGCCATCACCCCGACGGCGAGCGCGAATTCGCGCTCGTCGACGGACTCGGCGGCCTTCCAGACCACCTCCGGCACTCCGGGGAAGCGCTCGCGCAGCATCGGCAGGTTCTCCCGCAGCCAGCGGGGTCCGAGGGCCAGCTCCTCGGCGTCGTGGACGGCCCAGGCGAGGAACAGTCCGTAGGTGGCGAGCGAGTTGGGGTGGGATGCGGTCACATCCGGCTCAACTCACAGGCCCACGATAGCGTTCCACCTCTTCGTGAAGTCCTGCCGCTCCTGCGCCGTGATGTCCCGGGCGATCGCGAGGCGTCCCCGCATGGCCGCGTCCGGGAAGATCAGCGGGTCCTCCGCGAGCGCCACGAGCTCCTCGTCGCCGGAGTCCGCGAGGACGTTCTGCGCGCCCGGCACCGGGCAGACGTAGTTGACCCAGGCGGCGAGTTCGGCGGCGACCTCGGGCTCGTAGTAGTAGTCGACGAGCTTCTCGGCGTTGGCCTTGTGGTGCGCGAGGTTGGGGATCAGGAGGGACTCGGCCCACAGTTCGGCGCCCTCCTCGGGGACGACGAACTCGATGTCCGGGTTGTCGGCCTGGAGCTGGATGACGTCGCCCGAGTACGCCTGGCAGGCCAGCACGTCGCCGGTCGACAGGTCCTTGATGTAGTCGTTGCCGGTGAAGCGGCGGATGTGCCGCTTCTTCACGAGGCCCTCGATCTGCTCGCACAGGGCGTGGAAGTCGTCGCCTGTCCACCGGGTGACGTCGACGCCCCGGCCCATCATGAGCAGCGCGAAGGACTCGTCGAGCCCGGACAGCAGGGTGACCTTGCCGCGCAGGTCGTCGGCCCACAGCTCCTTGGTGGAACGGAGTTCCCGGCCGAGCTTCCTGCGGTTGTACGCGATGCCGGTGATCCCGGACTGCCAGGGGACGCTGTGCAGCCGGCCCGGGTCGAAGGCGGGCGAGCGGAGCTGCGGGTCGAGGTGCTCGGCGACGTTCGGCTGGGTGGCGCGGTTCATCTCCTGGGCCCAGCCGAGGCGGACGAAGCGGGCGGCCATCCAGTCGCTGACGACGATCAGATCGCGGCCGGTCTCCTGGTGGTTCATCAGGGACGGGCTGATCTTGCCGAAGAACTCGTCGTTGTCGTTGATCTCCTCGGTGTACCGGACGGCGATCCCGGTGCGCTTCCTGAACGCGTCGAGGGTCGGGCGCTTCCTGGCGTCCTCGTCATCGGTGTCGATGTAGAGCGGCCAGTTGGCGAAGTCGAGCGTCCGGTCCCGGGCGGAGAGGTCGCGGCCGGCCCGGTCGCTCTCGTCGACGTAGGCGGCGGGGACCCCGCATCCGGCGGCGAGCAGGCTCGCGGCCCCGGCACCGCCGATGCCCCGCAGCAGGGACCGGCGGGAGATGTTGTTCCTGGCTGTCGCTCTCACCCGTGCAGCATCGCGGCAGGCCACCGGCCGGGGCAATGGACGCTCCGTCGAGCGACGCGACGCGGCCCCGACACCCTGTCGACCGGGGTGCCGGGGCCGCGTGGCGTTCAGGCGGGGGTTCAGCCCAGGGAGGTCATGACGTGCTTGATGCGCGTGTAGTCCTCGAAGCCGTAGGCGGAGAGGTCCTTGCCGTAGCCGGACTTCTTGTAGCCGCCGTGGGGCATCTCGGCGACCAGCGGGATGTGGGTGTTGATCCACACACAGCCGAAGTCGAGCGCCTTGGACATGCGCATCGCGCGCGCGTGGTCCTTGGTCCAGACGGAGGAGGCGAGGGCGTACTCGACGCCGTTCGCGAACTCCAGGGCCTGGGCCTCGTCCGTGAAGGACTGGACGGTGATGACCGGGCCGAAGACCTCGTTCTGCACGATCTCGTCGTCCTGCTTGAGGCCGGAGACGACGGTCGGTGCGTAGAAGTAGCCCTTCTCGCCGACGCGGTGACCGCCGGCCTCGACCTTGGCGTGGGCCGGGAGACGGTCGATGAAGCCGGTGACCTGCTTCAGCTGGTTGGCGTTGTTGAGCGGGCCGAAGAGCACGTCCTCGTCGTCCGGCTGGCCGGTCTTGGTCTCGGCGGCGGCCTTGGCGAGGGCGGCGACGAACTCGTCGTGGATCGACTCGTGCACGATGACGCGGGTGGCGGCCGTGCAGTCCTGGCCGGCGTTGAAGAAGCCGGCCACGGAGATGTCCTCGACGGCCTTCTCGATGTCGGTGTCCTCGAAGACCAGGACCGGGGCC
Organism: Streptomyces flavochromogenes; assembly: GCF_000717595.1. Classification (GTDB taxonomy): domain Bacteria; phylum Actinomycetota; class Actinomycetes; order Streptomycetales; family Streptomycetaceae; genus Streptomyces; species Streptomyces flavochromogenes. The sequence goes on along the minus strand of NZ_JNZO01000023.1, from coordinate 19,576 downwards.
TTGCCGCCCAGCTCCAGGTGGACGCGCTTGACGTCCTTGGCCGCCGACTCGGCGACCTGCATGCCGGCGCGCACGGAGCCGGTGATGGAGGCCATGGCCGGGGTCGGGTGCTCGACCATCGCCTTGCCCGTCTCGCGGTCGCCGCAGACGACGTTGAAGACGCCCTTCGGGACGATCTGGCCGATGATCTCCGCCATCAGGACGGTCGACGCGGGGGTCGTGTCCGAGGGCTTGAGGACGACGGTGTTGCCCGCGGCGAGCGCCGGGGCGAACTTCCACACGGCCATCATCATCGGGTAGTTCCACGGCGCGACCTGGGCGCAGACACCCACGGGCTCGCGGCGGACGATGGAGGTCATGCCCTCCATGTACTCGCCGGCGGAGCGGCCTTCGAGCAGCCGGGCGGCGCCCGCGAAGAAGCGGATCTGGTCCACCATGGGCGGGATCTCTTCGCTCGCGGTGAGGGCGACCGGCTTGCCGGTGTTCTGGACCTCGGCGGCGATCAGGTCCTCGGCGCGCTCCTCGAAGGCGTCGGCGATCTTGAGGAGTACCTTCTGGCGCTCGGCCGGCGTGCTGTCGCGCCAGGCGGGGAAGGCGGCCGCGGCGGCCTCCATCGCGGCGTCGACGTCAGCCTGGCCCGAGAGCGGGGAGGTGGCGTACACCTCGCCGGTGGCCGGGTTGACCACCTCGATGGTGCGGCCGTCGGCCGCGTCGCGGAACTCCCCGTTGATGTAGTTACGCAGCCGGCGCAGCTCGGTGGTCACTTGCCACCCCTCCTGTCACGTTCTGTCGTCGCACGTCCTTGTGCGGTGTCCCGATGGGCGAGACACCTCAGCCTAGTCGCTCGGCTGACGCTTTCAACAGGCCCACCCCCCTCCAACTTCGGATTCCGTGAGTTTCGAGCCCTTCCGCAACGAATTACATCGCTCCGGGGTTGCAAGACCGACATTCTCGGTGCACAGTGAAGCCGTGGCCAGTCGAAGCACAGAACCCAGAACCGGAACCGGTTCGTCCCCGACGATCGACGCCGTCTCCCTGGCGATCATCGAACAGCTCCAGGAGGACGGTCGCCGTCCCTACGCGGCGATCGGCAAGGCCGTGGGCCTCTCCGAGGCCGCCGTACGGCAGCGCGTCCAGAAGCTGCTCGACCAGGGCGTCATGCAGATCGTCGCCGTCACCGACCCGCTCACCGTGGGTTTCCGGCGCCAGGCGATGGTCGGCATCAACGTCGAGGGTGACCTTGATCCGGTTGCGGAGGCCCTGACGGCCATGGCCGAATGCGAGTACGTGGTGATGACCGCGGGCTCCTTCGACCTGATGGTGGAGGTCGTCTGTGAGGACGACGACCACCTGCTGGATGTGATCAACAAGCGCATCCGCACCCTCCCCGGCGTGCGCTCCACCGAGAGCTTCGTCTACCTCAAGCTCAAGAAGCAGACCTATATGTGGGGAACTCGATAATCGTGACCCAGGACCTCTCCAAGACCGCGTACGACCACCTGTGGATGCACTTCACCCGGATGTCGTCGTACGAGAACTCGCCCGTTCCCACCATCGTGCGTGGTGAGGGCACCTACATCTTCGACGACAAGGGCAAGCGCTACCTCGACGGTCTCGCGGGTCTCTTCGTGGTCAACGCCGGACACGGCCGCAAGGAACTGGCCGAGGTCGCGTACAAGCAGGCCCAGGAGCTCGCGTTCTTCCCCGTGTGGTCGTACGCGCACCCCAAGGCCGTCGAGCTCGCCGAGCGCCTCGCGGACTACGCGCCGGGCGACCTGAACAAGGTCTTCTTCACCACCGGTGGCGGCGAGGCCGTCGAGACCGCGTGGAAGCTCGCCAAGCAGTACTTCAAGCTGCAGGGCAAGCACACCAAGTACAAGGTCATCTCGCGTGCGGTCGCCTACCACGGCACCCCGCAGGGCGCCCTGTCCATCACCGGCCTGCCGGCCCTGAAGGCCCCCTTCGAGCCGCTGGTCCCCGGCGCGCACAAGGTGCCGAACACCAACATCTACCGCGCCCCGATCCACGGCGACGACCCCGAGGCCTTCGGCCGCTGGGCCGCCGACCAGATCGAGCAGCAGATCCTCTTCGAGGGCCCCGACACCGTCGCGGCCGTCTTCCTGGAGCCGGTGCAGAACGCCGGTGGCTGCTTCCCGCCGCCGCCCGGCTACTTCCAGCGCGTCCGCGAGATCTGCGACCAGTACGACGTGCTGCTCGTCTCCGACGAGACGATCTGCGCCTTCGGCCGCCTCGGCACGATGTTCGCCTGTGACAAGTTCGGCTACGTGCCGGACATGATCACCTGCGCCAAGGGCATGACGTCGGGCTACTCCCCGATCGGCGCCTGCATCGTCTCGGACCGCATCGCGGAGCCCTTCTACAAGGGCGACAACACCTTCCTCCACGGCTACACCTTCGGTGGCCACCCGGTGTCGTCGGCGGTCGCCATCGCCAACCTCGACATCTTCGACAAGGAAGGCCTGAACCAGCACGTCCTCGACCAGGAGGGCAACTTCTTCGACACCCTGAAGAAGCTGCACGACCTCCCGATCGTCGGCGACGTCCGCGGCAACGGCTTCTTCTACGGCATCGAGCTCGTCAAGGACAAGGTCACCAAGGAGTCCTTCACGGACGAGGAGACCGAGCGCGTCCTGTACGGCTTCCTCTCCAAGGCGCTCTTCGAGAACGGTCTGTACTGCCGTGCCGACGACCGCGGCGACCCGGTCATCCAGCTCGCCCCGCCGCTGATCGCCGACCAGGGCACCTTCGACGAGATCGAAGGCATCCTGCGCTCGGTGCTCACCGAGGCCTGGACCAAGCTCTAAGGTCCCCGCCGCGCGAGGCACACGACATCACGCCGCCCTCACGGCGTGACCCCGGCCCGGGCATGCCGCCATCCGAGTGGATGGCGGCGGCCCGGGCCGCGTGCTGTCCGTACAAACGGATCCGAATACTTACGGTGCCCAGTGACCGACAGGCCCGTCCCTTCGTTCCCCCGGACGGGGGACACAGATCGGATCCGACATCGAGGTGTACGCGATGGCCCCACCGGACAACGACGTGCTCTGGGCGCGTTCCCTGCACTGCGCCCTGGGCGGTTCGGACGCCCTCAGCGGCGTCTCCCTCGGCGTCCGCGAAGGCGAGATCCTCGCCCTCGTCGGCCCGCGCGGCAGCGGCAAGACCACCCTCATGCGGTGCCTGTCCGGCCAGCTCATCGCCCAGCAGGGCGAGGTCTGGTTCAACAGCAGCCCCGTGCACACCCTGAGCCCCGCCGACCGCGAACGACTCCGGCGCGACCGCTTCGGCTGGATCGACCCCGAGCCCGGCCTCGTCCCCGAGCTCACCGGCTGGGAGAACGTGGCCCTGCCGCTGCTGCTCCGCGGCACCTCCCACCGGGCCGCGAAGACCGCCGCCGTGGAGTGGCTGGAGCGCCTCGACACCGGCGACTGCGCCGGCAAACGCCCGCACGCCCTCACCCACGCGCAGCGCCAGCGCATCGCCATCGCCCGCGCGCTGGTCACCACCCCGTCGGTGCTGTTCGCCGACGAACCCACCGCGATCCTGCACCGGGCCGACGGCGCCCAGGTCCTGCGCACCCTGACCGCCGCCGCCCGCTCGCACGGCATCAGCGTGCTCCTCGCCACCCACGACGCCGAGGTCGCGGCGCTCGCCGACCGCACGGTCGCACTCCTCGACGGCCGCCGGGTCGGCACCGTACCCCCGGCGTCAGGGGCGGAGGGCGTCGCGGCGTGCTCGCTCTCCGTCTAGCCCGCGGGGCCCACCCCCTCGTCCAGACGCGCCGGCTCCTCGTCGCCGTCGCGGCGGCGGGGGTGGGCTTCCTCCTGCTCTGCACCCTCGGATACGCGGTCGGGCACCCGGAACGGTCCTCGGCGTCCGTGCTGCGGCTGCTCTGGTGCGTCCTGCCGCTCGCCGCGACCGTCCAGTTCGCGGTCGCGGTGGCCCGGACCGACCCCAGCACGCGCCCGCGTCCCGGGCTCTCCGCGATCGGCCTCGGCCCCGCCCGCCTCACCGCGATCGCCGCCGCGTCGACGGCCGTCGCCTGCTCGCTCGGCTCCATGATCGCGCTGCTGTTCTACCTCCACCTGCGCGGCGACATCACCGGCCTGCCCTTCGACGGGGCCGCCGCCGACCTCCTCGCCGCCGACCAGCCGATCCCGCTCGCCGCCGCCCTCACCCTGCTCGCCGTCCTCCCGGTCGTCGCTGCCACGGCCGCGGGCCTGGCCCTGCGGCCGCGCACCGCGCCCGCCGCGCCCGAGGGCGCGGAGAAGCCGGTGCCGTCCGGGCTGCCGTGGGGGATCGCCCTGGTCGCGGTCGGCCTGGCGGTCGAGACGTACGCGGGCCGCAGGGGCGCCGCCGACGGGCTCCCCCTGCCGGGCCGCTTCGACGGCAACCCGGCGGGCGTCCTGGCCGGCTGGGTCATCGTCGCCGTCGGCCTCGCGATGGCGGGCCCCGGTCTGGTCCACGGCTGCGGCCGCCTCCTCCAGTCCGTCCGGCCGGGCGCCACACGGCTGCTCGCGGGCCGCGTCCTGATGGACGAGTCCCGGCGTATCGGCCGCCCCCTGGGCGTGGTCACCGCGGTGTTCTCCGGGACGCTCGCGGCGGCGGCCCTGCACGACACGGGCACCGGCCCCGGCGCCTTCGGCCCGCTCACCGGCCTGGGCGCGGCCCTCGTCCTGGCCTGCACGACGGCCACCCTCCTCACCGCGGCCCTGGAGTCCAAGCAGTGCCGCGCCCACACCACCGAGGCCCTCCTCCGCATCGGCGCCCCGCCCACGGTCCTCCGCTCGGCGGCCCTGATGCGCGCCGGCGTGCTGCTCGCGGTCTTCCTCCCCCTGACATGGGCCGTGGCGGAACTGGCGGCACTGCCGCTGACCGGCTGAGACACCGAAGAACCGTCCTGCGGGTCAGGCCGCGAGCCCGGCCCGAACGGCACGACACCCCCGGGGGCGGCACCACGGTGCCGCCCCTATCGTGGGCCCATGGCGACGCTTCCCCCGGCACACCGGCCGCCCGGACCGCGCGGGCACGGGCGCGAGATCCACACGCTCGAAGCGTTCGACGAGGCGGTCGCCCGGCCCGGTTCGCTCGCCGGGTACCGCGTGCAGTCGGTCGACCTCACCGACCGGACCTTCGCCCTGCTGACCGCCGTCACCACCGAGGCCGTCTTCCTCGGCTGCCGGATGCAGCCGGAAGGGTCCGCCAAGGTCCGTGCCGACGGCGCGCTCGTCTTCCCGCCCGTGCCCGACCTGCCCTTCGACCCGTACCGGGCAGCCCTCTACTCCCCCGAGGAGCTGTTCGACGGGCTCGCGGACACGGGATACGAGGGGACGCCGGACGCCCTCGCGTACGCGTGGTTCGGCCGGACCCGGGCCGACGGCGACATCCTCGCCTCGATGATCCGCTCGATCCACGACGACGCCGTCTCCGACGCCCTCGACGAACTCCTCGACGGGACCCGGGTCGTCGGTGTGATGGGCGGCCACGCGATGGGCCGGGGCACGGAGGCGTACGCGGGCGCCGCCAGGCTCGGCAGAGCACTGGCGCGCGCCGGTCTCACCGTGGCGACCGGTGGCGGCCCCGGCGCCATGGAGGCAGCGAACCTCGGCGCGTACGTGGCACCGTTCACCGACGAGGCCCTGACCGAGGCGCTCGCCGAGCTCGCCGCGGTCCCGTCCTTCGCGCCCTCGGTGACGGACTGGGCCCGCGCGGCCTTCCGGGTACGGGCCCGCCTGCCGCACGGCGGCGACTCGGTCGGCATCCCCACCTGGTTCTACGGCCACGAGCCGCCGAACGCCTTCGCGGGCCACATCGGCAAGTACTTCGCCAACGCCACGAGGGAGGACGGCCTCCTCTCCCGCTCCACGGCGGGCGTCGTCTTCTTGCCGGGCGCGGCGGGCACCGTCCAGGAGATCTTCGACAACGCGACCCCGAACTACTACCCGTCCCACGGCCCGCCGACCCCGATGGTCCTGGTCGACCGCGCCCACTGGACGGAACGCCTCCCGGCCTGGCCGCTCCTGGAGGCCCTGGCGGCCGGCCGGCCGATGGCGGCCCGCATCGCCCTCGTGGACTCGATCGACGAGGCCCCGGACGCCCTGGAGCGGCTGGCGAAGGCCTGGCAGGGGGCCGGCGGGGGCGGCTGACGAGGGACGGCGCGGGCCTGCTCCCGGAGCCGTACGCACGCCTCCGCCGCGCGGCGGAGCGGGACGCGACCACGGGCCGACGCCCCCCGGTGCGCTCCCCGCGAGGCTCGGCCCATGACGCCGAGGACACTTCCGGCCGACCGGCCCTCCGGGGCGGGTCGCGCCGCCCTCCTTGGTCGCTGCTGTACGCCACGGGCGCGGCGCTCGCCGCCCTCATCGGGCCCGCGTGCGCCGCCGCCTGCCCCGGCCGCCGTTGCTCGCACTCGGCTGGGCCGGGGCGGGAGCGCTCGCCCCGTTCGGGGCGTTCCTGGCCGCGACCGGCGTACCGGCCCGGACGGGGGCGGTCAGCCCGGACCTCGTCGACCCCACCCCCTGGGTGTTCGCCGTCGCCTATGGCGGCTTCTCCCCTCTACGGCCTCGCCCTCGGCCGCGCCACGCTCCTCCACCGGCGCTCGGCGGCCAGGACGTGCGACCGCTGCCAGAGACGCCCTCGGGTCACTTCCGCCAGAAGAGGTGGTGCGTCACCGCACCGCCCGGGCTGGGCACGACATCGCAGTGGAACCGGTCGAGCAGCTCGTCGGGCGACTCCCAGAGCCGTACCCCGGAGCCGAGCTTCACCGGCGCGACCGCGACGTGCAGGGTGTCGACGAGGCCGGCGTCGAGGAACTCCCGGATGACGGTGGCACCGCCGCCGAGCCGGACGTCCTTGCCGTCCGCCGCCTCCTTCGCCCGCGCCAGCACGCTCGCCGGGTCGCCGTCGACGAAGTGGAACGTCGTGTCGGACAGCGTGAACGAGGGACGCGGGTGGTGGGTCATGACGAACACCGGCGTGTGGAACGGCGGCTCGTCGCCCCACCAGCCCTGCCACTCGAAGTCCTGCCAGGGCCCGCGCTGCGGTCCGAACTTGTTGCGGCCCATGATCTCGGCGCCGATGTTCCGGGAGAAGTCCCGCGTGAAGTAGTCGTCGAGGCCACGGCTGCCCCCGGGGTCGGTGCGGTTGGGCCAGCTCGCCGTGGCACCCGCCCAGGAGAACATGGCCCCGGGATCCGCGTGCCCGAAGGGATGCTCCAGGCTCTGGCCCTCACCCGTACCGAATCCGTCGGACGAGACCATGAAGTTCTGGACTCTGAGCAGCTGGCCCATGGGGTTCCTCCCGCGTGGTCGACAAGACGTGACGAACACCAAGGAGACTCCACCGGACCGGAAAACTCATCGCACCGACTACGGAATGTCGTCCCCCAGCACCACCACGTCCTCCGCCCGGAACTCCACCCCGACCGCGGCGCCCTCCCCCGGCGCCTCCCGCAGCGGAAGCTCCGCGTCCAGCGGCGGTCCGTCCACCGGGCGGAGCCGTACGGCCACATGGCTGCCCCGGAAGGTCCGGGACTCGACCGTCCACTCCGGCCCCTCATCGACGGGCACGAGCCGCACCCCGCCGGGCCGGACGAGGAGCCGCCGCTCGCCCTGCGGCGAGCCGTCCGGCACCGGGACCTTCCCCCAGGCGGTCTCCGCGACCGGCCCGGTCACCCGTGCCGCCACCACGTTGTCGAACCCGAGGAAACGGGCCACGAACTCCGAGGCCGGCCGCGACCACACCTCGACGGGTGCACCCGACTGGGCGATGCGCCCGTCCCGCATGACCACCACCCGGTCGGCCAGCGCGAACGCCTCGCCCTGGTCGTGGGTCACCGCGAGCACCGTCGTGCCGAGCCGCCCGAACAGCTGCCGCAGCTCCACGACGAGACGCTCCCGAAGCCCCCGGTCGAGCTGACCGAGCGGCTCGTCGAGCATCAGCAGCCGGGGCCGGGGCGCCAGCGCGCGGGCCAGCGCCACCCTCTGCTGCTCACCGCCGGAGAGCGCGGCGACGGACCGCCGCCCCGCGCCCGGCAGTCCGACGAGGTCGAGCAGCTCCGCCACCCGCTCGGCCTGCTCGGCCTTCCCGGCCCCGCGCATCCGCAGCCCGAAGGCGACGTTGCCGTCGACGTCCCGCTGCGGGAACAGCTGGTGGTCCTGGAACATCAGTCCGACGCCGCGTCGGTGCACCGGCACGCCGCGCTGGTCGGCGCCGCCGAGGAGCACCCGCCCGCCGTCCAGGGCCTGCAGCCCCGCGACGGCCCGGAGCAGGGTGGACTTGCCGCTGCCGCTCGGCCCGAGCACGGACACGATCTCGTGGTCGGCGACCTCCAGGTCCACGGCGTCGAGCGCGGCCCGCTCCCCGAACCGTACGGTCGCCCCGTCGAGCACCAGCATCAGAACTCCCCCGAGGTGCGCTCGGTCCGGAGCCGTTCGAGCAGCAGCAGGGACACCGCGCACACCACCATGAGGATCGTCGAGAGGGCCATCGCCTGGCCGTAGTTGAGTTCGCCGGGCCGGCCGAGGAGCCGGGCCACCGCCACCGGAAGCGTCGGGCTGTCCGGGCGGGCGATGAAGACGGTCGCGCCGAACTCGCCGAGCGAGACGGCGAACGCGAACCCGGCCGCGATCAGCAACGCCCGTCGCACCAGCGGCAGGTCCACCTCCCGCCAGGCCCGCCACGGCGAGGCGCCGAGCACGGCCGCCGCCTCCCGCAGCCGCTCGTCCACCGCCCGCAGCACCGGCAGCATCGTCCGTACGACGAAGGGCACACCGACGAGTGCCTGCGCCAGCGGTACGAGGATCCAGCTGGCCCGCAGGTCGAACGGCGGCTCGTCGAGCGTGATGAGGAAGCCGAAGCCGACGGTCACGGCCGAGACCCCGAGCGGCAGCATGAGCAGCGCGTCGAAGCCCCGTACGAGCCGCCCGGCGCGCCGAGTCAGCGCGGCCGCGGCGAGGCCGCCGATGACGAGGGCGATCAGGGTGGCGACGACGGCGTACCGCAGCGAGTTCCCGATCGTGTCGAGCAGGGGCACGAGGAAGGTGCCGGAGGGGTCGGGGGTCTGCAGGGCCCGGTAGTAGTCGAGCCCGTAGCCGTGGGAGGTGGCGAAGGACCGCTCGACGAGCACACCGAGCGGCAGCACGATCAGCAGGGCGACCGAGAGCAGGACGGCCGCGAACAGCGCCCACTGGCCGATGCCCCGGGGCCGGCGCGCCGTCTCCTCGGGTGCCACCATCCTCAGCGCCGTCTCCCGGCGGCGGACCGTCCGGGCGTGTACGGCGAGGACGACGCCGACGGCGACGAACTGCACCATCGTGAGGACGGCCGCCGTCGTCAGGTCGAAGCGGACGACGGTCTGCCGGTAGATCTCCGTCTCCAGGGTGGAGTACGTGGATCCGCCGAGGATCTGGACGACGGCGAAGGAGCTCGCGGTGAACAGGAAGACCATCAGCGCCGCCGCGGCGACCGACGGGGCCAGCGCCGGCAGGGTCACGGTCCGCCACGCCTTCCAGCGGGACGCGCCGAGGACCCTGGCCGCCTCCTCCTGACGCGGGTCGAGCTGCGCCCACAGGCCGCCGACGGTCCGCACGACGACGGCGTAGTTGAAGAACACATGGGCGATCAGGATCGCCCAGACCGTGGTGTCGAGGCGTACGCCCCACAGCTCGTCGAGGAGCCCGCCGCGGCCGACGAGCGCCAGGAAGGCCGTACCGACCATGACGGTCGGCATCACGAAGGGCACGGTGACGACCGCGCGCAACAGCCCCTTGCCGCGGAAGTCGAAACGCGCGAAGACGTACGCGCCGGGCAGCGCGATCAGCAGGGTCAGCCCGGTGGAGGCGAGCGCCTGCCAGAGCGTGAACCACAGGACGTCGAGGATCTCCGGCCGGCTCAGGGTCTCGCCGAACCGGCCGAACTGCCACACGCCGTCGACACGCAGCCCGCGCTCGACGATCGAGACGACGGGCCAGGCGAAGAAGAGCGCGAAGAAGGCGACGGGCACGACCATCAGGCCGAGCCGCGCCGCGCTTCCCCGGCGGTCGGGGACTACTTCAGAACGAGCGACGACCACTGCTGGATCCACGGGTCACGCTTCTCGGCGATCTTCTCCGGCGCCATCGTCTCCGGCTTGTCGACGACCACGCCGTGCTTGGTGAACAGCTCGGGCAGGGCCGCGTCCTTCGCCACCGGGTTGACGAACATCTGGAGCGGCATGTCCTCCTGGAACTTCTTGGAGATCAGGAAGTCGATCAGGGCCTTGCCGCCCTCGGGGTTCTTCGCGCCGTTCAGCAGGCCCGCGAACTCGGTCTGCCGGAAGCAGGTCCCGGTGGACACCCCGGTGGGGGCCACCTTCGGCTGCGGCTCACCGTAGAGCACCTCGACCGGCGGGCTGGAGGCGTACGACACGACGAGCGGCCGGTCGCCCTTGGCCTGCTTGCCGCCGGCCGAGCCGGAGAACTCCTGGTTGTAGGCGAGCTCCCAGCTGTCGACGGTCTTCACACCGTTGGCCTTGAGCTTCGTCCAGTAGTCCTGCCAGCCCTCGTCGCCGTACTTGGCGGCCGTACCGAGGAGGAAGCCGAGGCCCGGGGAGGACCGCTCGGGGTTCTCGACGACGAGCAGGTTCCTGTACGCCGGCTTCGCCAGGTCGTCGAAGGTCACCGGCGGAGCCAGCTTCTTGTCGGCGAAGTACTTCTTGTCGTAGTTGACGCAGATGTCACCCGAGTCGATCGGCGTGACCCGCTGCTCCTTGTCGAGCCGGTACGCGGCCGGGACACGGTCCAGGCCCTTCGCCGCGTACGGCACGAAGATGCCGTTGTCGAGGGCGCGGGACAGCAGGGTGTTGTCGACGCCGAAGAAGACGTCGCCCTGCGGGGAGCCCTTGGTCAGGATCTCCTTGTTGACGGCCTCGCCCGCGTCGCCGCTCTTCAGGACCTTGACGGTGAAGCCGGTCTGCTTCGTGAACTCGGCCAGCACCTCCTTGGAGGCGTTGAACGAGTCGTGACTCACGAGGGTCACGGTCTTCGGCGCGGGCGCGCCGGACTTGCCCGCCGCCTCGCGGACGTCGTCCGTGCCGCAGGCGGCGAGGGTGGTGACGCCCAGCGCCGCGACGAGCGCGGCGGCGGCGGCCTTCTTGATGCTCACCGGATTGGTGCTCACTGAGATTCCTCCTGGGTATGACCAGGAAGAGACGCGGCCCTGCCCACGACCGGCGAACCGGACGCGGGCAGGGCGCAACAGCTTGAGTAAACGACCGAACTTCCTACCCAGAATGACCTGGGCAAGGTTCAGAGGGTCTGCGGTCCTACGGTGACCGCACTCTCAGCGCTGTGGCGCTCCCCTGTCGGAATATGGAGATGTGTTCGAGCTCAGACTACAAGGTCAGCGCTCGGCGGCTGCCAGCTGTCCACAGGCACCGTCGATCTCCTGGCCGCGGGTGTCCCGCACGGTCACCGGCACGCCGTGGCGGGCGATGGCCTCGACGAAGGCCTTCTCGTCCTCCGGACGCGACGCCGTCCACTTCGAACCCGGCGTCGGGTTCAGCGGGATCAGGTTGACGTGCACCCGGCGTCCCTTGAGCAGTCGGCCCAGCAGGTCACCGCGCCACGCCTGGTCGTTGATGTCCCGGATGAGCGCGTACTCGATGGAGATCCGGCGGCCCGACTTCTCCGCGTACTCCCAGGCGGCGTCGAGGACCTCGCGCACCTTCCACCGCGTGTTGACCGGCACCAGGGTGTCGCGGAGCTCGTCGTCCGGGGCGTGCAGCGAGACCGCGAGCCGGCACTTGAAGCCCTCGTCGGCGAACCGCAGCATCGCGGGCACGAGCCCGACGGTGGAGACGGTGATCCCGCGCTGGGACAGCCCGAGACCGTCCGGCTCGGGGTCGGTCAGCCGCCGGATGGAACCGACGACCCGCTTGTAGTTCGCGAGCGGCTCGCCCATGCCCATGAACACGATGTTGGAGAGCCGCGCCGGTCCCCCGGGCACCTCCCCGTCCCGCAGCGACCGCATGCCGTCCACGATCTGGTGCACGATCTCGGCGGTCGACAGGTTCCGGTCGAGCCCGGCCTGCCCCGTCGCGCAGAACGGGCAGTTCATCCCGCAGCCGGCCTGCGAGGAGATGCACATGGTCACCCGGTCCGGGTAGCGCATGAGCACCGACTCGACGAGCGTGCCGTCGTGCAGCCGCCACAGGGTCTTACGGGTGGTGTCGTCGTCGCACGAGATGTGCCGCACCACGGACATCAGATCGGGCAGCAGCTCCCCGGCCAGCTTCTCCCGCGAGGCGGCCGGAATGTCCGTCCACTCGGCGGGATCGTGCGCGTACCGCGCGAAGTAGTGGGTGGACAGCTGCTTGGCGCGGAACGGCTTCTCGCCGATCGCGGCGACGGCCTCCTTCCGCTCGGCGGGCGTGAGGTCGGCCAGGTGCCGCGGCGGCTTCTTGGCTCCGCGGGGGGCGACGAAAGTGAGTTCTCCGGGCTTGGGCATGGTGCTACCAGTGTCGCAGACGCGCACCCATGGCCCGGTTCGCCGTTTCAGGGTGCGGGTGACCGGGGCTGGGTGCGGGGGATGCGGTGGGTGAAGAAGAGTGCCACGACGGACGCGCCGGCCAGGATCGCGAGGGCGGCCTTGAGGCCGTCCAGGCGGGCGGCCTCGTTCGCCTCCAGTGCGGCCTCGGCCACCTCCTCGCTCGTGCCCGCCTCGTCGAGAGCGGTCGTCAGCTGGGCGTCCGAGAGGAACGGGACGCCGCTCTGCAGCTCGACCACGGCCTGGCTCTTCACCTCGGCCGGGATCGCCTCGTTCCGCTCCACGGCGCCCAGGAACGAGGTCGTCAGCGCGGCGATCATCAGGGAGCCCGCGAGCGCCGTACCCATCGAGGAGCCGAGGTTGGTGACGGCGTTCTGGATGCCTCCGACCTCCGCGCTCTGCCGGTCCGGGACCGCGGACACCGTGACCGATCCGAGCTGGGAGGCCAGGGCCCCCATCCCGAACCCGATCAGCAGCAGCGGGACGGTGACGATCTCCGCTCCGGCGTCCGCGTCCAGCGCGGCCATCAGGGCGACCGCACCGGCGAGGAGCGCCGCCACCCCGATCCGTACCACCCGCCGCGGCGAGACGTCGGGAAGGAAGCGCGGGATGAGGACCGCGGCGGCCAGCAGCGTCAGCGAGAGCGGCAGGATCCGGGCGCCCGTCTGCAGCGCGGACAGACCGAGGGCCACGGACAGATAGAGCGGGACGACGAAGAAGACGCCCATCTGCACGAGGTACTGGAAGAAGAACATCGTCAGACCGCCGGTGAGCTGCTTGTTCCGCAGCATGGCCGGGTCGACGAGCGGATCCCGGCCCCGCTCGACGAGCCGGGCCTCCCAGCGGAGGAACAGGTACACCAGGAGCAGCCCCGTCAGCATCAGCCACACGGTCATCGACACCCCGAGCCAGGCGGGCGCGTCGGCCTTGGGCTGGACCCAGCCCCATTCGTCCGAGCGCAGGACGCCGTAGACGAAGATCCCGAGCCCGGCGGCGGAGAGGACCGCGCCGAGGAGATCGATGCGCGGGTGTTCCTCGTCGCCGGCGTCGGCGATGCGGCGGGCGAACACCAGGATGACGAGCACGACCAGGACCTCGCCGGCGAAGACCCAGCGCCAGGAGAAGTAGGTCGTGGCGATGCCTCCGATGAGCGGTCCGAGCCCGATGGCCACGGCGCCCGCCGCCGCCACGATGCCGTACGCCGCGGCCCGGCCCTCGGTGGGGAAGTTGCCCGCCACCAGCGCCACGATCGACGGAAGGATGAGCGCCGCCCCGATGCCTTCGAGGAACGACCAGCCGACCAGCAGAACGGGCAGGTTCGGCGCGAGAGCCGTGGTCAGCGAGCCGCAGCCGTAGATCACGCAGCCGATCATGAACGCGCGCCGACGGCCGATCAGCACCCCGACCTTGCCCCCGGGGATCATGAACATCGCCATCACCAGCGTGTACGCGGTGATGGCGCCCTGGATCCCGGTCACCGTCGTGCCGACGTCCTCGGCCACGGTCGCGATCGCCACGTTCATGACGGAGCTGTCGAGGGCCATCAGGAACTGGCCCGCCGCGAGGGTCAGCAGGACGAGCCGTGCCCCCGCGGGTGCGCCGTCGGCGCCTGCCTTCGATGCCATGAGCGCATTCTCCCCGTACGCCACGGTTTCGGCTCGGCGGCCGAACGCACATGCCGCCCCCATGCGTCAGGGCCCGTCACCCCGGAGGGTGACGGGCCCTGACGACACACGCGTACGGATCAGGCCGAACCGACGAAGATCACGAACAGCAGCCACACGACCGGAGCCGTCGGCAGCAGCGAGTCCAGCCGGTCCATGATCCCGCCGTGCCCCGGCAGCAGGGTGCCCATGTCCTTGATGCCCAGATCCCGCTTGATCATCGACTCGCCGAGGTCGCCGAGCGTCGCACTCGTCGCCACCGCGAGACCCAGCAGCAGACCCTGCCACCAGACACCGTCGTCGATCATGAACTGCATGCACAGCGCACCCGCCGCCATCGCGAAGGCCACCGCCCCGAACAGCCCCTCACGGGTCTTTCCGGGACTGATCCTCGGCGCCAGCTTGCGCTTGCCGAAGCGCCAGCCGATCGCGTACGCACCCGTGTCGCTGACCACCGTCAGCACCAGGAACGTCAGCACCCGCTGCGGGCCGTCGTCGGCGGTGAGCATCAACGCCACGAACGTCGCCAGGAACGGCACGTAGAACGCCGCGAACACACCCGCCGTGACGTCCTTCAGATAGCCCTCGGGAGGCTCCGTCATCCGCCAGACGAGCACCGCGAGCGCCGTGAGCGCCATCGCCACCCAGGCGCCCTCGGGCCCCCGGACGTAACCGGCGACGACCATCGCCGCGCCGCCGACCGCGAGCGGCACCAGCGGAGCGTTGATGCCCTTGCGCTCCTGGAGGCGAGAGGTCAGCTCCCACAGCCCGACCACCACGGCGACCGCTATCACCCCGACGAACGCCGGCGGCCAGATGTACAGCGAGGCGATGATGACGGCCCCGAGGCCGACCCCGACCCCTATGGCCGCGCCCAGATTGCGCCCCGCGCTCTTCTTCTGCCGTGGCGCCGAAGGCGCGGGCGGCGGAGGCGGGGTGGGGCTGGGCATGGGCTCCTGCGGGTGCTCGTGCGGCGTCTCGTCACGGAACAGGGGACCGCTCTGGTGAGCGGCCCCCCGGCCGTGACCGTCCTGGAATCCGCCGGCGGGAACGTCGGGCACGATGGGCATGGGCCGAGTCTGCGCCGCCTGATGCCGATCGTATGCGGGACCCGCCGGGACGGGCCCCTGGTCGGGTCCCCCACGGCCGGAACCGGCCGGGGCCCCCCAGGAAGAGTCGTTCATCAGACCTCGAGCAGCTCGGCTTCCTTGTGCTTGAGCAGCTCGTCCACCTGCGAGACGTACTTCGCGGTGGTGTCGTCGAGCTCCTTCTCGGCGCGGCGGCCCTCGTCCTCGCCGACCTCGCCGTCCTTGACGAGCTTGTCGATGGTCTCCTTGGCCTTGCGGCGGACCGAGCGGATCGAGATCTTCGAGTCCTCGGCCTTGCCCTTGGCGACCTTGATGTACTCCCGGCGGCGCTCCTCCGTCAGCTCGGGGAACACCACCCGGATGATGTTGCCGTCGTTGCTCGGGTTGACGCCGAGGTCCGAGTCCCGGATCGCCTGCTCGATGTTGCGCAGCGCGCTCTTGTCGAACGGGGTCACCACGGCCATCCGCGGCTCCGGGACGGAGAAGGACGCCAGCTGGTTGATGGGGGTGATGGCACCGTAGTAGTCCGCCACGATCTTGTTGAACATCGCCGGGTGCGCACGGCCGGTGCGGATCGCGGCGAAGTCCTCCTTGGCGACCACGACGGCCTTCTCCATCTTCTCCTCGGCCTCGAGGAGGGTCTCTTCGATCACCACATGCTCCTGCGTGTCGTCGCGTTGTGTCCTGCACGGTGTACGACCGGCAGGGCTCTGTCCATCCCCTTGCGGGGCGGTTCCCCGGTTCGGGTCAGGCCCGGGTGCCCTGGTCGCTCACGAGCGTGCCGATCTTCTCACCCTTCACCGCGCGAGCGATATTGCCCTCGGTGAGCAGTTCGAAGACGAGGATCGGGAGGTTGTTGTCCCGGCACAGGGTGATGGCGGTGGCGTCGGCGACCTTGAGGTCGCGGGAGAGCACCTCGCCGTACTCCAGTGCGTCGAACTTGACCGCGTCGGGGTTGGCCTTCGGGTCGGAGTCGTAGACGCCGTCCACGCCGTTCTTGCCCATGAGGAGCGCCTCGGCGTCGATCTCCAGGGCGCGCTGGGCGGCGGTGGTGTCCGTGGAGAAGTACGGCATGCCCATGCCCGCACCGAAGATGACCACGCGGCCCTTCTCCAGGTGGCGCACGGCGCGCAGCGGGATGTACGGCTCGGCGACCTGGCCCATGGTGATGGCGGTCTGGACGCGGGAGTCGATGCCCTCCTTCTCCAGGAAGTCCTGGAGGGCGAGGCAGTTCATCACGGTGCCGAGCATGCCCATGTAGTCGGAGCGGGCCCTGTCCATGCCGCGCTGCTGGAGCTCGGCGCCACGGAAGAAGTTGCCGCCGCCGATCACCACCGCGATCTCCGCGCCGTCGCGGACGACGGCCGCGATCTCACGCGCGATGGCGTGCACGACATTGGGGTCGACGCCCAGGCCCGTACCGCCGGAGAAGGCTTCTCCGGACAGCTTCAGCATGTAGCGGCCGGCCTTCTTGCCGTTGTTGTCGTCGCCCTGTACGGCGCCCTGGTTCATGGAGATCTCCTCGTGCACATACGAAGGAGGCCATTGCCTTGGGTCCTCGCGGTTTCCCGTACGGCAATGGCCTCCTCGTCAGATCTGCGGTCGTCCTGCGCGTGCGCGGACGACTGCCTCAGACCCTACCGGGGTCCGGTGTCCGTCGCGTTCGCGTACGGACTCAGATGCCGACCTTGATGCGGCTGAAGCGCTTCAGGGTGACACCGGCCTCGTCCAGGATCTGCTGGACGGACTTCTTGTTGTCAAGGGCGTACGGCTGACCGAGCAGCGTCGCGTCCTTGAAGAAGCCGTTCACGCGACCCTCGACGATCTTCGGGAGCGCGGCCTCGGGCTTGCCCTCGGCGCGGGTGGTCTCCTCGGCGACGCGACGCTCGGTCTCGACGACCTCGGCCGGAACGTCCTCACGGGTGAGGTACTTCGGCGCGAAGGCGGCGATGTGCTGGGCGACACCCTTGGCGACGGCGGCGTCGGCCTTGTCGAACTCGACGAGGACACCGATCTGCGGCGGGAGGTCCGGCATCGTGCGGTGCATGTACGCGAAGACGAAGCCGTCGGCGTACTGCGTGAAGCGGTCCAGGACGATCTTCTCGCCGAGGTTGGCGTTGGCCTCGTCGACGAACGCCTGCACGGTCTTGCCGGCCTCGATCTCGGAGGCGAGCAGCGCGTCCAGGTCGGCCGGGGAGGTGGCGGCGACGTGGGCGGCGAGCTTGTCGGCGACGGCCTGGAACTTGTCACCCTTGGCGACGAAGTCCGTCTCGCACTTCAGCTCGACGAGGACGCCGGAGGTGTTGTCGTCGGCGATGAGGGAGACCACGGCGCCGTTCTCGGCGGAGCGGCCCTCGCGCTTGGCGACACCCTTCTGGCCCTTGATGCGCAGGGCCTCGACGGCCTTGTCGACGTCGCCGTCGGCCTCGTCGAGGGCCTTCTTGCAGTCCATCATGCCGGCGCCGGTGAGCTCGCGGAGCTTCTTGACGTCAGCGGCGGTGTAGTTCGCCATGAGTCTGTTTCTCTCTCGAAGTCTGAAAGATCGGGCGGGTCCACGGGTGGACGGCGGGGGCTTCGTGGGCCCCCGCCGTCGTCACCCGAAGGTCCTGAAGGGTCAGGCCTGCTCGGCGTCCGCGGCCGGAGCCTCGGTGGCCTCGGCAGCGGCCTCGGCCGGAGCAGCCTCGGCGGCGGGGGCCTCGGCAGCGGGCGCCTCGGCGGCGGGGGCCTCGGCGTCGTCGGCCTTCTTCTCACCCTCGAGCAGGTCGCGCTCCCACTCGGCGAGGGGCTCGCCGGCGGCCTTCTCGCCCGGCTTCGAGTCGCCGGTCGCGGCGCCGGAGCGGGCGATGAGGCCCTCGGCGACGGCGTCGGCGATCACGCGGGTGAGCAGGGTGACGGAGCGGATCGCGTCGTCGTTGCCCGGGATCTTGTAGTCGACCTCGTCGGGGTCGCAGTTGGTGTCGAGGATCGCGACGACCGGGATGTGGAGCTTGCGCGCCTCACCGACGGCGATGTGCTCCTTCTTGGTGTCGACGATCCAGACGGCGCTCGGCACCTTCTGCATCTCGCGGATACCACCAAGGGTCTTCTCCAGCTTGGCCTTCTCGCGGGAGAGGACCAGGAGCTCCTTCTTGGTGAGGCCGGACGCGGCCACATCCTCGAAGTCGATCTGCTCGAGCTCCTTGAGGCGCTGCAGACGCTTGTAGACGGTGGAGAAGTTGGTGAGCATGCCACCGAGCCAACGCTGGTTGACGTACGGCATGCCGACACGCGTCGCCTGCTCGGCGATGGCCTCCTGGGCCTGCTTCTTCGTACCGACGAACATGATGGAGCCGCCGTGCGCGACGGTCTCCTTGACGAACTCGTAGGCGCGGTCGATGTACGACAGCGACTGGAGCAGGTCGATGATGTAGATGCCGTTGCGCTCGGTGAAGATGAAGCGCTTCATCTTCGGGTTCCAGCGACGGGTCTGGTGACCGAAGTGGACGCCGCTCTCCAGCAGCTCCCGCATCGTGACGACGGCCATGGCCGTATCTCCTTGAGTTTCTCGGTTATGTTCCTGACGCCCCGACGCGCCATGCCCGCGAGGGACCGAAAGGCGCTGCCACGGCCGGTGAGGGTAGTGGCGGGGCGTGCGAAGTCGACCCGGTGACCCGGGTCGCCATAGGAAGTGTACGGGACCCCGGGAGCAGCGGGTGACGGCGCTGTCCACAACCGGCGGCTGGTCCACAGAAACCGTCCGCGCCCCCTGCGAACCGGACGGGCGGGGGAGCGTTCTCCCATGCACCTCACGGCACTGATCCTGACCCTCGGCCTCCTGTGGCCGGTGGGCCCGCCACCCCCGGAGATCCTCCGCGGCTGGCAGCCACCTCCGGGCCCCTACGCGGCCGGGCATCGCGGCGTCGACCTGGCCGCGCCACCGGGCACCCCGGTCCTGGCACCCACCGCCGGCACGGTCACCTTCGCGGGCCCGGTCGGCGGGCGCGGAGTCCTCACCCTCACCCTGCCGCACTCGGGCGCTCCCCCACTGCGGACCACGTTCACCCCGGTGACTCCGCTGGTGAAGCCCGGGACGCGGGTCGCGGCCGGCACCCCGATCGCCCGGGTCGCCCCCGGCACGCACTGCCCGGAGAGCTGCCTCCACTGGGGCCTGCTCAGAGGCGACCGCTACCTGAACCCGCTGCTCCTGACCCCACGCGCCCCGTCCCGCCTGCTGCCGGTCGGAGGCTGATCACGAGGCGACCGAGGTGACCGAGGACGGCGAGGGAGGGGGTGGGGCGGGGA
>NZ_JNZO01000022.1 GCF_000717595.1 Streptomyces flavochromogenes | reverse complement strand
ACGAAGCGCCCACATCCCCCCGCACGGGTGGAAACCATCACGACCTGCACAGCCGGTCCCCGGAAAGGAAGCACGTTGCCTCCCATGAGCCACACCGGCACCCGCTCCCGCACGCTCTCCCGGTCCCGGCGTCTGGCGGCGGCGATCGCCGCCACCCTCGCCGTCACGGCCGGCAGCATGGCAGCCGCTCCCGCAGCCACCGCCACCACCCACGCGGCGCCGGCCACGACGACCGCGACCACGGCCGACGCCGTACCCGCGTTCCCTCTGAATTCCGAGATCATCAGCGCGGGCGCCACCGGCTACCTCAGCAAGAGCAGCTCCGGCCAGTACCACTGGACGCGCGCCGCCGACGGCACCTCGACCGCGATGGCCCCCCAGACGCCCATCCTCGGCGCCGTCTCCGACATCCTCGTCACCACCGTCGGCGACCGCGTCCTGCGCCTCACGGACATGGCCCCCTCCGGCGCAACCCCGGTCGACCTCGACCTCAAGACACTCACCGACGGCACCCACACCGCCTTCGGCGCGGTCGGCACGACCATCCTCACCAGCGTCACCACTCCCACCGGGGCCGTACAGCTCCACCTCGTCGCCCCCGGCGCCAACGGCACCGTCACCGACCACGCGGTCACCGGACTGCCCACCGGAGCCGCGTCGTTCACCCTCGCCTCCGCGATCCCCGGCACCGCCCTCATCGGCTACAAGGCCGGCGGCACAACCTGGTTCGCCGTGATCGACCCGGCGACCAACACGGCGACCGAGACCTACCCCGCCCCGCAGTCGACCTCCGACTCGCCCTCCGCCGCCATCTCCGCCACACACGTGGCCTGGGTCGAGAACACGACGGGCCGATACGGCGAACGCCTGGTCGACGTGGTCGTCACGAACCGCAAGACCTCTGAAAGCCGGCGTTTCTCCGTCGACGGGAAGAGCGTCGGGGTCCGCGTCGGCCTGACGGGAGACTGGGTCACTTTCGGCGAGGACGCCACCGACCCCGTCAGCGACCGAGCGCCGTACGTCGCCCGGCCCCTCACCGCCGCCTCCACCTCGGACAAGCCGCTGCTGGAGCACGCGACGAGCCTCACCACCGCTCCCGACGGGACCCTTCTCGTACGCGGCGGTTCACTGACGGACGGCGAAGGCGAAGGGCTCTACCGGGTCGTCGCGGGTGCCGACGGCACCATCGATCGCCGTCTCGTCGCCACAACCGGCGAGACGACCCGGTTCGCGGTGACGGGACACAACATCACGGACACCATCGACTTCGACAAGAACGGCGGCATCGACATCCGTCCTGGACGGCGGGCGCGGTCCCGGCTCGGTCACCCTCGACTGGGACGGGCAGCGCGACGACGGCTACGGCGAGCCCACCTCGTACGGGCTCATGCGCAACGGCCCCGTCGAGTGGACCGCGACCGTCTCGCCGGTCGACGGGGTGGGCGAGCCCGTGCACCTGAGTGGCACGAGCACGATCACGCGCAAGCCGCAGCCGCGCGACTTCACCGACAACGGATCGCCGGACCTGCTCATGTTGAACGAGCAGGGCACGGTGGAAGTGTGGGACACCGCGCACACCCCGCAACGCACCTCCCTCGGCTGGTACAACACGTATTCCGGCTTCAACGGCTGGGGCGTCTACGACCGTCTGTCCGTCCCCGGGGACCTCGGCGGAAACAGCACCCCGGAGATCATCGCCCGGGACAAGAGCGGCGACCTGTGGCTCTACTCCAGGGCGTCGTACGACGCTTTCCTCAGCGCAAGCCCGACCTCCTCGCCACCGACAAGTCCGGCGGCCTGTGGCTCTACCCCGGCACCGGCAACCTCAACGCCCCGTTCAGCGACCGCAAGAACATCGGCAGCAGCTGGGGCATCTACAACCAGATCGTCGCCACCGGAAACGCAGGCGTGCTCTGGATGTACCTCGGCAACGGAGACGGCACCTTCGCCCCGCGCGTGAAGCTCGGCGGCGGCTGGAACGAATACACCCGGATCGTCAGCGTCGGAGACCTCAACCGCGACGGCCACCCGGATCTGATCGGGTACACCCCCGGGGAAGTGGAGGTACCCGACCTTCCGTACCCCGCGACCGGCTACGTGTACTGGGGCACGGGCGACTGGCGAGCCCCCTTCAAGCCGAGGGCCGCGCACTGGATTCCCGGCGCGGACGCGAAGCAGGTCTTCTAGCGGCGAGGTCCCACCCGGCCGGTTCCCGGCGGCACACGGTGAACGTGTCGAGCGGAGACCGGGTGGGACCACCCCCTTTCCGGGAGTCGCCTCTTCCGGTGTCGCGCACCAAGGGCGCTCGACAGGCCGAATCCCGGGAATCGGCCACCCTTTCGAGATTCCGTTGATGCCCGTACAACCCCCCTCACGGCTCGCGAGTCTCATGAATCGAGAGTGCACGAAGCGCCCTCAATGCCCCAAGGGGGAGGATTTACCCATGTCCCGCGCACGTAGCACCCTTGCCGCTGCCGTCACCACCGTCCTGGCGTTGACCGCCGGCGCCCTGACCGTCGTACCGGCGTACGCGGCGGCGGCTCCGGCGCCCGCTGCCGCCTCCGCCCAGCAGCAGGCCCAGCTCTCCTTCCCCGCCAGGAGCGAGATCGTCAGCGCCGGGACGAAGGGCTTCCTGACCAAGGGCGAGAAGCTCCTGTGGACGGACCTGCAGACCGGCGCCACGACCGAGCTGCCCGGGACGCCGATCGGCGACAGCGCCTCGGACGTCGTCGGCGTGACAACCGCCCCGAACGTCTTCCGGATCTACGACATGGCCTCGGGCGCCGAGCCCGTGACCATCGACCTGAGCGGCCGGGGCGTCACGTACACCGCCGCCGGGATCAGCGGCACGACGCTCGCCCTGTGGGCAGGCGGCGAACTGCATCTGGTGAGCGACGAGGGCGGCACCGTCCAGGACCGGAAGGTGCCCGGCATCACCGCGGCAGCCGTATGGGGCGCCACGGTCACGCACACCCGGCAGAACGAGTTCGCCGTGGCGTACCGGAGCGACAAGCCCACGGTGGCCGTCGTCGACGTCACCACCGGCACCGTCACCGGGTTTCACAGCGCCAAGGAGACATCCAGCGTCTTCGCGTCGGACACCTCCGTCGTGTGGACCGAGCAGTCCGGCGGCTCGTTCGACCTGGCCGTCCTCGACCGGGCCACCGACACGACCACGGTCACCCCGCTGGGCAGCGGGCAGCGGGCACAGGTCGAGCTGATCGGCGACTGGGCCCTCACCGCCGACCCGCGCGGGCTGATGAACGCCGTGTCGCCGGACCTCGTCCCGCTGACCGCGCGTTCCCTCAAGGACCGGACCACCACGGTGCGGCTGCTCGACCACCGCTCGTCCGCCGCCCTCGCCCCCGACGGCACCCTGCTGGTCCGCGGCGGTACGGAAGAACACGGCGAGGGGCTGTACCGGATCTCGCTCGGCGAGAACGGCATTCCGACCGCCGCGCTCGTCGCGGGCAGCGGGGAGTCGACCGGACTCGGGACACCGGTGGCCTCGGTCCCGGAGACGGTCACCCTCGGCTCGAACTGGTCCCAAGCGCTGTTCTCCTGGACACTCGCCCGGAACAACGTCCAGGGGAAGCTGACGCTTCGTCACACCGCGAGCGGACTGACCAAGAACGCCACGGTCTCCAGCGTGTACACGACCAAGCCGCCGTTCACTGTTTCCTATGGATGGTTCGGCCTCCTGGACACCGCGAGCGCGCCCGCCGGCGACTACACCTGGGAGTTCACGGCCACTCCCTTGAACGGCATCGGCGATCCCGTGAGCGCCTCGGGTTCCTTCGCGGTGACCCGCCCCGTCGCCGCCGCGCACGACTTCGACGGCAACAGCTCCCCGGACGTCCTCGCCCGGGACGCGGCCGGCCGACTGTGGCGCGACGACACGTTCTTCCCCGACCAGGAGGTGATGCCGGCCGGGCGTTCCCTGGTGGGCGGCGGCTGGCAGGAATACGACCGGATCGAAGTGGCGGGCAACCTCGGCGGCTCCGCCACGGACGACCTCGTCGCGCGCGACAGGACGGGCGGTCTCTGGCTGTACCAGGGCAAGGGCGACGGCGGATTCACGCCCAGGACGAGGATCGGCACCAACTGGCAGATCTACGACAAGATCACCGGCGGCGGCGACCTGACCAGCGACGGCAAGCCCGACCTCCTGGCCACCGACAAGTCCGGAGGCCTCTGGCTCTACCCCGGCACCGGGAACGTCAACGCCCCGCTCGGCGACCGTAAGAAGATCGGCGGCGGCTGGGGCGTCTACAACCTGGTCACCGCCACCGGCAACATGGCCGGCGCGTCCCCCGGAGACCTCCTCGCCCGCGACTCCTCCGGCGTCCTGTGGCTGTACCTCGGCCTCGGCAACGGCACCTTCACCCCCCGCGTCAGGGTGGGCGGCGGCTGGAACGCGTACACCCATCTCGTTCCCATCGGCAACGCCGACCGGTACGGCCGCCCCGACCTGCTCGCCGTCGGCCCGAACGGCTCGTACCTCTACGCGAGCAGCGGCATCTGGAACCGTCTCTTCATGTCGCGCCGGAACACCGGGCTCTACTCGGGCGAGACCACCACCTTCAACGACTACTCCTGACACGCCCGTTTCGGCACAACGACAGCTCTGCACGCATGAGTTGCGGCCGAGTCCCCTCGCCTGATCGATATTCAGATCGCAAGGGGGCTCGGCTACTGTGTGGCCCATGCAGGGGGAACCGGAAAACAATTCGAATTCGGGCAGTCTGGACGGCAGCGGGGCCATGCCGCTGGAACCGGGGGATCCCCGGCAGATCGGCGCGTTCAGACTGCTCGGTGTCCTCGGGTCCGGGGGGATGGGGCGGGTCTATCTCGGCGCCGTGCCCGGGAAGTTCGCCGCCGTGAAGCGGGTTCTTCCCGTGCTCGCCGAAGACGCCGACTTCCTCAGCCACTTCGGCCACGAGCTCGACAACCTCGCCCGGCTCCCCGCCGGCGCCAACACCAAGCTGCTCGCCAGCGACCGCACGGCCAAGCCGCCGTGGTTCGCGACCGAGTACATCCCGGGCATCACCCTCAACGAGGCCATCCGGCTGCACGGCGGTCCCCTCCCGGGTCATGCCCTCTGGCGGCTCCTCCATCATGCCGCCGCCGGGCTCGGCGTCGTCCACGGCGCCGACATGGTGCACCGCGACCTCAAGCCCTCCAACGTCATGCTCACCTCCTCCGGCCTCTCGCTCATCGACTTCGGCGTCGCGCGCGCCGCCGACCAGAGCCGGCTCACCAAGACCGGCATGGTCATCGGCACACCCGCCTACATGGCACCCGAGCAGGCCGTCGCCGACCGCCGGCTCACCGGCGCCGCCGACGTCTTCGCCCTCGGCAGCCTCCTCCTCTACGCGGCGAACGGCCGCCCTCCCTTCGGCGACGGCTCCGGCCCCGACCTGCTCTACCGCGTCGTCCACGCCGAGCCCGAGTTCGGGCAGCTCGCGCAGACCGAGCCCGAGCTCGCCGAGATCGTCCGGACCTGTCTCTCCAAGGACCCGGCGGACCGCCCCACGGCCGCCGAGCTCGTCGAGCGGACCACCGAGCGCGCCTCGGGCGCCCTCTGGCCCTCCGCCGTCGGTGAACGCATAGCCGAGCGGGCCGCCTTCGCCGCCGAGGTGCCGACCGCCGAGCACCTGGCGGAGCTCGCGAAGGCCGAGCCCGCCGAGGACGTCGCCACGGCTTCCCTCACCCCGCAGGCGGGCTCCAGGGAGCCCGCGACCGCCTCGCCCGATCCGCTCGCCGTCACCGGTTCCGCCGCGTCCGGCGCGCGCGAGAAGCGGCGCAACCGGTTCGTCATGTTCGCCGTGCCCGTGGTCGTGGCGACCGGCACCACCCTGACCGTGGCCCTCGGCCCGTACCAGATCGGTCAGCTCGGCGCGGGCCCCGGGCCCTCCTCGTCGCCGTCCACCGTGGCCTCGCAGCCGGCGAACGTACAGCTGCCGTCGACGCCCGGTTCGTCTTCCGCCACGACCCCGCCCGGCGCCAAGCCGCCGTCGTCCAGGCCGCCGGGCTCCTCGCCCGGTGCGCCCCCGCCCGCCGACGGCGGCGCGGTCGGCGGTGGCGGTGTCGTCGGCGGCACCGGCTCCCAGCCGAGTGGCGGTGGCGGGAACGGCTCCGGCGGCGGGGCCGAACCCTCCGACCCGTCCGGCGGCGGATCCAACCCCACGGCCTCCGGCGGAGGCGCCACGACCCGTCCTCCGGCCACGCGGCCGGCGCCGACCACGAAGCCCGCGCCGCCGCCGGCCACCGGCGGATCGGCGCCGTCGGGGACGTACTCCCTGGAGAACGCGTCCACCGGCAACTGCCTGGCGGAGTACAACGCGGGCTTCGGCGACCTCGTCACGTCCGCCGAATGCGGCTCCAAGGGCAACGGCGGCACCACGTACTGGTTCTCCTGGACCTACTCACCCGGCGCGAACGGCACGTTCCAGCTCAGGAACAGGCATTCCGGCCGCTGCCTGCAGCCGGCGGGGAACACCACCGTCACCACCGCCGCGTGCACCGGCTCCTCGGCCCAGTCCTGGAAGGTCGTCTCCTCGACGTCGTCCGGGCAGATGTTCAAGAACTCCAGCGACGGTCAGTGTCTGACGGCCGGGTCGTTCGCCATGACGTACGCCTGCGGCTTCGGGACGGACCAGCAGGCGTGGCGGAACATCTCAGCCCTCTGACCGAACGCCGAAGACGGGGACCGCCACCTCCCCCTCCCGCCGGAAGGAGACCTCCAGCTCCATCCCGATCCGGAGGTCGCCCTCCGCGACGTCCACGACCTCCGTCATCATGCGCGGGCCCTCGGCGAGGTCGACGACCGCCGCCGCGTACGGGACGCGCTCGCCGAAGGGCGGGAGGTCGTTCCGGTGGACGACCGACCAGGTGTAGAGGGTCGCGCGGCCGCTCGCGCGCTCCCAGGTCACGTCCTCGCTCCAGCAGTGCGGGCAGAACTCGCGCGGGTAGTGGTGGACGCGGTCGCAGGCCGTGCAGCGGCGCAGGAGGAGGTGTCCCTCGGCGGCGGCGTCCCAGTACGGGCGGGTGAAGGCGTCGATGTCGGGGTCGGCGGCCGTCATCAGAAGAGTCCGATCGCGTGGTCGAGGGACCAGGTCTGCCAGGACACGGCGAGCAGCGCGACGAGGGAGATGAGCGCCATCATCGCGTTCTGCCCCTGCTCGGCCCAGTCGTGGATCATGAGGACGAGGTAGAGGAGGTTCAGGAGGAGGCCGCCGATCAGGGCGACCGGTGTCAGGAAGCCGGCCACCAGGCCGAGTCCGAGGGCCAGTTCGGCGTAGACGACGACGTACGCCATGAGCTTGGGGCGCGGTGCGACGATCGTCTCGAAGCCCTTCCTGACCGGCGGCCACTTGTGCCTGCCCGCCACGTCGGCGGCCCAGGCGATGCCCGTGCCGCGCTCGAACCAGCCCTTCTTGTCCTTGTGGCGCCAGCTCTCCAGCCACCACAGGCCGAGGCCGATGCGGAGGACGGCGAGCCATTCGGCGCCGGTGAGCCAGACGGTCTGCATGCGCGCTCCCCCTCGTGGAACACTGGGACACCACTCGATCTGACGGTACGTCAGTTCAGCGCAGCCCCGCCTCCCGCGCAAGGGGCGGGCACCGGGCGACCGGGGCGAGCGGTCGAAACGAGCGGCCGAAGCGGCACCGGCGTGACCGATTCGCAACCGAAATCCCTCTTGACCGAGACCCACAGCGTGTACACGTCATTACGCTCAGCATTCATGGCCACCACCCCCCTTCCACTCTCTCCACAGACTGCCCACCCCGTGTACGTCATCGGCGCGGGCCCCGGCGGGCTCGCGGTCGCCGCCGCCCTGCGCGCGCGGGGCGTCCGGGCCGTCGTCCTGGAGAAGTCCGACGCCGTCGGCGCCTCCTGGCGCGCCCACTACGACCGGCTGCGGCTGCACACCACCCGACGGCTCTCCGCTCTTCCCGGCCTCAGGATCCCCCGCTCGTCCGGGCGCTGGGTGGCCCGTGCGGACGTGGTGCGCTACCTGGAGAAGTACGCGGAGAAGCACGAACTGGAGATCGTGACGGGCGTCGAGGTCTTCCGTGTCGAGCGGGCCGGCGCCGACTGGGTCCTGCACGCGACCGGCGGGCGCCGGCTCACCGGGCGGGCCGTCGTCGTGGCCACCGGGTACAACCACACGCCGCGCCTCCCCGACTGGCCCGGCCGTGACGCGTACAAGGGGCGCCTCGACCACGCCCGGAC
Source organism: Streptomyces flavochromogenes (assembly GCF_000717595.1). GTDB lineage: Bacteria > Actinomycetota > Actinomycetes > Streptomycetales > Streptomycetaceae > Streptomyces > Streptomyces flavochromogenes. The sequence continues at coordinate 200,020 of NZ_JNZO01000022.1, read as the reverse complement.
CTATCGCAACCCGGAGCCGTACACCGGGAAGGACGTCCTCGTCGTCGGCATCGGCAACACCGGCGCCGAGATCGCCGCCGACCTCGCCGACGGCGGGGCCGCCCGCGTGCGGCTCGCGGTGCGGACCGTCCCGCACATCGTGAAGCGCACCACCGCCGGCTGGCCCGCGCAGCGCTCCGGCATCCTCGTCCGCCGCCTGCCGACGGGTCTCGTCGACCGGCTGGGCGCCCTCGCGGCCCGGGTCGGGACGCCGGACCTCTCGGCGTACGGGCTGCCCCGGCCCGACAAGGGCCTCGCGACGCGCCAGCGCGAGGGGGCGATCCCGGTGCAGGACGTGGGCCTGATCGACGCGGTACGGGCGGGGAAGGTCGAGATCGTCGCGGCCGTGGAGGGCTTCGAGGACGGCGAGGTGGTCCTCGCGGACGGCACCCGGATCACCCCGGACGCGGTGATCGCGGCGACCGGCTACCGGCGTGCCCTGGAGCCGCTCGTCGGGCATCTGGACGTGCTCGACGGGCGCGGGCATCCGGTGGTGCACGGGGCGCGCTGCCCGCGCGAGGCGCCGGGTCTGTACTTCACGGGGTTCACGAACCCGATCAGCGGGATGTTCCGGGAGCTGGCGATCGACGCGGAGAAGATCGCCCGCCGGATCGCGCGGTAGCCCGGTCCGGCCGCATCCGCGGAGGCGCCGCTTGCGGACAACCACCACCCCGGGCAACCGGCGCCTCATGCGACCGCCGCCCCGGACACCGCCACCCCCGGGCGACCGCCACCCCGGACACCGCCACCCCCGGGCGACCGCCACCCCCCGGACACCGGCGCCTCACGCAACCGCCGCCTCACACCTATTCCTGACTGGCCGTCAGTTCTGTAATCTGACGTAGCGTCAGGTGTATACGGATGGGTGAAGGGCGGGCGGAACACATGCTTGGATCGACTCACGGCACCTTCACCACCGATCTCCGCGCCCGCGTGGTCGCCTGCGGGGAGTCGCCCCGCACCACCGTGCACGGCGTCACCGCCGCCCCCGGCGACCAGGACGTCAGCGGGCGCCCGCTGCACGCCGCCGTGCCCGACCTCGACCGCTTCTTCCGGCCCGAATCCGTCGCCGTCGTCGGCGCATCCGACACCGAGGGCCGGCCCAACACCGGGATCACCCGTCAGCTGCTCGCCTGGGCCGAGCGGGTCGGCGCCCGGATCGTGCCCGTGCACCCGACCCGTACCAGCGTGTTCGGGATCGACTGCGTCCCCTCCGTCGGCGCGCTCACCGAACCCGTCGACCTCGCCGTCCTCCTCGTCGCCGACCCGCTCCCCGTCATCGAGGAACTCGCCGAGACCAAGGTGAAGTTCGCGGTCGCCTTCGCCTCCGGCTTCGCCGAGACCGGCGCGGCCGGGGCCGCCGCGCAGGAACGTCTCGCCGCCGCCGTACGCCGCTCCGGACTCCGCCTCCTCGGCCCCAACACCAACCTCAACGCCTTCGAGCGCTTCCGGGAGGACCTCGACGGCCCCGCCGTCGCCCTCATCACCCAGTCCGGCCACCAGGGGCGGCCCGTCTTCACCCTCCAGGAGCTCGGCGTCCGCCTCTCCCACTGGGCGCCCACCGGCAACGAGGCCGACCTGGAGACCTCCGACTTCATCTCGTACTTCGCCGGCCGACCCGAGGTCGGCGCCATCGCCTGTTACGTCGAGGGCCTCAAGGACGGCCGCTCCTTCCTCCTCGCCGCCGACCGGGCCGCCCGCCACGGCGTCCCGGTCGTCGCCGTGAAGGTCGGCCGCACCGAGACCGGCGCCCGTACGGCCGCCTCGCACACCGGCAAGCTCACGGGCGCCGACCAGGTCGTCGACGCGGCCATGCGCCAGTTCGGGGTGATCCGGGTCGACGGGCTCGACCAGCTCCAGGACACCGCGACCCTGCTCGCCCGCGCCCGCCGCCCGCGGGCCGACGGTGTCGTCGTCTACTCCATATCCGGCGGCACGGGGGCCCACTTCGCCGACCTTGCCACCGAGGCGGGTCTCCAGCTGCCCACCCTCCCGCAGGCCAAGCAGGACGAACTCCACCAGTGGATCCCGGAGTACCTGAGCGTCGCCAACCCCGTCGACAACGGCGGCCACCCGGTGGGCGACTGGCGTGGCCGGAAGATCATCGACGCGATCCTCGCCGACCCGTCGGTGGGTGTGCTGATCTGTCCGATCACCGGGCCGTTCCCTCCCATGAGCGACAAGCTCGCCCAGGACCTCGTCGACGCCGCCGAGGCGACGGACAAGCTGGTGTGCGTGGTGTGGGGATCCCCGGTCGGTACGGAGGACGCCTACCGCACGACCCTGCTCGGCTCCTCGCGCGTCGCCACCTTCCGTACGTTCGCCAACTGCATCGGGGCCGTGAAGGCCTACCTCGACCACCACCGCTTCACCACCTCCTACCGCTCCCCCTTCGACGAGGCGCCCCGCACCCCCTCCCCCTCCTTCCGCAAGGCCCAGGCCCTCATGCGGCCCGGCCGGCGGCTCAGCGAGCACGCGGCGAAGCAGCTGCTGCGGGCGTACGGGATACGGGTGCCGCGCGAGCAGCTCGTCACCAGCGCGGCGGCGGCCGTCCGGGCCGCCGGGCTCGTCGGCTACCCGGTCGTGATGAAGGCCTCGGGCGCCCAGCTCGCCCACAAGACCGAGCTGGGCCTGGTGAAGGTGGGGCTGACCTCCGCGAGCCAGGTCAGGGACGCCTACCGCGAACTCACCGACATCGCCCGCTTCGAGTCGATCGACCTCGACGGGATCCTCGTCTGCCAGATGGTCGGCCGCGGCGTGGAGATGGTGGTGGGCGTGACCCGCGACGACCTGTTCGGCCCGACGGTGACGGTCGGGCTCGGCGGGGTCCTGGTGGAGGTCCTCGACGACACGGCGGTACGGGTCCCGCCGTTCGGGGAGTCCGAGGCGCGCTCGATGCTCGCGGAACTGCGCGGCCGGGCCCTCCTCGACGGGGTACGGGGTGCGCCGCCGGCCGACGTGGACGCGCTCGTCGAGGTGGTGCTGCGGGTCCAGCGGATGGCCCTGGAACTCGACGGCGACCTCGCCGAGCTCGACATCAACCCGCTGATGGTGCTGCCGCGCGGGCAGGGCGCGGTGGCACTGGACGCACTCGCGGTCTGTCGATAGCCAACACCCTCTGGGAGCTCTTGTGACCGACGTGCCGGATGTCCTCCACACCGATGTCCTCCACACCGTCGAGAACGGCGTCTCGTGGATCACCCTCAACCGCCCCGAGGCGATGAACGCGGTCACCTGGGACCAGCGGGAACGCATCATGGCCCTGCTCGACGAGGCCTCCGCCGACCCGGACGTCCGGGCGGTGGTGCTGACGGCGACGGGCCGGGGCTTCTGCGCGGGGGCGGACCTGCGGGGCGCGCCGGCGGTCTCGGAGACCGTCCCCGGGGACGTGGCGCGCACGATCCGGCGCGGGGCGCAGCGGTTCATCGGGGCCGTCATGGACTGCGAGAAGCCGGTGATCGCGGCGGTGAACGGGACGGCGGCGGGGATCGGGGCGCACCTCGCGTTCGCGTGCGATCTGGTCCTGGCGTCCGAATCGGCGCGTTTCATCGAGGTGTTCGTACGGCGGGGGCTCGTCCCGGACGGCGGCGGGGCGTATCTGCTCCCGCGGCTGATCGGGCCGCAGCGGGCGAAGGAGCTGATGTTCTTCGGGGACGCGGTGTCGGCGGCGGAGGCGTGCGGCATGGGCCTGGTGAACCGGGTCGTCCCGGCGGAGGAGCTGTCGAAGACGGCCCGGGAGTGGGCGGAACGGCTGGCGCAGGGCCCGACGCGGGCGCTCGCGCTGACGAAGCAGCTGGTGAACGCGTCCCTGGACGTGGACCGTGCCGCCGCCTTCGCGGCGGAGGCGGCGGCGCAGGAGATCAACATGACGACGCGGGACGCGAAGGAGGGTGTGGCGAGCTTCGTGGAGCGGCGGGAGGCGCGGTACGAGGGGCGGTAGCCGTCGAGGTCGGGCGGACGCCCGGCCTGAACCGGGGCACGGGGACGCCGGCGCCGACCGCGTTCGCGTACCAGCGGTACGCGAACGGGCGGGCGATCGGCGGGGCCACCCGCGCCACGTTCACGCTCACCAAGGCGCAGCGCGGGACCCGGATCACCGTCCGGGTGACCGCCCACCGCACCGGGCACACCTCGGGTGTCGCCTGGACGCGGGCGACGGGCGCCGTCGCCGGCTGATCCGGCGGTCGTGCGGGTGAGGAGCCCCCGGGGCGGCGGTCCTGCCGTCGTCCCGGGGGCTTTCGCGCGCCGGCTTCCCGCTGGTCTCCGCCGTCCCCGCCCCTTCTCATCTGACGATCCGTCAGGTTCAATGGACGATGTGATGGGACACGCGGGGATGGCGGCCACCGTCGTCCGACACCTGAGAGCGGCCGGTTCGCCGACGGCCGTGGAACCACTGCCCCGGCCGATGCTGCGCGCGGTACGGGAGGACGAGCGACCGCCCGTCGACCCGGCCGAATTCCGTCGCGTCCTCGGCCACTTCGCGAGCGGGGTCACGATCGTGACCGCGCTCGACGCGGAAGGACCGGCCGGATTCGCCTGCCAGTCCTTCGCCTCGCTCTCCCTCGACCCGCCCCTGGTCGCCTTCATGGTCGCCCGTACGTCGACGACCTGGCCCCGGATCGCGGACGCGGGCACCTTCTGCGTCAACATCCTCGGAGCCGACCAGGGCCCGCTGTGCCGGTCGTTCGCGGTCAGCGGGGCGGACAAGTTCGCGGGCGTCGACTGGACCCCGGCCCCTGCCACGGGCTCACCGCGGCTGCCCGGCGCGCCCGCCTGGATCGACTGCGCGATCACCGCCGTGCACACCGGGGGCGACCATCTGATCGTGGTGGGGCGGGTGGAGTCGCTGGGGGCGGAGGAGGGCGGAGATCCCTCGCCACTGCTGTTCCACCGGGGGAGGTTCGGACGCTTCGGCGCCTAGGGATGTCCGGCCTGATCGGCAGGACACCCCCTGGGCGCTGAAGCACCGTCAGGCCTCGATCGCCCCTGTGTACAGGCCCGCGCTGCCGAGCAGGAACACGGTCAGCACCGCGACCGTCCCCCACACCAGCAGCGCCACGAAGTAGCCCCGCCGCGCGTGGCGCGTGACGAGCACCGCCACGGCCAGGCACACCGTGGCCACCAGCCAGCCCGGCCCGCCGGCGAGCGGCCACAGCAGGGCCCCCGCCGCGGTCGAAAGGAGCAGCTGCCAGCCGGTCGGACGCCCGCCCAGCCGGCGCGTCAGGGCTTCCCCGAGGAGCACGATCGGCAGCACGAGCGCCACGGAGACCACGAGCGCCGGCAGCAGCCAGAACACCGCGAGCAGCGGGAGCGCGAGGAGGGTCAGCGCGCTGAGGCGCTCCTCGCCCGGCTCCGGCTGCCCGGCGTCCCCGAACACCACGAGGAGGATCAGGGCGACGGCCCCCTCCAGGGCCAGTGCGAGCACCGATGCCCACAGCATCCTGCTGTACGTACGGCCCTCGTCCCGCTCGCCCGTGCCACGCTCGTTCACCGCACGCTCGCGCAGACCACGCTCGCTCATGCGCGATCACCCCCTGACAGCCATCATGCGCCCGCCGGGGACGGCGTCATCGTCCGGGGTCGGCGGATCACCAGGGCCATCAGGGCCGCCGCCGCGCACAGCGCGCCCGAGGCGTACCAGACGAGGTCGTACGAGCCGAAGACGTCACGGGCCACTCCGCCCGCGAACGCGACGGCCGCCGCGCCCACCTGGTGGGAGGCGAGGACCCAGCCGAAGACGATCGCCGAGTCCTCGCCGTAGTGCTCGCGGCAGAGGGCGATCGTCGGCGGCACCGTGGCCACCCAGTCCAGGCCGTAGAAGACGATGAAGAACAGCATCGGCGGGTGCACGGACGGCGCGAGCAGCATCGGCAGGAAGAGGAGGGAGATCCCGCGGAGCGCGTAGTAGACGGCGAGGAGTCGGCGGGCCTCGAAGCGGTCGGTGAACCAGCCCGAGGCGATCGTGCCGACGACGTCGAAGACCCCGATGACCGCGAGCAGTCCGGCCGCCGCCGTCACCGGCATCCCGTGGTCGTGGGCCGCCGGTACGAAGTGGGTCTTCACCAGACCGTTCGTCGAGGCTCCACAGATCGCGAACGTGCCCGCCAGCAGCCAGAACGGGCCGGTGCGGGCCGCCTTGAACAGGACCGTGACCGCACGCCGGGCCGCGCCCGTGACGGGCGCCGGCTTTTCGGCGTACTCCCCGCCGTACGGGGCGAGCCCGACGTCCGCCGGGTGGTCCCGGAGCAGCAGCCACACGAACGGGACCACCGCGAGGGCGGCGAGCGCCACGGTCACGGCCGCCGGGCGCCAGCCGTGGTGCTCGACCAGCCAGGACAGCAGCGGCAGGAACACCAGCTGCCCGGAAGCGCCGGCCGCCGTGAGGATGCCCGTCACCAGGCCCCGGCGTGCCACGAACCAGCGGTTGGTGACCGTCGCCGCGAACGCGAGCGCCATCGAGCCGCTGCCGAGCCCGACGAGCACGCCCCAGAGGAGGACGAGCTGCCAGGCCGCCGTCATCCACACCGTGAGCACCGAGCCCAGCGCGATGACCGTCAGCGCCACGGCCACGATGCGGCGGATGCCGAAGCGGTCCATGAGGGCGGCGGCGAAGGGGGCCGTGAGGCCGTAGAGGGCGAGGTTCACCGAGACGGCGAAGCCGATCGTGCCCCGCGACCAGTCGAACTCCTCGTGCAGCGGCTCGATCAGCAGGCCGGGGAGCGACGCGAACGCCGCCGCGCCGATGATCGTGACGAAGGTGACCGCCGCGACGAACCAGGCGCGGTGCATCCGGGGCGTCCGGGGGTCACGGAAGGTACGGGGGGCCCGCCCGTCGGGAGTGTCTGCGGGCGGCGTCTCGGTTGTCTGGGCCATGCCACTGAGCATCCCGGCCCGCCCCCGCGTCCGGCCATTGGCCCGGACGACAGCTTTCGAACGGATCGGGCCATGGATCGGGACACACGGATCGGGACGGACGGACCAGGACACGGACGGGACCCACGCTGCCGCTCACACCCTCGGCAGCGTCCTGATCGGGCGTACCGCCAGCAGCGCGCCCACCACGAGCACCGCGATCCCCGCCCCCACCAGCAGCACCTCCTCCGTGCCGACCGCCGCCGCCACCGGCCCCGACAGGGTGCGGCCGACGCCCATCATCAGGAGCGAGCCGGCCACGTCGTACGCGTGCATCCGGTTCAGCGCCTCCTGCGGTACGTGGGTCTGCACGGCCGTCGACCACATCACCAGCCAGAAGGCGAAGGCCGCACCACCGATGAACTGGCCCGCGCCGAGCAGCGCCACGGGCGCGCCCAGGCCGAGCAGCGCGAGGTTCACGGGGAGGCCGAGGAGTGCGACCGCGCCCGCCGCGAGGGGGGTGCGGGGGCGGAGCCGGAGGGCGAGCAGGCCGCCCACCGCGCTGCCCGCGCCGTTGACGGCCATGAGTACGCCGTACGTGGCCGAGCCGTGGTCCTCGGTGACCAGGCTCGCGGTGAGCGGCACCATGGGGCCGGCCACGGTGAGCCCGTACACGGTCCAGATGGCGATGACACCCCAGAGCCAGTTCCGCGCCCTGAACTCCCGCCAGCCGCCGACGAGTTCGGCGCCGAGGGAGTCGCGTCCCAGGGAGTCGGAGGGGATCGGGGCGATCCGCATCAGGGTGAGGCAGAGGGCGCTGACCGCGAACGTCGCGCCGTTGACGGCGAAGGCGGCGCCCGCGTTCCACACGGCGACGAGCACGCCCGCCACCGCCGGACCCGCCATGATCATGAGGGCCTCGACGACCCGGAGGACGGCGTTGGCGCGCTGCACGTCGGGGGCGATGCGCGGGATGGTCGAGGCGACGCCCGGCTGGAAGAGGGCGGCGCCGACGCCACTGAGGACGGAGAGGGTGTAGACCGCCCAGAGGGGCGGGCCGCCGAGGGTGAAGGCGACGGCGAGGACGGCCGCTCCGGGCAGCCGCAGCAGATCCGCGAGGATCATCATGCGGCGGGCGGTGAAGCGGTCGGCGAGGACGCCGCCGAAGAGGACGAAGAGCGCGAAGGCGGCGGTCCAGCCGCCGAGCGCGTAGCCGACGGTGGCGCCGGAGTGGCCGGCACCGAGAAGTCCGGCGGCGAAGGCGACCGGGACCATGCCCTCGCCGAAGACGGCGACTGCCCGGGCGACGAAGAAGAGCCGGAAGTTACGGTTCCACAGTGCGGGCGGCTCGGCCGGCGCGGGAATCCGCTCGGCGGCCTCAGACTTGTACGTGTTGTCCGTCACGGAGAGGTAGACCTATCACCACGTGGTCTACACCACCACTGATTTTCGACCGATCTCCGGAGGGAGCACCGCCCGTGCCGCCGTCGTCCGAACCGCCCCCGCACCGCGTCGCCGTGCTCGCGCTGCCCGGCCTCCTCCCCTTCGAGCTGGGCATCCCGCACCGCATCTTCGGCCGCGCGAAGGACGGCGGGGGGCGTCCGCTGTACGAGATCGTCACCTGTGCGACGGCCGCAGGGCCGGTGCCGACCGACGCGGACTTCTCGATCCACGTCGAGCACGGCCCGGAGGCCCTCGCCACCGCCGACACCGTCGTCGTACCGGCCTCGTACGAGCTCGGCCCGGTCTACGACGAGGGACGGCTCACCGGCGAACTGGCCGCCGCACTGGCCCACATCCGGCCCGGCACCCGGCTCGTCTCCATCTGCACCGGCGGGTACGTGCTCGCCGCCGCCGGGTATCTGGACGGGCGCCCGGCCACCACCCACTGGTCCTCCGCCGAGCACTTCCAGCGGCTCTTCCCGCGCGTCAGGGTCGACGCGGACGTCCTGTTCGTCGACGACGGCGACGTCCTCACCTCGGCGGGCGTGGCCGCCGGGATAGACCTGTGCCTGCACATCGTGCGCCGCGACCACGGCACCGCCGTCGCCAACGACGTCGCCCGCAGGACCGTCGTACCGCCGCACCGGGACGGCGGTCAGGCCCAGTACATCGAGCGGCCCCTGCCGGAGGCCGGGACCCACACCACGACCACCGCACGGGCCTGGGCCCTCGCCCACCTGCACGAGCCGATCCAGCTGCGGGACCTGGCCGAGAAGGAGGCGATGAGCGTACGGACGTTCACCCGCCGCTTCCGTGACGAGGTGGGCATCAGCCCCGGCCAGTGGCTCACCCAGCAGCGGGTCGAACGCGCCCGGCACCTCCTGGAGTCCACCGGACTGCCCGTCGACCGGGTCGCGCAGGACGCGGGGTTCGGCACGGCGCAGTCGCTGCGGGTGCACCTGATGAGCGCGATCGGGGTGACGCCGACGTCCTACCGGCGGACGTTCCGCACGGCCGCGTCCGCGTCCTCGGAGGCTTCTCCCTGAGGCCGGGGCAGCGGACGGTCGCCGCCCTCTCGCTCCCGGACGAGCCGCCGCTCCCCCGTCGCTCCGACCAGGACGAGCAGGCCGGTCAGACCGACCCCCCAGAGGATCGCCGTGGACGGCGCCACGACCTTGAGCAGACCGCCGGCGAGGGTGCCGCTGGCCGCGTAACCGGCGCCCACCGCCGCGTACATGACCGAGTACCCGGCGGCGAGCGCCGACGGCGGCAGGAGCTCTCTGAGGGCCAGGTTCCGGGCCAGGCTCGCCGGGGCCTGGAGGAGCCCGGCCGCCACCAGGGCCACCGCGATCCCCATCGCCGAGGGCAGTACGGCGACCAGGGCGACGCCCGAGGCGACCGCGAGGACCAGGACGAGGGACTGGACGGTCAGCGTGCCCGGCCAGTCGGCCCGGAGGCCGTACGCGAACGCGCCGACCGCCGAACCGATCGAGAACCCGGCGAGCAGCAGACCCGCCCAGCCGATGCCGATCCCCCGCTGTTCGAGGAGCGCGGGCAGGATCAGCTCGGCGAGCGCGAGCAGCGTCAGACCGGCCGCCCCCAGCACGTACACCGGCCAGGCCCGGAGCAGCGCCCGCCGCGTCGACGCGCCGTCCTCCTTGGCCGCCTGCTGCCAGCCGGGCGGGAGCGTCCACAGCCCGGTGACGGACAGACCCATCAGGACGCCCATGAGCAGCAGGGGTACGGCGGGGTCGACGCCGAGCGCCAGACCGGTGGTGAGGGCGGGAGCGGCGGCCCAGATGCCGAAGGTCAGCACCGACTCCATGCTCATCGCCTGGGTCACGGCCCGCTCGGGGACGAGGCTGGTGAGGAGCGCGCGCAGCCCGCCGGGCACGGCGGCGGGCCCGGCGCCGGCGAGCAGGGCGAGGGCGGCGAGCACGAGGGGGTGCGCCCCGGGCGCGAGCCCGAGACCCGCGAACCCGGTGGCCCCGACGGCGAGTCCGGCGACGAGCTGCGGCCGGGCGTGCTCGGCGTCCAGCCGCAGGCCGAGGACGGGCGCGGCGACGATCTCCCCGATGACGTACGCGGCGGCGAGCACGGCTCCGAGCGTGTACCCGCCGGGGCGCTCCCGGACGAGGAACACCAGGGCGAGGGGGGCCATGGCCACGGGGAGCCGACCGGCGACGGTGACGGCGGACCAGGCGAGGACGGGGCGGGTGGCGAGCTCGCGATAGGACATGCCCAGGACCGTAACGACGGACACCCGTGCGGCCCACCTCGTTTTCCCACCGCGCTCGCCCCGTCCCGCCTTCCGCCTCGCCCTCCCCTCCGGCGCCGCGACCACCCGCGAGAGGAGACTCAGAAGGTGAGGACCCCCCGGGCCACCTTGCCCGCCTCCGCGTCCTCCACCGCCCTCGCGAACTCCTCCACCGGGTACGTGGCGGTGACGAGTTCGTCGAGGAGGAGGAGGCCCGATCGGTACAGCTCGGCGTAGAGCGGGATGTCGCGCTGCGGGCGGGAGGAGCCGTACCGGCACCCCAGGATCGACTTGTCCAGGAACATCGCGGCGGGCAGGAAGCTCGCCTCCTCCTTCGGCGCGGTCATGCCGAGGAGGATCGCCTGCCCGTGCCGGTCGAGGAGGTCGATCGCGGTCCGGACGAGCCCGGCGTGCCCGACGCATTCGAAGACGTGGTCGGCGCCGGTGGGGAGGATCTCCCGTACCCCGTCGGTGGAGGTCAGGAAGTGGCTCGCCCCGAACTGCCGGGCCACCGCCTCCTTCGCCGGGTTCGTGTCCACGGCCACGATCGTCAGCGCGCCCGCGATCCTCGCGCCCTGGAGGACGTTGAGCCCTATCCCGCCCGTGCCGATGACGACGACCGTCTCGCCCCGCCCGACCCTGGCCCGGTTCAGTACGGCCCCGACCCCGGTGAGGACGCCGCAGCCCATCAGCGCCGCCGAGGTCAGCGGGATGTCCTGCGGGATCCTCACCGCCTGGACCGCCTTCACGACGGTCCGCTCCGCGAACGACGAGTTCGACGCGAACTGGTAGAGCGGCCGCCCGCCCCGCGAGAACGGCTGCCCCGGCATCCCGATGGCCTTCCGGCACATGGTGGGCCGTCCGCGGTCGCAGTCCGCGCAGGCCCCGCAGTTGGCGAGGGTCGACAGGGCCACGTGGTCGCCCGGTTCGACGTGCGTGACCCCCGGTCCGACCGCCTCGACGACCCCGGCGCCCTCGTGGCCGAGGACGACGGGAGGGGGGAAGGGGATGGTCCCGTCGACGACCGACAGATCGCTGTGGCACAGTCCGGCCGCCGCGATCCCCACCAGCACCTCGCCGGGCCCGGGGTCCCGTACCTCCAGGTCGTCGACGACCTGGACCTGCTTCCCGTCGAACACCACACCCCTCATGAGCCGTTCTCCTCGCTCGTGTCGGGACGGGTGCCGGTGGCGGGGCCCGTGCCCCCGGTGCCGCCCGTGCCCCCGCCGTGGCCCGTGCCCGCGTTGGGGCGGTCGCCCGCCGCCGCGGCCCGGGCCATCTCCTCGAGGCGCGCCAGCATCGGCATCGGATCCACCCCCACCGTCCCCGGCAGGAAGTCCGCGATCCGCTCGGGGGTCCAGGCGCCGCCCTCCGCGTATCCCGCCCGCAGTTCCCTGGGCTGCGCCCAGACCGCGATCTTCGGGCCGGCGATCGTGTAGACCTGGCCGGTGATCCTCTCCGCGCGGGCCCGCTCGGAGAGCAGGTAGACGACGAGGGCGGCCACGTCCTCCGGCTCCCCGATCTCCTTCAGCTCCATCGGGACGTTCGCCGACATCCGGGTCCGCGCCACCGGCGCCACCGCGTTCGCCGTCACCCCGTACTTGTGGAGGCCGAGCGCCGCCGACCGCACGAGGGAGATGATCCCGCCCTTCGCGGCCGCGTAGTTGGCCTGGGCCACCGAGCCCTGGTGGTTGCCGCTCGTGAAGCCGATGAGGGTCCCGGTCCCCTGGCGCCGCATGATCGCCGAGGCCGCCCGGAAGACCGTGAACGTGCCCTTGAGATGCGTCGCGACGACCGGGTCCCACTCCTCCTCGGACATGTTGAAGAGCATCCGCTCGCGCAGGATGCCCGCCACGCACACGACCCCGTCCAGGCGCCCGTACTCGGCGAGGGCGACGTCGACGACCCGCTGTCCGCCCGCCATCGTCGAGATGTCGTCGGCGACCGCGACCGCCGTGCCACCCCCCGCCTCGATCTCCTTCACCACCGACAGCGCGATCTCCGAGGTCGGCTCACCGCCCTCGATCGACACCCCGTAGTCGTTGACGACGACCTTCGCGCCCTCCGCCGCGCACACGAGGGCCACGGCGCGGCCGATGCCCCGTCCCGCGCCCGTCACGGCGACGACCTTGCCAGCCAAGAAGTTCCCCACGCCCGGCCCCTCCCGCAGTTTCTGACGGTCCGTTAGATTCATTCGTCGTCAGGATTCTACGGTCCGTCAGATATCGGAAAACAAGACCCCGGAGGCCCCGATGTCTCTGCCCGCCGCATTCCACGAGATCGCCAAGCGCGTCAACAACTGGGGCCGTTGGGGCCAGGACGACGAGATCGGCACCCTCAACCTCGTCACCGACGAGGTCGTACGGGAGGCCGTCGCCACCGTCCGCACCGGCCACCGCGTCCCCCTCGCCGTCGACCTCAAGCAGGACGGCGTCCAGACCGGCATGATCCCCGGCCGGGTCAATCCGCTCCACGTCATGGTCCAGATCAACCAGGAGCTCTTCGGCCCCGGCACGGTCGCCACCAGCGACGACGCCGTGACCCTCGGCCTCCAGGCCGGCACCCACTGGGACGCCCTGACCCATGTCTCCCACTCCGGCCACATCTACAACGGCCGCCCTGCCGGCACCATCACCCCGCACGGCCGCTCCGAGTTCAGCGGCATCCACACGGCCCGCCACCTCGTGAGCCGCGGGGTCCTGCTCGACGTGGCCGCCGCCAAGGGCCTCGACCGACTGCCGGGCGACCACGCCGTCACACCCGAGGACCTGGACGAGGCCGCCGACTTCGCCGGGGTGACCGTACGGTCCGGCGACATCGTGCTCGTACGGACGGGTCAGATGCAGTCGTACCTGGCCGGCGACCGGCACGGATACGCTTTTCCGTCGCCCGGACTCTCGATCCGCACGCCGGAGTGGTTCCACGCCCGGGACGTCGCGGCCGTCGCCGACGACACCCTCACCTTCGAGATCTTCCCGCCCGAGATCGAGGACCTGTGGCTGCCCGTGCACGCCCTCGACCTGGTCGAGATGGGCATGCTCCAGGGGCAGAACTGGAATCTGGAAGCTCTGTCCACAGCCTGTGCACAAGAGCGGCGCTACGCCTTCCTGCTCTCCGCGATGCCCGAGCCCTTCGTGGGCGGTACGGGCACACCGGTGGCACCGGTCGCCATCCTCTGAGCACCGGTACATCGACGGGTGGCGGCGCGCACGGCTCGGCCGCCGTCACCCGCCACCCGGCCGCGAACCGTCAGCAGTGCACCCGGCCGGGCGTCATCGACGCCCCCGGCCCCGCACCGGGGCCGACGCCGGGGACGTGTCCCGAGCCGTGCCCCGAACCATGTCCCGAGCCGTGCCCCAGACCCGGCGAAGGCGCGGCCGGAGCCGGGTCCACCTCGCACCAGATACTCTTGCCGGCACCCTCGGGCTGCCAGCCCCACCGGTCCGCGAGGCCGTCGACCAGCTCCAGGCCACGCCCATTGGTGTCGTCGCCCTCCGCGTGCCGGGGCCGCGGCGGGCGGTCGCTCGCGTCCGCCACCTCGACCCGCACCCCGCCCTCCGCCGCGAACAGCATCCGCAGCACGGCCGGACAGCCGGTGTGCACCACGGCGTTGGTCACGAGCTCGGAGATGAGGAGCACCAGCGTCTCGGCCAGCGGCTCGTCATCGCCTATGCCCGAGCCGGCGAGCCGCGACCGGGCCCACCTCCGGGCTCGCCCCACCTCCGCCGGGTCCGGCCCGACCTCCAACTGAACCTGAAGCACCTGCACCGCTCACACCATCCGAACCGGCGGACACATCGCCTCGCGCCTCACAGCCATCGACGCCCTTACGGAACGTGATTCCCTTGTGAGACAGCATGGTTGACGTACAGTCACCGCAACAAGCGCTTCGGGCATATTCCAGCGCGAAGGAGTACGCGTAGTCCATACTGTGCGACGCACGCTGCGGGGAGTCGAACAGGAGCGCGCGGAGCGCCTCCTCGGGGCGCGAGCGGCGCGCATTCCCGGGTCCGGAGTCACCTCAGGGGCGACACCGGGACGATCCGGGCCAACGAGCACTCGCATCCCACGGAGCGTACCGGAGGCGGAGGCCGACTCCGGGCCGTGACGGCCCCGCCGAAGGACACAACCAGATATCAACATTCCGTGACCCGGCGCGCGCGGAGAGCGATGCCGGGAGTCACAGTCCGGCTGCCACCGCCTCCTCGGCGCGCGCGGCCGGCAGGCGCAGCCCGGCCCGCACCCAGGCGCGCTTGAGATGCAGGTGGACGTCGGCCTCCCAGGTGAATCCCATGCCGCCGTGGACCTGGAGGCAGTCGCGGGCGTTGGCGGTCGCGGCCTCGTCGGCGAGGAGCTTGGCGCCGGCGATCTCGACGGGGTCGACGGTGAGGGAGGCGGCGCGGACGGCGGCGCGGGCGAGCTCGGTCCGGACGAGCATCCCGGCGCAGAGGTGCTTGACGGCCTGGAACCCGCCGATGACCTGCCCGAACTGCTCCCGCTCACGAGCGTAGGAGACGGCCGTCTCGGTGGTCCGACCGGCACTTCCCACCTGCTCGGCGGCCGTGAGCAGGGCGGCCTGGAGACGCGCCTCCCCCTCGCCGGGAGCGGGCACGGACACGGGCACGGGCACCCGGTGGAGCGGGGTGAGCGGATCCACCGACCGCATCGGTACGGCCCCGGTGGTGTCCCCCAGCACCACATCCGCCTGCTCCAGCCAGGGGACCAGCCCTTCGTCCACGGCGGTGACGACGACGGCCCCTTCCGCCGCCCCCGGCACGGACCCCGCCGCCATGTGCGTGGCGACGAGGGGCCCGGGCAGCAGCACACGCCCCGCCTCCTCGAACACGAGGACCGCCTCCGGAAGGCCCAGACCCACGCCGCCCTCCTCCTCCGGCAGCCGCAGCGCGAAGAACCCGGCCGCGCCGAGTTCCCGCCACAGGTCGCGGTCCAGCGCCCCGCCGGAGTCGACCGCCGCCCGCAGTGCCTCCCGGCCGAAGCGGCCTTCCAGGAGGTCCCGTACACCGCCCCGCAGGGCCCGCTGGTCCTCGGTGAGTCGGAAGTCCATGGCGGGAGTCACCGGCCCTTCGGCAGGCCGAGGATGCGCTCGGCGACGATGTTGCGCTGGATCTGGGAGGTGCCGGCCGCGATCGTGTACGAGAGGGAGGACAGCCGGTCGAGGGTCCAGTCGCGGCCGAGGTCGAGCGAGTCGGGGCCGAGGACGGCGGCGGCGGCCTCGTACAGCTCCTGGCGGGCGTGCGAGTAGTGCAGTTTGAAGACGGAGCCGCCCGCGCCGGGCACCCCGCCGGTCGCCTGGGCCTCGCTGACGTTGGCCTGGACGATCCGCCACAGGGCCTGGAACTCGGCGGAGAGCCTGCCGAGGCGGCGGCGCAGGACGGCGTCGTCCCAGGTGCCGTTCTTCCGTGCGGCACGGGCGAGTTCGCCGAGGAGGCGGCGGCAGGCGACGACCTCGCCGACGAACGCGGTGCCGCGTTCGAAGGAGAGGGTGACCATGGTGACCCGCCAGCCGTCGTTCTCCTCGCCGACCCGGTTCTCGACGGGCACCCGCACCTCGTCGAGGAAGACCTCGGCGAACTCGGTGGAACCGGCGAGCGTCCGCAGCGGCCGCACGGTGATGCCGGGGGCGTCCATGGGCATCGCGAGCCAGGTGATGCCCCGGTGTCTGGAGGGCGCCTCGGGGTCCGTCCGCACCAACAGCTCGCACCAGTCGGCGACCTCGGCGTGCGAGGTCCAGATCTTCTGGCCGGTGACGACGTACGCGTCCCCGTCCCGTACCGCCCGGGTACGGAGCGAGGCGAGGTCGGAGCCGGCGCCGGGCTCGCTGAAGCCCTGGCACCAGACGTCGTCGCCGCGCAGGACCGGCGGCAGCCAGCGGGCGCGCTGTTCGGCCGTCCCCTCGGCGGCGATCGTCGGGCCCGCGTGGAGGAGGCCGACGAAGTTGGCGCCGACATAGGGCGCCCCGGCGAGTTCGGTCTCCTCCAGGAAGATCAGCCGCTGGGTCGGGGAGGCGTCCCAGTGCACGTCGGCGTATCCGGCGTCGTGGAGCCGGCGCTGCCAGCCGCAGTCGTACGCCCGGCGGGCCGGCCAGTCCATCGGGTCGGGTCTCGGCGGGAGTCCGGGCAGGGCGGCGGTGAGCCATTCCCGGAGCCGGGCGCGGAACTCCTCCTCCTCGTCGGTGCAGGAGAGGTCCATCAGGCGGTGCCCCGCCCGACGTCGGCGCCCCGCCCGAAGTCGACGTCCCGGTCGAGGTCGAGGTCGAGCATGCGGATGGCGTTGCCCCGCATGAGCTTGTAGACCGTCTCGTCGTCGAGGCCCTGGACGTGGTCGAGGGCGACCTCCTTGGTGTGCGGGAAGGTCGAGTCGACGTGCGGGTAGTCGGTCTCGAAGGTGGCGTTGTCCCTCCCCACCACGTCCAGGGAGGCGATCCCGTGCTTGTCGCGGAAGAAGCAGCAGAAGATCTGCCGGTAGTAGTACGTGGACGGCGGCTCGGGGACGAGGTCGCGGACGCCGCCCCAGGCGCGGTGCTCCTCCCACACGTCGTCGGCGCGCTCCAGGGCGTACGGGATCCACCCCATCTGGCCCTCGCTGTAGGCGAGCTTGAGCCGGGGGAACTTCACGAGGACCCCGCTGAAGAGGAAGTCCATCATCGAGGCCATCGCGTTGTTGAAGCTGAGCGAGGCCTGGACGGCGGGCGGGGCGTCGGGCGAGGCGGCGGGCATCTGGCTGCTGGAGCCGATGTGCATGTTGACCACCGTGCCCGTCTCCTGGCAGACGGCGAAGAAGGGGTCCCAGTAGCCGGAGTGGATCGACGGCAGGCCGAGGTGGGTGGGGATCTCGGAGAAGGTGACGGCCTTGACGCCGCGGGCGGCGTTGCGCCGGATCTCGGCGACGGCGAGGTCGATGTCCCAGAGCGGGATGATGCAGAGCGGGATGAGCCGGCCGCCGCTGTCGCCGCACCACTCCTCGACCATCCAGTCGTTGTAGGCGCGCACGCAGGCGAGGGCGACCTCCTTGTCGTGGGCCTCCGCGAAGGTCTGGCCGCAGAAGCGGGGGAAGGTGGGGAAGCAGAGGGAGGCCTCGACGTGGTTGAGGTCCATGTCGGCGAGGCGTGCCTTGGGGTCCCAGCAGCCGCGCCGCATCTCGGCGCGGGTGATGCCCTCCAGGGTCATGTCGTCGCGGTCGAAGCCGACGGCGGCGATGTTGCGCTTGTACGGGAACGTGAGGTCCTCGTAGATCCACCAGTCGGTCGGCGGGCCGTCCGGGTCCATCGTGATCTGGTACTTGCCGGCGACGTAGGCGAGCTCCCCGATGCCGGCCGTGAGGGGCTGGGGGCCGCGGTCGCGGTACTTCTTCGGGAGCCAGGTCTCGAAGAGGTGGGCGGGCTCGATCACGTGGTCGTCGACGCTGATGATGCGGGGCAGTTCCGTCATGACCCCTCCATGTTTCTGATGGACCGTCAGATCTGACGGCATCAGGCTAGCCCCGCACCCCTGGACCGACAAGCGCCCGGCCTCTACGCTCACCGGACGATCTGACGGAACGTCAGCCAAGAGGAGTCCGGTCATGGATCAGACCGCACACGCCCTGGGCGCGGCCCGCACACTCTGGGAGCTCGTCGAGCGCCGCGCCGCCCTCACCCCCGACCGGCCCGTCCTCCTCCAGGGCGACCGGGTCCTCACCTTCGGCGGGCTGCGCGAGCGCGCCGAGCGCTGCGCCGCGGGGCTCCACGCCATGGGGGTGCGTCCTGGCACCGTCGTCGCCTGGCAGCTGCCCACCCGCATCGAGACCGCGGTGCTCTCCTTCGCGCTCGCCCGCATCGGAGCCGTACAGACGCCCGTGATCCCCTTCTACCGGGACAAGGAGGTCGGCTTCGCGCTGCGCGAGTCCAAGGCCGAGTTCTTCGCCGTCCCCGGATTCTGGCGTGGATTCGACCATACGGAGATGGCGCGACGGCTCGGCGCGCACGGGATCTTCGAAGCGTACGACTCCGATTCCCTGCCCGACGGCGACCCGGCGGTGCTGCCCCCGCCCCCCGCCTCCGGGACCGACGTCCGCTGGATCTACTGGACCTCGGGCACGACCTCCGACCCCAAAGGCGTCCTGCACACCGACCGCTCGCTCCTCGCGGGCGGCTCCTGCCTCGCCCACGCGCTGCGGCTCACCGCGTCCGACGTCGGCTCGATGGCCTTCCCGTACGCGCACATCGCCGGGCCCGACTACACCGTGATGCTGCTGCTGTACGGCTTCCCGGCCGTCATGTTCGAACAGTTCGCGCTGCCCGACGCCCTCGACGAGTACCGGCGGCACGGGGTGACGGTCGCCGGCGGCTCCACCGCCTTCTACTCGATGTTCCTCGCCGAGCAGCGCAGACAGCCCGGCGAGCCGGTCATCCCCACCCTGCGGCTGCTCGCGGGCGGCGGGGCGCCGAAGCCGCCGGAGATCTACCACGCCGTACGCAAGGAGCTGGGCTGCCAGCTCACCCACGGATACGGCATGACCGAGGTCCCCATGATCACCATGGGCGCGCCCGACGACACCGCCGAGAACCTCGCCACCACCGAGGGCCGCCCGCCGGCCGGCATGGAGATCCGGATCACCGGCTCCGGGGAGGTGCGGCTCCGCGGCGAGGCCGTCTGCCGGGGCTACCTGGACCCGGCGCAGACGGCCGCCGCCTTCGACGAGGACGGATTCCTCGTCACCGGCGACGTCGGACACCTCACCCCGAGCGGGCACCTGGTCCTGACCGGCCGCGTCAAGGACATCATCATCCGCAAGGGAGAGAACATCTCGGCCAAGGAGATCGAGGACCTCCTCCACGGGCACCCGGACGTCGGCGACGCCGCCGTCATAGGCCTCCCGGACGCCGAGCGCGGCGAGCGCGTCTGCGCCGTCGTCGAACAGCCCCCGGGAGCCGGCCCGCTGACCCTCCCGCTGGTGACGGCCTTCCTGCGGGAGGCGGGCCTGTCGGTCCACAAGCTGCCGGAGCAACTGGAGGTGGTGGACGCGCTCCCCCGCAACGAGACGCTGCGGAAGGTAATGAAGTACAAGCTCAGGGAGCGATTCGGTCGGTGACCCTCTGCCCGGGGAGGGGCGCGTCGGCGACCGCCGCCGCCGGAAGCGCCCCCGGCACGTCCTCGTACACCTCGAAGAGGCGCCGGACGCCGAGCGCGGTGAGAACCCGGCCGACGTGACCGTCCCGGTCCTCGGGGAGGATCAGGCGCAGCCGGCCGCCGCAGGAGCGGAGCAGCCGGCGGGCCGCGATCAGCACCCCCACCCCGCTGGAGTCGCAGAACCGCACCGCGGACAGGTCGATCACCAGGTCGTGGCGGCCGCCCGCCACGGCGTCGTGGACGCGGCGGCGTATCCGGGGGGAGGTGACCAGATCCATTTCGCCCCGTACACGGAACACCGTCCAGGAGCCGTACTCGTTCTCGTCGACCTCGATCGTCGTCACGGTCGCCGCCTGCCCCACCGGCACGGTCCGAAACCCCCGGGCGCGGAGATGACGCTTTCCTTACCATCCGGGCCCGCGTCAAGGGCGCACTTGCGGCAAACACGGGTGCGTTGTCGGAGCGGCACACTACTTTGGAGTAGAGACGGAGAGCCGCCGGAGCCGGGAGGGGCGAGGGTCGGATGGCGATGGACACACCACCGCGCTGGGACCGCAGGATGCAGCAGCGGCTGGCGCGCGGCGAGGCGGCCGCGCTCGGCGAGCTGTACGACCGGTTCGCCGCCCTGGTGCACAGCCTCGCCCACCGGGTCCTCGACGACGACGACGCGGCCGACCAGATCACCCGCGAGGTCTTCGGCTACATCTGGGAGAACCCGGACGC
Organism: Streptomyces flavochromogenes; assembly: GCF_000717595.1. GTDB lineage: Bacteria > Actinomycetota > Actinomycetes > Streptomycetales > Streptomycetaceae > Streptomyces > Streptomyces flavochromogenes. The sequence goes on along the minus strand of NZ_JNZO01000022.1, from coordinate 179,578 downwards.
GTACGACCCGAAGCAGGGGAACCTGCGCTCGTGGGTGGCCAAGCTGACGCAGCGGCAGGCCGTGCACCGTCTGCGGCAGGCCGAGACGACGGCGTACGCGGAGACGGGCCGGGGTTCGGCGGAGGAGCTGGAGCAGAAGGTCCGGCGGGCCTCGGTCGCGGCCCGCGCCGACTACATCGTGACGTCCATGCCGACGCCGCTCCGTGCCGCGCTCGAACTGGCGTACTTCCAGCGGCGGGACTACCGGCAGACCGCCGCCGACCTCGGCGTCACCGAGGACGAGGCGCGGCGGCGCCTGCGTCTCGGACTCCAGTTGCTCTCCTCGGCGAACCGGCCCTTCTCCGAGGGCGGCGGTCCGCCCGGCTACGGACGGGCGCGGTGACCCGGGCGAACGGCGACGACGGGGACGACGTCGCACGCGCCCCGTGGATACCGGGACCGCGTCGGGCGGCTGACGACCACGCGGACCTGACGGCCGACCCGGGTGGAGCGCCGGAGGAGGAGAAGCCCGGGGCGGAACCCGAGCCCGACGTACCCGTCCTGACGCACGGGGTGCTCAAGTCCCTTCTCGGGGCCTGGGCCCTTTCGGCGTGTTCGGCCGGGGAGACGCAGGCGGTCGAGGACCACCTGACGGCCTGCGCGCCGTGCGCGGACGAGGCGCTGCGGCTGCGGGACGCGGTGGCGCTGCTGCACGAGGACCGCGATCTGGACCTCGACCCGCTGCTGCGGTCCCGGGTCCTGGAGAACTGCCTGGGCCGGCGTCCGGCGCGCATCCCGGTGCCGGAGTGGGTCACGCCGTACGACGCGGAGACCGCGCGGCTCGACGCCCTGCTCCGGGACATCGGCGAGTCGGAGTGGCACGCGCCGGTGCGGCTGAAGTGGTACGAGGAGGGCCGGATCGTCCGCCGGAAGGCGACGGTCGCCGGCGTCATGGGTCATCTCCTCGCGGTGGACGGGCTCGTGTCGGCGGCGCTCGGCCTGGAGGACCCGCTGGGCGCGGGGACCCCTGAGCTGTCCCCGTCGGAGCGGACGGAGGCGCTCTGGTCGGGCCTGGACCGGCCGCCGAACCGCTCGATCCGCGGCCCGTGGCGGGACCAGAGCCACACGCTGATCCGCACGGTGTCGTTCGCGGGGCGCGGCGTGGCGGACCTCACGGTCACGTACAAGGACTTCGCGCTGCCGCTGCGGGACTCGCTGCTTGAGCGGGCGTTCGAGTGCTGGGTACACGCGGACGACATCGCGAACGCGGTGGCGTACCCGTACGCGGCACCGAGCGGGGCGCATCTGCACAGCATGATCGACCTGGCGGCCCGGCTGCTTCCGGGCGCCCTGGCCAACCGGCGCCGTACGGGCCTGGCGTCGCCGGCCCGCCGTCTGGTCGCGGCGGGCGCGCCGGGCCGCTCGCTGCACCTGGAGGTGGAGGGCGCGGGCGGCGGCCACTGGTACATCGCCCTGGACTCCCCGGCGGCGCTCGGCTCGCCGGAGCAGGTGGTGGCGCAGGTGGCGATGGACGGAGTGGAGTTCTGCCAGCTGGTGGCCGGGCACATCTCCCCGGAGGAAGCGGCGGCGGGCCAGGACGGCGACCGCGAGGCGATCAGGGACGTCCTGTCGGCGGCGGCGTCGTTGAGCCGGCTGTAGGTCGCGCCCGCGGACTCCGCGACGGAGCGTGCCTCGCGCGGGGGCGACGACGGCGGAGCCGACCGCCGCCCAAGACGACGCCGCGTGCCGACGGCCGGCCGGCCGGCGGTGGCGGGTGGGACGCGGTGGTGAGTGTTACCCGGTGGTGGATGTCACGCGAAGACCACCGTGCGGCGGCCGTTCAGCAGGATGCGGTGCTCCGCGTGCCACTTCACCGCGCGGGCCAGCGCCTGGCACTCCACGTCGCGGCCGATCGCGACCAGCTGGTCCGGGGTCACGTCATGGGCGACGCGCTCGACCTCCTGCTCGATGATCGGGCCCTCGTCGAGGTCGGCCGTCACGTAGTGGGCGGTCGCGCCGATCAGCTTCACGCCGCGCGCGTGCGCCTGGTGGTAGGGCTTGGCGCCCTTGAAGCTCGGGAGGAAGGAGTGGTGGATGTTGATGATCCGCCCGGAGAGCTGCTTGCAGAGGTCGTCGGAGAGGACCTGCATGTAGCGGGCGAGGACGACCAGCTCGACGTTCTCCTCGCGGACCAGGTCCAGGAGCTCGGCCTCGGCCTCCGCCTTGGTGTCCTTGGTGACGGGGATGTGCCGGAAGGGCAGCCCGTACGAGCCGACGAGTTCCTCGAAGTCGCTGTGGTTGGAGACGACGGCCACGATCTCGACCGGCAGGGCGCCGAGCCGCGAGCGGAACAGCAGGTCGTTCAGGCAGTGGCCGAACTTCGACACCATGAGGACGACCCGCATGCGCTGGTCGGCGCGGTGGATCTGCCAGTCCATCTCGAAGGAGTCGCCGACGGCGACGAAACTGGCGCGCAGCTTGTCGACGTTCACGGGGGCCTCGGCCGAGAAGTGGACCCGCATGAAGAAGAGCCCGGTGTCGCGGTCTCCGAACTGCTGACTGTCCTCGATGTTGCACCCGGTGATGAAGAGGTAGCTCGACACGGCGTGCACGATGCCCTGCTTGTCGGGGCACGAGAGGGTGAGGACGTACTGGTCGGTCATCCCGTCAGCCTGCCATATCCGGCGGTGCGCGGTGACCCACCGTCCGTCAGACGGACCCCGTCATGATGTGCAGCACGTCCAGGGAGCGCGGTGGCGTGTCCGGGTCCTCCCCGTCCGCCTGCGCGAGGCGTACGTGGGCCTCGCGGGCGGCCCGTACGGCCTCGGGCCACCCGGGGTGCTGGAGGTAGGCGGAGACGGGGGCGTCGGGGCCCACCTGGTGCATGATGCGCAGCACCCGGAGGACGGCGGCGTCGACGAGGGCGGCCTCGCCGGTGTCGCGGAAGATCGAGCCGACGTACTTCTCGGCGGACCAGTTGTCGAGCCAGGTGTCCTCGACCAGGCGGTAGACGGCGTCGGTGACGTCGCCGTACCCGTCGAGGCCGGCCAGCCAGGTGGTCTCGTGGAACCCGGGGTCGGAGAGCATGTGCAGCGCCGAGCGCACGTTGCTGCGCCAGCGCCACCACGGCATGTCGTTGAGCGGCATGCCGCCCATGGTGGAGGAGCGACGGCCGCGACGGGAAGAGTTAACCGAACCGGAGACTGGACTGGACACGTTTCGATCGTACGTTCCCGTGTCCGGTAACCGGAGCCGCCCCCTCGTAGCCCCCGTAATTCACCTTCACGTCACCCCGCGTTGAACCATGCTCACTCCCGCGTTACCCGTGAGGCGGAAATGTGCGTGTCCATGACCGGACGGCGACTGACCTCACTCCTCGCGTACGTCACGACCGCGACGGCCGGAGCCTCGTTGCTCACCGGTTGTGGCGTGCTCCCTGGAACCACGGGGGGTTCCAGGGAGCCCGTCACCGTGATGACGTGGGCTCCCGACCAGACCCGTGCCACCAATATGCCCGGAATGCCCGCCATGGCCCAGACCTACGCCCGCTGGGTCAACTCCCAGGGCGGCATCGACGGCCACGAGCTGCGCATCCTCACCTGCAACGAGCACAACACCACCACCGGCGCGGCCGCCTGCGCCCGCCGGGCCGTCCGCGAGAAGGCGGTCGCCGTCGTCGGCTCGTACAGCCAGAACGGGCGCGCCTTCATGGCCCCCCTGGAGGCCGCGGGCATCCCGTACATCGGCGGCTACGGCATTTCCGAGGACGAGTTCACCAGCCCGCTCTCCTACCCCGTCAACGGCGGCCAGGCCTCGCTCATCGCCGGTCACGGCATGCAGCTCGCCGCGTCCTGCCGCAAGGTCTCCCTCGTCCGGCCCGACACCCTCGCCGGCGACAAGCTCCCCGAGCTCCTCAACTCGGGCCTGCGCAAGGCGAGCCACCGCAGCGCCATCGACATCCCCGCCGTCGAGGACGCCGCCGAGTACACCGAGCCCGCCGTCAAGGCCCGCGAGAAGGCCGGCGCCGAGGACGGCTGCGTCACCGCCGTGCTCGGCGAGCGCACCCAGACCTTCTTCGACTCCTTCCGTCGCCTCCCCCAGCAGGAGAGCGACAGCGGGAACGGCGACGGCTCCGGCGACGGCTCCGGCGACGGCTCCGGCGAGAAGAAGGACGGCGTGCGGATCTCGTCCGTCCTCGGCAGCGTCGGCCAGCCCGTGATCGACCGCACCGGCGGCGCCCACAGCCCCTTCGAGGGCGCGTTCGTCACCGGCTGGTACCCGGAGGCGTCCGACAAGAGCTGGGCGCCGATGCGGAAGGTCATCCAGGAGCACGCCTTCGCCGACAACCGGGTCGACCCGGCCGACGCGGGCGTCCAGACCACCTGGATCGCCTACACGGTCCTCAAGGAGGTCGTCGAGACCCTCGACGCCGACAAGATCACCGCCACCCAGATCGCGTTCGCCCTCGACCGGGGCGCTCGGATCGACACCGGCGGCCTGACCCCGACCCTGCGCTGGAAGTACGAGGACCTGCTCGGCGCCCCGGGCTTCCCCCGGATCGTCAACCACGAGGTGACGTTCCAGATGGTCCGCAAGGGGCAGCTGGTGGCGCAGCGGCCCGGTTTCGTCGACGTCGGCGAGACCGTCCTGAGCGCCCCCTGAGTCCCTCCCCCGCCGCGGCCGGGGCCGCGGCGGGGCCGTGCTCGCGGCGGGGCCGTGTTCGTGGCGGGGCTACGGCCGGGCCGCGGCCGGCGCTACAGCTGGGTGTACGTCCGCTTCTCCAGGCCGTACTTCGTGGCCGTCGGGTTCCACAGCGAGGCAGCCTGCTTCTTGGCCGCGGTGGCCTCGCCGCTCTTGGCGTTCGCCGCGGCCTTGTGGTTGGTCGTGCGGGCCTTGCCGCCCTTGCACGCCTTCTTGTCCTTCATCTGGTCCGCCCAGGCCGCGTAGTGGTCGTCCGCGGAGGCCGAGGCCTGCCAGGCCTTGGTGAGCGCGGCCGTCAGGGCCGGGTTGTCCGGGATCTTGTCGACCGACAGCGACTGGAGCTTGGTGACCAGGCTCCGGCGCTGCTCGGCGGCGCCCCGCAGGTCGCTCGCCGCCTTGTCGAGGTTCTTGCACTGCTCGATGGCCGCGACCGAGCTGATCACCGTGTTGCGGCTGTCGCTGCTGGTCGCGAGGAGCTTGCTCAGCTCCTGCGCCTGCGGCTCCGCCGGGTCGGCCGGCTTCTCGGTGGGCGCGGTCGAGGCCTCGCCGGACGGGGCGGCGGAGCTCTCCGCCACGTTCTGGCTGCCCTTCTTGGGGTCCTTGTCCTCGTCGCCACCGCTGAGCAGCGCGCCGGCACCGAGGCCCACGACCGCGCAGCCGACGACGACGGCGGCGATCAGCGCGACCGGGGACTTGCGGCGCGGGGGCTCGGGGTCGGCGCCGTCGTCGTAGTAGGCACCCTCGTACGCGTACTGCTGCGGGGGCGCCGGCGGCTGGTGGTACTGCTGGTGCTGCGGCGGCTGGTGCTGCTGCTGATACGGGGCCGGGGCGGGCTGCTGGTACGCCTGCGCGTGCGGCTGCTGCGGGGCCTGCGGCGCCCGCGGCGCCTCCGTACGGAAGAGATTGTCGAACTCGGCGGGCGGCTGCCGCTCACCGGGCTCCTGCGCCGGTACGGGGGCGATGTACTGGGTCGCGTCGGAGGCGCCCGCGGGCCCGGGCCCCTGCGCCTGGAGCGACCCGGTGCCCAGGAACTGGGTCTGGGCACCCCCGCCCGGCTGCGGCGGCACGGGGGCGATGTGCTGGGTGGCCTGCATGTCCCCGGCCGGCGGCGGATAGCCGTACCCGGGCCGCTGACCGGCCTGCGGCATCCCGCCCGGCGCCTGCTGCGGGTACCCGTAGCCGGGCTGCTGCCCCGGCGCCTGCGGCATTCCGCCCGGCACGGGGGGCATCCCGCCCTGGACGGGGGCCACCGGCGGCATCCCGCCCGGGACCGGTGCCATGTGCTGGGTCGCCTGCATGTCGGCGCCGCCCGGGGCGCCCGGTCCCGGGTAGCCGTAGCCGGGCTGCGGCGGCGGGACCGGCGGCAGGTACTGGGTGGACTGCATGTCGGCGGCGCCGCCCGGCGACGCCTCCGGAGGCAGGGGCTGCGCGGGCGGCAGCGGCTGCCCGCCCGGCGCCGCGCCGGCGGGACCCCAGGCGCCACCGTACGGCTGTGCTCCCCCTTGGGCGTTCTGCGCGGGGGGCACCGCCGGGTACTGCGGCTCCGGACCCTGTCCGTTCTGCGTCACCGGGACTCCTACTGATGGACCTACGGAATCGTCGGCTCACGCTACCGGGTGCGCCCGGGGCTCCGCACACACGTGTGAGCCCGGTTACACAACCTTCTCGAACGGCACCGCTCCCAGCAGGGACTAAGCGGCATAGAGCTCCATGCGCGCCCCGAACTCCCGTACCACCGCCTCCCCCGCGTACGGCTCCAGACGCTCCCGCAGGTCTTCCAGGTACTCCGCGCCCCTCGACGACCGCAGCGTGCCGAGCAGTTCGAGCGCGCGCGTGCCCGTACGGCAGGCCTGCTCGACCTCGCGCTGCTGGACCTGCGCCGAGGCGAGCAGGGCGAGGCCGATCGCCCGGCGCCGCGCGCGCGTCTCCGGGTGTCCGGCGATCGACTCCTCCGCCGCCCGCGCCGCGGCCTCCGCCTGTCCCAGATCCCGGTAGCAGTGCGCCAGTTCGTCCGCCAGGTACGCCTGGTCGAAGTGCGCGATCCACGCCGGGTCGTCGCCCGACTCCGGATCGGCCTGCTCCAGGGCGCGCACGGCACGGCCCGCCGCCGTCTCGAAGGCGCTGAGGTCCCCGAGCAGGGCGTGCCCGCGCGCCTCGGCCGCGTGGAACATCGCCTCCGCGCGCGGCGGCACCTTCCCGCGCGCCCCCTCCTGCGCGGCCCGCGCCAACTGGGCGATCTCCCGGGGGTTTCCGAGCTGCGCGGCGAGGTGGCTCATGGAGGCGGCGAGGACATAGCCGCCGTAGCCCCGGTCGCCGGCGGCCTGCGCGAGCCGCAGCGCCTGGATGTAGTACCGCTGGGCGAGGCCCGGTTCGCCCGTGTCCACCGCCATGTACCCGGCGAGTTCGGTCAGTCGGGCGACCGCCGCGAACAGCTGCCGGCCGACCGCCTCCCGGTACGAGCCGGACAGCATCCCCGAGACCACGCTGTTGAGGTAGTGGACGACCACCGGGCGCACATGCCCGCTGCCGAACCGCCGGTCGAGGTCGACGAGCGCCGCCGTCATCTCCCGTACGGCCGCCACGTCCGCGACCCCGACGCGCGCTCCCGCCATCCGGGCCACATGGGTGTCCGGGCCCGTGATCAGCCAGTCCCGGCTGGGCTCGACGAGCGCGGAGGCCGCGACCGTGGAGCCGGAGAGGAAGTCCCGGCGGCCCACGTCGCTGCGCCACAGCTCGCAGACCTGCTCGATCGCTCCGGGCACGGTCGGCGCGAACTGGAGCCCCACCCCGGCCGCGAGGTTGCGGCCGTTGGCCATGCCGACCTCGTCGATCGTGACCGTACGGCCCAGCTTGCGGCCGAGGGCCTCGGCGATGATCCCCGGCGCGCGCCCCCGCGGCTGCTGCCCGCGCAGCCAGCGCGCCACCGACGTCTTGTCGTACCGCAGGTCGAGGCCGCGCTCCGCGCCGACCATGTTGACCCTGCGGGCGAGGCCGGCGTTGGAGCAGCCGGCCTCCTGGATGAGCGCCTGGAGCCGTTCGTTGAGCTGACGCGGAACGAGTGGCCTGGCTGCCATGAGTACCCCCTGAGGCCGTGCGGTGATCACCGAGAAGAGATCACTGCCCGGTGAATATCCGGTCAATGCCGATGTGAACACGCGAAACCGGACACGTCGGCCGCGGCTTCGCCACCGGCGCCCCCACCTGTCCGTACCCACCCCAGCTCCCCGGCCCCCCGCGCGCCCCCGCCCGTGCACCGATGCGCCCCGCGTGCAGGATCGATGCCTCACACCGCTCCACGCCCTGGCCGTAACCCCAGGTGGCGGGGGAAGTTGTGTTCCACGTGGAAGAGACCATCGGAGTCACGGAAGCCGCACAGATCCCCAAGCAGCGCGGCGAGCAGCTGCTGGACAGTGCCGTGCGGTACGCGGAAGAGCGGCACTGGGACGTGTTTCCCGGGACCTGGTTGGAGGCCGTCGAGGGCCGGGAGCGCTGCTCCTGCGGTGCGGACGCGTGCGCCGTGCCCGGCGCCCACGCCGTCAGGCCCGACTGGTCGACCCAGGCGACCGGCAGCGGCGTCGGAGCCCGGCGGATGTGGTCGAAGCAGCCGAAGGCGTCGATCCTGCTGCCGACGGGCCGTACGTTCGACGCCATCGAGGTGCCCGAGTCGGCCGGGTTCCTGGCGCTCGCCCGGATGGAGCGGATGGAGCTGACGCTCGGCCCGGTCACCTGCACCCCCGACCGCCGGATGTTCTTCTTCGTCCTGCCGGGCGCCGCGACCAAGGTGCCCGACCTCGTCCGCAAGCTCGGCTGGGTCCCGGCCTCCATCGACCTCACCACCCGCGGCGAGGGCCACTACGTGGCGGCCCCGCCCACCCGCATCGGCGGCAGCGGCGCGGTCCAGTGGGCCCGCCGCCCCACCCCGGCGAACCGCTGGCTCCCCGACGCCGAGGAACTGATCAGCGCCCTCGCGTACGCGTGTGGCCGGGAAGCGGCGGAGGCGAGAAGCCGCACGTCCTGACCCTGGGTCCCCCGCGGGCCTCACCCTTAGGGTGGGGCCCGTAAGACACACGGGGACCCCGCCGTGCGCATCGAGGGCCTGTGGAAGCGATTCGGCCAGCAGATCGCGGTGAACGGCATCGACCTGGTGCTGCCCGCCGGCAGGTTCATCGGGCTCGTGGGACCCAACGGCGCCGGCAAGACCACCACCCTCTCGATGATCACCGGTCTGCTCCGTCCCGACCAGGGACGCATCCAGGTCGCAGGGCACGACGTATGGGCCGACCCCGAGTCGGTCGCCCAGGTCAAGGCCCGGATCGGCATCCTGCCGGAGGGCCTGCGGCTCTTCGAGCGGCTGTCCGGCCGCGAACTCCTCGCGTACAGCGGGCGGCTGAGGGGGCTCCCCGGCGCCGAGGTCGACAAGCGGGCCGCACAGCTCCTCGACGTCCTCGACCTCACCGGCTCGCAGAACAAGCTGGTCGTCGACTACTCGACCGGTATGCGGAAGAAGATCGGGCTCGCGGCGGCGCTCCTCCACAACCCCGAGGTGCTCTTCCTCGACGAGCCCTTCGAGGGCGTCGACCCGGTCTCGGCGCAGACCATCCGCGGCGTACTGGAGCGGTACACCTCCTCCGGCGCCACCGTCGTCTTCTCCAGCCACGTCATGGAGCTCGTCGAGTCGCTCTGCGACTGGGTCGCCGTGATGGCGGCGGGCCGGATCCGCGCCCAGGGCACGCTCGCGGAGGTACGGGGCGACGCGCCCTCGCTGCAGGCGGCGTTCCTGGAGCTCGTCGGCGCGAGCGGCCGCGAGGCTGCGGGCGACTCGCTCGACTGGCTGGGCGGCGGGGCGGGGGCTGCCGGCGGGGCCGGTGCTTCGGGCGGGGCCGGTGCTTCAGGCGGGGCCCAGCGATGAGTGCCTTCCCGACCACGGCCACCACCGGCACCGCGACCCCGGCCGGGCCCGTCCCCTCCCTCACCTCCGTCTTCGTACGGCTCAAACTGAGCCTGCTGCGCAACGGGCTGCGGCAGTCGGGCGGACGGACGGCCGCGTACATCCTGTCCATCGTCTTCGGAGCGGTCTTCGCCGCGGCCCTCCTGCTGGCCTTCGTCCTCATGCGGGGCAGCGCCGACGCCGACAGCATCGCGATCCTCCTCACGGGCGGGCTCGCGCTCTCCTGGACGGTGATGCCGCTGTTCATCCCGAGCGGTGACGAGACCCTCGACCCGTCGCGGCTCGTCATGCTGCCGCTGCGACCGCGGCCGCTGGTCCGCGCGCTACTCGTGGCCTCCCTCGTGGGCGTCGGCCCCGTCCTCACCTTCGTCCTGGCCCTGGGCGCCGCGCTGTCCGTCGCGCACGGCGCGGCCGGCACGGTCCTCGCCGTCCTCGCCGTACCGCTGACGGCCGTGACGTGCGTGGCACTGTCCCGGGCCGTGGCCGCCGCCAACGTCCGGCTCCTCACCTCCCGCAAGGGCCGGGACCTGGCACTGCTCAGCGGCCTGATCATCGCCGTCGGCATGCAGGTCGTGAACTTCGCCGCCCAGCGCCTGGGCCAGGCCGGCGGTCTGGAGTCGCTGGAACCGGCGACGGCCGTCGTCGGCTGGCTGCCGCCGGCCGCGGCGATCGCCGCGGTCGACTCCGCCAGCGAGGGCGACTACGCGGTGGCGGCGGTCCGGCTGCTTCTCACGGCGGCCACGCTCGCGGTGCTCGTGCACTGGTGGCAGCGGAGCCTCGTACGGCTGATGGTCGAGCCCGACGGCTCCACGATCGGCGCGGCCTCCGACGCGGGCGTCCGTGACAAGGCCGACGGTACGGGGTGGCTCGCCAGGATCCTGCCGGGCGGGCGCACGGGCGCGGTCATGGAGCGCAGCCTGCGCTATCTGTGGCGCGACCCGAAGACGAAGGCCGGGGCCGTGACCTCGCTGGCCCTGGGCCTGATCGTCCCGCTCGTCAACGCGCTCCAGGGCACCGGCTCGATCTACTGGGCGTGCTTCGCCTCCGGCATGCTCGGCATGCTGATGTACAACCAGTTCGGACAGGACACCTCGGCGTTCTGGATGGTCGCCCAGACCATCTCGACGACGGCCGACGCGTACGCCGAACTGCGGGCGCGGGCCCTGGCCCTGCTCACGGTCACCCTCCCGTACGCCGTCTTCGTCACGGTCCTCACGGTCGCCGTCCTCGGCGAGTGGACACGGCTCCCGGACGCCATCGGCCTGGCGCTCGGCCTGCTCGGCGCGATGCTGGCGACGGGCTCGGTGGCCTCGGCCGCCTTCCCGTACTCCATCCCGCAGGACAGCGGCTACAAGAACGTGGCTCCGGGGCAGGGCGCCCTGGCGTGGATCTCGATCCTCGGCGGCATGCTCACGGCCCCGCTGCTGTGCGCGCCGCTGATCGGCGCGACGATCTACCTCCATGTCTCCGACCAGCAGTCCCTGCTCTGGCTGCTGCTCCCGGCCGGCACGCTCTACGGCGCGCTGATGATCTGGGCGGGCCTGAAGGTGGCGGCGCCGCGGACGGCGAGGCGGCTGCCGGAGATCCTGGCGGCGGTCAGCAAGGGGTAGTCGCCGCCGGTCGCCGGTGATCGGCCCTCACGGATACGGCGATGGCCCGCCCGGGCGAACCGGGCGGGCCGTCGCCGTATCCACAGCGTCGCCACGGCGTCGCTGCGGCACTCTGCGGCGTCTCCTCAGCGCCGGGTCTGGGTGACGCGCCACAGACGGCGGGGCAGGTCGCCCTCCTCGAAGTCGATCACCTCGTCGAGGGTCCAGCCGTCGGCGAGGGCGTCGACGAGGGCGCGGGGGAAGAAGTGCACGGCGAAGCCGCCGTGCTCCCAGATGTCGTCGCCGTGACCCGTCCCGGCGCCGTAGTGGGCGTCGTCGGTGTGCCGGACGGTGTAGACGAAGGTGCCGCCCCGTCGCAGGACGCGATGCACCTCGGCGACGAGGGCGTGGATCTCGTCGGTGGACAGGGCCATGCACAGCAGCATGTGGGCGAACACCGCGTCCACGGAGGCGTCGGCGAACGGCAGCGGTTCGCGTACGTCGACGACGGCGGTGGCCACCCGGTCGGCAAGGTCCTCGGCATCGGCCCGGGCGCCCAGCTGGTCGAGCGCGACGGGGCTGAAGTCGGCGGCGGTCACGGTGAGCCCGGAACGGGCGAAGAACAGCGCGTCGCGGCCGTGCCCGGCACCCAGTTCGAGGACGTGGCGGGCGCCCAGGGCCAGGAACACCTCGGCGGCGCGGACGGCCGGGGCGGAGGGCTCGGCGCCGTACATCCCGGGGTGGGTGCCGTAGGTCCGCTCCCAGTGCTCGCTCTGGGAGCGGACCGTCCCGCGCCCGGCCGCTCCGTCGTCGTCGCCGTCGGTGCTCGCGTCCGCGTCCGTGCTCATCGCCGCCCTTTCGTCGGGCCCAGCCTAGGGCGGGTGGTGAGGGACAGCCTCCCGAGGCCGCCGTCCTGCTGACGCCCGCCGCGGTCCCGCACCCGCTACGCGTACTGGCCGGGCCGGTAGTCGCCGGCGGGCTGCCGGGTGATGGCGTTGCCGCGGTTGAAGGCGTTGATGACGGCGATCTGGGACACCAGGGCGGCGAGCTGCTCGTCGTCGAAGTGCTTGACGGCCTCGGCCCAGGCCTCGTCCGAGACCCCGGACCCGTCGGCGAGGCGGGTGCCCTGCTCCGTGAGCTCCAGGGCGGCGCGCTCGGCGTCGGTGAAGACGGTGGCCTCGCGCCAGGCGGCGACCATGTGGAGCCGTACCGAGGTCTCCCCCGCGGCGGCGGCGTCCTTGGTGTGCATGTCGAGGCAGGCGCCGCAGCCGTTGATCTGGCTGGCGCGAATCCTGACGAGCTCCTGGGTGGCGGCGGGGAGTGACGAGCCCTCGGCGATCGCCTTGTTCGCCGCGATGATGTGCTTCCAGGCCTTGATGGCGACCGGGCTGTCGAACATGTTGAGGCGTGCACTCATGACGAGCTCCTCCGTCGTGGTCGATGACTCCACCCTCCGGACGGAACGGGCGCGACGGGATGTGACATCACGGAAGGTGACGTACGTCTCCCCCGGAGGCACGGCAGCCCGGTGGGGCGGCAGCCCGCCCTGCAGCCATGCAGCCCTGCAAGGCGGCCGCCCGGCGGCCCCTAGGCCGGGTCCCGGGAGATCGCCTCGATGCGCTCCAGGTGCTTCTCGCCCCATTCTCCGAGCGGCCCCATCGCCTCGTTGAGGGAGCCGCCGAACTCGGTGAGGGAGTACTCCACCTTGGGCGGGACCTGCTGGTGGACCTCGCGGTGCACCAGGCCGCCGGCCTCCATCTCACGGAGCTGGAGGATCAGCATCCGCTCGCTGATGCCGGCCACCGTCCGCCGCAGCTCCCCGAACCGCAGCGGTCCCTCGCCCAGCGCGAAGAGGATCAGCCCCTTCCATTTGCCGCCCATCACGGCGATGGCGGCGTCGAGTCCGCAGGTGTAGGTCCGCCCAGTCATCAGCAATCACCCCTACAGAAGTGTGGGTACCGAACAGAATTGTAGGTACTTGTCGGAATGTGTGTGCCGCTCCAGGATGAGTGAAGTGCCGTGACGGACAAGCCTGTTGGCGAACCGCGGCGCCACTCGACGCACGCGCCCGCAGGTTTCTGCGTGCCTGCGAACCACCGACAACCCGCTGGAGTGACTCATGTCCGAAGCCCAGTCCGCGCCCACCCCCGTGACCGTGATCGGGCTCGGTTCGATGGGCCGAGCACTGGCCGAGGCGTTCCTCGGCGCAGGGCACCCGACGACGGTCTGGAACCGTACGCCCGCCAAGGCCGCGCCGCTGGTCGCCGAGGGCGCCGTCCACGCCGGATCGGTGCGGGCCGCGGTGGAGGCGAGCCCGCTGGTCGTGACCTGCCTGACCACCTTCGACGACACCCGTACCGCGCTGGAACCGGCCGGGGCGGCACTGTCCGGGCGGGCCCTCGTCACGCTGAACAGCGGTTCGCCCGCCGACGCCCGTGCGACGGCGGGCTGGGCCGCCGGTCACGGCGCCAGGTTCCTGGCGGGCGCGGTCAAGAACGTGCCGGCGGCCGTGGGAGCGCCGGACACGCTGCTGTACTACGGCGGCGACAAGTCCGTCTTCGACGAGTACGGGACGGCCCTGCGGGTGCTGGGCGGCGACACCGTCCACCTGGGATCCGAGACCGACCTGGCCGCGTTGTACGAGATGGCGGTGGGCGCGATGCTGCTGCCCGCGCTCGTCGGGTTCTTCCAGGGTGCCGCCGCGCTCCAGGCCCGGGGCCTCGACGCGGCCGGCATGGTGCGGTTCGCCGGCAAGTGGCTCGACATGATCAAGTCCCTGCTGCCGGGCTACGCCGAGGAGATCGACAGCGGCGACTACACGGACGGGGCCTCTTCCGTGGGCATGTTCCTCGCGGGCGCGGCCCACGACAAGGCCCTGGGCGAGGAGACGAACGTCGACACGACCTGGATCGACCCGCTGAACGACCTGCTGCGGCGCGCGGTCGAGGCGGGCCACGGCAGCCACAGCATCTCGGCCCTGACCGAGGTGCTCAGGGGGGAGGCCTCCCCGGGCGCACGGCACTCGTCGTGAGACCTGCCCGACCCGGCCGTTCGTGGTGCTCGGCCCCGACGGGCCTGACGTCGGGAGCCGTTTCCGCTCCGGCCGGTCCCGCAGCGCGACCCCGGCCGCCCCTGAACTCCCGCCCTCCGGCCCGCCTCCGAGGGCGGCGCCTCACCGCAATTCGGATGCGCGGAGCCCCGTCGTCTGCGACCCTCGCGCCTTGTGACCCTTGACGACCTTGTAATTCGGCGTGCCGGCGACTCCGACGCGACCGCGGCAGCCGAGGTGTGGCTGCGTTCCTTCGGCGCGGCGCTGCCGACCGTACGCCGCGCGCACGACGACGACGCGGTACGGGGCTGGTTCACCCATGTCGTCGTGCCGCAGCACGAGACCTGGGTCGCGGTCGCCGGGGAGGCCGGCGTGGTGGGACTCCTCGTGCTCGACGGCGGGGACCTGGAGCAGCTCTACCTCGACCCGTCGTGGCGCGGCCGCGGCCTGGGCGACCGCTTCGTGGAACTGGCCAAGCGGCAGCGGCCGGAGGGCCTGGACCTGTGGACGTTCCAGGTCAACGCGCCGGCGCAGAGGTTCTACGAGCGGCACGGCTTCGTCGAGGCGGAGCGGACGGACGGGCAGCGCAACGAGGAGGGCGAGCCGGACATCCGCTATGTGTGGCGGCCGGTGAAGGACTGATCCGGGACAGCGCGGCCGGCTACGGCGCGGGGGCCCCGGGGACGGCGCCGTAGCCGGCCCGCTCCGCGCGGATCAGGGAGCGGAGCGCCGCGTCGCGCGGCGGTCGAGGACCGCCCCGCCCGCGTACCGCGCCGAGGAACCGAGTTCCTCCTCGATCCTGATCAGCTGGTTGTACTTCGCGGTGCGGTCGGACCGGGACAGCGAGCCGGTCTTGATCTGTCCGCAGCCGGTCGCCACCGCCAGGTCCGCGATGGTGGTGTCCTCCGTCTCGCCGGAGCGGTGTGACATGACGACGGTCCAGCCGGCGCGGTGCGCGGTGGCGACCGTGGCGAGGGCTTCGGTCAGGGTGCCGATCTGGTTGACCTTGACCAGGACCGAGTTGCCGACACCGGTACGGATGCCCTCGCGCAGCAGGTCCTCGTTGGTGCAGAACACGTCGTCGCCGGTGAGCTGGCAGCGGTCGCCGACACGGGCGGTGAGCTCCCGCCAGCCGTCGAGGTCGTTCTCGGCCATCGGGTCCTCGATGGAGACGATCGGGTACGCGTCGATCAGCTTGGCCAGGTAGTCGGCGTGCTCGGTGGGCGTACGGCGGACGCCCTCGCCCGTGTACACGTACGCGCCGTCCCGGAAGAACTCCGACGAGGCCGGGTCCATGATCAGGCCGATGTCCGTGCCGGGCCGGTAGCCGGTGCGCTCGACGGCCGCCATGACGAAGTCGAGTGCCTCCTCGGCGGTACGGAGCGCGGGCGCGAAGCCGCCCTCGTCGCCGACACCGGTGGCGTGTCCGGCGGCCAGCAGGTCGCGGCGGAGGGTGTGGAAGACCTCGGAGCCCATGCGTACGGCTTCGGCGAAGGTCTCCGCACCGATCGGGGCGATCATGAACTCCTGGAAGTCCAGCGGATTGTCCGCGTGCGCGCCGCCGTTGACGATGTTCATCATCGGGAGCGGGAGGAGCCGGGCGTCGGCGCCGCCGAGGTGGCGGTAGAGCGGCTGTCGGTGGGCCGCCGCGGCGGCCTTCGCGACGGCGAGGGAGACGCCGAGAAGGGCGTTGGCGCCGAGCCGGGACTTGTCCGCGGTGCCGTCGAGCGCGATGAGCGCGGCATCGAGTCCGGCCTGGTCGTCGGCGTCGCGTCCGACGACCGCGGCCGCGATGTCGCCGTTGACGTGGGCGACGGCGCGGTCGACGCCCTTGCCGTGCCAGCGCCCGGGGTCCCCGTCCCGCAGCTCGACGGCCTCGCGTGCGCCGGTGGAGGCGCCGGAGGGGACGGCGGCGCGGCCGAGGGATCCGTCGGCGAGGAGGACATCGGCCTCGACGGTGGGGTTGCCCCGGCTGTCGATGACCCTGCGGGCGGTGACGGACGTGATGACGGTGGTCTCGACTGTCGTGGAAGCCATGGGAGGTCCTTCGTGTGGAGGCGCGCCGCGGCCCTGCTGCGACAGCGCTGGCGCGTGCCGCGGCACCGCCGACTCTACAGCAAGGCTGCACAGTTTTGCTGTTCAGTTGTGCTGTGCAGTTCGGCTGTGGAGCCGTACCGCCGGGGCGTACCACCGGTTAAAGTGGCCTATGCCCACCCCGGAACCTGCCACCGTCGCCACCGAACTGCGTACCGCGATGGGCAAGCTCACGCGGCGCGTGAAGCACGAGGACCAGATCCCGCTCGGCCACGTGTCCGTGCTCGGCACCCTGGATCGCGACGGCGCCATGACGACCAGCGACCTGGCGACGGACCAGCGCGTACGGCCCCAGTCCATGGCCCGCTCGGTCGGGCTGCTCATGGATCAGGGGCTCGTCGTCCGCCGGGCCCACCCCACGGACGGCCGCAAGTCCCTGGTGGAGCTCTCCCCCGCGGGACGGGCCGCCCTCGACGCGGAGCGCGGGCGCAGGGTGGGCTGGCTGGCCCAGGCGATCGAGCAGGAGCTCACGGGCGAGGAGCGCGAGGTGCTGGCGCGCAGCGCCGCCCTGATGGAGCGGCTCGCCGCGCGCTAGCTAGGGCCGGTCGTCCGAGCCGGTGGCCGTCCACGGCACCTCGACGACGAAGAACAGGAAGTTCGGCTTGGTCGAAAGATCGCGGAAGCCGTCGGGGAACAGCTCCCGGGCCGCCGGGTCGGGCTGCGGCTCGCTGAGGGTGGAGAGCCGGAAGCCGGCAGTGGTGAAGGCGTCTATCATCGCGTGCAACGGCCTGCGCCAGAACCGCATGGGGACGGACCGCCCGCCGAACGTCCAGTCGAAGGTATAACCGGTGGTCGCGAAGTAGTCGGGCCGGGGGTCCTGGAAGGCGTAGGCCACGGACGGATGGTCCACCGACGCGATCAGGCGGCCGCCGGGCCGGAGCACGCGCCGCAGCTCGGCCAGCGTCGGCCCCCAGTCCTCCAGGTAGTGCAGCACCAGCGACGCGGCCACGTCGTCGAACGCCCCCTCGTCGAACGGCAGAGGGTCACGCAGATCGGCCACGTGCAGGGCCGTGTCGTCCCCGAGCCGCCGCCTGGCCAGCGCCAGCATCGCGGCGCTGGCGTCGACGCCGGTCACGACCGCGCCGCGCTCGCGCAGCGCGGCGGAGAGGGAGCCCGCACCACAGCCGGCGTCCAGGATCCGCCGGCCGGCCACGTCTCCGGCGAGGGCGAGCATCGCGGGCCGCTCGTAGTAGGCGTTCACGAGGTTGTTCTCGTTCTCCGCCGCGTACGCCTCGGCGAAGCTGTCGTAGTCGTTCAACCGGCCTGTATCCCCTGCCGATCGACGCCGGGCGGCACTCTCTCGACCATCGGTTACGCGTTCCATCCGTCGCAGCCTAGTTCCCCTCCGGAAACCGATTCCGGAGTCCTGTCACAACGTCGCGGTGCGCTCCGTCAGTGCTGTGAGGACGCCGACAAGGCCACGACGAAGGAGAACAGCGATGACGAACACGAACTCCACCACGACCGCCACCACCCCCGGGACCTCCATCTCCCGGATGCCCGACCCCGGTGCGTTCGTGCCCGAGTTGAGCGACATCAGCGCCGCCCTCTTCCGGGCCACCGGCAACCGCTCGGTGCCGCGCGCCACGATGAGCCTCGTCCACCTGCGGGCCGGGCAGATCGTCGGCAACACCTACCTGACGATCCTCAACACCGGTTTCCTCCGCAAGGCCGGCCAGTCCGAGGAGCGCATCACCGCCGTCTCCTCCTGGCAGGACGCCCCCTACTTCACCGCCGCCGAGCGCGCCGCCCTCGCCCTGGTCGAGGCCACCCTCCAGCCCGCCCCGCACGGCCGGGAGCGCGTCTCCGACGAGCTGTACGCCGAGGTCGCGAAGCACTACGCGGAGAAGGCGCTGGCCACCCTGACCATCGCGATCGGCCAGATCAACTTCTTCATCGCCCTGGCCGTCATCGGCAAGCCGCAGCCGGTCGGCTCCCTCGCGGACGAGCAGTGGGACTGACCCGCCACTGAGCGGGGTCGCCCCTCCTGGCCCGCCCCCGTCCGATGGGCTGCGGCGGCCTCGGGCATCATGAGCGGATGCCGGACACCGCAGCACGCACCGCCCTTCTCGATCACCTCCGCCGGACACTCCCCGGTCGCGTCATAGACGAGGTCGCAGGGGTGGACGGGCCCATCGAGGATCGCGTGCCCGGATTCCGGGTGTTCCGGATTCATCCCGCGCATCCGGGCGACTGGTGGCTGTACGTGACGTCGGGCTGCTGGGAGGCGACCCAGCAGGACGGCCATGGCACGGAGTTCTTTCTCGCGGCCCCGCGCGACGAATGGACCAACCTGGAGAGCGTCACCGTCAACGCGTACTACCACTGCGGACCGGAGCACCAGCGACTCGACGTCGGACACACCGTCCCCATCGGCCGACCGTGGATCGACGACTCCGACTGCGACCACTACCTGGTGAGCCTGCCGTATCCCTTCGGACCCGACTTCGAGGTCTGCGAGTGGGCCGGCGGAGCCCATGCCCGGATCCTGTGGCTGCTGCCCATCACCGAAGCGGAGAAGGTCTTCCGTCGGGAGAGGGGGCTCGAGGCACTTGAAGTCCGGTTCGACGAGCAGGAGATCGACCCCGTCGATCCCGAACGGGCCTCCGTGGTCTGAGGCGGGCGGGCGGGGTCCGCGGCCGGCGGGTACGGCGAAGGCCCCCACCCCGGGATACGGGAGCGGGGGCCCACGACCGTCAGGACCGGTGGATCAGAACGCGCCGTTCAGCTGCCACCAGGTGTCGGTCTCCAGGGAGCCGGGTCCGAACGTGCCCGTGCCCGTGCCCGGGTACATCACCAGCGCACCCGCGCCCCGGTGCTCGGGAGTGACGTAGCCGGCGTTCGTGATCGCGGACAGGTCGTTGCGGCCGTCCCCGTTGTGGTCGCCGACGGCCAGGACCGAGGCCATGGAGTTCCAGCCGCTGCCCACGAGCGAGCGAGCGCCGAGGGCACCCGCCTTGCCCGGGTAGAGCCACAGCTTGCCCGTGGACGCCTCGCGGGCGATCAGGTCGGCCTTGGCGTCGCCGTTCAGGTCGCCCGGCGCCGCCAGGGAGTTCATGGCGTTCCAGCCGCCCGCGCCGAGGAGCGTCCGCGCGCCGAGCGTGCCCGTGGGCGTGCCCGGGTACAGCCACAGCTTGCCCGTGGACTTCTCGACCGCGAGGACGTCCGAGCGGCCGTCGCCGGACAGGTCGCCGAAGGCGGTGACGCTGTTCATGACGTTCCAGCCGCCGGCGCCGATCAGCTTGCGGGCGCCGAGCGTGCCGGCACCGGTGCCGGGGTACAGCCACAGCTTGCCGCTGGCCGCCTCGCGGGCGATGACGTCCTCGCGGCCGTCGCCGGTGAAGTCTCCGTGCCGGACGAGAAGGTTCATGACGTTCCAGCCGCCGGCGCCGACCAGCTTGCCGGAACCGTCACCGGGAAGGAACCAGAGACGGCCGGCCATGTCGCGGACGAGGACGTCCGAGGTCCGGTCGCCGTTCAGGTCGCCGAAGCCGCCGGCCTTGGGGGCCTGGGCCGCGTACCACTCCGGGTACGGGTCCATGGCGCACTCGCGCTCGGTGGGGACGAACTTGACCGAGCTGACGGAGTTGCTGCCGGGACCGCCCCATTCGGTGCCCGAGGGGTTCGGGTCCATGACGCCGATGCCGCCGTCGAGGCCGTGGTTGGCGTCGTCGTACAGGCAGGCGAACTTGTTCGTGCGGTTCATCACCGACCGGAACGTGTTGTCCCAGGTCCCGAGCGTCGACACGCTCGCGTTCGTCTTGTACATCGTCCCGGAGCCGTTGTCGGTCTTCCAGGCGCAGAAGTAGCCCGACGGGCAGTCGCCGAGCGCGGCCTGAGCGGGCGTCGCGCCCGCGCCGAGGAGCCCGGCCGAGCTGAGCCCCAGCGCCGTGGCCACCGTGGCCAGACGCCGCAGCATTGAAGTGCGCATGCATGTCCTCCCTGAGACGGCGCGGAGAAGGCCTCGAACGCGCCGCGACAGGGAAGGTACCTTGTCGTGCCGGCGCGTCCGTCAGGAGGGTGGCCTCTCATTGTGGGCGGCCTGCCGAAACCCGTCCTACGAGGTCAGGACGCCGTTCAGGAAGGGCCCTACCGCCTCGCGCCAGGCCTCCGGGTGGGTGTAGTGGAGGAGATGGCCGGCGTCGGGGATCTCCGCGTAGGCGCCGTGCGGGAGGACGCGGACCATCTCCTGTGCCTCGGCTCTGCCCAGCTCGCCGTCCAGGCCGCGGACGACCAGCGTGGGGCAGCGGACCTGGGCCAGGGACTCCCAGTGGGCGTCGTGCACCCAGGTCTCCCGGGAGGTCAGCATCTGCTCCGGGTCGAAGACCGGACGCCAGCCGTCCGGGTGCTCGGCCATCACTTCGGCGAAGAAGGCGCCCCGGGCGGGGTTGGGGCGCTCGACCCACGGGTCCTCCTCGCCGAACCAGCGGCGGACGGCGTCGAGCGACGGGAACGGGGCCGGCCAGCGACGGAACCAGTCCCGCCACTCGCGCTGCGAGGCCGCGCCGAGCGCCGAGGCGCGCATGTCGCAGATGACGAGGGCGTGGACGAGGTCGGGCCGCTCGGCGGCCAGCTGCCAGGCGGTGAGGGCGCCCATGGAGTGGCCGATGAGGGTGACCGGGCCGAGGCCGAGCTGCTCGACGGCGGCGGCCGCGTCCGCCACGTACGCCTCACGGGTGAAGGAGGCGGCGGGGGGCTTGTCGCTGTGTCCGTGGCCTCGCTGGTCGAGGGCGACGGTGCGGGGGCGGCTGTGGGGGTGGGAGGTCGCGTCGGGGCGGGTCGCCGCTTCCACGAGGCGGCTGATCGCCGGGGCCCAGTGGGCCGCGTGGCCCATCAGACCGTGGAGGAGTAAGACGCCGGGGCCGGCCTGCGGGACGGTCCCGGGCGTGAAGTCCCAGGCCGCCAGCCGTACGCCGTCGGCCCCGGTGACGTCGAGTCGTCGCGCCATCCCTGGCACCCCCTCTTCTTGCCGTCGAACCACGCCAGACTATCGAACTCGCATTCGAAAATGCGCTCCTGCCGCGCAACACCCCTCGTTCGAGTGACAGGCCTCAAGGATTGACGGACGCTGCCGAGGGGAGATCTTGAACGGGAGGCGGACCGCTCGGGGAAAACGGTCCGAGGGGATTGACCTTGAGAGCTCGGGGCTCCAGGTCAGCACAGGGGAGGACAGGCCCCGGCGCCGCGAGGCGCCGGGGCCCTCTGCTGTCCGGGCCACACGGGAGCCTGTTCCCGTACGCGGCAGGCGCGAGCCCGCTTCCGCCCGGGGCACGCGGGCCGCCGGGGCGAGCGACATCCGGCGTACGGCTTCCGCGTGCCGCACAGCCCTCACCCCTCCCCGGTCTCGCACCGCTCCACCCCTCGTATCGCACCACTTCGCCCCAGCGTGGCACGGCGAGGGCGCGGGCGTAGCCATTCCGGCGTAAACCGGGGCGCACAAGGGCCGTTGGCCCGGGAGCGACACTCGAACGTGTCCGGTTCCGGCGCCATCGAACACCGGTTCCCCAGGGCGGAGACGCCGAAGGGTGCCCCACCGGCCGTCGCGTACGACGACCGGTGGGGCACCCTTCCCGCGAGAGGCGGTCTCAGCCGAGGAGCGGGGTCAGCGCGTCAGCGCTTCGCCACGAACACGTGGGCCGCGACGTCCGCGTCCAGTTCGGCCGCCTCGCCGCTGCTGCCGACCAGGATGCCGCCGGCGGACTCCGTCACCGACACCACGGAGCCGGGCTGCACGCCCGCGCGCCGCAGCGTGTACATCAGCTGGGCGTCCGTCTGGATCGGCTCGCCGATCCGGCGCACGACCACCGTCTTGCCCTCGCTCGCGTCCAGCTCGGCGAGCGACACCATCGAGTCGTCGAGGAAGGCCTCGGCCTCCGCCTTCTCGCCGAGCTCCTCAAGACCGGGGATCGGGTTCCCGTACGGCGACTCCGTCGGGTGACGCAGCAGCTCCAGGACCCGCCGCTCCACGGCCTCGCTCATCACGTGCTCCCAGCGGCAGGCCTCGGCGTGCACCTGCTCCCACTCCAGGCCGATCACGTCGACGAGCAGGCACTCCGCGAGGCGGTGCTTGCGCATGACACGGGTGGCGAGGCGGCGGCCCTCGTCGGTCAGCTCCAGGTGCCGGTCGCTGGCGACGGCCACCAGTCCGTCGCGCTCCATCCGGGCCACCGTCTGGCTCACCGTTGGGCCGCTCTGGTCGAGCCGCTCGGCGATCCGGGCACGCATGGGGACCACACCTTCCTCCTCAAGCTCGAGGATGGTGCGGAGATACATCTCCGTTGTGTCGATCAGTCCGGACATACGTGCCCCTCGATGAGTCGTGCGCTGGCCCTGCACCAATTCTGACGCATCGCGCCGACAACCGGGCCTCACCGGCCCAAGGCGGTATTGACAGAGCAATGGTCCAGACCGCACCGTGATCGGCGACCGGGGCACGACCAGGGCACGACCACGACACGACGCGACGACGCGACGGCGACGAGAAGGAGCTTCCGGAATGGGCGACAGCGCGGGCGAGAGCAAGCTGGCCGGACAGTTCTTCGACGCCGCGATCGGCCTGCTCCAGCAGGTGCGCGACGGCGACTCGGCCGAGATCGCCGCGGCCGGCGCCGCGATCGCCGAGGCCGTCGCCAACGGCAACCGGCTCTTCGCCTTCGGCGCGGGCCACTCCTCGCTCGCCGCCCAGGACGTCGTCTACCGGGCCGGCGGCCTCGCCCTCATGAACCTGCTCGTCGTCCCCGGTGTCGTCGGCGTCGACGTCATGCCGGCCACCCTCGGCTCCGCCCTCGAACGCGTCGACGGCCTCGCCGGGGCGGTCCTGGACTCCTCCCCCGCCACCGCCGGGGACGTCCTGATCATCATCTCCCTCTCCGGGCGCAACGCCCTGCCCGTCGAGATGGCCATGAACGCCCGCGCGCTCGGCCTCACCGTCATCGGCGTGACCTCGGTGGCGTACGCGACGGAGACCAAGTCCCGGCACGTCTCGGGGACGTACCTCAAGGACCACTGCGACATCGTCCTCGACTCCCGGATCGCCGTCGGCGACGCCGAGCTCACCCACGAGGGCATCGAGGCCCCCTTCGCACCCGCCTCCACCGTCGTCACCAGTGCCCTCATGCAGGCCACCCTGGCCGCCGCCGCCGAGGACCTCGTCCGCCGGGGCATCGAACCGCCGCTGCTGCGCTCCGGGAACGTCGACGGCGGCCACGAGTGGAACGGCCGCGTGATGACGGAGTACGGCGACCGGATCTTCTACCGGCACTGAGGGGTGTCGAGGAGCAGCGCGTTGAGGGTGGCGTAGTCGGCGCCGCCCTCCAGTTCCTCCGCCGTGCCCCGTTCGAGCAGTTCGCGGGCCGCCCGGCCCGCGAGCCCGTACGCCGCCTCCGCGATCGACGAGACCGCGCTCACCCGGGCCACGCCCGCAGCCGCGAGCTCGGCCACCGACAGCGTTCCCGGGCCCACCGCGACGTTCACGGGCAGCGGCGGCGACCCGGCGACCAGGCGCTCGACCGTCCCGGCGTCCAGCGCGCCGAGGACGAAGATCCCGTCCGCCCCGGCCGCCGCGTAGGCCACGGCCCGGGACAACGTGTCCTCCGGCCCAGGTGACCGCCGTCTCCGCGGCCGAGCGACCAGGCGACACCCGCACTCGTCGTCGCCACCCGCCGGGGCCCCCGCGTCCGCGACGACCCGCGCCGAGGCGACGTCCCACGCGTTGGGCAGGACCACCGGGCGACCCGGCACGTGCAGGGAACGGAAGAGCCGGGCCTTGTCGGGAAGAGCCGCCGGAGCGGTCTGCGTCGTCTGCGTCGTCATGGCCGGATCCCCTCACAGGAGCCGGCAGGACGGCGCTCCTAGACCGCGTCCGGCCGGTCCCCCAGGTCCAGCGCCACCGCCACCCTCGACGCCACCGCCTCCGCGAAGACCACGTCCTCGCGCTCGAACGGCCGGCGGCACGCGGCCCGCAGGAACGTCACCACGCCCAGCGTGCGGCCCCGGGAGCGCAGGGTCACACAGACCGCGTGGGCCGCGTCGGCGGGCCACTGGTGGGCCTCCGCCCACACCTCGGCCGTGCGGCCCGCGCTCGCGCGGACCGTGCCCACCCGGTCCCAGGCCTGCAGCGCCGGATGCCTCGGGCCGTATCGCAGCGGGATGCCGCCGCCCACCACAGGGGACGCCGGGCCGGGCGCGCCCGCCGGGGTCGCCAGGGCCCGGGTCAGGCGCCGCTCGCCCGCGACCCGGTCGACCAGGGCGTGGTCCGCGAACCCGGCGAGCGCGAAGTCGAGCAGCACCGCCGCCGCCTCCGCCGGGTCCTCGCACTCCGCCGCCGCCGCGCCTGCCCGGTGCAGCTGGCTCCACCGGAACCGCAGCCGGTCCGCCTCGCGCGCCGCGAGCCGCTCCTCCGTCACGTCCTGGAACAGCCAGGCCACACCCAGCGGCACCGGCTCCTCCGCCATCGGCGAGGACAGCAGCAGGAAGCCGCTGCGCCAGCACCGGCGCCGCTCCCCGTCGGACGTCCGCAGCGTCACCCACACCTCGGCGGGCGCCTGTGGCGTGCCCTCCGCCAGGACGTGCTGGAGGGCGGCCTCCAGCTCCTCCGCGCCGTGCACGACGACATCGCCCAGCGGGCGTCCGAGCAGGGCCGTACGCCCGGTTCCGAAGGCGCGGGCGGCGTGGCCGTTGACCATGGCGGGGCGCAGGTCGGCGTCCACGAGGACGACGCCCCAGGACGCGTCCTCGAACAGCGCCTCGCTGAGCGCCACCGACCGCTCCAGGTCGAGCTGGACGTGGACCTCGCTGAACGCGCAGTACACCCCCGCCGGACTGCCGTCCGCCGCTCGTACGCCGGCGGCCTGGCTGCGTACGAGCACCCGGCCGCCGTCCTTGCGGAGCAGCGCCAGCTCGTGGACCTGCCGGCCGGGGCCCTTCATGGCCCCCATCAGCCGCTGCAGGGTCTCCTCGGCGTCGGCGCTGCGCGCCGCCCAGCCCTCGAACCCGCGCCGTCCGACCGCCTCGGCTGCGGACCAGCCGAGGATCCGCTCGGCCTCGCGGTTCCAGTGCGTGACCGTCCCGTCGGCGTCGAACGCGCAGAGCGCCGCGTCCATCCCGTCGAGCAGCGCGGCCAGCAGATCGGCCCCCGCCCCGGGAACGGAAGCGGTCGCGCTCGCGGACCCCGTGAAAGCACTCATCCCGGCACCCCCCATGCTGCCGCCATTCAACTGGAACGTGACGCAGAGCACATCACCTTCACGGAAATCGTTGCATCGCGGAAACGCATTCCGGTACGGGGGCGGCGAGCGGGCGCGGGAGCGGGTACGCCAGGGGCATGTGCGCCGGTCAGGGCGCCAGGCGCTCGACCCGCCACGTCTCGCCGGCCGAGCCCCCCGCGCCGTCCGGGCCGCCCTCGCGGACGTACCGCAGCCGGTCGTGGAGCCGGTTCTCGTGGCCCTGCCAGAACTCGACCGCGTCCGGCACGACCCGGATGCCGCCCCACTCCGGCGGGACCGGCACCTGCGTGTCGCCGGGGTAGCGGGCGGCGAGCTCCCCGTACCGGGCGAGGAGTTCCGCGCGGGATGCGATCACCGAGGACTGCGGGCTCGCCCAGGCACCCAGCTGGGAGCCGTGCGGGCGGCTGCGGAAGTAGGCGACCGTCTCGTCGCGGCCGATGCGCTCGGCGCGGCCCGTGACGATGACCTGGCGGGCCAGCGGGTGCCAGGGGAAGAGCAGCGAGACGTACGGGTTGGCCGCGAGCTCCGCGCCCTTGCGGGAGTCGTAGTTGGTGAAGAAGACGAAGCCGGCCCGGTCGTAGTGCTTCAGGAGCACCGTGCGCGAGGACGGGCGGCCGTCGGGGGTGGCCGTGGAGACGATCATCGCGTTCGGCTCGTGGATCGCCGGATTCGCGACGGTCTCCTTGAACCAGCGGGTGAACTGCGAGATCGGTTCGGGCGCGAGGTCGGCGGCCGACAGCTCGGTGGTGCGGTACTGCTCGCGCATGTCCGCGGGATCCAGGGCGTCGTTCACAGGATCGGTCACGGGGCCATCCTGCCGCAGCACCTCAGTTTGCCCGGCACCGCGTGCCGCCAATCCTCACTCGCCGAATCGGCGGAGTGTGCCGGATGTCACGCTTCCCCGCATCATCGGAACCGTACAGACTCTTGGGCTGGACGACTGTTGAATCCCCACCATCGACCACCATTAGGTTGATCGATCATCGATAGAGGAGCCGCCTGATGTCCGACTTCGTACCCGGGCTCGAGGGAGTCGTCGCGTTCGAGACGGAGATCGCCGAACCCGACAAGGAAGGCGGCGCCCTCCGGTACCGCGGCGTCGACATCGAGGACCTCGTCGGCCACGTCTCGTTCGGCAACGTCTGGGGCCTGCTCGTCGACGGCGCCTTCAACCCCGGCCTGCCGGCCGCCGAGCCGTTCCCCATCCCCGTGCACTCCGGCGACATCCGCGTCGACGTGCAGTCCGCGCTCGCGATGCTCGCGCCCGTGTGGGGCCTCAAGCCGCTCCTCGACATCTCCGCCGAGCAGGCCCGCGACGACCTCGCCCGCGCCGCCGTCATGGCGCTCTCGTACGTTGCCCAGTCCGCCCGCGGCCAGGGCCTCCCCATGGTCCCGCAGAGCGAGATCGACAAGGCCGAGTCCGTCGTCGAGCGCTTCATGATCCGCTGGCGCGGCGAGCCCGACCCGAAGCACGTCAAGGCCGTCGACGCCTACTGGACCTCCGCCGCAGAGCACGGCATGAACGCCTCCACGTTCACCGCGCGCGTCATCGCCTCCACCGGCGCCGACGTGGCCGCCTCGCTCTCCGGCGCCGTCGGCGCCATGTCCGGCCCGCTGCACGGCGGCGCGCCCTCCCGCGTCCTCGGCATGATCGAGGAGATCGAGCGGACCGGCGACGCCACCGCGTACGTGAAGCAGGCCCTCGACAAGGGCGAGCGCCTCATGGGCTTCGGCCACCGCGTCTACCGCGCCGAGGACCCCCGCGCGCGCGTGCTGCGCCGGACGGCGAAGGAGCTGGACGCCCCGCGCTACGAGGTGGCCGCCGCGCTGGAGAAGGCCGCCCTGGACGAGCTGCACAACCGGCGCCCCGACCGCGTCCTGGCGACGAACGTCGAGTTCTGGGCGGCCATCGTCCTGGACTTCGCCGAGGTCCCGGCGCACATGTTCACGTCGATGTTCACGTGCGCGCGTACGGCCGGCTGGTCGGCGCACATCCTGGAGCAGAAACGCACGGGCCGCCTCGTGCGCCCGTCGGCCCGCTACACGGGTCCGGGGCAGCGGAACCCGCGCGAGATCGAGGGATACGCAGACATCGCGGGCTGAGTACCCGCGTCCCGTCCGTCCGGCGACGGCCCGACCCGCACAGTCGGGGCCGTCGCCGCGGACGTCGCACGGGGCGTCGCCGGGGACGACGGGACGTCGCCTCCTAGGACGACAGGGCGGGCTGCGCCTCCGGGTGCAGCAGCAGGTCCGCGTGGTGGCGGGCCGTGGTCAGCGGGTGGGCCCGCAGCTTGCCCTTCAGCTCGTTGCGGCCGTACTCGGCGAACAGCGGGTTCGCGGGGTCGGCCGTGACGCCGGGCGCGGTCTCCGCGTACGGGAAGGCCAGCGGGGTGATCCGGGCGTCGAGCCGCGGGTTGTAGAAGAACGGCACGGAGTAGCGCTCGGTCGCCCCGGGGGGCGAGACGACCCGGTGGTTGGTGGCGATCAGATAACCGTTGGTCGCCACTTCGAGGAGCTCGCCGAGGTTCACGACGAACGCGCCCGGCAGTGGCGGCACGTCGTGGAAGTTCCCGTCCTCGCGCTGGACTTGGAGCCCTCCCACGTGGTCCTGGAGGAGCAGGGTGAGGAAGCCGTAGTCCTTGTGCGCGCCGACACCCTGGTCGTCGCCCTCGCCGCTGCTGCCCGGGTAGCGCACCAGCTTGAGGTGCGGGTGGGCGCGCGGCCCGAAGATGTCGTCGTAGAAGTCCTCGGACGCGCCGATCGAGGCGAGCAGCTCGTGCAGCAGCCGGTCGGCGACCCCGCTGAGCCGCTCGATCCAGTGCAGGGCCGCGGTCCGCAGCTCGGGGAGGGCCTCGGGCCACTGGTTGGGGCCTTCGAGCCACCAGTAGGGGGCTTCCCAGGGCGCGGGGGTCCGGGCGGGGCGCTCGGCGCCGATGTCGAGCTGGTCGCGCCAGTCGCGCGCGCCGGCGGTGCGCTCGTCGCCGATGCGGGTGTAGCCGCGGAAGTGCGGCGAGTTGATGTTGTCGAGGGCGAGCCGATCGGCCTCCGGCAGGGCGAAGAAGGCGTGCATCGCGGAGGTCAGGGCCCGCGTCTCGGCCGCGGTCACCCCGTGCCCGATCAGCTGGAAGAACCCGACGTCGTGGGCGGCCGAGTGGAGCTGGGCGTGGAGCAGGCGTCGGGCCTGGGGGTCACGGTCTGCGGCGGAGAGGTCGACGATGGGGAGCTGCGAGGGGTACGAGCTGCGAGTCATGAGTGCGTCCGCGGGGTCTACGGGTGCCCGGGGCGGCCGCCGAGGGTGGGGCGGGGGCCACGGGTGCCGGTCGGCTTGGGCTCTGAACGAGGGACCCGGTGGGGGGCGCTGGTGGTGCCCCTTGGGGTCAGGCGGAGCGGCGACAGCTCATGGACGTGACGCGGAGGAAGTCCACGTGGCGACGGCGTACGAGCGTAGGCATGCGACCAGAGTACTGCGGGCGGGGTGGATCGACTGTGGCCTGGGTCACGCTCCGTCTCCCGGTGCTCAGGGGTGTTCAAAGGGGCGGCGGTACGCGAAGATCGCCGCCACATGTGTCGAGCGCATGCCAATCATCTCGTCGCAGCACCCCGTCGCAGGAGGACGTCCATGAGTCGCCGCACACCCCGCGGGCTGATCGCCACGGCCACCGCCACCGTGGCCGTCGCCACCGCCGCCCTGCTCCCGGCCGGCGCCTCCGCCGCCCCGCTGCCCGCCCCCTCGCTTCCCCAGGCCCGCGTCTTCATGGTGAACCCGGTCCAGGCCACCGGCGACCAGTCGCTCACCGACCACAAGGACGCGGCGAGCGACGTACCGGCTTCCGCGTACGCCACCGCCACGCTGCGGAACCTCGACGCGAGCGGCGCCCTGTCGGGGAAGTGGGTCGACGTCCGTTCCGAGACCGGCAAGCCCGCCACCGTCGCGGGCGCCGCCGCGTACAACCGCTCCGACGATCAGTTCGAGCAGGTCATGGCGTACTTCTGGGTCAACGAGGCACAGGAGTACCTGCAGGGGCTCGGCTTCGGCACCGAACTGCCCGGGGCCAACGACCGGACGCAGCCGGTCCGGCTCAACCAGTGGGGCGCCGACAACTCCTTCTTCACCGACAAGAAGGCCGAGATCCGATTCGGCAAGGGCGGAGTGGACGATGCCGAGGACGCCGAGGTGATCGTGCACGAATACGGTCACGCCGTGCACCACGCCCAGGTACCCGGCTTCGGCACCTCCCCCGAGGCCGGATCCATCGGCGAGGCCTTCGGCGACTACCTGGCGGTGGCCGTCGGCACGCACGCCGTCGAGAAGTACGGGTGGGCGATGAAGGCGGACGCCGCCTGCGTCGCCGACTGGGACGCCACCGGCTACAGCGAGGCGCCGCACTGCCTCCGCCGGATCGACGGCACCAAGACGTACGCGGACCGGGAGGGCGAGGTCCACGCCGACGGCGAGATCTGGTCCCGGGCGCTCTTCGACATCCGCAACTCCCTCGGAGCCAGGACGGCCGACCGGATCATCGTCAACGCCCAGTTCGGCTTCGCGCCCGACACCGGCTTCCGGGACGCGGCCCTGACGACGGTCGCGACGGCGCAGAAGATGTACGGCACGTCGGCGGCGAACGCCGTACGGGCGGCGTTCCGGGCGCGGGAGATCCCGGGGCTCTAGTCCTCGCCGGACGAGCGCCTGGCGGGGCGGCCCCGCCAGGGGGCGCAGCCCCCGCCAGGCGGGAGCCCCGCAGGTGCGTCCAAGCCCGACACCCCCTAGGCGAGGGCCTCGTCCAGCAGCAGTGCCCATTGGGCGACCACGCGTTCGCGGCGGGCGCGGTCGTCCGTGAGGAGGGTCGCGAGGCCGAGGCCGCGCGCCATGTCCAGGAGGCCCTGGACGGTTTCGCGGACGCCGGGGCGGGACTCGTCGGCGCCCAGCACCTCGACGGCCATGCGGTGGGACTCGCGGCCGACGCGGGCCTCCAGTTCGGTCACGCGCGCGCGGAGCTGGTCCTCGCCGGAGGCGGCGACCCACAGGTGGAGGGCGGCCCGGAAGAGGGGCCCGGTGAAGAGGTCGACGAGCGCGGCGACGGCCTCGTGGCGGTCGCGGGAGGGCAGGGTCCGCAGCGCCTGGGAACGCTCCTCGGCGACGTACTCGACGGCGGCCGTGAACAGGTCCTCGCGGGTCGGGAAGTGATGCTGGGCGGCGCCCCGGGAGACGCCCGCCCGTTCCGCGACGACGGCGACCGTGGAGCCCGCCCAGCCGTGTTCGGCCAGGCAGGACACGGCCGCCTCCAGGAGCCGCTGCCGGGTGGCACGGCTCCTGTCCTGCTTGGGTGCGGTCACAGCCGCCATGCGGGGTCCCGTCGTTCGAGGAAGGCCGTCATCCCCTCGCGCGCCTCGGCGGAGGCGAAGAGCGTGGCCGACCTCTGCACCAGGTCCTCCGCGTCACGTTCGAAGGTCTCCAGGACTCTAGCGGTGACCAGCCGCTTCGCCTCGCGCAGGCCCTGCGGGGAGGCGGCGCGGAGGGAGTCGAGGATGCCGGGCAGGGCCTCGTCCCGGTCCGTCACGAGCCCCATGGCGATCGCCTCCGGCACCCCGAACCGCTCGCCCGTCAGGTAGTGGCGGGCCGCCGCACGGGACTCGATCTTCGGGAGGAGGGTGAGGGAGACGACGGCCGGGGCGACCCCGATCCGTACCTCCGTGAGCGCGAAGTCGGCCCCCTCCCCCGCCACGACGATGTCGGCGGCACCGAGCAGGCCGAGGCCGCCGGCGCGGGTGCGGCTGCCCGCGGTGACGTGGGCGACGACCGGTTTGGGCAGCTCGACGACCTGCCGGAGCAGATCGACGAAGGCGTACGGGCTCGGCGGCGCCTTGAGGTCGGCGCCCGCGCTGAACGTGGTGCCGCTGTGGGTGAGCACCACCGCCCGGACGGCGGGATCCTTGCCGCAGACGGTGAGCGCGTCGGCGAGCTCGGTGACGAGCGCCGCGGAGAGCGCGTTGCGGGTGGCCGGGGAGTCGAGGGCGAGGGTGGTGATCCCCCGCTCCTCGGTGACGACGACCAGGGTCATGTGCGGTCCCTCAACTCTCGGTCGGGGAGCTCTCGGTCCCGGGCCTCCCGGTCCCGGTCCCGGAGCTCTCGGCGGAGGATCTTCCCGGACGCTGCCCGGGGCACCGCCTCGATGAACTCGACGTCACGGACCTTCTTGTACGGCGAGACCCGGGCGGCGACGTGCGCCATGACGTCCGCGGCGGTGAGGCCGGGCGCGGCCGCCTGGCGTACGACGTACGCCTTGGGGATCTCGGTGCCGTCGGCGTCCGTGACGCCGATGACGGCGGCGTCGGCGACGCCCTCGTGGGTGAGGAGCAGCGCCTCCAGTTCGGCGGGGGCGACCTGGAAGCCCTTGTACTTGATGAGTTCCTTGACGCGGTCGACGACGTACAGCCAGCCCTCGTCGTCGACCCGGCCGATGTCGCCGGTGTGCACCCAGCCGTCGGCGTCGATCATGGCGGCGGTGGCGTCGGGCCGGCCGAGGTAGCCCTTCATGACCTGCGGTCCCCGGATGGCGACCTCGCCCTCCTCGCCGGGCGCCGCGTCCTTCGACGGGTCGCCGAGGGACACGATCCGCATCTCGGTGGACGGCAGCAGCTTGCCGACGCTGCCGGGCGGAGGGTCCTGGGCGGCGAGCGGGACGACGTGGGTGCCCGGGGACAGTTCCGTCATGCCGTACGCCTGGAGGACCGGCGGCAGCCCCAGCCGCGCCGAACAGGCCTGGGCGAGGGCCGCGTCGAGCGGTGCGGCGGCGCTGACGATGTACTCCAGGGAGGACAGGTCGTAGTCGGCGACGGCCGGGTGCTTGGCGAGGGCGAGCACGATCGGCGGGGCGACGTAGAGGCCGCTGATGCGGTGCTTCTGGATGGCGCCGAGGAAGGTGTCGAGCTCGAAGCGGGGCAGGACGACGACGGTGGCGCCCTGGCGGAGGGGCGCGTTCATGAGGGCGGTGAGCCCGTAGATGTGGAAGAAGGGGAGGATCGCCAGGATCCGGTCGCCGGGCCCCATCGGGACGACCGGCTCCAGCTGGGCGAGGTTCGTCGCGATCGAGGTGTGGGTCAGCATCACGCCCTTGGGGACACCGGTGGTGCCGGAGGAGTAAGGGAGCGCGGCGACGTCCTCGTCGGGGTCGATGTCGATCTCGGGCACGGGGCCGGTGGACCCGAGGAAGGCCTGCAGGGACCGGACGCCGTCCCGCGCTTCGTCACAGACGAGGATCTCCCTCACCCCGCCCGCGAGTTCGGCCGCCGCGCGGGCGGAGTCGAGCAGCGGGGAGACGGTGACGATCCAGCGGGCGGCGGAGTCGCGGAGCTGCTTGGCGAACTCCTCGGGGGTGGCCAGCGGATGCACGGTGGTGACGGAGGCACCCGCGCGCGTGGCGGCGTAGAAGGCGACGGGGAAGAGAACGGTGTTGGGGCTGTGCAGCGCGACCACGTCCCCCTTCCGCACCCCGGCCTCGGCGAGTCCGGCGGCGACCCGCCGGTGGAAGGCGTCGACCTGTCCGTACGTGAGAGTGAGCTCTCCCGCGCCGTCGATCAGTGCGGGGGTGTCGCCCCGCTCGGCCGCGCGGCCGAGCACCGCGTCGTGGATCGGCAGGGAGACGGTCGGAACGGCCTCGTACTCGCTGTGGAACACCATGCAAGCCCCCTGGAGAAGTGGGAGAGGTGGAAGGTGGTCGCCAGGATCGCGCGTGTGGGTACGGCTTGGGGAGACCCTGTCAGCACTCCGGGGAAACAATCAAGCACGCATGCATGATTCTTGGAAGGGAGCACCGCGGACGCACGACCCGCCCCTCGACGCGACGGCCCGCGCCCGTGAGCGGGGACGGGCCGTTCAGCGACGGTCCGGGTGTCAGCGCTCGCAGGCCACGCCGTCGCCGTCGCGGTCGAGGTGGCTGCCGTAGCCCGGGTCGCCGCGACGGATCGGGGCGGCGCCTGCGGCGCGGACGGCCGTGCAGTTGGCGTAGGAGACGCTGCCGCCGCCGGAGGACGAGTCGTCACCGGCGTCCTCCGTGGGCGTCGGCTCCTGGGTGGGCACGGGCACCTGGGTTCGCGTCGGCTTCGGGGCGGCCGGCTTGGGCTTGGGCGTCGGGGTGGGCTTGTGCAGCACCTCGTCGGGCGACTTCGGGCACGGGACGCCCGGCGCCGTCAGGTACACCACCGGCACCGCCGACGAGACCGGCGCACCGGCGGCCGGGCGCTGGAAGCACACGGTCCAGGCGGCGTGGTCGGCGGGCAGCTCGACGTCCTTGTAGGCGGCGTAGGACCGGCCCAGGTTGTCGGTGAGGAGTCGCTCGGAGTCCGCGTACGTCCCGCCGACGAGCGAGGGCATCACCGGGGTCTCCTCCGTCTTCGACGGAGTGGGCGTCGGAGTGGGCGTCGGGGCGGGTGCGCTGGCGGGGGTCGCGGTGGCCGTCGCCGAGGGCTTCGCGTCGCCCTTCTCCTCCTCCGGCGGGTCGCTGAAGACGAACGCCAGGAACCACAGACCGCCGAGGGCGGTCGCGACGATCTTCTTGTTCCGGCTCCAGCGGCTCGTCCAGGTCAGGGCTATGCCCGCCGGGGGGAGGAAGAAGAGGAGGCAGATGATCAGGGCGGGGTGCTGCCACCAGCGCCGGGCGGGCAGCGGGGCGGGAACGGGCTGGAACGGCGGCGGAGGCGGGTACACGTGCGTCTCCCGGGTGCTGTGAGCGTGTGCGAGGTGCACGGATCGTACACAGGATGTTCACAACCGGTAGCCCTTCGTACGGAATGCGAGACGCGATCGGAATCGGCACCCCGGGCCGGGACCGCGCCTCCGGCGGATCCCGAACTTCCGCTCCCGACAAGGTCATCAGCCGGTTAGCCTGCGCGTATGGTCTTCAAGCGCCTTCTGGGCATGGGCGGCATACCGCTCGAAGTCGACACCGTCGTCCAGTCCGGTCCGGCCCTGCCGGGCGGCATCCTGAGCGGGGAAGTGGTGCTGCGCGCCCCCGAGCGCCGCGTCGAGGTGAAGTCGATCTATCTGAAGCTCGTCACCGACGCGCCGGTGGCCCACAAGGGCGACGGTGACGGATACAGCGGCGACACCTTCGACTACCCCAGCATGAGCGGCTACTTCACCCTGGAGAAGGGCGAGGAGAGGCGCGTCCCCATCCGCCACCGGCTCAAGTGGGAGACCCCGCTGACCGAGGTGAAGGGGCAGAAGCTCGGGGTCCACCTGGGCATCCACACCGAGGTCGAGGCCGAGGGCGTCAAGGCGCAGACGGACGACGACCTCGTGCACATCACCGCGCTGCCGCTGCACGAGGCCGTCCTCGACGCCTTCGCCGCCGAGGGGTACGCCCTCCGGAGCTCGCGCGTCCACACCGGCAACATCCCCCGCACCGAGTACCACGTGTACCGGGCGCAAGGGCTCCTGCTCGTCGACGAGCGGTCCTCCGGGCAGGACCGCCCGGAGGAGCTGGAACTGCACTTCCACACCAACGCGGTCGGCTGCGAGATCTTCCTCCGCGCGGCGGCTCTCGGCGAGCGCTACTGGAAGGACAAGCCTCCGGCCCGCCGCTTCGTGGCCGCCCACCACGAGGCCGGCCGGGTGGACTTCGGCGAGGCGGTCCGCCGGTGGATCGACGAGGTCGGCCGGACGGACGGCAGCCACCCGACCAGCGACCACGAGGACTGAGCCGGCGGGTCGCCGTTCTGCCCGATCAGTACGACTTGGGAAGCCCCAGCGTCTGGTGCGACACGTAGTTGAGGATCATCTCCCGGCTGACCGGGGCGATCCGGGCCACGCGGGCCGCCGTGACCAGCCGGGCCAGGCCGAACTCCTTGGTCAGGCCGTTGCCGCCGAGGGTGTGGACCGCCTGGTCGACGGCCCTCACACAGGCCTCCGCCGCCGCGTACTTCGCCATGTTGGCGGCCTCGCCCGCACCCATGTCGTCACCCGCGTCGTAGAGGTGCGCGGCCTTCGCCATCATCAGGCGGGCCAGTTCCAGCTCGATGTGCGCCTGGGCCAGCGGGTGCGCGATGGCCTGGTGGGCGCCGATCGGCGCCTTCCAGACCTGGCGCTCCTTCGCGTACCTCACGGCCTGCGCGAGCGCGTACCGGCCCATGCCGATCGCGAACGCGGCCGTCATGATCCGCTCCGGGTTGAGCCCCGCGAAGAGCTGGAGCAGACCCGCGTCCTCGTCGCCGACGAGCGCCTCGGCCGGCAGGTGCACCTCGTCGAGCGTCAGCTCGAACTGCTTCTCGTTCGCGTCGAGTTCCATCTCGATGTGCCGGCGCTGGAAGCCGGGGGCGTCCCGCGGGACGATGAAGAGACAGGGCTTGAGGCTGCCCGTGCGGGCGTCCGACGTACGGCCCACGATCAGGGTCGCGTCGGCGATGTCGACACCCGACACGAACACCTTCCGCCCGTTGAGGACCCAGCCCTCCTCCGTACGGGTCGCGGTCGTCGTGATCCGGTGCGAGTTCGAGCCGGCGTCGGGCTCCGTGATGCCGAACGCCATCGTCCGCGAGCCGTCCGCCAGGCCCGGCAGCCAGGCCCGCTTCTGCTCCTCCGTGCCGAAGCGGGCGATGACCGTGCCGCAGATCGCGGGCGAGACCACCATCATCAGGAGCGGCGCGCCCGCCGCTCCGGCCTCTTCCAGGACGATGGACAGCTCGGCCATGCCGCCGCCCCCGCCGCCGTACTCCTCGGGCAGGTTGACCCCCAGATAGCCGAGCTTGCCGGCCTCCGCCCACAGGGCCGCCCGGTCGAAGCCGGGGCCGTGCCGGTGGCCGAGCGCGGAGACGGCGGCGCGGAGCGCGGTGAGCTCTTCGCTTTCGATCATGGTGCTCATACGGTCTGGTCCTCCTGTGCTGCTTCGGTCGTGGCGTCGTCCGAGACGACGGCGAGCAGGGCACCTACCTCGACCTGGCGGCCGGGGGCGGCGTGGAGCGCGGTGAGCGTGCCGGAGGCGGGGGCGATGACGCGGTGCTCCATCTTCATGGCCTCCAGCCAGAGGAGCGGCTGCCCGGCGGTGACGCGGTCGCCGACGGCGAGGCCGTCCGCGACGCGGACGACGGTGCCGGGCATGGGCGCGAGCAGGGAGCCGGGGGCCGTCTGCTCGCGCGGGTCGGTGAAGCGGGGGCGGACGGTGAGCCGATGCGGTCCGACGTGCACGATCCCGTCCCCGTACGCCGCTACCCCGAAGTCCCGCACGACACCGGCGACTTCGAGCCGGACACGGTCGGGGTCCGCCGAGACCACCCGTACGCCCTCGGGAGCCGTGACCTCGAACCCGCCGTCCCGTGTCGGCCGGTAGCGGACCTCGTGATCGCCGTACGTCCGCGTCTCGTCCTGGGAGCGGAGGTTGCGCCAGCCACCGCCGAAGCGACCCCTGCCGGCGGCGGCCCCGGCGAGGGCGGCGGCGACGGCCGCGTACGCCTCACCGGTCCGGGACTCCGTCAGGGCGTCGAGGTTCCGGTCGTAGAACCCGGTGTCCAGCAGTCCGGGATCCCCGAACTCGGGGTGCCGGAGGGAGGCGACCAGGAGGTCCCGGTTGGTGACCGGGCCGTGGATCCGGGCCCGGTCCAGAGCATGGGCCAGCTTGCGGATCGCCTCCGCGCGCGTGGGGGCGTGGACGATCACCTTGGCGAGCATCGGGTCGTAGTGGACTCCGATGGCGTCCCCGGAGACGTACCCGGTGTCGAGGCGGGTCCGGCCCTCCCCTGACAGCTCGAAGAGGTGCAGGACGCCCGTCTGCGGGGCCCACTCGCGCGCCGGGTCCTCCGCGTACAGGCGCGCCTCGATCGCGTGACCGCGCGGGGCCGGGGGCTCCGGCGGCAGGGCACGGCCCTCGGCGACGGCGAGCTGGAGGGCGACGAGATCGACCCCGAACGCCTCCTCCGTCACCGGGTGTTCGACCTGGAGGCGGGTGTTCATCTCCAGGAAGTACGCCCTGGGGGTGCCCGCTGGTCGAGCGGAGCCGAGAGCTTGGGGGACGTCCGCCACCAGGAACTCGACCGTGCCTGCGCCGACGTAGCCGACGGCCTTCGCCGCTCGGACGGCCGTGTCCAGGAGGGACGCTTCGAGCCCGGCGGGCAGACCGGGCGCCGGCGCCTCCTCGACGACCTTCTGGTGGCGCCGCTGGAGGGAGCAGTCGCGGGTGCCGAGCGCCCAGGCGGTGCCATGGGTGTCGCAGAGGAGCTGGACCTCGACGTGCCGCCCGTTCTCCACGTAGGGCTCGACGAAGACCTCGCCGTCACCGAAGGCGCTGAGCGCCTCGGCCGAGGCCGCGGCCAACTCGCCCGGGAGCCGGCCGAGTTCTCGTACGATCCGCATGCCGCGGCCGCCGCCTCCCGCCGCCGCCTTCACCAGGACGGGCAGGTCGGCCTCGGTCACGTCCGACAGGGATGCGATGCCGAGGAGCTCCTTGGCGCGGGTCTTGGACGCCATCGCCTCGATCGCCTCCGGCGGCGGACCGATCCACACCAGGCCCGCGTCGATCACCTGCCGGGCGAAGCCGGCGTTCTCGGAGAGGAAGCCGTAGCCGGGGTGGACGGCGTCCGCGCCCGCGGCCAGCGCCGCCTTCACCACCAGGTCGCCGCGCAGATACGTCTCCGAGGGCGCGGCTCCCGGCAGCCGTACCGCCGTGTCCGCCTCCCGTACGTGCAGGGCGTCGGCGTCCGCGTCGGAGTAGACGGCGACGGTGGAGATGCCCAGCTCACGGCAGGTGCGGAAGACGCGGCAGGCGATCTCGCCGCGGTTCGCGACGAGGACGGAGGTGATCATCGAGGGCTCGGTCATGTGGAGGGGCCTCACATTCGGAAGACGCCGAAGCCGCCGCGCGCGCCCTCGACCGGTGCCGTGTGGATCGCGGAGAGGCACAGCCCGAGGACCGTGCGGGTGTCGCGGGGGTCGATGACCCCGTCGTCGTAGAGCCGGCCGGAGAGGAACATCGGCAGGGACTCGGACTCGATCTGTGCCTCGACGAGCGCCCGCAGACCGGCGTCGGCCTCCTCGTCGTACGGCTGTCCCTTCGCGACGGCGCTCGCCCGCGCCACGATGGAGAGCACGCCGGCGAGCTGCTGCGGGCCCATGACGGCGGACTTGGCGCTGGGCCAGGCGAAGAGGAAGCGCGGGTCGTACGCCCGGCCGCACATGCCGTAGTGCCCGGCGCCGTAGCTCGCGCCCATGAGGACGGACAGGTGGGGGACGCGGGAGTTCGACACCGCGTTGATCATCATCGCGCCGTGCTTGATGATGCCGCCCTGCTCGTACTCCTTGCCGACCATGTAGCCGGTGGTGTTGTGGAGGAAGACGAGCGGGATGTCGCGCTGGTTGGCGAGCTGGATGAACTGCGCGGCCTTCTGCGACTCCGGGCCGAACAGGACGCCCTGCGCGTTGGCCAGGATGCCGACCGGGTAGCCGTGCAGGCTCGCCCAGCCCGTGACCAGACTCGGCCCGTACAGCGGCTTGAACTCGTCGAAGTCGGAGCCGTCGACGATCCGGGCGATCACCTCGCGCGGGTCGAAGGGGGTCTTGAGGTCCCCGGGAACGATCCCGAGCAGCTCGTCCTCGTCGTACGTCGGGGGTTCCGCGAGGCCCGGGTCGGGCTGGGCCTTGCGATGGTTCAGACGGGCCACGATGCGGCGGGTCTGGCGGAGCGCGTCGGCCTCGTCGACGGCGTAGTGGTCGGCGAGCCCGGACGTCCGCGCGTGCATCTCGGCGCCGCCGAGGGACTCGTCGTCGCTCTCCTCGCCCGTCGCCATCTTCACCAGCGGCGGACCGCCGAGGAACACCTTCGACCGCTCCCTGATCATCACGGCGTGGTCGGACATGCCGGGGACGTACGCGCCACCGGCCGTCGAGTTGCCGAAGACGACGGCGATCGTGGGGATGCCGGCGGCGGAGAGGCGGGTGAGGTCGCGGAAGAGCGCGCCGCCGGGGATGAAGATCTCCTTCTGGGAGGGGAGATCGGCGCCGCCGGACTCGACGAGCGAGATCACGGGCAGGCGGTTGGCGAACGCGATCTCGTTGGCCCGGAGGGCCTTCTTCAGCGTCCACGGGTTGGAGGCGCCGCCGCGTACGGTCGGGTCGTTGGCGGTGATCAGGCATTCGACGCCCTCGACCACCCCGATGCCGGTGATGAGGGAGGCGCCGACCGCGTAGTCGCTGCCCCACGCCGCGAGCGGCGACAGCTCAAGGAACGGGGTGTCCGGGTCGACGAGCAGCTCGATGCGCTCGCGGGCGAGCATCTTGCCGCGCTCGCGGTGCCGCGCGATGTACTTCTCGCCGCCGCCCGCGAGCGCCTTGGCGTGCTCGGCCTCCAGGGCGGTGAGCTTGTCGAGCATGGCGGCGCGGTGGGCCCGGTAGTCGGATCCGCCGGTGTCGAGGGCGGAGGCGAGGACGGTCACAGGAGTCCCTCCGGGATGTCTGTTGCGCGGGAGCGGAGCCACTCGCCGAGGGCCTTGGCCTGGGGGTCGAAACGGGCCTGGGAGGCGACGCCCTCGCCGAGGATTCCGGCGAAGGTGAAGTTGAGCGCGCGGAGCTGCGGGAGGACGTGCCGGGTGATCACCAAGTCGACGGTCTCCGGGAGCAGTTCACGCACCCGCTCGACCGTGAGGGCGTGAGCGAGCCACCGCCACTCCTCCTCCGTGCGCACCCAGACGCCGACGTTGGCGTCGCCGCCCTTGTCGCCGCTGCGGGCGCCGACGATCCGGCCGAGGGGCACGCGCCGGGTGGGCCCCGGCGGCAGCGGCTCGGGAAGGTCCGGCTCGGGGACGGGCGCCGGCTCCCGTGTCCGCTGCGGTACGGGGGCGGGGACGCGGGTCCCGTCCGGGAGCACGGCCGTGTGGGGAACGTCGGCGGCCGGTACGTACGCGCTCTCGAAGACCCCGTACGGGGCGCCCTTGCCGGGCGGCGCGGTGACGTGGAAGCCCGGGTAGCTGGCGAGGGCGAGTTCGATGGCGGCGCCGGTGAGGGCACGGCCCACGGCCTCGGGGGCCGGGTCGCGGACGACGAGCCGCAGGAGCGCGCTGGCGGTCTCCTCGGTGTCGGCGTCGGGCCGGTCGGTGCGGACGAGCTCCCAGCGGACCTCGCGGGGCCGGCCGCCGGCGAGGGCGTCCTCGACCTGTCCCCGGACCAGTGCGGCCTTCTCCTCGATGTCGAGGCCGGTCAGGACGAACACGACCTCGTTGCGGAAGCCGCCGAGCCGGCTGAGCCCGACCTTGAGCGTCGGGGGCGGCGCCTCGCCCCGTACTCCGTCGATCAGGACCCGGTCGGGGCCCTCCTGGGTGAGCCGGACGCTGTCGAGGCGGGCGGTGACGTCGGGCCCGGCGTAGCGGGCGCCTGCCGTCTCGTACAGGAGCTGGGCCGTGACCGTGCCGACGTCGACGAGGCCGCCGGTGCCGGGGTGCTTGGTGATGACGGCGCTGCCGTCCTCGTGGAGCTCGGCGAGCGGGAAGCCGGGGCGGCGGAAGAGTGCCGGGTCGTGTTCGCGGAAGAAGGCGTAGTTGCCGCCGGTGGCCTGGGTGCCGCATTCGAGGACGTGTCCGGCGACGACCGCGCCCGCCAGCTTGTCGTACTCCTCGGGCCCCCAGCCGAAGTGCCACTGCGCGGGCCCGGTGACGAGGGCGGCGTCGGTGACCCGGCCGGTGACGACGACGTCGGCACCGGCGGTGAGGCAGGCGGCGATCCCGGCGCCGCCGAGATAGGCGTTGGCGGCCAGCGCGCCGCCGACGGCCGGGAGCCGGTCGCCCTCCACGTGCGCGACACGTGTGGGCAGACCGAGCTTGGCGGCGAGGGCGCGCAGGGCGTCGGCGAGACCGGCGGGGTTGAGGCCGCCGGCGTTGGTGACGATCCGGATGCCGCGGTCGTGGGCGAGGCCGAGGCCCTCCTCCATCTGGCGCAGGAAGGTCTTGGCGTACCCGGAGGCCGGGTCCTTGAGCTGGTCGCGGCCGAGGATGAGCATGGTGAGCTCGGCGAGGTAGTCACCGGTGAGGACGTCGATCGCGCCCTCGGGCCCGCCGCCGGTGAGCATCTCGCGGACGGCGTCGAACCGGTCGCCGTAGAAACCGGAGGCGTTGCCGATGCGGAGCACCATCACCGGGCCCCTTCGGCGGGCCGGCCGGGACCGGCCGGTCCGGCGAAGGCCTGGGCGATGGTGAGCCACTGCGCGGCGTCCGGGCCGACGGCGACGAGGGAGGTGTCGTCACGGTGGACGCGCTGGGTGACGAGCAGACAGAACTCGATCGCCGGCCCGGTCACGGTCTGGGTGGCGCTTTCGGGCCCGTAGACCCACACCTCCCCGCTCGGTGATACGAGTTCCACCCGGACGGGCTCGGCGGGAACGGGCAGTCCCCGCACCAGGTAGGCGTAGTCCCGGGCCCGGTGACCGATCCAGGCGACGTGCCGGATGCGGTCGGTCGGTGTGCGGACGACCCCGAGGGCGTCGGCGACGTCCTGCCCGTGCGCCCAGGTCTCCATGAGCCGGGCGGTGGCCATGGCGGGGGCGCTCATCGGCGGCCCGTACCAGGGAAACCGCGCGCCGGCGGGAACCGCCCGAAGGGCCTCCTGGAGCAGTTCGCGGCCCTCGCGCCAGTGGGCGAGCAACTCGCCGGGCGGCAGCTTCGCCCCCTCCTCGGCACCCTCGTCGACGAAGCGCTCGGGGGATGCGAGGGCCTTGGCGGTCTCGGCGGCGAAGCCGTCGGGGTCGGTCGCGGCGAGGAGCGCGGCCCGGTCGGTCCAGGCGAGGTGGGCGATCTGATGGGCGACGGTCCAGCCGGCGGCGGGGGTGGGGGCGGCCCACTGCTCCTCGCTCAGCTCGCCGACAAGGACGTCGAGTGCTTCGCTCTCCTCGCGCAGATCATCGAGGACGACGGCGGGGTCGGACACGGTGCGCTCCCCTCGGGACACGGCGGCGTGCCCCGGAGCATGACAGCGAACCGGAAAACAATCAAGCATGCTTGCTTTGATTGGCGCGACACCGATCCCTCGCCTCCGCCGTCGGCGGCAGGCGGGCCCGACGAAGGGGTACGCGCCGCTACCCGGCCACCCGCCGGGGCCGCGCCACCAGCTCGCCCCCGCAGTTGGGGCAGACGTCGCTCATCGCATCGGCGCACGGCACGCAGAAGCTGCACTCGTACGAGCAGATCCGCGCGGGCCCGTCCGCCACCAGCTCCGCCACGTCACACCGCTCGCACCGCTCACGCATCTCCAGGGCCATGACGCCCTCCCTTCCTCGCACCTCGGACGACAGCTCCATCGTCCGAGGCGCCCGGCGCCCCCGAAACAGCCCGAAGGCCAACGGTCGACAGGATCGGGCCACGGCACGCAGCAGCCGGCGTCGGCGCCGTCAGGGGCCCTCAGTGGCGGACCAGGCAGAACGGATGGCCCGCCGGGTCCGCGTACACGCGCCAGCTACGGCCGCTCCCGCCCGCGTCCAGGAGCGTCGCACCCAGGGCCAGGACCTGCTCCCCGGCCTCGTCCAAGTCCTTCACGGCGAGGTCGAGATGGGACTGCTGGGGGCGCTCGGGGTCCGGCCACGTCGGCGGGCGGTGGTCGGCGACGCCCTGGAAGCAGAGGACGAGGCCACCGGGGGTGTGCAGGGTGGACCAGGCCTCACCGAGGGACCAGCGGCGGTCCGGGCGGTCGACCTCGCCGCCGAGCAGCGAGCGGTAGAACGCGGCGAGTTCGGCGGGGTCCGGGCAGTCGACGACGAGGCACTGCAGTTCAGC
Source organism: Streptomyces flavochromogenes (assembly GCF_000717595.1). GTDB lineage: Bacteria > Actinomycetota > Actinomycetes > Streptomycetales > Streptomycetaceae > Streptomyces > Streptomyces flavochromogenes. Next base: position 136,258 of record NZ_JNZO01000022.1, on the reverse strand, counting down.
GATCATGCGCGGATCCTAGGACCCGCCCCGCCGTGAAGCCCCGGCACCGGCCCGTGAAGGGCGACCGGGCCCCAGGGCGACGTCTTGACGATCAGGCCGGGCTCACGGCGCGATCGGCAAGACGCCCCTAGCCCGCGACCCCGCCCCTGCCCCTCTCCCGCGCGGCCGCCCGTACCTGCGTCCGCACCGCCCCCATGCTCGCCGCGATCACCAGGGCGATCGCGAGCGCGTCGGTCAGGGAGAGCGCCTGGCTGAGGATGAGGAAGCCGGCCGTCGCCGCGATGGCCGGTTCCAGGCTCATCAGGATGGCGAAGGTGGGGGCGGGCAGGCGGCGCAGGGCGAGGAGTTCGAGGGTGTACGGCAGGACGGACGACATCAGCGCGACCGCGAGGCCGAGACCGATCGTCGAGGGAACGAGGAGCTTGTCGCCCGCCTCCGCGATGCCCAGCGGCAGGCTGAGGACGGCGCCGAAGGCCATCGCGAGCGCGAGTCCGTCCGCCTGCGGGAAGCGGCGGCCCGTACGTGCGCTGAAGACGATGTACGTGGCCCACATCGCGCCCGCCGCGAGCGCGAAGGCCGCGCCCAGCGGGTCGAGTCGGTCGAAGCCGCCGCCGCTGAGCAGGACGACGCCGCCGAGGGCGAGCCCCGCCCAGAGCAGGTTCATCATCCGGCGGGAGGCGACCACCGAGAGGATCAGCGGGCCGAGGACCTCCAGGGTCACCGCGGCGCCCAGCGGGATCCGGTCGGCCGCTTGGTAGAAGAGGATGTTCATGCCCGCCATCGCCGCACCGAAGGCGACGATCGTGCCCCAGTCCGCCCGGCCGTAGCCGCGGACCTTCGGACGGCAGACGATCAGCAGGACGGCGGCGGCGAGGACGAGCCTCAGGGTGACGACGCCGAGGGCGCCGGCCCGGGGCATGAGGAGGACGGCGAGGGCCGAGCCGAACTGCACGGAGAGCCCGCCCGCGACGACGAGCGCGACGGGCCCGAATCGGTGGCCCGCGAGCCCCGTGGGCCCGCGGCCGCCCTGGGCGCCGCCGACGGGGACGGCCGGCGCCTCGGGACCGACCGCGGTCCCCACCGGGCCCGCCTCCTTGACCGGGCTGATGTCCACCGACCACTCCTCAACTGTTCACTGCATTGAACTTCCAGTCCAGAATAATGCACTGCCGGTTTCCTGTCACCGGAGTTCCCCTCTCACGCTACGAGCCCCCGCGCGGCGCCGGAAATGCCGATTGCGCTGCGGTTATGCTCCAGACGCATGAGCATCGAGCTACGCCACCTCCGCTGCTTCCTCGCCATCGCCGAGGAATCCAGCCTCACCAGGGCGGCAGCCCGGCTCCATCTCACCCAACCCGCCGTGTCCCGCACGCTCGCCGCCCTGGAACAACACCTCGGGGCACGGCTCGTGGACCGCTCCACACACCACCTCGCCCTCACGGCCGAAGGCCGCGCCTTCCAGGACCGGGCCGCGGCGGCCCTCGCGGCGTTCGAGGCGGCCGTCGACCCCGCGCGACTGCGCCACCGGCCCCTGCGGCTCGGACACGCGTGGTCGGCCTTCGGCCCGTACACCACACCCCTGCTCCGCCGCTGGCAGCGCGAACACCCCGAGACCCCGCTCGAACTCCTCCGCATCGACGACCGCACGGCCGGCCTGACCCGGGGAGAGGTGGACGCGGCGCTGCTGCGGGGACCGGTCGACGCCCCGGGCCTGGCCACGGAGGAACTCACGACGGAGGAACGCGTCGCGGCCGTACCGGCCGACAGCCCGCTGGCGGAACGGCCGCGCCTCACCCTGGACGACCTGGCGGGAGGAACCGTCGTGCTGAACACGGTCTCCGGTACGACGACCCTCATGCTCTGGCCGGCGACGGCACGCCCGGCGGCGACGGTCACGGTGGCCAACACCGACGACTGGCTGACGGCGATCGCGGCGGGCAGGGGCGTCGGCGTCTCGTCCGCGTCGACCGCGTCCCTGCACCCGCACCCGGGAGTCACGTACCGTCCCCTGCCGGACGCCCCGGCGCTACCGGTGGTCCTGGCCTGGCGAGACGCGTTCCCGCACCCGGCGACGGGGGCGCTGGTGGCGATGGCACGAGAGATCGTCAGCGGCGGCTGACGCCCCGACCGGGGGCCAGGCGGGGCGACGGCACCGAGCGACGGCACGGGCATGCCCGGCCGGCTTCGAGCGCCCCGCCCCAGCCGAGACCCGGCGGCCCGGCCCCCAGCCGAGACCCGGCGGCCCGGCCCCGGCCCCGGCCCCGGAGACCTCAGAGCCCCTCCGCCACGTCCACCCCCTCCGCGAGCACCTCCGCCAGATGCCGGCCCCGTACCCCCGCCAGATCCCCCATCTGCGTCCTGCACGAGAAGCCGTCCGCCAGGACCGCCGCCTCCTGCGGTGCCCCCCTCAGCGCCGGCAGCAGCTGATCCTCCGCGCACTTCACCGAGACCTCGTAGTGACCGGGCTCGAAGCCGAAGTTGCCCGCCAGCCCGCAGCAGCCGCCCGCCAGCTCCCCCGTCAGGCCCGCGCGTTCGCGCAGGCGGCGGTCCGCCGCGTCGCCGAGCACCGCGTGCTGGTGGCAGTGCGTCTGGCCCGTCACCGGGCGGTCCAGTCGCGGCGGCTCCCAGTCCGGCGCCAGCGTCTCCAGAGCCTCCGCGAACGTCCGTACCGACGCCGCCAGGCGGGCCGCCCTCGGGTCGTCCGGCAGCAGTTCCGGCAGCTCGGTGCGGAGCGTCGCCGCGCAGGACGGTTCCAGCACCACGACAAGCCCCGGGGGGCCGGCGGGCCCCTCTCCACCCCCCTCCATCACGTCCAACGCCCTCCGCATCACCCTCCGCGCCGCCCCCAGCTGCCCCGTCGACACATACGTCAGCCCGCAGCACACCCTCCCCTGCGGCAGCGCGACACCCAGCCCCGCCGCCTCAAGGACGCGGACCGCTCCCCTGCCCACCTCCGGTGCCAGGTGATCCGTGAACGTGTCCGGCCACACCGTCACCGTCGGCGGGCGGGACGAGGCACGTTCGGCGAACCACGCCGTGAACGTCCCCTCCGCCACCCTCGGCATCGTCCGCTCCGGCGTCACGCCCGCGAGGCGCGCCGCGAACGGCAGCCTCATCCCGGCGTTCAGCCCCCGCCCGAACAGGTCCAGCCAGTGCGGAAGCCTGCCCATCGTCCAGTGCGAGCGCGGCCGGCGCAGGAAGCCGAGCGGTCCCGCGTAGTGCCGGTCGAGGAACTCCGCCTTGTACGCGGCCATGTCGACGCCCACCGGACAGTCGCTGCGGCACCCCTTGCACGACAGACACAGGTCCAGCGCCTCCCGGACCTCCTCCGAGCGCCAGCCGTCCGTGATCACCTCGCCGAGCGCCATCTCGTGGAGCAGCCGCGCCCGCCCCCGCGTCGAGTGCTTCTCCTCCCCCGTCGCCCGGTACGAGGGACACATCACCCCCGGCCCGGAACTCGGTCCCTCCACCCGGCACTTGGCCACCCCGACACACCTGGCCGCCTCCCTGCCGAGTCCCACCAGCGGCAGCCCCGCGAACCGCAGGCCCTCGTCGAGCGGGCGCGGGCGGACCAGCATCCCCGGGTTGAGGCCGCCGTCCGGGTCCCATACGTCCTTGACGGCGCCGAACAGGGCGACGAGCTCCTCCCCGTACATCCTCGGAAGCAGCTCGGCCCGCGCCTGCCCGTCGCCGTGCTCCCCGGAGAGCGAGCCGCCGTGGGCGACCACGAGGTCGGCCACCGCCTCCGAGAACCGGCGGAAGTCCCGTACCCCCTTCTCCGTCCACAGGTCGAAGTCGATCCGGACATGGACACAGCCGTCACCGAAGTGCCCGTACGGGGTCCCCCGGAGGCCGAACTCCGCGAGCAGCGACCGGAATGCGCGCAGGTACGCGCCCAGCCGGGCGGGCGGCACCGCGCAGTCCTCCCACCCCGGCCACGCCTCCGCGCCGTCCGGCATCCGTGTCGCCGTCCCGGCCGCGTCCTCCCGGATCCGCCACAGCGCCCGCTGTCCGGCCGGGTCCCTCACCACGGCGGAGTCGATCGCGTCGGCCGCCCGGACCAGTGCCCGGGCGGCGGCCTCCCCGTCGACCTCGCAGAACAGCCACGCCCCACCGCGAGGCAGTCCGGAAGCCCCCCGTACGAGATCCGCCGCCATGCCCTCCACCGTCAGCGGTCCGTACGGCAGGAGCCCCGCCGCCGCCTCCGCCGCCGCGCTCTCGTCCGCGTACCCCAGCACCACAAGCACCGGCTCGGTCGGCAGCGGGACGAGCGCCACCGTCGCCTCCGTCACCACGCCCAGCGTCCCCTCGCTGCCACAGAACGAGCGGGCCACGTCCACGCCCCGCTCCGGGAGCAGCGCGTCCAGCGCGTACCCGGAGATCCGGCGCGGCAGACCGGGGGGATAGCCGGTCCGCAGGAGGGCGAGACGGCGGTCGACGAGGTCGAGGAGTCCGGCGGGGGCGCCTTGGCCACCCCGCCCCAGCGTCAACGCCGCGCCTCCATACGTCATCACGTCCAGCGAGCGCACGTTGTCCGCCGTGGTCCCCCACGCGACCGAGTGCGCCCCGCACGCGTTGTTGCCGATCATGCCGCCGACGGTGCAGCGGCTGTGCGTGGACGGATCGGGGCCGAAGGTCAGGCCGTACGGGCGTGCCGCCTCCCGCAACCGGTCGAGGACGAGCCCCGGCCGGACCACCGCCGTCCGCGCCTCCGGGTCCAGGGAGACGATCCCGCCCATGTGCCGTGTGAGGTCGAGCACGACGCCGGTGCCCGTCGCCTGGCCCCCGATCGAGGTCCCTGCGCCCCGCGCGACGACCGGGGTGGTGCCGTGGGCCCGGCACACCTCCAGGACGGCCGCGACGTCGTCGGCATCGCGCGGCGCGACCGTACCGACCGGAATCCGGCGGTAGTTGGAGGCGTCCATGGTCGTCAGCGCTCTGGCGGTGACGGAGAAGTCGACCTCGCCGGCGACCGCGGCGCGCAGGTCGGCGGCCAGGCCGGACGCGTGTTCCTCGTGTGTTCCCACAAGCCCAGGATGTCTCAGAGCTCGTCTCATCGGGCGGACATCCGGCGACCGGCCCCTTCCCGACCCGATACTCTCCGCCTCGTGGCTGATATCCAGATTCCCGCTGACATCAAGCCCGCCGACGGCCGTTTCGGCGCGGGCCCCTCCAAGGTGCGTACGGAGGCGCTGGACGCCCTGGCCGCCACCGGCACCTCTCTCCTCGGCACGTCCCACCGCCAGGCTCCGGTCAAGAACCTGGTCGGCGAGGTACGTACCGGCATCCGTGACCTCTTCTCGCTCCCCGAGGGCTACGAGGTGATCCTGGGCAACGGCGGCTCCACCGCCTTCTGGGACGTCGCGACCCACGGTCTCATCGAGCGCAAGTCGCAGCACCTCACCTTCGGCGAGTTCTCCTCCAAGTTCGCGAAGGCCGCCAAGCTGGCCCCGTGGCTGGCCGAGCCGACCGTGATCTCCTCCGACCCGGGCACCCACCCGGAGCCGGTGGCGGAGGCGGGCGTGGACGTCTACGCGTACACGCACAACGAGACCTCCACCGGTGTCGCCGCGCCGATCGAGCGGGTCTCCGGCGCCGACCAGGGCGCGCTCGTCCTCGTGGACGCGACCTCCGGCGCGGGCGGTCTGCCGGTCGACATCACCGAGACGGACGTCTACTACTTCGCCCCGCAGAAGTCCTTCGCCGCCGAGGGCGGCCTGTGGCTGGCGGCCTTCTCCCCGGCCGCCCTGGAGCGGGCGCAGAAGATCCACGACTCCGGCCGGCACATCCCGGAGTTCTTCTCGCTGACGACGGCGATCGACAACTCGCTGAAGAACCAGACGTACAACACCCCGGCGCTCTCGACCCTCTTCCTGCTCAACGAGCAGCTGAAGTGGATCAACGGCCAGGGCGGTCTGGACTGGGCCGTGGCCCGGACGAAGGAGTCCTCGGACGCGCTGTACGGCTGGGCCGAGGAGTCCAAGTACGCGACGCCGTTCGTCGCGGACGCGGCGAAGCGCTCGCAGGTCATCGGCACGATCGACTTCGCGGACGACATCGACGCGGCGGCAGTCGCGAAGGCGCTGCGCGCGAACGGCATCGTCGACACGGAGCCGTACCGCAAGCTGGGCCGCAACCAGCTGCGGGTCGCCATGTTCCCGGCGATCGACCCGGCGGACGTGCGGGCCCTGACGGCCTGCATCGACTACGTGATCGAGAAGCTCTAGAGCCCTGAGACGAAGAGGGCCCGGTGCCGGAGGAAGCAGTCCGGCGCCGGGCCTTCGCCGTTCAGCCCGACTGTGCTTTCACATGGTCGATGACGGCGTTGAACTCGGCGGTCGGCGAGAACTCCACCACGTCGACGTCCTCCAGGGCCTCCGGGGCGTGGCCCGGCCCCCAGTAGTAGGCCTGTCCGGCCTCGTAGTTCTCATCGCCCGAGGCGGTGCGCACCCTGAGCCGGCCCTTGAGCAGATAGCCCCAGTGGGGGCACTGGCACAGGTCGCCCTCCAGTCCCTTGAGTGCCGGCGCCATGTCGGTGCCCCGGGGAAGGTGGATGAAGGCGACGGTCATGTCACCGCCGGCCTCCTGCATACGGAAGTCCAGGCCGCCGCCTTCCATGGCGACCGGAGTGTCCTCGCGAGTGAATCCCGTCATGATTCCTCCACGGTCGGTGTCCTTCCAGTCTCGCCCTCGTGCCGCACCCGGTCGATACGAGGGGGAGCACCGCAGGTCAGCCCCGCCGCAGCAGTCGCTTGATGCCGAAGACGACGACGAACGCGCCCGCGAGGACCAGGAAGCCGACCGTGACGTTCCCCTTCTCGCCGTCGGCCGCCGGGGACTGCGGCGCCTGTGGTGCGCCCGGGGTGGCCGGGCTGCCGCCCGGCTTCTCCGGGGAGCGGCCGGCGTCCTGCCGCTCCAGCCGCACCACCCGGCTCTTCTGTCCCTCGGAGCCGAGCATGAACGCCGAGCCGTCCGTCGTGTACGTCACCGATTCCGCCTGGCCCTGGAACGGGGCCCCGATCGACGTGCCCTCGTCGCCGAGCCGGCCGTCCTTCCACGCGTACTCGCGCGCCATGAGGTAGCCGCGCAGGACCAGGCGGTCGCCGTCCGGCGAGAAGGCGCCGTCGGTGACCCACGGGACCTCGCCGACGCGCCGGAAGACGTTCGTCCCGGACGAGGAGAGCCGCTCGGGGCCCGCGTAGAGACCGCCGCCGTCCTCGTTCTTGCTCGCGATGTACACCCGGCCGGTCTTCGGATGGACCATCAGCGCCTCGGCGTTGCGCGCACCGTCGGCGTACTTCACGACGTACTGCTTCGCCGCCACCTTCTGGTCCTTGAGGACCTTCGGCTCGGGGAAGCGGTAGACCCAGACGTGGTCCCACGAGCCGTCGAGGTTGTCGCCGATGTCGCCGACGTAGATGTCGCCGTCCGGGCCGACCGCGATCGCCTCCATGTCACGGGGGGTGCCGACGCCCTGCATGGTCAGGGTCGCGACCGTCTTCCCCGTGCGGGAGTCGATGCCGTAGATCAGGGGGGCGTCCTGGTCGTTGTGCGTCCAGTAGATCCCGGGGTGGGCCCGGCTCGCGGCGAGACCGCTGGACTCGGTGACACGGGAGTCCTCGATGGTGAAGTCCCGGTCCGGCTCCTGTCCTTCGGCACGGGCATGACCGGCCGGGAGCAGCACCAGGGCCGCCGCCGCGCCGAGGGCGCACAGAGCAGATCGCATGTCCCCCAGCCTGCCACGACGCGGCCGCCGACACCGGGCGGGAAGATCGTCCGTTGCCCGGTGACCACCGCCCGCCCCGGGGTGAAACCCGTTTGACCGGTGCCTCGGCCACTGTCAGGGTCGCGCTCATGCCCACCCCGCAGACCTTCTCCGCGCCCGACGGCACGACACTCGCCTTCCATGTGTCCGGCACCGGCGCCCCGCTCCTCTGTCTTCCCGGAGGTCCGCTCCAGGACTCCGCCTATCTCGGCGACCTCGGCGGACTGACCGCGCACCGGCAGCTGATCCGGCTCGACCTCCGGGGTACGGGCGCGTCGGCCGTGCCGGACGACTCCTCCTCGTATCGCTGCGACCGGCTCGTCGAGGACGTGGAGGCGCTGCGCGCGCACCTCGGGCTCGACACCGTCGACGTCCTCGGGCACTCGGCGGGCGCGAACCTCGCCGCCCTGTACGTGACCCGGCACTCCGAGCGGGTCGGCCGGCTCGTGCTCGTCACTCCGGGCGCGGCGGCCGCCGGGCTCGACACGGCGCCGGAGGAGCGGCTCGCGGCGGCGCGGCTGCGGCGGGACGAGCCGTGGTTCGGTCCGGCGTACGCGGCGCTCGAAGAGGTCACGGCGGGGCGGGGGAACGGCGAGAGCTTCCAGGCCGTGACGCCGTTCTTCCACGGGACCTGGGACGAGGCCGCGCGGGAGCGGCACGCCGCCGGCGAGAGGCAGCGGAACCGTGAGGGCGCGGGTGTCTTCGCGAGCGAGGGCGCCTTCGACCCGGAGGCGACGCGCGCGGTGTTCGCGGAGTTCGCGCGGCCGGTGCTCGTGGTGGCCGGGGAGGGGGACGTGAACACCCCGGTCCCGACGGCGGCCGCGTACGCGGGGCTGTTCCCGGAGGCGGCCTTCGTCGTCCTGGACGGGGCGGGGCACTTCCCGTGGCACGACGACGCGGAGCGGTTCACGGGGGCGGTCGGCGACTTCCTGCGGTAGGCGTCTGTGCGGAAGGCCGCCTGCGGCAGGAGCACCCGCGTGAGGTGTTCCTGCCGCAGGCGGCCTTCCGCGTGGGGCGGTTCGCCCCGGTGGGCCCGTGTCCCGGATCACGTCGCAGGCCCGGGACACCGTCCGCGATGATATGACCATGCGTTTTCTGTTCGTCGGCGACAGCATGACCATCGGACGCGCCGGCGACTGGACCTGGCGGTACCGCATGTGGCGGCATCTGGAGTCCACACTGCCCGGCGGGTACGCGATCGTCGGCCCCCGCGCCACGCTGTACGACCCCGCCGCCGACGCCCCGGACTCGGAGACGTACGCCGACCCGGCCTTCCCCGCCCCCGCCCGGCGCCATCTGGCCGGCTGGGGCGAGGGCTGGCTGCACATGGCGCCCGTGATCGGCGCCACGGTCGCGGCGACCGGGGCCGACGTGCTGCTGATCTCCCTCGGCCTGATCGACCTCGGCTTCTACACCAACAGCGAGCAGACCGAGGAGAACGTCCGGGCCTTCGTCGCCGCGGCACGCGCCGCGAACCCGCGCGTCCGGGCCGTCCTCCTGCCGGTCATCCCCAACGTGCGCGCCGGCTACGACGCGCCCTTCGCCCTTGAGTGCGCCCGCTTCAACGAGCTGCTCGCGAAGGCGGTCGCCGACCTGGACACGGCGGCCTCGCCCCTGCTCCTGGCGGCGATCCCGGAGTCGTACGACCTCGACGCGGACACCTACGACGGCACCCACCCGGGCCCCTCGGGCGAGCACAAGCTGGCGTCCGCCTTCGCCGACGCGATGCACCAGGCGTGGGGCCTGGGCGGCCCGTACGCCGGGTAGCGGCCGCGGCTCAAGCGGCCCGGGTCAGACGGTTCGCGAAGGTCGAGAGGGTGTACGCGCCGATGCCGAGGACGACCTCCAGGGCGTTGCGGCGCGTGTATCCCGCGGCCTCGAAGGCGGCCGTCTCCTCGTCGCTCACGGCACCCGCCGAGGCGAGGACGCGCAGGGTGAACAGGCGGACGGCGGCGAGCCGTTCGGCGTCGGGCGCGGGGCCGAGGGCGGCCATCTTGGCCTCGTGCATGTCGACGCAGAGGTGGCACTGATTGCGTTCGGCGACGGTCAGGACGACCGTCTCGCGGGAGTGCGGGTCGAGGGTGGTGGACTCGAAGGTCTGGCTGAGTTTCAGGAAGCCGTCGAGGGTCTCGGGCGACTCCTTGAGGAGGGCGACGGCGTTGGCGGTACGGGCGGACATGTCCACGGGCAAGGCGTCTCCAGGCTCGGGCGGGCAGAACGGGTAGAATCGACAACATGGTTGACCATGTGCCGGAAGAAAACGTAAACCAGGTTGTCGATAACGGCAAGGGAGAAAGCGGGCCCGAGGGCGGCGGCCGGGGGTACGAACTCCCCCTGCTCCTCTTCGGCGGCTTCCGCACCCTCATCGACCGCCTCCACGCCCGCCTCGCCACCGAGGGCCACCCGGACCTGCGTCCCTCCCACGGCTTCGCCATGCAGGCCGTCGGCGCGCGGGGTGCCACCGCCAGCGAGATCGGACGCCGCCTCGGCGTCTCCAAGCAGGCCGCCGGCAAGACCGTCGACCGACTCCTCGCCCTCGGCTACGCCGAGCGCGCCGACGACCCCGCCGACGCCCGCCGCAAACTCGTCCACCTCACCCCACGGGGGTACGAGGCCCTCGCGCGCTCCGCCGCGATCTTCGACGAACTGCGGGCGGAGTGGGCGGCGGCCCTCGGCGCGGACCGCGTCCGGGACCTGGAGGCGGCCCTGCGGAACGTCGTCCCCGCGGAGACGGCGTTCCGCCTGGACGCCACCAGCTGGCTGGGCGCCCCCTGACCGGCCCGGTCGGTCAGGAGGATCACGGGGCGAAGGCCCCGCACGCCGAGTCACCCGGACATCCAGGCACCCCGGCACCCCGGCACCCCGGCACCCCGGCACCCCGGCACCCCGGCACCCCGGCACGCGACTACCAGGCGAAGGCCTCCGGCGACGGCCCCGGGCCCGGGAAGATCTCGTCGAGACCCGCCAGGACCTCCTCGCTCAGGTCGAGCTCCAGGGCGCGCAGCGCGCCCGCCAGCTGCTCGGGCGTACGCGGACCGACGATCGGGCCCGTCACGCCCGGCCGGGTGAGCAGCCACGCGAGGGCCGCCTCGCCCGGCTCGAGGCCGTGCTTGTCGAGCAGGTCCTCGTAGGCCTGGAGCTTGGCGCGGGAGGCCGGGTCGGCGAGGGTGGCCGCCGCGCGGCCCTCCGTACGCCGCTTGCCCTCGGCCTCCTTCTTCAGGACGCCGCCGAGCAGACCGCCGTGCAGCGGCGACCAGGGGATGACCCCGAGGCCGTACTCCTGCGCGGCCGGGATGACCTCCATCTCCGCGCGCCGCTCGAAGAGGTTGTAGAGGCACTGTTCGCTGACGAGGCCGACCGAGCCGCGCCGGGCGGCGGTCTCGTTGGCCTGGGCGATCTTGTAGCCGGGGAAGTTGGAGGAGCCGGCGTAGAGGATCTTGCCCTGCTGGATGAGGACGTCGACCGCCTGCCAGATCTCCTCGAAGGGGGTCGAGCGGTCGATGTGGTGGAACTGGTAGACGTCGATGTAGTCCGTGCCGAGGCGCTTGAGGCTGCCCTCGACCGCACGGCGGATGTTCACCGCCGAGAGCTTGTCGTGGTTGGGCCAGGCCTCGCCGTCGGCGCCCATGTTCCCGTACACCTTGGTGGCGAGAACGGTACGGTCGCGGCGGCCGTCGCCCTTCGCGAACCAGGAACCGAGGATCTCCTCGGTCCGGCCCTTTTTCTCACCCCAGCCGTACACGTTGGCGGTGTCGAAGAAGTTGAGCCCCGTGTCCAGCGCCGTGTCCATGATGGCGTGACTGGTGGCTTCGTCCGTCTGGGGTCCGAAGTTCATCGTCCCGAGGACGAGTCGGCTGACCTTGAGTCCGGTGCGTCCGAGCTGCGTGTACTCCATGGACGCCAAGCCAACTGCTTCGAGTGCACTCGAAGCAAGGGGGTTCCCACGGGGTGGCAGGCGGGCGCGTCGCGGGGGCAGGGCGAGCGGTCGGAGCGGCTCCGGCTACTGGCCCGACACCGATGCCACCGCGATGATCGCGAACATCAGTACGAGCACGCCGGCCATGATGCGGTTACGGGTTTTCGGATCCACGCTTCGAGGTTACCCGGCCGTCCGCCGCGGCCCTCACCCCGCTCCCTCCGGCGGCCCGCCCAGCGGCCAGCCGTCGACCTTCTCGTACCGGGGCTGCTCGCCCCGCACCCCGCTCACCGGCAGGTTCGAGCGCACCAGGGCCAGCTCGCCCACCTCCCAGCGGGTGCCCTCGAAGGTGCCGAGCTCGTCGAGGAAGGGGTGGAGGTCCGCTCCGTCGCCCCGCGCGCGGGCGACCGTCAGATGCGCCTGGTAGCGGCGGTGCTCGTCCATCGGGACCCCGGCCCTGCGCGCGGCGGCGTCGGCGCGCTCGGCGAGCAGCCGCAGCTCGTCCAGGTCCCCGGCGATCCCGGCCCACAGGGCGCGCCGCCCGAAGTGCCCGCCGCCGTGGAGCCGCAACGGGAAGGAGGGTGTGCGGTGCGCGGCCCGGGCGAGCCGGACGCGCAGGTCGGGCAGCAGCTCCTCGTCGACCTCCCCCATGAACGCGAGCGTGAGGTGCCAGCCGGGCCGCGAGGTCCAGCGGAGCCCGTCGGCCCCGGGCAGCCGGTGGAGCCGGTCGACGACGTGTCCGATTTCGTCCAGCTGCTCGGGCGGCGGCAGGACGGCGGCGAAGAGCCTCATGAGGCGAGTGTGGCAGCGGTTAGCCTCTGCGGCATGAAGATCTCCATCAGGAAGGGCGGGGCGGAGGACCTCCCCGCGATACTCGGCGTCCTCGACAGCGCCGTGGTGTGGCTCAACGGCAAGGGGATCACCGCACAGTGGGGCACCGAGTCGTTCTCGGGGCGCCCCAAGGCGGTGAAGCAGGTCGAGGACACGATGGCCGCGGGTGATCCGTGGATCGCCGAGATCGACGGCGTACCGGCGGGGGTGATGACGCTGACCCCGTTCCCCGGGCAGCACATCGCGCCGGCGGACGAGCCCGAGGTGTACGTGCGACTCCTCGCGACCGACGCCCGGTTCCACCGCCACGGGGTGGGCGCGGCGCTGCTCGCCCACGCGGCGGAGGAGACGCGGCGGCGGGGAGTGTCGCTGCTGCGGGTGGACTGCTTCGCGGGCAGCGAGGGCCGGCTGGTCGCGTACTACGAGAGCCAGGGCTTCACCCCGACGGACACGTTCCTGGTCGGGGACTGGGCGGGCCAGGTGCTGGAGCGGCGGGTCTGAGCCGCGGACGACGACAGGAGTGGCCGGGCTGGAGCAGGGAAGAGGGGTGCCCGGGCGTCAGAGCGCCCTGACCGCACGCGAAGCGCGGTGAGGCGCGGTCCGGCCACCCCTCTCCCTCGCGGAGGCCCGGCCCCGGGCCCCCTCTCCCCCGCGGAGGCCCGGCCCGGACCCCCACGCACCCGGGCCGCCGTCCCCGCCCGAGGGCTACGCCGCGGTCGCCAGCCGTTCCCGCGCCACGAACCGCACCTGTGGGTGCCCGTGGCGCCAGGACCAGGCGACCTTGAGGCCGCCGACCCGGGCCAGGACCAGGCCCACGACGACCGCCGCCGCCAGGGAGATCACGCCGCCCGTCGCGAAGCCGACGCGGGCGCCGTACGTGTCGGTGACCCAGCCGAGGAGCGGTGCGCCGATCGGCGTACCGCCGGCGAAGACCATCATGTAGAGGCTCATCACCCGGCCCCGCATGGCCGGGTCCGTCGCCATCTGGACGGCCGAGTTCGCGGTGATGTTGACGGTGAGACCGATCATGCCGATGGGGACGAGCAGCACCGCGAACAGCCAGAACGCCGGCGACAGGGCCGCCGCGATCTCCAGGATGCCGAACACCGCCGCCGCGATCACCAGCATCCTCAGCCGGGTCGAGCCGCGCCGGGCCGCCGCGAGGGCGCCCACGAGCGAGCCGGCCGCCATGAGGGTGTTGAGGAAGCCGTACGCGCCGGCGCCGACGTGGAAGACGTCGCCGGAGAAGGCGGTGAGCCAGATCGGGAAGTTGAATCCGAACGTGCCGATGAAGCCGACGAGGACGATCGGCCAGATCAGGTCCGGTCGCGCGGCCACGTACCGCAGGCCCTCCCGCAGCTGGCCCTTGCCGCGCGGGGCGCGCTCCACCTTGTGGAGTTCGCTCGTCCGCATGAGCAGGAGGCTCGTGAGGGGCGCGAGGAAGAACAGGCCGTTGAGGAGGAAGGCCCAGCCGCTGCCGACTCCGGCGATGAGGACACCGGCGACGGCGGGCCCGACGAGCCGCGCGGACTGGAAGTTCGCCGAGTTCAGGGAGACGGCGTTGCGGAGGCGGTCGGGGCCGACCATCTCGGAGACGAAGGCCTGCCGGGCCGGGTTGTCGACGACGGTCACCATGCCGAGGAGGAAGGCGATCAGGTAGACGTGCCAGACCTGGATGCTGCCGGAGAGGGTGAGGACGGCGAGCGCGATGCCGCAGAGGCCGAGGGCTGCCTGGCTGACGAGCAGCAGGCGCCGCTTCGGGTAGCGGTCGGCGATGACTCCGCCGTAGAGGCCGAAGAGCAGCATCGGCAGGAACTGCAGGGCCGTGGTGATGCCGACGGCGGCGGCCGAGCCGGTGAGGCTCAGGACCAGCCAGTCCTGGGTGATGCGGGCCATCCATGTACCGGTGTTGGAGACGATCGCGCCGGTGAAGAACAGCCGGTAGTTACGGATCCTGAGCGAGGAGAAGGTTTCCCCCCGCCCGCGGGTGTCGAGGGTGGGTTTGTGGACGGGTGCGGAGTCTGCTCCGGGTCCCGTACTCAAAGTGCGTCGCCTCCTTGGCGCGTGGACTACAGGTGGGCGAGCTTCTCCAGGACGGGGGCGGCCGCGCGCAGCCTGGCCCATTCGTCCTCGTCCAGGCCCTCGGCGAGCGAGGCCAGCCAGGCGTTCCGCTTGCGGCGGGACTCTTCGAGCATGGCTTCGGCCTGCTCGGTCTGGCTGACCACCTTCTGCCGGCGGTCGTCGGGGTGCGGCTCCAGCCGGACCAGTCCCTTGGCTTCGAGCAGCGCGACGATGCGGGTCATCGACGGCGGCTGGACGTGCTCCTTGCGGGCCAGCTCGCCGGGGGTGGCGGAGCCGCAGAGCGCGAGGGTGCCGAGCACCGACATCTCGGTGGGGCTCAGCGACTCGTCGACGCGCTGGTGCTTGAGGCGTCGGCCCAGTCGCATGACGGAGGAGCGGAGCGCGTTCACGGCCGCGACGTCGTCGGCTGTGCCGTGGGACAGGTCAGGCATGTTTGTTAGCCTAACTCATTACTCTGCCTAAATACCAACGGGAACGCACGGACGTCGCACGGATCACACCCGTTTGCCTGCACCCCCGCGTGAACCGCATGCGCGCAGATCACGCTTCCGCATCCATGTATCACCCAAACGAGTGAGTCGGATCCAGAAAGTGACGCAAAGGAGCCCCGGCTGCCCCGACCCTGAACGACATGGGATCGACAGTGCTCAGCCTGCGCATCGACGGTGAGCTGCTCGACCGGCTCAGGAGTCACGCCGCGAAAAGAGGAATGAGCGTCCAGGACTATGTCGTCCGGACGCTCATTCGCGAGGATTTCGACGAGCGGTTCAAGACCGCCGTCGACGAGACGGAGAAGTTCTACGGGGAGGCGGACGGGGAGGCGGCGGCCGCCACGGCGACCGACACCCCCCGCGATCACGTGAGGCCGAGCGCCGGCATCGCGTAGTAGAAGACGAACACCGCCGACACGGCGTACATGGCCACCGGGACCTCACGGCCCCGGCCGGCCGCGAGCCGCAGCACGCTGAACGCGATGAAGCCGATGCCGATGCCGTTCGTGATCGAGTACGTGAACGGCATCATCACCATGGCCAGGAACGCCGGCACCGCGATGGTGTAGTCGCTCCAGTCGATGCCCTTGACCGAACCGGCCAGGATCAGGAAGCCGACCGCGAGCAGCGCGGGCGTGGCCGCCTGGGACGGGACCATCGTGGCCAGCGGCGTGAGGAACAGCGCCACCGAGAACAGACCGCCGGTCACGACCGAGGCGAGCCCCGTGCGCGCGCCCTCACCGACGCCCGCCGTGGACTCCACGAAGCAGGTGGTGGCCGAGGAGGAGGTCGCGCCGCCGGAGGCGACGGCCAGGCCGTCGACGAGCAGGACCTTGTTGATGCCGGGGAAGTTGCCGTCCCTGTCGATCAGCTTGGCCTCGTCGCCGACGCCGAGGATCGTGCCCATGGCGTCGAAGAAGCAGGACAGCAGCACCGTGAAGACGAAGAGGACGCCGGTCAGGTAGCCGACCTTCTCGAAGCCGCCGAAGAGGCTGACCTCGCCGACCAGACCGAAGTCCGGCGAGGCGACCGGGTTGCCCGGCCACTCCGGGGTGGTCAGACCCCAGGACGGGACGGTCGCCACCGCGTTGATCACCATCGCCACGATGGTCATGACGACGATCGAGATGAGGATCGCGCCCGGCACCTTGCGGATGATCAGGGCGAGGGTGAGGAGCGTGCCCAGGATGAAGACGAGCACCGGCCAGCCGGTGAGGTGACCGTCGCCGCCGAGCTGGAGCGGGACGGTGGTGTGCGCGGCGTCGGGGATGCGGGAGACGAAGCCCGAGTCGACGAGGCCGATCAGCATGATGAAGAGGCCGATACCGATCGCGATGCCCTTGCGCAGGCCGACCGGGACCGCGTTCATCACGCGCTCGCGCAGACCGGTCGCGACGAGCAGCATCACGACGACACCGGCGAGGACGACCATGCCCATGGCGTCCGGCCAGGACATCTTCGGCGCGAGCTGGAGCGCCACGACCGTGTTGACGCCGAGGCCGGCGGCGAGGGCGATCGGGACGTTGCCGATGACGCCCATGAGGAGCGTCGAGAACGCCGCCGTGAGGACGGTGGCGGTGACGAGCTGACCGCCGTCGAGCTGGTGCCCGTACATGTCCTTGGCGCTGCCGAGGATGATCGGGTTCAGCACGATGATGTAGGCCATCGCGAAGAAGGTGGCGAAACCGCCGCGGATCTCACGGGCGACGGTCGAGCCGCGCTCCGAGATCTTGAAGTAGCGGTCGAGACCCGAGGTCGGCTCCTGGGGAGCGGAAGGCTCGGGGGGCATGGCCTTGGCGGTGGCCGTGGTGCTCATGGGGGGTTCCTCTTCGGGAGACGTCCGTTTGGCGGTTCGTACGAAGGAAACCCGCCAGAGGCAAACCGTTTCAGTATGAACACATGAACGAGTGAGCGTCTATCTCCGCGCGTAGATACGATTTCCCGCCACCTAGACTGACCCTCATGGCGAAGTGGACACCGAAGCACGAGGCACCCGAGCCCCTCGAAGGGCCCGTCGTCGCCACCATCACCGGCGGAACGATCCTGTGGTTCGTCCTCTTCGTCGTCCAGGTCCCGTTCTACGGCTGGTTCGACGACCGGGACCTGACCTGGTGGGTGTGGACCTGCCTCGCCGGCGCCGGACTCGGCCTGATCGGCATCTGGTACGTACGGAAGCGGGACGCGGCGATCAAGCGGCACGAGGCGGCGCGAGCCGCCGGGACGGAGACCACGGGGAACCCCGAGGCACGCCCCGGCGCGTAGTGCCAGAGGACCATTCCCCTCCTCCCCCGGTCTGATCTTCACCCTTCTCGGCAGGTGAACGGTCGATTCCGGTCGTACCGTCGAAAACATGACTCAGCGGGCGAAGATCGACACGGACGTCAGCGAGGCCGAGGCGGTGGGGCCACCCGTTGTCCACCGTCCCGCCGGACTCACCTCCGCCGAGGTCGCCGAACGCGTCGCCCGCGGCGAGGTCAACGACGTCCCCGTACGGAGCTCCCGCTCGACCACGGACATCGTCCGCGCCAACGTCTTCACCCGCTTCAACGCGATCATCGGCGTGCTCTGGGTGATCATGCTCTTCGTCGCACCGATCCAGGACAGCCTCTTCGGCTTCGTGATCATCGCCAACACCGGCATCGGCATCGTCCAGGAACTCCGCGCCAAGAAGACCCTCGACGGCCTCGCCGTCATCGGCGAGGCGAAACCCACCGTCCGGCGCGACGGCGTCGCCGCCGAACTCTCCACCTCCGAGATCGTCCTCGGCGACCTCATCGAACTCGGACCCGGCGACAAGGTCGTCGTCGACGGCGAGGTCGCGGAGGCCGACAGCCTGGAGATCGACGAGTCACTGCTCACCGGCGAGGCCGACCCCGTCGTCAAGAAACCCGGCGACCGGATGATGTCGGGCTCGTTCGTCGTCGCCGGCGGCGGCGCGTTCACCGCCACCAAGGTCGGCCGCGAGGCCTACGCCGCGCAGCTCGCCGAAGAGGCCTCCCGCTTCACGCTCGTCCACTCCGAACTCCGCACCGGCATCTCCACGATCCTCAAGTACGTGACGTGGATGATGATCCCGACCGCGATCGGGCTCGTCATCAGCCAGCTCGTCGTCAAGGACGACAACTTCAAGGACGCGGTCGCCCGTACGGTCGGCGGCATCGTCCCGATGATCCCCGAGGGACTCGTCCTGCTCACCTCGGTCGCCTTCGCGATCGGAGTCGTACGACTCGGGCGCAAGCAGTGCCTCGTCCAGGAACTGCCCGCGATCGAGGGCCTCGCGCGCGTGGACGTCGTGTGCCTGGACAAGACGGGCACGCTGACCGAGGGCGGCATGGACGTCACCGAGCTCCGCCCCCTCAACGGCAGCGACGAGACCTACGTACGCAAGGTCCTCGGCGCCCTGGGGGAATCCGACCCCCGCCCGAACGCCTCCCTCCAGGCCATCATCGACGCCTACCCGGACACGGTGGAGTGGCGGTGCACGGAGGCCCTGCCGTTCTCGTCGGCGCGGAAGTACAGCGGGGCGGCGTTCAGCGAGGGCAACGGCGAGAACTCGAGATGGCTGCTGGGCGCCCCGGACGTCCTGCTGCCCACCGGGGACCCGACGCTCACCGAGATCGACCACCTCAACGAACAGGGCCTGCGGGTCCTGCTCCTGGCACGGACGGCGAACGAACTCGACTCCCCCGAGGTCGCGACCGGCGCCCACCCGACGGCCCTGGTCGTCCTGGAACAGCGACTGCGGCCGGACGCCGCGGACACACTCGCGTACTTCGCCGACCAGAACGTCGACACGAAGGTCATCTCCGGCGACAACGCGGTCTCGGTCGGCGCGGTGGCCGGAAAGCTCGACATGCCGGGCGCGGCGAACACGGTCGACGCCCGCACCCTCCCCGCCGACCGGGAGGAGATGGCGAAGGTCCTCGACGAGAACGCCGTCTTCGGCCGGGTCACGCCGCAGCAGAAGCGCGACATGGTGGCGGCGCTGCAGTCCCACGGACACACGGTCGCGATGACGGGCGACGGCGTGAACGACGTCCTGGCCCTGAAGGACGCGGACATCGGCGTGTCCATGGGCTCGGGCTCGGAGGCGACGAGGGCGGTGGCCCAGATCGTCCTGCTGAACAACAGCTTCGCGACACTCCCGTCGGTGGTGGCGGAGGGCCGCAGGGTCATCGGCAACATCACCCGAGTGGCCACCCTCTTCCTGACGAAGACGGTCTACTCGGTCCTCCTGGCGGTCCTGGTGGTGTGCTCACAGGTGGAGTACCCCTTCCTCCCCCGCCACCTGACCCTCCTCTCCACCCTGACGATCGGCGTCCCGGCCTTCTTCCTCGCGCTCGCGCCGAACAAGGAACGGGCCAAGCCCCACTTCGTACGCCGGGTGATGCGGTACGCGATCCCGGGCGGCGTCATCGCGGCGGCGGCCACGTTCACCACCTACCTCCTGGCCCGCCACCACTACAGCGGCGAAGGCGCCCTGGAGGCCGAGACGAGCGCGGCCACCCTGACCCTCTTCCTGGTCTCCATGTGGGTCCTGGCGATCGTCGCCCGCCCGTACACGTGGTGGCGCCTCACCCTGGTCGCCACGATGGGAGGCGCGTTCGTCCTGGTCCTGGTCGTGCCCTGGCTCCAGGACTTCTTCGCCCTGAAGCTGGTGGGCACGACGCTGCCCTGGGCGGCGGTGGCGATCGCGGCGGCGGGCGGCCTGCTCCTCGAGGTCGCGTGGAAGTGGGTGGACCGGAGGTTCCCGGCGTAGCGAGTCGGTCCTCTTCCCTCGGTGCCGAGCGGCTCTCGACCTCTCCGACCCCGCCCTCCGCTGACCCCGACCGTCACCGGCCTCAGTCGAACCAGCGGTCCCTCGCCAGTTCCGCCGTCCTCGACGGGTCCTCCAGCAGGGCCGCCACCTCGAAACGGCGCGGCCACTGGCCCGCCGACCAGGCCAGGCCCGCCGCCACGCCCTCCAGGGTCGAGGCGTGGACGACGCCGTCCGCCGTACGGCGCCAGTCGAGTTCCGTGTCCGCCGCCCTGAGCTCCTCGTGCTCGATGTACGTGGCCGGCGTCGTCGGGCCGAGCAGGATCCGGACCGAGTCCGGCACCTCGTGCTCCTCGCCCACCGTCGCCACCTCCGCCTCCACCGCCACGCTCAGCCGCCGCACCTGGAACAGCTCCGCAAGGTCCGCCGCCCGCGCCGGCGACACCGGCAGCAGCGGCACCCCGCCGGCCAGCGGCAGCAGGTCCGGCGCGTCCGCCACCATCGCCTCCGCCGCGTCCACCACGACCACCTCGCCGTCCACCACCGCGCGCAGCTCGTCCGGCAGCGTCACCTGCTCCGGGTCCAGGTCCGCGAGGGCCGTGTACAGCGCGTGGAGTTGGGCGTCCGTGACCTCTCGCGACGGGTCCGCGAGGCGCGTCAGGAGTTCCGCCGCACCACCCGGCTCGTCGAGCAGCGCCGCCACCGACGTGCGGACTCCCAGCGCCCTCAGGACCTGCTCGTCCTCGAAGCCGGTCGCGTCGGCGGAGTCGTACAGGCCGGAGAGGAGGGGGTCCGAGCCCTCGGCGCGGAGGCCCGCCGGACGGCGGCCGCCCAGGACGGGGTGGTCGCGGAGCCACCACGCCGTGTACGAGCGGACGGTCCCCGTCGTGCCGTCCGGCAGGAGGATCCGTACGGGCTGGGTGAGGGCGTCGCGGAGAGGGGGCTGCGCCAGGAGGGCCAGCGCCTGCGGCCAGGCGTCGTCGTCGACCAGGTCCAGGTCCCGTACGGCCACGATCTCCGTCGCCACCGGCGGCACCGGCGTCTCCGGCAGCCGGTCCAGGACGTCCTCGCACCACACGTCGACCGCGTCCAGGAGCCCCGCGTCGTCCGGCTCCGGGTAGTCGCCCTCGCGCGGCTCGACCTCGTCCGGGTCGAGGAGGAGGTCGGTGGCGCGGACCAGGGCGAAGGTGGCCAGCACTCCACAGGCGGCGAGGGGCTGCTCGCCCCAGCGGGCGGCCAGGTCCGCGTCCACGTAGGCCAGTTCGTCCTCGCGCATGACGGCGGCGAACGCCGAGCCCGGCATCACCAGCTCGCCCGCGGGGGAGAGTTCGCCGTCCTCGTCGGGCAGCGCCAGCGCGCCCAGCCAGGGCTCCTCGCCCGGGTCGAGTTCCGCGTCCCGGACCAGGGCGAGGACGGTCTCGACGAGTTCGTCCGCGTCCAGGGTGTCCGCGTCCTCGTCCCAGATCTCCCCCGCGTCGAGGGAGGCCGCGACCGCGGCCCGTACCTGGGGGGTCGTCAGGACCGCGCGGGGCGTCGCGGGCAGGGCGCCAAGCTTCTCCAGGAGCGGGTGAGCGGCCTCGGGGTGGGCGACCTTCAGGCCGAGCCGGGTCAGCTCGGCAGGGGTCCTGTCCTGGGGCAGGAGGACCTGGCGGGGGCCGATCGCCGTACGGATCCGGGCCCCCTCGGCGGCTTCCGCCAACGGGACCGGGAGGCCCGACAGGCGGTCCGGGTCGACACCCGCGAGGGAGTCGTACAGGCGCCACCACCACGTCGGGGCGCGGTCCACCCCGGCGAGACGGTCGATCGCCTCGGTCAGGGGCACACGGCCGACGCCGAGGGTCCGGAGCTCCGGGCGACGCTCCAGGCCGGCGGGGAGCAGGGTCGGGAACACCTCGGCAAGGACGTCGACCGTGTCGGCGCCCGCGCCCTCCGCGACCTCGGCCTCGATCGGGCGGAGTGCGGGGAGTTCCTCGGTGGGGGCGGCGGGCGCCAGGAACGCGACCCTCGGCAGCCGGTCCAGGATCGCCTCGCGCAGGGCCCCGTCGAGAGGGCCCTTGCCGAGCGGGCCGGGGACGAGGTCGAGCGTGGCGGTCGTCACCGGCTGCCACTCGGCGAGCAGTTCGGCGTACGCGTCGGCGGCCCGCTGCACCAGGAAGTCGGTGAGCCGGCCGGGCGCCGGGTGCCGCCGCGCGGTGTCCAGGGGCAGGGAGGCGATGAGCAACGCGGGGATGCCGAGGGGTTCGTCGGTGGGCGTGGGGGCGTGCACGACCGGGGTCGTACGCGGGTAGCGCGGGGCTCCCTCCGGATCCACGGGCACGGCCCAGGTGACGGACCAGTGGGGGCGCAGGCGCTCCTCCACCGGGCGGTCCTTGAGGAGTTCGGCGTCGAGGGGGCCGCCGTGGGAGACGGTCCGCCAGCGGTGGGTGCCGGTGGCGGAGTCGACGATCTGCACGTATCCGTCGTCCTCGGAGCGGCGGAGGGTCCGTACTCCTTCCGGGGTCTCCACGACGATCTCCGCGAGCCCCGGAAGAGTGAGGAGGAGCGCGTCGTCGACGGAGGCGAGGAGCCGCTCGGCGAGGTCACGGGCCGCGGCGTCGCGGAGCGGGAGGACGACGACGGTGTCGTAGCCGTCGGGGGCGGTGCCCTCGGCGGGCAGCGGAAGCCGGAGAAGGGGTACGTGGCCGTCACGGCGGCGCAGTTCGTCGCCGAGGCCGGGGCTGTACCGGGCGGAATCGGCGGCGAGTTCGCGGGCCTCGGCGAGGGACCAGCGGACGCCGCCGTGGCGGCCCAGGACGGCGGGCTCGTCGGTGACGGCGAGGACGGCGGCGAATCCGACGCCGAAGCGGCCGACCGCGCCCCGGGTCTGCTGCTCACGCTTGGCGGAGGCGCGGAGGGTCGACAGGGACTCGACGCCGGTGGCGTCCAGCGGGGCACCGGTGTTGGCAGCGGCGAGGAGGGCGGGGCCCTCGTGGTCCGCGGGGTGCAGGGTGAGCCTGAGACGGCCGGGGACGCCGGCGCGGTGGGCGGCGTCGGCGGCGTTCTGGGCGAGCTCGACGACGAGGCGGTCGCGGTAGCCGCCGAGGGCGAGGTCCTCCTCGGCGTTGGCGTCCTCCCGGAACCGGGCAGGGGACGCGCCCCAGGCGTCGAGCACACCCCGCCGCAGCCGGGCGGTGCCGAAGGGATCGGTTCCGTCGGTCGTCGTCCGGACGCTGACGCTCACGTCTGACTCCACTCTGCGGGGCGGTGATGGTGCGGGACCCGGGCCGCGGGGCCAGGGTGCGAGCCCTTGGACCCGGGGCCCGAAGGTACCGCGCCCGGGGGCGGGGCCTTTGCCGGGGCACGGTTGGGGGTGGGGGCGTGCGGGGGCGTGCCTTACGTCCAGGGTGCACCGTCGCGAGCCGCGTCCCCGGATGTCGACCACCGCCTCCGCTGCGGGCCACCGCCCCCGTCGGGGGCCGCCGCCATTGCGGGCCGGGCAACCGTCCCCCTGGGGCGGTCCCCCACCCGCCCCCTCGTTGTGGGCCTTCGTTCCGCTGGGGCGTGGGGGGCAAGCCCGATTGGCGAGGCGCGGGGCACGCACAACGGCGGGCGCCGGGGCGCGTGGGGCCGGGCGGCCGTGGGGCCGGGTGCAGGGCCGCCCCCGTTCGGGGCGGTCCTGCCGGTGGGGCCGGGGCTTGGGTGTCCCGGGTTACGAGTGGCCCAGGTCGTCGGACGTCGCGTCCGGTTCCGTCGTCGAGCCGGAGTCCTTCGCCGGGCGGAGGGGGAACGCGTCCGCCCCCATCGAGTCGAGCACCGGCGGCGCCGGCCGCGGCGGCTTCGGCATGATCGCGGCCTCCGAGTGGCCCCCGCAGCCGTACGAGAGGGACACGACCCGCCCGTCCGCCGGGGCGAACTCGTTCGCGCAGATGCCGAACGTCTGCTTCAGGGAGCCCGCCAGCGGCACCAGGAACGCGCAGGACTCGCAGGTGGCCGGAGCCGCCTGTGCCATCGGGGTGCGTGCGCCGAAGGACTCCTCCCAGCGATCCGCGGCCAGGTGCAGCCCGTACCGGGAGAGGACCCTGGCCCGGCGCATGCCGAGCTCCTCGGCGACCGCGGCGATCGCGCCCCGCGAAGGGGTACGGGCGACGATCTCGGCGTCCTCGACGTCGAGGTGGTCCGCCAGCTCCTCCGACACCACGGAATTCGGCGGCGGCGCGTCCTCGCCCGAGTAGCCGGGCTCCAGGCGCAGGTCGTCCGCCTCGGTCGGCAGCAGGTCGCCGGGGCCCATGTCGCCGGGGCGGAGCCGCTCGCTCCACGGCACCCACTCGGGGGCGAGGAGCGCGTCGGAGCCGGGCAGCAGGACGGTTTCGTCAAGCGTGACGTTCTTGGCGCGGGAGGCGCGGGTGACGGTCACCGCCCAGCGCCAGCCGCGGTAGCCGGGTTCCTTGGACTCGAAGTAGTGGGTGACGACCCGGTCGCCCTCGGCGATCACTTCGACGTGGGCGCCGACGATTCCGGGGAAGGCCGCCTCCTCGGCGGCCTCCCGCGCAAGGTCTACGGCCTCGGCGCACAGGCGGTCGGGGATACGCGTGGCTCGCGGGGTACGCGGGGTACCGCTTCGCGTCGTCGCAGCACTCACAGGTCTCGCTTCTCTCCTACGCCGTCTCACGGGTGCGCCGGCCGAGGGGCGGGAGCGAAGCCACGGGCGGCGGGCGGAGCGGACCTGTGGGCCGCATCGACGTCCGCGCACCCGACCTGTCTCGCGTGTCTCGGGCACACCTATCGCCATCCATTCTGCGGGATGCCGAAGAGGCGCGCGGCCGAGAGCTTCCGCCGGTGACGCGCTACGCACGCTACCCCGTTCGCGGGCGTCAGCCCACCTGCCCGCCCCAAGTGGCCCGGATCGCGGACGCTCGGGGGGCGGTCGGAGCGCTGTCCCAGGGACGAACGGAAGGGTTCGAAAGCGGCCCACGCACCCCTCCGGCCCCCTGCGATGCGGCCGATGACATCGCCCGAAGTCACCCTCCCCCGCCGCGCCACGGTTCGTCCGGCGCGCCGGTGGGGCACTATGACGGAGTGGCAGCCGCACGGTCCCCCGCACGATCCGAAGATCATGCCGGACCGCTCCGCAGAGCGGGCCGGAAGGTCGGCCGCGCCCTGCACCTGCCGTTCACGGGGACCGCGAAGGGCATCCGCAAGGCCACCCACGCCCATGGCGCGGGCGAGTCGGGGCTCGGGAAGCTGATCGAGCTGCACGCGGTGAACGGCGCCGGTGACGTCATGATCACCGTCGCCCTCGCCTCCACCGTCTTCTTCTCGGTCCCCACCGACGAGGCCCGCGGCCGCGTGGCCCTCTACCTCGCGGTCACCATGGCCCCCTTCACCCTGCTCGCCCCGGTGATCGGTCCGCTCCTCGACCGCATCCCGCACGGACGGCGGGCGGCGATGGCCGGCGCGATGCTGACCCGGGCGGTCCTCGCGATCATGATGTCGGCGGCGGTCGCCACCGGCGGCATCGAGCTGTACCCGGCGGCGCTCGGGGTCCTGGTGGCCTCGAAGGCGTACGGGGTGGTGCGCAGCGCCGTCGTGCCCCGGCTCCTGCCACCGAACTTCTCCCTGGTGAAGGCGAACTCCCGGGTCACCCTGGCCGGGCTGCTCGCGACCGGCATCGCCGCGCCCATCGGCGCGGGGCTCCAGGTGCTCGGGCCCCGCTATCCGCTGTACGGCGCGTGCGCGCTGTTCCTGCTCGGGGCGTTCTGGGCGCTGCGGATGCCACCCAAGGTGGACTCGGCGAAGGGTGAGCGGCGGGCGCATCTGCTGACGCACGGCGAGCGGAAGCCGAGCCTGCGGACGGTGGGGCCGTCGGTCCTGCACGGCCTGGAGGCGAACGCGGCGCAGCGGATGCTGTCGGGTTTCCTGATCTTCTTCCTGGCGTTCCTGCTGCGCGACCATCCGTTGTCGGGGCAGAGCGCCGCCGTGTCGCTGGGGATCGTGGGTGTGGCGGCCGGGGTGGGCAACGCCTGCGGTACGGCGATGGGCTCGCTCCTGCGGGACCGGGGGCACGGGCCCGAGGTGATCATCGCCACGATGATCAGCGTGGTCTGCGCCACGGCGATCTGTACGGCGATCTTCTTCGGCGGGCTGATGGTGGCCGTCCTGGGCGCGGTCGCGGGCCTCACCCAGGCCCTGTCGAAGCTGTCCCTGGACGCGCTGATCCAGCGGGACGTGCCGGAGGTCGTACGGACCTCGGCGTTCGCGCGTTCCGAGACGGCGCTGCAGATGGCGTGGGTGGTGGGCGGCGGGATCGGCATCGCCCTGCCGCTGAACGGGACCCTGGGCATGGCCGTCGCGGCCGGAATCCTGGCCACGGGCGCGCTCCTCTCCGTACGGGGCCTGCTCACGGCGGCCCGGCGGCGACCGGGACCGAAGGGGCGGTCGAAGGCGCGGGTGGCGTAGGAATCCCGCTCACCTGCCGCCCCTCGTTCCGGTACCGGACAGCGGCACGCCGTACCCCCGCGTGGCGCGGACGCGGCGGCCCGATAGCCTTCGGCTCATGACCGTTGCGTTCTTCTCCGGCTCGCGCCGCCGGGCCGCCGTCGCCCTCGGGGCCGTCTCCGCCGGGCTCCTCGTTCTCTCCGCCTGCGACAAGCCGACTCCGATCGCGACCGTGACGGTCGGGACCGACTCGATCCACTCCGAGGCCGCCTGTTACAACGACGGCGAAGCCATCAAGGAGTCGCAGATCCAGCAGTGCCTCAACAAGAAGGCCGAGAAGTCCATCACCGTGGCGATGGACGACAAGATCCGCTTCGGGGTCGACCCCGAGATCGCGGACAACGGCTGGACCATCTTCCTCGGCGGCCAGCAGGCCGAGCCCGAGCCGTACAAGAAGACGTACCGGACCATTCCGGCCAGCGCCTTCTTCTCCAGCCAGACCGGCGAGGCCACCGACAAGACCCAGGTGACCATCGTCGAGAACACCGGCAAGAAGCTGACCGGCATCTGGCACTTCGAGCTGAAGAAGGAATCCTGATCCTCCGGTGGTCCACCGGATCCTGATCGTGACGGCCGTCGCGGCGGAGGCGGACTCCGTCTCCGCCGGCCTCGGCCTCGGCGCCCCCGAGCTGCTCCCGCTGCCGGGGGGCCTCGTCCTGCGCCGGCACACGGAATCGCCGGGTGCTCGCGTACTGATCGACGTCCTCGTCGGCGGGGTCGGCCCCGCCGCCGTCGCCGCCTCGACCGGGACCGCGCTGGCGTACGCGGCGCTCACCGGCACCGAGAACCCCTACGGTCTCGTCGTCTCCGCCGGGATCGCCGGCGGGTTCCAGCCCCTCGCGCCCCTCGGGTCCGTCGTCGTCTCGTCGGCCGTCGTCGCCGCCGACCTCGGCGCACAGACCCCCGACGGGTACCTCACCGTCGACGAGCTCGGTTTCGGGCGGTCCGCCCATCCCGTGCCGAAGGCCCTGACCGACCGGATCGCCGCCGCCCTGACCGCCGCCGGCCTGCCGCACACCGTCGCGCCCGTGCTCACCGTCTCCACCGTCACCGGCACCGCCGGCCGCGCCGCCGAGCTGGCCGGGCGCCATCCCGGAGCCGCCGCGGAGGCCATGGAGGGCTTCGGTGTCGCCGAGGCCGCCGCCGCGTACGGCGTGCCCGTGGTCGAGATCCGGGCCGTGTCGAACGCCGTCGGCCCCCGCGACCGCGCCGCCTGGCGCATCGGCGAGGCCCTGCACGCGCTCCGGCACACTTCCGAGCTGCTCAGCAAGACCGTCTTCATGGAGCTGGAGCCGTCGTGACCAAGCTGAAGATCGCCTACTCGCCCTGCCCGAACGACACCTTCGTCTTCGACGCCTGGGCCCACGGCCGCGTTCCGGACGCCCCGCGGCTCGACGTCACCTTCGCCGACATCGACATCACCAACGGCTGGGCCGAGAGCGGCACCGACGGCCACGACGTCCTCAAGGTGTCGTACGCCGTGCTGCCCTGGATCCTCGACGAGTACGCGCTGCTGCCCTGCGGCGGCGCCCTCGGCCGCGGCTGCGGGCCGCTCGTCCTCACCCGGGAGGAGGCGACCGGCGCCGACCTCGCCGGGAAGACGGTCGCGGTGCCGAGCGAGCGCTCCACCGCGTATCTGCTGTTCCGGCTCTGGGCGGCCGAGAAGGTGCCGGGCGGGGTCGGGAACGTCGTCGTGATGCCGTTCCACGAGATCATGCCCGCGGTGCGCGACGGCAAGGTCGACGCCGGGCTCGTCATCCACGAGGCCCGCTTCACGTACAGGAACTACGGGCTGCACTGCCTCGCCGACATGGGCGAGCACTGGGAGTCCACGACGGGTCTGCCGATCCCGCTCGGCGCGATCGTCGCCCGCCGCTCCCTCGGTGCGGAGACCCTGGGGCGGCTCGCCGCCTCGGCCCGTACGTCGGTGCGGATGGCCTGGGACGACCCGGCGGCCTCCCGCCCGTACGTCATGGAGCACGCGCAGGAGATGGACCCGAAGGTCGCCGACCAGCACATCGGGCTCTACGTCAACGAGTTCACGGCCGACCTCGGCGAGCACGGGTACGCGGCGGTCCGCGGGCTGCTCACCCGCGCCGCGGCCGAGGGACTCGTACCGCCCCTCGGCCCGGACGCGCTCGCTTTCCCGTAGCCGGCCGGAAGAGTCAGACGTCCAGCTGGTCCGCGACCGCGCGCAGCAGTCCCGCGATCTTGGCGCCCTGCGTCTTGTCGGGGTAGCGGCCGCGCTCCAGCATCGGCGTGATGTTCTCCAGGAGCGTCGTCAGGTCCTGCACGATGGACGCCAGTTCGTCGGGCTTACGGCGCTGCGCCGCGGCGACGGACGGTGTCGGGTCGAGGATCGTGACGGACAGCGCCTGGTCGCCGCGCTGGCCTGCGACGACTCCGAACTCGACCCGCTGCCCCGGCTTCAGTGCGTCGACTCCGGCAGGGAGCACCGACGAGTGGACGAAGACGTCGCCGCCGTCGTCGCGGGAGAGAAAGCCGAAGCCCTTCT
This sequence comes from Streptomyces flavochromogenes, assembly GCF_000717595.1. Taxonomy (GTDB): domain Bacteria; phylum Actinomycetota; class Actinomycetes; order Streptomycetales; family Streptomycetaceae; genus Streptomyces; species Streptomyces flavochromogenes. The sequence goes on along the minus strand of NZ_JNZO01000022.1, from coordinate 107,428 downwards.
CGCTGTTGAACCATTTGACCTTGCCGGTAGGCACGTCTGTCCTCGTCCTCGTCCTCGTCGGGGGATAGCAAACAGCGGGTCGACCGACCCGCCGGCACCAGGCTAATGGTCCGGAGGCCGGTGACAAGACGTCGCCGATGTGTTCCTTCGGCCTGGGAACTACCCTGGCCGGATGCGTAGTGAAACCCCTGCCGCACAGGCGAACGACAGCGCTCCGGGTGACGGCCTCGTCAAGGCCGGTGTCATCCTCTTCGCCATCGGCGCGGTGGCGACGCTGGTCACCGTGGCTCCGCTGTTCCTGGGAACGGACCCGTTCCCGACGGTCGCGTACACCGTCTCCATGCTCATGGGTGTCGGATTCGCCGTCGCCGCCGCCGGGGTGCTGCGCTCGATCGCGGCTCAGCGGCGGCAGGCGCGGGAGGGCGCGACCGCGCCGGTTCAGGCCGGGTAGCGCCGCCGTTCAGGCCAGGTACCCCTCCCACCAGGCGCGGAAGTCCGTCAGGTCGGTGAGGACGACGTGGGCGCCTGCCTCCGCCAGTTCCTCGGGGGCGCAGGGGCCGGTGGCGACGGCCACCGAGAGGGCGCCCGCGGTGGCGGCGCCGCGGACGTCGCCGATGTGGTCGCCGACGTACACCTGGGCGCCGTGGGCGCGCAGGGCCTCGGCCTTGCCCTCGGCCCACAGGCCGCCGACGAGCGCGTCCGGCTCGATGCCGAGGTGCGCGAGGTGCAGCTCGGCGTGCGGGCCGTTCTTCGCGGTGACGACGACGGTGCGGCCGCCCGCTTCGCGTACGGCCCGCATCGCGTCCCTCGCGCCCGGCATCGGCGGCGAGGGCTCGATCGCGTACGCCGGGTAGAGCGCACGGTAGCGGGCCACCATCTCGGTGACCTGGTCCGCGGGGACCCAGTGGGCCATCTCGTGCTCCAGGGGCGGGCCGAGGCGGTTGACCACGACGTCCGCGTCGACGGGGACGCCGGATTCGGCCGAGAACGCCTCCCAGGCGGCCTTGATGCCTGGGCGGGTGTCGACGAGCGTCAGGTCGAGGTCGAAGCCGACGGTGAGCGGGGGCGTCGGCTTCGTGGCCGGCGGGGGCGTGGCGGCGGAGGGCGTCATACCGCCATTCTCGGGGACCCTTCCGGGGGACCTACGGCCCGGGTGTTCGAATATGGCTGCTGCTTACACTGAGCCAAGCCTTACCGAACCCGCGCCGCCCGATCCCCGCACCACCCGATGGGTCCTGATGCCAGCCGCTTTCCGTTCCAGACGGGTCCTCGCGACCTCGGCGGCTCTCGTCGCCCTGCTCCTCGCCGTGCTCCTGAGCCTCGCCGTCGGCGCCCGGGCCATCGCCCCGTCCACGGTGTTCGACGCCCTGCTGCACGGCGGTACGAGCCCCGACGCCGAGGTCGTACGACAGCTCCGGGTGCCCAGGACCCTCATCGGACTGATGGTCGGCGCGGCGCTCGCGCTCGCCGGTACCGCCCTCCAGGGCATCACCCGCAACCCGATCGCCGACCCCGGCATCCTCGGCATCAGCCAGGGCTCCTCGGTCGGCGTCGTCCTCGCGATCGCCTTCTTCGGAGTGCACTCGCTGACCGGGTACGTGTGGTTCGCCTTCGTCGGGGCCGCGGTCGCCGCGGTCGCCGTCCACGCCATCGCGTCCAGCGGGCGCGGCGGGGCGACGCCGGTGAAGCTGGCGCTCGGCGGGGCCGCGATCAACGCGCTGCTGCTCTCCGTCACCACCGGCATCCTCACCACCAAGGCCTCCGCGCTCGACGAGTTCCGGTTCTGGCAGATCGGCTCCCTCGACGGGCGCGACGCCCAGATCGTCGGCCAGATCTGGCCCTTCCTGCTGCTCGGCGCGCTTCTCGTCGTCTCCGTCGCGCGGGGGCTCGACGCGCTCGCGCTCGGCGAGGACGTCGCCAAGGGGCTGGGGCAGCGGGTCGCGACGGTGCGGATCGTCGGCGGGATCGGCGCGACCGTCCTGACCGGCGCGGCCGTGGCCGCCGCCGGGCCCGTCGCCTTCGTCGGCCTCGCCGTCCCGCACATCGCGCGGGCCGTCGTCGGCTCCGACCACCGGTGGGTGCTGCCGATGGCCGCGGTCATCGGACCGGTGATGCTCCTCGTGGCGGACGTCGCCGGGCGGATCGTGTTCCCGCCGGGCGAGGTGCCGGCCGGGGTGATGACGGCGCTGATCGGGGTGCCGTTCCTGGTGACGCTCGTACGGCGGAAGGCGGTGGCGGCGTGAGCGCCCTCTCCCCCGTCCGGCCCGCGAAGGGCACGCTGCGGCCCGCGGGGTACGGGCTCGTGCGCGCCGGCGGCGCCTCGTTCCTGGTTCACCGGCGGTCCGCGTTCGTCACCGTGGGCCTGCTGCTGCTCCTGGCCGTTTCCTCCGTCGCGTACCTCTGCGTCGGCGAGCGGTTCGTCGACCCCTCCGAGGTCGTACGCGTCCTCCTCGGGCAGCCGTCGCCGTCGACGTTCGTCGTGGCGGAGCTGCGGGAGCCGCGGCTTGTCGTCGCCCTCGCCGTCGGCGCCGCGTTCGGGGTCGCGGGCGCGCTGATCCAGACCGTGGCCCGCAACCCGCTGGCCAGCCCCGACATCATCGGCATCAGCCAGGGAGCGGGGGCGGTCACCGTCGCCGCGATGACCTTCGGGCTCACCTCGTACACCGTGCTGCCGTACCTCTCGATCGCCGGCGGTGTCGTCGCCGCGGCGCTCGTGTACGTGTTCGCGTGGCGCGGAGGGCTGCACGCGACGCGGTTCGTCCTCATCGGCATCGGGTTCGCGATCGCGCTGCGGTCGCTCACCACGCTCTTCATGACCAAGGGCGACTTCCTCGTCGCCCAGCAGGCCCAGATCTGGATGACCGGCTCGCTCAACGGGCGCGGCTGGGACGAGTCCGCGCCGATCCGCTGGACGCTGCTGCTCATGCTGCCCGCCGTGCTGTGGGCAGCGCGGGCTCAGCGGACCGTCTCCCTCGACGACGACACGGCGACGGCGCTCGGCGTACGGCTGGGGCGGGTCCGGCTCGGGCTCGTGGCGGTAGGGGTCGTGCTCGCGTCCGTCGCGACGGGCGTCGCGGGCCCGGTCGACTTCGTGGCGCTGCTCGCGCCGCAGATCGCCCGCCGGATGACCCGTACCGCGCAGATCCCGCTGCTCGCCTCGGCGCTGACCGGCGCCGCGGTCGTCGTCCTCGCCGACCTGCTCGGCCGGCGGCTCCTGTCGCCCGTCGAACTTCCGGTGGGCGTCCTCACGGCGGCCGTCGGCGCCCCGTACCTGATCTGGCTCATCGTCCGGAGCCGTACCGCAGCATCCGCAGGAGGCAAGGCGTGAGCAGGCTGACCGCGCGCGAGCTGACGCTCGCCTACGAGGACCGCACCGTCGTCCACGAGCTGGACCTGGCGATCCCCGACGGCAAGGTGACCGTGATCGTCGGCCCCAACGCCTGCGGCAAGTCGACCACCCTCCGGGCGCTCGGCCGGCTCCTCAGGCCGGCGGGCGGCGCGGTCCTCCTCGACGGGGAGGAGCTGGCGAAGCTCCCGACGAAGCGGATCGCCCGCTCGATCGGGCTGCTTCCGCAGACGCCGGTCGCTCCGGAGGCGATCACCGTCGCCGACCTGGTCTCGCGCGGCCGCCAGCCGCACCAGGCCTGGTGGAAGCAGTGGTCGGAGGAGGACGAGCGGGCGGTCGTCGAGGCGATGGACCGCACGGACGTGACCGCGCTCGCCGACCGCTCCGTGGACGAGCTGTCGGGCGGGCAGCGGCAGCGGGTGTGGATCGCGATGGCCCTCGCCCAGGAGACGGACCTGCTGCTGCTCGACGAGCCCACCACCTACCTGGACATCTCCCACCAGGTGGAGGTCCTCGACCTGGTCCGCCGCCTCAACCGGCTGCGCGGCCGCACGGTCGTCCTCGTCCTCCACGACCTGAACCAGGCGGCCCGGTACGCCGACCACCTGATCGCCATGAAGGCGGGACGGGTGGTGGCGGAGGGGCCGCCGGGGGAGATCGTGACGGAGGAGCTCGTACGGGACGTCTTCGGGCTGGCGTCGGTCGTGGTGCCGGACCCGGTGACGGGGTCGCCGCTGGTGGTGCCGGGGGCGCCGTGGCATGCGGATCTGGAGGACGCCGCCGAGGTTCCCGCGGGCTGATCCCGGCCCACCCGGTCAGTGCCTCCGGGCCCTCCACAGCAGGAACAGGGCCGACGCGACGGCCGCGCCCCGGAGGACCCAGGGCCAGGTCTCCGAGATCGCCGCGCCCATCGCCTCGCCGCCCGCGGCCACCGGCTCGCCCCAGCGGCCCTCCACACGGCCCCACAGCCAGGCGATGCCGGACGCGGCGGCGAGGCCCGGGATCACCAGGACGGCGCCCTTGACCTCGCCGGGAGTCAGCCGGCGGGAGGCGTACGCGATGAGCCATCCCGCGGCCAGGGCGACGAGCGAGCCGAAGAGCGCGCCGCCGAGCAGGAGGAGCGCGGCGAGCAGGACGAAGGGCCCGGCGACGCGGAGACGGGAGACCGGGGCCGCCACGGGCTCCGTGTCCTCGTCGGCGTCCGGCTCGGCCTCGGGGGCCGTCCGCTCGCGGCGGAGGAGGACACGGGCGAGGCGGCGGCGCTTCCCGGGGGGCGCGTCCGGTGCGTCGTCGGCGCCTTCCCGGTGCGCGTCCTCGTGCGCGTCCTCGTCGTGTTCCGGGACGGGTTCCCTGAAGAGGTCCGGTCGTTCGACGCCGCCCACGAAGCCGGGGAGGCCGTCGGCGGCGTCGACCTGCCACCAGTCCGTGTCGGCACCGGCGTCGGCACCGGCTCCCGCGAGGGCCATGTCGGTGGTCTCTGCGGCCCCGGCGTCCGGGGCCGGCGGCGCCTTCGGCGCCGGAGCCGGAGTCGCTCCCTCCCGGAGCCGGCGGCTGCCCGGCACCCACCCGAGGCGCTTCCCCTCCCGTTGTCCCGTCCGCTGCCCGGCGCGGGGCTTCGGCACGGGCTTCTTCGCCGCGGTCGGTGCCGGCGTCGACGGTGGCGCCGCGCCCGGGCCCTCCGCCCGGTCCACGACCTCGTCCGGTGTTCCCAGCGCGCCGAGGATGCCCCGTATCGCCGCCGGGCTCTCCTCGCCGTGCGTGGCGCGGCGGCGGTCGATCTCGTTGCGGAGGGTGGACACCAGCCGCATCCGGTCGCTCGCCGGCAGCTGCCGCTGCTGAGCCAGATCGCCGACCCGGCTCAGATAGTCGTAGACCAACTGGTCGCTCTCGATCCCCACGGTGCCCCTCCACGGCCGGTTCGCCCGGTACGGCCCGACGTTAGCGCCTGCGCAGCGGCTAACGTGGTCCGGATGGGGATCGGTGAGCTCGACCGGGAGGCGCACGTGCCCGAGGTAACTGGCGCCGCCACGGCGCCCCGCACACTCGCTGAGGCGCTGCGCGCGCGGGGCGACGAGGGGCTCGCCGCGCTGTTGCGGGCCCGGCCCGATCTGTTGAGTCCGGTGCCGAACGATCTGACGCAGCTGGCGACCCGCGCCGGGACGCGGGGTTCGGTGGTGCGGGCCCTTGAGCGGCTCGACCGGTTCGCCCTCCAGACGGCCGAAGCGCTCGCGGTGGCGCAGGACCCGGCGCCGTACCCCGTGCTCCTGGGGCTGCTCACCGGAGACGAGGGTGACGCGGAGATCGAGGCGGCGCTGCCGGCCGCGGTGGAGCTGCTGCGCGAGCAGGCGCTGGTGTGGGGCGAGGACGACCGGCTGCGGCTGGTGCGGACGGCACGGGAGCTGCTCGCGCCGTCGGCGCAGCATCCGTCGCCGACGGGGCTCGGGCCGACGGTGGCCGAGGCGACGTCGGGGATGTCGCCGGGCCGGGTGCAGGAGATCATCGCGGCGGCGGGGCTGCCGACCACGCATGATCCGGTGTCGGCGGTGGCGGCGCTGACGGCGCTGTTCACGGACCGGGACCGGATGGGCTCGCTGCTCGACACGGCGTCGCCGGACGCGTTGTCCGTGCTCGACCGGCTGGTGTGGGGTCCGCCGTACGGCGAGGTGACGGCGAAGCCGGCGGCACCGGTGCAGTGGCTGCGCGACCATGGCCTGCTGCTTCCGGTGTCGCCGCGGACGATGGTGCTGCCGCGCGAGGTGGCGCTGCATCTGCGGGGTGGGCGGGCGCACCGGGCGCCGGAGCCGGTGGCGCCGGTGCCTGGGGTGTTGCGGGAGTACCGCCCCCAGGTGGTGGACAGTGCGGCGGCCGGGCAGGCGCAGCTGGCGCTCGCGACCGTCGAGGAGCTGCTGAAGTCCTGGGACCGGGGCGGGCCGCAGGTGCTGAGGGCGGGCGGGATGTCCGTACGGGATCTCAAGCGGACGGCGTCGGCGCTCGACGTCTCCGAGGAGACGGCGGCGTTCTGGCTGGAGCTCTGTTACGGGGCGGGGCTGCTCGCCTCGGACGGTGAGGCGGACGAGCGGTACGCGCCGACGCCTGCGTACGACGACTGGCTCGATCTCCCGCCGGCGGAACGCTGGGCCCTGCTCGTCACGCCCTGGCTGACGGCGACCCGTACGCCGGGTCTGGTCGGCGGTCAGGACGCGAAGGGCCGGACGCTGTCGGTGCTCGGCCCTGATCTGGACCGGTCGCCCGCGCCGGAGGTGCGGCACCGGGTGCTCGGGCTGCTCGCGACGCTGCCGCCGGGTTCGTCGGCGGAGCCGGAGTCGCTGTTCGCCCGGCTGCGGTGGGAGCGGCCGCTGCGGGGTGCGTCCGCCGCGGAGGAGGGCGGCGACCTGAGGTCGCGGCTGGCCCGCTGGGCGCTGGCGGAGGCGGAACTCCTGGGGCTCACGGGGCGGGGTGCCCTGTCGGGGCCGGCCCGCGCGCTGCTGAACCTTCCGCTGGCGGAGGCGGCGTCCGCCGGGGCGCTGGGCGGGGGCGTGGAACCGTCGGTGGCGGCGGGGCGGGCGGCGACGCTCCTGGCCCCGCTCCTGCCGGAGGCCGTCGACCACGTACTTCTCCAGGCGGACCTGACGGCGGTGGCACCGGGGCCGCTGCGGCGGCCGCTCGCGGACGCGCTCGCGGTGCTCGCGGACGTGGAATCGAAGGGTGGCGCGACGGTCTACCGGTTCACGCCCGGGTCCGTACGGCGCGCGCTCGACTCCGGGCAGACCGCCACCGACCTGCACGCGTTCCTCAAGGCGCACGCGCGGACGCCGGTTCCGCAGCCGCTCGCGTACCTGATCGACGACGTGGCGAGACGCCACGGCCATCTGCGGGTGGGGGCTGCGTCGGCGTACGTGCGCTGCGATGACGACACGGTGCTCGACGAGATCCTGGCGGACCGCCGCTCGTCGTCCCTCGGCCTGCGGCGGCTCGCGCCGACGGTGCTCGCGGCGCAGACGGACCCGTCGGGGCTGCTCGACGGGCTGCGGTCGATGGGGTACGCGCCGGCGGCCGAGTCGACGACGGGCGACGTCCTGATCACGCGGGCGGACGCGTACCGCACGGGCGCGCGTACGGCCCCGGTGCCGGTACCGGACGGCCCGCCGGCCCCCGACACGACGCTGCTCGGCGCGGCGGTCAGGGCCATCCGCGCGGGCGACCGGGCGGCGACCGCGGTCCGCAAGGAACCGGCGGCTGCCCCGACGGCGGCGGGCGCCCTGCCGCGCACGTCGGCGGCGGAGACCCTGGCGACGGTCCAGGCGGCGGCGATGACGGGCTCGGCGGTCTGGATCGGCTACGTGAACGCGGAGGGCGGCGCGAGCCAGCGGGTGATCGCCCCGGTGCGGGTGGAGGGCGGCTTCGTGACGGCCTACGACCACACCGCGGACGAGGTCCGCACCTACCCGCTGCACCGGATCACGGGCGTGGCGGAACTGGCGGACGACCAGGTGTAGCCGACTGCAGCATTCCCCCCGGTCAGGCACACTGGAGGATTGGCCGTTACGGGAACGGCACGGTGTCGGAAGGACCTGATCACGTGAATGGACCTCTTATCGTCCAGAGTGACAAGACGCTGCTCCTGGAGGTCGACCACGAGCTCGCCGACGCCTGTCGGCGAGCCATCGCGCCGTTCGCCGAGCTGGAGCGGGCGCCCGAGCACATTCACACGTACCGGCTGACGCCCCTCGGACTGTGGAACGCGCGGGCCGCCGGCCACGACGCCGAGCAGGTCGTCGACGCGCTCGTCGAGTACTCGCGCTATCCCGTGCCGCACGCGCTGCTCGTCGACATCGCCGAGACCATGGCCCGCTACGGGCGCCTCACGCTGTCCAAGCACCCGACGCACGGGCTCGTGCTGACCAGCACCGACCGGCCCGTGCTGGAGGAGATCCTGCGGTCGCGGAAGGTGCAGCCGCTCGTCGGGGAGCGGATCGACCCCGACACCGTCGTCGTGCACCCCTCCGAGCGCGGGCAGATCAAGCAGACGCTGCTGAAGCTGGGGTGGCCCGCCGAGGACCTCGCCGGGTACGTCGACGGCGAGGCCCACCGGATCGATCTCGCCGAGGACGGATGGGCCCTTCGGCCGTATCAGAAGCAGGCCGTCGAGGGCTTCTGGCACGGTGGGTCCGGCGTCGTCGTCCTGCCCTGCGGCGCCGGAAAGACGCTGGTCGGGGCCGGTGCCATGGCGCAGGCCAAGGCGACCACGCTGATTCTCGTCACCAACACCGTCTCCGCCCGTCAGTGGAAGCACGAGCTGGTCAAGCGGACCTCGCTCACCGAGGACGAGATCGGCGAGTACAGCGGTACGAAGAAGGAGATCCGGCCGGTCACCATCGCCACGTACCAGGTGCTCACCACCAAGCGGAAGGGGATCTACCCCCACCTGGAGCTGTTCGACTCCCGCGACTGGGGGCTCATCGTCTACGACGAGGTGCACCTGCTGCCCGCGCCCGTGTTCAAGTTCACCGCCGATCTGCAGGCCCGGCGCCGTCTCGGGCTCACCGCCACCCTCGTGCGTGAGGACGGCCGCGAGTCCGACGTCTTCTCGCTCATCGGGCCCAAGCGGTTCGACGCGCCCTGGAAGGAGATCGAGGCGCAGGGCTACATCGCGCCCGCCGACTGCGTCGAGGTCCGTGTGAACCTGACCGACTCCGAGCGGCTCGCCTACGCCACCGCCGAGGCCGAGGAGAAGTACCGCTTCTGCGCCACCACCGCGACGAAGCGGAAGGTGACCGAGGCCCTGGTGAAGAAGTTCGAGGGGCAGCAGATCCTCGTCATCGGCCAGTACATCGACCAGCTCGACGAGCTCGGCGAGCACCTGGACGCGCCCGTCATCAAGGGCGAGACCCCGAACGCCCAGCGCGAGAAGCTCTTCGACGCCTTCCGGACCGGCGAGATCAGCGTGCTCGTCGTGTCGAAGGTCGCGAACTTCTCCATCGACCTGCCCGAGGCGACCGTCGCCATCCAGGTGTCCGGCACCTTCGGCTCCCGTCAGGAGGAGGCGCAGCGCCTCGGCCGGGTGCTCCGGCCGAAGTCCGACGGCCACCAGGCGCACTTCTACTCGGTGGTCGCCCGCGACACCATCGACCAGGACTTCGCCGCCCACCGGCAGCGGTTCCTGGCCGAGCAGGGGTACGCGTACCGGATCGTCGACGCGGACGAGCTGCTCGCGCCGTAGGGGTCCTCTAGCCCATCAGCACCAGCAGCGGGGCGGTGGTCGCCAGGGCGTATTCGGCGATCACCGCACCCCTGCGGGGGGCGATCAGGGTGACCACCCCCATGAGGGCTCCGAGGCCCAGGGTCCAGAAGGCCGCGGTGACGAACCCCCCGGCGACGTCGTCCCCTCCGAAGGCACTTACGAGCACCACCACGACGGTGGCCACGAAGCACGCCGCCAGGAAGAGGAAACCGCAACCGGCGATGACCCGCAGGGAGCGGGAACTCGGGGCGTTGCGGTCGGGGAGGGCCGTGGGCGTCGTCGTCATGGGTCGATCACATCAAGGCCGGTCCCACGGCGGCAGACGCTCTCGTACTCAGTCGGGGCCGGGCGCGTACTCAGGGCGGGGGTGCCTGACGCCGGCCTCCGGCGGACCGTAGTCGCCGAGGAGGGCGACGCCGGCCGCGGCGCCGCCGAAGGCGCGTATCGCGCGCAGGGCGGTGTTCAGCGGGTGGACGCGGGGGCGGGTCACGGTGGTCACGAGGGTGAAGGTCGTCGCGGTCATGCATCCATCATGGAATCCGGACATTCCGAACACATCGCTCTCGGGGGTGAACCGGGGGCGCGCCCGGGTCCGACGTGAGACGGACCCCGTCCCCTACGGGGTGGACACCGGGGGAATCCGCTCGCCCCCGCGTCCGCTCAGGAGTTACACTCGCCAGCTTCCCCGCCTCCCTCCGTGGAGAGCCGCCGCCCGGTCGGTAACCGGCGGCCACCTCGACGTGTCCGTGTACTTCTCCCCGGAGGCTCCGCCGTGCCCGTGTCCGACGACCCCCTCGCGCGCGAGCGCGCCCATCTGACCTCCTCCCGCGCCGCCCTGCGCGCGATGCGCGAGGACGTGGAGGCGCTCGACATCAAGGACGTCACCGCGAACTGGGTCAACGCGGTGGTGCTGGGCCGGCAGATCGAGGACCGGATCAAGGCGCTCGCCGACCTGTCCCACACCCCGCTGTTCTTCGGGCGGCTCGACTACCTGCACACCACGCAGGAGGGGCAGCGCTTCTACATCGGGCGGCGGCACGTGCACGACGCCGACGGCGACCCGATGGTGATCGACTGGCGTGCGCCGGTCTCGCAGCCGTACTACCAGGCGTCGAGGAAGGACCCGCAGGACGTCGGGCTGCGCCGGCGCTTCGGCTACACGGGCGGCGAGCTCACCGCGTACGAGGACGAGCACCTCTCCGACCCCGAGGAGCTCGAACGGACCAGCCGGCTCCTCCAGGCCGAGATCGAGCGGCCCCGCGTCGGCCCCATGCGGGACATCGTCGCCACGATCCAGCCCGAGCAGGACGGAATCGTCCGGTCCGACCTCTCCGGGACCGTGTGCGTGCAGGGAGGGCCCGGGACCGGCAAGACCGCCGTCGGTCTGCACCGTGTCGCCTATCTGCTGTACGCGCACCGGGAGCGGCTGGCCCGGACCGGGACGCTGGTCATCGGGCCCAACCGGTCCTTCCTGCACTACATCGAACAAGTCCTACCCGCGCTCGGCGAGCTGGAGGTCAAGCAGGCCACCGTCGACGATCTCGTCGGCGGGCAGGTCGAGGTGCGGGGCACGGACGAGGCCGCCACCGCCGTCGTCAAGGGCGATGCCCGGATGGCGGAGCTGCTGCGGCGGGCGGTGCGTTCGCACGTGACGCTGCCCACGGAGTCCCTCATGGTGGTGCGCGGATCGCGCCGCTGGCGGGTGCCCGCGTACGAACTGGAGGAGATCGTCCAGGAGTTGCTGGACCGCGACATCCGGTACGGGGCCGCCCGCGAGGCGCTGCCGCAGCGCATCGCGCACTCGGTCCTCGTGCGGATGGAGGAGGCCGGGGAGGCGCCCGACGACCGGGTGCAGAACGCCGTCGCGCGCAACACGGCCGTGAAGGCCGTCGTGAAGGAGTGCTGGCCGCTGGTGGAGCCCGCGAAGCTGGTGCTCCGGCTGCTCGGCGACGCGGAGTTCCTGGCGGAGCACGCCGAAGGGCTGTTCACCGAGGACGAGCAGAAGCTGTTGCTCTGGGCGAAGCCCGCCCGGAGCGCGAAGACGGCGAAGTGGTCGGCGGCGGACGCGGTCCTCGTCGACGAGGCGCGGGACCTGGTGGAGCGGACGCACTCGCTCGGCCACGTCGTCCTCGACGAGGCGCAGGACCTGTCCCCGATGCAGTACCGGGCGGTGGGCCGGCGCTGCACGACCGGCTCGGCGACCGTCCTCGGCGACCTCGCGCAGGGTACGACGCCGTGGGCGACGGCGAGCTGGGCCGAGGCGCTCGGACACCTGGGCAAGCCGGAGGCGGTGGTGGAGGAGCTGACCGCCGGCTTCCGTGTGCCGCGCGAGGTCATCGCGTACGCCTCGCGGCTCCTTCCGCACATGTCACCGGGGCTCGCGGCCGTGGAGTCGGTGCGGGAGAACCCGGGCTCCCTGGACGTACGGCACACGGACACGCTCGACCAGGACGTCGTCGCGGCCTGTGTCGAGGCGCTGGCCCACGACGGCTCCATCGGGCTGATCGCCGCCGACGCGCGGATCGCCCCGCTCGCGGAGGCGCTGACGGCCGCAGGCCTCGCGTATCTCGCCCCCGGCGAGGAGACCACGGCCGAGTCCCGGCTGACGCTGGTCCCGGCCTCGCTCGCGAAGGGCCTGGAGTACGACTACGTGGTCCTGGACGAGCCCGCGGCCGTCGTCGACGGCGAGCCGGACGAGCGGACCGGTCTGCGCCGGCTGTACGTGGCGCTGACCCGTGCCGTGTCCGGCCTGACCGTCCTTCACTCCGCCCCGATCCCTTCGCAGTTGGCGCAGGCGTGAGTCGACCCGGTGCGCCGCATCACGTCGAGGTGTGGGTGGGGGATCTCGCGGTGGCCGAAGCCAGTTTCGGCTGGCTCCTCGGCGCCCTCGGGTACGAGCCCTTCCAGCGCTGGGAGGGCGGTCGCAGCTGGGCGCTCGGCTCCTTCCACCTCGTCGTCGAGGAGTCCCCGGCCCGCACGTCGGACCGGCACGACCGGCTCAGGCCCGGCCTGAACCACCTCGCGTTCCACGCCGGCGACCGGGCCGCCGTCGACGCGCTCGTCGGCGCCGCGCCGTCGCACGGCTGGCGGCTGCTGTTCGCCGACCGCCATCCGTACGCGGGCGGCGAAGGCGTCTACGCGGCCTATCTGGAGAACGTCGACGGGTTCGAGGTGGAGCTCGTCGCCGGGCCGGAGAGCGACGCGAACGCATCGGCCGGCGACCGATGAGTTACTTCGGGCGCGCCGGTCTATAGGTTCGTATCCGCTGCTGAGCGCCAGGGCTGAGCAGTCGTCACGAATCCTGCGGGAGAACCCAGATGCGCACTCTGATCAGCTCCGTCTTCGTCTCGCTCGACGGTGTCGTGGAGGCTCCGGGCGGCGAGCCCGGCTACCGGAACTCGGGCTGGACCTTCAAGGAGGTGGAGTTCGTTCCGGAGGCGTACGCGCTCAAGGGCCAGGAGCAGGAGGAGGCCGGCGCGATGCTGCTCGGCCGGGCCAGCTACGAGGCGTTCAGCGCCGTGTGGCCGGACATGGAGGACTTCGCCCGCTACAAGACGCTGCCGAAGTACGTGGTGTCCACGACCCTCACCGAGGACGAGCTGGTCGACAACTGGGGCGAGACCACGATCCTGCGCTCGCTCGACGAGGTCGCCGCGCTGAAGGAGACCGAGGGCGGCCCGATCATCATGCACGGCAGCGCCACGCTGGGCCGTGCGCTGTCGGACGCCGGGCTGATCGACCGGTACCACCTGCTCGTCTTCCCGCTGCTGCTCGGCGCGGGCAAGCGGCTCTTCAGCCAGACGGACAAGGACGCGCAGAAGCTGGAGCTCGTCGAGCACGAGGTGTACTCCAACGGCATCCAGAAGAACGTCTTCGACGTCGTCCGCTAGGGGGTGACCGACGCCGCGTACTCCGCGAGTGCCTCGGTGCGGGTGCGGCGGGCGACCGCCGCGAGCACCGGGTTCGTCTCCCGGTAGTAGTGCTCGGTCACCAGGCCCCAGGCCAGGGCCCAGCCGCGTCCCCGCGCCCAGGTCGCGTCGTCGACGCGGGCCGCCTCGCGGAAGAGCGGGCGGGTGGTGGCGGTGAACAGGGTCCAGGCGGGCATCGTGTCGCAGGCGGGGTCGCCCGTACCGACGCCGCCGAAGTCGATGACGGCGCTGAGGCGGCCCGCGCGGCCGAGCAGGTTGCCCGGCAGCAGGTCGCCGTGGACCCAGACGGGCGGGCCGTCCCACTGCGGGAGCCGCAGGACGGTCTCCCAGGCGGCCGTGGCGAGGTCCGCGTCGATCAGGCCCTCGGCGCCGAAGTCGAGGATCACGCCCGGCAGGTGGCCTTCCTCCCAGTCGGTGACGTGGCCGCCCCGGAAGGACGTGGGCCCGCCGCTCGCGTCGACGGCGCGCAGGGCGGCGCCGAAGCGGCCCAGTGCGACGGCCGCGTGCGCGAGGTCGGTGAGCGGGGTGTCGTACGTGTCGTCGCCGTCGAGCCAGCGGTAGACCGACCAGGGCAGCGGGAACTCGGCGCTCGCCCCGGCCCGCCCCACCGGGACCGGGACGTCGAGCGGCAGGTGCGGGGCGAGCAGGGGCAACCAGCGCTGTTCCTTCTCGACGTGGCGCGCGGCGTACGGGACGCGGGGCAGCCGTACGACGAGGTCGTCGCCGAGGCGGAACATCGCGTTGTCCGTCCCGGCCGAGGTCACGCGCCGTACCGGAAGGCCGGCCCACTCCGGGAACCGCCCGGCGACGAGCCGCGCGACGAGTGACGTGTCGATGTCGAGTTCGCCGGGTTGCATCGGGGTGGCTGCCATACCGGGGAGGCTAACGAGCGTTCGCCGCCACGGGCGAGGCGTTTTCGTGCCCGCCCCGCCCCGCGCCGGTCCCGAGTTCCGAGCCGGACCCGCGCCGGACCCGAGTCCCGAGCCGGACCCGGGCGCCCGCCCCGCCGTCGGAACCCCTACGCGTCCAGGGCCTCGCGCCATGTGCGTACCGCGTTCGCCGAGACCGGGGCCGCCCAGCCCTGGGGGCGGGCCGCGCCGCCGATGTGGAAGGCGTCGAGGCCCGCCGCGCGCAGTTCGGGGAGGTGGTCGAGGCGGAGGCCGCCGCCGACGAGGATCCGGGCCTCGTAGCCGGGCTCGCCCGCGCGGGCGGCCTCGGCCTTGAGGGTCGCCAGGCCGTCGTCGACCCCGGTGGCGGCGCCGGCCGTCAGGTAGGTGTCGAGGCCGGGCAGGTCGGCGAGTCGCTTGCGCAGTCCGTCGCGGTCGGCGGTGCGGTCGATCGCCCGGTGGAAGGTCCAGCGGCAGCCGTCGAGGACGGCGATGAGGCGCTCGACGGCCACGAGGTCGGGTTCGCCGTCGGCGGTGAGGAAGCCGAGGACGAACTCGTCGGCGCCCGCCTCGCGCAGGTCCAGGGCCCGGGTCACCAGGGCGTCGATGCCCTCGGGTCCGCCGGCCGCGAAGCCGTCGGTGAGGCGGAGCATCACGCGCAGCGGGATGTCGACGGCGGCGCGGATGGCGGCGAAGCCGGTCCGGGACGGGGTGAGTCCGTCCGCCGCCATGTCGGTGACGAGTTCGAGCCTGTCGGCTCCACCGGTCTGGGCAGCGACCGCGTCTTCCTCGTCGAGGGCGATCACCTCAAGGACTGCACGGTTGCTCATCGAGCCCATTCCTCCATGAATGCGTCTCTACAGGTCTAGTCCAATGACCAGCCTAGCCGTGTGAGTGGCCTCCCGCATCGTGCGTGGCCTCACCGGCTGCGGGGACGGGCACCTTGTCGCCGGCCGCGGATCCGGTCCCGGCCCCGCCCGCCGTCACCGTGAAGGCCGCCGTCCGCACCTTGCCCTCGTGCTGGAAGTCGAGGAACAGGCGGTACGTGCCCGCGCTGGGCGCCGTCGCCGTGAAGGAGACGTCCGGGCCGGGGCCGCCCTCGTTCGGGTGCACGTGGAGGTAGGCGAGGTCGCCGTCGCGCAGGGCGACGAGATGTCCGTACGCCCCGAGGTACGGCTCCAGGTCGGTGACCGGCTTTCCGGCCTTGGTGACGGTGAGCCGGAGCTCGCCGGCCTTGCCGGGGTTCAGGGTGCCGCCGAGGCGGACCTGGTAGCCGTCGACGGTGGAGGTCGGGGCGACGGCGGGCAGCGGCTTCGGCGCGTACGCCCCCGGTACGGAGAGGTCGACGCCGAGCGTGATGCCCCGGGCGCCGGGCACGGCGGGCTTGAAGTCGGCGAAGGCCTTGTAGCCGCCGGCGCCGGGCAGGTCCGCGGTCACCGACCAGGTGCCGTCGGCCGCCTTCACCGGGTGGAGGTGGCGGAAGGTGTTGAGGTCGCGCGAGGCGACGATGAAGTGCAGTTCCTTGCCGTGCTCGGTGGTGAACGCGGTGACCTTCCTCCCTGCCGAGTCCTTGATGGAGAACTTCAGGGTGCTCCTGCCCTGAGCGGGGACGGGGGTCTCCATGGCCAGGGTGTAGCCGCCCTCGGAGACCTGGAGGCCGCCGGGCGCGTTCGCGGCGGCGGTGCCGGGGGTGTTCGCGGGGGCACCTTCCTCGTGCCCGGCGTGACCGTCCGCCGCCGCGCTCTTCGACGGTGCGGGCGCGGCCGCGTGCTCCCCGTGCCCGGCCTTCTTCGGCTCCTCGACGGGGCCGACACCCGCGCCCACCCCGTAGGCGGCCCCGAAGGTCGCGGCGAGTGCGGCGGCATAGGCAGTGATCTTCGCTCCGGTGTTCATGGCTGCTCTCCCGTACGTGGGCGGTGGCGGCGTCGGTAGCCGTTCGATGCACTTCACCATACCCCTGGGGGGTATCAAGTCAAGCCGGGGAACTGCTTGCGCCAGATACGGGCGGGGGGTATACATGGAATCGAAGCGGATACCCCCCGAGGGTATTCTGCCCCACCGGAACCGACCGAGGAGAAGCCATGGGCTCCTGCTGCACCCCCGACAACAGCTGCTCGACCACCACGGAGGCCACCGCCGTCGCGGTCGCCGACAGCACCGTCACGGTCTACGCCGTCACCGGCATGACCTGCGGCCACTGCAGGACCGCGATCACCAAGTCCGTCAGCGCGCTCGACGGCGTCATCTCCGTCGACGTCGACGTCGACGGCGGCCTCGTCACCGTGACCACGGGCGGCGAGCCCGACGACGCGGCGATCACCGCGGCGGTCGACGACGCGGGCTACGAGCTCACCGGCCGCGCCTGACCGACAGCCCCCTCGGCCGCCGGGGCCCGCCCACCACGCCCGGGCCCCGGCCCCCGACACCCGTACTCACGAGGAGCAGGAAGAGCTAATGACAACGACGACACCGGGCACCGCCCAGGTCGAGCTCGCCATCGGCGGCATGACCTGCGCCTCGTGTGCGGCCCGTATCGAGAAGAAGCTCAACCGGATGGACGGGGTCGAGGCCACCGTCAACTACGCCACCGAGAAGGCGAAGGTCACCTTCGACGCCGACATCGACGTCGCCGACCTCATCGCCACCGTCGAGGCCACCGGCTACACCGCGGCCGAGCCCGCGCCCCCGCGCTCCGAGACCCTCGGCGCCCCCGGCGGCCCCTCCGACGAGGAGAAGGCCGACGAGGAGCTGCGGCCCCTCAAGCAGCGGCTGATCACCGCCGTCGCCCTCGCCGTGCCCGTCATCGCGATGGCGATGGTCCCGGCGCTCCAGATCGAGTACTGGCAGTGGCTGAGCCTCACGCTCGCCGCGCCGGTCGTCGTCTACGCCGCCTGGCCGTTCCACCGCGCCGCCTGGACGAACGCCAGGCACGGCGCCGCCACCATGGACACGCTGATCTCGGTCGGCACGATCGCCGCCTTCCTGTGGTCCCTGTGGGCACTGTTCTTCGGGACCGCCGGGACGCCGGGGATGACCCACCCGTTCGAGTTCACGATCGCCCGCACCGACGGCGCCGGGAACATCTACCTGGAGGCCGCGGCCGGCGTCACCGCCTTCATCCTCGCCGGCCGGTACTTCGAGGCCCGCTCGAAGCGCAAGGCGGGCGCCGCGCTCAAGGCGCTGATGCAGCTGGGCGCCAAGGAGGTCACCGTCCTGCGCGGCGGCCGCGAGGTCACCGTGCCCACCGCCGAACTCCAGGTCGGCGACCGCTTCCTGGTCCGCCCCGGCGAGAAGATCGCCACCGACGGCACGGTCGTCGAGGGCTCCTCCGCCGTCGACGCCTCCATGCTCACCGGCGAGTCCGTCCCGGTCGAGGTCTCCGTAGGCGACTCCGTCACCGGCGCCACCCTGAACGCCGGCGGCCGCCTCGTCGTCGAGGCGACCCGCGTCGGCGCCGACACCCAGCTCGCCCGGATGGCCAAGCTCGTCGAGGACGCGCAGAACGGCAAGGCCGCCGCCCAGCGCCTCGCCGACCGGATCTCGGCCGTCTTCGTCCCCGTCGTCATCGCGCTCGCGCTCGGCACCCTCGGCTTCTGGCTGGGCACGGGTCAGGGGCTGACCGCGGCCTTCACCGCCGCCGTCGCCGTCCTGATCATCGCCTGCCCCTGCGCCCTCGGCCTGGCCACCCCGACCGCCCTCATGGTCGGCACCGGCCGCGGCGCGCAGCTCGGCATCCTCATCAAGGGCCCCGAGGTCCTGGAGACCACCCGCAAGGTCGACACGATCGTCCTCGACAAGACCGGCACCGTCACCACCGGCCGGATGACCCTCATCAAGGTCCACACCGCCGAGGGCACCGACGAGACCGACGTCCTGCGGCTCGCGGGCGCCCTGGAGCACTCCTCCGAGCACCCGATCGCCCAGGCCGTCGCCACCGGTGCCGCCGCCAGGGTGGGGACCCTGCCCGCCCCCGAGGACTTCGCCAACATCCCGGGACTCGGCGTCCAGGGCGTCGTCGACGGCCACGCCGTCCTCGTCGGCCGCGAGAAGCTCCTCGACGAATGGGCCATGGCGCTCCCCGCGGGCCTCAAGTCCGCGAAGGACACCGCCGAGAAGGCCGGCAGGACCGCGATCGCGGTGGCCTGGGACGGCGAGGCCCGCGCGGTCCTGGAGGTCGCCGACGCCGTCAAGGAGACCAGCCCCGAGGCCATCCGGCGGCTGCGGGCCCTCGGCCTCACCCCGATCCTGCTCACCGGTGACAACAAGGCGGTCGCCGAGGCCGTCGCCGCCGAGGTCGGCATCGACGAGGTCATCGCGGAGGTCATGCCGCAGGACAAGGTCGACGTCGTCAAGAAGCTCCAGGCGGAGGGCCGTTCGGTCGCCATGGTCGGGGACGGCGTCAACGACGCCGCCGCGCTCGCCCAGGCCGACCTCGGTCTGGCCATGGGCACCGGCACGGACGCCGCCATCGAGGCCGGCGACCTGACCCTCGTACGGGGAGACCTGCGGGCCGCGGCCGACGCGATCCGGCTCTCCCGCAAGACGCTCGGCACGATCCGCTCGAACCTCTTCTGGGCCTTCGCCTACAACGTGGCGGCCCTGCCGCTCGCCGCGGCCGGACTGCTCAACCCGATGATCGCGGGCGCTGCCATGGCCTTCTCCTCGGTCTTCGTGGTCGGCAACAGCCTCCGTCTGCGGGGCTTCCAGGCAGCCGACCGCTGACGGACATCCACTGATCGACGGGTCCGCCGGTGATTCCACCGGCGGACCCGCCCTTCCCCGCCGAATCTCCGAGGAGCCCGTCGTGGCCGGTTACGGACAGCACAAGGAAGACATCATCAGACGCCTGCGCCGGATCGAGGGGCAGGTCAGGGGGGTGCAGCGGATGGTCGACGAGGACGTCTACTGCATCGACGTCCTCACCCAGGTCTCCGCGATCAACGCGGCCCTCCAGTCCTGCGCGGTGGCGCTGCTCGACGAGCACCTGAGCTGCTGCGTCACGGAGGCCATCGCGCAGGGCGGGGACCAGGCGAAGGTGAAGGTGGGCGAGGCGTCGAAGGCGATCGCCCGGCTGATCCGGACCTGACGAAGTAGCCCGGCGGAATCAACCGCCCTTGTGTGAAGGGCACTCGGCGGACAGCGTGATGCTCAGGCGAAGACAGAGCCCGAGCACCCGCCGGAGGAGCACCAGCTCCGCGGAACCGGGCAGACCGGGGTCGCAGAGCTTCACGCAGGGGCGGTTCCGCAGGGAGGTCGTCATCCCGCCATCGTACCCCTGGGGGGTATACCTGGGCGGGGGAGGCGGCCCGTACCATGAGCCGCCCGTAGGGGGAGGGGATGCACGTGCGCCGGCTGGGAGAGCTGGAGGCCGAGATCATGGACCGGCTGTGGGCCTGGCAGCGGCCCGCCACGGTCCGCGAGATCGTCGACGACATCAACCGCGGCCGACGGGTCGCCTACACGACCGTCATGACCGTCGCGGACATCCTGCACCGCAAGGGCTGGCTCCGCCGCGAGAAGGCCGGCCGGGCCTGGCTGTACGAGCCCGTCCGCAGCCGCGAGGAGTACACCGCCGGACTGATGCGGGACGCCCTCGGCGACAGCCAGGACCGCCCCGCCGCCCTCCTCAGGTTCGTCGAGGTCATCTCGGACGAGGACATGGACGCCCTCGACGCGGCCCTCCGCGCCGCCCGCGGCGACCACGACCCGGACCTCGGCGGCGGGAGCGGCGCGTGAACGTGAACCATCACGTCCTCGTCCCGCTCGGCCTCGTCGTCCTCACCGGTTTCCTCGTCCCCTGGCTGCTCGTCCGGGCACGCTGGGCCCAGCAGGCGCCCCGGCTCGCCCTGGGCGTGTGGGCCGTGTGCGGCGCCGCCTTCGCCGTCGCGACCGCCCTGCTGCCGGCCCAGCTGGTCCTGTCGAGCGCCAGCAGCCACCGCCTCGCGGACATGATGTTCGCGTTCGAACCGCCCACGGTCGAGCAGCTCCTGGGGCTCGACGGGCGCGAACGGTTCGCCTTCGCGCTCTCCCTCACCGTGCTCTCGATGCCCGCCGCCGCGTTCGTCCGCCGGCTGGTCAGGGCCCGCCGGGTGCGGGTGCGGCACGCGGGGGTGCTGCGGCTCGTCGGACGGTACGACCCCGCGCTGCGGGCGACCGTCCTCGACGACGAGCGCCCCGCCGTGTACTGCCTGCCGGGCCGCTCGCGCCGGGTCGTCGTCTCCTCGGGCGCGGTGGACGCCCTCACGCCCGCCCAGCTCGCGGCGGCGCTCGCGCACGAGCGGGCCCACATCGCGGGGCGGCACCATCTCCTCGTCGCCGCGTCGGAGGCCTTCGCGGCCGTGTTCTCCCGCCTGCCGCTCGCCCGGCACGGGGAGGGCTGCGTACCGCTGCTGCTCGAAATGGCGGCGGACGACCGGGCGTTACGCCGGTGCACCCGGGACGCGCTCGCCACGGCGCTGTACGCCCTCGCGTCGGGGCGGGCGCCGCGGTCGGCGTTCGCGGCGGGCGGGCCGTCGGCGGCGCTGCGGATGCGGCGCATCCTCACTCCGCACAGCGCCGGGCATCCCGTCCTGCGCGGCCTGATGACCATCGCGGCCGCGGGTCTCGCGATGGCGCCCTTGATCGTCGCGTGCTGTTCCTTCCCCGGTTAATCGACGCACTTCAGTACGTCCGATCAGTACGCCCGACCTGCCGAACAGCTCTATTTACTAAGCGAATTCGTAGATTTCGCATCGGTCACGGACAACTGAATTCCCCGCTATTGTGGGTATGTTGGGGCTCGGGCTCGGCACGTCGAAGGGTACAGAACCGATGCAGCTGGCTGGCGTTCGGACGGCCGCGGCCGGCGATGCGACGACGATATCCAGGCTGCTTGCCGACGTCATTCGGAGCAGCTACGCGGGAATCCTGGACGAAATCCCGATGCGGCGACTGATCTCCGCACAATGCGCACTCCCCCGCATACGCGCGGAAATTGAAATTCCCGGGGGCGCACCCGGCTGGCTCGGCTGGCTCGTCGCGACCGACACGGAGGGCGCGGTCGTCGGTGTCGCCGCGGGCGGTGTCCCGGTGCCGGGCGAGGGCGAGGTGTACGCCCTCGCGGTGGCGTCCGGCTCCCGCCGCCGGGGGGTGGGTACGGCCCTGCTGGCGGCGGCCACGGACCGGATGCGGAGCTTCGGGGCACGGGACCAGCGGGTGGAACTCCCCGCCGAGGCGGACCCGGCGCTGCCCTTCTACACCCACCTGGGCTTCGCCGCCCTCTCCGCCCGACGCTGGAGCAGAACGCTGTAGCGACAGCCGTACTCCTGGGCGTGGCAGATCCACGCCATCGCGTGTTCACGCAGCCCGATCCGGTGGATCGGGGCTCCTCCCCCAGGTCAGGATGGGTCCAGCGACGCGGGCCCCGGCGGCACGGGTACCTCGTCCGGACGGCATGGACCGAGCGAGCCCCTGGAGGAGCGATGCACACACCGAGCGGCACTTCCCTGCCCGTCGTGCCCGCAGCGTTCGCTCCGGTCCTGCCGTCCCGATACGGCCGGGAGCCGGAGCCCGCCCCCGGGGCCGGCGTCCGGGTCACCTCGGACACCCTGCCCGGGCTCGAATCCGTCTCCCCCGCCGACGAGAACTCCGTCTGGCTGCACGACGCCCTGCTCGGCCCGCACAGCGCGGACATCGTCCGGTATCTCAGCCTCGCCCGCTCCACCGGCGGACCCGTTCTGGACCTCGGCTCCGGCGCCGGACGGCTCGCCGTCCCGTTCGCCCGGCACGGCTTCGCCGTGGAAGCCGTGGACCGGGACGCCTCGGCCCTCGAGCGCCTCGACGGCTGGGCCCGCCGGATCGGTCCGCAGGTGGCCGGGCTCGTCGTCACCCGCCGGACGGACCTCACCGACCTCCGGCTCGACGGCAGCTACCGGCTCGCGCTGCTCGCGGGCGCGATGGTCGCCGCCGTACCCCCGGCACGGCGGCCCGGGCTGCTGCGGGAGGTGGCGTCCCATCTGCAGACGGGCGGGGCGCTCGCCCTCGACTACACGGCGCACCAGCTGCCGGGGCTCATCGCGGAGCCGCAGCGGACCTGGGCGTTCCAGGTGCCCCGATTCGACGGCATCGACGAATGGGTGGTGGCCCGGCAGGTCTTCGACCTGCCGTCGATGAGCGAGCGGATCACGTACTACGCGGCGAGGACCGGGAAGCTGTCCACCGAGCGGGTCGTGCTGACCACCGACAAATGGATCGTCGAGCCCGAGCGGCTCGCGGCGGAACTGCACTCGGCGGGCCTGCACATCGAGGGCCGGCGGCGCCACCGGATCGACGAGCGGACCGAGTCCGTCCTGCTCGTGTGCCGGACGGACGGCTGAACGGCGGACGGCTGTACAGCGGCCGACTGAACGGACGGACGAAGAGCCCTGACGGGGTTGACGAGCAAGAGGTACGATGCCCACAAAAGTTTGAGCCGACCAGATGGCGGGCGGGCGGAGAAGATGGCAGTCGTGGAAGAGCTGACGGGCCGCGAGGCGGTGATCCAGCGCCTGCGCGATGTCGGGCTGCGGGTCACGGGCCCGCGCCTGGAGGTGCTCACGGTGCTCGCCGCCGGCGGCCATCTCGACGTCGAGGCGATCACCACGACCGCCCGCGAGCGACTCGGCACGCTGACCAGCCAGGCCGTGTACGAGATGCTGCGGCACTTCCAGGAGACGGGCCTGGTCAGCAAGTTCGACCGGCCCGGCCTGCCCGCCGTCTTCGAGATCTCGGGACCCGCGCACCAGCACGCGCTGTGCACGGTGTGCGGCCGCGTGGAGAACGTCGCGGCGGCCGCGCCGGCGACGCCCGACGGCGCCCTTCCGGAGTGGCGCGTGGACGACGCGGAGGTCGTCTTCAAGGGCCTGTGCCCCGACTGCCGGGCGAGCGCCCCCGCCGCCTGACCCGCGGCCGGGTGTGCGGGAGCGCCTGTGATCCGTACGCGGATCGCATGGCCGGCGCCGGGCATGTCGTCGGCCGCCGTACGCGCGACGGCGGTCAACTCCGTGCGTGTCGTTCGATTTTGTGGCAGGGTCTAGCGGGGCGATTCAACAGGATCCGCGTGGATCCGAGGGGAGTCTGCTGCGCCGTGTCCAGAAACGCCGCCGTGTCCCGCGCGGGCAGCGAGCAGGCTCTCGCCGTCTACCAGGAGCTCCGCACCCGCCCCGGCACCACCTTCGACCAGGTCGCGGACGGCCTGGACCTCTCCGCCGAGGAGCGGGAGCGGTGTCGCGGGGAACTCGCCTCCTTAGGACTCACCACCTCGGGCCGCTCCGGTGACCGGACCGTCGTCGACCCCGACGTCGCGCTGCTGCGGCTGCTCCGCCGGGAGCGTGACCGGCTCCAGGAGCGCCTCGCCGCGACCAGCCGCGCGCACACCGCCCTCGAATCCCTCGCCGGACCATTCCTGCGCGCCGGGGCAGTGCCCCGCTCCGAGGTCGAGGTGGAGATCGTCACCGACCCGCAGCGGGTGCTGCGCGAGCTGACCGAGCTCACGGAGTCCGTCCGTAGCGCCGTCCACGTCATGCACACCGGGTCCGTGCGCCGTGAGGACATGGACGCCGAGCTGGACCGGGACCGCTGCCGGGCCGCCCGCGGAGTGCGGGTCCGCGCCATGTACAGCCGGCGGGTCGGCACCGTGCCCGAGATGACGCAGCACCTGGCCGACCGGGCCGCGCTCGGCGTCGAGCTGCGGCTCTCCCCCGTCGTCCCGATGAACATGGTCCTCGCCGACGAGAACTTCGCCCTGCTGCCGACGGACCCGCACGACCCGGACTCGCCCACCATCCTGGCCCGCGGCCCCGGCCTCGTCCGCTCCTACCTCGCCCTGTACGAGTACTGCTGGCAGGCGGCCTCCCGGTACGGCGAGGAGCCCGGCAGGAGCGGCGGTGACGGCGACGGACTGTCCGACCAGCAGCGGGCCGCGCTGCACATGCTGGCCTCGGGCATCAAGGACGAGCAGATCGCGCGGAGCCTCGGGGTGTCGCTCCGGACCGTCAGCCGGCTGCTCTCGGAGGTCATGCAGGAGCTGGGCGCGGCGAGCCGCTTCGAGGCGGGGGTGAAGGCGGCGCGGCTCGGACTGCTCGACGGCGAGGGGCCCGAGCAAGTGGCCTAGTACGAGGAGTTCCGGTGCGACACGGTAGGTGCAGGTACGGGTACGGGCATTGCACGACGGACTCCCGCCGAGCCGTATGACAAGGTGAGGGCGGGGCGACTCGGAGGATGAGGGGGTCACTTCGCCATGGTCACTGCGGGCGACGGCATCGGGGACGGCACGACCGAGGTCCTGCTTGCCGTGTACCAGGAGCTGCGCCGCCGGGGCGTCTCGGACTTCGAGGAGGTCCGCAGGGAACTCGGGCTCGCGCCGGAGGAGTACGAGCGATGTCGCGGCGAACTCCTCACCCTGGGACTGATCGTGCCGACGGGCCAGGCGCATGCCACCATCACGGCCGTCCAGGACGGCAGCTGGCGCTCCGAGACGGACACGGTGGCGGCGATCGATCCGGAGATCGCGCTGCTCAGGCTCCTGGAGCGGGAGCGTGAGCGGCTGCGGGAGCACCTGGCGGAGGCGGACGAGGCGTACAGCACGCTGGAGATCCTCGCGGGTTCCTATCTGCGGGCCGAGGCGCTGACGAAGGCGGAGGCGCACGTGGAGGCGCTCACCGACTACCGCAGGATCCAGCAGGCCATCGAGGACATCACCGATGTGATGCAGGAGAGTTCGGCGGCGCTGCATCCGGGGATGCCGGGGCGGCAGAACCCGGACCGGATGCTCGACCGGGACCGGCGGCAGATCGCCAACGGGGTGCGGGTGCGGGCCATCTACGGCCGGCAGGAGGCCACGGACCCGCAGATGGAGAAGTTCCTGGGGCAGCGGGCGGAGCTGGGCGTGGAGATCCGGCTGGCCCCCGTGGTCCCGATGAACCTGATCATCGCCGACCAGCAGTTCGCCCTGGTGCCGATCCGGCCCGAGGAGCCGGGCGAGGGCGCGATCCTGGCGCGGGGCAGCGCGCTGGTGCGGCCGTATCTGAGCCTGTACGAGCACTGCTGGCACACGGCGACGCCGTACGGCAACGAGGCGACCTCCGAGGCGGGGGGCGACGGTCTTTCGGAGCAGCAGCGGGCGGCGCTGCACATGCTCGCCTCGGGGATGAAGGACGAGCGGATCGCGCGCACGCTCGGGGTGTCGCTGCGGACGGTCAGCCGGATGATCTCGGAGCTGATGCAGGAGCTGGGCGCGACGAGCCGTTTCGAGGCGGGGGCGCGTGCCGTGCGGCTCGGCTGGCTGGACTGACGGCCGGAATTCGGGAATTGGCGGAGGCACGGACAGGAGTACGGCGCGGGGCCGCATCCCGGGCGGTCGTGACGGAGGCGGAAATACCGGGGCCCCACAATCGTGGCAGCGATTGAGGGGCCCGGCGGCGCAAGAATATGTCCGGTGAAATTCCGGCGGAATGACGTCAGTTGGTCGGGGAGGGCTTCGGCGGAACGACCGGCCAGCCGTTGTCCTCGGCGACGCCGGCGACGGTCTGCGGGGTGACCGGGTGGTCGCTGTCGGAGCCGACGGCGAAGGTGGCGCCGCCCGCGACGGCGGTACAGGCGGCCACCGCGACCAGGAGCTGACGGACGGTCTTGCGGATTCCGGCGTTCTGCGCAACGGACATGATTCCTCCAGGACTTGGAATGTGAATTCCGCCTTCCGGGGGCCCGTGCCGCCGGGCGTTCCCTGAAGACATCTCCATTCTGTCCCGGCCCCCGAATCGAATCCATAGTTCGTCTCTGCGTGGACTCGCCATGGCGTGGATGCGTCAATCCGCCTTCTCCACAACGGAATTGGCAAATCCGGAGCTCCCCATATCTTTGGTCGAACCAAAAGAGATGCTAGACTTGAGCTACGGCCTTCTCGTTCCTCCAGGAGAGAGGGGCCGTCGGGGCAGGGGCGTGCCGCCGCCCCTGCCCCACCACCCGCTCCCCACCCGGGAACACCGGCCGGCGCGTCTCCGCCAGCGCCCCCCGGTACACCTCGACGGTGCGCGCGGCCGACGCCCGCCAGCTCATCCCGTGCGCATGCCGCACCGCCGCCTCCCCCATCGTCCCCACCAACTCCGGGTGCGCCGCGAGCCGGCCCAGCCGGCGCGCGTACTCCGCCGGGTCGTGACCCCGCACCAGCATCCCCGTCACCCCGTCCCACACCGCCGTCGACAGACCGCCGACCGCCGCCGCGAGCACCGGAGTCCCACAGGCCTGCGCCTCCAGGGCCACCAGGCCGAACGACTCGCTCCGCGAGGGCACCACCAGGACGTCCGCCGCCCGGTACCAGTCCGCGAGCCGCACCTGCGGCACGGGAGGGCATGACCGCAGCACGTCCGTCACCCCCAGATCCGCGGCGAGCTGCCACGCCGACCCCTCGCGGGTCGCGCCCGAATGCCCGCCGACCACCGGCACCAGGAGCCGGCGACGCAGGTCCGGGGACTCCCGAAGCAGCTCCGCGACCGCTCGTACGAGCACGTCCGGGCCCTTCAACGGCTGTATGCGGCCCGCGTACAGCGGTACGAACGCGTCGGCCGGCAGCCCGAGACGGGCCCGCGCCGCCGCCCGCCCGTCGCCCGGGTGGAAGGTCCGCAGATCCACCCCCGGACGCACCACCTCGGTCCGCTCCTCCTCCGCCCCGTACAGCGACCGCAACGCCTCCGCCTCGTCCGCCGTGTTCGCGATCAGCCGGTCCGCGGCGCCCGCCACCTGGTGCTCGCCCCTGACCCGCAGCTCCGGCTCGGGGGTGTCGCCGGCGGCGAGCGCGGCGTTCTTCACCCGGGCCAGGGTGTGGGCGGTGTGCACCAGCGGGATCCGCCAGCCCACCGAGGCGATCCGGCCCGCCTGCCCGGAGAGCCAGTAGTGCGAATGGACCAGGTCGTACCGCCGCTCCTCCTTGAGCAGGGCCAGCGAGAACGGCACCACCAGATCGGGCATGGCCTCCTTGGGCAGCGCCCGGCGCGGCCCCGCGTGCAGATGCCGGACCCTCACCCCGGGGGCGAGCTCGACGAGCGGGGGCATGCCCTCGCCCCGGCAGCGGGTGAACAGATCGACCTCCGCGCCCTGTTCGGCCAGGGCGCGGGAGAGCTCGACCATGTAGACGTTCATGCCGCCGGCGTCCCCCGTCCCGGGCTGGTGGAGCGGGGAGGTGTGGACGCTGAGCATGGCGACGCGCAGGGACACGAGGGGCTCCTGAGGGGAGGGAAGCCACGTGCCCCTGCGCGTCGCTCGCGCGCACGGTCACGCGGCAGGGTGGGGGATCGGACACGGGTTGCCGGATCGCCGGGCTGTCCGGCTCCTGGGCTACGTGCTACTGGGCTACTGGGCTACTTAGTTGCTTAGTAGTAGGAGCCGTCGAGAGGATCAGAATCCGAAGACGGGACCCGACGGGGGTGCCAGACGGGTCCCCGGGAGGGGGGCCGTCAGGGCATGCCAGTCGACCGGGCGTCCAGGCGCCGCCTGGAGCGCCGCCGCCAGCCGGTCCGCACCCTCCGGCATCACCGGCCGAGACCACGCCGACAGAGCCGACGCCACCGCCAACTGGGCGGCCAGCGCCGGGAGATGACGGCAGGAGGTGCTGGGCCGGCAGCGCTCGTGGGCGTTGACATGACCGAAGTCGGCAGCCGAACGGACCATCTCGTCCAGGACGGCGACCGCCCGGCGCGGGTCGAAGGCATCGGGGCCGTACGCCTCACGCAGGTCGTCCACGCCCCGGTGCAGCCGCCGCTCCAGGATCTCCCAGCCGGTGCCGCCGGGCAGCGCCTGCGGGGCGAGGCCGCCGCACTCCTCCCGTACGGCCGCGAAGAGCCGGGACAGCCAGCTGTTCCAGCTCTCGTCCAGCTCGCGGCGGGCGGCGGCGAGCCGCTCCCGCTGGAAGACGGTGCGGCGGCCCAGCGGGCGGGCCTGGAGGACATGGCGGCGCAAGGTGTCGGAGCCGTACTCGGTGAGCAGGTCGAGCGCCCACACGTTGCCCTCCTGGACGCCCTCCTCGATGACGTACGACTCGTTGACGTTGAAGTCCTGCGGCAGCTTGATGTCCTGGGCGAGGAGCAGCACCGGCAGCAGCACGGCGTGGCAGAAGGCGTGCCCGAAACCGCAGAAGTGGATCGCGCGGCGGGGCAGCGGGCCCGTCACGTCGTAGCCGAAGAGGTGCATCGCGGCGGCCTCGAAGCAGCCGTCGATCCGGTGGTCGGGGAAGCCCTCGAGGGGCACCTGGAGACCCCACTCGGCCGGGTGGCCGACCGCGATGTCCGGCAGCCCGTCCTCGACGAGCGACTCGCACAGCGCGGCGAGCCGCGGCGGCAGCCCGGCCGTCGCCCAGTAGTCGGCGAGCGTCTCCCGGAACGGCTCCAGAGGTACGTAGAGCCGGCGGCAGCGGCGGGCCACCGCCGGGGTGTCGCAGAGCGCGCAGCGGGCGCCGATGAGGTCGCCGCCGTCGTTCGGCCGCGCGCACTCGTGGCACATGCCGCCGTCGCTGACCGCACCGCAGTGCGGGCAGGTGCCGGTGGCGTGCGCCCCGTACAGCCAGCGGTCGCACGGCTCGCAGTACGGCAGGAGGCGGGTGCGCGGGGCGATGACGCCCTGCGCGAAGAGCCGCCCGAAGAGGTCCTGCACCCAGCGTCCGTATCCCTTGTCGCGGCGCGGACGCACGATGTGGTCGAACTCCACGCCCGACCGCAGCCAGTCCGCGGTGATCGCGGCCCGGTAGCCCTCCGCGACCTCCTCGGGCTTGCGGTGGTGACGCAGCGCCCGCACCTCGACGGAGCTTGCGTGATCGGCGGTACCGGTGGTGAACCGGACGGCCTCGCCCTCGGCGCGCAGATAGCGGGTGAGGACGTCGGCGGCGACGTACGGCCCGGCGAGGTGGCCGATGTGGAGTTCGCCGTGGGTGGCGGGAGGGGTCGCGGTGATCCAGACAGGGGTGCTCATGGGACCTCCTTGACGCTGTGGTGCGGTGGGCTTCAGCGGTCGCGTACGCGGAGCGCTGTCGGCGCAGGGCGGGTCAGCGGGCTCGGGCTCGAACGGGTGGCGGGGGTCAGCGGGGCTCGAAGTGGAAGGAGCGGATGAAGCAGTCGCGGGGCTGCTCGACCGCGTAGACGATGCATTCGAAGAGCGCCTGCGTCGTCAGCTTCTCGTCGGGTGCGATTCCGTCCGGATTCGAGCCGTCCCATTCCGCGAAGCGCGGGTCGGAGGTCGAGAAGTCGGGCGGGAAGAGAGAGAACACACGGACGCCGGAGGGGCGGAGGCGCCGCGAGAGGATGTCGGCGAATCCCGCCTGGGCGCTCTTCGCCGCCCAGAAGGCCTCGTGGGCGGCGCCGGCGGCCGCGGAGGCGCCCTCGGCGTCGCGGACGGCGACCATGTTGACGATGTCGGGCCGCAGCGAGCCGCGCAGCAGGGGCAGGAAGTGCTTCACCATGAGGACCGTGCCGCCGGCCGTCGACTCGATCGTCTCGACGATCTCGGCGTCGCTGGCCGCCTCCAGGTCCATGCCGTCGAGCCAGCGGGCGCCGTTGTTGACCAACAGGTCGACGCGGTCGGTGTGTTCGCCGACGCAGGCGGCGAACTCCCGGATCTCGGCGGGCCTGCTGAGGTCGCAGCCGAACGCGTGGATACGGTCACGGGCCGAGCCCATGACTTCGGTACGGGTGCGTTCGGCGGCCTCGACGGTCCGCGCCGAGACATAGACCTCGGCCCCGAGATGCGCGAATCCGACGGCGAGCGCGCGACCGAAATAGCGGGACGCTCCGGTCACGACGACACGCAGATTCTCGAATTTCATGTGTGTCTGCTCTCCCCACGGATACCGATGGCCGGTCCATTGCAGCGTGGCAGAGGAAAGGGACTCCGGGCCTGGTGAGAGGGGTGCGCGTTCACGCCGTTGCGTGGACACGCCACGGCAGCACAAGCCTTTCGAGGAGCTCGGCGCGCTTGTGGTGGACGCGGACGCGGTCGGGTCCGGTCGAGACGGTGACGGTACCGCCGGGGGTACGGACCTCGCCGTCCACCGGCGGCACGACGGTCCCGTCGAGCGCACCGGCCGCGGCGAGGGCGGCGGCTCCGGTGAGCGCGAGCCGGGGATGCCAGCCGCCGACCGTGAGCGCCCGGACGTCGATCCCGTCGCGGCCGGCGGCGAAGGCGGCGATCTTGGGCAGCGCGGAGTGCGGCGGATGGCCGAGGAGCCGGGCGGCGTGGGCGCGGAGCCCTTCGAGCCGCCCCCGGAGCCCCTCCTCGGGAAGGTGCCGGGCATCGACGAAGACGTACGGATTGCCGTAGCGGACGAGCGAGACGGGAACCCCGTCGAGGAGGTCGAGGGGGCGGCCGGTGGGAAGGGTGCCGGGGGCCGTGGGGGGACGGAGGAAGCTGAGGGTGTACGCCCCCCGGCCGGGCTCGCGCTCGCACAGAACGGTGTCGCCGGTGGTCACGGAACGGACGGTGACGGGACCGGGGCGGCCGTCCGCGACGACGCAGGCGAGAAGGGAGTGGCCGCAGCCGGCTCGGAAGTCGAAGCCGCCGGAGGGGAGGGCCTGGACGAAGCGGTAGTCGAGGCGGCCGGGACCCGCCGGACCGTACAGCGCGATCTTGCCGATCCCGGCGTGGGCCGTACCGACGAGCGCGTGGCGCAGCCGCGCCAGCTCCCCGCCGAGGGCGAGCGCCCCCTGGGGGAGCTGGTCGAGCCGGAGGACGAGAGTGGGCCCGGGGGCGTCGTCAGCGCGAACGAGACGACCCTCCACCCTCGTCGTGGGCGCACGTTCCGCGGGGGCGGAGCGTGCGCCCACGCGGAGGTGGGGGGGCGCGGGCGGGTCGAGCGCGGGGGCCGCGGCCCGGGCGGGGGCGGGACGAAGGGGTCCCGGGAGGTCAGGCTGCACAGCCGGCTGGGATGCGCATGCCCTGGACCACCTCCGTCCACAGTTCGTGGACCGCCAGGGCCCAGAGCGCCTGGGCGTCGTGGTGCGAGGGACGTTCCCGGTGGCGCGTGAGGAGCTTCTGCACGCGGTCCGCGCGGACCTTGCCGCCCAGGACCAGACGGGCCGGGGACAGGAGTTCCCGGACCGTTTCCAGGAGTGGGCTGC
Organism: Streptomyces flavochromogenes; assembly: GCF_000717595.1. Lineage (GTDB taxonomy): Bacteria > Actinomycetota > Actinomycetes > Streptomycetales > Streptomycetaceae > Streptomyces > Streptomyces flavochromogenes. The sequence goes on along the minus strand of NZ_JNZO01000022.1, from coordinate 75,911 downwards.
CCGGTGCGAGCATCGCCGACAGCGGCAGGGTGAAGGGCTGCTTGGGGCGGCGCAGGACCGCCGAGGGCAGCAGTTCCGCGCCCGCCCCGTACAGCGCCCGCTTCCCCGTCCGCGCCGCCGTCGGCAGCGCACGCGCGTGCGTCACCACCGCCGGCTGGCAGAACGGCATCCGCGCCTCGACCGCCCACGCCATCGACAGGTGGTCCACGCGCCGCAGGTGGTACGCGGGCAGGCGCCAGCGCGTCTCGAAGGCCGTCATCGCGGTGAGCCGGTCCTCGCCGACCGCCTCCGCCGAGCGCAGCTCCTGCTCGATGCGGTCGGCCGCCGAGCCCTGATCGGCGATGTGGGCACGGTAGTTGGCGGTGTACAGGTGCTCGCGGAGGAGCCGCGGCGCCGCCGAGAGCGCGTCCGCGTACGTTCCCGCCCAGTCCGTGCCCGCCGGTGCCGCGAGCGCGGCGCGCATCCGGTCGTACCCGCCGAAGAGTTCGTCGGCGCCGTCGCCGGTCAATGCGACGGTGAAGCCGCTCTCGCGGACGGCGCGGAACAGGGCGTACGTGGAGAGGGCGATGGGGTCGGCGTTGGGCTGGCCGAGGTGGCGGACGGTCCGGGTGAGGAGGGAGCCGATCTCGTCGGGGTCGACGGCGACCTCGTGGTGCACGGTCCGGGTCCGGCGCGCGACGGAACGGGCGTACGCCGCCTCGGAGTCGGGCCATCGCCCCCGATAGGTGAGGTGGAAGGTGTGCAGCGGCGGCGCATCGGACTCGCGGGCGTGTTCGGCGGCGAGCGCGGTGACGAGCCCGGAGTCGAGGCCGCCGCTGGTGATGGCGCAGACGGGCACCTCGGCCTCGGCGAGCCGCCGCACCTCGTGCCGCAGGACGTCCTGGGTGTCGCCGACGGGTGTGATCCGGTGCGGCCCGCGGCGGCGCACGACGGGTGCGGCGCCGGGCCGGACGAAGGCGGTGGCTCCGGGCGGCAGGACACTGACGCCGTCGAGGGCGGTGTGCGTGGAGAAGGACGTACGGGTGGCGAGGAGCGTGTCGAGGGAGTCCTCGCGCGGGGAGATCCGTACCCCTTCGAAGGCGAGGAGCGCGGGGATCTCGGAGGCGAACCGGGTGGATCCGTCGTACGGGTCGTGGTGGAGATGGATCGGCTTCATGCCCATGTCGTCGACGGCGAGGACGAGTCGGGTGCTGCCGGGGCGCAGGTCGAGGATCGCGACGGCGAACATGCCGTCGAGGTGCTCGGCGAAGGAGGGCCCGTACTCGGCGTAGAGCGCGGGCAGCAGCGTGCCGTCGCAGCGGTCGGGGAAACGGTGGCCGCGGGCGGCGAGGGTGCGGCGCAGCTCGGCGTGGTTGTAGATCTCGCCGTTGAGGACGGCGAGGACGCCGGGGAGGTGCGGCAGCCGGTAGGGCTGCTGCCCGCCGCAGGGGTCGGTGACGGCGAGCCGGTCGCAGCCGAGGGACCAGCCGGGTCCGGTGAGCACGGCGTGCTCGTCGGGTCCGCCGTGACGCTGGCGGGCCGACACGGCGGCGAGTTGCGCCGGGTCGGGGCGGTCGGCGTGGGCCGCCGCTCCGGCGGCGAAGGAGCCGAGAATCCTGCACACAGCGGTCACCCTCCAAGCACATCACTCACCCGTACAACCCAATGATTTGAATCTACCAAGTTTTTGAATGGCGCGTAAGTGCCATGTCCTGTTCACGCCACGGCTTGGCCTTGCGACGCCCTCGTCGCCCCCAACAGGCTGGCCCCATGAGGGACATGGAGGACTACGACCACACCGCCCGCACCGCGCCCGAATCGCTGCTCGTCGTGGCCGCGCACCCCGACGACATCGAGTTCTGCGTCAGCGGCACCGTCATGCAGTGGATCGAACGCGGCACCCGCGTCACGTACTGCATCGTCACGGACGGCGGTGCCGGCGGTTACGACGACAGGCTCCCCCGCCAGGCGATGGCGGATCTGCGCCGCGCCGAACAGGTCCACTCCGCCAAGCTCAGCGGCGTCGCGGACGTCCGCTTCCTCGGCTACCCCGACAGCTTCGTGGAGGCCTCCGTGGAACTCCGCCGCGATCTGTGCCGGGTGATACGGGAGGTACGGCCGCAGCGCGCGATCATCCCCTCCCCCGAGATCAACTGGTCGCGGGTCGCCGACCTCCACCCCGACCACCGCGCCGTCGGCGACGCATGCCTGCGCGCGGTCTACCCCGAGGCCCGCAACCCCTTCGCCCATCCCTCCCTGCTGAAGGAGGAGGGCCTGGAGCCGTGGACCGTCCACGAACTGTGGCTGATGACCGGCCCCACCCCGAACCAGTACGTGGACGTCACCCCGGTCTTCGACCGCAAGGTCGAGGCGCTGCGCATCCACACCTCCCAGACGGCCCACTTCGACGACCTCGCGGGCCTGCTGCGCACCTGGCTCGGCGAACACGCGACGGCGGGCGGGCTGCCTGCGGGGCGGATGGCGGAGGCGTTCCAGATCGTGCACATCGACTGAGCGCGGGCCGCCGCCGGGCGGTACCGGCCGCCTTGTGGCCTCCAGGGACGCGTGAGACCGTGAGCGGCACACGTGGGGGCGCGTGCGACCAACACGCGTGTGACGAGGGGACGTTGACGCCATGGGGATCGAGCTCGACAGCGCAACCCGGCTCATGGTCCAGAAGTACGGCCTGTCCTGGCCGGAGGTCGACGAGGACGGGTACGCCCTCCTGACGGCCGATCTGGACTCCTTCGCCGCGCTCATCGACGAGGACACCGCGGTCGCCGGCAAGCACATGGAGCGCCTGATCTCCTCCGGGAAGGGCGAAGCGATCAACGCTCTGACGGAGCGCTGGGACCGGGTCAGGAGGGACGACATGACGCCCCTCGGCGCCTCGGCCCGGGCGCTGGCACTCAGGGTGAAGGCCCTGCCGCACGCGATAGCCGTCCTCAAGGCGTCCGTCGTGAGCACGGCCGTCGCGCTCGCCTCGGAAGAGGCCAGAGCCGACCTCTCGGTGGGCGCCGATCCGGCAGGCCCGGCCATGACCGCGAGCACGAACGCGGAGAGGGCGCGGCGGGCCAACGCCGACTACCGGTCGGACGTCCAGAGCCTCTGGAAGTCGCTCCAGTCCGTGCTCACGGACCCTGCCGTGATCGCCCTGGAGAAGATCCCCGCCGATCTCGCGGGCACGTCCCGGGACGGCGGGGGCGGGTCCGGCGGGTCCCCCTGGAAAGGTGTCTTCGACGGAGCGGCGAGCGGCGCCGAGAAGGGGATCGGCAGCGGCATCGGTGCCGGCGCCGCGGGCGGCGCGGCTCACGGCCGCGCGATCGGCAGCGTCCTGAAGGTGGACCACGAGGAGCACCGGCTCGCGGCCCGCAAGATCGCCGAGGTCGGCGGCCGGGTCCGCGGCGACACCGGCCCCAAGCTGAACGCGGCCGTCGGAGATCACGGCACCGTCAAGGGCAGCGGCTCCCTCGGTACCGACCTGGCCGAGGCCGTCGATCTGGTCCTCGACCGGCTCGGCGCGGCCATCACCGCTGTCGGCGACCATCTGAGCGGTGCGCTGCCCGACGCGATCCTGCTGGTGTCGAGCAGTCAGCAGGACACGGACGACGGCTACGCGCAGCGCATGGCGCAGCTGGACTGAGGAGGGAACCGGTTCCTCCGCGTGAGCGGTGGGTACGTGGCGCGCATGTCGAAGGGCCGGCGTCGGTTCTTCCTTGCCGTCTTCGTCGTCTGGACGGTCCTCACGCTCCAGTGGACGGACGCCGGCTGCGACTACCCGGAGGCGTACCTCGCCGTGGTGCGCTTCGGAACCCCGGAGGGCCCGGAATTCCTGCCGGCCTGCGCGGGTGAGCGCTGCTCGTACGCGCACGAGCACCGCACGCGCACCGCACACGCGTCGCACGCGCGGACTCCCAGGAACGACCCTACGATCGAGGTATGACCTCTCGCCGCGGTGCGTCGCTGTCGCTCTGGTCGCGGGACTCGTTCCTGTCCGTCGCCTCGGTCGGATCGACGCTCTCGATCGGCTCGGTCGGGTCGTTCCTCTCCGTCGGCTCCGTCGGTTCGGCGATGTCGGCCGGCTCCGTGGGCTCCTGGGCGAGCCTCGGCTCGCTGCTCTCGGCCCAGTCGTGCTGGTCCGTGCTGTCCTGGCGCTCGCGCCGGGGCGTGCTCGCGGCGGGCGCGGTGCTCGCGGCCGCGGTCACGGTCGCGGGAGCCGTGGCGGTGTCGGCCTCGACGTCGGGGTCCGGATCGCTCAGGCCGTCGCGTCGATCTTGTCCTTGAGCGCGGTCAGCAGCCCCTGCACGAGTCCGATCGTCGCCTCGTCGACGCGGTTGCCGTCGGCGTCCGACATCTCGCCGAGCATCCGCGTCACCAGGACGGTCAGGGCGCCGGCGCACACGTACGAGACGAGGATGCCGGGACGGGCCCGGCGGCGGCGATCCCGAACCCCGAACCGACGAAGAGCCCGGCGCCGATCGCACCGCCCAGCGCGATCATGGCCAGATGCCTCTGCCGCAGACCGGCGCCGAGTACCCGCCTTGTCATGTTTCCCCCTGAATTCCGGACGGTCAGCGGAGGAGCTTCGCCGCTGATCCCCGGGAAGGGCAAGCCGGTTCGGGACATGGAGCCGGTTCGGGCCGACTGTTGGGATGTCAGCCGTCTTCCGCGATGCGCTTGATGTCCGCGAGGCGGCGGTCCCAGTCGGCGGCCAGGGCCGACATCCAGCGGGCCGTCGCGTCGAGCGCGGCCGGGCGGACCGCGTAGCGGACCTCCCGGCCGACGCGCGAGGCGGAGACGAGGCCGGCGGCCTCGAGCACGGTGAGGTGCTTGACGATCGCCTGGCGCGAGACGGGGAGGCGGGCGGCGAGCGCGGTCGCGGTGGCCTCCCCCTGCTCGGCGAGCAGGTCGAGCAGCCGACGCCGGGTGGGTTCGGCGAGGGCGCCGATCACGCTGTCGGTGGAGGAAAGGGACGAAGCCGAGGACGCCGGGGAAGCAGAGGGCCCAGAGGGCCCAGAGGACGCGGACGGGCTGGAAGAGGCGGGGGACGACTCGGCCGACTCGTCCCCCGCCCTGTCCGACGGCTCTGGGATCACGACGACGGAGCCTGCTCTGCGCGCTTCTTGAACGCGGCCATCACCTCGGGCCAGCCGCCGGTGTTGTCCCGTACGGCCTTGGCCCGCAGCTCCTCCGACCCCGGCAGCGACGCGAAGCCGCTCTCGACGACGCGGAGGCGCGTACCGCCGCCCTCCTCGGTGAGGGTGAACTCGACGAGGGTGGTGTTGTCGTCGGTCAGCTCCTGCCCGGAGAAGGCACTGGCCCAGCGGTAGGCGACGTAGGTCGGCGGATCGACCTTCTCGACGCGGACGGGGAAGTCGCCGTGGACGGAGTTGACGGCGCGCATCGACTCGCCCTCCTTCGCCACGGTCCCGGCCACGGTTCCTTCGTCGGCCACCCAGAACCCGGGCTGGGCGACGAGGGTCCAGACACGCTCCAGGGGCGCGTCGATCAGGGTTTCGCGCTCGATCCGGTCCTCGCTCATGGGGGACTCCTTCTTCGCGTAGGGAGCGTCACACGGAAGTGACTGCAACCCCAGAGTTGCACACGCCCCCTTCACTCGCAACCGTACGGTTGCGCCTCGGGTGGTCGGTCCGTGCGCGCGGATGCTCGCCCCTACGCGCCCCGGAGCGTCCCGAGCCGTTCCGCACCGGCCTCCGGGGCGGACCGCTCGGCGGACGGGTCCGTCACCGGCCAGGCTGTTTCCAGGCGGTTGTCCGGGTGGTCCGGTGCGCCCGTCCAGCGGAGGAACGTGGTGCGGGCCGGTCCCGCGAAGGTGAAGCCGTGCTCGGCGATCCAGTTCGCCACGGCGTCGTACGCGGTGAGGACCGCGGGAAAGGACCGGACGAACGCCGGCCCGGTGAAGGCGAGCGGCCCCCGTCCCGCGACCGCGTACATCTCCTCGTACGCGGTGCGCAGAAACGGGTCCAGGCCGTGGGTGGTCGACCGTCTCGCCGCGTACGAGGACGCGTTCGGGGGTGCCCTGGCGGAGGGTGACGCGGTGGTTCATCCCGGCTCCTTCGGTCAGTCTCGTCAACAGGCTGTGGACGACGGACCGCTGGACGTCGAGCTTCCGCTCGGCCGCCTCGATCTGCGCGCGCAGGGCCGATGCCAGCTCGGCGGTGGCAGCGGCCCCTTCGGTGCCGCCCTCGGCGCCGTCCGCGCTTGCCGCACCTTCCGCGCCGCCCGCGAGCAGCTCCCGCACCCGCTCGATCGGCATGTCCAGCTGCCGCAGCGCGCGCACGAGCTGCGCGCTGCGGAGCTGGTCGCGCCGGAAGTAGCGGTAGCCGCTGGCCGGATCGACGAAGGCCGGAGTGAGCACACCGCTCGCGTCGTAGTGCCGCAGAGCCGTCACCGAAAGGCCACTGGCCTGCGCGAACTGCCCGATCGGCAGCAGGTTCGTCCTGTCCACGGGAAGAGACTGTGCCGTCTCCGGTCACCCGAGAGTCAAGCCGGGAGTCGAGCCGCGCATCGACCCGTGCACCCGCGCTCGCGTGCGCTCGCTCAGGAGCGCGCCACGAGCCGTACCGCCAGGACGACGATCAGCGTGCTCGACGCGAGCACCGTGGTCAGCCGGCCCCGGGCCCCCGTCAGGGTCCGGCCGAGCAGCGTCCCGCCCAGGGCGAGGAGCAGCTGCCAGCTCGCCGAGGCGACCAGGGCCGCGAGGACGAACGCCGTCCGGTCGGGGAGGGTCGCGGGCGCCGAGGGGCCTGTCGCCAGGATGAGCGCGACGAAGTAGATCACCGTCATCGGGTTGAGGATCGTGATCCCCAGGAAGGTGAGGTACGCGCGTCCCGGGCCGAGGGCCGTCCCGTCGTCCCGGGAGGCGAGCCCGCCCCTCCGGTACGTGGCGACGGCCACGTACGCCGCCCGTGCCGCGAGCACCACGAGCACCACGGCCGAGGCCCATCGCAGCGGGGTCATCACGGGCGTCAGCAGCGGAACGAGCGCGGAGCCGCCGGCCACCGCGAGCACGGCGTACACACCGTCCGCCGTGGCGACCCCGAGCGCCGCGCCCGCGCCCGTACGCCAGCCGGTACGGGCCGTCACGGCCACCAGGTACGCCCCGACCGCGCCGACCGGGATCGCGATGCCGTAGCCGGCGAGCAGGCCGGCCACCACTGCGGCCCTCACGCGACGGCGGGAGCAGCGCCTTCGGGGGAGCAGGGCCGCTGCTGTCGGCGGTACGCCGAGCCGTCCTTGGTCCGGGCGAGGAAGCCGCCGATCACGAGATACCGCCGCAGCGCGGAGAAGTCCTCGTGGACGGTGAGCAGGGCCTGGTTGACCTCGGGCTCGCGGTAGTCCCGGTCGGGAGCGAAGAGGCTCTCCGTGAGGTGCGCGAGGAGGGCCTCACGGCGGGCCGGCCTGCGCGGGATCGCCTTGAGGCGCCCGTCGGCCGAGAACAGGTCCGCGACCGGGCGGGGCGTGCGGACCGCTTCGGCGGGGCGGGAAGGATGACTGGTCATGGCCGAGAAGCCTGACGGCCACCGGCCCGCCCCCGCAAAGGGTTTTCGGCCCTCACGGCGACGGACTCCCGGCCGAGCGGGGCCGGGCACCGCGCAGGTGACGTGACAGATGCCCCGGCCGACCGTTGATCGCGGCCGCGGCGGTGTCGTAGCGTCCGTCGTTTGTCCCTTCACGGCCCTTGATGGGGGTAGGCAGATGAGACAGGCAGCGCGCCGCTTGGCGGTGCTGTGTTCCGCTCTGTTCGCGGTGATCGCCATGACGCCCGTGCAGGCCCAGGCGGTGGAGGTCCGTCCGGTTCCCGTCACCGCGAGCGACAAGTACGCGCTCAAGTCCGTGGGCGCGGGCGGCCTCTACGTGTCGGTGGAAGTCGACACCACCGGCACCGGGCAGGCCATGCTGCGAGCCCGCAAGGCCGCGGCCACGCTCGACGACCTGGGTTCCTGGGAGAAGTTCACGCTGCACACCGACGACAAGGGGTCGAGCACCACCCTTCGCTCGGAGGGCAACGGCAACTACGTCACGACCGAACGCGGCTACACCGGCACCCACCAGAACCTGCTCCGGGCGCGCGGCACCACGGTCGGCGACTGGGAGAAGCTCCGGCTGGAGAAGCAGACCGACGGCACCTACGCCCTGAAGGCCGCCACGAACGACGGCGACAAGTACGTGACCGCCGAGGTACAGGACCCCGGAAACGACGCGGGGCTGCTGCGCGCACGCGGGGACACGGTCGGCTCCTGGCAGAAGTTCCAGCTCGTCCACCTGGGCGAGGAGAACGCCAGCGACGCGGGGGGCCGCCCCGCCCCCGCCTCCCCCGCTCCGGCGGCCGACTTCCGCGTGATGTCGTGGAACGTCTGCGCGAACCACAACTCCGCCTGCGACAACCACCGGGTGGAAGGCCCCTCCCTGGGCAGCCAGATCACCGACCGCATGGGCACCACCGCGGAGGCCCAGCAGTACCGTGCCGTCTTCCTCCAGGAGATGTGCGAGTCGCACGCCAAGGCCATCGAGACCCGGCTGGAGGCGAAGACGGGAACCGGATGGGACGTCCGCTTCGCCCCCATCGACTTCACCGTCGACAATTCCTCCGTGAAGGCCGCCAGGACCTGCGACAACGCCGGTTCCGCGGCCTCCGGTTGGAAGGACCGCGGCTCCTACGGCATCGGCCTCGCGGTGCCGGACTCCAACGTCTGGTACCACTCGTACAACCTGCCGTCGCCGCAGAACAGGACCATCGACGGCAGGTGGGTGCGCATGGAGCAGCGGACCGCGATCTGCGCCGTTCTCCCGGCCCAGGCCCTGCAGTTCTGCACGGCCCACTTCAGCGCCGGCCTGGAGGAGGACGACCTGGACGGCACGAAGCGCCGGGAGCAGGCCGCGGAGCTGCAGAAGATCGTCCGCTCGTACACCATGCCCGGCTACCGGACCGTCTACGGCGGCGACCTCAACGCCACCCCTCCGGACTCCGAGTCGTCGGACGCGCCCAAGGACATCACGGCGTCGGCCTACGCGGCGGACAAGGAGTGCGACGAGGGGCTCTGGAGCGCGCGGCCGCGTGACGGCCGTGCCACGAAGCCGATCCTCAAGGCAGACCCCGACCAGAACCGCTACATCAAGATCGACTACCTGTTCGGCCCGTCCGCAGGGACGGTCGTCTCGTGCGACGTGCCGGCCGACCCGGGCCGGTCGGACCACTACCCGATCAAGGCGCGCTACCGCTTCTGAGCGCGGCGCCCACCCGTCCCGGTCCGGAGCGCCCCGGGGCGCTCCGGACCGGGCCGGTCCACCGGCTCGCTTCACGCTGACCTGCACGACCTCCTGCACTGCGGGCAGGCCGGTGCGGATGCCCCCCCGTCGGAGAACGGCCGGGCCTTCTCCATTGCGCCCGTCCGGGGCCGTCACCCGGCGGGGAGGATCTCGACGCCCTGCGCCGTGAGCTGCTCGATCACCGGCTGGCGGGGGTCCGCGTCGGTGATCAGTCCGCTGATCCCGTCCCACGGCAGGACACGGAATCGCGAGGCGGTGCCGATCTTCTCGGAGGACGCGAGGACGTACGTGTCCGCGGCCCGCGCCGACAGGGCGCGCTTCATCGCGGCCTCCTCGGCGTCGCCGGTGGTCAGTCCGGCATCCGGGTGCACGCCGGTGACACCGAGGAGGCAGAGGTCGGCGGAGACGTTCTGCGCGGCCTCGACGGCGGCGGCGCCACAGGCGACCGCGGAGTGCTTGAAGACGCGGCCGCCGATGAGGAAGATCTCCACCCGCGGGTGGTCGATCAGGGCGGCGGCGATCGTCGGACTGTGGGTGATCACGGTGCACGCCAGGCCCTGCGGGAGGGCGTGGACGACGGCCAGGGCGGTGGTGCCGCCGTCGAGGATCACCGTGCCGCCCAGCCGTACGAGACCGGCGGCCACCGCGGCGACCTTCAGCTTGCCCTCCGGGGCGACGGACCGACGGGACCGGTAGTCCGCCACGGCCGGCGAAACGGGCAGCGCCCCGCCGTACACCCGCTGGCACAGCCCCTCGCCCGCGAGATCGCGCAGGTCGCGACGCACGCTGTCCTCGGAGATCCCCAGTTCGGCGGCGACGTCCTTGGCGACGATCTTGCCCTCGCGGGCGAGCAGTTCCAGCAGGTGGTCGCGCCGTTCGGCAGCCAGCATCCGTATTCTCTCCTGTTCTTGCACGTTTCTGCATGTATCGTAGCGCGCCATGGACGACCAGCGGACGCTCGACGAGCCCATGCCCACGCCCCTGCCCGGCGTCGATGTCCCCGACCACCGGGGCAGGACCCGCCTCGACCGCGCCGGACGCGGCCTCGACCGGAACGCCGGTGTCGTGATCCGCGACGTCGAGCTCACCTCCCGGGGCTGGCACGTCCTGCGGCGCACCACCTTCGACTACCGCCGCCGCGACGGGCGTTGGGTCACCGAGCAGCGCGAGACGTACGACCGGGGGAACGGCGCCGTCGTCCTGCCGTACGACACCGGACGCCGCACCGTCCTGCTCACCCGGCAGTTCCGCTACCCCGCCTACGTCAACGACCATCCCGACGGGATGCTCGTCGAGGCCGCGGCCGGACTGCTCGACGCCGACGACCCGCTGACCGCGGTCCGCCGCGAGAGCGCCGAGGAGCTGGGCGTCACCCTCGGCCCCCTCACCCACGTCCTCGACGCGTACATGAGCCCCGGGTCCGTCACCGAGCGCCTCCACTTCTTCGCCGCCCCCTACACCCCGGCCGACCGCACCGGGAGCGGCGGCGGCATCGAGGAGGACGGCGAGGACATCGAGGTCCTCGAACTGCCCTTCACCGAGGCCCTCGCGATGACCCGCGACGGCCGGATCGCCGACGGCAAGACCATCCTGCTGCTGCAGTGGGCGGCGCTGGACGGCCCGTTCGCCACCGCCTGATTCGTCTGTCAGTCGACGAGCGCCGCGCCGACCACCTGCTGGATGTGCCGGAACCCTGATCACGACGCGGGGAGACACCCCGGGTCACGGACGCAGGACGGGGAAGTCGGCCCCGGCCCACGGAGCACGGAGGGAGACCTGCCGGCCGGCCGGCGCGTCCCCGTCGGCGACCCACGTCCTGGCCGGCGACCCGGAGTTCTCGCCGAGCGACGGCCAGCCGGGGTTCCCGTCGGCGGCGAAGTCGGCCCAGGCACGCACCATGCGGCGCGACAGTTCGTGGTCGGCGGGGGTGGGAGTACCGCCGACGAGGAAGGCCACGGCGTCCTCGTCCAGGGTGCCGAAGGCGAAGGGGACGTCCGCGCAGTGCCAGGCCCGCACGGTCCCGTCGGGCCCGGTGCGCCGACGGTCGAAGCGCGAGAGGAACGCCCGGCCGCCCGCCCCGGCGTGCGCCTCGGCGAGCCGGTTGCCGTACTCGCCGAACAGCAGGTCGCCGAAGACGGCGAGGTAGACGTCGGAGACGGGGGCATCGGGCATCGCGGCGCGATATCCGGCGACGAGACCGCCGGGAAGGCCGAAGTCCGCCGCGAAGAGGGCGAGTCGGTCATCGGTGGTGACCTTCGCGCAGCTGCCGACGGCGTCGAGCAGCCAGTACTCCTCGGTGGTGTGGCAGACCAGCAGGTCCACTCCCGTGGCCGCGCCGGCGGCGATCCCGTCGAGGGGGTCGGTGGAGAGGACGTCGCCGTCGAGCACCGGGGCGTAGAGCGAGGGGTCGTAGTGACGGGAGCCGGAGGCGGGGTCCCGGCGGTAGTCGTCGACCACCTGGTCGGCGGCGGCGACCAGGGCCTGCGGAGTCATGGAGGCCAGCCCCTCGGGCGTGGCGGGGCAGCCCGCCGCCGCGGCGATCTCGCGGGTGGTGGCCTCGGCGATCTCGGGCGTGTAGCAAGGGCTGGCTGGGCTGTGGGCGATGGCGCGGCGGAACAGTCCACGGGCGAGGTCCATCACCATCAGACAGGCGACGGAGGCGGCTCCGGAGGACTGGCCGGCGATCGTGACGTTGCCGGGGTCGCCACCGAAGGCGGCGATGTTCTCCCGCACCCACCGCAGCGCCTCGACCTGGTCGAGCAGACCGCGGTTGTCCGGCGTACCGGACGCCGCACCGCCCGGTACATGGCCGAAGCCCTCGAAGCCGATGCGGTGGTTGAAGGTGACCACCACCAGACCGGCACGGGCGAGCACGGTGCCGTCGAAGTCGGGCTGCGCCGAGGAGCCGAAGGTGTACGCACCGCCGTGGATCCAGACGAGGACGGGGAGCCGGCCGCCGTCGGGCGCGGGGGTCCAGATGTTGAGGGTGAGGATGTCCTCGTCACCGGGAGACCAGACGGGCGCCCCCGGGAGCTCCGCCGACTGCGGCGCGATCGGGCCGAACCTCGTACAGTCCCGCACTCCGCTCCACGCGGGTGCCGGGCGGGGCGCACGGAACCGGCCGGCTCCGAAGGGCGGGGCGGCGTACGGGATTCCGAGCGCGGCGACGACGTCGGCGGAGGCCCGGAAGCCCTGGGCCAGACCCTTGTCCGTCGTGAAGATGTCCATGGCCGGAGCCTTGCATCACGCGGCGGGCAAGGGCCAACACCAGGATCGCGAGGATTGACGCACCGGCGATGTCGATCCGCCGGCGGCCGACGCAGCGCCTTCACGACGGGCCTTCACGACGGGCCTTCACGACGGGCCTTCACGGGCGTGACCGGCGTCACATCCCACTCCTGTCAGCAATCGCCGCCCCGTCTCGTTCAAGGGGCGCCCGAACGAGACAGGAGCATCGCCATGAAGCACCGCATCGTCGTACTCGGCGCCGGATACGCCGGGGCCTACGCCGCCGGAAACCTGGCGCGCCGGCTCTCCCCCGCCGACACCGAGATCACCGTCGTCAACGCCGCCCCCGACTTCGTCGAGCGGATGCGGCTCCACCAGCTCGCGAGCGGCCAGGACCTCACGGTCCGCAAGCTCGCCGACGTCTTCGCGGGCACCGGGGTGCGGGTGCGCCTGGCCCACGTCACCGGCATCGACCCCGAGCGCAGGACCGTCACCGTGACCCCGACGGCCGCCACGACCGGCGGGGACGGCGCCCTCCGCGAAGGCGGCACCCGCGCCGACGAGCTCGCCTACGACACCCTCCTCTACGCCCTCGGCAGCTCCGTGGCCCACCACGGCGTCCCCGGCGCGGCCGAGTACGCCTACGACGTGGCCGGCCGCGCCTCCGCGCTGCGCCTGCGCGAGCGGATCGCCGCACTCGGCGCGGGCGGCACCGTGCTGGTCGTCGGCGAGGGGCTGACCGGCATCGAGACCGCCACCGAGCTCGCCGAGTCCCGGCCCGACCTCACGATCGCCCTCGCCGCCCGCGGCGAGCTGGGCGCCTGGCTCTCCCCGAAGGCCCGCCGGCACCTCCGCCAGGCCTTCGACCGGCTCGGCATCACCGTCCACGAACACACCGCCGTCGAGGCCGTCGAGCCGACCCGGGCGATCGCCGCCGGGGGTACACCCCTCCCGGCCGATGTGACCGTGTGGTCGGCCGGGTTCGCCGTGCACCCCCTCGCGGCCGCCGCCGGTCTGGAGGTCGCCGAGACCGGCCGGATCGTCGTCGACCGCACCATGCGCTCGGTCTCGCACCCGGACGTCTACGCCGCCGGGGACTCCGCCCACGCGATCGGCGACAACGGCCGGCCGCTGCCGATGTCCTGCGCCTCGGCCGGCTTCACGACCATGCAGGCGACCGCCGCGATCATCGCGCGCCTGACGGGCGGCGAGGTCCCGACCGTCGGACTGAAGTACTACGGCAACCACATCAGCCTCGGGCGGCGGGACGCCATCTTCCAGATGGTGGGCGGGGACGTCCGGTCGAAGACCTGGTACCTGGGCGGCCGGACCGCCGCGCGGCTCAAGGCGGGCGTGCTCAAGGGGGCCGGGTGGAACATCGCCCACCCGACCTCCGGCATGCCGAAGCGCAGGCGCCGACTGACCACCGCACCGACGCCCGACCGCACCGACCGCACCGACCGCACCGACCGCACCGACCGCACCGACCGCACCGACCGCACCGACCGCACCGACCGCACCGACCGCACCGATGTGAGGGTCGCCGCCTAGGGTGTTCCGCATGGACAGCACAGCCGTCGATCGCTTCGAGGCCGGCCGTGGCCGGCTGGCCTCGCTCGCGTACCGCCTGCTCGGCTCGGCCGCCGACGCCGAGGACGCCGTACAGGACACGTTCCTGCGGTGGCAGAACGCGGACCGCGAACGGATCGAGGTCCCCGAGGCGTGGCTGACCAAGGTCCTCACCAACCTCTGCCTCGACCGGCTCCGTTCGGCGCACGCGCGCCACGAGCACGCGGCCGGCGCCTGGCTGCCCGAGCCGCTCCTCGAAGGCGACCCGATGCTCGGCCCCGCCGACACCTTCGAGCAGCGCGAATCGGTGTCGCTGGCCGTACTGACCCTCCTGGAGCGCCTCTCACCGGTCGAACGGGCCGTCTACGTCCTGCGTGAGGCCTTCTCGTACGGGCACGCCGAGATCGCCTCGATCCTCGACATCACCGAGTCCGCGAGCCAGCAGCACCTCCACCGGGCCCGGATCCGGATCGCCGCCGAGCGCCGCCGCGGTGGCGTCCAGGCCGACCCCGCGTCCGCGCGCCGGGTCGTCGAGGAGTTCCTGGCCGCCGCGCTGTCGGGGCGCACCGAACGGCTGGTGGCGCTGCTCACCGAGGACGTCACGGCGGTCTCGGACGGTGCCGGACTGGCCAAGCGGCTGCTGCGGGTCACGACCCGCGAGCGGGTCGCCTCCTTCGCGCGGGCCGGCTTCAGGCCCACGCCGGCGAAGCGGCGCCTGGCCGGCGGCACGCCCTCGATGCACATCGCGGTGGTCAACGGCGCCCCGGCCGTGCTCGCCGTGGTCGACGGCCGGGTCGTGGGCGCGGTGGCGTTCGCGGTCAGCGACGGCAGGATCGCGTCCCTGCACGGCATCGCCACCGCGGACCGGCTCGCGCGGCTCAACGAGGCCTGGCGGAAGCACGAGCCGGAGGCGCCGGTGATCGAGGCGTGGTGAACCGACCGACAGGAGCGACGGATCCGCCGACGGGGCAGGAGGGCCGGGCACGCGCCGACGCCGTCGGCCGTTCGCGTGCACGGAGGCGTACGTGATCGGCGCCCCCGGGACCGCCGCCCCCGGACCGCCACTCCGGATCGCCCGCTAGCCCCCCGGCTGCGGCTTCGGCTTCGGCTTCCAGTCCTCGACGAGGAGCCCGAGGATGACCTCGTCCAGGAACTCACCCATCACCCAGGCCGAGGACCGCAGCACGCCCTCGCGGACGAAGCCGTTGCTCTCGGCGGAGCGGAGCATCGCGGTGTTGTCCGCCAGCGTCTCGATCTGCAGCCGCTGGAGGCTGCGTACGACGAAGCCGTAGTGGCAGAGCGTCGCCACCACATCGGTGCCGTAGCCCCTGCCGCGCGCGGACGGCAGCAGTCCCAGACCGATGTGCGCGACCCGGTTGTGGGTGTCGATGCCCCACAGGTTGGCGGTGCCGATCAGCGTGCCGCCCTCCAACTCGACCACGGAGAACGGGACATGACCCTCTGCCGGGTCGTCCACGACGAGCCGCCGGTCCTTCGACCCCGGCGCGACCGGCCGCCAGGGCCCCGCTTCGGCGCGCGAGGCGTTGACCACGTCGTCGTAGAGCTCGGTCCGAAGGATCGGGATGTCTTCCTCGTGCCGAGCCCTGAGCCCGACCTTGCTGCCCCTAAGCATGCGAGCTTCCTATCCGACCCTGCTCGCCGACGGCAAGCCGATTCCTGCGACGCGCTCGTCGCCGGGCTCGACGGGCGAGGGCTGCGCACCCGCGTGGCGGCCGATGTCCCGGAAGGGGTAAGGGGGTTCCTCATGCGCGCGCCATGGGCCCGCCCCCTGGGTGATCATGACTGTTACGGTCGTTCCATGGCCACCACGACACTGCGGATACCCACCCCCGACGGCCAGGCCGACGCCTTCGCCGCCTTCCCCGACGACGGCCGGCAGCACCCCGGCGTGCTCCTCTACATGGACGTGTTCGGCCCGCGGCCGCGGCTGGAGGAGATGGCGAGCGAGCTCGCCGCGCACGGCTACTACGTGCTCGTGCCCAACGTCTACTACCGGGAGGGGCAGGCGCCCCTGATCGAGCTTCCCGGGCACATCGGGGAGGAGGAGCGGCCCGCGCTCTTCGAGCAGCTCATGCCGTTCTACCTCGCGCACACCACCGAGCGCGTCCTGGTCGACGCCGACGCCTATCTCTCGTTCCTCGCGGACCGGCCCGAGGTCGGCGCGGGGCCCGTCGCCGTCGTCGGGTACTGCCTGGGTGGCGTCCTCGCGATGCGTACCGCCGCCGCCCACCCCGACCGGGTCGCCGCCGTCGCCGGTTTCCACCCGGGCGCCCTGATCACGGAGGCGGCCGACAGCCCGCACCTCCTCGCCCCGAAGGTCACCGCCGAGGTGCACTTCGGGATCGCCGAGGGTGACATGACGCCCGAGGAGTTCGGCGGGCTCAACGAGGTACTGGAAGCCGCCGGCGTCCGCCACGGCAACGAGATCTACCCCGGCACCGTCCACGGCTTCACCATGGCCGACACGAGCGCGTACAGCCCGGACGGGACGCAGCGCCACTGGGACCGTCTGCTGTCCCTCCTCACCCGCACCCTCACGGCCGGCGGCGCCTGAGCGGTCCGGGCCACGCCCTTCCGGCCGCTCGCCGGCGAGGCCCTCCGTGGGGAGTGCCCCGCCGCCGGGACGTGACCGGACGGGCCTCCGTCACTGCGGATACAGGGCCGACTGCGCGCTCTCCGAGTCCGGCCGCCAGTACGACACCCGCGCCGTCTTCACGTCCACGTGGATGCCCGGCGCGGGGACGTCGAGGAGGGCTCCCTCGCCCGTGTCCCTGGGCTCGCTCCTGCCCGCGGGGGTGATGATCAGCTCCTTCTCCAGCGGGCTGACCTCCTTGTTGCCCACCCGGGCGAGCAGACCCGCGTACGCCTCCTTGCCGGGCGCCAGGACGATCGGGTTCTGCGGCTTCGAGCTCTTCACCGGCGGCAGGAAACGCTGCTCGTCGCCGAACTTCACCGCCGGGTACCGGTACAGCTTGCACGGCCGCGTCCCCGTGTTGGTGATCACGAGTTCGAGCCGCGAGTCGTCCTTCACCGGAGGCAGCGCCCAGTCCACCTTCACCTCGGTGTTCAGGTCCTGGCAGATGCCGTCCTTCGGCTCCCAGTCCGTCTCGCCCGTCGTGCCCGGGGGCTCACTCGCGGTCACGGAGGGCCCGCCGTCGGTGCTGCCCGAGTCGCCCGGCTGCGTCGACGGCGGGGCGGGAGCGGTGGTGGGCGGCGTCGTGGGGGCGCTCGTGGACGGCGCCGTTCCGCCCGCCTCGTCGTCGGACGGCCCGCAGGCCGTGGCCGAAAGAAGCGCGGCGGCGGTCAGCCCCAGGGCGCCGAGCCTCCCTGTGCGGCGGGTGCGAAGGGTGCGGGTGGTCTTCCTGCGAACGGTGCTCATTTCACGTTCCCCCGTGACTCTCGGCCTGCGTTCCTGCACGCTGCGTCGCTCAGGATGGGGCTCCCCGTCGTCGAGATCACGGCCCGCGGGGGGATCGTTACCGATCGCGGACAGGGAACGGACCCTTCCGGGCCGGTGGCCGGATTCCGTGGGCCCTACTGCCCCAGCCGGTACCTGATCTTCTTGATCAGCTCGTTCAGATCCGGCTGCCGCAGAAGGCTGTAGTGGTCCGCGTCCAGCTCCACCACCGTCGGCGGGCGCGTCGACCAGCCCTCGTGTTCTCCAGGAACGAGTAGTCGTCACCCGCCGCCTCGAAGAGCGTGACCGGGCAGGTCACCTGGCGTTCCGCCAGCTCCCGGAAGGTGTACGTGAACTCGAACGTCTCCTCCACGATCGCCACGATCCGGCCGATCAGATCCGGGTCCAGGGCCGGGAAGTCGGTCGCGCCACCCGCCGCACGAAGTCCTCCCGGTCGTCCGCCCGCACCGTCGGGTCGATCGAGCCCGCGAACACCGAGTACAGGATCGTCACGAACGCCGGGTTCCCGTAGTCCGCTCCCCCCGTCTCCGACGAGCGGACCTTCGGCGAACCCGGCGCGATCAGGAACAGGTTCTCCACCTGCTCCCCCGCCGCCTCGAAGGCGACCCGCGCACCGAACGAGTAGCCCCACAGCGTGTACGGGCCCGCCGGCCGGCGGCGCCGTATCGCCTCCACGTCCGCCGCCGCCATCGCGCGGATCGTCGCGTACGGCTCCTCGCCCCGGTCGATGCCGTACGCCTGCACTCCGTAGAACGGGCGGTCGATGCCGATCTCCTCGGCCAGGTGGCGCAGGTTCATCGTGTAGCCGCCGAGACCCTGCCAGCAGTAGACCGGCGGCCGCGTACACCGCCTGGTTGATCGCGATCACATGCCTCTCCTCGATCAGCGCGGCGGAGATCCGCCGTAGGTCACCGTTCTCGTAGACGTACTGCGCCTCGGGGAGTCCGGTCACCCCGTTCCCGTGCGCCTGGACGTAGACGTCGATCTCCGGGGGCGTACGCGACTCCTCGTCGTACGGGATCACCTCGAAGGTGCCGTCCTCGCGCGGCCTGATGTCCAGGCCGTAGCCCGGCAGGATCTCCTCGAACAGGCCCACCATGTGACCCGTCTCGATCTCCAGGACCTCCTGGATGTTGTTCCTGTAGACCGGTTCGATCGCCGGGCGCCGGGCCCGGAAGACCGGCCTCAGGAAGGAGTCGGGGGCGAAGGCGCCGCACGCGCGGCAGGTGGTGGCGGGCGCCGCACGCGCGGCGGGTGGCGGGGGTAGCGGGCGCGGCCCGCGCAGCCGTAGGCGGCGTACGCGCCCGCGCGGTCGGTGGCGGGCGCGGTCCGGTGGCGGGCGCGGCCCGCTCGGTGGTGGGGGCGCGGCGTCAGCGGTAGATCAGGAGTTCCTGTTCCGTCGCGCCCCTCAGTTCGTAGCGGGTCCTCACCAGGGGGCGGCCCGCGTAGATGCGGATCAGGGTCGACGCGTCGCCCTTGAAGGTGGCCGGCGGGCGGCCCGCGATCGCGTTGCCCAGGGAGACCCGCGGCGTCGTGGCGTCCTCCAGGACGCCCACCAGCCGCGGGGTCTCGCGCTTGCGGCTCGTCACCGTCAGGAGCGGGAGCGCCAGCTCCAGCGCCTTGCCGCAGTACGCGCCGGGTTCGCCGAAGGCCTCCCGTACGTCTCCCGCGTGGACCCATTCGCCGAGCGCCACCGCGTCGAGCCGGCCGTCCTCGCGTTCGGCGATCACCGGGCCCGCCTCCGTCAGGCCGCGTTCGAGTTCGTCGAGGATCCGGTCCAGCGGCCAGTCCTCGCGTTCGGCGACGTCGCAGGCGTTGGCCTCCGGCAGGAAGACGCCCTCCTCCAGGCGGTCCTCGACGATCCTGACCAGGGCCGCGCCGCAGTGGGCGAGGACCTGCCTCGCCGTCCACCCGGGGCACGCGGTGCGGAGCTCGTACGCCTCCTCGGGTGTCCGGCGCAGGAGCGGCATCAGCAGGTCCCGTTCCGTCCTGAGGAGACGGTCCGGGAGCCACGGGTCGCGCCCGTCATCGTTCGTACACATCAGTAGCGGTAGTGGTCCGGCTTGTACGGGCCCTCCACGGGGACCCCGATGTACGACGCCTGCTCGGGGCGGAGGGTCGTCAGCCTGACGCCGAGGGCGTCGAGGTGGAGGCGGGCGACCTTCTCGTCAAGGTGCTTGGGGAGGGTGTAGACGCCGACGGGATAGTCGGAGGTCTTCGTGAAGAGTTCGATCTGCGCGAGGGTCTGGTCGGCGAAGGAGTTCGACATCACGAAGGAGGGGTGTCCGGTCGCGTTGCCGAGGTTCAGCAGACGGCCCAAGTGGCCGATGTTGCCGACGATGGCCTGGTGCTTCATCTTGGCCATGTCCGCGGCCATGATGATGTCCTTGTTGCCGGTCGTGGTGATGAAGATGTCGCCCGTCTCCACGACGTCCTCCAGGGTGGCGACCTGGAAGCCGTCCATCGCCGCCTGGAGCGCGCAGATCGGGTCGATCTCCGTGACGATCACCCGCGCGCCCTGGCCGCGCAGCGACTCCGCCGAGCCCTTGCCGACGTCGCCGTAGCCGCACACGACGGCCGTCTTGCCGCCGATGAGGACGTCGGTGGCACGGTTGATGCCGTCGATGAGGGAGTGCCGGCAGCCGTACTTGTTGTCGAACTTCGACTTCGTCACGGCGTCGTTCACGTTGATCGCCGGGAAGAGCAGCGCGCCCTCGCGGTGCATCTCGTACAGGCGGTGGACGCCCGTCGTGGTCTCCTCCGTCACACCGCGGATGCCGGTGGCGAGGGTCGACCAGTCGAGTGCGCTGTTCTCCAGCAGCGCACGCATGACGCCCAGTTCCTCGTTGGACGCCTCCGGCAGACCGCCGGTCTTGCGGTACTCCACACCCAGGTGGACCAGGACCGTGGCGTCACCGCCGTCGTCCAGGATCATGTTCGGCCCGTCGGCGTCCGGCCAGGTCAGGGCCTGCTCCGTGCACCACCAGTACTCCTCCAGGGTC
This sequence comes from Streptomyces flavochromogenes, assembly GCF_000717595.1. Classification (GTDB taxonomy): domain Bacteria; phylum Actinomycetota; class Actinomycetes; order Streptomycetales; family Streptomycetaceae; genus Streptomyces; species Streptomyces flavochromogenes. The sequence goes on along the minus strand of NZ_JNZO01000022.1, from coordinate 55,403 downwards.
TCGCCCTTCCAGGCGAAGACCGGGATGCCGGCGGCGGCGACCGCGGCGGCGGCGTGATCCTGCGTCGAGTAGATGTTGCAGGAGACCCAGCGGACCTCGGCGCCGAGCGCGACGAGCGTCTCGATCAGGACGGCCGTCTGTACGGTCATGTGGAGGGAGCCCGTGATCCGCGCCCCCGCCAGGGGCTGCGTCTCGGCGTACTCGCGGCGGATCGACATCAGGCCGGGCATCTCGTGCTCGGCGAGCGTGATCTCCTTGCGACCGAAGGCGGCCAGGGAGATGTCGGCGACCTTGTAGTCCGTGAAGGTGTCAGGCATGGACAACGCTCCTTGCGCTCATGATGGTTCGGTGGATTTCCAGGGCCGCCGTCGACTTGTTCAGCGTGATGTAGTGCAGGCCCGGCGCACCCTCGTCGAGCAGCCGCAGGCCCATCGCGGTCGCGTGCTCGACGCCGATGCGGTACGCCGCCGCCGGGTCGTCCTTGGCCGCCTCCAGGCGGTGCGCCAGGTCTTCGGGGAACGCGGCGTCGCTGAGCTCCGCGAAGCGCCGGATCTGGCGTACGTCGGTGGCCGGCATGATCTCCGGGATGATCGGGGTGTCGCAGCCGGCGGCGGCGACCCGGTCCCGCAGCCGCAGGTAGTCCTCCGGGTCGAAGAACATCTGCGTGATGGCGTAGTCGGCGCCCGCCCGGCACTTGGCGACGAAGTGCGCCAGGTCGCCGGCCGGGCCCGCCGACCTCGGGTGGCCTTCGGGGAAGGCCGCCACGCCGATCCGGAAGTCGCCCAACGACCGCACCAGCTCGACCAGTTCGTACGCGTACGTGAAGCCCTGCGGGTGCGGTGTCCACGCACTGCGCGGGTCACCCGGCGGATCCCCGCGCAGCACGAGCACGTCCCGCACTCCCGCGTCCGCGTAGGCGCCGATGATCGCCCGCAGTTCGGCGACCGAGTGTCCGACGGCCGTCAGATGGGCGACCGGGCGCAGGGTCGTCTCGGTCGCGATCCGTTTGGTCACCTCGATGGTCCGGTCGCGGGACGAGCCGCCCGCGCCGTACGTCACCGAGACGAAGTCCGGGGACAGGGCCTCGACCCGGCGGATCGCCTCCCACAGGGTTCGCTCCCCCTTGTCCGTCTTCGGCGGGAAGAACTCGAACGAGTAGGTGGGGTTCACAGGCGTCGCCCTCCCGCGTTGAAGTAGCTCGCCTCGGGGTGGTGGACGACGATCGCGTCCGTCGACTGTTCGGGGTGCAGCTGGTACTCCTCCGACAGCTCCACCCCGATCCGCTCCGGGCGCAGGAGGGCGGCGATCTTCGCCCGGTCCTCCAGGTCGGGGCAGGCCGGGTAGCCGAGCGAGTAGCGGCAGCCCTGGTACTCGGTGCGGAGCATGCCGTCCAGGGACGCCGGCTCCGAGGAGCCCGCGATGCCCCACTCGGCGCGCACCCGCGCGTGCCAGTACTCGGCCAGGGCCTCCGCCAACTGGACTGACAGGCCGTGGAGTTCGAGGTAGTCCCGGTAGGCGTCGGCGGCGAAGAGCTTCGCCGTCTCCTCGCCGATCCGGGAGCCGACGGTGACCACCTGCATCGCGACGGCGTCGATCTCGCCGGAGTCCTCCGCGCGGTGGAAGTCGGCCAGGCAGAGGCGGCGGCCCCGCTGCTGGCGGGGGAAGGAGAAGCGGGTCCGCTCGCCTCCGTCCTCGTCCAGGACGATCAGGTCGTCGCCCTTGGACACACAGGGGAACCAGCCGTAGACGACGGCTGCTTCGAGGAGGTGGTCCGTCTGGAGGCGGTCGAGCCAGGTGCGCAGCCGCGGCCGGCCCTCCGTCTCGATGGTCTCGGTGTCCTTGAGGCCCCACTGGCCCTTGAAGAGGGCGGTCTCGTCGAGCCAGGAGGCGTATTCGGCGAGCTGGATGCCCTTGACGACCCTGGTGCCGAGGAAGGGGGGCTCGGGTACGGGGTTGTCGGCGGCGACGTCGGAGCGGCCGGCCGGCTCGGGCTCGCGGACCTCCGCGGCGGGCAGCGGGGTCTCGCGTGTCGGCACGGCCCTCGAAGGCGTCGCGGGCGTAGCGGACCTCGCCCTGGTAGATCTCGTGGAGGTCCTGCTCGACGTACGCCCTGGTGAGGGCGGCGCCGCCGAGGATGACGGGGAAGCGCCCGGCCAGACCGCGGCCGTTCAGCTCCTGCAGGTTCTCCTTCATGATCACGGTGGATTTCACGACGTTGTAGCCGTTGTTGGAGAGGATGATGTCGACGAGGTTCTTGCCGATGTCGTGGACGTCGCCGCGGACGGTGGCGAGGACGATCGTGCCCTTGCCGACCTCTCCTTCGCCGTCGGCCGTCCTCTCCATGTGGGGTTCGAGGTAGGCCACCGCGGTCTTCATGACCTCGGCGGACTGGAGCACGAACGGCAGCTGCATCCGGCCCGAGCCGAACAGCTCGCCGACCGTCTTCATGCCGTCGAGCAGGATCTCGTTGACGATCTCCAGAGCGGGGCGGGACGTCAGGGCCTCGTCGAGGTCGGCCTCCAGGCCGTTCTTCTCGCCGTCGACGATCCGGCGCTTGAGGCGCTCCTCCAGGGGCAGGGCGAGGAGTTCCTCGGTCTTGCCGGCCTTCAGGGACTTCGCCGTCGCGCCCTCGAACATCTCCAGGAAGCGCTGGAGCGGGTCGTAGCCGTCCCGGCGGCGGTCGTGGATCAGGTCGAGCGCGACCTCCACCTGCTCCGGCTCCAGGCGGGCGATCGGCAGGATCTTCGACGCGTGGACGATCGCCGAGTCCAGGCCCGCCTTCACGCACTCGTCGAGGAAGACGGAGTTGAGGACGATCCGCGCGGCCGGGTTCAGGCCGAAGGAGATGTTGGAGAGGCCCAGGGTGGTCTGGACATCCGGGTGGAGCCGCTTGAGCTCCCTGATCGCCTCGATCGTGTGGATGCCGTCCCTGCGGGACTCCTCCTGGCCGGTGCAGATGGTGAACGTGAGGGTGTCGATCAGGATGTCCGACTCCCTGATTCCCCAGTTCCCCGTCAGGTCCTCGATGAGCCGCTCGGCGACGGCCACCTTGTGCCCGACGCTGCGGGCCTGGCCCTCCTCGTCGATGGTCAGCGCCATCAGGGCCGCGCCGTGTTCCTTCGCCAGGGCCGTGACCTGCGCGAACCGCGACTCGGGTCCGTCGCCGTCCTCGTAGTTGACGGAGTTGACGACCGCCCGGCCGCCGAGCTTCTCCAGGCCCGCCCGCAGCACCCCGATCTCCGTCGAGTCGAGGACGATCGGCAGCGTCGAGGCCGTCGCGAACCGGCCGGCCAGCTCCGCCATGTCCGCGGTGCCGTCACGGCCCACGTAGTCCACGCACAGGTCGAGCATGTGCGCGCCCTCGCGGATCTGGTCCCGCGCCATCTCGACGCAGTCGTCCCAGCGGCCGTCGAGCATCGCCTCGCGGAACTTCTTCGAACCGTTGGCGTTGGTGCGCTCGCCGATCGCCAGGTACGCGGTGTCCTGACGGAACGGCACATGGCTGTAGAGCGAGGAGGCGCCCGGCTCCGGTTCGGGCCGCCGGTCGAGGACGGCCGCGCCCCGCACCCGCTCCACGATCTCCCGCAGGTGCTCCGGGGTCGTACCGCAGCAGCCGCCGACCAGCGCGGGGCCGTACTCGCGGACGAACGCCTCCTGCGCGTCGGCCAGTTCGGCCGGCGACAGCGGGTAGTGGGCGCCGTCGGAGGTGAGGACGGGCAGGCCGGCGTTGGGCATGACCGAGATCGGGACACGGGCGTGCCGGGACAGGTGCCGCAGGTGCTCGGCCATCTCGGCCGGCCCGGTGGCGCAGTTCAGGCCGATCATGTCGATGCCGAGCGGCTCCAGCGCGGTCAGCGCCGCACCGATCTCGGAGCCGAGCAGCATCGTGCCCGTCGTCTCCACGGTGACCTGCACGATGACCGGCAGGTCCACGCCGACCCAGTCCAGCGCCCGCCGGGCCCCGATGACGGCCGCCTTCGTCTGGAGGAGGTCCTGCGAGGTCTCGATGAGCAGGGCGTCGGCGCCGCCCCGGATCAGGCCCTCCGCGTTCTGCCGGAAGGCCTCGCGCAGCGGCTCGTACGTGACGTGGCCGAGGGTCGGCAGCTTCGTGCCGGGGCCCATGGAGCCGAGGACCCAGCGGGGGCGCCCGTCGGCGGCCGTGTGCGCGTCCGCCGCGGCGCGGGCGATCCGGGCGCCGGCCTCGGACAGCTCGTACACCTGGTGCTCGATGCCGTACTCGGCGAGCGCGGCCAGGTTCGCCCCGAAGGTGTTGGTCTCGACGCAGTCCACGCCCACCGAGAAGTAGGCGTCGTGGACGGAGGCGACGATGTCGGGGCGCGTGAGGTTGAGGATCTCGTTGCAGCCCTCCAGGTTCTGGAAGTCGTCCATCGTCGGGTCGGCGGCCTGGAGCATCGTCCCCATCGCCCCGTCGGCCACCACGACCCGTTTCGCGAACTCCTCCCGAAGGGACCTCCGTACGACGGTCACGTGAGCCCCCTCAGATGCGTGACGAGCGTGGCGGTGCACCCGACGCCGTACGTCGTCCTGATCCGGTCCAGGAGCGAATCCCGGTGCAGGCGGTACTCCTGCGTCCCCACGTAGTCGAGGACGGTCGCGGCCACCGCGCAGCCCAGCTGCGCCGCGCACCGCTCCGGGACTCCCCAGAGCCGGCCGGCCAGGAAACCGGACCGGAAGGCGTCCCCGACCCCGGTCGGGTCGACGACCGCAGCGACCTCCACGGCCGGCACGGCGAGCGGCTCGCGGCCCTCGCCCCGGATGCGGACGCCCGCCTCGCCGTGGGTGGTGACCCAGGTGCCGACCCGGCCCAGCACCTCCGCCTCGGTCCAGCCGGCCTTCTCCAGGAGGAGCGCCGTCTCGTACTCGTTGGTGAACAGGAACCGCGCCCCGTCCACCAGCTCCCGCACCTGCTCGCCGTCGAGCCGCGCCAGCTGCTGCGACGGATCGGCGGCGAAGGGAATCCCCAGGTCACGGCAGGTGCGGGTGTGCCGCAGCATCGCCTCGGGGTCGTCCGGGGAGACCAGGACCAGTTCCAGCCTGCCGGTGCGCGCCACGACCGACCTCAGGTCGATCTCGCGTGCCTCGGCCATCGCCCCCGCGTAGAAGGTGGCGATCTGGTTCTGGGCGCGGTCGGTCGTACAGACGAACCGGGCGGTGTGGAGCGACTCGCTGACGCGCACCGAGTCGGTGTCCACACCGTGGTCCTTCAGCCAGACCCGGTACGGCTCGAAGTCGGCGCCGACCGCGCCCACGAGGGCGGGACGGAGGCCGAGGACACCGAGTCCGAAGGCGATGTTCGCTGCCACTCCGCCACGCCTGACCTCCAGGTTGTCGGCGAGGAACGACAGGGAGACCCGGTCCAGCCGGTCGGCGAGCAGCTGCTCGCCGAACCAGCCGGGGAAGGTCATCAGATGGTCGGTCGCGATGGATCCCGTGACAGCGATACGCATGGCCCTCAGCCCTCCTGTCCCGGATGAGCGGCCTTCTTCAGGGCCTCCACGCGGTCCGTGCGCTCCCAGGTGAACTCGGGGAGCTCACGGCCGAAGTGGCCGTACGCCGCCGTCTTCGCGTAGATCGGCCGCTTGAGGTCCAGGTCGCGGATGATCGCCGCCGGCCGCAGGTCGAAGACCGCGCTGACGGCCTCCTGGATCCGCTCGTCCGGCAGGGTGCCCGTGCCGAAGGTCTCCACGAAGAGACCGACCGGCTCGGCCTTGCCGATGGCGTACGCCACCTGCACCTCGCAGCGGCGGGCGAGGCCGGCCGCGACGACGTTCTTCGCGACCCAGCGCATCGCGTACGCCGCCGAACGGTCGACCTTCGACGGGTCCTTGCCGGAGAACGCGCCGCCGCCGTGCCGGGCCATCCCGCCGTACGTGTCGATGATGATCTTCCGGCCGGTGAGTCCCGCGTCGCCCATCGGGCCGCCGACCTCGAAGCGCCCGGTCGGGTTGACCAGGAGCCGGTAGCCGTCGGACTCCAGGCTGACGCCCTCCTCGACGAGCTCCTTGAGGACGTGCTCGACGACGTACTCGCGCACGTCCGGGGTGAGCAGGCCCTCGACGGAGATGTCCGCCGCGTGCTGCGAGGAGACGACCACCGTGTCGAGGCGGACCGGGCGGTCCCCGTCGTACTCGATGGTGACCTGGGTCTTCCCGTCCGGGCGCAGATACGGCACGGTGCCGTTCTTGCGGACCTCGGTGAGGCGGCGGGAGAGCCGGTGGGCGAGCGCGATCGGCAGCGGCATCAGCTCGGCCGTGTCGTCGCAGGCGTAGCCGAACATCAGGCCCTGGTCGCCGGCGCCCTGTGCGTCGAGCTCGTCGCCCGCGCCCTCCACCCGGGACTCGTACGCCGTGTCCACGCCCTGCGCGATGTCCGGCGACTGGGCGCCGATGGACACCGAGACGCCGCAGGAGGCGCCGTCGAAGCCCTTCGCGGAGGAGTCGTAGCCGATGTCGAGGACGGCCTCGCGCACCAGCTTCGCTATCGGCGCGTACGCCGAGGTGGTCACCTCGCCGGCGATGTGGACGAGACCCGTGGTGATCAGGGTCTCCACCGCGACCCGCGAGGACGGGTCCTCGGCGAGCAGCGCGTCGAGAACGGTGTCGCTGATCCGGTCGGCGATCTTGTCGGGGTGTCCCTCGGTCACCGACTCCGAGGTGAAGAGGCGGCGGCTCATGCCTGGGCCTCCACCGGGGTCTTGAAGAAGTGCTGCTCGATGGCACCGAGGGTGCGGATGGACTCGACCTCGAGGGTCTCCATCTGGATCGCGGTGCCGCTCTCCTGCTCCAACAGGAAGACGAACTCGACGAAGGACAGCGAGTCGATGAGCCGGTTCTCGATCAGGTCCAGGTCGGACGCGATGTCGTCGCGCTCGGGGTGGCGCTCGAGGATCCAGTTCTTCACCGTCTGCAGGCCGTCGGCCATGGTTGCTCTCCTTTAGCTGCTAATGGATGGGTGTGGCGGGCGCGATGATCGGTGCGGCCACCGCCACCGCGTAGTCCACGTCGTGGCTGATGGACACGGTGATCTCGGTGATGCCGGACTCCGCGGCCATCTCGGCGGCCGCCCGGTGCAGTTCCACGAGCGGCCAGCCGCCCTCGGAACGCCGCACCACGATGTCCGGCCAGGGCAGGAACCTGCCCCTGACCCGTAAGGTCTTGAAAGCCGCTTCCTTCGCCGCGATCCGCCCGCACAGGCTCAGTACGTCGAGCCCGGAGGAGGTACGGCAGTCGGCGAGCTCGCCGGGGGTGAGCATCCGCTCGAAGAACCGCTCCCCGTACTGGGCGAGGAGCCTGCGGACACGGTTGACGGACACGATGTCCATGCCGAGGTTCGCCCACCCCAGGCCGCCCGCCGGCGGGGCGGCGGGACGGGCCGGCACGTCAGATCACCGGCCCGGCCGCGCCACTCGCACCGGCCCGCATGCGGGCGTTCGCGTCGAGCACCGCCTCGGTCGCCGCATGCCAGCCGCCGTGGCGGCGGGTCAGCGCGGACAACCAGCGTTCGAGACCGAAGGCGACACAGCTGGTGAAGGCCGGTCCGCCGGTCGATTCCAGGGTGATGTCGCAGCGGTCGCCGAAGAAGTTCCGGTGCGTGTTGACCGAGGCGATCGCCAGGTCCTCGTACAGGAACTCGTACTTCACCGGGGTGAGCCGCTGCAGGAGCGCCTTCGAGCCGCCCTTGTCGAAGAAGGGGTCGCAGGCGGCCTCCCTGCGCAGCGGCAGGTCGAGCGCCGCGGCGAAGGACCGGATGCGGGTGGTGAAGTCGGCGAGGTGCGTCTCGGCGTGCTCGCGCGCGCCGATGGCGACGATCTCCCGCATGCGGAAGCCGAGCTGGCGCCGCATGCCCTCGTAGTGGGTCTCCTTGCGGAAGCACCAGGAGCAGATCGTGACGAGGGTGTCGTCGGCGACCCGGGTGCCCTGGTGGTCGAGGTAGACGGCGTAGCAGGACGCCGAGGGCAGTCCGAGGCCGGCCGGTTCGAGGGCGGCGGCGGGCCACTGCCCGTGCTCGCCGTCGAAGGGGGTGGTGAGACGTCCCTCCAGGTCGAGCGGGGCGGCGAGGACGGCCTGGTGCGGGAAGTTGTCGTAGTAGTCCAGCTTCGCCAGGTCGGCGGCCGGCAGGAGCGGCGGCATGGTCATCGGGCGGGCGCCCGCGGTCACACCCCAGCTCTCGAAGGTGTCGTCGAGGAGCCGCAGCAGGCGGGTCCCCTCCGGTCCGAGCGAGGGAAGGCCCCTCGTCGAGCCCACGGTCTCCCCGGCTTGCGCGGGGGTCGTCACGGTCATGATCTCTTCACCTCTCGGGTGGGAGGTCTCGGGCCTCAGACGACGGGCAGGGTGTCGTCGGAGAAGATCCCGGTCTTCAGGAAGAAGGCGAGCGGCTTGCGGATCGCCTTGCGTTCGTGGGGGCGGCGGCTCTCGTCGGCGACCAGCGCGTTGCGCAGGGCCAGCGGGTCGGGGATGCCTGCGTCGCGGTACACGTGGGGGTTGTAGAGGGAGTTGACGCTGTAGACGACGTACCGCTTGAGGTACGCCTCCACCTCGCGGACCCGCTCGGCACTCACCGCCTGGCACATCCGGCCGTACAGGAGGGAGACCAGCTCGCGCCCGAAGGCGATGTGGCGGGACTCGTCCTGGTGGTGGATGCGGTTGACCTCGCGGATGGTGTGGCAGAGCGAAGCGTCCTTCGCCATCCGGGAGTTGTAGTGGTCGACGAGCTCCTCGAAGAAGAGGATGCGGGTGAAGACGAGGAAGTTCTCGACCTCGGGCTCCCAGGCGGCGTCGGCGCGCATGGCGGTGGATCCGTAGATCTTGTGGCCGTAGCGTCGGCAGAACTCGGAGAAGAACCACATGTGTTCGTTCTCCTCACCGATGAAGTGGTGGAAGAAGTCCGACGGCACTTCGAAGCCGGGCATGTGGATGCGGCCGACGACCTCGATGAGGAGTTCGCGGATGCCGTGCACGTTGAGGCTGTAGAAGTTGATGGACTCCCACTTCGACAGGCGCTGAAGCGTTTCCTCATCGAGGGCGTCGTAGTGCCGGGTGCCGTAGACGGTGAGCAGCTCCGGGGTCATCCAGAAGCGGTTCTCCTCCAGCGTCTCGGGCCACTGGAAGGTCTGGTACGGGTTGTAGTAGTCCTCGACGGAGCGCTCGCTGAGCCGTTCCAGGACCTCCATGAACCGGTCGGTGACGGGCAGGGGGGCGATGGCGCCCATGGTGGTTCCTCCAGGCTTCGGGGGCTCAGGGCCGGACTTCGTAGACCGCGTTCACCGGGGTCTCGGTGGCGCGCCGCCAGCGGGTGAAGCCGGCCTCCTCCGCGATGGCCCGGAAGGCCTTCTCACCGGAGTGGTTGCCGAGCGCGTGCGGGCCGCGCTGGGCGACCGCGACGGGCAGGCACATGACGGCGGACAGGGCCATGAACATGCGGGCGGCGGGGGTCTGCACGTCGATGTCCTGCGGGGAGACGTTCGACTCGACGAGCATCCACGTGCCGTCCGCGTCCAGGGACTTGTGGACGTGCTGGGCGGCGGCGACCGGGTCGCCCATGTCGTGCAGGGCGTTGAAGAAGCAGACCAGGTCGTAGCCGGAGCCCGGGTAGTCGTCGGCCGACGCGACCTCGAAGACGACCCGCTCGGAGAGACCGGCCTCGTCGGCGAGCTCCCGGGCGATCGAGATGGCCTCCTCCGAGTAGTCGAAGCCGTACACGGTCGCGTTCGGGAAGGCCTTCGCGATGAGCAGCGTGGTGTGGCCGACGCCGCAGCCCACGTCGGCGACGGTGCCGCCGGCGGCGAGCTTGTCGGTGACCTGGTGGAGGGCGGGCAGCCAGTCGGCGACGAGCTTGTGCTCGTACGTCGGCTGGAAGAAGGAGCCCATGCCGGTGTCGAGGGCCGCGTCGTGCTCGGCCCAGCCGACACCGTCACCGGTGCGGTACGCCTCCACGAGCAGGTCCTCGGTGGCGTACAGCGCCTTGAGGGCGGTGAAGAACCCGGCGGCGTACGTGACGGCCTTCGGGTCCGCGAGCACCTCGACGTGGTCGGCGGGAAGCGTGTACGTGAGGGAGCTGGGGTGCCGCTCGACGTACCCGGCGGAGAGCTGGGCGTGCAGCCACTCCTCGATGTACCGCTCGTTCGTGCCGGTCGCCTCCGCGAGCGCGGCGGCGGTGAGCGGGCCCCGCTCGGCCAGCGCCCGGTAGAGGCCGAGGCGCTGTCCGAGGGAGACGGTCAGCCCGCGGACGGCCGCTCCGGCGTCGGTGATGACCCTCTGGTGGAAGTCGTGGGCGCTCACGCGGCCGCCTCCTCGTGGCCGTTCGTGCCCGGCAGGTCGCAGGTGAACAGGAAGGAGCGGGGCACCCGCGGGACCGAGCGGGCCGGTACGGGGTAGGGCCAGCGTCCGAAGTCGGCGCCGTCCTCACCGGGCTGCCTGACCTCGCGTACGGCCCAGCCGCAGTCGGCGAGCAGCGCCTCGGGCTCCTCGGTGCCGAAGAGCCACGGGTTGCCGTCCTCGTCCAGGGCCTTCATGAACCCGCGGGCGAGCGGGTTCTCCAGGGCGGCCTGGGAGATGACGTCGCCGAGCAGCACGGAGCCGGGGGCGGCGTGCGCGGAGAGCGTCGAGATGAGGGTCCGTACGGCCTGCTCCGGCAGGAAGAACAGCAGCCCCTCCACCACCCACAGGACGGGCTCCTCGCTCTTCCAGCCCGCCTCCTTGAGGGGGCCGGTCCAGTCCTGGGTGAGGTCGACGGGGACGGTGATCCGGTCGCGGCCGGCCGGCTTCGGCTCCTTCGCCAGCATCTCGGCCTTGGCCTCAAGGAGGGCCGGGCGGTCGAGCTCGTAGACGGTGACGCCGTCGGGCCAGGGCAGCCGGAAGAAACGGGTGTCCATGCCGGCGGCGAGGAAGACGACCTGGCGTATGCCCCGCTCCTCCACTGCCCGGACGATGGCCCGGTCGAGGTAGGTGGTGCGGATGGCGAGGAACGGCACGGTGCCGCCGCCGGCGTAGCGCTCGAGCAGCTCGAAGCCGATCTGGTCGGCGACGGTGCGCGCGTAGGGATCGGCGAACAGCCGGTCCTCGCGCTCGGTCTCCAGGGCGCGCGCGGCGGCGGTCCACTGGGCGGTGCGGGATACGGCCTCCACAGGAGGTCCCCCTTCACTTCGGTGGATGTACGGGGCTTCGGACGGTCCGGGTGCACGGACGGGTCCGGATGTACGGACGGGTCCGGGTGCACGGACGGGTCCGGATGTACGGACGGCCGTGTTCAGGGGCCTGACGAAGGACGGTTCGTCAGGCACTCATGACCGGGACACAGGTCTTGGCCGGTCGCGCACAGGCGACGGGGTCCTCGGCCGCGGGCATCGACGACAGATGGTCGGCCTCGGAGTCGGCGGGGCGCCGGCGGAAGATGCTGTGCAGGATCATGCTGAACACGGCCGTCCCGTCGGAGGCCACCAGGGTGCACCGCGGTTTGACGGTGCCGGTGGCGGGATTGAACGGCGACGGGGTGGAGCCGAGGATCTCGACGCGCGCGGTGAGGACGTCGCCCGGGCGGACGGGCCGCAGGTAGCGGACCTCGTCGATGCCGGGCGAGCCCATGCAGGCGCTGTAGGCGAGCAGTCCGTCGACGTAGCGGCGCATGAACATCGCCTGGGTGTGGAATCCGCTCGCGATCAGGCCGCGGAACTGCGACTGCTCCGCGCGCTCGGGGTCCGTGTGGAAGGGCTGCGGATCGAAGCGCCTGCCGAACTCCAGCACCTCCTCCGCCGTGACGGTGACGGCGCCCAGCTCGTGGACGTCGCCGGGCCGGAAGTCCTCGAAGTAGCGCATCGTGCGCCCCCCTTGACCTAGGAGTGGTCTTTCCCTGGCACCCACCAATCTACGAATCAGTCATTTATTTTGTCAACCCAAAAGAAGCGCGCAAGGGGTGCCGTCCGAGGGCCTGTTCGGCGTCGGCCCACAGGTCTTCGACGTCCTCGATGCCGACAGACATCCGTACGAGCCCCGGGGCTATCCCGGCGGCCTCCAGGGCGGCCCCGTCGAGCTCCCGGTGGGACGTGGACGCCGGGTGGGTCACGAGGGTCTCCACCCCGCCGAGGGAGAGAGCGAGCCGGGCCACCCGTACGCCCTCGATGAAGGCACGGCCGGCCTCCCGGCCCCCCGCGAGCTCGAACGACAGCAGCCCGCCGCCGCCGTCGAGCACCTCGCGGGCGCGCTCGTACGAGGGATGGCCGGCGAGCCACGGGTAGTGGACGGCCGAGACGCCGGGGTGGTCGGCGAACCGCTCGGCGAGTACGGCGGCGTTGGCGCAGTGCTCGCGCATCCGCAGCGGCAGGGTGGGTATCCCGCGCAGGGTCAGCCAGGCGGCGAACGGGTCGGCGCATGCGCCGAGTTCGACCGTGCGCGGCCAGATCCGGCGGCGCAGCGCGTCGTCGGCGAAGACGGCGGCGCCGCCGAGGACGTCCGAGTGCCCGGAGAGGTACTTGGTGGTGGAGTGGACGACGATGTCGGCGCCGTGCTCCAGGGGGCGGCACAGGACGGGCGAGGCGAGGGAGTTGTCGACGAGGCCGACGACCCCGAGGGCGCGGGCGGCGGCGAGCAGCCCCGGCAGGTCGGGGACCTGCCCGGTGGGGTTGGCGATGGTCTCCAGGACGAGCAGCCGGGTCGCGGGGTGCACGGCGGCGGCCTCGAACTCGGCCGGGTCGTCGCCGGATATCCGTAAGACCTCGATCCCGTACCGCTCGGCCAGGTCGGCGAGGACGGCATGGGTCCCGCCGTACAGGCAGCGCTGGGCCACCACCCGGTCGCCGGGCCGCAGGAGAGCGAGAAGGACCCCGCTGACGGCGCCCATCCCGGAGGCGAAGGCGATGGCCCCGGCGCCGCCCTCGAGGCCGGCGAGGGTCTGTTCGAGGGCCCGTACGGTCGGGTTGCCGCGGCGGCTGTAGACGTACGCCCCGTCGGGTCCGGCCATGGCCTCGGCGAGCTCGGCCGCGGACTCGAAGGCGAAGGCGGAGGACTGCACGAGGGGCACGGAGAGCGGCCGGCTGCCGGGCGGGAGCGGCTCGTCGACGACGTGGACGGCGCGGGTGTTCATTTCCATGGCGTTCCTTCCCTGGTACGGAAAAGGGGCCGCCCGACGTCCGGCGGCGGACATCGGGCGGCCCCTTCGGGGCGGGGATCAGGCGGAGACCTTCTCGCCCTGCGGCGCGGGGGCGGCGGCCTCGGCCGCGACCGCCTTGTCGCTCTTCATGACGAGGAGGGTGATCACACCGCCGACGGCGGCGATGATCGCGGCGCCGATGAAGGCGGACGAGAAGCCGTCCGTCAGCTTCGGCAGGTTGCCGAGCTGGTCGGCGCCCTGGGACATGGCGACGGCGGTCAGCGCGGCGAGACCGAGCGCGGAGCCCACGTTGTAGGTGGTGTTGACGATGCCGGAGGCGAGACCGGCCTGCTCCTGCGGGGCGCCGGACATGGCGGTCATCATCGTCGGGATGTAGGCGAGGGACATGCCGAGCGCGGCGACCAGCGAGGCCGGGAGGACGTCGACGAGGAAGGAGCCGGTGGGCGGGACGGCGGCGAGCCAGACCAGACCGGCGGCGAGGACCAGCAGACCGCCGGCGATCAGCGGCTTGGCACCGACCTTCATCATGAGCCGGGCCGTGATGGCCGTCATGAAGATCATGAGGAGCACGGTCATCGGGAGCAGGGCGGCACCGGACTCGAAGGCGCCGAAGCCCAGGACCTGCTGGAGGTACAGGTTGAGGAAGTACCACATCGGGATCCAGGCGGCGCCGAGCAGCGTCATGGCCAGGTTGGCCGAGCCGAGGCGCGGGACGCGCCAGACGCTGAGCGGCATGAGCGGCTCGCTGATGCTCTTCTGGATCACGAAGAAGAGGACCAGGAGGGCGGCGGCGCCGGCCAGCTGGAGGATCGTGCCGGTGGAGCCCCAGCCGACCTCGGGGGCGCGGACCACGGCGAAGACGGCGAGCGCGAGACCGGCGGTGACGGCGACGGCGCCGAGGATGTCGACGGAGCCGCGGCGGGACTCGACGTTCGGGAGGAGCCTGGTGGCGGCGAGGGTCGCGAGGCCGATCGGGATGTAGATGATGAAGACCCACTGCCAGCTCATCCACTCGGTGAAGACACCGCCGAGGAAGACGCCCGCGGTGCCGCCGGCCGGGGCGGCGGCACCGTAGAGGGCCATCGCCTTGCCGAGCTCCTTCGGGTCGTGCATGAAGAGGATCATCAGCAGGGTCATGGCGGAGGGCGCGATGAGCGCACCGCCGACACCCTGGACGGCGCGGCCCGCGATCTCGACCCAGGCGGTCTGCGCGGCGGCGGCCAGCACCGATCCGGCGATCATGACCGCCCAGCCGGCGACAAAGATCTTGCGGGCTCCGACGAGGTCGGAGAGGCGTCCGCCGAGGAGCAGGAGGCCGCCGAAGACGATCACGTAGGCGTTGAAGATCCACTGGAGCTCGCTCTGCGAGAAGCCCAGGTCCTTCTGCATCTCGGGGAGCGCGACCCCGATGATCGACGTGTCCATGATGACCATGAACTGTGCGGCGGCGAGCACGACAAGTGCCCACCAGCGCCGGGGATTGACGGTTGACATTGCCCTGACCCTTCACTCGCTGCGGTCCCCGAGCGGTCCGACCGGAACTCGGGGCATACCCCTAGGGGGTACCTGTGCGGAGCACCGTAGCATACCCATGGGGGGTATGTAAGAGTGAGAGGAAAGCCCTTCCGAGGACACGGGGGAAGCGCGCCTTCCGGCCCGCGCGCCGGGCAGAATGCCTCCATGACCGCCGAGGAACACCCCGAGCTGCTCCAGCGCTGGAACTCCACCCTGCACGCCGCCCGCGCCGGCCGCGAGGGCCCCGACCCCGCCCCGTACGGCCGCAACCTGCTGGCCCGCTGGGCCGAGCCGCAGCGCCGCTACCACACGGTCGACCACCTCCGGGCGGTCCTCACCCGCATCGACGAACTCGCCGACCAGGGCGGTGAGGGCGGGGAGTTGGAGCTCGTGCGGCTCGCGGCCTGGTTCCACGACGCGGTCTACCGCCCCGACCGCTCCGAGAACGAGGAACGCTCGGCGGTCCTCGCCGAGAAGGCGCTCACCGAGGCCGGACTCACCCCGCACGAGGTCGCGGAGGTCGCCCGCCTGGTCCGCCTGACGATCACGCACGACCCCGCCCCCGGCGACCTGAACGGCGAGACGCTCTGCGACGCGGACCTCGCCATCCTGGCGACCGACCCCGATACGTACGGGGGGTATGTGGCCGCGGTCCGCGAGGAGTACGGCTTCGTCCCCGACGGCGCCTTCCGAGAAGGCCGCGCCGCGATCCTCCGCCAGCTCCTCGGACTCCCCCGCCTCTTCCGTACGCCCTACGGGGCGGCGGTCTGGGAGGAGAGGGCGCGGGAGAACCTGGAACGCGAACTCGCCGAACTGACGGACACGCCCGGAACCGCGTGTGCCGAGGCCGCACCGTAACGCGGAATCATGCCGTCACCGGGCGTCACAGCGCCGCCGGGCGGCATCCGTCCGCATACCGAGACCCCCGGCGACCCGGGAATGACAGGCACAAACCCCAGGTTGACCCATGTCATGCCGTCTTCCTCCGCCGAGCCCACGACACCCGCTCCCGAGCCCGCCGCACCGGCCCCCGAGCCCCCCGCGGCGAGCACCGGATCCGCCACCCGCATGCCACTGGCCGTCTACATCCTCGGCCTGTCCGTCTTCGCGCTCGGCACGAGCGAGTTCATGCTCTCCGGACTGCTGCCGGCCATCGCGGAGGACATGAACGTCTCCATCCCCCATGCCGGGCTGCTCATCTCCGCCTTCGCGATCGGCATGGTCGTCGGCGCGCCGCTGCTCGCCGTCGCCACCCTGCGGCTCCCCCGCAAGACCACCCTCATCGCCCTCATCACCGTCTTCGGCCTCGGCCAGATAGCCGGCGCCCTCGCACCCAATTACGCGGTCCTCTTCGCCTCCCGCGTCATCAGCGCCCTCGCCTGCGCCGGATTCTGGGCGGTCGGCGCGGCGGTGGCCATCGCGATGGTCCCGGTCGGCTCACGCGCCCGCGCCATGGCCGTCATGATCGGCGGCCTCTCCATCGCCAACGTCCTCGGCGTCCCGGCCGGCGCGTTCCTCGGCGAGCACCTCGGCTGGCGCTCCGCTTTCTGGGCGGTCGGCCTCGCGTCCGCGATCGCCCTCGTCGGCGTGGTGACCCGCATCCCCCGCATCCCCCTCCCCGAGACGAAGCCCCGCCTCACGAGCGAGGTCGCCATCTACCGCGACCGCCAGGTCCTCCTGTCGATCGTCGTCACCGCCCTCGCGGCGGGTGGCGTCTTCTGCGCCTTCTCCTACCTGGCCCCGCTGCTCACCGACGTGTCCGGCCTCGACAAGGGCTGGGTCTCGGGCGTCCTCGGGCTCTTCGGCATCGGCGCGGTGATCGGTACGACGATCGGCGGCCGGGTCGCCGACGCCCACCTGTTCGGCGTGATGCTGACCGGCATCGCCGCCTCCACGCTCTTCCTGGTCGCCCTGGCCGTCTTCGCGTCCAGCCCGGTCGCCACCATCGCCCTGACCTTCCTCCTCGGCGTCTCCGCCTTCTTCACGGCCCCGGCGCTCAACGCCCGCATGTTCAACGTCGCGGGAGCGGCCCCCACCCTCGCGGGCGCCACCACCACCGCCGCCTTCAACCTCGGCAACACGGGCGGCCCCTGGCTCGGCGGCACGGTCATCGACGCGGGCCTCGGCTTCGCCTCGACGGCCTGGGCGGGCGCGGCGATGACCGTCGTCGGCCTGGCGACGGCCGCGGTGGCCCTGAAGCTCCACAGGTCCCCGTCCCGTGTGGTGGCCTCCGGCACCCCGCAGACCGAGAAGGCCGTGTCGTCCCTGTCCCGCTGACCCCGTCCCGCGATCCCGTCCCGCCGACACCACCCCGTCGGGGCGGCGGCGGAAATCCCCTTCGTACGGCGCCGTCACCGCCGTACGGTGGCGCGGTGACCACACAGATGATCATCCTCAACGGCGGTTCCAGCGCGGGGAAGTCCGGCATCGTGCGATGCCTCCAGGCCGTACTCCCCGACCCCTGGCTCGCGTTCGGAGTCGACTCGCTCATCGACGCGATGCCCCTCAGGATGCAGAGCTCCGACGACGGCATCGAGTTCGACGCCGACGGCGGAGTGAACATCGGCGCCGACTTCCGCGCCCTCGAAGGCGCCTGGGCCCGGGGTGTCGTCACCATGGCCCGCGCCGGCGCCCGCGTCATCATCGACGACGTCTTCCTGAGCGGAGCGGCCGCCCAGGACCGCTGGCGGACCTTCGTCGGCGACCTCGACGTGCTCTGGGTCGGCGTCCGGTGCGACAGCGCGGTCGCCGAGGGCCGCGAGATCGCACGCGGGGACCGGGTCGCCGGAATGGCCGCGAAGCAGGCGGACATCGTGCACCAGGGCGTCGACTACGACGTGGAGGTCGACACCACCCACACCGAATCGCTGGCCTGCGCCCGCGCCATCGCGTCCCACGTCGCCTGACCCGCGGCCCCGCCCGCCGTCCGGCCCGTACGCCTCACGCCGACGTCGGATCCCGCACCTGCGGGCCCTCAGGGCGCCGGTCGGCTCTTCGGCCGACGGAGTCCGGCCGCCGTGAGGCGCCGCAGCAGTTCCTTCGATCCGACCTCGACCGCACCGCCGGCCACGGCGTCCGCGTACCGGTCGGAGGGTATGTCGTAGTGGTCCCGCTCGAAGGCCCGGGCCGGGGCGCCGATCGAGGCGGCGAAGGTGTGCAGTTCCTCGAAGGAGACGTCGCTGACCAGGTGCGACCACATGCGGCCGTGCCCCGGCCAGGTGGGCGGGTCGATGTAGAGGGTCACCGGCCTGCGCTCCTCATTCCAGACCGCCCACCGGCGCGACCACGACACCCTGCTTCCCGCAGACCCAGTGCGGGTCCGGCCCCAGCTCGGGCTCCACGTCCAGGGCGTGCGGGTCACCGGTGGAGCAGACCGGGCAGAGGGGCCAGCGGCCGTACCGTTCGAGCAGGGCGTCCTGGACGTCCTGTGCGACGAGACCGGCGACGAACGTCAGGCCCTCGGGCCACTGCTCGACCCACCAGCGCCGGTGGGTCACCGCGTCCTCCACCATCGACACCACCTCGGCAGCGGCGACCTCGCGGGCCACCAGGTCGGCCAGTACCAGGGCGCGGGCGGCGTGCAGCGCCTGCTCCACGGGGTCGATGTCGTCCATGCACCCATTGTCACCCGTGGCGAGCGCACCTCGCGAAGGGCCGAAGGCCCCGCCCCGATCCGGGACCGACGGGGTCTTGTCGCACCACCCCTCCGAAAGTATCTTTCAGATGTGACCAATGAAGTGAAGGAAAGTTTCACGGGCGACGCGCCCCCCGCCCCCGCCGCGCTCGCGGCCAAGGTACGGACCCTCGCGCCGTCCATGACCCGCTCGATGCAGCGGGTCGCCGAAGCCGTCGCCGGAGACCCCGCCGGCTGCGCCGCGCTCACGGTCACCGGCCTCGCCGAGCTCACCGGCACCAGCGAGGCGACCGTCGTCCGCACCGCCCGCCTCCTCGGCTACCCCGGCTATCGCGACCTCCGGCTCGCCCTCGCCGGGCTCGCCGCCCAGCAGCAGTCCGGCCGCGCACCCGCCGTCACCGCCGACATCGCCGTCGACGACCCGATCGCCGACGTCGTCGCCAAGCTCGCCTACGACGAGCAGCAGACCCTCGCCGACACCGCCGCCGGACTCGACACCGTCCAGCTCGGCGCGGCCGTCGCCGCCCTGGCCACCGCACGCCGCATCGACATCTACGGCATCGGCGCGTCCGGCCTCGTCGCCCAGGACCTCGGCCAGAAACTCCTCCGCATCGGCCTCATCGCGCACGCCCACAGCGACCCGCACCTCGCCGTCACCAACGCCGTGCAGCTCCGCTCCGGCGACGTCGCCATCGCCATCACCCACTCCGGCTCGACCGGCGACGTCATAGAACCGCTCCGGGTCGCCTTCGACCACGGGGCGACGACGGTCGCGATCACCGGCCGCCCGGACGGGCCGGTCACGCAGTACGCCGACCACGTCCTCACCACCTCCACCGCCCGCGAGAGCGAACTGCGCCCCGCGGCCATGTCGTCCCGGACCAGCCAACTCCTGGTCGTGGACTGCCTGTTCACCTGTGTCACACAGCGTACGTACGAGACGGCGGCCCCTGCCCTCGCCGCCTCGTACGAAGCCCTGGCCCACCGCCACTCACCCCGCACCCGCTGACGACCACAGCACCGAAAGAGCCGCACGTGTCTGCTACGTACTCCGAACTCCGCGCCCAGCTGGCCACCCTCACCACCGAAGCGTTCCGTCCGGAACTGGCCGAGATCGACCAGCTCCCCACCGCCGAGATCGCGGCGCTCATGAACGGCGAGGACGCCACCGTCCCCACCGCCGTCGCCCGGCAGCTCCCCGCCATCGCCGCCGCCATCGACGCCACCGCCGAGCGCATGGCCCGCGGCGGCCGCCTCATCTACATGGGCGCCGGCACCGCGGGCCGCCTCGGCGTCCTCGACGCCAGCGAGTGCCCGCCCACCTTCAACACCGACCCGAGCGAGGTCGTCGGCCTCATCGCGGGCGGCCCCTCCGCCATGGTCAAGGCCGTCGAAGGCGCCGAGGACTCCAGGGAACTGGCCGCCGAGGACCTCACCTCGCTCGGCGTCACCGCGGACGACACCGTCGTCGGCATCTCCGCCTCCGGCCGTACCCCGTACGCCATCGGTGCCGTCGAGCACGCCCGCGCACGGGGCGCGCTCACCATCGGCCTCTCCTGCAACGAGGACAGCGCGCTCGCCGCCGCCGCCGAGCACGGCATCGAGGTCGTCCCCGGCCCGGAGCTGCTCACCGGCTCGACCCGGCTCAAGGCGGGCACCGCCCAGAAGCTCGTCCTCAACATGATCTCGACCATCACGATGATCCGGCTCGGCAAGACGTACGGAAACCTGATGGTCGACGTCCGCGCCTCCAACGAGAAGCTCCAGGCCCGCTCGCGGCGGATCGTCGCCCTGGCCACCGGCGCACCGGACGAGCAGATCGAGACCGCCCTCGCCGCCGCCGACGGCGAGGTGAAGAACGCGATCCTCATGATCCTCGCCGACATCGACGCCCCCACGGCCGCCGAGCGGCTGAAGGTCTCCCAGGGCCACCTGCGTGCGGCGCTGCACGCGACCGGCCCCACTCCGTAACCCCCTCACCCCCCAGAGGCACCCCTCACAGCAAGGCACCACCGCACCATGAGCACAGACGACAAGAACCGCGCCATCGCCGCCGCGATCCTCCCCCTCGTCGGCGGCGCCGAGAACATCGGCTCCGTGGCCCACTGCATGACCCGCCTCCGGCTGGGCCTGCGCGACCGCTCGCTCGTCCAGGACGAGGCCCTCAAGGCACTGCCCGCCGTGATGGGTGTGGTGGAGGACGACACGTACCAGATCGTCCTCGGCCCGGGCACCGTCGCCCGCGTGACCCCGGAGATCGAGGCACTGGTGGCGGCGGCCCCGCAGCCCACGCACTCGGCGGAGGACCTCGCCGCGCAGGGCGCGGCCCTGAAGGCGGCGCAGAAGGAGAGGAACGCCACCCCCTTCAAGCTCTTCCTCCGCCGGATCGCGAACATCTTCGTCCCGCTGATCCCCGCGCTCATCGGCTGCGGCATCATCGCCGGCCTCAACGGCCTGCTGATCAACCTCGGCTGGCTGCCCGGCGTCACCCCGGCGCTCGCGGCGATGGCGAGCGGCTTCATGGCCCTCATCGCGGTGTTCGTCGGCTACAACACGGCGAAGGAGTTCGGCGGTACCGCGATCCTCGGCGGCGCGGTCGCGGCGATCATCGTCTTCCCCGGCGTCGCCAAGATCGACGCCTTCGGCCAGACGCTCTCCCCCGGCCAGGGCGGTGTCCTCGGCGCGCTCGGCGCGGCGATCCTCGCGGTGTACGTGGAGAAGTGGTGCCGCCGCTGGGTGCCGGAGTCCCTCGACGTCCTGGTCACCCCGACCCTGACGGTCCTGGTCTCGGGCCTGGTCACGATCTTCGGCCTGATGTTCGTGGCCGGTGAGATCTCCACCGCCATCGGCACGTTCGCCGACTGGCTCCTCGCGAACGCGGGCGCCGGAGCCGGCTTCCTCCTCGGCGGCCTCTTCCTGCCCCTCGTCATGCTGGGCCTGCACCAGGCCCTCATCCCGATCCACACCACGCTCATCGAGCAGCAGGGCTACACGGTCCTCCTCCCCATCCTGGCGATGGCGGGCGCGGGCCAGGTCGGCGCGGCGATGGCCGTCTACCTGAAGCTCCCGCGCAACGGCTCGATCCGCCGCACCATCAAGTCGGCGCTACCGGCCGGCTTCCTGGGCGTCGGCGAGCCCCTCATCTACGGCGTCTCGCTCCCCCTGGGCCGCCCGTTCATCACGGCCTGCGTGGGCGGCGCCTTCGGCGGCGGCTTCATCGGCCTCTTCAGCATGCTGGGCGACACGGTCGGCTCGACGGCGATCGGCCCCTCGGGCTGGGCCCTCTTCCCCCTCCTCGACGGCGACAAGGGGCTGGGCGAGACGATCGCGATCTACGCGGGCGGCCTGCTCGTCGGCTACCTGGCCGGCTTCGTGGCGACGTACTTCTGGGGCTTCAGCAAGGAACTCCTGGAGGAGTTCGACGTGGACACGGAGGCGGCACCGGCCGAGGTGACGGTGGCGACGGGCGGCCCGACGCCGGAACGGGAGCCGGAGCCGGCGAAGGTCTGAGCGAAGGAGAAAGGGAGCCCGGCCGGAAGGTTCCGGCCGGGCTCCCGCACGTGTACGGAGGATGCCTACCGGCAGAGGACGTCCCCGTCCGGCCGGACGCCCCCGGTGAGGAAGCGGGTCACGGCCTGATCCCCACAGGCGTTGCCGTTCCCCAGATAGACGCCGTGCCCGCCGTGGTCGACGGAGACGAGCCGGGCGCGGTCGCCGAGGGCGCGCCGCATCCCCATCCCCTTGGAGTACGGGGTGGCGGGATCCCGCAGGTTCTGGATCATCAGGATGTTGGACGGCCCGCGGTCGGTGATGCGGACGGGCTTCTCCACGGCGCCGCCCTTCCAGAAGGCGCAGGGCGTGATGTTCGCCGGCATCCCGGCGGTCAGCGGGAACCGCTCGCGGTCCTTCGCCACGGCCCGCTCGTACGCCGGTACGGACGCGGGCCAGTTCACGTCGTTGCAGATCACGCCCACGGTGATGGCCGCGGCGTCGTCCGGCATGGCGCCCGCCAGCTCACGCGGCAGCACCGGCTCGCCCTGCGGATCGAGCGCCTCCGTCACCAGCTGCGCTAAGGACGGGAAGAAGCCGTCGGAGTAGAGCGCGAGCTGGAGCGACTGGAGCAGCATCGAGCCCGTGAGCGGGGGGCCCGGGCGCGCGGGCTCGCCCGGCGCGCCCGGCAGCACGGAGGCGTGCGGCTCCCGGTCGAGTCGGCCCGCCAGATCCATGACGACGGCCCGGACGTCCCCGGGCCGCTCCGCGAGCCGCAATCCCTCGTCCGCCCGGTCCGGGTGCGCGGCCCAGTCCGCGAAGTCGGGGAACCGGTCCTCGGCGCCCTGCGCCATGCCCTCCAGCCAGCCCCGGGCGACCCTCTTCGGGTCGGGGTCGTTGCTGCTGTCGAGGACCCAGCGGTCCGTCCGGTGCGGGTACCTCTCCGCGTACGCGGCCGCCACGTACGTCCCGTACGACACGCCCCACGCCGACAGCTTCCGCTCACCGAGCGCCTTCCTCAGCTGCTCCAGGTCCCGGACCTGGTTGGCGGTGGTCAGCCCGCGCAGCATGGCGCCGCCGTTCCGGGCACAGGCCTCGGCGATCCGCTTCGACCGGGCGACGTTCTCGTCGATGCCGCCGCCCGCACCGGGCCACGACCGCAGCGTCATCATCCACCGGTCGCCCTCGTCGAGCCCGCACCGCGCCTTGGCCGAGCCGCCGATCCCGCGCGGGTCGAACGCCACCAGGTCGTAGGCCCCGTCCATCTCCTTCGCCAGGGCGGCCCCCTTCTGCCCCAGCCGCTGCACTCCGGAACTTCCGGGCCCGCCGGGGATCACCATGAGCGTCCCGCGCCGCGCCTCCGGCCGCGTGCTGGGCAGCCGGGAGACGGCGAGCGGGATCCGCTCCCCGTCGGGATCGGCGTAGTCGAGGGGTACGGAGAGCGTGGCGCACTGCTGCCCGGGAAGCGGCCGAACGGCCGGGGCGCAGTCGCCCCACGTCAGCCCGGTCGTGGCTCCGGCCCTGCCGGCGGCGGCAACGGCGGTGCCGCCGCCGGCGAGGGCGGCCCCGGCGACGGTTGCGGCGGAGAGGGCGAGGAGGAGGGCCTTGCGGCCACGGTTCGTTGTCATGCGCACAGCCTCGCGGACGGGGCGCCCGGCCCCCATCCGGCGGGCTGGCGCGTCAGGGGTGGGGCCAACCCCCTTAGGAACGGGGGGCGTTCGGGTCCCGGGCTGTCACGGTCGGACACCTCGCCTTGAACGCTTTATCCGATGGCGGTGCTCCCGTCCCTGGGGGATCATCCCCCGCATGACCACCACCCCCACCCCCACCGCCCCTTCCTCCCCCGCCTCCGCGGCCGGTACCTGGGCCCTCGGGGACCTCACCGTCAACCGCATCGGGTTCGGGGCCATGCGACTGCCCCAGCGCGGTGAGGCACTCGTCGAGCACGCCGCACCCCGCGACCGCGACGAGGCGATCGCCGTGCTGCGCAAGGCCGTCGACCTCGGCGTGAACCACATCGACACCGCCGCCTTCTACTTCTCCCCGCTCCGCTCCGCCAACGAGCTGATCAGCAGCGCCCTCGGCGGGCCCTACCCCGACGACCTGGTCATCGCCACCAAGGTCGGCCCCTGCCGCGACGCCTCCGGCGCCTGGGGCACGCACGCGCGCACCCCCGCCGACCTGCGCGGCCAGGTCGAGGAGAACCTGCGCCAGCTCGGCCGCGACCACCTCGACGTCGTCAACCTCCGTATCGTCGGCACCGATTCGATCGCCGAGCGCTTCGGCGCCCTCGCCGAGCTCCGCGAGGCCGGACTCGTCCGCCATCTCGGCGTCTCCAACATCACCCCCGAACAGCTCGCCGAGGCGCAGGCCATCGCCCCCGTCGTCTGCGTGCAGAACATGTACGGGATCGGGGTCCGCCCCGAGTACGAGGACTTCGTGCGTCGCTGCGGCGAACAGGGCATCGCCTTCGTGCCCTTCTACGCGATCGCCGCCGCGGGCCGTCAGGGCGGAGCCACCGCCCCCGAGAGCCCCGAGGTCCTCGCCGTCGCCGAGGCCCACGGCGCGAGCCCCGCCCAGATCCGGATCGCCTGGACCCTGCACCAGGGCCCCCACCTCCTCGCCATCCCCGGCACCGGCGACCCCGACCACCTCGCCGCCAACATCGACGCAGGCGCGATCCGGCTCACCGAGGAAGACCTGGCCCTCCTCGACGGACTGCACCGCGAGCCCGCCGCCGACGCTTCCTAGACTCCCCTTCCATGACGCACACGCCGAATCCCGCCCTCGCCGCCGACCTCGCCCCCACGGGCACCCTCCGGGCCTCCGTGAACCTCGGGAACCCGGTGCTCGCGCAGGGCACCCCCGAGGCGCCGACCGGGATCACCGTCGATCTGGCGCGGGAGATCGGGTCGCGGCTCGGGCTTCCCGTCGAGCTGCTCTGTTTCGACGCGGCGCGGAAGTCCTTCGAGGCGATGGCCGACGGCCGGGCCGACCTCTGTTTCCTCGCCGTGGATCCGGCGCGGGAGACGGAGGTCGCGTTCACCGCCCCGTACGTCGTCATCGAAGGCGTGTACGCCGTCCCCCTCGACTCCGGCCTCACCACCGTCGAGGAGGTCGACGCGCCCGGCGTTCGGATCGGCGTCAAGCAGGGCTCCGCGTACGACCTCTTCCTCTCCCGTTCTCTCGCGCACGCGACGGTCGTGCGCGGCGCGGAGGGCGTCGACACCTTCCGGGTGGAGGGTCTGGAGGTGGGCGCCGGCATCCGCCAGCCCATGACCTCGTACGTACAGGAGCACCCCGAAGTCCGGCTGATCGAGGACCGGTTCATGGAGATCCGCCAGGCGGTCGGCACGACGGTCGGCCGCGCACCCGAGACCGTGGCCTTCCTCCGTTCCACCGTCGAGGAGCTGAAGGCGAACGGCTTCGTCGCGGACTCGCTCCGTCGCGCAGGGCAGGACGCGGGGCTGCTCGCCCCGCCCGCGGCCTGACGTTCCCGGGAGGTGGTGGGCCCTTCAGCCCACCACGTCCGCCGCCGTCAACGGCTCCCCCGGGATCAGGATCCGGTCCCGGGGCCCGTACGGGGTCAGCTCGTCCCACCACCTCGCCGCCGGGTCGAAGCGGGCGTACGCCACGGCTCCGGCCAGAGCGGGATCGCGGGCCTTGAGCGCACGGAGGACGAAGGCCGGACCCTGCCCGAGCCGGACGACACCGTCCACGGCGAGCGCGCCCAGCTCCGTGGACATCACCGGGCCCCCGACGACGGGCGCGAGCCCCCGGACCCGCTGCCGTACCGCCTCCGCGTGGACGGCCACGACCTCGGCGAGCGGCAGTCCGAAGCAGCGGTGCGCACCCGAACCGCGCTCGACGAGCATGCGGTACGGGACGAGGCCGAGCGCGGTCTGTTCCCGCCACATGCGCGCCCAGACCGCGGCGTCGTCGTTGACGTGCCGGAGGACGGGGGCCTGGGTGCGTATCGCCGCTCCCGTCGCGAGGATGCGGGCGACGGCCCGGCGGGTCGGTGCCGGGTCGAGCTCCCGGGGGTGGGTGAGGTGGACGAGCAGCGAGAGACGGCGGCCCGCCGCGACGACCCGTTCGAGGACGCGGAGGAGGTCATCGGCGTCGGCGGCGCCCCCGGTCGAGGTGAGGAAGCGCTCGGGGGCGTGGATCACGGCCCTCGTCCGGATGCGGATCGTCCGCACCTGGGGAGTGGCCAGGAGCGGTGAGACGTACGCGTCGAGCTCGGCCGCCCGCATGGCGAGCGGGTCCTCGCCGTCGAGGACGACGTCGGTGATCTCCGGGTGCCTGGCCAGGCGGGCCGTCATGGCCTCGGGCCCGCCCCGTGCGGGCCCGAGCGCCGGGTCTCCGGTGTTCGGCGGCCGGCGGGAGCAGGACGCGCAGGGGGCGGGGCAGGTGCGGCGCCGGTCGGGGAGGACGAGCAGGGTGCCCGGGTAGGTGTGCCGGACGGCCTCGGTGTCCCGCCCGGCCGGGTGCGGGTCGAGCCGTTCGCGCAGGCCGTCGACGACGAGGCCCAATCGGCCCCGGTCGCCGCCCCGCAGGGTCTGTTCGACGGCGGCGAAGTCCGCGGGGGCGAGCAGGTCGCGGTGGGGCACGAGGAGCCGGTAGAGGGGGTCGCCGGGGGCGCGCGACCAGTCGATGAGTTCGTCGGCGGCGTGGGAGCCGACCCTGAACGGCAGCACACGGCCGACGACGTCGGCGTCGTGCGCGAGGGCGGGCTGCCCGGTGCGGTCGGCGATGAGCCGGGCGAGGCGGTGACCGGTGAAGACGGTCACCCGTTCCCCACCGCCGGGACGTCGGTCGTCTGCACGGTCGTCGCCTCCCCGAAGGCCTCACCGATGGCGGGTGCGGCGCACCCCGGACGATGATGGGGAGTGAGGGTCCGGGCCGCCAATGGCGCTAGCGGTGGCCCGACGTGTGGGCAACGGAGGAGTCCGGCCAATCGTGCGCGGCACGTACCGGACAGCCCCCCGTGACGCGAACATCCGGTCCACACCGGTACGACCCGATTCGCACCGGAGGGCTTTCGGCCTGGCGTAAGCCCGGGTCATCTGCCAGATTGGCGCCTTTCCTCCGCCCACGATCGCCGCGAGCCCGGCCTGAACGGCACGACACGCCCGAGGGCCCGGCCTCGATGGCCGGGCCCTCGGGGTGGGAAGGGGGTGCGAGGGTCAGTACAGACCCTTGAAGCCGTTCCAGCCGCCCGAACCGATCAGCGCCCGGGTGCCGTACGAGCCCGTCCCGGTGCCGCTGTACCGCCACAGCTTGCCGGCGGCGTCACGGGCGACGAGGTCCGCGCGACCGTCGCCCGAGAGGTCGCCGACGCCGGCCATGGACGTGTAGCCGCCCCAGCCGCCGCCGACCTTCACGCGCGCGGTGCTGCCGCCGGTCGCCGTGCCGTAGTACCGCCAGAGCACGCCCGCCGCGTCCACGGCGAGGAGGTCGCCGCGGCCGTCGCCGTTCAGGTCGCCGGCGCCGACGATCTTCTTGTAGAGCTTCCAGTCGGAGCCGATCTTCACGCGGGTCCCGACCCGGTGGTCGGCCGTGCCGGCGTAGAAGTACATGTCGCCGGTCGACGCCTGGCGCACGACCAGGTCCGCGTACCCGTCGCCGTTCACGTCGCCCGGAGACGTCAGCATGTCGTACTGACCCCAGCCCGAGCCGACCGGCGTGTACGGCGAGGAGGCGGACAGGGTCTTCCCGCACCCGGGACGGTAGGCGCGCAGCTGGTCGCCGACGCGGACGTAGACGTCCGCGCACCGGTCCGCGTTCAGGTCGCCCGTCGGGACGAACACCGACGACGTCGCGAACTTCGCCCCCGTACCGGCGATCCGCGCCGACAGCGCGCCCGTGCCCGTACCCCGGTACATCGACACGAGCCCGGCCGTGTCCATCACCAGCAGATCACCGAACCCGTCGTCCCCGCCGAGGTCGCGCCACACGGCGGCCGCACCGGTCACGTGGACCGCACCGGAGAGGGCGAGGTCCGCGCCCTGTCCGTCGGCGGGCTTCACCGTCAGCGTCCAGGTGTGGGCCCCGTTCGCGACGAACCTCCCGGCCGCGTCCTTGCCGTCCCAGACGGGCGCGACGATGCCTCGCGCCTCGCCGCCGGTCACGGTCCGCACGACCTTGCCGGTCGCCTTGTTCCTGAGGGCCAGAGACCAGGAGGCGGCCGGCTTGGACAGCCACCAGCGGGGCTTCCAGGCAGCGGCGCCGACGTCGGCGGACGCTGCCACGTCCTTGTCGATGACCGCGATCCGGGAGGCCGGGACTCCGGACGGGACGATCCGCACGCGACGGTCGTCACCGGTGTAGGCGACGTGTCCGCCGAAGCGGTCGACGGTCCAGCCGGCGCGGCGGGTGGTGTTCGCGCCGAGCTGGGCGGAGGTCGCCACCACGCGCTGCGGCAGGTCGGCGGCCCTGCCACTGGCGGGAATCCCATGGTGCAGATCGACCAGGGTGAGACCCGCACTGTCCGAGCGGGAGACGAGGTACTCGTCGCCGAGGAGCACGTCGTCCGAACCGATGCTCATGAAGCGCTTGGTGGACCGGTCGTACAGGCCACCGCCGCGGACGTCCCACGACTCGTCCCGGCACTTCCAGTACACCCAGCGGCCCACGGCCTGGAGGTCGGTGGGCTCGCAGCGGTTGGTCGTCGTGAACGACTCGCCCGCGGTTCCCGCCGGAAGGACCTTGGAGGTGACGGTGTTCGAGCCCTGCGTGGCGCTCCAGAGCGTGTCGCCCCAGAGGGCCGACGCCACCGGCTCGCGCTTCTGCAGTACGGCTCCGGAGTCGGTGCCGCGGAACTCGACGATCGCCTGGGATCCGCCCGAGGCCTGGTTCACGACCCCGTACCGGCCGGACAGGTCGACGAGCCACGGGCTGCTGAGCCCCGTCGTCAGCCGCGGGCCCCAGGTGCCGGAGCCGTTCGGGTAGAGCATGGTCAGACCCTGCTCGGTGCCCGCCTTGCGGCCGTGGTGACCGTCGCCGCTCGCGAACAGGGAGACGCAGGAGACGCGCCACGCGGGGCTGCAGTCGTCGTCCCAGCCCGTGACGAAACCGTCGGTGGTCGAGCGCAGCTCGTCGGGGCGCCCCGAGGTCTTCAGCCAGGTGCTCCGGTATCCGCCGATGATGCCGCCCGGCTGGTACAGCTTCGAGTCGTCGCCCGTGGTCAGGATGCCGCTGCCGAGGGAGATGCCCGCGGGCTTGGCCTCCATGTCCTCGATGTCCGCGAGGCGCTTGCGCGTCACGGTGCCGTCGGCGGCCGCCGTGAAGCGGTAGTACCCCCAGTCGAGGGCGCCGTAGTCGGTGCGCTGCTCCGCACCGGCCACCAGGAGCGAGCCGTCGGGCGTACGGCTGAGGGAGGTGGAGGCGACGTCGAGCAGGGGGGTGTCCCTGCCGTCCGGAACGTACAGCGCGAGACGGTTTCCCCGGTACTCGTTGTTGCCCGGGTTGGGCGGGCTCACCGTGACCAGCGCGTCGCCGAGCCTGCGTACGACGTCGTCGTACGAGGCGACCTCCCGCAGGTCGACGGTGGTCGGGGCGGCGTCCGGGTCGTCCCGGCGGTACACCTGGGCCTCGCTGCCGGACGGGGCGCCGACGTGGAGGACCGTGTCCTTGTCGAAGGAGACGCTCTCGCCGTGGGTGGAGAGCGTCTTGAGCTTCCCGCTCGCCAGGTCGACGACCCACCATCCCTGGCTCATCGTGGAGTCCACCCACTTGATGCCCCGGATGGCGATCGACCGCGCGTCGCCCTCGCTGATCGAGAGGTTCCAGCCCTCGGGCAGCCCCTCCAGCTTCTGCTCCCTGACGCCGCCGGCCTCCGGGTGGAGCAGGTGCAGGCTCGTGACGGCGTTCTCGGTGCCGGTCCGGGTGATGACGGTGTCGCCGTACGTGCCGACGTAGGTCTGCCCCTCCGGCATCGCGACGGTGGTCGTCGCGCCGCCGCCGGCCCGCTGCTGGAGCGTCACGTGCGGGGACGGGCTCTCCGAGTGGACGGCGACGGTGTCGGAGCCGTGCCCGAAGTCCGCCGGGTACTCGGTGAAGCGGAACTCGTCGACGTCGTAGGAGAGCGGCTTCGGCAGACGGTGGTCGAGGACGGTGGCGTCACCGGTCGCGTAGTCGATCCAGCGCAGCCGGTCGTCGCCCTCCTGCGCGGTCAGGAAGCCGGTCTCCCCCGCGTTCAGGACGATGGTGGCGCGGGGCACGTAGCGTGCGCCCGGGCTGACGACGACGGCGTCGCCGGTCGCGCCGGGCGTGTCGGCCACCGCCCCCACGGTGGCGCCGACACCGGCCGTCACCGCGAGGCTGACGGTGAGTGCGATGCGGCCGAGCGCACGACGGCGCGGCCGTCGATCCAACGGGCTGATCACGTAGAAGTCCCTCCCCAGGGCATACGGCGCGGGGAAGGGGTCTCATGGTCTCGCCGCTCGTCCCCCGCGCAAGCAGGCCGACAGTAGCAGAGGCGGGCGACGGCGGGACGCCCTTTTCGAACCCGTTCAATCCAGCTCGGCACACGGCTCGCACCGGGCCGGATTCCCTGCGGAAACCCAGCCCGGCGACGCCCCGGAAGGCCCCTTCCCGGGGCTGGGCGGGCACGAGGAGCCCCACGCGGACGGAGCCGCCCCCACGGGGTCACCTCCCGGCCCCCAGCGCCCCTCGACGACCCTCCAGCCCTTCCGGGCACATCCTCTGACCTGGGCTTTTACCTCAACTCCCCGTATTCTTGAGGGACTCGGAGGGGAGATCCGCATGGGTCTGAACGACCGCAACAACGCCGCTGTCCGCCACATCCGCACCATCGACGACGTACTCACCCTGCTCGACGGGCTGTTCGTGCCCGACGCCGACCGGTGGACGGAAGGCGGGGCCGACTGGTGGGACGGGTTCTACGCCGACCGGGACAAGCCCGTGCCGTTCTTCGTCGCCAAGCCCGACGAGAACCTGGTCGCGTACACCGAACGGGGACTGCTCCCGGCCGGTGGCGGACGTGCCCTCGACCTCGGGTGCGGGCCCGGGCGGAACAGCCTGCACCTCGCGTCGCTCGGGTACGAGGTGGACGCCGTCGACCTCTCCGCCACCGCGATCCGCTGGGCGGAGGAACGCGCCGCGGAGACCGGCGCGCAGGGG
This sequence comes from Streptomyces flavochromogenes, assembly GCF_000717595.1. Taxonomy (GTDB): domain Bacteria; phylum Actinomycetota; class Actinomycetes; order Streptomycetales; family Streptomycetaceae; genus Streptomyces; species Streptomyces flavochromogenes. The sequence continues at coordinate 24,496 of NZ_JNZO01000022.1, read as the reverse complement.
GTGCGGTTCGTGAGCGGCGACGCCTTCGCGCCCGGAACCGCCCTCGACGGGCCGTACGACCTCGTCTACGACTCCGGCTGCTTCCACCACCTGCCGCCGCACCGCCGCATCAGCTACCTCGCGCTCCTGGACCGCGTCCTCGCGCCCGGCGGACACTTCGCGCTCACCGCGTTCGCCGCCGGAGAGGGCGGCATGGGCTCCGAACTGCCCGACGCCGACTTCTACCGGAAGGGCAGGCTGGACGGCGGACTCGCCTATACGGACGCCTCGTTGCGCGACGTCTTCGCCGGGCTGACCGACATCGAGGTCCGTCGCATGCGCGACGAGGCCGACGACTCCCCCGCCTTCGGCGAAGCCTTCCTCTGGACGGCGCTCTTCCGACGCCCTTGATGCCCTTGACGCGGTGGGCGGCCGGCCCTCACATCGCCTTCAGGTGCTCCGCGAGGCGGTCGTACTGCTCCCGCACCCCCGCCTCCATGCCCGCCGCCAGCGCCTGGTCCCTGATCTCGTTCGACGGCCAGAAGGACGTGCTGGTCAGGGCCGTACCGCCGTCCGGGGTCGCGTCGAAGGTGAGGGTGACGCGGACCGGATCGGCGTCCGGCATCTGCTCGAAGACCTCCGTGTAGTCGAGCCGCTCGACCGGGACGACGTCCTCGTACGTGCCGGAGAAGACGATCTCCTGGCCCTCCGGCGCGGTCTGGCCCCAGCGCCACGCACCGCCCACCCGCAGATCGATGTCGACGACCGTCGTGGTCAGCGCCGACACCCCGTACCACTCCCGGACGTGCCCGGGGACCGTCCACGCCTCCCAGACGCGGGCCGGCGGGGCGTCGAAGGTGCGGGTGATGACCAGCTCACGGTCGGCCGGGGTCGTCAGGAGGATGACCATGGTCCGTTCCCTTCACGAAGGGGCACTTCCAGGATCACCCCGCCGTCCCCACCCAGCACTTCCAGCACTTCCGTGAACCAGGTGAACCTCCGGGAACGCCCGAGGGCGGCACCCCCGGCAGGGGGTGCCGCCCTCGGTCCGTTCGTGCGTCCCGCGTTCCGCGTTCCGCGATGAACCGCCGATCCCGGAGGATCAGAAGTCCATGTCACCGCCCGGCATGCCGCCGCCGGCCGGCGCGGACGCCTTCTCCGGCTTGTCGGCGATGACGGCCTCGGTGGTGAGGAACAGCGCGGCGATCGACGCGGCGTTCTGCAGCGCGGAGCGCGTGACCTTCGCCGGGTCGATGATGCCCTCGGCGATGAGGTCGACGTACTCGTTGGTCGCGGCGTTCAGGCCGTGGCCGACGGGCAGGTTGCGGACCTTCTCCGCCACGACGCCGCCCTCGAGGCCGGCGTTGACCGCGATCTGCTTCAGCGGGGCCTCGAGGGCCAGCTTCACGATGTTCGCGCCCGTGGCCTCGTCACCCGCGAGGTCGGCCTCGAGCTTCTCGAAGACCGAGGAAGCCTGGAGCAGGGCCACGCCACCGCCGGCGACGATGCCCTCCTCGACGGCCGCCTTCGCGTTGCGAACGGCGTCCTCGATGCGGTGCTTGCGCTCCTTGAGCTCGACCTCGGTCGCGGCACCGGCCTTGATGACCGCAACACCGCCGGCGAGCTTCGCCAGGCGCTCCTGCAGCTTCTCGCGGTCGTAGTCCGAGTCGCTGTTCTCGATCTCGGCGCGGATCTGGTTCACGCGACCGGCGACCTGCTCGCTGTCACCGGCACCGTCGACGATGGTGGTCTCGTCCTTGGTGATGACGACCTTGCGGGCGCGGCCCAGCAGGTCGAGGCCCGCGTTCTCCAGCTTCAGGCCGACCTCCTCGGAGATGACCGTGCCGCCGGTGAGGATGGCGATGTCGTTCAGCATGGCCTTGCGACGGTCGCCGAAGCCCGGGGCCTTGACCGCGACGGACTTGAAGGTGCCGCGGATCTTGTTGACGACCAGGGTCGACAGGGCCTCGCCCTCGACGTCCTCGGCGATGATCAGCAGCGGCTTGCCCGACTGCATGACCTTCTCCAGGAGCGGGAGCAGGTCCTTCACCGAAGAGATCTTGGAGTTGACGATCAGGAGGTACGGGTCGTCGAGCGACGCCTCCATACGCTCCATGTCGGTGGCGAAGTACGCCGAGATGTAGCCCTTGTCGAAGCGCATACCCTCGGTGAGCTCCAGCTCCAGACCGAAGGTCTGGGACTCCTCGACGGTGATGACGCCTTCCTTGCCGACCTTGTCCATCGCCTCGGCGATGAGCTCGCCGATCTGGGTGTCGGCGGCGGAGATGGAGGCCGTGGAAGCGATCTGCTCCTTGGTCTCGACATCCTTCGCCTGCTCGAGCAGGGCGCCGGAGACGGCCTCGACGGCCTTCTCGATACCGCGCTTGAGGGCCATCGGGTTGGCACCGGCGGCCACGTTGCGCAGGCCCTCGCGGACGAGCGCCTGGGCGAGAACGGTGGCGGTGGTCGTACCGTCGCCGGCGACGTCGTCCGTCTTCTTGGCGACTTCCTTGACCAGCTCGGCGCCGATCTTCTCGTACGGGTCCTCGAGCTCGATCTCCTTGGCGATGGAGACACCATCGTTGGTGATCGTGGGGGCGCCCCACTTCTTCTCGAGGACGACGTTGCGACCCTTGGGGCCGAGGGTGACCTTGACGGCGTCAGCGAGCTGGTTCATGCCGCGCTCGAGACCGCGCCGGGCCTCCTCGTCGAACGCGATGATCTTGGCCATGTGAAGTGGTCCTCCCGGACATGGGGTGGATAACGCTCCAGGACCGCGCCGACGCCCGCGACGGACGGCCTCCGCAGCTCCGCGTGGTTCCTTGCCCCACCCGGCCGGCGGCCTCGTCTGCCCGATCCTCGTAGCACTCTCACCTTCCGAGTGCTAACGCCAATGATTAGCACTCGCCCTAGGAGAGTGCAAGCGACTCTCGACGATCGGGATGCGGAGCAGGGGGTTGCGGGAGGGGCGCGAGAGGGGCGCGGAACGGGCTCTGAACAGGACCGGGAACGCGTGAGGGGTCCACATCCCCTCAGGGATGCGGACCCCTCGACGGCGTTGCGTCGGTGGCCGATCGCGCCGCGCTCAGACGGCGAGCTTGACCATGTCCGCCTGCGGACCCTTCTGGCCCTGCGAGATCTCGAACTCGACTCGCTGTCCCTCTTCGAGGCTGCGGTAGCCATCCATCTGGATCGCGCTGTAGTGGACGAAAACATCCGCACCACCGTCGACCGCGATGAAGCCGTAGCCCTTCTCCGCGTTGAACCACTTGACGGTGCCCTGAGCCATGCCTAACTCCCCTATTACTGGCCCTTGCGCGGGACCCGCACTTCGCGGAACCCGGGTCAGACCCTGCGCCGGAACGCGTCGACCGCGGCTGAATGTATCTGCCCAACTGCCCTCTGCAACAGGTCAATCGAGCGAGAATTCTGGGCGCCACGGAAAGGCGAATCAGGGAGAATCCCTTGAATTAACGGGCAAGTCGGGCCCGGCAAAGCGTGCAGAAGGTACACAACGCGCACGCACTTTGGCTGCTTCTTGTCGTGCGGGGACGCATTCTCATATGCGCCTGGCATGAGCAGCGGAGGGGACTTCCCCAACTCTACCGCGCTCAACCATGCAGAATTGCCCCTTCCGCTTTATGGCGCGGAAGGGGCAATTCAAGAAAGACGGGACAGGCGAAGAGCCCGAGAGGCTCAGCAGCCTCCGGCGACGGCCGGGATGATCGAGACGCCGGCACCGGCCGGGGTGGCCGTCTCCAGGCCCTGCTCGAAGCGCACGTCGTCGTCGTTCACGTAGACGTTGACGAAGCGGCGCAGCTTGCCCTGGTCGTCCAGGACGCGGGCGGCGATGCCCGTGTGGTTCTTCTCCAGGTCCGCGATGACCTCGGCGAGGGTCGTGCCCTCGGCCTGGACCTCGGACCGACCACCCGTGTAGGTGCGGAGGATGGTGGGGATGCGGACGTTCACGGCCATGTCTTCGTAACCTTTCAGAGGGCCAGGCCGGCGTCGCGGAACGCGTCCAGGCTCGGGCGGATGGTGACGGTCGCCTGAGAGGTGTCGGCCACCGCGTCCAGGGTCTTGAGTCCATCGCCGGTGTTGAGGACGACGGTGGTCAGGTTCGGGTCGATCAGCCCGCTCTCGACGAGCTTCTTCGTGACGCCGACGGTCACGCCGCCCGCGGTCTCGGCGAAGATGCCCTCGGTCTGCGCGAGGAGCTTGATCGCGTCCACGACCTGCGCGTCGTCGACGTCCTCCACGGCGCCGCCGGTGCGGCGGGCGATGTCGAGGACGTACGGGCCGTCGGCCGGGTTGCCGATCGCGAGCGACTTGGCGATCGTGTTCGGCTTCTGGGGCCGTACGACGTCGTGGCCGGCCTTGAACGCCACGGACACCGGGGAGCAGCCCTCGGCCTGGGCGCCGAAGATCTTGTACGGCTTGTCCTCGACGAGGCCCAGCTTGATGAGCTCCTGGAGACCCTTGTCGATCTTCGTGAGCTGGGAGCCGGAGGCGATCGGGATGACGAGCTGGTCGGGGATGACCCAGCCGAGCTGCTCGCAGATCTCGTACGCCAGCGTCTTGGAGCCCTCGCCGTAGTACGGGCGGAGGTTGACGTTGACGAAGCCCCAGCCCTCGCCCAGCGGGTCGCCGATGAGCTCGGAGCAGAAGCGGTTGACGTCGTCGTAGTTGCCCTCGATGGCGACGAGGTCACCGCCGTAGACACCGGCCATGACGACCTTGCCCTGCTCCAGGTCGTGCGGGATGAACACGCAGGAGCGGAAGCCGGCGCGGGCGGCCGCGGCGCCGACGGCGCCGGCCAGGTTGCCCGTGGAGGAGCAGGAGAGGGTGGTGAAGCCGAAGGCGCGGGCGGCCTCGATGGCCTGGGCGACGACCCGGTCCTTGAAGGAGTGGGTCGGGTTGCCGGAGTCGTCCTTGACGAAGAGCTTGCCGGGGGCGACGCCGATCTCGCGGGCGAGGTTGTCGGCCTGGACGAGCTTGGTCCAGCCCGGGTTCAGGTTGGGCTTGTCCGCGACGTCGGCGGGGACGGGAAGCAGCGGGGCGTAGCGCCAGATGTTGGCGGGGCCGGCCTCGATCTGCTTGCGCAGCGCCTCGGGGTCACCGGTGGGGAGGTCGTACGCGACTTCGAGCGGTCCGAAGCAGAGTTCGCAGGCGAAGATCGGGCCGAGCGGGAAGATTTCACCGCATTCGCGACAGGAAAGTCCCGACGCGGGACCGAGGTCGACCGAAGTGGCGGGGGTAACAGTCTGTACAGCCATGGAGGCGAGGCCCTTTCTCCTCATCTTTCCCATGACGAATTTTTCGCCATGAGACGGATTTGGCACCTTCCCTAGCCGGGAGCCTCGCTGGAGGACGAGTAACCGACTGGAGGGTTGCCGGGGCTTCAACGGGCCGTTTCCCTCTGCCCCTCTGGATGAGCGGTATTCGATTGTGAAGCGCGGTGAACTTTCGTTCCTGCGCTCCGGCGCGGGCGGCACCCCGACGTGCATCGGGCATCCGCGTTGTTCAAGACTGTAACCGAAGGCCCGGACGCTTGGACCGGCCGTCCGAACCGCGAGATGGAGATCACGTGCTGGAAGAGGTGGAGCGCTGGCTGGACCGGCGGTCCTGGTCCGTGGCGGACCGGCCGCTGGAGCGGATCCTCGCCGCGAAGCGGAACACGAAGGTCAGCGTCGTCCTGCCGGCGCTGAACGAGGAGGCGACGGTGGGTGACATCGTCGCCGTGATCCGGCGCGAGCTCATGACGGAGGCGGTGCCGCTCGTCGACGAGCTGCTGGTGATCGACTCGGGCTCCACGGACCGTACGGCGGAGGTGGCGGCGGCCGCCGGGGCGCGGGTGGTCGCGCGGGACGCGATACTCCCCCGGATACCGGCCGTGCCGGGCAAGGGCGAGGTCCTGTGGCGGTCGCTGATGGTGACCACCGGGGACGTCGTGTGCTTCATCGACGCGGACCTGCGGGACTTCTCGGCGGACTTCGTGTCGGGGATCGTGGGCCCGCTGCTGACCGACCCGGACGTGGACTTCGTGAAGGCGATGTACGACCGCCCGTTCGGGGACACCCCTGGTCAGGGAGGCCGGGTGACGGAGCTCGTGGCCCGCCCTCTGCTGAATCTGCACTGGCCGCAGCTGGCCGGTTTCGTACAGCCGCTGGGCGGCGAGTACGCGGCGCGCCGGTCCCTGCTCGAACGGCTGCCCTTCCCGGTCGGTTACGGGGTGGAGCTCGGCCTGCTCGTGGACGCGCTGCACACGGTGGGCCTGGACGCGCTCGCTCAGGTGGACGTGGGGGTGCGCAAGCACCGGCACCAGGACGGGCAGGCGCTGGGCCGGATGGCGGCGGCGATCTACCGGACGGCGCAGCTGCGGCTCTCGCGAGGACACCTGGTGCGGCCGCGGCTGACGCAGTTCGAGCGGGGCGAGAGGGGTTTCGAGCCACGGACGTACGCGGTGGACACGGAGGAACGGCCGCCGATGGCCGACATCGTGGAGTACGCACGCCGCCGGGTGGCCTGACCATCCGGCCCGACCGCGTGGCGTAACGTCCGATGATGATCCGTTTTGCATACATTTCCCTTTCATGCGCTGCAGACAACATCACCTGGGCAGGGTGCTCGCGGCCGTCGTGGCCGTCGGACTGGCGGCGGGCTCGCTCGCGTTCACCGCGGCGGGACCCGCCGCGGCGGACGTGGTCGAGCCCTTCGGCAAGCGGTACGACGCATCGCTGTACGGCGACTTCACGACGATCGGCAACACGGTCATGGGCTGTCCGACCGCCCCCGCCGACCTGGCCGCCCGCTGTGCGGCGACGGCGGGCGGCCAGGGCTCGGACAACAACAACGCCTTCGTGATGCGGCGGATCGACGCCGGCGCCCTGGGGAGCGACCACGGCTCCAGCACCGGCCGTGTGCGGATCCCGGCGGGCGCGGAGGTGGCGTACGCCCGGCTCTTCTGGGGCGGCAACGACGGCACGTACAAGGGGCCGAGCGGGGCGCGCCTCGAACGCTGCGACATCTCCGGCGCCGATGCCGAGCGCTCGCCCGGAGACCCCACGACGACCGCCCCGGTGATCAAGGTCGGTGCGGGCGCCGCGACCCCGGTCTCGATCGACAGCATGGTCGCCGACCCTGCCGACACCGACGGCCCGCACTACTACACGGGCGAGTCGGACGTGACGGCCGCCTTCGCGGGCACGTCGGGGACGGACGCGCAGGTGACCGTCGGCAACATCTGGGCGCCCGACGGCAAGGGCTGCGTGGCGGGTTGGTCGCTGACCGTCGTCCACCGGTTCCCGGGCCCGGACCCGGTCCGCGCGCCCGAGCGGCGGAACGTGTACGTCTACGGCGGGCACGTCCTGCAGCGCTCGGCCTCCCCCGCGACCACGATCACCGTGGACGGCTTCCGCCGGAGCGGCGGCACGGCGCGGGCCGGCGTCACCGCGTACGGGGGCGACCGGAACACCCCGGGTGACGCGTTCCTCGTCGACGGCAAGAACGTCACCGAGGCCCACACGGGCAACACCAGCAACTTCTTCATCAGCGAGGTCGACGGCGCCGTCGCCCCCGACCTGGTCGACAACCTGAGCATCGACGCCAAGGCCTTCGACATCCCCGACGGCGCCCTCCCGCAGGGCGCCACCTCGGCCGATCTGACCTTCTCGACGCGCGGCGCCACCTACGTGCCGTCCGCGCTGGCCTTCTCCGTGCCGGTCCCCGACCTGGAGATCACCAAGACGGCGAGCCCGCGCACGGTGAAACCGGGCGACACGCTCACGTACACGATCACCGCGAAGAACATCAGCACGCTCGATTACCCGAACGCCAGGTTCGGCGACGACCTGACCGGGATCCTCGACGACGCCGACTACCGGGGCGACGTGCGGACCGACCTGGGCACGGCGACGTACACGGCACCGAGGATCGGATACGCGGGAACCATCCCGGCCGGGAGGACGGCGACCGTCACCTACTCGGTGAAGATCAAGAAGCCGCCGGCCGGAGACGGGCGGCTCCGCACCGGCGTGAAGGCCGAGACACCCCGCTCCAACTGCGGAGACGGCAGCGAGGACCCTGCCTGCGCGGCGGCCCCGGAGCTCGTGAGGCCGAAGCCGACACCGAAGCCCAGACCGACCCCGGTGGATCCGACCCCGACGCAGGCTGCCCCCACGCCCACCCCCGTGGACCCGACGCCCCCACCGGTCGACCCCACGCCGACACCCGCCGAGTCCACCCCCGCGCCTCCGGCCCCGGGACCGCCCGGGAACGGCGGCGGCGGCTCGATGGCCGAGACCGGCGGCAACGGCGAGCGGCTGTGGCTGCTGGGCGCGCTGGGCCTCGCCCTCGCGGCGACGGGCCTGGTCGCCAAGGCGGCGATGCGCGGCCGGCGCGAGAACTGACGGCCGTCCGGAGGTCCGGCCACCGTCCGTGGCCGGATCCACCCGTCTCGTATACGTACGTTTGAGCGTTTACGAGACGGGCTAGGTTCGCCCCATGGCATCTGTGCTCGTGGCATCGAACCGAGGGCCCGTCTCGTACGCGCGGGGCGAGGACGGTGAGCTCGACGCCCGCAGGGGCGGCGGCGGCCTGGTCTCCGGGCTGAGTGCCGTCTCCTCGCGGGACAGCCTGTGGGTGTGCGCGGCGCTCGGCGAGGGCGACCGGGAGGCCGTCCGGCGCGGAATCGGCGAGCCTGGCGTCCGGATGCTGGACATCGAACCGGAGGTGTACGCCGACGCGTACAACGGCATCGCGAACTCGGTGCTGTGGTTCCTCCACCACCACCTGTACGACACGCCCCGCGAGCCCGTCTTCGACGCCGAGTTCCGGCGCCGCTGGGGGTCGTACCGCGCTTACAACCGCGCCTTCGCCGAGGCCCTGGCCGCCGAGGCGGACGACGGCGCGGCCGTCCTGGTGCAGGACTACCACCTGGCGCTCGTCCCCGGGATGCTGCGGGAGCTCCGCCCCGACCTGCGGATCGGGCACTTCACCCACACGCCGTGGGTGTCCTCCGAGTACCTGCGCATGGTGCCGGACGACATCGTCGAGGAGCTCCTGTGGGGCATGCTCGGCGCCGACGAGCTGGGCTTCCACACCTGGGGATGGGCGTCGACGTTCATCGGCTGCTGCTCCCAGCGCGACGATTCGACCGGTACGGCCCAGGGCGTCTGGCCCAGCGGCGACCCCTGGCGCGGAGTCGAATGGCGCCGCCACGGCGTCGGGAAGGGCCGCACGCGGGTCCGGGCATACCCCCTGGGCGTCGACGGCGACGAGCTGCGGTCCCTGGCCCACCGCCCCGAGGTGGACGAGGCCCTCGCCCGGCTCCGCGCCGAGGTGGGCGAGCGGCGGACCATCGTCCGCGTCGACCGCACGGAGCTGTCGAAGAACATCCTGCGCGGCCTCCTCGCCTACCGGGAGCTCCTCACCGTCCACCCGGAGTGGCGCGACCGGGTGGTCCACCTGGCCTCGGCATACCCCTCGCGGCAGGACCTGGAGTCGTACCGCGCGTACACGGCCTCGGTGACCGAACTGGCCGCCGAGATCAACGCGGAGTTCGGCACGGCGGACTGGCAGCCGGTGATCGTCTCCGTGGAGGACGACTTCACCCGCTCCCTCGCCGCGTACCGCCTGGCGGACGTGGCCCTGGTCAACCCGGTGCGCGACGGCATGAACCTGGTCGCGAAGGAGATACCGGTGGTCTCGGACGCGGGCTGCGCACTCGTCCTGTCGACGGGCGCGGGCGCGTACAACGAGCTGCGGGAGGACGCTCTCGCGGTGAACCCCTTCGACGTCTCGGAGACCGCCGAGGCCCTCCACACCGCCCTGACGATGCCCCGGCCCGAACGCGCCGACCGCACGAAGCGTCTCGCGGCGACGGCGACGGCGCTGCCCCCGCAGCGCTGGTTCCTGAAGCAGCTGGACGCACTGCGGGAGCAGAAGAGCTAGGAGACGGCCCGCTCACGCCCCCAGGTCGCCAGGGGTTCGAGGGCCTCGTTGAGGCGGATGCCGTCCTTCGTGAGGGTGTACTCGACGCGGGGCGGGACCTCCTCGTAGGAGGCGCGGTCCACGATGCCGTCCGCCTCCAGCTCCCGCAGATGGGAGGCGAGGACCTTCTCCGTGATGCCCGGGAGGAGCCGGCGCAGCTCGCCGAAGCGGCAGTGCGGCCGCTCGTGCAGCGCCCACAGGATGAGCACCTTCCACTTGCCGCCGATGACCTCCATCGCGGCGTCGATCCCGCAGACGTGGCCGTCCCCGGTGCCGGGCCGGTTCAGCGTCGCCATGTGCCCCACCCTCCTGACCTGTTCGCTCACCTCAGGGTAACCACCCACTTCCCAGTGGGTACTTGAGCAGGTCAGAGCCCTGGAGCAGCCTTGTGGTCATGACAGCGAACCCGAATCGGAAGACCCCCGTCACCCTCCTCGGCCTCGGTGCGATGGGCACCGCCCTTGCCCGTGCCTGGCTCGCCGCCGGGCATCCGCTCACCGTCTGGAACCGCACCCCGGCCCGCGCGGAGGCGCTGGCCGCCGAGGGCGCGAAGGTCGCGGACAGCGCGGCCGGTGCGGTCGCGGCGAGCACCCTCGTCGTCGTCTGCCTCCTCGACGACGCCTCGGTGGAAACGGCCCTGGACGGTGTCGGCCTGACCGGCAAGGACCTGGTCAACCTGACCACGACGACCCCCGCCCAGGCCCGGGCCCGGGCCACGTGGGCCGAGGAGCGCGGCGCCCGCTACCTGGACGGCGGCATCATGGCCGTCCCTCCGATGGTCGGGATCCCGGAGGCCGGCGGCTATGTGTTCTACAGCGGCTCACGGGAGCTGTTCGAGCTCCACCGGGAGTCCCTCGCCGTGCCGGTCGGCACCGCCTACGTCGGGGAGGACGCGGGTTTCGCGGCCCTCCACGACGTGGCCCTGCTGAGCGCGATGTACGGGATGTTCGCGGGGGCCGCGCACGCCTTCGCCCTGATCCGGCGGGAGGACATCGATCCGGTCGTGTTCGCGCCGCTGCTCGGGAACTGGATCAAGGCGATGGCCGGCTCGTCGATCGAGCAGACCGCGCGGCAGCTGAGGAACGGCGACTACACGACGGACGTGGTCTCCGACCTGGCGATGCAGGTGGCCGGCACCCCCACCTTCCTCTCCACCGCCGAAGAGCAGGGCGTCAGTCCCGAACTGATCGCCCCTTACTTCGCGTTGATGCGACGACGGCTCGACGTCGGCAGTGGCAAGGAGGACCTGACGGGCCTGGTGGACCTGCTCGTACGGAAGGACTGACCGGACCGGACCCGGCTCAGGCCTCCCGTACCGCCTCCGCCAGCGCGCCCAGGAACTCCACCACTCCCGGCGGGCCCGGCACCGCCAGGTCCCCGCGGTCGGCCAGCTCCGGGACCTCCGTCGAGCCGCTGCAGACCAGCAGGCCCGGGGTGCCGTCGGAGCGGAGCTTCTCGACGGCGGCGAAGGCGGGCAGGTCGCCCAGGTCGTCGCCCGCGTAGAGCACGGACCCGGCGCCCACCTCCCGTACGTACTCGGCGAGCGCGACACCCTTGTCCATGCCCGGGGGCCGCAGCTCCAGAACCATGCGGCCGGGCTCCAGGACGAGGCCGTGATGGGTGGCGAGGTCGCCCAGCGGCCCCTTGAGGGCCTCGAAGGCGCCCTCCGGGTCCAGGGCGCGGCGGGTGTGCACGGCGACCGCGCGGCCCTTCTCCTCGATCCAGACGCCCGGCCAGGCACCGGCCCGGTCGAGGAAGCCGGGGAGCTCGGCGCGGACGGAGGCGACGCCCGGGTGCGGGGCGGCGGCCCGGACGGTGCCGCTGACGGCGTCCCAGCGTTCGGCGCCGTAGTGGCCGAGGACGACGAGGTGCTCCAGGCCGGGGACGCCGGCGAAGCCGCCGTACCGGACGGCGACCCCGGCGGGGCGGCCGGTCACGACGGCGACGGAGGCGACCTCGGGGGCGAGGGCCGCGAGCGCCTCGACGGCGCCGGGGTGGGCGCGGGCCCGTTCGGGGTCGGGGACGATCTCGGCGAGGGTGCCGTCGAAGTCGAGGGCGACGACGGCCTTCGCGGGCCGCGCGAGAAGCGCGGCCAGACCGTCGCGGCCGGCGGATGTGGTCGGGTGCGGGAGGCTGACCATGTTCCCGACCCTACCCACGCGCGCCGCCCGCGTCAGGGGCACGGACGAGACGGCGCCCGATGACCGGCGCGACCGGCCTGCACCGGGACGCGACGTCGCCCCGTCCGCTTCGACGACGTCCGGCCCTCCACCGAGGCCGGTGGGGGCGAGGCCGGACGCCCGATCTCACCTCTTGCCCCGCTTCTCCTCCCGCACCCGCCGCAGCCGGTTCACCGTCACCGGGTCGTGGGCGAGGGCCCTGGGGTCGTCCAGGAGGGCGTTGAGCAGCTGGTAGTAGCGGGTCGGGGAGAGTCCGAGGCTCTCGCGGACCGCGCGCTCCTTGGCGCCGGGGCCGGGCCAGGAGCGGCGCTCGACGGAGAGGAGGGCCTGCTCGCGCTCGCCGAGCCCGCCTTCGTCGCCGTTGTCCGCCGCTTCCCGCTCCTCGGTCATACGAACAACCTATTACCCGGCGCTCCTCGGCGCCGTGGCCGCCCGATCGCGCCGCCCTCCTACTCGGCGCTCTCCGCCGCCGTCGCCGCCCGTCCGATCGCTCCGAGGACCTCGGAGGGGACCCCGGCCGGGGTGACGGCCTTGCCGATGTTCTGCTTGACGTTCTCGCTGACCTTGGCCCAGGACGTCTTGCCGACCGGCGGGAGCTGGCTCTCCGGGAGCGTCTTGAGGAAGACGCGCAGGTTGGCGTGCTCGGGCTCGGTCTCCATGCGGGTGGAGGCGGTGACGGTGACCGGCAGGAGGTCGTTGTCGCCGGCGAACTTCAGGACGTTCTCGTCGCTGAAGACGAAGTTGAGGAAGTCGCCGATCTCCTTGCGGTGGCCGTTCTGCTTGAAGCCCATGATCCAGTCGGCCACGCCCATGGCGGCGTCGGCATGGCCGTCGACGCCCGGGAGCGGGACCTGGCCCACCTTGACGCCCTTCCTTGCGGCTTCCTTCAGGAGCGAGGGGTGGCCGTTGAGCATGCCGACCTCGCCGTTCGCGAAGGCGGCGAAGGCGGCCTTGCGGTTGAGCTTGCCGGGGGCGACGGGCCCGGTGAGGCCCTTGCCGACCAGGTTCTTCTTGAGCCAGTCGAAGGTCTTGATGTTGGCGTCGGAGTCGACCGCGTAGTGGTCGGTGCCGTCGGTCCAGCCACCGCCGCCGCTGAGCATCCACATCAGGGCCTCGGCCTGGGCCTCCTCGGGGCCGAGGGGCAGCGCGAAGGGGGTGCGGACACCGTCGTCCTTCAGCTTCTCGGCGGCCTCGGCGAGCTCGGCCCAGGTGGTGGGGGCCTTCGCACCGGCCTTCTCGAAGAGGGACGTGTTGTAGAACAGCGGCCGGGTGGAGGCGACGAAGGGCAGCCCGTACTGGGTCCGCTTGTGCTCCCCGGCCTCGACGAGCGGGGCGAGGAAGTTGGACTGGACGGGTATGGAGAGGAGCTCGTCGGCGGCGTAGAGCTGGCCGGCGGCCGCGTAGTCGGCGTACGCGCCGATCTGCGCGATGTCGGGGGCCTTGTCGGCCTCGACCATCTCGGCGACCTTGCGGTCGACGTCGTCCCAGGACTCGACCTGCACCTCGACCTTGACGCCGGGGTGTCCGGCCTCGAAGGCGGCGACGAGGTCGGCCCAGTACTTCTTGGTGGTGTCGCCGCCGGTGAGGTCGTAGTCGGCCGCGACCAGTCTCAGGGTCACATCACCGGAGTCGCCTCCGAGGGAGCCACAGCCGGCGACCGTGGCGGTCAGTCCGAGTGCGGCGACGGCCGCGGTCAATCCAAGAAATCGTCGCCGCTCCACGGCTTCATCCACCTTTTGCTCGTCGTTGAGCTGCATCGAGCCGCACGTTTGCTCTGCGCAGGGCCGTAAGTCTCTCGCGTGCGCGGGTATGAGGTCTACACCACTCGGGTATCACTTCCGCAACGTCACCGGGACGATGGGCCCCATGACGGGACCCGAATTTGTATCCGTACGCAACAATCCTCGGCAGTGGACTAGACCTTTTGGGTCCCCGAGGGCCAAACTGTCACCCGTGAGACACGTCATCGCCCTGGATGTGGGCGGCACCGGCATGAAGGCCGCCCTTGTCGGGGCGGACGGCACCCTGCTCCACGAGGCCCGCCGCGCCACCGGACGCGACCGCGGCCCCGAGGCCGTCGTGGAGACGATCCTCGGCTTCGCCGCCGAGCTCCGCGCCCTCGGCCAGGAGCGGTACGGCGAGCCCGCGGCGGCCGCCGGAGTCGCCGTCCCCGGCATCGTCGACGCGGAGAACGGCATCGCCGTCTACGCCGCCAACCTCGGCTGGCACGACGTTCCCATGCGCGAACTCCTCAGCGGCAGACTCGACGGCATCCCCGTCGCCCTCGGCCACGACGTCCGCACCGGCGGCCTCGCCGAAGGCCGCATCGGCGCGGGCAACGGCGCCGACCGCTTCCTCTTCGTGCCCCTCGGCACCGGCATCGCCGGCGCCATCGGCATCGGCGACCGCATCGAGGCCGGCGCCCACGGCTACGCCGGCGAGATCGGCCACATCGTCGTCCGCCCCGGCGGCACCGTCTGCGGCTGCGGCCAGCGCGGCTGCCTCGAACGGTACGCCTCCGCCTCCGCGGTCTCCCAGGCCTGGGCCGAGGCGAGCGGCGACCCGAAGGCCGATGCCGCCGACTGCGCCAAGGCCGTCGAGTCCGGCGACGTCGCCGCCCTCCGGATCTGGCAGGACGCCGTCGACGCCCTCGCGGACGGCCTGGTCACGGCCCTCACCCTGCTGGACCCGCGCACGCTCATCATCGGTGGCGGACTCGCCGAGGCCGGGGAAACCTTGTTCACACCACTCCGGGCCGCGGTGGAGGAGCGAGTCACGTTCCAGAAGCTGCCCGCCATCGTCCCGGCGGCCCTCGGGGACACCGCCGGATGCCTGGGCGCGGGCCTCCTCGCCTGGGACCTGCTCGCCGACCAGCGCCCCCAGCGCCCCACCGACTCGGAGGTTTCCGCCTGATGGCCGATCACAAGGTTCTCGCCGGCGCACACGTCGTGCTGCCCACCGGGATCGTCGAGAACGGACGCGTGATCGTCGAAGGCGACCGCATCGCGGGCAGCACGCCCGACGGTGCCCCCACCGTCGACCTGACCGGGCACTGGCTCGTCCCCGGCTTCGTCGACATGCACAACCACGGCGGCGGCGGCGCGTCCTTCACCTCCGGCAGCGTCGACGAGGTCCTCAAGGGCGTCCACACCCACCGGCTGCACGGCACGACCACCGTCGTCGCCTCCTTCGTCACCGGCGAGATGGACTTCCTCACCCAGCGGGCCGGGCTGCTCTCCGAGCTCGCCGAACAGGGGGAGATCGCCGGCCTCCACTTCGAGGGCCCCTTCATCTCCCCCTGCCGCAAGGGCGCCCACGACGAGACGCTGCTCCGCGACCCCGACCCGGCCGACGTCCGCAAGCTGATCGACGCCGCCCGAGGCCGGGCCAAGATGGTCACCCTCGCCACCGAACTGCCCGGCGGCATCGACTCCGTACGTCTGCTCGCCGAGCACGGTGTGATCGCCGCCATCGGCCACACCGACGCCAGCTACGAGCAGACCGTCGAGGCCATCGACGCCGGCGCCACCGTCGCCACCCACCTCTACAACGCGATGCCCGCCCTGGGCCACCGCGCGCCCGGCCCGATCGCCGCCCTCCTGGAGGACGAGCGGATCACCGTCGAGCTCATCAACGACGGCACCCACCTCCACCCCGCCGCCCTGGAGCTCGCCTTCCACCACGCAGGCCCCGAGCGCGTCGCCCTCATCACCGACGCCATGGACGCCGCCGGCTTCGGCGACGGCCGCTACATGCTCGGCCCCCTGGAGGTCGAGGTGAAGGACAGCGTCGCCCGCCTCGTCGAAGGCGGCTCCATCGCCGGGTCCACCCTCACCCTGGACCGCGCCTTCAAGCGCGCCGCCACCATCGACGGCCTCCCCGTCGAGTCGGTCGTCCAGGCGATCTCCGCCAACCCGGCCCGGCTGCTCGGCGTGTACGACCGCGTCGGCTCCCTGGAGCCCGGCAAGGACGCCGACATCGTGGTCCTGGACGCCGAGTTCAACCTCAGGGGCGTCATGCGCAAGGGCGAGTGGATCGTCGACCCGAAGGCCTGAACACGCTTCTGATCAGGAGTCACACGGAAGGGCGGTGGGCCGGGGGTCTGGGCCAACCGCCTTTCGTTTGGCATGATCAGTGCCCGTCGGAGCGCGCGTTCCGCAGGACTTCACACGGAAGTACGGGGGTTGGTCAGGTGATTCTCACGGTCACCCTCAACACGGCGGTGGACCTGACCTACCGGGTCCCCGCCCTCATCCCGCACGCCTCCCACCGGGTCACCCAGGTCATCGAGCGCCCCGGCGGCAAGGGCCTCAACGTCGCCCGGGTGCTCGCCGCGCTCGGCCACGAGACGGTCGCCACCGGCTTCGCGGGCGGCGCCACCGGTGCCGTGCTGCGCGAACAGCTGGCCGCGACCCCGGTCCGCGACGAACTCGTCGAGACCGCGGGCCCCACCCGCCGTACCGTCGCGATCGTCGACACCGCGAGCGGTGACACCACCCAGCTCAACGAACCGGGCCCCACCGTCACCGCCGCCGAGTGGACCGCCTTCCGCACCCGCTTCACCGCGCTCCTCGACGGCGCCGCGGCGGTCGCCCTCTGCGGCAGCCTCCCGCCGGGCATCCACGTCGGCGCGTACGCGGAACTCGTCCGCCTCTCCCGTACGGCCGGAGTCCCCGTTCTCCTCGACACCAGCGGCGAACCCCTCCGGCGCGGCATCGCCGCCCGCCCGGACCTCGTCAAGCCCAACGCGGACGAACTCGCCCAGCTCACCGGCAGCCGCGAACCGCTGCGCGCGACCCGCGAGGCACGGGGCCGCGGCGCCCGGACGGTCGTCTCCTCGCTCGGCCCCGACGGCCTGCTGGCCGCTACCCCGGAGGGACTGTGGCGCGCGGCCCCGCCGGCGGCCGTGAAGGGCAACCCGACGGGCGCGGGCGACTCGGCCGTCGCCGGCCTGCTGTCGGGCCTGGTCGATGCCTCGCCGTGGCCCGAGCGCCTGTCCCGCGCGGTCGCCCTCTCGGCGGCGACGGTGCTCTCCCCGGTGGCCGGCGAGTTCGACCCGACGGCCTACGAGGAACTGCTGCCCCGCGTGAAGGTCACCGAGGAACCGGACCGGCCGTGACGCACGGCCGGTCGAGGGCCGGCTAGGACTTCGGCGGCCCTACTTCGAGCCAGTCCAGCAGCACGTCGCACTGATTGCCCGTCTCGCACGAGATCTTGATCTCGTTCTCGCCCTTCTGGAGTTCGACCGGCGCCCAGGTGGTCTGCCAGTTCTTCTCCAGGTTCGGGTCCGAGGAGTGGATGAAGTTCTTCAGGCCGATCGGCTGCGTGTTCGCCTTGCCGTTGACGGTCAGCGTCGCGTTGGCGTCCACGGCGGGGATGGCGTAGCGCACGGTCAGGGTGTACGAGCCGGCCGCCGGCATCTTCGCCTTCCAGGTCACCGAGGAACCGACCTGGTTGAAGCCCCCGACGTAGGTGCCGTTCGCGCCCTCGGCGCCCTTGACGTCCTTGGCGAGTGCCGCGCTGCCGCCCAGCTTCAGCGTGGCCGCTTCCTGCTTCGGGAGTTCGACCGGGGTCTTGTCCGCGCTCGGCTCGCCGCTGGGCTCGTCGGACGGCTTCACAGGCGCGGTCGCGGTGGTGCCACCGGTGCCGGCCTGGTTGTTCTTGTCGTCGTCGCTGCCCAAGTTCGTGATCACCGCGGCCGCGATACCCACCACGACGACCGCGACGACCGCGACCGCGCCGATGAGGATGCCCCGGGTGTTGGGGCCACGGCCGGAGCCGCCACCGTGATGGTGCTGCGGCGGGGGTCCCTGCCGGGTCGGCGGGCCGCCGTAGGTCTCCGGGGCGGCGTACTGCGCCTGCGGCTGGCCGTACGGGGCCTGCTGCTGCGGCGGTACGTAGGGCTGCGCCTGCTGCTGGCCGCCGTACTGGCGCTCGCCGACCGTTCTGACCTGGTTGTACGAGGTCCGGGGCACGCCGGGCTGAGCCGCTGCGGGGCCGGGATAGCCGTAGCCACCCCCACCCGGGGGCTGGGCGCCCGCGGCCTGACCGTCCTCGTACAGGTAGCCGAACGGGTCGTCGTTCTCGGGCTTGTTCGCGCCGTCGTTACCGGCAGCCATCCGGGTTCCTCTCCATGCTCGCCAGCCGTCGCCGACCGGCCGAGCCTACCCCGAACGGACCAGCCCCCGAAGCGGCCCCGGGCGTGTCAGGAGCCTCAGCCGGCGCGGCGGTGGACCTTGGCGCGGGAGCGTTTCTCCACGTACATCCGCTGGTCGGCGGAGTTCAGGACCTCTTCCACGGTCATCCCGCACTCGGCCCAGCCGATGCCGAAACTCGCCCCGACACGGACCGCCCGACCGTCCACCCGGATCGGCGGAATGATCGCGTTGCGCAGGCGTACGGCCAGGTCGGCCGCGTCGGCCGCGCCGAGACCGTCGGCCAGGACGACGAACTCGTCACCGCCGAGCCGGGCGACCGTGTCACCGTCGCGGACCCCGGTGGTGAGACGGCGCGCGACCTCGATGAGCACCGCGTCACCGGTGTGGTGCCCGAAGCGGTCGTTGATCGACTTGAAGCCGTCGAGGTCGCAGAAGAGGACGGCGAGGCCCTTGGTGCCGTCGTCGATGTCACCACCCGAGGGGGCCACCATGTGGACGTGGTGGTCGTACGGGCCGACGCCCGCGGGCTCGAAACCGAACCCGTGCTCGTGTTCGTGGTCGTACGGCGACTCGTAGCCGGAGTGACCGGGGCCACCGGAGCCGCCGGATTCGTATCCCGTCTGGCCGGGCTGCTCGGCGTGACCCTGGTCGTAGCCCGATTCGTAGCCCGTCCCGTAGCCGCCGTCCCGCCCCGACTCGTACCCCCCGCCGTACCCCGCGGCCTGGTCGGCCGACACGTGCGCCGCCGGGCGCTCGCACAGCCGGGCGGAGAGCCGGGAGCGCAGCTCGGCGCTGTTGGGGAGGCCGGTGAGGGCGTCGTGCGAGGCACGGTGGGCGAGCTGGAGCTCGTGCCGCTTGCGCTCCTCGATGTCCTCGACGTGGGTGAGGAGGAAACGGGGTCCGTCGGCCGCGTCGGCGACGACCGAGTTGCGGAGGGACACCCACACGTACGTGCCGTCGCGCCGCCCGAGCCGCAGCTCGGCCCGGCCGCCCTCGGCGGAGGTCCGCAGCAGCGTCCCTATGTCCTCGGGGTGGACGAGGTCGGCGAAGGAGTAGCGCCGCATGGCGGCGGCGGGCCGGCCGAGGAGCCGGCACAGGGCGTCGTTGGTGCGCAGGAGCCGGCCGTGCTGGTCGCCGCCCATCTCGGCGATGGCCATGCCGGAGGGGGCGTACTCGAAGGCCTGCCGGAAGGACTCCTCGCTGGCGCGGAGCGCCTGCTGCTCCCGCTCCAGGCGGACCAGGGCGCGCTGCATGTTGGACCGGAGCCGGGCGTTGCTGATGGCGATCGCCGACTGGGAGGCGTACATCTGGAGCGCCTCCTGGCCCCAGGGGCCGGGGTGCCGGCCGTTGCGCGGACGGTCGACGGATATGACGCCGAGGAGCTCACGGCCGGAGCCGGGCGGGGGTCCCCCCGGACGGGCGGAGCCGAGCCGGGGCGAGTACATGGGGGCGTAGAGACGGTCGTGCGGGTGCCACTCGTCCTCGAATCGGGGCGCGGGGCCGTCGGTGTGCCACTGGGGGACGTCGTCCTCCATCAGCACCCAGCCCTCGGTGTGCGGGATGAACCGCAGGTCGCCCCAGGCGGTCGCCATGGACAGGCGGCGGTCCCAGGAGGCGCGGGAGCCGACCCGGCCGGTGATCAGGGCCTCGGCGGCGGAGCTTCCGGCGAAGGCGGCGACGACGAGGTCACCGTCGGGACGGACGAGGTTGACGCAGGCAAGCTCGTAGTTGAGACCGGCGACCACACCGTCGGCGACGGTCTGCAGGGTGTCCGCCAGGCTGCGCGCAGTGTTGAGGTCCGCCACGACCTGATGCAGCTGCCGCAGGGTCGAGAGACGGACGTACGGCTCCGACTCGGTCTCCATCGCTCGCTCTCCCCGAGACCTCGACAGCAACTCCAGGGTTCTCATCGGCTTCGTGTTGCACAGTCACCGTTCGTATTGCACTGTCACTGCCACTGAATCACAGCGAGCTGCACACCCGGTACACAGGGTCAGCAAATACTGGTCGCTGTGACTCAAGTCACAGCAGGTCATGGCGGGGTCGGCGCGGGGCGCCGCGGGTCCCGCCCGGCCCGGGGCCCCGGGTCCTAGGACCGGCGGGGGTGGCGGCCTGGTCCCCCGGCCCGATGCGGTCCCCGGAGGGCCGGGACTAGCGTGCTGGTGTGCTGCAGAAGACCCCCGCCTCGCCCCCCGTGTCCGATCTGGCCATCCCTCATGCTGAGGGGGTGAGCAACGACGAGTTCCGGGCGGCGATGTCCCGCCTCGCGGCCGGTGTGGTCCTGGTGACCGCGCACGACCCCGACGACGGCCCGCGCGGCGAGGACGTCGGCATGACCGCCACGGCCTTCGTGTCCGTCTCCCTCGACCCACCCCTGGTCCTGGTCAGCCTGCGCAACGGCTCCCGCATGGACGACCTGCTCACCGACGTGCCCGTCTGGGCGGTGTCGATCCTCGGCGAGAAGCAGCGGCACATCGCCGGGCGCTTCGCCATGAAGAACCGCGTCAGCGACCGCCTCCTCTTCGCCGACCTGCCGTACGCCCGCGGCGAGGAGAGCGGCGCCCCGCTCATGGGCGGCGCGCTGGCGACCCTGGAGTGCCGTACGGAGAGCCGGGTCGTGGCCGGTGACCACACGCTCGTGGTCGGCCGGGTCCTGACGGTGGACGCGGGGGCGGCGGGCGGCGGCCCGCTGACCTACTACCAGGGGAAGTACCGGAACCTGTCCTGACCCGTCCCGAGCCCGGGACACCGTGGAGCGGCCCTCAGCCCCAGTCGCGGGACTGTCGCGTCCGCTTCGTCTCCGAGCGCTGCTTCTTCTCGCGCAGCCGGCGCTCGTTGATTCCGCGGGGGATCTTCGTCGGACGGCGGGGCTTCGGCGGCGGGGCCGTCGCCTCGGCGAGCAGCGCGGCGAGCCGCACCGCCGCCGTCTCGCGGTTGCGCCACTGGGAACGGTGCTCCGAGGCGCGGACCGTCACGACGCCGTTCACCAGACGGCCGGCGAGGCGCTCCAGGGCGCGGGCCTTCCACACCTCGGGCAGCGCGTCGGTGGCCGCGAGGTCGAAGCGCAGCTCGACCTGGGAATCGCTGGTGTTCACATGCTGACCGCCCGGACCCGAGGAACGCGAGAAACGCCACTGGAGCTCGGCCTCGGGGAGCGAGACGGAGCCGCGGATGGGATACGGACCGGACATGCCCCCCATGTTCCCCGCAGTGGGCCATCGGAGTCATCCTGTTTTCGCCGGGAGCACCCCGGGAACCGTCCGGGGGCACCACGCGTTTCTCCAGGCGAAGACACCACGATGAAAGGGACTTTCCATGGCTGTGAGCCTGTCCAAGGGCGGCAACGTCTCTCTGACCAAGGAGGCCCCGGGCCTCGCCGCTGTCACCGTGGGCCTCGGCTGGGACGTCCGCACCACCACCGGCACCGACTTCGACCTCGACGCCTCGGCGATCGGCGTGGACGCCGCCGGCAAGGTCG
This sequence comes from Streptomyces flavochromogenes, assembly GCF_000717595.1. GTDB lineage: Bacteria > Actinomycetota > Actinomycetes > Streptomycetales > Streptomycetaceae > Streptomyces > Streptomyces flavochromogenes. The sequence goes on along the minus strand of NZ_JNZO01000022.1, from coordinate 2,711 downwards.
CCTCCGACGCGCACTTCGTCTTCTTCAACAACAAGTCGACGCCGGACCAGACCATCGTCCACACCGGCGACAACCGCACCGGCGAGGGCGGCGGCGACGACGAGCAGATCAACGTCAACCTCGCGGCCCTCCCGCCGACCGTCGACAAGATCGTCTTCCCGGTCTCCATCTACGACGCGGTCAACCGCTCGCAGAACTTCGGCCAGGTGCGCAACGCCTACATCCGCATCGTGAACCAGGCCGGCGGCGCCGAGCTCGCCCGCTACGACCTCTCCGAGGACGCCGCCGTCGAGACCGCCATGGTCTTCGGCGAGCTGTACCGCAACGGCGCCGAGTGGAAGTTCCGCGCGGTCGGCCAGGGCTACGCCTCGGGCCTGGAGGGCATCGCCCGCGACTTCGGCGTCAACCTCTGACCGACGCCCCCCGCAGCACCCTCGAGCCCCGGCCGGGTCGTCCCGCCGGGGCTCTACCCTTGCCGCGTGATCGTCGAAGCCCTCGCGCCCAAGGCCCTGGAGGACGGTGCGGCCCTCCCCGGCCCGCTGCTCACCGAACTCACCGCGCTGTACGCCTCGAACGAGGAGTTCCAGCAGCTGAGCGGCGACTTCCCGGACCCGTCCGACATCCGGCCCGAGCAGGTCGCGGCCGCCCTCGCCGACGAACTCGCCCAGCCCACCGCCGAGGTGCTCCTGGCCCGCTCCCGGGGCCGGCTCGTCGCCGTCGCCGTCACCCTCGGCCGGCACCCCGACCCGGCGGAGACCGAACCGTGGCTCGGACTCCTCATGGTCCACGGGGACGAACGGCGCGCGGGCCACGGACGCCGGCTCGCCGGGTACGTCGAGGACCGCTTCCGCACCGAGGGCCGTACGGGCCTGCGGCTCGCCGTCCTGGAGAACAACCCGGAGGCCCTCGCCTTCTGGACCTCCCTCGGCTACGCGGAGACCGACCGCCGCCCGGACCTCGCCCACGGCCGCGCGTGCGTGGTCATGCGGAAGACGCTGGCCTGACCCGGGCGGGGAGAGCCCGTCGGCCTCCGGACCCGTGCCCCTCCCGGGAGGTGCCCCGACGAGCCGGCCTGCTCGGCGCAGCGCCCCCTAGGGCTTCGCCGGCTTGCCGTCGCCGTACAGCCACACGTCCCACAGCTCGTCCAGATCGCGCCCCGCCACGCTCTCCGCGTAGCTGGTGAAGTCGTCCGTGGAGGCGTTGGCGTGACGGTACTTCGCGGGCCAGCCACGCAGGATCTCGTCGAAGGTCCTGTCCCCGACCGTCTCGCGGAGCTTGTGCAGGACCATCGCGCCCCGCTGGTACACGGGCGGGTCGAAGAGATTCTCGGCGGTGGGCGGGGCGGCCGGCGGGAAGGCCCAGTTGGTCTCCTGGGCGAAGGCCCGCTCGAAGTGCGTCCGCGCGGGAACGTGCTCGTACTCCTCCGTGTACAGCCACTCGGCGTACGTCGCGAAGCCCTCGTTCAGCCACAGGTCGCGCCAGCTCGCGGGCGAGACCGAGTTCCCGAACCACTGGTGGGCCAGCTCGTGGACCAGGGTCGTCCGGTCGAAGGCGGAGGCCGGGAAGACGGGCCGCGTCTGGGTCTCCAGGGCGTACCCGAGCGCCTCGTTCTCGGTGACGATCGCGCCGGCCGTGGAGAAGGGGTACGGGCCGAAGCGCCGGGCCTGCCGGGCGACGATCTCGGGGATCTCGTCGCGCAGCGGGGCCGTCGCGTCGGCGATCGGGCGCTCGGCGGCCGTGAGCACGGGGACCGTTCCGGAACCAGGTGCGGCGGACGCCGTCTCGTACCGGCCGATCGCGACCGTCGCGAGATAGCTCGCCATCGGCTCGGCCGTGTGCCACTCGGTCGTCACGCGGCCGTCCGCCGCCGTCCGGCGGGCGGTCCTGACCCCGTTGGAGAGACCTTCGAGCCCGGCCGGGACGGTGAGCCTCAGCTCGTACGCGGCCTTGTCGGAGGGATGGTGATTGCCCGGGAACCAGGTCATCGAGCCCGCCGGTTCGCCCACCGCCACGGCCCCGTCGTCGGTGCGCAGCCAGCCCTCCCGGGAGCCGTCCGCGTCCGTGATCGGCTCGGGCACGCCCCCGTACGTGACGGTGGTCCGGAACTCCGCGCCCTCGCGGATCTCCTCGCGCGGCCGGAGCGTCAGCTCGTTCCCGGCCCGGTTGACCGCGGCGGGCGCGTCGTCGACGGACGCCCGGTCGACGGTGAGCCCGGCGAGGTCGAGGTTGAAGGCGCTGAGGTCCTGGGTGGCGCGGGCGGTGATCTCGGCGGTGCCGTCGAGCCGCCCGGTCCCGGGGTCGTACGCGAGGGTGAGGGCGTAGTGGCCGACGTCGTAGCCGCCGTTGCCGAGCTTCGGGAAGTACGGGTCGCGCAGCCCGGCGGCCCCAGGGGTCCCCAGGACCCCGCCGGTGGCCTCCGTACAGCCGCCCGCGAGGAGTGCGAGGGCGGTGAGGGCGGCGGCGAGGCCGCCCGCGGCTGCTCCGGTCCGGTGGTGCCGGTCCGTCCGGTTGCGCTGGGTCACGTATCGATCCTAAGCAGGATCGACACGGAAGAAGGCGAGGGCGCCCGGCGGGGGATCCGGGCGCCATCGCCGACCGTGGACCGCTGACGCGGTTACTTGCCGAGGGAGGCGACGCCGGCCTGGGCGAACTTCTCGTCGAGGTCGCCCGAGGGGGCGCCCGCGACACCGATGCCGGCGATCGGCGCGCCC
>NZ_JNZO01000021.1 GCF_000717595.1 Streptomyces flavochromogenes | reverse complement strand
CCCCCCGCCGGACCCGCCCCCGCTCCCGCCGGACCCGCCCCCGCTCCCCGCCGACCCGCCACCGAACCCCGAGGGCCCGCACGCGCCGCATGGACGCGTACGGGCCCTCGGGGCGTTCCGCCGGGTGGTCAGTACGTGAGGAGGGCCGGGTCCGAGACGCTCGCCGCGCCCGTCTCCACGTGGCCGGCGAGGCGGCGGACGTAGTCCGTGCTCGCGGAGGACGTGACGGTGACGTCGTACCAGTGGTGGGCCGCGGAGACGGCGACGCTGTGGGTGACCGTCGCGCCCTTCGCGACGGAGAGCGTCTTCTGGGCGCCGCCGTAGGCGTTGATGAGGGTCACCGTCGCGGTCGCGCCGGCGTTGGTGAACGTCAGGTCCAGCGTGCCCGCAGTGGCGTTGTGGCGGGCCGTGACCTCGGGCACGGCCGTCTTGCCGGGGGAGCGGAAGCGGCGGACGAAGCCGTTGGGGCCGTGGACCGTGAGGTCGGTGACGCCCTTCGAGTACGTCGTGTTCCAGGTGTCCGCCAGTGACTTGCCGGCCTCGGTCGTGTACGTCCACGGCGCGTCGGTGCGGTTCGCCGAGGTCACGTAGAACTGGGCGCCCGCCGAGGGGCCGCCGCCGAAGGTGAGGCGGAACTTGCCGGCGGCGGTGTCGGCGGCGCCGTCCACGAACGGGGCGTACTTCAGCGGGCGGGTGGGCTTGGCGCCGCGCTCCTGGCGGGGCATGGTGCCGGTCGCCGGGGCGGTGGCGAGGAAGTCGGGGTGACGGTTCTTGTCCGGCGGGAAGTAGCCGGACGTCGGCGGCAGCGCGGCCGCCGAGGTGTCCGTCCGCGAGAAGTCGAAGGCGGAGGTCAGGTCGCCGCAGACGGCCCGCCGCCAGGGTGAGATCTGGGGTTCCTGCACGCCGAAGCGCTGCTCCATGAAGCGGATGACCGAGGTGTGGTCGAAGGTCTCGGAACAGGTGTAGCCGCCGGTGGACCAGGGCGAGACGACGAGCATCGGGACGCGCGGGCCGAGTCCGTAGGGGCCGGCGACGTAGCCGGCCTTGCCGCCGAAGTAGTCGAGGGTGGTCGAGGCCGTCGACAGGCCCTGCGCCGCCGAGCCCGGGGCGTACGGCGGGACCACGTGGTCGAAGAAGCCGTCGTTCTCGTCGTACGTGATGAGCAGGGCGGTGCGGGCCCACACGTCCGGGTTCGAGGTCAGCGCGTCCAGGACCTGCGCGATGTACCAGGCGCCGTAGTTGGAGGGCCAGTTGGCGTGCTCCGAGAAGGCCTCGGGGGCGGCGATCCAGGACACCTGCGGCAGTCGCCCGCCCTGCACGTCGGCGCGGAGGATGTCGAAGAAGCCCTCGCCGGCCTTGGCGTTGGTGCCCGTGCGGGCCTTGTCGTAGAGGGGATTGCCGGGCTGGGCGTTGCGGTAATTGTTGAAGTAGAGCAGCGAGTTGTCGCCGTAGTTGCCGCGGAAGGCGTCGTTGATCCAGCCCCACGAGCCGGCGGCGTTCAGGCCGTCGCCGATGTCCTGGTAGATCTTCCAGGAGACGCCCGCCGCCTGCAGGCGCTCGGGGTAGGTGGTCCAGCCGTAGCCCGCCTCGGCGTTGTTCAGTACGGGGCCGCCGCCCGTGCCGTCGTTGCCGACGTAACCGGTCCACATGTAGTAGCGGTTGGGGTCGGTCGCTCCGATGAACGAGCAGTGGTAGGCGTCACAGATCGTGAACGCGTCGGCGAGCGCGTAGTGGAACGGGATGTCCTCGCGGGTGAGGTGCGCCATGGTGGCCTTGGTCTTGGCCGGGATCCAGTTGTCGTACTTCCCCTTGTTGAAGGCGCTCTGGCCGCCGGCCCAGTCGTGGTTGAGCCCCTGGAGGTATTCCATGCCGAGCTTGTCGCTGGTCGGCCGGAAGGGGAGCGTGACCTTGCTGCCGTCCGACTGGTTCCAGACGGACTTTCCGCTGGGCAGGGTCACGGGGCGCGGGTCGCCGAAGCCGCGTACACCCTTCATCGCACCGAAATAGTGGTCGAAGGAACGATTCTCCTGCATCAGGACGACGATGTGCTCGATGTCCTGGATCGTTCCGGTGGATCCCTGCGCCGGTATCGCGGCGGCTCGTGCGACGCTCTCCGAGAGCATCGCGAACGCGGCGGTGCCGCCCGCGAGTTGCAGGAACCGGCGACGGTCGAGGTCGGCCATGGGGGAGTTCTCCTCCGGGTCGGGACGAGCACGGGTGGGGGTGCGCGTGCGGTGGCCGGGCGGACCGGCCGATGGGCGCCCCAAGGAGAGCGCCCGTGAACCACCGGCCGGGGGCCGTTCCATGACTGCCCGTCGTACGGTAGACGAATCCCCCGTGCCCGAACGGAAGAACTCACAAACGAACGCCCCCGGTGGTCGATGACCACCGGGGGCGTACGTGAACCGACAGAAAACTACTCGACGACGAGGTCGACCTTGATGTTGCCGCGGGTCGCCTTGGAGTACGGGCAGAAGGCGTGGGTCTTCTCCAGGAGGGACGCGCCGGCCTCGCCCTGGAGGTGGTCCGGGAACTCGGCGCGCATCACGACCGCGAGGCCGAAGCCGCCGTCCGCGGCGTCCTTGCCGATGGAGACCTCGGCGGTGATCGAGGCCTCGGAGATGTCGATCTTCTCCTGGCGGGCGACCAGGTTCATCGCGCTGGCGAAACAGGCCGCGTACCCGGCGGCGAAGAGCTGCTCCGGGTTGGTGCCCTGACCGTTGCCGCCGAGGGCCTGGGGGTGGGCGAGGGGGAGGTCGATGTGGCCGTCGGAGCTGACGGCACGGCCCTCGCGGCCGTTGGCGGTGGCGACAGCGGTGTAGATCGCGTCCATGGTTTCCGTTCCTGTCCTCGGGAAGTGTGCTGCGGTGGCTCTCTATTAGTAGCGCACGATTCAGTTGTGCACAACTCAATCGCGTGTGAGGTGTCCTCGCGTATCCTGGATGCATGGAGACGCTCGACACCGTCCCGGACGAGGACTTCCTCCGGCTCGACCACCAGATCTGCTTCTCGCTGCACGCGGCCACCCGCGCCTTCAACGGCGTCTACCGCGAGGCGCTCAAGGAGCTGGGGCTCACCTATCCCCAGTACCTCGCCATGCTGGTGCTCTGGGAGCACGGCGAGCTGCCCGTGAAGGGGATCGGGGAGCGCCTCCGGCTCGACTCCGGAACCCTGTCCCCGCTGCTCAAGCGCCTGGAGGCGGCCGGATACGTCGAGCGGCGCCGCAGCCCCGAGGACGAGCGGTCCGTCACCGTGCGGCCCACCGCCGAGGGGGCCGCTCTCAAGGAGAAGGCCCGCGACGTGCCGCGCCGGATCGCCGCCGCGACGGGCCTCGACCTCGCCGACATCCGCGACCTGCGGGAACGCCTCGACGCCCTGGCCGTCCGTCTCGACAGCGTCGACCCGGACGACCTGTACGTCTGCCGCTAGACGGCTCTCGCCGCCGGACGCTGCCACCGCCAGGCGGCTCCCGAGCGGCTGCCGGGGGCGTGGCCGGCGGCGCTTCGAGGGGTGGGAATCGACAGGGGCCACCACGCGAGCCGCCCGCCGCGCGGTGGGCGCGGCGAGCGGCAGGCGGTGATCCCGGGGGATCGGTCAGGAGCGGGGGACCTTGCGGAGCGGGGTCAGGACCATGGCCGCCGTCACCAGGGCGAAGACCGCGCTCAGGGCCGAGGCCGAGTGGAGGGCCGTCGTGAAGGCCTCCCGGGCCTGCTCCCGCAGCCCTTCGTCCGGCAGGGCCGGCGCCGCGCCCACGCTCTCGTGGGCCGCGGCCGGCGCGTCCGCCGGGATGCCGCCCCGGTAGACGGCGACCGCCACACTGCCGGTGACCGCGATGCCCAGGGCGAGCCCCAGGTCGTAGGCCGTCTGGCCGGTCGCGGCCGCCGCGCCCGCCTTCTCGGCCGGGGCGGAACCGACCGCGAGGGCCGTGCCCAGGACGCTGATCGGGGCCGCGCCGAACATGATGACCGCGAGACCGAGGGCGGCCACGGTCACGCCTTCGGCCAGGGCGAACACCGCGTACCCGGCCGGCGAGATCGGGAGCCCGCCGGTGAGGACGTACGCCGGACGGAGCTTCCGCGCCACGAAGGGGGTCAGCTGCGAGCCGGCGATCAGGCCCGCCGCTCCGGGCAGCAGCCGCAGACCGGCCTCCAGCGGCGGCAGTCCCGCGACGGCCTGGAGGTGCTGCGGGACCAGGTACTCGACTCCGTTGAGCGCGGTCATGCCCAGGAGCAGGGTGAGCAGCGCGCCGGTGAAGGCCCGGTTCCTGAAGAGCCGCAGGTCGAGGAGCGGGGACTCCAGCCGGTTCTGGCGGCGGACGAAGCGCTCGCCCTGGAGGGCCTGGCCTCGGCCCACGCGGGCGCGGGCCGGGTGAAGGGGGCCGCCCTCCCGCTGGGCGCGGCGTCGGCCCTCCGTGCCTCGACGGGCGCACCGCTGCCCCCGGCGGAGCGCTCGGACGTCGACGCCACGGAGGCGAGGGCCCGCGCGATCCTGGGCCCCGAGGTCTTCGCGGAGACCTTCACCCACGGCACGACCCTGCGCCATGGACAGGCGGTGACGGAGGCGGGGCCCCCGGAGGCGACGCTTGAACGCTTGACCAAAACGTAAGGATCAACTGCCGTGCCCGCCCCTATACTCACCCCATGTCCGAGTTCACCGTCCGGCGTGCCGTCGCCGAAGACTCCAAGCGGCTCACCCGGCTCGTCAGGAGCTCCCGGGCCTATCGCGGGGACTACGCCGCGATGGTCGAGGGGTACCAGGTCGGGGGCGCGTACATCGAGCACCATCCCGTGTTCGTCGCCGTCGACGCGAGCGACCGGGTGCTCGGGTTCTACGCGCTGCTCGTCGACGACGCCGAGCTCGACCTCGCGTTCGTCGCCGACGGCGCGCAGGGGCTCGGCATCGGGCGGCTGCTCATGGAGCACATGACCGGGCAGGCCGGGGCCGCCGGGCTCAAGGCCGTGCGGGTCGTCGCCCATCCGCCCGCCGAGGAGTTCTATCTGCGCACCGGCGCCGTCCGGACCGGAACCGTCGCGCCCACCGGTCACATCCACTGGGAGCGCCCCGAGCTCCGTTACGCCATCGCGTGACCGCCACCCAGCCGCGGTCGCAGCCGCAGCCCCCCGAGTCCGAGCCCTCCCCGCCCTCTTCGTCCTCCGAGCCCCCGGCCCCCACCCCGGAGCGCCGCCGGCTCTTCGCCGATCTCACCCCGCTGCGGACCTCCGCCGACTACCGCCGCCTCTGGTTCGGCAACACCGTCTCCTGGGTCGGGCAGGGCATGACGGCGCTCGCCGTCTCCCTCCAGGTGTACGACATCACCGGGTCGCCCTTCTCCGTCGGGCTCGTCGGGCTGTTCTCGCTCGTCCCGCTCGTCTGTTTCGGGCTGTACGGCGGCGCCATCGCCGACACCGTCGACCGCCGCAAGCTCGGGCTCTACAGCGCCTGCGGCTCCGCCGTGCTGTCGGTCGCGCTCGCCACCGCCGCGTTCGCCGGGTTCCACCGGGTCTGGTTCCTGTACGGAATCGTCGCCCTGCAGGCCGTCTGCGCCGCGCTCAACGCGCCCGCGCGCAGCGCGATGATCCCCCGGCTCCTGCCGCCCGAGCAGCTGCGGGCCGCCAACGCGCTGAACTCGATGGTCACGACCTTCGGCATGCTCGTCGGGCCGAGCCTCGGCGGGCTGATCGTCGGGTTCGCCGGGTACCAGACCGCGTACCTCGTCGACGCCGTCGCCTTCGCCGCGAGCCTGTACGCGATGTGGCGGCTGCCGTCGATGCTTCCGGACCGGAAGGGAGGCGGGAAGAGGGCCTCCGTGCTCGACGGGCTGCGGTTCCTCGCGACCCGGCCCAACCTCCGGATGACGTTCTTCTCGGACTTCTGCGCGATGATCCTCGCCCACCCCCGCGCCCTGTTCCCCGCCGTCGCCGTGCTCTGGTTCGGCGGCGACGCGAAGACCGCCGGACTCCTCGTCGCCGCGCCCGCGTTCGGGGCGCTGCTCGGCGGGGTGCTCTCCGGCTGGCAGGGACGCATCCGGCATCACGGGCAGGCGATCCTGATCGCCGTCGCCTGCTGGGGGACCGCCATCGCCGTCTTCGGGCTCACCCGGGACCTCTGGCTCGGGCTGCTCCTGCTCGCCCTCGCCGGGTACTCCGACACCGTCTCCATGATCTTCCGGAACACGATGATGCAGGTCGCGGCCCCGGACGAGATGCGCGGCAGGCTCCAGGGCGTGTTCATCGTGGTGGTCGCCGGCGGGCCCCGGCTCGGGGACTTCCTCGCGGGCTCCGTGGCCGATCTGACCTCGCCCGCGGTCGCTGTCACGGGCGGTGGGATCGCCTGTGTCGTCGCGGTCGGCGCCCTCGCCCTGTACGGGCGCGGTTTCCGCCGGTACGACGCCCTCGACCCGACTCCGTGAGCAATTCTCCCCGAACGGTACGTCCTGTTCTGGCGGTTGGCCGCCACGGCGCATAACCGCCAGGGCCGAACGGAGTCAACTCCCGTCCACCTGACCAAGACTCCTCGCGGCACCCGGAAACACCCCCGACCCCGGGTCCACGAGGAGTTCGAACGATGACGTCGAGGACCACACCCTTCGACAGAGGAAGGGCCGCGCTGATCGCCGCGGGCATCTCCCTCGTGATGCTGTCGGCCGGGCAGACCGCCGCCGCCGGGAACACCGCCGCCGCCGTACCGGACACCTTCAAGGGGGCGGCGGCGAGCACCACCGTCACCCTCGTCACCGGAGACCGCGTCACCCTCACCGACCTCGGTGGCGGCCGGCAGACCGTCACCGTCGACCGGGCCAAGGGCGCCACCGGCGCGATACGCAGCCAGATCTCCGGCGGCCGGGTCACCGTCGTCCCCGACGAGGCCCGCCCCTACCTGGCCTCCGGCGCGCTCGACCCCCGTCTCTTCGACGTCACCGGCCTCGTCGAACAGGGCATCACCGGTGACCTGCCGCTGATCGTCTCCTACGGCGGCAAGGGCGCCCGTACCGCCGCGGCGACCCCGCGCGGTGCCGAGACCGTCCGCGCGCTGCCCAGCATCGGCGGCGCCGCCGTCACCGCCACCGACCCCGCCGCCTTCTGGCAGGGCTTCACCGCCGCCCCGACCGCGCGGGCCGCCGCCCCCGGCAAGGTCTGGCTCGACGGCCGGGTCAAGGCCGCCATGGCCGAGTCCAACGCGCAGATCGGCACACCGAAGGCCTGGGAGGCCGGGCTCACCGGCAAGGGTGTGAAGGTCGCCGTCCTCGACACCGGCGCCGACCTCGCCCACCCCGACCTCGCGGGACGGGTCACCGAGTCCAAGTCGTTCATCGCCGGCCAGGAGGTCGCCGACCGCAACGGCCACGGCACCCACGTCGCCTCCACCGTCGGCGGCTCCGGCGCCGGGTCCGACGGCAAGGAGAAGGGCGTCGCCCCCGACGCCACCCTCGCCGTCGGCAAGGTCCTCAGCGACGAGGGATCCGGCTCCGAGTCGGAGATCATCGCCGGCATGGAGTGGGCCGCCAAGGACATCGACGCGAAGATCGTCTCGATGAGCCTCGGCTCCAGCGAACCCAGCGACGGCACCGACCCGATGGCCCAGGCCGTCAACACCCTCACCGCCGAGACCGGCGCCCTCTTCGTCATCGCCGCCGGCAACTCCGGCTACCCGGGCTCCATCGGCTCGCCCGGCGCCGCCGACTCCGCGCTCACCATCGGCGCCGTCGACTCCGCCGACGAGGCCGCCTACTTCACGAGCCAGGGACCCCGCTACGGCGACCAGGCCCTCAAGCCCGACCTGTCGGCGCCCGGCGTGAACATTCTCGCCGCCCGCTCCCAGCTCGTCTCCGGCAGTGGCCTCTACACCTCCATGAGCGGTACGTCGATGGCGACCCCGCACGTCGCCGGCGTCGCCGCGCTGCTCGCCGAACGGCACCCCGACTGGACCGGCGCCCAGCTCAAGAGCGCGCTGATGTCCTCGTCGAAGACGCTCGACGCCTCCTCGTACGCGCTCGGCTCGGGCCGGGTCGACGTGGCCGCCGCGATCGCCGCGAACGTCACCGCGACCGGCTCCGCCGACCTCGGCTACGTCGCCTGGCCGTACGAGTCGAACAAGCCCGTCACCAAGACCGTCACCTACACCAACTCCTCCGACGCGCCGGTCGAGCTGAACCTGGCCGTCGAGGGCATGCCGGCCGGTGTCGCCGCCCTCGCCGACACCACCCTCACCGTCCCCGCCCACGGGACCGCGAGCACCACCGTCACCGGTGACGGCGCCAAGGCCCCCGTCGGCCAGTCCTCCGGCCGGGTCACCGCCACCGCCGCCGGCACCGTCGTCGCGCACACCGCGCTCGGCCTGGTGAAGGAGGAGGAGCGCTACACCCTCACCGTCCACGTGAAGGACCGTGACGGCGCGGCGACCCCCGCCCACCTCGGTGTGCAGCAGCTGACCCAGGGCGTGGACCCCTTCCCGGCCACGGTCGGCGAGTCCGGCACCCTCGAACTCCGCCTCAAGCCCGGCACGTACACCGTCGACACCTTCCTCGACGTCCGCGGCTCCCACGGCGAGGACTCCCTCGGCCTCGGCTTCCTCACCGCGCCGGAGATCACCCTCGACCGCGACCGCGAGATCACCCTCGACGGACGGCAGCTCCGCGAGATCCGCGCCGAGGTCGAGAAGCGCACCGAGACCCGGCAGCTCCTGATGGAGTTCGACCGCGACGCCAACGGCGCCTCCTACGGCGGAGCCGTCCAGGTCCCGCCGAAGTACGACTCGATCTTCGCGGCGCCCACCACCAAGCCCGCCACCGGAACCTTCGAGTACCGAACGGTCTGGCGCCTCGGCAAGCCGATGCTGGAGACGAGCGTCGACGGCTCCCGTCTCTCCGGCGCCACCCCGCAGGCAGGCGCCACCCTCCTGGAGGGCACCCACCGTCTCGGCCTCGTCGACGCCGGTACCGGAACCCCCGCCGAGTACCAGGGCAAGAACGCCACGGGCAAGGCCGTCCTCGTCCGCCTGACCGAGGGCGCCGACCCGGCGCAGATCGCGCAGACCGCCCAGGACGCGGGCGCCAAGGCCCTGTTCGTCACCGACGACCAGCCCGGCCGCCTCATGAAGTGGTTCGGCACCGCCGACTACCAGGACCGGCCGCTCTCCGTCGCCACCGTCAACACCGCCGACGCCCAGCGCCTCGCCGCCGGCGCGGCCCGCGGCAAGCGCGTCGACCTGACCGGTACCCGCTTCACCCCGTTCACGTACGACCTCTCCGAGGGCCACCCCGATGCCATCGGCAAGGACCTGGTCTTCCGGCCCGACAAGGACGAACTGGCCACCATCAGCTCCACCTTCTACGCGCCCACCAAGCGCAAGGAACTGGGCGGCGAGTTCCGCTACTCGGTCACCGACACCTTCCCGATCGGCTTCGGCTTCAAGGAGTGGATCTCCTTCCCGACCGAGCGCACCGAGTACGTCTCCACCGGCACCGGCCAGCGCTGGCACGAGTCCGTCGACCTCGGCGACTCCCTGGAGCAGCGTGGCGGCACTCCGTCCTACCGGGGCGGCAGCCGGGTGAATCTCGACTGGTTCGGCCCCGTCTGGCACCCGTGGCTGGGCACCGGCCTCGGCTGGGGCCAGCAGCGCACCGGCAACGACCTGCGCTTCAACACCCCGGGCTGGGGCGACTCCGGCACCGACCACACCGGCTTCGGCAACGTGTGGAACGACGACTCGATGACCCAGTACACCGAGGTGTACGTCAACGGCACCCGTGTCGACCGCAAGATGAGCTCCGGAGCCTACGCCTGGGACGCGCCGGCGGAGGAGGCGACCTACAAGGTCGTCACCGACACCGCGCTCGACCCGACGCGCTGGCGGCTCGCCGGCAAGGGCCACAGCGAGTGGACCTTCCGCTCCGCCGAGACCCCGTCCGACCGGGCCACCTACCTGCCGATGCTCAACCTCGGCTTCGACGTGGACACCGACATCGACGGTGACGTCCGCGCCGGACGCAAGCTGTCCGTCGGGATCTCCGCCGAGTACGTGAAGGGCGCGGCCGGCACCGGCACCATCACCGGCGGCACCCTGGAGGTCTCCTACGACGAGGGCAAGACCTGGACGAAGGTCGCCCTCAAGAAGGCCCGGCACGGGGCCGCCTGGGACGGCGAGCTGCGCGTCCCGTCCGGCGCGGGATCCGTCTCGCTGCGGGCCGGGGCGAGCGACGACCGGGGCGGCTCGGTCACGCAGGAACTGATCCGCGCGGTGGGCGTGAAGTAGCCACCCGCCATGCACGAAGGCCGGGCCCCCTCCTGCTCACCGCGGGAGGGGGCCCGGCTCCGTCCCCTCAACTGCCGGCGGTCAAGGCCTTCTTCAGGATCTTGCCCATGTCGTTGCGGGGGAGGGCGTCGAGACGGCGCACCACCCGGGGCCGCTTGTGCGGGGCGAGCAGGCGCGCGACGTGGTCGGCCAGCTCCTCCGCCGTCGGGGGCCTGTCCTTGTCCTCCGGCACCACCCAGGCCACGATCCGCTCGCCCAGGTCCGGGTCGGGCTCGCCGGTGACGGCCGCCTCGCGCACCCCGGGGTGGTCGAGGAGCGCGTTCTCGATCTCTCCCGCCCCGATCTTGTAGCCACCGCTCTTGATCAGGTCGGTCGCCTTGCGGCCGACGAGCCGCACCGCGCCGTCCGCCTCCCGGACCGCCATGTCGCCGGTGCGGAACCAGTCGCCGTCGAAGGCCGCGGCCGTCGCGTCCGGCCGGTTGAGGTAGCCGGAGAACAGGTTCGGGCCGCGCACCTGCACCTCGCCGACCGTCTCCCCGTCGAGCTCCTTCAGGACGGAGCCGTCCTCGTCGACGAGCCGCAGGTCCACGCCCGCGAGCGGGGGGCCGACGGTCCCGGGGCGCGGTTCGCCGCCCGGCACGACGCTGGTGTTCATGAGCGTCTCGGTCATCCCGTACCGCTCCACCACCGTCCGGCCCGTCGCCGCCGCGATCCGCTCGTGGTCGTGGACCGGGAGCGCCGCGGACCCGGAGACGAGGAGCCGCGCCCCGGCCAACGCCCCGGCCAGTCCGGTGTCCCCGGCCAGCGCGTCCGCGAGCCGGTGGTACATGGTCGGTACGCCGAACAGCATCGTGCCGCCGTCGCCCAGCTCCCGCGCCACGCCCTCCACCGAGAACGCGCCCAGGTGCCGGACCGCGCCGCCGCGCCGCAGCGGCCCCAGGATCCCGAGGATCAGTCCGTGCACATGGAACAGCGGCAGCGCGTGCACCAGGATGTCGTCGGCCGTCCACGACCAGGCCTCGGCGAGCGCGTCGAGCGAGGCGGCGACCGCCCGCCGGGACAGCAGGACACCCTTCGGCGGGCCGGTGGTGCCCGAGGTGTAGACGATCAGCGCGGGGGACTCGGCACCGGCCGTCTCCGCGACCGGCGGGCCGCTCGCCGTCAGGTCCACGACGGTCCGGGGGAGCCCGTCGAGGCCGGCGGGCAGCACGTCCCCGGCACCGGTGAGCACGGCCGTGGGCCTGCTGTCGTCGAGGATGTGCGCCAGCTCGCGCTCACCCGTCCGCGGATTGAGCGGTACGGCGGGTACGCCGGCGAGCAGCGCCCCGACGACCGCGACCGCCGTGTGCGCGGTCGGGGTGGCCCAGACGGCGACCCGCCCGGCTCCCCCGATACGGACCGCCAGGGCCCCGGCGGCCCGGGCCAGTTCCTCGTACGTCAGGGCGTCCGGGCCGCAGCGCAGCGCGGGCCGGGCGGAAGGGGCCGCAAGGGCGGGGAAGAGCGCACTCACCGGTCGTACTCCTCGGGTCGATGTCGAGATCGAGGGTTCCGGGAGGCATTCTGCCGTCCGTCAGGGACGGCCCGCCGTGACCTTCGTCGCCTCCGCCGTCGGGTCCTCGCCCCCCGGGCGGATTCCGCGCATACGGCCCCACGCGTACACACAGCCCGCCAGCGCCAGGTCCGACAGCAGCATGAAGCCGATCGAGTACGAGCCCTTCGCGCTGTAGATCGCGCCCATCACCAGCGGCGGCAGGAAACCGCCCAGGCCGCCCATGGCACCGACGATGCCCGTCACGCTGCCGACCTTCGCCTGCGGAGTCACCTGCGAGACCAGCGCGAACACCGAACCGCTCGCCGTTCCCAGACCCGCCGCCATGATCAGCAGCGCGATCGTGCCGCCCGGGTCCAGCGGCGGGTCGAAGGCCTGGACGATCGCGAGGAGCGCCACCACGCCGAGCGCGGCGGCCGTCACGAGTGCCGGATGGATCCGGTCCGAGAGCCAGCCGCCGATCGGCCGGAAGACGACGGTCACCAGAGCGAAACCGGCCGCCTTGGTTCCCGCGTCCGTCGGATCGAGCTCGTACCAGGTCTTCAGATACGTCGGCAGATAGACGCCGAACGCCACGATGCCGCCGAAGCCGATCGCGTACAGCGCCGACAGCTCCCACGTCACCCGCAGCCGCCCCGCCGCGCCCAGCCGGGTCGCCAGGGAGGCGGTGGGCACGGGCCGGTCGGGCCGGTCGGTGATGAGGAACGTCGCGAGCACCGCGTACGCCGCGAGCGCGACCGCCACCACGATGAACGGCAGGTTCTCGCCGTGCTTCGCGATGCGCGGCGTGAAGTAGCCGGAGAGTGCCACACCGCCCATGCCCATGCCGAACACGCCGAGCGCCAGACCGCGCTTCTCGGGCGGGAACCAGGAGTTGACCAGAGGGATGCCGATCGCGAACGTCGTACCGCCGAGGCCGAGGAGGAAGCCGACGACCAGCATCAGGCCGTAACTGTCCTTGACCACGATGAGCAGGAGGACAGGGATGATCGTCAGCGCCGAGACCAGCGGGAACATCAGCTTCGCGCCGTACCGGTCGGTCAGCGCGCCGGCCGGGATGCGGCCGAGCGAGCCGACGAGGACGGGGACCGCGACGAGCAGCGACTGCTCGAAGGAGCTGAGTTCGAGCCGGTCGCCGTACCAGCTGGCGAGGGGCGCGATCAGGTCCCACGCCCAGAAGGTGAGCGTGAAGCCGATGGTGGCCGTCACCAGGTTGCGGTAGGCCACCGCGGTCGGGGGTTTGGTCTCGGTGTCCACGCCTCCAGTCAAGATCGGGGCGGGGTGGGCGGCGCGCGGGACTGCGCCGTACGAGTGTCCGCGTCCGGGCGGCTCCGTACGGGTCTCCACGATCGGGTGGTACGGGTATGTGTCCTCGTACGAGGACCTACGGCCAGGTCACCGTCGTCGGCGGTGTGCCGTCGTCCGTGACCCGCAGCCGGGCCCCCTCGTCCCCGACCGACACCTCCACGGTCATCGCGCCGACCCCCGACCTCCGGTGCGCCGCCGCGAGCGCCCCGCGCAGGGCGGCCAGGAGCCTGCCGGCCGTCTCCTCGTCGATGAGGGTGTCGACGGCTCCGGCGAAGTGCACGGACGGCTGGAAGCCGAGCAGCACCGCCGCCCCGCCGGTCTCCCGCAGGACCTTCCCCCGGAAGGACGTCGGGGCGTCCGCCGGGGGCTGCTGGAGCGCGAAGATGGTCGTACGGACCTCCTGGATGGTGGAGTCCAGCTCGTCCACAGCCCGCCCGAGCAGCGCGTTGTCCTCCGAGGAGTCGACCGCCCGCCGCCGGGTGGACTCCAGCATCATCTCCGTGGCGAACAGGCGCTGGACGACCAGATCGTGCAGATCGCGGGCGATCCGGTCCCGGTCCTCGTACACCGCGAGCCGCTCCCTGTCGTGCCGCGCGTCGGCGAGGACCAGCGCGAGTGCCGCCTGCGAGGCGAACTGCGAGGCGAGGAGCCGGTCGACGTCCGTGTACGGCGGGTCGCCGCGCCGACGGGGGAGGGCGAGCGTGCCGATGAGCCTTCCGCCGCTCTGCAGCGGCAGCATCATCGACGGCCCGAAGCGGGACCGGACAGGGGTGGTCATCCGGGCGTCCGTCGCCGAGTCCTCGATGAACACGGGCTCCCCGCCGAGGAGCTGGACGAGCACCGGGGAGCCGGGTGCGATCGCCGTCCCCACCAGATCACCCGGGTCGTCCGTCGTCGAGGCGGCGACGATCTCCATCCCGCCCTCGACGGTGGGCTGGAGGACGACTCCGGCCGTGGCGCCGGCGAGGATACGGGCCTGCTCGGCGACGGTCATCAGCGCGTTCTCCGCGGACGCGCCGGTCAGCAGGGCCGTGGTCACCGCGGCCGCGCCCTCGATCCAGCGTTCCCGCTGCCGGGCGGTCTCGTACAGCCGGGCGTTGCCGATGGCGATGCCGGCCTGCGAGGCGAGGACCCGGAGCAGGGAGAGGTCCTCCTCGGTGAAGCCGCCGTCGCGCTTCTCGGTGAGGTACAGATTGCCGAAGACCTCGGTGTGGACCCGGATGGGGACGCCGAGGAAGCTGTGCATCTCCGGGTGCCCCGCGGGTACACCGGAGGAGCGCGGGTCGGCCGCCAGATCGTCGATCCGCAGCGGCCGCTGGTCCCGGATGAGGACGCCGAGCAGCCCGGTGTGGCCGTCGGGGAGCCCCCCGACGCGCCGTCGCTCCTCGTCCGTCACACCGGCGGTGAAGAGCTCGGTGATGCGGCGGCGCTCGGGGTCGACGACTCCGAGCGCGCCGTAGCGGGCCCCGATCAGCTCGGTGGCGGAGTCCACGATGTGCTGCAGGGTGGAGCGGAGTTCGAGTTCCGTGCCGACACTCAGGACGGCTTCGAGCAGCATGGGCAGGCGGGGCGCGTCCTCGTCCGTGTCCCCGTCCCGGTCCTCGTCCATGATCGTCATGGTCTCATTGTCGTACGAATCGTTCGGTTTCGCGGGATTGTGTCCGACCGGAGTCAGTCCTCGTCGGTCAGCGGGTTCCGCTCCGACAGCGGGTCGAGGACCATCGGCTGGACCTTGCCCTCCAGCATGGCGCCGAGACCCAGGACCGCGCAGACGTCGGGCCGTTCGGCGATGTGGACCGGCATGCCGGTCGCCTCGCGCAGCATCTGGTCGAGCCCCGGCAGCAGGGCGCTGCCGCCGACCATCATGATTCCGCGGTCCGCGAGGTCGGCCACCAGGTCCGGCGGGCAGTCCCGCAGCACCTTCCCGATGCCGTCGAGGACCGCCGTCAGCGGGGTGTGGATGGCCTCCCGAACGGCGGCGGTGTCGACGGTCACCGAGCGGGCCAGACCCGTGGCGACGTCACGGCCGTGGATCTCGGTCCAGGCCGGACCGTGGGGCGTCAGGCCGTTCCCGCTGAGGGCGAGTTGGAGCGGGCGGACCGACTGGCTCGGCAGCATCAGCTCGTGGTGGTGGCGCAGGTGCTGGATGACGGCGTGGTCGATGGCGTCGCCGCCCACCGGCATCCGCTCCGCCGTGACGATCGAACCCAGCGAGAGCACCGCGACCTGCGTGGTCGCCGCACCGCACACCAGGATCATGGTGGCGGTCGGCTGCTCGACCGGCAGGCCGCAGCCGACGGCCGCCGCGATCAGCGTGTCGACCAGCTCGACACGGCGGGCCCCCAGACCGACGAGGGTCTCCACGGCGGCGCGCTGGGCGAGCGGGTCGCTGTCGTGCGGGGTGCAGGCGGCGGCGCGCAGCCGGGGCTTGCGGCGGAGCTGACGGCGCAGCTTCTCGCCGAGGAGGTGACGGAGCATCCGCTGCGCCATCTCGATGTCGACGACCGTGCCGCCCGAGACCGGGCGGACGACCCGGATGTAGTCGGGGGTGCGGCCGGTCATCTTCTCGGCCAGCGCGCCGACCGCGATCAGCGCTCCGGTGCGGGTGTTGACGGCGGCGACGCTCGGCTCGTCGACGACGAGTCCGGCGCCCTTGACGAAGACCCGGGTGCGGGCGGCACCCAGGTCGACGGCGACATGGCAACGACGCAGCTGCTCAAGGCTGACGGTCACGGCGGATCCTCCGGAGTGCGGTGCTGGCACGGGCGAGGTGGGGTCGCGTTACGCGGTCCTCCTGGCATCGTCCGGCCGTCCGTGCCGCGGCGCGCGCTGGGATGCGCCGCCCGGGGCCCGCTCCGGTGCGCCCGGCAGGACGTACCGAAGCGGGAGAATCACGACGCACCGCCGACGACCTGCGGTTTCCTCACAGAATCCTCACTTCCGCGCCTACCTGTGGCCGTACCCGGCCGCATAGCCTGCGGGCCCCATGGACTACTGCCACGCGTGCCGGCGGCATCTCAACGGGGCCCTCGCCTGTGCCGGGTGCGGGACTCCCGTCGAGGAACTGCGGTACGAGACCCCCCACATACCCGGCCGGCCGGCCGAGCCCGTCCAGGCGTTCCCGTCGGCCCAGCCGGTGGAGCCTGCCGGGCCCGGGCCCGCGTACGACTCTGGGCCCGAGTACGCGCCTGCGCCCGAGCACGTCTACGAACTCGACGTCCTCGAACCGCCCCGCCCGGCGCCCGGCGGCCGCCGCGCCGCCCGCGTCGCCGCGCAGGGCCGGTCCGCCGACCGCGGCCGCTCCGCCGCCCGCAAGGGCCGCCGCGCGCGGAGCCGCCGGGGCCGTACGGTCCTGGTGGGAACCCTCGGTCTGGTGCTCGCGGCGGGTTCGCTGAGCCTGGCCCGGCTCGCCATGGAGAACCCGGAGCAGGCGGGCGCCGCCACGGCGGTGGAGGAACTCGACGTCACCGAGTCCCCGCTGGCCCCGGAGCCCGTCGAGACCACCGCCGCCCCGGACGGCGGCAACCCGCCGCCGGTCACGTCCGCACCGACCCGCCCCCGCCAGGTGAGCGCGGACACGAGCACGGGCACCGGCACGGGTTCGGGATCGGGCACGGGATCGGGTACGGGCTCCGGTTCAGGGCCGGGTACCGGCACGGGGAACGGGGGCGCCCCGCAGCACCCGTCGACGCCCACCGCCCCGGTGACCCGGCCCGCGGCGACCCCCACCGCGACCCCGTCGGCGACGAAGGCCCACACGCCTCCGTCCGGCACGCCCACCGCCACCGGCCCGACCCCGTCGACCACGGCCACGCCCCCCACTCCCACCCCCACGCCGACCCCGACCCCGACCGAGACGTGCACCCCCTTCCTCTGGTGGTGCGTCTGAGCGGCGGCTGCCCGTCAGGGACCCGCCGGCCGGTGTGAGCCGGCGTCGGCACCAGGACCCGGCGTCAGTCCGCCCAGGGCCTGCCGAACTCCTCGATCAGGACCGGGTACTGCTCGCCGCCGTGGCCGGCGGCGATGGCGCGGTCGGCCATGGCCTTGAACAGCTTCGGGAGTTCGGCGTTGACGCCCAGCGCCTCGCTCTCCCCGATCAGGTGCTCCATGGCCCGCGCGTCGGTCTCCAGGGCCGACACGTCGGCCGGGAAGGAGCCGGCGTCGATCTGCTGCGCGTACCCCGGGAGCCAGTCGGCGACTCCGGCGGCGATCTGCCGGGCGAACGGCGCGTACGTGGCCGCGTCGACGCCCGCCTTCCGCAGCATGGCCGTGCCCTGCAGCCAGGCGTTCAGGACGCTCCACATCATGGCCAGGCCGGCCACGTCGTACAGGGACGCGAGCCCGGGGTCCTCGCCGAGGTGGGTGACGGTGCCGAGCGCTCCGAGGGTGCGGCTGTGGGCGTCGAAGTCCGTCTTCGGGCCGCTGTGCAGGATGACCGCCTCGGCGGTGCCGATCACCGGCGGGACGGCCATGACGGCGCCGTCCAGGTAGCGGGCGCCGCGCCGTTCGGCCCAGCGGGCGGCCTCCCGGGCCTGGGCCGAGTCGCCCGAGGTCAGGTTGATCAGGGTCGTGCCGTCGAGCGTCACGTCGTCCACGTCGAGCAGTTCGTGCACGGCTTCGTAGTCGGTGAGGCAGACGATCGTCAGGGGGCTCGCGTCGAGCGCGGCGCCGATCGACGGCGCCAGGTGCGCGCCCGCTGCCACCAGTGCGGCGGCCTTGGAGCGAGTACGGTTCCACACGGTGGTGGGGTGTCCGGCCCCGAGGAAGGCGCCGGCGAGTGCCTGGCCCATCAGGCCGAGTCCGATGACGGTCACGGGTGCGGTGGCGGATGCGTTCACGGGTGCGGCTGTTCTGTCGGTCATGACAGCATCGTGAACGTTCGTACCGGTGTGAAGGTCAAGCGAGCGCGTGGGCGAGGGAGGCCGAGGTCGCTGTGCGGATCGGGGAGTTGAGCCGCCGGACGGGTGTGCACACCCATCAGTTGCGCTACTACGAGGCCCAGGGCCTCCTGGAGGCCGACCGCGGCTCCAACGGATACCGGGAGTACGACGAGAGCGCCGTGCTGCGAGTGAGGCAGATCCGGCATCTGCTCGGCGCGGGGCTGTCCTCGGAGGACATCGCGTACCTGCTGCCGTGCGCGGTCGGCGAGGTCCCGGAGCTGGCCGGCTGCCCCGAGCTGGTGGCGGCCATGCGGTCGCGGATGGGGCGGATCGAGGACCAGATGGAGCGGCTGGCCCGGTCCCGTGACGCGCTGGCCGTCTACATCGAAGCGGCCGAGCGCATGGGTGCCGAGCACTATCCGCCCTTCGACGGATCCGGCCAGGAGTCCGTCCCCGCCTGAGCGGCGAGGCGAAGCGGGCGAGGTCCGTGCGGGGAGGGTCCGAACGGCGAGGCTTCCCGCGATGCCCTAGACGTCCGGCTGGACGCCGAGCATCCGCTTCAGCAGGTCCCGCAGCAGCGTCCGCTCGGCCTCGGTCAGCTCGCCGAGCGGCTCGCGGGCGAAGTCCAGGGACTCGCGCAGCCGGTGGGCCGTCGCGCGGCCCTCCTCCGTGGGGACGGCCAGTTTGACGCGCCGGTCCGCCGGGTCCGGACGGCGTTCCACCAGGCCGCGGGCCTCCAGGCGGTCCACTATCCCGGTGATGTTGGACGGCTCGCACTTCAGCTTCTGGGCGATGCGGCGCATCGGCAGCGGATCCAGCGAGAGCAGGCCGAGCACACGGGCCTGCGCGCCGGTCAGCGCGTGCTGCGCGGCGGCCTGCTCGTACTCCTCGTAGTAGCGCGCGACGACCGTGCCGATCAGCTCGACGACTTCGAGGGTCAGGGGATCCGTGCGTGGGGTGGCCATGCCCTCCATCCTACCCAGATGCTTGACAACATAAAATATCTAGGTGCATGGTTGTTTAAGGTAGTGAATCTTTTGTGATCTGAAGCTTTTCGTACGTTCTCTGGAGGCCGTGCTCATGTCCGTTCTTCCCGCGTCCAGCCGTGAGTGGCACCTCGTCGCCCGTCCGCACGGCTGGCCGACCCCCGCGGACTTCGCGCTGCGTGAGGCACCCGTCACCGAGCCCGCCGAGGGCCGGATCCTCGTCAAGAACCTGCACTTCTCGGTCGACCCGTACATGCGCGGCCGGATGAACGACGTGAAGTCGTACATCCCGCCGTTCCAGCTCGACCACCCCATGGACGGCGGCGCGGTCGGCGAGGTCATCGCCTCGAACGCCGAGGGTTTCGCCGTCGGCGACCACGTCCTGCACGGCCTCGGCTGGCGCGAGTACGCCGACGTCCCGGCCCGGCACGCCACCAAGGTCGACCCGGCGCTCGCCCCCCTCTCCGCCTACCTCGGCGTCCTCGGCATGACCGGCCTCACCGCCTACGCCGGCCTCTTCGACGTGGCCTCCTTCAAGGAGGGCGACGCGGTCTTCGTCTCCGGCGCCGCCGGTGCCGTCGGCAGCCAGGTCGGCCAGATGGCGCGCCTCAAGGGCGCCTCGCGGGTGATCGGCTCGGCCGGCTCCGACGAGAAGGTCAAGTTCCTCGTCGAGGAGCTCGGCTTCGACGCCGCCTTCAACTACAAGAACGGCCCGGTCAAGGACCAGCTCCGCGAGGCCGCCCCGGACGGCATCGACGTCTATTTCGACAACGTCGGCGGCGACCACCTCGAAGCCGCGATCTCCTCGCTCAACGTGCACGGCCGCGCGACCATCTGCGGCATGATCGCCCAGTACAACGACACCGAGCCGGTCGCGGGACCGCGCAACATGGCGATGATCATCGGCAAGCGGCTCCGTCTCCAGGGCGTCCTCGTCGGCGACCACTACGGCCTCCAGCAGCAGTTCGTCCAGGAGGTCGGCGGCTGGCTCGCGGCCGGCGAGCTCAAGCACCGCGAGACCTTCGTCGAGGGCATCGAGAACGGCGTGGACGCCTTCCTCGGACTGCTCCGCGGCGACAACACCGGAAAGATGATCGTCTCGGTGACCCGTTAGTCTTCCCTCAGCCGTCGCGATCGTGGGCGCGAGTCGCGGCGAACCCATGAAGGAAGTACCCCGCATGTCGATCCAGCACTCCGACGTTCTCTACACCGCCGTCGCCACCGCCGAGAACGGGCGTGACGGGCGTGTCGCCACCGACGACGGCCGGCTCGAGGTCGTCGTCAACCCGCCCAAGGCCATGGGCGGCTCCGGCTCCGGCACCAACCCCGAGCAGCTCTTCGCGGCGGGCTACAGCGCCTGCTTCCAGGGTGCGCTCGGCGTCGTCGCCCGTAACGAGAACGCCGACATCTCCGGCTCGACGGTCACCGCCGAGGTCGGCATCGGCAAGAACGACGACGGCTTCGGCCTCATCGTCAAGATCTCGGCGACCATCCCGAACGTGGACGCCGAGACGGCGAAGAGCCTGATCGAGAAGGCGCACCAGGTCTGCCCGTACTCCAAGGCGACCCGCGGCAACATCACGGTCGAGCTCGCCGTCTGAGCCTTGACCGGGCACGCGATCGACCACTGATCGACCGCTGAACGAGGACCGCACCCCGACCGCCGTCGGGGTGCGGTCCTCGCTGCGTGCGGGCCGCCGTGAGGGCCCCGATAGGGTGACCCCCATGCGCGATCTCGGGGTTGGTTTCGGTTACCTGGTAAAGGGCCAGAAGTGGGTGGGCCGACACGGACGGTGGTTCGGGTTCGGGCTGCTGCCCGGACTCGTGACCCTCGTCCTCTACGCGGGCGCGCTCGTCGGTCTCGGCTACGGCGCCGACGACCTGGCCGCCTGGGTGACCCCCTTCGCCGACGACTGGAGCTCTCCCTGGCTCGGGATATTCCGGGGCACCCTGACCGCCCTGGTCGTCGCCTTCGGTCTCTTCCTCGCGGTCATCACCTTCACCGCCGTGACCCTGCTCGTCGGCCAGCCGTTCTACGAGTCGCTCTCCGAGGAGGTCGACCGCAGCGAGGGCGGCGAGGTGCCCGAGTCCGGGCTCCCGCTCTGGCGCGAGCTGTGGATCTCGGCCCGTGACAGCCTGCGGATCCTGCTCAGGGTCGCGTTCTACGGCGTCCTGCTCTTCGCCTGCGGCTTCATCCCGGTGATCGGCCAGACCGTCGTCCCCGTCATCGGCTTCTGCGTCTCCGGCTTCTTCCTCGCCGAGGAGCTGACGTCCGTCGCGTTCCAGCGCCGCGGCGTCGAACTCAAGGAGCGGCTCGGGATGCTTCGTGGGCGCCGGATGGCCGTCCTCGGTTTCGGCGTTCCGCTGACCCTCGCCTTCCTCGTGCCCTTCGTCGCCGTCTTCCTGATGCCGGGAGCGGTCGCGGGGGCCACCCTGATGGCCCGCGAGCTGGGCGGCGAGACCGGCGACGACCGGGACGAGAACTTCCGGGAGAACGATCACCCGGGCGGCAACCTTCCTTCCTCCGGTGGCGACCACGAGGTGCACCACCTCCCCCACTGAAGGAAGAAGCATCATGACGTCAGCGTCACACAAGCGGAAGACAGGCCGTAGGCGCGCGATCATCGGCGGCCTGAGCGCCCTCGGAGTCACCGGGGCGGCGATCGTCACCACGACCCTGCTCGCCCCGGCGGGCGCCGCGAGCGCCCTGCCCGCCTGGCCGCAGGCCAAGGGCGGCAAGCCGGTCCCCGCGAGCATCGAGGTCTCCGGCACCTACGACGGCAAGCTCCAGCGCTTCCACGGCACCGGTGAGCTCGGCTCGGACGGCCAGGACGAGAGCCAGCAGCCGCTCTTCGTCCTCAAGGACGGCGCGGTTCTCAAGAACGTGATCATCGGCTCCCCGGCCGCCGACGGGGTCCACTGCCTCGGCAGCTGCACCCTGCAGAACGTCTGGTGGGAGAACGTCGGCGAGGACGCCGCCACCTTCAAGGGCACCTCGGCGTCCTCGGTGTACACGGTGTACGGCGGCGGCGCGAGGAGCGCGTCCGACAAGGTCTTCCAGTTCAACGGCGCGGGCAAGCTGGTCGTGACCAGGTTCCAGGTCTCCGACTTCGGCAAGCTCGTCCGGTCCTGCGGCAACTGCAAGAAGCAGTACCCGCGGACGATCCTGGTCAACGACGTCGACATCACCACGCCCGGCAAGTCGATCGTCGGGGTCAACGCCAACTACGGCGACACGGCGTCCCTGCGGAACATCCGGATCCACGGCGACACCAAGAAGAAGATCAAGCCGTGCACCCGCTTCACCGGCAACAACACCGGCAAGGAGCCCAAGGAGATCGGCACCGGCCCGGACGGCACCACCTGCCGCTACTCCGCCGGAGACCTCTCGTACGACTAAGCCGTACGCACCCGGTCCCCGGCGCCGGCTCAGGCGTCGAGGACCGGGTGCAGTTCCGGGCGGGCGTCCCACCACTCCCGGTAGAAGGCGTTGTTGTCGACGTTCGCCAGATAGGCGTGGACCGCCGCCCGGTACAGCAGCTCGGCCTGCCGGGCGGGGACCGCCGCCCTGTTCCAGGCCAGCCGGATCCGGCCCAGGACCGGATCGCCCTCCAGCGGGCGCAGGACCGTGCCCTCCGCGTACGGGGCCGTCGGCTGGCTCATGGAGATCGCCCGGCCGGAGGCGATCAGGTCGTAATGCATCTTCCGGTCGGCGACCCGGTGCCGCAGTGAGGGCGTGAACCCGGCCTTCGCGCACGCGGCGACCAGCGCCTCGGGCCCTCCGTCATCGTCCTCCACCAGCGTCATCCAGGACTCGCCGGCCAGCTCGGCCAGCGCGATCCGGTCCTTTCCGGCCAGCGGGTGCGCGGCCGAGAGGCGCACGCAGAACGGCTCCCTGGGGACCAGGGTCCTGGCCGTGGTGCCCTGGGGCAGGGCGACCTCGTGCTCGTTGACCTCTCCGTACAGCACGGCGTCGTACCGGCCCGCGCCGAGCTGCCGGGTCAGGGTGGTCGCCGAGTGCTCCACGGTCACCGAGATGTCCTGACCGGCCATCACCCGCTCCAGCTGCCCGAGCAGCCCGTCGACCAGCACGAGCAGGATGCAGCCGAGCCGCAGCGGGGTGCCGGGGGCGACGGCCCGCGCCCCGGCGGCGAGGGCGTCCATCTCACCGAGGACGAGCCGCGCCTTGGAGAGGACGAACTCGCCCAGCGGGGTGGGCTCCACGCCGTGCCGGCCGCGCAGGAAGAGCTCCCCGCCCGCGACCCGCTCGATGCGCCGGAGCTGCGCGGAGAGCGCCGGCTGGGAGACCCCGAGCCGCCCGGCCGCGCGGCCCAGACTGCCCGCTTCCGCTATCCGGCAGACGGCCTCGAGATGCCTCAACTCCAGCTGCATTTCAGCAGCGTACGCAGCACCGCGCGGCCGCACCATAACCCGCGCCTTATGCCGGATGAGATGTCCCTAACCAGTCATGTCCACGCCCATACTCGGCGCGACGATCCGTCTCCCCCACCACGATCCCACCCCGATCGGAGCAGACGTTGCACCCCAGCAGAATCACGGCGGCCGTGGCCGCCCTGGCGCTCTCGGCGAGCCTCGCGACCGCCCTCGCCGGCACCGCCACCGCGGCCCCGCAGGCGCAGCCCGTACCCCCGGGCCACGGCAGGTCCCTCGCGCTCGCCGCCGCCGACGGCGCAGCGGCCAGCGGCCTCGACGAGCTCCGGCACGGCGCCGACGAGGACCTCGTCCGCACGTCCGTCACCCCCTGGACGAACGGCCTGTACTACGCCTCGTACGAGCGCACCTACCGCGGCCTCCCGGTCGCCGGCGGCGACGCGGTCGTCGTCTCCGACAGCTCCGGCAAGGTCCGCGAGGTCACCGGCGCCCCGGCGCCCGCCATCAAGGTCTCCACCCGGGCGAAGGTGACCGCCGCCGCGGCCCTGGCCACCGCCCGCAAGCAGCTGGCCTCGGTGGAGAGCGCGAGCGCCCCCGAGCTGACCGTGCTCCTCAAGGGCGGCAAGGCCGTGCTGACCTGGCGCACCCTGGTCATCGGCCGGACCGCGCAGGACGCTCCGAGCTCCCTCGACACCTACGTCGACGCCGGTACCGGCACCATCGCCCGGGCCACCGACAAGATCCTGCACGCCGACGGCCGCGGCTACCACAACGGCAACGTCACCATCGACACCGCCGCGAGCTCCATGACCGACACCAGCCGCGGCGGCTTCAAGTGCGGCGGGCAGAACGGCAGCGCGTACACGGGCTCCTCGCCCTGGGGCAACAACGGCGCCAACGACCTGGTGACCGCCTGCGTCGACATCATGTACGCGGCGCAGAAGGAACACTCCATGCTCAAGGAGTGGTTCGGCTACAACGGCCAGAACGGCCAGGGCGGCATGGTCCCGGCCCGCGCCGGGCTCTCCGAGGTCAACGCCTACTACGACGGCACGAAGACGACCTACGGGCGAGCCCAGACCGGCTCGAACCAGCTCACCGGCATCGACGTCGTGGCGCACGAGTACGGCCACGAGATCTTCGACCGGACCCCGGGCAGCGCCGGCTCCTCCAACGAGAACGGCGGGCTCAACGAGTCCACCGGCGACATCTTCGGCGCGCTCACCGAGCACTACGCCAACAACCCGAACGACACCCCGGACTACACGGTCGGCGAGAAGGTCAACTTCTTCGGCGACGGCAAGCCGATCCGGAACATGTACAACCCCTCGCTCGTCGGCAACGACCCCAACTGCTACCCCCAGTTGAACTCGGGCACCGAGGTGCACGCCGCGGCCGGACCGCAGAACCACTGGTTCTACCTGCTCGCCGAGGGCTCCAACCCGGGCGGCGGCAAGCCCAACAGCCCCATATGTTCCGGCGGTCCGTCCTCCGTGACCGGCATCGGCATCCAGAAGGCCGGCAAGATCTTCATGGGCGCCCTGCTCATGAAGACCTCCTCCTGGAACCACCTCGCCGCCCGCCGGGCGACCCTGACCAGCGCCAAGAACACCTACGGCAGCACCGAGTGCAACGCGGTGAAGGCCGCCTGGAACGCGATCGGCGTCCCCGCCCAGTCCGGTGAGACCGACTGCGGCGGCACCACC
Organism: Streptomyces flavochromogenes; assembly: GCF_000717595.1. Taxonomy (GTDB): domain Bacteria; phylum Actinomycetota; class Actinomycetes; order Streptomycetales; family Streptomycetaceae; genus Streptomyces; species Streptomyces flavochromogenes. The sequence continues at coordinate 161,003 of NZ_JNZO01000021.1, read as the reverse complement.
ACCCCGGACTTCTCGCTCGCCCTGAACCCGTCCTCGGGCTCGGTCCAGGCCGGTGCCTCCGTCACCTCCACGGTGAACACCAGCACCACCGGCGGCAGCGCGCAGACCGTCCAGCTCTCCGCGAGCGGCGCCCCGAGCGGTGTCACGGTCTCCTTCAGCCCGGCGTCGGTGACCTCTGGCAACGCGTCGACGATGACCGTGCAGGTCGCGGCGGGCACGGCCAACGGCACCTACCCGATCACGGTCACCGGCACGGGCTCCGCCACCCACACCGTCACCTACCAGTTGTCGGTCGGCACCACGACCCCGCCCACGGGCTGCGCCGACTCCGAGTACACCTACCAGGGCAGCCTGACCTCCGGCCAGACCGCGGTCCAGCCCGACGGCTCGTACTACTACTCGGCCACCTCCGGCACCCACGTGGGCTGCCTGCGCGGCCCGGCCGGCAAGGACTACGACCTCTACCTGCAGAAGTGGAACGGCGCGGGCTGGGCGGACGTCGCCGTCGGCGGCACCGCGACGGCCGACGAGGACACCAGCTACTACGGCACCGCGGGCTACTACCGCTACATCGTCCACGCGTACAGCGGCTCCGGCGCGTACACGCTGGGCCTGAGCGCCCCGTAACGGGGACGGGGCGCCGTCACGGACCGGGGGTTCCGTGACGGCGGTCCGGAGCCGGGCGGCCGAATGTCCCACGGCCGCCCGGCTCTTTCTCATGAGCCGGTTCGTCGTCAGCCGAGGTCGGCGAGCACGAACCCCGGCTTGTCCGGGCCCGCGTCGGCGATCCGCTCGCCGTCCGGGCCCCAGCCCCCGGCGCCGCCGCCTCCCACGCCGTCCTCGTTGGCCCCGAGGACATTGCCGAGCACCACGTACAGGCCGAAGTCCCGGGCCCGCACCGGGTACACCGTCTCGAACGAGTCGTTGTCCGCGGAGAGCACCGAGCTCGCCAGGTACACCGCGCAGCCGTCGGCGGCGGCGCGCTCGGCCAGCTCGGGGAAGCGGTTGTCGTAGCAGGTGGCCGTCGCGAACCGGACCCCGTCGAGCGCGAACCGCCCGTCCGTCGTGCCCGGCGCGAAGACCTCCTGCTCGATCCCGTACAGATGCTGCTTGTCGTACCGGGCGAGGAGCTCGCCCTCCGCGCCGATGACCAGCGTCGTGACCGCGAACCGGCCGTCCGCCGTCCGCACCGGCCCGTTGACGACGGCCGCGGCCGACACCTCCCGGCAGGCCTCCCGTACGGGTTCGAGCCGGGGGTCGTCCTCGGCGAGGACCAGGTCCGGGGTGTCCCGGATCAGGGTCGGCTCGTACCCGCTGAGGCAGAGCTCGGCGAAGACGACCACCCGGGCCCCCTCGGCCCCGGCGGCCCGGATCAGCCCGGCGATGGTCCGCACGTTGGCGGCGATGTCCCCGGCGACCGGGGCGAACTGGGTGGCTGCGACGATCATGCCCCCATCATCCCGCCCGACCGCCGCCCGGTAACCCCCGGGACCGGCGCATCGCCTCCGCCGTCTCCCGCAGCAGCCCCAGGAAGGCGGCCGCCGCGGCGGTCGGCGTCGGCGGGGTCGCCGCACAGACCCGGCGGTACGGGACGTCGTCCGGGTGGATCGTGACGAGCGCGACCTCCCGGGGGACGGACGCCGCCGCGAGCGCCGGGACGAGGGTGATGCCGAGACCGGCGGCGACCGCGCCGAGCTTGGCGATCCAGTCGTGTGCGAGGAGTCCGGTACGCGGCCGGAACCCGGCGGCGACGGCCGGGCGGAAGAGGGTGTCCTCCAGTCGCTCGGCGCCGACGATCCACTCCTCGTCGGCCAGCTCGGCCAGCCGCACCGCCCGCCGGCCCGCGTACGGATGACCCCGCTCCAGGGCCACCAGCATCGGTTCGTCCAGGAGGTGATGGAGCATCACGCCCTCCGGCGGCGGTGTGGCCGGCGCCGGGGCGACCACCGCGAGGTCCTGCTCCCCGGCGGCGAGCTGCCCCAGATGCTTCACGGACGGGCCTTCGGTGCGGGTGACCGTCACCCCCGGATGCCGGGTGCGGAACGCGGCCTGCGTACGGGGGACGAGCGCCGCGTTGGCGCTGGAGAACGACCCGAGCCGAAGCAGCCCGCCCTCCAGGGTGCGCAGCGCGACGAGGTCGGCCCGGGCCGCGAGCAGTCGGTCCCGTACGGCCTCGGCGTGCGGCAGCAGCACCCGGCCCGCCTCGGTCGGGCGCACCCCGCGCGGCAGCCGCTCGAACAGGACCGAGCCCGTCTCGTCCTCCAGGGCCTGGACCTGGCGCGAGACGGCGGACTGGGTGTAGCCGAGGGCGCGGGCGGCGGCGGTGAAGGACCCCTCGCGGGCGACGGCGAGGAAGACCTCGTACAGGACATGACCATGGGGCATGGCTGCCATGCTAGACATTCGCTTGTCGCATGGGAGGGCCGGGCCTAGCGTCGTCCTCATGAACGCCACGGACAGCACGCGACAGAAGATCGCCTTCATCGGCCTCGGTTCCATGGGCCTCCCGATGGCCCGCCGACTCCTCGACGCGGGGCACCCGTCGACCGTCTGGAACCGCACGGCCGCCAAGGCGGACGCGCTGGTCGCGGATGGCGCCGTCCTCGCCGCGAGCCCCGCAGAGGCCGTCCGGGAGGCCGACGTCGTCATCACCATGCTTGCGGACCCGGCCGCCGCCTTCGCCGTCGCCGACGCCATCGTCCCGGCGCTGCGCCCCGGCACCCACTGGATCGACACCTCGACCATCGGCCCCGACGCCGTCCGCGGCCTCGCCGCCCGGCTTCCCGACGGGGTCACGCTGATCGACGCGCCCGTCATGGGCAGCGTGGACCGGGCCGCCGCGGGCAAGCTGCTGATCCTCGCGGGTGGCGACACCGCTCCCGTCGCCGCCGTCCTCGACCGTCTGGGCACGGTCACCCCGTGCGGCGGCCCGGGCACCGGTGCCGCCCTCAAGCTGGTCCTCATCAACGCCGCCATCGGCGGTGTCGCCCTGGTCGCCGAGGCCCTGGCCCTCGCCGGTTCGCTCGGCCTGCCCAGGGAGCTGGCACTGCGGACCCTCGCCGAGGGGCCGCTGGCGGGAGCCGTCGGCCGCGCCACCGCCACCGGCTCGCACTTCCCGGTCGCCCTCGCCGCCAAGGACGTCGCCCTGGCGACCGCGGTGACGGAACTCCCCGTCCTGCGGGCCGTCCACACCGCCCTCACGGCGGATCCCGCCCTGCTCGGCGAGGACCTGTCGGCCGTTGCCCGCTAGCGGCCCCCCCGGGCCCGGGGCGAGCGGCCGGTCGCCGGACCGGGCGTCCGGACCCCGCGGGTTCGCATCCCGTCGGCCCCGCGCCCGCGCCCCCTGTGCCCAGGCGGCGATGCGCGGCTACGGCCGCGACCCGCCGCCGTGCAGCAGACGCAGGAAGTCGCGGAAGGCGGCCGGCATGTCCACCGCCGCCGGGTCCAGGAGCCACTGGTACTGGAGGCCGTCCATCACCGCCGTCAGGAGCGGCGCCGCGCGCTCCGGGCTCAGCCCGCTCGGCAGCCTGTCGCCGAACTCCAGGCGCAGCACCTGTGCCATGTTCGCCCGCACCAGTGCGTACCGCTCGGTGAAGAACTCCCGCGCCGGGTGCCCGTCCGTCACGCTCTCGCCGAGCAGTGCGGAGAAGGTCTGCACGATGCCGGGCCGCATCGCGTTGTACTCGACGAGCGATTCGAGCAGGTCGAGACGCCAGCCGTCGCGGTCCCGGCCGCCGCTCGTGTCCCAGCGGTCGCGCTCCTCCAGGACGGCGACGAGCAGCGCGTCCTTCGTCGGGAAGTAGTGCAGGAGCCCCTGCTGGGTGAGCCCGACGCGCTCGGCGACGGAGCCGAGGCTGGCGCCCCGGTAGCCGCGCTCGGCGATCACTTCGAGGGCCGCGCGCAGGATGTCCGCCCGCCGCTCCTCGCTCCTGGCCCGCACCATCGCCGTGGCCCCTCTCAGATCGTCGCTTCCGACAGGACCGTACCCCGTCTCAAGAATAACGAAGAGATAACATCACCTACCGATCTACAGGTGTGTGGGGGCACGATGACGGCATCGGGGTCATCGGTACGTCAATGAGGAGGTACGGCCATGACGGAGACCAGCGCGGGCACGGCACGGGCAGAGGCGGACGCCGCACGGGAAGAGGCCGTCGAGACGGCACTCGCCAAGCTCGACCTGGACACCAGAACCCGGCTGCTCGGCGGCCAGGACATGTGGTCCCTGCCCGCCCTGCCGGAGATCGGCCTGACGTCCCTGGTCATGTCCGACGGCCCGATCGGCGTCCGCGGCGTCCGCTGGACCGCCGACGACCCGTCCGTCGCCCTGCCGTCCCCGACCGCGCTCGCCGCCGCCTGGGACCCCGCCCTCGCCCGCCGCGCCGGCCGCCTCCTCGCCCAGGAGGCCCGCCGCAAGGGCGTCCACGTCGTGCTCGCGCCCACGGTCAACCTCCACCGCACCCCGCTCGGCGGCCGCCACTTCGAGGCCTACAGCGAGGACCCCTTCCTCACCGGCGCCATCGGCACCGGCTACGTCCAGGGCGTCCAGGACGGGGGCGTCGGCACCACCGTCAAGCACTTCGTCGCCAACGACGCCGAGACCGACCGCTTCACCGTCGACAACAGGATCGCCCCGCGCCCCCTCCGCGAGCTCTACCTCGCCCCCTTCGAGGCCATCGTCAAGAACGCCCACCCCTGGGGCATCATGACCGCCTACAACCAGGTCAACGGCGTGACCATGACCGAGCACCGCCACCTCGTGAACGAGGTCCTGCGCGGCGAGTGGGGCTTCGACGGCTACAACGTCTCCGACTGGATGGCCGCCCGCTCCACCACCGGCGACATCGAAGGCGGCCTCGACGTCGCCATGCCCGGCCCGCAGACCGTCTACGGCGAGGCGCTCGCCGCCGCCGTCCGCGTCGGCGAGGTCGAGGAGTCCACGGTCGACGCGGCCGTACGCAACGTCCTGCGGCTGGCCGCCCGCGTCGGCGCCCTCGAAGGCGCCCCGCCGGTCGTCACCGAACCCCCGGCCGCTCTCGACGGCGACGCGCTCGCCCGCGAGATCGCCCGCCGCGGCTTCGTCCTCGTCCGCAACGAGAACGGCGCGCTGCCCCTCGCGGCAGGAGCGACCGTCGCCCTCTCCGGCGCCGCCGCCCGCGACGCCCGCGTCCTCGGCGGCGGCTCCGCCCAGGTATTCCCCGAGCACGTCGTCTCCCCGTTGGACGGCCTCGCCGCCGCCCTCGCGGCCGGTCCCGAAGGGGGCGCGCTCACCTTCACCGTCGGTGCGGACCCCAGCGACGAACTCGCGCCCGCCGATCAGGGGTTCACCCTCCGCGCCCGCTGCCGCGACGCCTCCGGCGCCGTGCTCGGCGAGGGCTCCCTGCCCAACGGCCAGGTCCAGTGGATCGGCGACGACCTCCCGGCCGGCGTCACCCACGAGGCCCTCGCCTCCATCGAGGTCGTCGGCACCTTCACCCCGCGCGAGTCCGGCGAGCACTCCTTCGGCACCCGCGGTCTCGGCGCCTACACCCTCACCGTCGACGGCGAGACCGTCTACGAGGGCGTGCAGGCCATGGGCCCCGAGACGGATCCCTTCGAGGCCTTCTTCGGCTCCCCGGTCGAGCGCGCCAGGGTCGCGCTCACCGCCGGGGAGACCGTCGAGGTGTCCCTGCTCCACACCCTCGACAAGGAGTTCGCGGCCCCGCTGCCGGCCGTCATGTTCTCCTTCGTCCACCTCGGTCCACGACGTGACCCCGACGAACTGATCGCCGAGGCCGTCGAGGCGGCGCGCGCCGCCGACACCGCCGTCGTGGTCGTCGCCACCACCGAGCGCGTCGAGTCCGAGGGCTTCGACCGCAAGGACCTCGCCCTCCCCGGACGTCAGGACGACCTCGTACGGGCCGTCGCCGCCGCCAACCCGAACACCGTCGTCGTCGTCAACGCCGGTTCCCCGGTCGCACTGCCCTGGCGCGAGGACGTGGCCGCGGTCCTGCTCAGCTGGTTCCCCGGCCAGGAGGGCGGCGCCGCCCTCGCCGACGTCCTCACCGGCGCCGAGGAGCCCGGCGGCCGCCTCCCCACCACCTGGCCCGTCGCCCTCGCCGACGTCCCCGTCACCGAGACCACCCCCACCGAGGGCGAACTCCACTACGCCGAGGGCGTGTTCATCGGATACCGGGCCTGGGACAAGGCCGGCGCCGTCCCCGCGTACGCCTTCGGCCACGGCCTCGGCTACACGACCTGGTCCTACGACGCCCTGACGGCCGGCCCCGATACCGTCACCGTCCGGCTCACCAACACCGGCGACCGCGCGGGCCGCGAGGTCGTCCAGGTCTACCTGGCACCCGTCGACGACTCCGTGGAGCGCCCCGCCCGCTGGCTGGCCGGCTTCGCGAGCGTCGCGGCGGGCCCCGGCGAGACCGTCGAGACCCGGATCGAGCTGCCCCGCCGCGCCTTCGAGATCTGGGACGAGGAGACGAACGACTGGACGCCCGTCGCCGGAACCTACGAGGTCCTGGCCGCGCACTCCCTCACGGACGCCCGCCTGACCACCACGGTCGAGATCTGACGGCGAGGCTCCTCACGACCGGCCCCGGGGCGGCACCTGACAACCGCCCCGGGGTCCCTCACTCCTTCGTGATCCGCCGGTACGCCAGCTCCGCGAGCCGCGCCTGTCCGTCCCTGCTCGGATGGAAGAAGTCCCAGGGGCTCAACTGCCCGCTGTCGAAACGGAACCCGAAGACCGCCCCGCCGTCGTACCGGCAGCGCTCGTCCTTCGCGCACACCTCCGAGAGCACCCTGTTGTACGCCACCACCCGGTCCTGCACCTCGGCGCGCCGCCGCTCCGCCGCGGCGCCCAGGTCCTCCGCGTCCGACAGCATCGCGCCGCAGACCCCCAGCTTCCACACCTCAAGGCCCATCGGGCTGACCCGCCCCGTGGACCACAGGTGCATCAGGGACGGCACGCTCGCCACGTACACCTGCGCTTTCGGCGCGTCCTTCCGCAGCCGGGCGAGCGCCGTCTCGAAGTGCGTCCGGAAGTCGGCGACCGGGGTCATCAGGGCCGGGGTGGCCCGGCAGGCGTCGTTCGCGCCCATCATCACCGTGACCAGCTCGGGCCGTTCGGCGGCCGCCACGGCCATCTGCTCCGGAAGCTCCGCCATCCGCGCCCCGGTCCGCGCCAGGTTCCAGCTGTGGGTGGCGGCCTTCTCCGGGCCGAGCAGGCGCAGCGCGAGGCTGTTCACGGCGGTGTCCGTGCCCGTCGCCCAGGACGACTCGGGGCAGTCCGCGAGAATCGCGCAGGCGTCGAAGGCGCGGGTGACGGAGTCGCCGACGGCGGCGACGGAGGCGGGGGAGACGTCCCACAGCGAGGTCGGCTTCGGGGCCGGTTTCGGAGCCGCCTTCGGGGCCGACTTCGATGTCGTTCTCGCCTCCGGGGCGCTCGCCGCGGGCTCCCCGGCGGTGCAGCCGGACAGCGCTCCCGCGCACAGCAGCGCCGCCGTCGCGGTGGCGACAGCGGTACGGATTCTGCGTCGGCCGCGCATCCCCGGCCCCTCCTTCGGCGTCCTGGCGGGTGAAAGCTTCGTGTTCACCCGCCCCCGGACCGACCGTACGTCACACCGATGACGGCGCGGCACGGTAGCTTTTCCCCCGTCGAACCAGAGGCACCTTTGCCGACCGGCTCCGGTAAATTACATCACGTCACATACTGTCCCCTTTTTGAAGGTTTGTGACGTTTTGCTCCTGATGCTGTTTACTGAGGCCGCTGGGAAAGGCGAACCTCGTCCCACACTGGAGGTCCCGGTGACGACACGTGGAGTCCTGTACGTTCACTCCGCACCGCGCGCGCTGTGCCCGCACGTCGAATGGGCGGTCGCGGGTGTCCTCGGTGCGAGGGTCCAGCTCGACTGGATCCGCCAGCCGGCTTCCCCCGGCACCTGGAGAGCAGAGTTCTCCTGGCAGGGCCGTACCGGCACCGCCTCCGAACTCGCCTCCGCCCTGCGCGGCTGGCAGATGCTCCGCTTCGAGGTGACCGCGGAGCCCTGCCCCACCGCCGAGGGCGAGCGCTACAGCGCCACCCCCGACCTGGGCATCTTCCATGCCGTCACCGGCATGCACGGGGACATCCTGGTCCCCGAGGACCGGCTGCGGGCAGCGCTCGCGCGCTCCGCGCAGGGCGAGACCCAACTGGAGGCCGAGATCGCCCGGCTCCTCGGCAAGCCCTGGGACGACGAACTGGAGCCATTCCGGTACGCGGGCGAGGGCGCCCCCGTCCGCTGGCTGCATCAGGTCGTCTGACCGACCGTCACCGGCGAACGACGGCGCGGCGCTCCCGCACACCGCCGGCCGACCGGCGGTGCCGCCCTGGTGCGAGGGGCGGTCCTGACCGGCCTCGGGGGGCGGCGCGGAGGTCATGGTGCTGCGCCGAATGCGCCTGAACGCCCGGCCGTCGCGGATCCCGGGGCCACGAGGATCAGAAGGGCCTTCTCCGTGCGCCCCTCGCCCGTGCCGGACTCCGTCCGCCGGGCATGGCGGAGGCCCGACCCCCCGGGGTGGGGAATCGGGCCTCCGTCGTATGTCAGACGCGTCGCGTTCAGACCGTGCGGAACGCCAGGACCACGTTGTGGCCGCCGAAGCCGAACGAGTTGGCCTCTTCTCCGTGCGCCCCTCGCGCCGCTTCGCGGGCTTCGGGGCGCTGTGGCGGACTCCGTCCGCCGGGCATGGCGGAGGCCCGACCCCCCGGGGTGGTGGGGAATCGGGCCTCCGTCGTATGTCAGACGTGTCGCGTTCAGACCGTGCGGAACGCCAGGACCACGTTGTGGCCGCCGAAGCCGAACGAGTTGTTGATCGCGGCGATCGTGCCCTGCGGGAGTTCGCGGGGCTCGTCGCGGACGATGTCCGCGTCGACCGCCGGGTCCAGCTCGTCGACGTTGATCGTCGGCGGGGCCAGGCGGTGGTGGAGGGCCAGGACCGTCGCGACGGTCTCGATGCCGCCGGCGCCGCCGAGGAGGTGACCGGTCATCGACTTCGTCGCGGAGATCGCGACGTGGTCCAGGTCGTCGCCCAGGACCTTCCGCAGCGCCTTGATCTCGGCGACGTCACCCTGCGGCGTCGACGTGGCGTGCGCGTTGAGGTGGACGACCTCGGACGGCTTGAGGTCCGTGGCGTCGAGCAGGTTCTGCATCGCGGCGGCGATGCCCCGGCCGGTCGGCTCGGGCTGCGCGATGTGGTGGCTGTCGGCCGACAGGCCCTGGCCGAGGACCTCGCAGTAGACCCGGGCGCCGCGGGCCTTCGCGTGCTCCTCGGACTCCAGGATCACGACGCCCGCGCCCTCGCCGAGGACGAAGCCGTCACGGCCGGTGTCGTAGGGACGCGAGGCCTTCGTCGGCTCGTCGTTGCTCTTGGACATCGCCATCATGTTGGCGAAGGCGGCGATCGGCAGCGGGTGGATCGCGGCCTCGGTACCGCCGGCGACGACCACGTCGGCACGGCCGGTGCGGATCATCTCGACGGCGTAGCCGATCGCCTCGGCACCCGACGCACACGCGGAGACCGGGGTGTGGACGCCCGCCCGGGCGTTCACCTCCAGGCCCACGTTCGCGGAGGGGCTGTTCGGCATGAGCATGGGCACGGTGTGCGGGGAGACGCGGCGAACGCCCTTCTCCTTCAGCACGTCGTACTGGTCGAGCAGAGTCGTTACGCCGCCGATGCCGGAGGCGATGACCGACCCGAGCCGCTCGGGCGCGACGGACGCGTCCTCGCCGGCGGGGGCGGTGTAGCCCGCGTCGGCCCAGGCTTCACGGGCCGCGATCACCGCGAACTGCGCCGAGCGGTCCAGCTTGCGGGCGAGCGGGCGGGGCAGGACGTCACCGGGGTCGACGGCGGCGGTCGCGGCGATCTGCACGGGCAGTTCGGCGAAGCGCTCGCCCTCCAGGGGCCGGACGCCGGAGCGCCCCGCGAGAAGACCTTCCCAGGTCGACGCGGAGTCGCCACCCAGCGGTGTGGTTGCGCCGATACCGGTGACGACCACGGTGCGATTGGTCGAGCTCACAGGAATTCGTTCTCCATGTGTGTGATGGTCGGAATACGGCGCCACCGCCGGGTGGCGGACCGAGTCAGCGAGGGCCGAATCAGGCCTGGTTCTTCAGGATGTAGTCGGCAGCGTCGCCAACCGTCTTGAGGTTCTTGACGTCCTCGTCCGGGATCTTGACGTCGAAGCGCTCTTCGGCGGCGACGACGACCTCGACCATGGAGAGCGAGTCGACGTCCAGGTCGTCGGTGAAGGACTTGTCCAGCTGGACGTCCTCGACCGGGATGCCGGCGATCTCGTTGACGATCTCGGCGAGGCCTTCGACGATCTGGTCCTGGGTGGCGGCCATGGTGGCGCTCCTTCTTGTGATTACTTGTGAAAAGGCTTCCGGGAGAACCGGAGTGCCTAGGGGAGGGTAACGACCGTCGCGGCGAAGACGAGACCCGCCCCGAAACCGATGATGAGCGCCGTGTCGCCGCTCTTCGCCTTGCCGGTCGCCAGGAGTCGTTCCATGGCGAGCGGAATCGAGGCCGCGGACGTGTTGCCGGTGGTCTCGACGTCACGGGCGACCGTGACGTGCTCCGGCAGCTTCAGCGTCTTCACCATCGAGTCGATGATCCGCATGTTCGCCTGGTGCGGGATGAAGACGTCCAGATCGTCCGCCGAGATTCCGGCGGCGTCCAGGGCCTGCTGGGCGACCTTGGCCATCTCGAAGACGGCCCAGCGGAAGACCGCCTGACCCTCCTGCGTGATGGCGGGGAACTTGATCTCGCCCTGCTGGTTGAGCGGCAGCTTCGAGACATCGCCGGAGGGGGTCCCCCCTGCTCGAGCGGAGCCGAGAGCTTGGGGGTGGAACTCGTTCCACGGCACGGTCTGCTTGATCGTCTCGGACTTGTCGCCCTCGGAACCCCAGACGGTGGGGCCGATGTGCGGCTCGTCCGAGGGGCCGACGACCACGGCACCGGCGCCGTCGCCGAACAGGAAGGCCGTCGCGCGGTCCTCCAGATCCGTCAGGTCGCTGAGCCGCTCGACACCGATCACGAGCACGTACTCCGCGGAGCCCTCGACGATCATGCCCTTGGCGAGCGTCAGGCCGTAGCCGAAGCCCGCGCAGCCGGCGGAGATGTCGAACGCGGCCGGCTTCCCGGCGCCGATCTTGTCGGCGATCTCGGTGGCGACGGCCGGGGTCTGCTTGAAGTGCGACACCGTGGAGACGATCACGGCGCCGATCTGCTCGGGGTTGATCCCGGCGTCGGCGATGGCCTTGCCCGAGGCCTCCACCGACATGGCGGCGACGGTCTCCTCGGGCGAGGCCCAGTGGCGGGTGGCGATACCGGAGCGCGAGCGGATCCACTCGTCGGACGAGTCGATCGTCTCGAGGATCACCTCGTTCGGCACGACCCGGGTGGGGCGGTAGCCGCCGACACCGAGGATCCGTGCGTACGGGGCGCCCTTGCTGGGCTTGATCTTCGACATGCTTCTCGACACTCCTTGTCAGACGGCCGCGTGCTCAGCGATGAGCGTACGGGCCGCGTCGAGGTCGTCGGGAGTCTTGAGGGCGACCGTGGACACGCCCGGCAGGGCGCGCTTGGCGATGCCGGTCAGGGTGCCGCCGGGGCACACCTCGATCAGCGCGGTCGCGCCGAGCGCCTGGAAGGTCTCCATGCACAGGTCCCAGCGGACCGGGTTCGCGACCTGGCCGACCAGGCGGGCCACGACCTCGGCGCCGTCGGTGACGACCTGCCCGTCCTTGTTCGAGACGTAGCGGGTGGTCGGGGCGGCCGGGGACAGCTCCTTCGCCGCCGCCTCCAGCTTGGCCACGGCCGGGGCCATGTGGTGCGTGTGGAAGGCACCGGCGACCTTGAGCGCGACGACCCGGCGGACACCCTCGGGCTTGTCCGCCTCCAGGGCGGCCAGCTGCTCCATGGTGCCGGCGGCCACGATCTGGCCCGCGCCGTTCACGTTGGCCGCGGTCAGCCCGAGCTTCTCCAGGTGCGGGACGGTGACCTCGGGGTCGCCGCCGAGCAGCGCGGACATGCCGGTCTCGGTGATCGCGGCGGCCTCGGCCATCGCGAGCCCGCGGGTCCGGACGAGACGCAGCGCGGCGGTGTCGTCGAGGACGCCCGCGAACGCGGCGGCGGTGAACTCGCCGACGCTGTGACCGGCGACGATGCCGGGCGCCACGTCACCGAGGGCGGCGGCGGACAGCAGACCGGCGGCGACGAGGAGCGGCTGGGCCACGGCGGTGTCACGGATCTCGTCCGCGTCCGCCTTCGTGCCGTAGTGGGCGAGGTCGAGCCCGATGGCGTCCGACCAGGCCGCGATGCGGTCGGCGGCGCCGGGGAGTTCGAGCCAGGGAGTCAGGAAGCCGGGCGTCTGGGCGCCTTGGCCGGGAGCGACGAGTACGAGCACCCTCACACTCTCTCTTGCGGACGGCTCCGAGCGCCCGTGGGGACAGGGACGAAGAACCGTCGGGGGAATTGTTGGTGTTCGACAAAAGTCTAGGACTGCTGATCTCCGTCGGCCAAGCGTCCGAGAATGAGCGCGATCCGCAGCGTGAACGCGGAACGCACATCAGAGGGTGACCAGCCGGTGACGTCGGTCACACGTCGGAGCCGGTAGCGCACGGTGTTGGGGTGTACGAACAGCATGCGGGCCGCGCCTTCCAGGCTGCTGGCCTGCTCCAGATAGACACTGAGAGTTTCGAGCAGCGCCGAGCCCGCTTCTTCCAGCGGTCTGTAGATCTCCTCCACCAGCTGCTCGCGCGCCGAAGGGTCGGAGGCGATGGCGCGCTCCGGCAGGAGATCGTCCGCGAGGACGGGGCGGGGAGCGTCCTGCCAGGCCGAGCAGGCCTTCAGGCCCGCTGCGGCGGCCTGCGCGGAGCGCGTGGCGGCCAGCAGGTCGGGGACGACGGGGCCCGCGACGACCGGGCCGGCCGCGTACGGGCCGATCAGGGCCTTCGCCACGGCCAGTGGATTGTCGTTGCCGCCGGCGATGACGACCAGGCGGTTGCCGAGGACGCCGGTGAGGACCTGGAGCTTGGCGTGCCGTGCCGCGCGGCGGATCGCCTCGACGGTCAGCTCGCTGTCGCCGTCGGGCGCCGTGCCGAGGATCACGCACACATGGTCCGGGGAGTTCCAGCCGAGCGCCGCGGCACGCGAGACCGCGCCTTCGTCGGCCTCGCCGGAGAGGACCGCGTTGACCACGAGCGATTCCAGGCGCGCGTCCCAGGCGCCCCGGGCCTCTGCGGCCTGCGCGTACACCTGGGCGGTCGCGAAGGCGATCTCCCGGGCGTAGACGAGGAGCGCCTCGCGGAGGATGGACTCGTCGCCGGGGGCGGCGACCTCCTCGATCGCCGTCTCCATGACCTCGATGGTGGTTCGCACCATCTCGACGGTCTGGCGCAGGGTGATCGCGCGGGTCAGCTCGCGGGGCGCGGTGCCGAAGACGTCCGTCGAGATGGCCTGCGGGGTCTCCGGGTGCCGGAACCACTCGGTGAACGCGGCGATACCTGCCTGGGCGACCAGGCCGATCCACGACCGGTTCTCGGGCGGCATCGCCCGGTACCACGGCAGCGTCTCGTCCATGCGGGCAATGGCGTTGGCGGCGAGCCGCCCGGAGGACTGTTCGAGGCGCTTCAGGGTCGCGGCGTGCGGGTGAGGGGCGTTCGTGGGTTCTGGCACGGGGACAAGACTGCCTTATCGGGACGGCAGTGTGCGGGGTCGGGGCGGGTTCGTCTCCGGCGGGCCCGAGGCCCCGGCCCTGCCGGAACCCCCGGGGGCACCTCGCGACGGAACCCGGGTACGGCCCCGGGAGCGCTTCCCCACGAAGCCCGGGTACGGCCCGGGGCGCCTCCCGACGGAACCCGGTCACAGCCCTTGGCGGCCGCACTACCGTAGGGCCCGTGATACGCATCCAGCGCGCGGGGGAGCGGTACCCCGGGGGCGACCGGGCCGCCGGGATCGAGACCCGGCACGCCCTGTCCTTCGGGCCGCACTACGACCCCGACAACCTCCGCTTCGGCGCCCTGCTCGCCTGCAACGAGGAGCGGCTGGCGCCCGGCGCGGGCTTCGACGAGCATCCGCACAGCCACACCGAGATCGTCACCTGGGTCGTCGAGGGGGAGCTCACCCACCACGACACGGCCGGACACACCACGGTCGTCCGCCCCGGCGACCTCCAGCGGCTGAGCTCCGCCGGGGGAGTCCGGCACGTCGAACGCAACGACGCCGGCGTGCCGCTCGTCTTCGTGCAGATGTGGCTCGCACCGCTGTCGCCGGGCGGGGAGCCCTCGTACGAGGTGGTGCGCGGGATCAGGGAGCCGTACGACCTCCCGGAGGCGGACGCGCGGCTGCACGTCCGCCGCCCCGCGGCGGGCGGGCGGGTCGCCGTACCGGCCGCCGACTTCGTGTACGTCCATGTCGTGCGGGGCACGGTCGGGCTCGACGAGGAGCTGCTGCACCCCGGCGACGCCGCCCGCATCACCGATGCCCGGGGTCGCACCCTCGTCGCCACGACCGGTGCGGAGGTCCTGATCTGGGAGATGCGGGACTGGCGCAAGGCCCTCGGCTGAACGACCGGGGGCCCGTCCTTCAGGCGAGCGCGCTCTTCTTCCTCCACTGCTCCCAGCTCAGGTTCCACGCCCCGTAGCCGTTGCCCTCGGCGACCGTGCCCTTGGTGTCCTTGCCGGTGATCTCGAAGGGGTCGCCGACGTTCACCGCGCCGTAGAAGGACGCCGCGTCGGCGTCGCTCATGCCGATGCAGCCGGAGCTCATGTTGGCGTTGCCGAAGTACCGGGCGTTCCACGGGGCGGCGTGCGCGTACATTCCCGACCAGGTCAGCCGCATCGAGTAGTCGACGTCCTTGTCGTAGGCGTCCCCGAGCCCGACCGTCTCCGAGTTCATGTTGATGGTGCCCTCCTTCGCCATCAGCACGGCCGTGCCCCGCCACGACCGCTTGTCGCCGCCCGGGGTGCCGCCGGAGACCGGGATCGTACGGACCGTGCGGCCCTCCTTGGCCAGGGTCAGCCTGTGGCGGTCCAGGTCGACCTTGACGACCTGCGCCGCCCCGACCGTGAAGCCGGTGCGGTAGTCCCGTACGAACCAACCGCCGCCCGAGTCGGTGCCGTTCAGATCCGCCTCCAGGGTGACCTTCGTACCGGGCTTCCAGTACGTGCGGGGGCGCCAGTCCGCCCTGTCCCGGCCCGAGTAGTCCTTGACCCAGCCCCAGGAACCCTCGGTCGCGTTCGAGGTGGTCACCTTGAGCTGCTTCTCCACGTCCGCCTTCTTCGTCACCGGCAGGTCGAAGACGATCGAGACGGGGTGGGCGATGCCGACGGTGGTGTTCTTGCCGGGGGCGAGGGTCAGCTTGTTGACCTTGTCCGCCTCGGCCGTCTCGAAGGACGACCGGGTGGTCGACTCCTTGCCGTCGGCCGTACGCGAGGTGACCTCCACCGTGTACGCGGTGCCCGGCGCCGCCTTGCGGTCCGAGACCCACCGGGTGCCGCCCGCGGCCGCGCGCCCCGCGAGCGCACCGCCGTCCGCGTCCACGACCTTCACCTCGGAGATCGTGCCGCCCGTCGCGGTCACCGTCACCGGGGCGCCGGCCGCCGGCTCCACGACCGTCACCTTCGCCGGCGGGGCCTTCGGCGCGTCCGCCGCGGGACCTCCGGCTCCCTCGGGACCGCTCGCCGCCTGAGCCGTACAGGCCGTCAGCGAGACGGTCAGCGCGACTGCCGCGAGAACGGGACGGGGTGCGCGTATTCGCAGCACGGGAGACCTCCGCAGTGATGAGGAGCCAGTGGGATGTTTCGGACTGTAGGTCGCTCCCCGCGCCGCACGGGGGCCCGAGGCCCGTATGACAAGGGCTGCGGCAAAACGGTCATCGTCCGGTCACATACGACGCGCGACTCCGTCGAATTCGGCTGTGAGCCTGCTGTGCGCCCCACCACCGAGGGGCGGAACAAGGAGGCTCCCGTTGTGTCAGCCCTGCTCGTGACGGCCGCACCCACCGAGCGCCGCGCCCTGCGGCTCGGCCCCGTGACCCCCGAGGTCTACCGCGCCTTCCTCGCGTCCCGCTCCGGTGCGGACGGGCCCAGCTTCCTCCAAGTCCCGGCCTGGGCCCAGGTGAAGGACGGCTGGCAGCACCAACTGATCGGCTGGGGACCGGAGTCCGGTGACCTCACCGGCGTCGCCCTCGTCCTCCTGCGACCCTTCCCCGGCACCCGCAAGTACTTCGCCTACCTGCCCGAAGGCCCCGTCGCCGACTGGGCCGACGCCGACATCGACAGCTGGCTCGGCCCGCTCCTCGGCCATCTCCGCTCCTGCGGCGCCTTCGCCGTACGCATCGGCCCCGGTCCCGCCTACCGGCGGTGGAGCGCCGCCACCGTCAAGGCCGCCACCGGGCCCGGCCGCCGCCTCTCCGACGTCCTCGCCGACGAGGTCGACCCGCTGGGGACCGCCGTCGCCGAACGGCTCCGCGCCCGGGGCTGGCGCCGCTGCGGCGGGGAGTCGGAGGACGGCGCCGACGCCCAGCCCCGGCACGTCTTCCAGGTGCCGCTCACCGGGCGCACCCCCGACGACCTGTGGACCGGCCTCAACCAGGAATGGCGCCGCAACGTCCGCAAGGCCCGCAAGTCCGGAGTCGAGATCACCGTCGGATCCGCCGCCGACCTCCCCGAGTTCTACCGGCTGCTCCGCATCACCGAGGAGCGCGACGGCTTCCGGCTCGGCCGCTCCCTCGCGTACTACGAGCGCCAGTACGCCGTCCTCAACGCCGAGCACCCCGGCCGGATGAAGCTCTACCTGGCCCGCCACGAGGGCGAGGTCCTCGCCGCCCACACCATGGTCACCGTCGGCGGACGCGTCTGGTACCAGACGGGCGCCTCCGCCGACCACCGCCGCGAGGTCCGGCCCTCCAACGCCCTCCAGTGGCGCATGATGCTCGACGCCCACGCCCTCGGCGCCGCCGTCTACGACCTGCGCGGGGTACCCTCCACCCTCGACCCGGGCGACCGGGCCCACGGGCTGCTCCGCTGGAAGCTCGGTACGGGCGGACAGGTCGTCGAGACGCTGGGGGAGTGGGAGACACCGATGCAGGGCACGACCAACCACGCGCTGTTCCGCGCCTTCCAGGCGTATCTGGCCCGCCGATGACGGCCACGCTCACCGCCGAAAGGCCCGGCAGGGGCCGGGCGAAGGCCACGCCGTCCGCGCTGCGCAGCGGCGCGCTCATGGCCGCCGGGTCGCTCGTCTCCCGGGCCACCGGCTTCGTCCGCGCCTCCGTCGTCGCCGCGGCGCTCGGCGCGGCTGCCGTCGCCGACGGCTACGCGGTCGGCAACACCGTCCCCACCATCATCTACACGCTGCTCCTCGGCGGCGCCCTCAACGCCGTCTTCGTCCCCGAGCTGGTCAAGGCCGCCAAGGAGCACGAGGACGGCGGAGTCGCCTACACCGACCGGCTGCTCACCCTCTGCGCGCTCGCCCTCGTCGCCCTCACGGCCGGCGCGGTGTTCGCGGCGCCCCTGATCGTCGACACGTACACCGACTACGTCGGCGAGCAGCGGGAGATGACCCTCGCCTTCGCGCGCGCGTGCCTGCCGCAGATCTTCTTCCTCGGCCTCTTCACCCTCCTCGGACAGGTCCTCAACGCGCGGGGCCGCTTCGGCGCCATGATGTGGACCCCCGTCCTCAACAACGTGGTCGTCGTCTCCGTCTTCGCCCTGTTCCTCGTGGTCAGCGACGGCGGCGCCCTCACCCCGGGCGAGACCGCCCTGCTCGGCTGGGGCACCACCGCCGGCATCGTGCTCCAGGCACTCGCCCTCGTGCCCTCGCTGCGGGCCGCCCGCTTCCGCTGGCGGCCCCGCTTCGACTGGCGCGGCAGCGGCCTCGCCACACCGCTGCGCTCGGCCGGCTGGCTGGTCCTGCTCGTCCTCACCAACCAGGGCGCGTACTGGGTGACCACCCTGCTCGCCACCTCGGCGGGCGGCACCGTCAGCGGCGGCGGCCTCGCCGCGTACAACAACGCCTATCTGCTGTGGTCCGTCCCGCACGGCATCATCACGGTCTCCCTCGTCACCGCGCTGCTGCCCCGGATGAGCGCCGCGGCCGCCGACGGCGACCTCGCGGGGGTCCGCCGGGACGTCTCGTACGCCCTGCGGACCAGCCAGGCCGCCGTCGTCCCGGCGGCCTGCGCCCTCCTCGCGCTCGCCGTCCCCCTGATGACGGTCGTCTTCCGGTACGGGGCGACCAGCGGCGACGACATCCGCGCGATGTCCTGGATCCTGATGGCCTTCGCGCCCGGCCTCGTCGCGCTCTCCGGGCAGTACGTGTGCAACCGCGCCTTCTACGCGCTGCGGGACACCCGGACCCCGTTCCTGCTGAACCTGCTGATCGCCGGGCTCAACGCGGGGCTGTCGTTCGCCGCCTTCCACTACCTGCCCACCCGGTGGGCCGTCGCCGGCATGGCCGCCGGGTACACGCTCGCGCTCTGGGCGGGCTGGGGCCTCACGGCGTACGTGCTGAGGAAGCGGCTCAAGGGCAGCGGCCCGAGTGCCCCCGCGTCCGGGAGCGACCCGGCGTCCGGGAGCACGGGCGGTCCGGCCTCCGGCGACTCCCTCTCCGCGCTCGCGCGGCTGCTGTTCGCCGCCGTGCCCGCCGCCGGTTACGGGCTCCTCATCACCGACCTCACCGGTCCCGCCGGGGCCGTACCCTCCGGGATCGCCGGCGCGCTGACCGTCCTCACCGTCTTCGCCGTCCTCGCCAAGCCCCTCCGGCTCACCGAGGTCCAGGCCCTCATCGGGGCCGGGAGCGGCCGACTGCGCGGCCTCGCCCGTCGCACCTGAGCCACCCCCTCCGGCAGGAGGGACCCTTCGACCTTGGATACTTCACAGATGCCCCGCGTGCTCCTGATAGAAGACGACCCCTCCGTCCGCGAAGGCGTCGAGCTCGGGCTCCGGCGCCGCGGGCACGAGGTGCGCACCGCCGCCACCGGGGAGGCCGGGCTCGACGCGCTCGCGGAGTTCCGCCCGGATCTGCTGCTGCTCGACCTCATGCTGCCCGGCATCAACGGCGTCCAGGTCTGCCGCCGGGTCCGCGAGAGCAGCCAGCTGCCGATCATCATGCTGACCGCCCGCGGGGACGACTTCGACGTCGTCATCGGTCTGGAGGCAGGCGCCGACGACTACATCGTCAAGCCCGCCCGTACCGAGGTCATCGAGGCGCGGATACGGGCCGTGCTGCGCCGCATCGAGGAACCGGCCGGCGGCCGGGCCGCCGTCGAGTTCCACGGGGAGCTGGCCATCGACCGGGCCGGGCTCACCGTCGCCAAGGCGGGCGAGCGGATCGCCCTCGCCCCTTCCGAGCTGAAGCTGCTGCTCCACCTCACGGCCGCGCCCGAGCAGGTCTTCAGCCGGCAGCAGCTCCTCGAACACGTCTGGGAGCACAGCTACCACGGGGACGCCCGGCTGGTCGACGCCTGTGTCCGCCGACTGCGGAACAAGATCGAGGACACCCCGGGCGACCCCCGCTACATCCAGACCCTGCGCGGCTTCGGCTACCGCTTCGGTCCGCTGGGACCGCAGTGAAGGCCTGCGTCACCCCGGACGAGGACACCGGGCACGAGGGGCGCGGCGCGCACGCCGGTGATGACGGTCACGGGACGCCGGGGCGCGGGCGCGCGTCCGGGCGCAGGGTCCGGAGCCCGCGGCTGCGGCCGCACCCCTTCGGGCTCCGCACCCGGCTCGTCCTCGCCTTCCTGCTCGTCGCCGCCGTCGGCTGCGGCACCACCGCCGCGCTCACCTACCGGGCCGCCCGCAACGCCATCCTGGAGCAGACCCAGGACACCGCCGTCTCCGCCTTCCGCGAGCAGATCGACGCCCTCGGCACCACCCTGCCCGTCCAACCCGAGATGCTGCGGGACTCGCTCATGAGGGTCGCCCGCCAGGGCAAGCCCCGCGCCTGGCGCGTCTACGCCGAGTACGGCACCCTCCGCGTCTCCTCCACCGACCGGCCCACCTCCTCCGTCATCACGCCGGAGCTGCGGGCCCGCGCCGCCGACGACGAGGCCGTCCCGCACGGCAGTTTCCAGCGGGTGGTCAAGAACGGCACCCCGTACCTCACGATCGCCGTTCCCGCCGTCTTCCTGGCCCGCTCGGCCGACGGCCCGCCGCAGCGCACCGGTCTCGTGTTCTACGCCGTGATGGAACTCAGCGAGGAGGAGGCGAACATCGAGGCGATGGTCACGGCGGCCCGCGACGGCGCCCTGCCCGCGCTCGCCGTCGCCCTGATCCCCGCCCTGATCGCCGCGCGCGGCGTGCTCCGGCCCGTACGGGAGCTCCGCCACGCGGCCCACAGCATGGGCCGCGGCCGGCTCGACACCCGTATCCACGCCAAGGGCAGCGACGAACTCGCCGACCTCGCCCGGACGTTCAACGAGTCCGCCGCCGAGCTGGAACGTTCCGTCGCGGAACTCCGCAACGCCGAGGCCCGCGCCCGCCGCTTCGCCTCCGACGTCTCGCACGAACTCCGCACCCCGCTCGCCGGGATGCTCGCCGTCACGGAGGTCCTCGACGAGGACGCCGGGAGCCTCGACAGCGACACCGCCCGCGCCGTCCGTCTGATCAGCGCTGAAACCGGGAAGCTCGCCGTACTCGTCGAAGACCTCATGGAGATCTCCCGCTTCGACGCCCGCGCCGCCGAGCTGCACACCGACGAGGTCGACGCCGCCGACTGCGTCCGCAAGACCCTCCAGCACCGGTACTGGACCGATCCGGCGCAGGTCGTCCCGCACCTCGCGGAGGGGATCAGGGCCCGCCTCGACCCGCGCCGCTTCGACGTCGTCGTCGCCAACCTCGTGGGGAACGCGCTGCGGCACGGCGGGGCGCCGGTGACGGTCCGGCTGTGGGCGGAGGGGGACCAGCTGGTGACGGAGGTCGCCGACCGGGGCCCCGGCATCCACCCGGACGTCCTGCCGCACGTCTTCGACCGCTTCTACAAGGCGGACCAGGCCCGTACCCGCTCGGCGGGCAGCGGCCTCGGTCTCGCGATCACCCTGGAGAACGTGCGGCTCCACGGAGGCACGGTCACGGCCGCCAACGGCCCCGAGGGCGGGGCGGTCTTCACGGTACGGATGCCGCTGTGAACAACCGGGCGGCCACCGCCGGACACCGCCGCCGGGCGGGGGGAGCCGCGAGGCGCCGCAGAGCGGCCGCCGTCGCTCTGCTCGCCCTGCTGACCCCGCCCGCGCTGGCCGGCTGCGGCATACAGAAGAGCGACGTCGTCGAGGCGGGCGGGGCGGCGACGCTCCACGTCGCGGCGCCGCTGCTCGACGAACGGATCGTCCTCTACTTCGTCGGCCCCGACGGCCGGTCGATGCCGGTGACCCGCGACATCGGCCGACCCATCCCGGAGACCACCTCCCCGACGGGGGGCTCGGGAGAACGCGTCCCGACCGACGTCTTCGGCCCCGGCTACGAGATATCCCGCGACGACCTGAGCCGCGGCGGGATCGTCACCGACAAGATCCTCGCCATGCTCCTCGCCGGACCCGGGGAGAACGAGAGGGCGGCGGGCATCACCACCGCCCTCCCCAAGGCGGAGGGGGACGGCGCGACCATGCTGCAGGACTCGAAGGGGAACGCCTCGACGGGGAACCCGGCGCGCCGTCTCATCTGGGTCCGGACGCCCTTCCCCGTCAAGAGGCTGTCCGAGGCGGGCGTCCGCCAGCTGGTCTGCACGACCGCCTACGCGGAGGACCCGGCCGGCCTGGTCGAGGTGTCGCTCAGCGGCCCGGACGGGATCCTGCCCACCGCACGCTGCGACGGGTAGCCGCCCCTCAGACGGACCGCAGGTCGGCGAGGACCGCCTCGGTGAACGGCGGCCAGGCCTCGACCGCCCACGCCCCGAAGGGGCGGTCGGTCAGCGCGACGCACGCGGCGCGCGCGTCCGGGTCGATCCACAGGAACGTACCGGACTGCCCGAAGTGCCCGAAGGTACGCGGCGAGGACGTGGGGCCCGTCCAGTGCGGGGACTTGCCGTCGCGGATCTCGAAGCCGAGGCCCCAGTCGTTGGGCCGCTGGTGCCCGTAACCGGGCAGGATGCCGGTCAGGCCGGGGTACGCGACGCTCATCGCGTCCAGGACGGTGCGCGGGTCGAGCAGCCGCGGCGCCTGCACCTCGGCGGCGAACCGCACCAGGTCGTCGACGGTCGAGACGGCGTCCTTGGCGGGCGAGCCCTCCAGCGTCGTCGACGTCATGCCGAGCGGCTCCAGGACCGCCTGGTGCAGGTACTCGGCGAAGGGGATGTCGGTCGCCTTGGCGAGGTGGTCGCCGAGGGCCTCGAACCCGGTGTTGGAGTAGATCCGGCGGGTGCCCGGCGCGGCCATGACCCGGTTCTCGTCGAACGCGAGCCCCGAGGTGTGGGCGAGGAGATGGCGTACGGTCGCGCCCTCGGGCCCGGCCGGCTCGTCGAGGTCGATCGCCCCCTCCTCGTACGCGACGAGGACGGCGTACGCCGCGAGCGGCTTGGTGACGGAGGCGAGCGGGAACCGCTGCCCGGTGGGGCCGTACGACCCGGCCAGGGTGCCGTCCGCGCGGACCACGGCGGCCGCCGCGGTGGGGACGGGCCAGTTCTCGATCGACGCCAGGCTCGGCACGCTGCTCTGCATGGGGCCGAGCCTACTTGCTTGGAGTGCACTCCAACGTTTTAGCGTGGGGGTCATGAGCGTGATGGCGAGCACGAGCACGAGTACCGGCACGAGTACGAGCACAGGCACGAGCGGCAGCCGGATCCCCCGGGCCTACTACACGATCAGCGAGGTCGCGGCCCTGACCGGGCTCACGGCCCACACCCTGCGGTGGTACGAGCGGATCGGACTCATGTCGCACGTGGACCGCTCGCACACCGGCCAGCGCCGCTTCACCGAGCGGGACCTGGGCTGGCTCGCCTTCGTCGGCAAGCTGCGGCTGACCGGGATGCCGGTCGCCGACATGGTCCGGTACGCGGAGCTCGTCCGCGAGGGGGACCACACCCGCGACGAACGACGGGAACTCCTGGAGGCCACCAGGCGTGACGTGCTCTCCCGGATCACCGAACTCCAGGACACGCTCGCCGTGCTCGACATCAAGATCAGTCATTACGGGACCGCATGCGGAGGCACAGTTTCATGACCGACGTGACCAGGATCGACACCGTACGGCTCGGCGGCCAGGACGGACCCGGGATCGGCGTCCAGGGCTTCGGCGCCATGGGCATCAGCGAGTTCTACGGCGACACCGACGAGGCCGCCGCCCGCGACACCCTCGACGCGGCCCTGGAGGCCGGCGTCACCCTGATCGACACCGCCGACGCCTACGGCAACGGCGCCAACGAGCGCTTCCTCGCCCCCTTCCTCGCCGCCCACCGCGACGAGGTCACCCTCGCCACCAAGTTCGCCCTGGAGCGGCGTGCCGACGACCCCGCCTACCGGGGGATCCGCAACGACCCCGCGTACATCAGGACCGCCGTCGAGGGCAGCCTGAGCCGCCTCGGCATCGAGACCATCGACCTCTACTACATGCACCGCCGCGACCCGGAGGTCCCGCTCGCCGAGTCCGTCGGCGCGATGGCCGAACTCGTCCGGGAGGGCAAGGTCAGATACCTCGGCCTCAGCGAGGTCACCGGGCCCGAACTGCGCGAGGCCCACGCCGTCCACCCGATCGCCGCCCTCCAGTCGGAGTGGTCGCTCTTCTCCCGGGACGTGGAGCGCAGCGCCGTCGGCGCCGCCGCCGAACTCGGCGTCACCGTCGTGCCGTACTCGCCGCTCGGCCGCGGCTTCCTCACCGGGTCCTTCGCCGACGCCACCAAGGACCTGACGGGCGGCGACTTCCGCCGGCACCAGCCCCGGTTCACCGGCGAGAACGCGGAGCGGAACGCCGCCCTGCTCGACCCGGTCCGCAAGATCGCCGCCGCGCACGGCGCGACCCCCGCGCAGATCGCCCTCGCCTGGGTCCAGCAGCGGGCCTCCGTGCACGGCCTGACGGTCGTGCCCATCCCGGGCACCCGCAAGCGCTCCCGCCTGGAGGAGAACGCCGCCGCCACCCGGATCACCCTCACCGGGGCCGAACTCGCCGAACTCGAGCCGATCTCCGGCCTGGTGGCGGGCGACCGCTACATGGACATGCGCTTCACGGCGGTGTCGCGCGAGGCCTGAGGGGCCGCGCGTCACGCGAGCCCCAGGGCGAAGACCGCGAATCCCGCCGCCAGCAGCCCCGCGAGGGTGCGCCGGCCCGGGCCGGTCCCGGCCCACGGCGACTCGAACCCGCGCGCGTACCGCCCGATCAGGACGAGCAGCCCGGCGAAGACCGGCATCCACGCCAGCCGGGCCAGGATCCAGCCGACCGAGTCCGGTGCACCGACCAGACCCGGGACCTCCCCGAGGTACGAGGCCGGCATCGCAGCGGTCAGCATGGCCGTCTGGTGCCAGCACAGGATCGTCATCGCCGAGAGGTTGACGACCACGACCGGCGCCCACAGCGCGGGCCGCTTCAGGAGCTTGCCGAGCCGGTCCCTGAGCAGGATCGCGGCGCCGCTCTGCGCGGCGGCCAGGGCGAGGACGAGCAGCGACGGCGGATGGGAGTTGGTGCGGGCCTCGCCGGGCACGCCGACCATCGAGGCCGGGTAGCCGAAGGCGAGCAGCAGGGCGGCGAAGAGCGCGGCCCCGCCGATCAGCAGCCACCGGGCGTGCCGCCTGGTGACCCGGCCCTCGCCCCAGGAGACGCCGAGCTGATACGCGAAGAGCCAGCCGGGCAGGATGTTGAGGAGGCTGAGCCAGGACGGTACGGCGTCGGCGTACGGGCCGTACCGCAGGAAGTCGACGACGGCCACCGAGCCGAGCAGCGGGGCCGCGGCCCACACCCCGAGACGGCGGGCCGCCCGGACGCACAGCGGGGTGAGCGCGGTGACCACCGTGTACACCCCGACGAACCACAGCGGCTGGATCACCAGCGTGGACGCGGTCCGCAGGGTGTCCACGGGGACGTCGAACCCGAAGTGCAGCACGGGCAGCAGCGCCGCCCAGACGGCGGTGACACCGAGGACCGGGCGACCGAGCCGCGCGAGCCGGCCACCGAGCCACGCGCGCGTGGAGCCCTTTCTGCGCCGGTACGAGAGGACGGAGGCGTAACCGCCGACCAGGAAGAAGATCCCCAGCATCTGGAGGACCCAGCTGACCGGCGCGAGCCCCGCGAACGTACCCAGCGGGCTGGCGTTGTGGATGGCCCCGTCGGAGGAGAGCGTGAAGCCGCCGAGCAGCCAGTGCCCGGTGGGCACGGCCAGCAGGGCGAGGGCGCGCAGTCCGTCGATCGCCCGGTCGCGGTGGGCGGGGGTCCCCGACTCGATCTTCCGGGTCGTGCGGCGGGCCATGGTCGCGAGGGCGCTCATCGGACGTCTCCCTCGGTGCGGGCGCCGGCGGCGGTGCGGATGCCGTCCGTGCGGACGGAGCCTTCGGCGGTGCGAACGTCGTCCGGGGTGGAGACGGAGCCGTCGGCGATCGCGGCGAACGTGCGGAGGGAGGAGGTGCCCGGCGCGAAGTAGCCGGCGTGGCCAGCCGCGTCGTCGGCCGCGATCCGGCGGGCCCCGAACGCCGGGCCGGCGGGGTCGGCGCCGTGCCCGAGATCCCCGACCTCGACGTTCGGGATCCGGTCGATCCAGTCGGTGGGATCCTTCGCGGCCCAGACGCGGGCGGAGGTGCCGAGCTCGTTCACGTTCCCGGCGCGCATCCCGGGGGAGCCGAAGACCACCAGGTCCTTGGCCTTCAGATCGTGGGCGGCGAGGCCGCAGACCACGGAGCCGTAGCTGTGGCAGAACAGGGACGGCTCGGCCGCCCCGACGGCCGCGAGACCGTCCACGAAACGGGTGAGCCGGTCCGCCCCTGCCTCGGCGAGCCGCCCGGTCGCCGCGTCCAGACCGACGCCGACCGGGGTGGTGTACCCGGCCCAGGCGACGACCGCCGTGTCCCCGCCGGTGGCCCGCCGCAGCGAGGTCGCCATGTCGGTCAGCGGCCGCACGTGGTCCGCGTCGATGTCCGAGCCGGGCACGATCACCGCGATGTGCGCGGCCCGCGCCGGATCCCCGTACACCAGGGCCACCTGGCCCCGGCCGCGCGTGTCGTGGGCGAGGACCCGCGCCCCGCCGAACGCCCCTTGCGTGGTGCGGGCGTTGGCCTCGTAGCGCAGCTCCAGCGGCGCCCCGTCGAGGTTCCCGACGACCGTCGGATGCGCCCGGGCGAGCTCCCGCTGCCGTGCGGGGCTCAGGCCGGCGAAGAACCGCGCCACACCGGCCGGGTCCATCCGCTCCGGGTCCGGCAGCCCGGCTGCCCGCCACTCCGCCGTTCCGACCGGCGCCCCGGTGACGGCCTCCTGGCTGTCACCCGACGCCCAGCCGGCCGTCCCGCCGATCACGGCGGTCACCAGGGCCGCGGTGATCAGGGTCCTCGAAATACGGCGCATGGGGTCGCCCTCCCTCTCCGGTACTCGCTCGTTCGCTGGCGAGAGGAAGGTAGGAAGACGACGGGTGACGGCACGTCACACCGGGGAGCCAACTCCCGTTTGATACCGGGGTAGGGGGTGGAGGAGCAGACAACACCAGGTCGGGGGTGGGGTTTTCCCCCGGGGGACAGCTACCGGAGGTCAGGACGTTGCCCCGCGTCACCGGCCCCGATTCGTGTACGGGGACGTCTGGACGTGCCCGGGGTCACGAGCCCCGATTCGTGTACGGGGACGTCTGGACGTGCCCGGGGTCACGAGCCCCGATTCGTGTACCGGGACGTCAGGACGTGCCCGGGGTCACGAGCCCCGACTCGTACGCGAAGACCACCGCCTGCGCCCGGTCGCGCAGGTCCAGCTTGGCGAGGACCCGGCCGATGTGGGTCTTCACCGTCTGCTCGGCGAGGACGAGCCGGTCCGCGATCTCCTGGTTGGACAGGCCCCGGGCGATGAGTTCGAGGACCTCGGTCTCGCGCGGGGTGAGCCCGTTCAGGCGCAGCGCCGTGGTGTCCTTGCGCGGCGCGGGCCGGGAGGCGGCGAAGTCGGCGATGAGCCGCCGGGTCACGGACGGGGCGAGCAGGGCCTCGCCCGCCGCCACCACCCGTACCGCGGCGATCAGGTCCGCCGGAGGCGCGTCCTTCAGGAGGAAGCCGGACGCGCCGGCGCGCAGCGCCTCGTACACGTAGTCGTCCACGTCGAAGGTGGTCAGCATGAGCACCTTCGGCCGGTGGGTGACCCCGGTCGGCGGGTGGAGGATCTCCCGGGCGGCGGCGAGCCCGTCCAGCTCCGGCATCCGGACGTCCATGAGGACCACGTCCGGGTGCGTCGAGCGTGCCACGTCGATGCCCTGCCGCCCGTCCGGTGCCTCGCCCACGACGTCGATGTCGGGCTGTGCGGCGAGCAGCGCGGCGAATCCGGCCCGCACCATGGCCTGGTCGTCGACGATGATCACGCGGATGGTCACTCGGAGTCCTTGACGGTCGGGGGCGGGGTCGGAGTCGTGGCCTGCGCCCGGTCCCGGGCCGGGGGCGTCGCCACGGCGGGGACCGGGTCCGGGGTCAGCGGCAGCCGCGCGGCGACCTTGAAGCCGCCGTCCGGCAGCGGCCCGGTGTCGAGCGAGCCGCCCGTCAACCGTACGCGTTCCCGCATGCCGACGAGCCCGTGCCCGGTTCCGGAGGCGCCGCGTTCGACCGCGGAATCCGCTTCCGTCGAGGGCCCGTTGACGACGAGGACCGTCAGCGATCCGCCGTCCGCCCGGATCGAGACCCGGGTCGACGCCCCCGGTGCGTGCCGGACGATGTTCGCGAGGGCCTCCTGCACGATCCGGTACGCGGACAGGTCCACCGCCTGCGGTACGTCGCCGAGGTCGGCGGCGAGCCGCAGCTCGGCCGGCACCCCGGCCCGTACGGTCGCCTCGACGAGCTGCTGGACCCGGTCGAGGCCGGGCTGCGGGGCCCGCTCGCCGTCGCTGCCGTCGCTGCGCAGCACGGACAGCAGCCGTCGCATCTCGGCCAGCGACTCGCGCGCGCTCGACGCGATCGAGGTGAACTCCTCGCGCGCCGCGTCCGGGAGGTCCGGGATGCGGTACGGGGCCGAGTCGGCCTGCACGGTGATCACCGACATGTGGTGGGCCACCACGTCGTGCAGCTCGCGCGCGATCCTGGCCCGCTCCTCCAGGAGCGTGCGGCGGGCCCGCTCGGCCTCGCTGATGGTCTCCTGCTCGACGAGCCGGCGCTGGGCGTCGCCACGCGCGCGTACCGCCGAGGTGAGGAGGAGCAGCACCCCGCTGAGGACGACGAGCAGGGTGTGGACGCTGGTGTATCCGGCGGGCCGGAAGATCTCCAGGACGTACCCGGCGACACCGGTCGCCAGCCACACCCCGAACAGCGCCCGGCGGGACTCGCGCAGGCCGAGCGCGATCATCAGCGCGCAGTACCCGACGACGATCGGCGGGGTCCAGGGCCAGAGCTCGGCGCGCGGTCCGTCGGCGGCGAGCAGCACGACCGCGCCGAGCACGTCGGCGGCGAAGATGATCCACCAGGCCTGGAGCGGACGCGCGACGGCGAGCAGCAGCGGTGCGGTCTGGGCGGTGCCGATGGCCCCGGCGAGCGCGCCGTTGACGCCGTAGTCCCCGGCGAGCAGCAGGATCGTGCTGGGGAGGAGCGAGGCCACGAAGGCGAGGGCGACGACGTACGGCAGCAGGCGCACCCACCGCGAGGACGCGTCGGCGAGGAGGGGCGCCCCCGGGGTGGTGGGCGTGGTGAGCGCGGTCCCGAGCCCCTGGAACATCTCGCGTGTCCGGGTGCTGAGCTGCCGCAGGGTGGGGGTGGGCGGCTCGTGCCGCGGTTCGGTAGCCATGACCGGCTCAGCGTATGCAGCGGGCCCGGCCCCCGACGTCATACCGGGGACCGGGCTCTGTCCTGATACCGGGGTATGACAGCGCGGTCCCCGGCTGCGGCTTCGGCCCGGGCTGGAGCCCCGGATTCCGGCTGCGGCGCAGGCGCGGGCTGCGGCCCCCGGCTCCGGCCACGTCCCGGTTCGGGCTACAGCTCCGCGAGGAGCTCCGCCTTCTTCGCCGAGAACTCCTCGTCCGTCACCAGTCCCGCCTGATGCAGTTCACCCAGGTGCCGAATCCTTTCAGCGACCGCCCCGGGAGCGGCGGCCGTACGGGCCGGGACGCGGTCCGCGGTCCTGATCGCCGCAAGGACCGCCGCCGCGAAGGGGAGGGACAGGTGCACCGGCCCGTACCCGAGGCCGAACACGACCGAGGCGGGGTCGTGGTCCGGCTGGGGCGCGCGGGCTTCGCCACCCCGGGGAACCAGCCGCAGATGCCCGTCCAGGACGTCCGGCGAGCGCCACTCGACCCCGCAGAGATCCCGTACGTGGAAGAACTGGTCACCCGCCTTCCACTTCTCGGAGGACGCTCCCGTCCAGGACCAGCGGAACGAGACCTCCGACTGCCCGTCGAAGTTCGCCTTCCCGTCGTACGCCTTGAAGGACTGCGGACCCTGCGGCGGCGCCACGAGGAAACGGTCCGCGGGCGTCACGTCGCCCCCGTCCGAGGGGTCGTCGGAGTACGCCGTCCCCGCCGCCCCGGGCCCGAGTGCGGCCCGCAGCTCGTCCCGGTAGTACTCGGCGAGCGTCTCCCGGTCCGCCGGCAGCACCAGGCGGTACGGGTCGCAGGTCTCCGAGAGCTGCCCCGCGGCCGCCTCCATCAGCGGATCGGCACCCGGTCTCGGCACGGCGTGCAGCACGACGGTGCCCCGCTTGCCGGGCGAGAGCGTCACGGACGCCAGCGCCTCGTGCGGTACACGTCGTTCGCGCAGCACGCCGAAGAGCCTTGGCGCACGGTTCCCCCGGTCGAAGCGGATGACGAGGGCGTCGCTCTCGAACTCCCAGGTGGCATGAATTCCGGCCAGCACATCACCCATACGCCTCATCGTAAGCGGCGTGTGCCCGCGCGTCGCCCCCGTGAAAGGTCCCGAAATTACGTGATCTACGCGCGTCAGCGCCCTTCCGTACCGGATATTCCCCCGTGGCAAGCGCTGTCGGCACGTGCGCAGACCAGCTCTCCGTAGGATCCGACGCCTATCGCGGCGAAGTTGCCGAGGCTCTCGGTGCCCGGCTCGAAATAGCCACTGTGGCCGATGGCGCCGCGCGCCGAGAGCAGCCGGGCGCCGAACTCCGGGGCCACCGGATCGGCTCCGTGCCCGACCCCGCCCACCTCCAGGTGCGGCACGCCCGCGATCCAGTCGTCGGCGTCCCGCATCGCCCACACGCGCGCGGGGGTACGGAGTTCCGTCGCCCGGTCCACCCGCATCCCGGGGCTTCCGGCCACGGCCAGGTCCGTCACCCGGGCAGGCAGCCGGGGCGCGGCGACCCCGCAGAGCACGGAGCCGTAGCTGTGGCAGAACAGCGCCACGCGCGCGTCGCCGGGCAGCGCCTCGGTCAGCCGGACGAGCCGCGCGGCGCCTCCCTCGGCGAGGCGGCCGGTCATGGCGTCGACGCCGACCCCGGCGGGCGCCGTGTAGTCGGCCCAGGCGATGACGGCGACCCGGGCGCCGGGGGAGGCCTGCCGCTCGGCGCGGTAGAGGGACTCGGCCATGCCCGCGGGAGCCGCGTACCGGCCGTGGGTCTTCTGGAAGGTGAGGAGGTTGGTGTCGACGCCGGGCACGATCACCGAGACGTGCCGGGCCCGCGCCAGGTCTCCGAGGACCTCGGCCGTCCGCCCCGTACCGGTCGGGTCGAAGGCGAGGATCTGCCGGCCGGGCCGCATCAGCGAGACGAAGCGGTCGAGGCGGCGCTGCGCCTCGTGCCGTCCCCGGGCGGAGAGCCGGGTGTCGTGGATCCTGTCCTGTTCGACGGTGAGCGCGCGGCCGAGGGTGATCCGGTTGGCGCGGTAGCGCAGGGCGACCGGAGCGCCGTCGAGGTTGCCGACGACGAGCGGATGCCGTTCGGCGAGCCCGGCCGCGCGCGCGGGGCCGAGCCGGGCGAAGAACGCGGCCATGTCCCCGGCGGGGGTGTTCGGTCCGGGCAGGGGCCGGTGGTCGATCCGGTCGCGCGCCCAGGCGGCGAGCGAGGCCTCGCGGGACGGACCGGGCACCGGACGGTGCTTGATCGTCGTCCAGCCCGTGGTCGTGAGCAGCACGAACACGACGGCGAGCGCGAGCAGCGCGCGCAGGACGACGAGCGTGGGGGAGTCGGCTTCGACGGGGGTCACGGGCCGCCACCCTACGGGTCGTCGGTGAACGACCCGACCGCCCCGGACCCCGCAGGGCTACGTCCGGTCGCGCCAGCGGGGTGCGAGGGCCGCTCCGAGATGGTCCAGATATTGCTCGGTGAGGGCGCGGATGGCCTCCAGGCTCTGGTCCGTGCCCCGTCCCCACATCTGCCCTGTTACGCGCATCACACCGCTGAACGCCGCCACCGCGATCCGCGGCCGCGGGTCCGCGTCGACGTCGAGGCCCTCCCGCTCGGCGATGATCCGGGCGAGGGTCTCCTCCATCTCGGTGGAGCGCCGCAGATGGACGGCGAGCAGCGCGGGCGTCGACTCGATCATCTGGAAGGTGCGCAGATACAGATCCAGCGGTACGACCTCGGTGATGGCGTCGCCGATGGTGTCCCAGCCGGAGAGCACGGCGTTGCGCAGCGCGTCGAAGGGGCCCTCGCCGGGGGGCCGTCGCCGGAGGGCCTCGACGAAGCGCTCCTCCACCATCTGCTGGACGGCGAAGGCGACCTCCTCCTTGGAGGAGAAGTAGCGGAAGAAGGTGCGCTGGGAGACCTCGACGGTGTCGACGATCTCGTCGACGGTCGTCCGCTCGTAGCCGTGGGCGGTGAAGAGTTCGAGGGCCACCTTGATCAGCGCCTCGCGCGTACGTTGCTTCTTCCGCTCGCGCAGACCGGGCAAGGTCACGTCAGGGTCCTCTTCTCACGCTTTTCGTCCAGCTCAGCGTACCTGTGAGCTACGTGACAGTTACCGGCGCCTGAATCGCTTTGTCAATTGTCAGTGACTGTCACTAGCCTCCTTCGCATGACTAGTCAGATCACCGTGGAAAAGGCCCCGCAGGGTCAGGGGGACGCCCGGGAACCCGCACCGGCGGCGAAGGGACTGCGTGGCCATCCGTGGTTGACGCTGTTCGGAGTCGCGGTCGGCGTGATGATGGTCGCGCTCGACGGCACGATCGTCGCCATCGCCAACCCCGCCATCAAGACCGACCTCGGCGCCTCCCTCGCCCAGGTCCAGTGGATCACCAACGGCTATCTGCTCGCGCTGGCCGTCGCCCTGATCACCGCCGGCAAGCTCGGTGACCGCTTCGGCCACCGGCAGACCTTCCTCATCGGCATCGCCGGCTTCGCCCTCGCCTCCGGCGCCATCGGCCTCTCCGACTCCATCGGGGCCGTGATCGCGTTCCGTATCCTCCAGGGCCTCTTCGGCGCCCTGCTGATGCCGGCCGCGCTCGGCCTGCTGCGCGCCACCTTCCCCGCCGAGAAGCTGAACATGGCCATCGGCATCTGGGGCATGGTCATCGGCGCGTCCACCGCGGGCGGCCCGATCGTCGGCGGCCTGCTCGTCGAGCACGTCAGCTGGCAGTCCGTCTTCTTCATCAACGTGCCGGTCGGCGTCGTCGCGCTCGTCCTCGGCCTGGTCATCCTCAAGGACCACCGCGCGGAGAACGCGCCGCGCTCCTTCGACGTCCTCGGCATCCTGCTGCTCTCCGGCGCCATGGCCTCCCTCGTCTGGAGCCTCATCAAGGCCGGCGAGTCCTGGGGCTGGTCGAGCGGCAAGACCTGGGGCGGCCTGCTCGGCGCGGTGCTCCTCTTCGCCGTCTTCGCCTTCTGGGAGACCAAGGTCGAGGAGCCGCTCATCCCGCTGGCCATGTTCCGCTCCGTGCCGCTCTCGGCCGGTGTCGTCCTGATGGTCCTGATGGCCTTCGCCTTCATGGGCGGCCTGTTCTTCGTGACCTTCTACCTCCAGGGCGTGAAGGGACTCAGCCCGGTCGACAGCGGTCTTCACCTGCTGCCGCTGACCGCGATGATGATCGTCTCCTCGCCGCTCGCGGGCGCGCTGATCACCAAGTTCGGCCCGCGGGTGCCGCTGGTCGGCGGCATGGTCTGCACGGCCGTCGCGATGTTCGGCATGATCACGCTCTCCGCCGGCACCGGCACCTTCGTCATGTCCCTCTGGTTCGCCCTCCTCGGCCTCGGGCTCGCTCCGGTCATGGTCGGCGCCACCGAGGTCATCGTCGGCAACGCGCCCCTGGAGCTCTCCGGTGTGGCCGGCGGCCTCCAGCAGGCCGCCATGCAGGTCGGCGGCGCGCTCGGTACGGCGGTGCTCGGCGCCGTGATGTCCTCCAAGGTCGCCGGGGCCTTCGAGGGCAACTGGAAGGAGGCCGGCATCCCGGCCCCGGTCAACCCGCAGCTGGAGCAGGCCGCCGAGTTCGGCATGGCTCCGCCGGAGCTGGCCCAGGCGCCCGGGATGACCCCCGATCTCCTCCAGCGGATCACCGGCGTCATCCACGACACCTTCCTCGACGGCATGGGTCTGGCCTTCACCGTCGCCGGTGTCGTCGCCGTCGTCGCGGCGCTCGTCGCCACGCTCACCAAGCGCGGCGAGAACGCGGAGGCGGGCGGCATGGGCGGTCACATCTGACGCCCGTCGGGTTCCCGTAGGGGGGCCGTCACCCGTTCGCGTGAACGGGGGCGGCCCCTCTTCCGTCTCCGGGCGACCTCCGCCATGCTTTTGATTACGGAGAGTGACCAAACGGGGGTTCATCAGCATGTACGCGTATACGAAGACCGCACTGGTCGTCACGGCCGTCCTGACCGCGCTCCTCGCGGTCCCGGCAGCGGCCGTGCCGTCCGGGACCGCTCTGGGGGCCTGCGGGCCGGGGCGGCTCTGTCTCTGGTCCAAGCCCGACTTCAAGGGCAGGGCGCAGAGCCACGAGCTGGCGACGACCGACATCGAGAGCTGTGTCGCGCTGCCGCCGGGCACCTCGGCCCAGTCCCTCGCCAACCGCACGGGACGGCCGGTCACGACCTACCAGTCGGCCGAGTGCGCGGAGACGGGGGAGTTCGAGACCTACCCGGGACGGGGGACCTGGGTGCCGCAGACGCCCTACGAGGTCAGAGCGTTCAAGCTCTGGGAGCGGTAGGCGCGGGAACGTCCTGGGGCTCCGGTCCGGGAGCCCCTGCCGGTACCGACAGCCGGGCGACCTCCGCGCGCAGCTCGCGGACCTCCAGGGTCAGTGCCTCCAGCAGCTCGGTCTGGCGGCGCTCCACCGCGTCGTCGCGGTCGAAGCGGGAGATGAACCAGGCCGCGATGTTGGCGGTGACGACACCGAGCAGGGCGATGCCCGAGAGCATCAGGCCCACCGCGAGGACCCGGCCGAGACCCGTGGTGGGGGCGTGGTCGCCGTACCCGACCGTGGTCATCGTGGTGAACGACCACCAGACCGCGTCCCCGAGCGTCTTGATGTTGCCGTTGGGGGCATCCCGCTCGACGTGCAGCACGGCCAGCGAGCCGAACATCATCAGCCCGACGACCGCGCCCGCCACATAGGTGGTGAGCGTTATCTGAGGGGCCATCCGGGCCCGCCGGCCCACGAGGAGAAGAGTGGACACGACCCGCAGCAGCCGCAGCGGCTGCACCATCGGCAGCAGGACCGCGAGCAGATCGAGGGGGTGGGAGCGGACGAAGGCCCAGCGGGCCGGGGCGAGGGCCAGCCGGACCAGATAGTCGAGCGCGAAGGCCGCCCAGACCGCCCACTCGACGTGGGTGCACAGCCGGTGCACCCAGGGTGCGGCGCCGGGAGCCACGATGGGCACGGCGTAGGCGACGCCGAACGCCACGGCCAGCGCGAGCAGCGGTGCCTGTGTGCGTTCTTCCCAGCGATCCCTCATGCGGGGAATCGTAGAGAACGCCGAAGGGCGGCGAGACCGAGGTCCCACCGCCCCTCACCAGGTGCGCTGTGCTACCGGAGACCCCCGGGGCTACCGGATCAGGCGTCGCCGCCCGCGGCGCCCGGGTCGGCGGCCGCCACGTCGAGCAGCTGGTAGCGGTCCACCGCCTGCTTCAGGGCCGAGCGCTCGATCTTGCCCTCGCGGGCCAGCTCGGTCAGCACGGCCAGCACGATCGACGGGGCGTCGATGTGGAAGTACCGACGGGCCGCGCCCCGCGTGTCCGCGAAGCCGAAGCCGTCCGCGCCCAGCGAGCCGTACGTGCCCGGCACCCAGCGGGAGATCTGGTCCGGCACGGCCCGCATCCAGTCCGAGACCGCCACGAACGGGCCCTCGGAGCCCTGGAGCTTGCGCGTCACGTACGGGACGCGCTGCTCCTCGTCCGGGTGGAGCAGATTGTGCTCCTCGACGGCCACGGCCTCGCGGCGCAGCTCGGTCCAGGAGGTCGCGGACCAGACGTCGGCCCGGACGTTCCACTCCTCGGCGAGGATCCGCTGAGCCTCGAGCGCCCACGGCACGGCGACACCGGAGGCCATGATCTGGGCCGGGATGAGGCCGGCCTCGGCGGGCTTGAAGCGGTGGATGCCCTGGAGGATGCCCTCCACGTCCACGTCCGCCGGCTCGGCCGGGTGCTGGATCGGCTCGTTGTAGACGGTCAGGTAGTAGAAGACGTCCTCGGCCTCGGAGCCGTACATGCGGCGCAGACCGTCCTTGACGATGTGCGCGATCTCGAAGCCGTACGCCGGGTCGTAGGCGATACAGGCAGGGTTGGTCGAGGCCAGCAGGTGGGAGTGGCCGTCCGCGTGCTGGAGGCCCTCGCCGGTCAGGGTCGTCCGGCCGGCGGTGGCACCGAGCACGAAGCCGCGGGCCAGCTGGTCGGCCATCTGCCAGAACTGGTCGCCGGTCCGCTGGAAACCGAACATCGAGTAGAAGACGTACACCGGGATCAGCGGCTCGCCGTGCGTGGCGTACGCCGAACCGGCGGCGATCAGCGAGGCCGTGCAGCCGGCCTCGGAGATGCCGTCGTGCAGCATCTGGCCGGTCGGCGACTCCTTGTAGGCGAGGAGGAGTTCGCGGTCCACCGCCTCGTACTGCTGGCCCAGCGGGTTGTAGATCTTGGCGCTCGGGAAGAACGCGTCCATGCCGAAGGTGCGGTACTCGTCGGGGGCGATCAGCACGAAGCGCTTGCCGATCTCCTTGTCCCGCATGAGGTCCTTCAGGATGCGGACGAAGGCCATCGTGGTGGCGATCGACTGCTGCCCGGAGCCCTTCTTGGCGGCCGCGTAGGTCTTGTCGTCGGGGAGGACCAGCGGCTTCGCCCGCACGACCCGGGTGGGGACGTACCCGCCCAGCGCCTTGCGGCGGTCGTGCATGTACTGGATCTCCTCGGACTCCCGGCCCGGGTGGTAGTACGGCGGCAGGCCGTCCTCCAACTGCCGGTCGGTCACCGGGATGTGCAGCCGGTCGCGGAAGCGCTTCAGGTCGTCGACCGTCAGCTTCTTCATCTGGTGGGTCGCGTTGCGGCCCTCGAAGTTCGGGCCCAGCGTCCAGCCCTTGACGGTCTGGGCGAGGATCACCGTCGGCTGGCCGGCGTGCGCCTTCGCCGCCGCGTAGGCCGCGTAGATCTTCT
Source organism: Streptomyces flavochromogenes (assembly GCF_000717595.1). Taxonomy (GTDB): domain Bacteria; phylum Actinomycetota; class Actinomycetes; order Streptomycetales; family Streptomycetaceae; genus Streptomyces; species Streptomyces flavochromogenes. The sequence continues at coordinate 124,370 of NZ_JNZO01000021.1, read as the reverse complement.
TGTGGTCGTGACCGCCGCGGCCCAGGTGCAGCACCTGCTGGTCGCTCATGCCCTCGACCATCGCCCGCAGCCGGTGGTCGTCGCCGAAGAAGTGGTCGCGGATGTAGCCGCCGGTCTCCGTGGCGTACGTCTGGAACTGGCCGTCCGGGGTGGTGTTCAGCTTGTTGACCAGGATGCCGTCACGGTCCTGCGCGAGCAGCGGGTCCCAGGAGCGGTCCCAGATCAGCTTGATGACGTTCCAGCCGTTGCCGCGGAAGATCGACTCCAGTTCCTGGATGATCTTGCCGTTGCCGCGGACCGGGCCGTCGAGGCGCTGGAGGTTGCAGTTGACGACGAACGTGAGGTTGTCCAGGCCCTCACGGGCGGCGATGGACAGCTGGCCCAGCGACTCGACCTCGTCCATCTCGCCGTCGCCGAGGAAGGCCCAGACGTGCGACTTGGACGTGTCGGCGATCCCGCGCGCCTCCATGTACCGGTTCATCCGGGCCTGGTAGATCGCGCCGAGCGGGCCGAGGCCCATCGACACCGTGGGGAACTCCCAGAAGTCCGGCATCAGCCGCGGGTGCGGGTACGACGAGAGCCCGTTCGGGAACTTCGACCTCTCCTGGCGGAAGCCGTCGAGCTGCGTGTCGTTCAGCCGGTCCAGGAGGTACGCGCGGGCGTAGATGCCGGGCGACGCGTGCCCCTGGAAGAAGATCTGGTCGCCGCCGTCGCCCTCGTCCTTGCCGCGGAAGAAGTGGTTGAAGCCGACGTCGTACAGCGAGGCCGAGGAGGCGAAGGTCGCGATGTGGCCGCCGACGCCGATCCCCGGACGCTGGGCGCGCGAGACCATGACGGCCGCGTTCCACCGGGTGGCGTTGAGGACCTTGCGCTCGATCTCCTCGTTGCCGGGGAAGAAGGGCTCGTCCCTGGTCGCGATCGTGTTGACGTAGTCCGAGCTGCGCATCTCGGGCACGGCCACGCGCTTCTCGCGGGCCCGCTCGATCAGCCGGAGCATGAGGTAGCGGGCCCGTTCACGGCCCCGCTCGTCCACGGCCGCGTCGAGGGAGTCGAGCCATTCCTGGGTCTCTTCCGGGTCGAAATCCGGGACCTGGCTGGGAAGGCCGCCAATGATGATCGGGTTGCGATCGGATCCGGGAGCCACGCTCTTCCTTCGCTGTTCGGTGGTGCCCACGAGGCCACGAAGTGGTCGGGATGTGTCCATCGTGTACCCCGTGTGCGCCAGACGTCACATTTACCGAGGGGTAACCCCCAGCGGTGTCCTCCACGTGTCTGGGTGCGGTCAAATCGCAACCTTACGCTCAACCCGCGCATGCGTTTCGTCCGGGCGTTCGGCAGACTGAAACCTCAGAAGTCCTTAAACCGGGATGAATCATGTGTGCCTGATCACGGAGCGGGGTCCCTGCGGTGCCGGAAGTTGCGGCGAGACGGCCCCAAACGTCACCGTTTCGGCGGTCTCCACGGCCGGGTACTTGCGCGATCCACCCCGGCACGTGTGGACTACGGCCAGCGCCGCGCGCATACGCGCGGCCCAAGCATTTACCGAATGAGCAGGAGGCAAGCCGTGAGCGCGACCGCGGACCACGCGGAGGAGCGGACCAACCCGGCCGTCAGGCTGGGGTTCGAGCCCGGACAGGTGGTCCAGGAGATCGGCTACGACGACGACGTCGACCACGATCTCCGTGAAGGCATCGAGTCCATCATCGGGGCCGAACTCGTGGACGAGGACTACGACGACGTCGCTGACGCCGTCGTGCTCTGGTTCCGCGACGAGGACGGCGATCTCACCGACGCCCTGGTGGACGCCATCGGTCTTCTGGAGGACGGCGGCACCATCTGGCTGCTGACGCCGAAGACCGGCCGCGACGGCTACATCGAGCCGAGCGACATCAACGATGCCGCGCAGACAGCTGGTCTCTCCCAGACCAAGAGCATCAGCGTCGCCAAGGACTGGACGGGCACCCGCCTGACCGCCCCCAAGCGCTGACCACCACGCTGCGAGAGGCCCCCGCCGGTCCGCCGGCGGGGGCTTTCGTGCGCGCGGGCCCGCCGGGGCCGCCGGGCCTCGCCGGGCCTCGCGGGGGCTCGCGCGGACAGGCCGTAGGGTGGGGTTCACCGATTCGGCCCAAGGTCAGGGCCCCGCCGAAGGGATGCGTACGCGATGGCGATCGAGGTCGGCACCGAGGCCCCGGATTTCGCGCTCAAGGACAACCACGGGCGCACCGTCCGGCTCTCCGACTTCCGCGGCGAGAAGAACGTGGTGCTGCTCTTCTACCCCTTCGCCTTCACCGGCGTCTGCGCGGGCGAGCTCGGCGAGCTGCGCGACAACCTCCCGACGTTCGTCAACGACGACACTCAGCTCCTCGCCGTCTCCAACGACTCCATCCACACCCTGCGCGTCTTCGCCGAGCAGGAATCCCTGGAGTACCCGCTGCTCTCCGACTTCTGGAAGCACGGCGAGGCCTCCCGTGCCTACGGTGTGTTCGACGAGGAGAAGGGCTGCGCGGTGCGCGGCACCTTCATCATCGACAAGGAGGGTGTCGTCCGCTGGACCGTCGTGAACGCCCTGCCGGACGCGCGTGACCTCGGCGAGTACGTCAAGGCCCTCGAAGCGATCTGACCTCCGCCGGGAGCACCGCCGGGAGCCTCCGGCGGCGCGATCCGGCGGCCCTCCGGGACCCGACACCCGGATTCACCGGGCGAATCGACTGTTTCGAGCGGGAACCCGTCACTAGGATCCACTCGTTGATCCGAATGCCAACGCACGACTGGGGGCGCTGCCCCTGGAAACCACATGGAGGGACTCGTGGGAGTCAGCCTCAGCAAGGGCGGCAACGTCTCGCTGACCAAGGAGGCCCCTGGCCTCACCGCCGTGACCGTCGGTCTGGGCTGGGACGTCCGCACCACCACCGGTACGGACTTCGACCTCGACGCCAGCGCCATCCTGGTGAGCGCGGAGGGCAAGGTCCGCAACGACCAGGACTTCGTGTTCTTCAACAACCTGAAGAGCGCCGACGGCTCCGTCGAGCACACCGGCGACAACCTCACCGGCGAGGGCGAGGGTGACGACGAGCAGGTCAAGGTCAGCCTGGCCACCGTGCCGGCCGACGTCGCCAAGATCGTCTTCCCGGTGTCGATCTACGACGCCGAGAACCGCCAGCAGTCCTTCGGCCAGGTGCGCAACGCGTTCATCCGCGTCGTGAACCAGGCCGGCGGCGCCGAGATCGCCCGGTACGACCTCTCCGAGGACGCCTCGACCGAGACCGCCATGGTCTTCGGCGAGCTGTACCGCAACGGCGACGAGTGGAAGTTCCGCGCTGTCGGCCAGGGCTACGCCTCGGGCCTGCGCGGTATCGCGCAGGACTTCGGCGTCAACGTCTGAGCCGAACCGTTCCAACCGTCCGGCGCCGCACATCCCGTGCGGCGCCGGACGTGCCTCATCACCACCGGGGAGGAAACGAATCATGGGCGTCACGCTCGCCAAGGGAGGCAACGTCTCCCTCTCCAAGGCCGCACCCAACCTCACCCAGGTCCTCGTCGGGCTCGGCTGGGACGCGCGCTCCACCACCGGAGCCCCCTTCGACCTCGACGCCAGCGCGCTGCTGTGCCAGGCCGGACGGGTGCTCGGGGACGAGTACTTCGTGTTCTACAACCAGCTGCGCAGCCCCGAGGGATCGGTCGAGCACACCGGCGACAACCTCACCGGAGAGGGCGACGGGGACGACGAGTCCCTGATCGTGGACCTCTCCAAGGTGCCGGCCCACTGCGACAAGATCGTCTTCCCGGTGTCGATCCATGACGCCGACAACCGGGGTCAGAGCTTCGGTCAGGTCAGCAACGCGTTCATCCGCGTCGTGAACCAGATGGACGGCCAGGAACTCGCGCGGTACGACCTCTCCGAGGACGCTTCCACCGAGACCGCGATGATCTTCGGCGAGCTCTACCGCTACAGCGGCGAATGGAAGTTCCGCGCGGTCGGTCAGGGGTACGCGTCGGGGCTGAGGGGCATCGCTCTAGACTTCGGGGTCAACGTTTCGTAAAGCCATGTAATTCACGATGGGGCAAACAGTGGTTCTGAAAACCTTCGGCTGGTCGTTCGCCATCACGGCGCTCGGCCTGGTCGCAGCGGTGCTCTACGGGGGGTGGGAGGCGTTCGGGATCGTCGCGATCCTGTGTGTCCTCGAGATCTCGCTGTCCTTCGACAATGCCTTCTGGCAGAAGATCTTCCTCACCATCGGTGTGCTCATCGCCGTCTTCGGCATGAGGCTGGTCTTCCCCGTCGTGATCGTGGCGATCAGTGCCAAGATCGGCCCCATCGAGGCCGTCGATCTCGCACATCGACATGCTGTCGGTCTGCATCGCCCTGGTCGTCCTGGCGATCAGCGCCATGACCTTCGCGACCCAGGCCCACCAGCACGGCGGCACGCACGTCGACGCGGCGTCGACCGTCCTGCTCTCCGGCGTCTTCGGCCTCATCACGTACCTCGTCGTCGGCGGTCTCTCCGGCTACTTCGAGAACAAGCTCGAGGAGGAGGAGGAGCGCGAGCACGAGGCCGAGGAAGAGGCCAAGCGCAGCGGCAAGCAGGTCGGCGTCGTGCAGCTGGCCGGCAAGGCCGCCTTCTTCATGTTCCTCTACCTGGAGGTCCTCGACGCCTCCTTCTCGTTCGACGGTGTCATCGGCGCCTTCGCCATCACCAACGACATCGTCCTGATGGCGCTCGGCCTCGGCGTCGGCGCCATGTACGTCCGTTCGCTGACGGTCTACCTGGTCCGCCAGGGCACCCTCGACGACTACGTCTACCTGGAGCACGGCGCGCACTACGCGATCGGCGCGCTGGCCCTGATCCTCATGGTCTCCATCCGCTACCAGATCCCCGAGGTGGTCACCGGTCTCATCGGTGTCGCCCTCATCGCCTGGTCCTTCTGGTCCTCCGTACGGCGCAACAAGGCGCTCGCGGCGGCCGAGGGCGGGTCGGGTCCCTCGGGGGACAAGACCGAGGTGTCGTCCGGGGTGTGACACCCCCGGCAATGAGGAACGCTTCACTGCGGGGCGGTCGGTGCACCCGGCCGCCCCGCAGGCGTGTGCGGTGTCGGTGATCAGCGGTGCCGGCGAACAGTGGGGCCGGCGATCAGTGGGGGGTGAAGGCGGCATGGCCTTCTGGGACAACCTTTTTCCGGGGAGGACGGCGTCGCAGTTCGACTCGGGCAGCGCCGCGTCGAACACGATCGATCTGACGAAACGGCGCCCGTCCGTCTCGCTCACCAAACAGGGCGCCGCCACCGGCAACCTCCGGGTGAACCTCTCCTGGCGGATGCGGACCTCCGACCTCGAAGGACGCTCCCGGCAGAGCGGCCGGCTGCTCCGCAACCCGTCCCAGCTCTTCAAGCCCGAGGTCGTGCAGGCGCACACCCAGGGCATGGTCAACGTCGACCTGGACCTGGGCTGCCTCTACGAGCTCGCGGACGGCAGCAAGGGCGTGGTGCAGCCGCTCGGCGGCTTCTTCGGGGACCTGAACGGCGCGCCGTACGTGAAACTCAGCGGCGACGACCGCTTCGGCGGCTCCTCCGGGGAGACGATCTTCGTCAATCTGGACCACAAGGACGAGATCAAGCGCCTGCTGTTCTTCGTGTACATCTACGACCAGACGCCGGCCTTCGACCGCACGCACGCCAAGATCACGCTGTATCCGAGCAACGGCCCCCGGATCGAGATCGACCTCGACGAGCGCGCCCCGCAGGCCCGCTCCTGCGCGGTCTTCTCCGTGGAGAACGCCAAGGGCGAGCTGACGGTCCGCCGCGAGGTGCGCTTCGTGTACGGCTTCCAGGCCGAGCTGGACCGGCTGTACGGCTGGGGTCTCCAGTGGGGGCGCGGCTACAAGACCAAGGCGTAGCCGTTGCCCGCGTCCGCGGGGCCGCCCCCGGGCGGCTCTTCGGGAATGCCGGGATCCTCAGGACCGGACGAACTGGGGGCCCATCGGCGGCATCCGGAACTCCGGCGCCGGATTCTGCTCGGGAGCGGTCACCGGCTGCGGATAGCCGTACGCGGGGGCCGCGGCGGCGTTCGCCGGCTCCTGGGGGTAGCCGTAGGCGGGCGCCCGGTCGGGCATGGGCGGCGGCATGGCCGGCTGCGGGGGCACGGGTACGGGGGTGTGGACGACGGTCAGGTCGAGATCCGGGTCGCCGGTACCGGAGGCGACGGTGCCCGCCGTGGCCCCCTGGACCTCGCCGGAGGCGCCCTGACCGCCCGGGACCTCACGGAAGCCCCCCTGGGCCTCCTGGGAGCCGTCCTGGGCGCTCTGGGCCGCCTGGGCGGCCTCCTGCGCCGCGTCCTGCGCGTCCTCGTCGACCGAGATGCCGAAATCGGTGGCGAGGCCGACCAGGCCCGTCGGATAACCCTGACCCACGGCACGGAACTTCCAGCCGTCCCCGCGGCGGTACAGCTCGCCGCAGATCACGGCCGTCTCCTCGCCCGTCTCCGCCGTCACGGAGAACAGGGCCAGTGCCTCGGCGTCGGGCCCCGCCGTCGCGTCGTACAGCAGGATCCGCAGGTCGGAGACGGAGCGGAAGGTGCCGCCGTCGGAGGAGGCCGCGATCACCACCCGGTCGACGGAGGGGTCGAGGCTTCCGAGGTCGGCTTCCACGGTGTCCGTGAGACCCTTGGAGTCACGCTTCTTCGGCAGCCGTCGCACCAGGCCCGAAGGGTGGCGCGGCTGGTTGTAGAAGACGAAGTCCTCGTCGGACCGCACCCGGCCGGAGGGCCCCAGGAGCAGGGCCGAGGCATCCACGTCGGGGACCCCGGAGCCCGGGGTCCAGCGGAGCACGGCCCGTACGGCCGCGGTGTCGAGAGGGACGTTGGAGCCCTTCAGCATCGCGTGCGTCATGACCGTCATCCTGCCCTCCCGGCAGACCCGCGGACAACGCGGGGGCGTCACCTGTCGCAGGACGGCGTGAAGGACGCTGACGAGTTACCTGGATTTCATGCTCGAAGGGAACTGTGGACACCCGCACCTACGTACTATTACCGGCCACATGTCGTCAGGTTCCAGAGAGGTAGACGGGGGACATATATGCGTCATTTCGGGCACATCCCGTCCGCGGCGCGGGCTGGTCTCTTCCTTCGGGAACCGGCCGTGTTCACGGCAGATTCGCCCGCGCGCACGCTCGCCGTGGCCCTGGGGGCCACGCTCTACAGCCCGGCCACCCGGCCTCGGCTCGCCGACGACGTGCGCAAGCAGGCGGCCCGTGGAGTGGTCTCCATGGTGCTCTGCCTGGAGGACTCCATCAGCGACGCCGACGTCGAGGCGGGCGAGGACAACCTCGTACGTCAGTTCGCCGACCTCGCCGATCACACCGCCGGGACCGTGACGGACGCCGACACCGCCACGGATCTGCCCCTGCTCTTCATCCGGGTCCGCGATCCGCGCCAGATCACCGACCTCGTCGCCCGGCTTGGAGAAACGGTCCGCCTGCTGTCCGGATTCGTACTGCCCAAGTTCACCGAGGCACGCGGCCAGGCCTTCCTCGAAGCGCTCGCCCTGGCCGAGCGGACGAGCGGACGGCGTCTTTTCGCCATGCCCGTCCTGGAGTCCCCCGAGCTCCTCCACCTGGAGACCCGGGCCGAGACCCTCGCCGGCATCGCCTCGATCACCGACAAGTACCGCGACCGGGTCCTCGCCCTCCGCCTCGGCGTCACCGACTTCTGCTCCGCCTACGGACTGCGCCGCTCGCCCGACATGACCGCCTACGACGTCAAGATCGTCGCGAACGTCATCGCCGACGTCGTCAACGTCCTCGGCCGCTCCGACGGCACGGGCTTCACCGTCACGGGACCCGTCTGGGAGTACTTCCGGCCCGGCGAGCGCATGTTCAAGCCCCAGCTGCGCCGCAGCCCCTTCCTCGAAGGCCGCGCCGAGGACCTGCGCACGGCCCTCATCGAACACGACCTCGACGGCCTGCTGCGCGAGATCGAACTCGACCGCGCCAACGGCCTGCTCGGCAAGACCTGCATCCACCCCACCCATGTGGTGCCGGTGCACGCCCTCTCCGTGGTCAGCCACGAGGAGTGGAGCGACGCCCAGGACATCCTGCGGCCCGAACAGGGCGGCGGCGGAGTGCTCCGCTCCGCCTACACGAACAAGATGAACGAAGTGAAGCCGCATCGCGCGTGGGCCGAACGCACCCTCCTGCGCGCCGAGCTCTTCGGCGTCGCCAAGGAGGACGTCGGCTTCGTGGATCTGCTCACCGCCGGACTGGCCGGCTGACGAAGGGACGTCGACGACGTGGTGTGGACCGGAACGTGGGTCGCGGAGCGACTGGGCGTCGAACTGATCGGCGACGAGGCGCTACCGGCCCTGTTGGGCCTCGCACTGCGTCGCAACCCCAAGCGGGCGCATCTGCTGGTCTCCAGTGTGCTCGGCAAGCACGTGCCGCAGCGGCCGTCCGTGGTCTACGGCTCCGGCCTCGACCTCGGCCGCCGCGTCCGCGCGCTCCTCGGTGACGAGGAGGCCGCGCGCTCGGTCGTCCTCGGGTACGCCGAGACGGCCACCGCCCTGGGCCACGCCGTCGCCGACGGCCTCGGCCTCGCCCCGTACCTCCACTCCACCCGGCGGCCGGTGGCCGGAGTGGCCCGCGCGGGCGGCTTCGAGGAGTCCCACTCGCACGCCACCTCGCACCTGCTGCTGCCCGCGGACCCCAAGCTGCTCGCCGGCGACGGCCCGCTGGTCCTCGTCGACGACGAGTTCTCCACCGGCAACACCGTCCTCAACACCGTCAGGGCCCTGCACGAGCGCTACCCGCGCGACCGGTACGTCGTCGTCGCCCTCGTCGACATGCGCTCGGCCGCCGACCTCGGCCGCCTGGACGCCTTCGCGGCGGAGATAGGCGCCCGCGTCGACCTGATGTCCGGCGCCGCCGGCACCGTACGCCTCCCGGAGGGGGTCCTGGAGAAGGGCCAGGCGCTGGTGGCGGAACACGAGCGGGCGTACGAGCCGGGCACGGAGCCCGCTCCCGGCTCCGCCGCGGCCCCGCGTCGGCCCGCGCCCGTGCGCGTGGCGCTGGACTGGCCGGAGGGGCTGCCCGACGGCGGTCGGCACGGCTTCACGCCCGACCAGCGGGACCGCCTGGAGGCGGCGCTGCCCGCGATGGCGGGCAGGATCACCGAGGCGCTGCGGGCCGTCCCGGCCGCGGAGGCCCTGCGCGTCCCGGCCACCGAGCCCCTTCGGATCCCGGCCGGGGAGGCACCGCAGGTCCAGGCCGCCGAGGCCCTGCGGGTCCCGGCTGCGGAGGCACCGCAGGTCCCGGCCGCCCAGGCACAGCTCGCCGCGACGTCCGAGGAGCGGCCCGGCTCGTCCGTCGAGGACCGCTCCGGCCGGACCGCCGGGGAAGCGCTCGCCGCGACCGCCGACGGACGGCCCGCCGCCCCCACCCCGCCGCCCGCGGAGCCCCGCGTCCTCGTCCTCGGATTCGAGGAGCTGATGTACGCGCCCCTGCGCCTCGGCACCGCCCTGGAGGACGCCGGGCACGACGTCCGGTACTCCACCACCACCCGCTCGCCCGTCCTCGCCGTCGACGACCCCGGCTACGCGATCCGCACCCGGCTCGTCTTCCCCGCCCACGACAACCCCGCCGACGGCCCCGGCGAGCGCTACGCCTACAACGTGGCCGGCGCGGGTTTCGACGCCGTCGTCCTCGTCGTCGACTCCACCGCCGACACCCCGGCCCTGCACGCCCCGGACGGCCTGCTCGCCCAGCTCGCCGCGCACATCCCGCGCGTCGTGCTCGCCGTCGTCCCCTCGTACACGCCCACGGCCTCTCCGTACGTTCCGTACGACGCCACGCCCGAGGTCACCGAAGCCACCGAAGCTCCCGAAAGGAGCTCCATGCTGCCCGAGCCCCTCCGCGGCCCCGCCTTCTCCTCGTACGCACCCGAGGAGGTCGGCTGGCTGCTCCAGGACCTCTCGGACGTCGAGCTCGAGGCGCCCACCGAGGAACGCGAGGAAGCCATCCAGAGCGGCGGTGCGCACTACGCGGAGTCGCTCCCCGTCGAGTACCAGCCGAGCGACCGCTACCAGGAGCTGTTCCACGCCGCCCTGGAGACCTCGGCGGCCCGCATCGCCCGTGCCGTCGGCACCGTCACCGAGACCGTCCTCGCCGAGCGCGAGCGGCCCGGCCACCGGCCCGTCCTCGTCTCGCTCGCACGTGCCGGCACCCCCGTCGGCGTCCTCATGCGCCGCTGGGCGCAGGCCCGCCACGGCCTGGAGCTGCCCCACTACGCCGTCTCCATCGTGCGCGGCCGCGGCATCGACGCCAACGCGCTGCGCTGGCTCGCCGCCCACCACGACCCGGCCGACGTCGTGTTCGTCGACGGCTGGACCGGCAAGGGCGCCATCACCCGTGAACTCGCCGACGCGATCAAGGATTTCGAGGCCGCCGAAGGCGTCACCGGCTTCGACCCGGAGATCGCGGTCCTCGCCGACCCCGGCTCCTGCGTCCGTACGTACGGCACGCGCGAGGACTTCCTCATACCCTCCGCCTGCCTCAACTCCACGGTCTCCGGCCTGATCTCCCGTACGGTGCTCCGCGCCGACCTGGTCGGACCGAACGACTTCCACGGCGGAAAGTTCTACCGCGAGCTGGCCGGCGCGGACGTCTCCAACACCTTCCTCGACGCCGTCGCCGCCCGCTTCGACGAGGTCGGCGCGGCCGTCGACGCCGACGTGAAGGAACTGCTGGCCGCCGACCGCACCCCGACCTGGGAGGGCTGGGCAGCCGTGGAGCGGATCAGCGAGGAGTACGGCATTCACGACGTCAACCTCGTCAAGCCGGGCGTCGGCGAGACCACCCGCGTCCTGCTCCGCCGCGTCCCCTGGAAGATCCTCGCCAAGCGGGGCGCCGAAGCCGACCTCGCGCACGTCCGGCTGCTCGCCGAGCAGCGCGGCGTGCCGGTCGAGGAGGTCGACGAACTCCCGTACAGCTGCGTCGGCCTGATCCACCCTCAGTACACGAGGGGTGCGACCGGCGCCGACGGCAAGGCGGTGGTGTCCCAGTGAGTACGAAGAGGGGGACGAGTGCGACCAGCGCGACGAGTACCGCGAGTACGGCGACCGTGACCGGTAGTGCGACCGAGACGACGGGTACGACCACGAGCGTGACGCCTACGACGAAGGCCCCGATTCCGGCCCAGGCCCCGATCCCGGTCCCTACCGCGGGTCCCGCCCCCGTCCTGGTCGCGAGCGACCTCGACCGCACCCTCATCTACTCGTCCGCGGCCCTCGCCCTCGGCATGCCCGACGCCCAGGCACCCCGGCTGCTCTGCGTCGAGGTCCACGAGTCCAAGCCGCTCTCGTACATGACCGAGAACGCGGCGGAGCTTCTGGAGCGACTGACCGACGAAGCCGTCTTCGTCCCCACCACCACCCGGACGCGCAAGCAGTACCAGCGCATCCAACTTCCCGGCAGCGCAGCGAAGTACGCGATCTGCGCCAACGGCGGGCACATCCTCGTCGACGGCGTCACCGACGCCGACTGGCACGCCTCCGTGCTGCGCAGGCTCGCCGAGGAGTGCGCGCCGCTCTCCGAGGTCCGCGCCTATCTCACAGCGACCACGGACCTGTCCTGGGTACGCAAGCACCGCGTCGCCGAGGACCTGTTCGCCTACCTCGTCGTCGAGCGGGAACGGCTGCCCGAGGACTGGCTGGAGCGCTTCGGCGCCTGGGCGGGGGAGCGCGGCTGGACGGTCTCGCTCCAGGGCCGCAAGGTGTACGCCGTACCGAAGCCGCTCACCAAGAGCGCGGCCGTCCGCGAGGTCGCCCGCCGTACCGGCGCCTCGCTCACCCTGGCCGCAGGCGACTCGCTCCTCGACGCGGACCTGCTGCTCGCCGCGGACCGGGCGTGGCGCCCGGGCCACGGCGAACTGGCCGACAGCGACTGGACGGCCCCCCACCTCGACGTCCTCGCGGAACGCGGGGTCGCGGCGGGGGAGGAGATCCTGCGCCGCTTCAGGGCGGCTGCAGCCGTCTAGCCGACCGGGATCAGCCGCAGCAACCGCCACCGCAGCAGCCTCCGCCACCCCCGCCACCGCTCGGCGCGGGGGCGGCGGAGGCGGAACCGCCGACGGCCACGGCCGAGAGCAGCTTCACGGTGTCGTCGTGCCCGGCGGGGCAGGAGGCGGGGTCGGAGGACTCGGCCATCGGGCGGCTGAGCTCAAAGGTGTCGCCGCAGGTCCGGCAGCGGAATTCATAACGAGGCATGGGAACAGGCTAGAGCCTGCGGGCGGACACGGACACGGACACGGACACGGGCACGGGCACGGGACCCGGGCAGGAACACGGACACGGAGAGGGGACCCGACCTCCGGCCGCTCCCCACGCCCGCCACGCCCGCCGCGGCCCCGCGGCCTCACCTCACGCCCGCCGCGGGCCTCTCGGCCCTGCGGCCCCGCCCGGCGCCCCCCCCATCGCCCGGCTCAATGCCCGGTGGCGCCCCGTTCCTCCCTGATCAGGCCGACGACGTGCGCGGCCGTGGCCCGTACGGCCTCCAGCTCGGTCAGGAAGTGCCAGTAGTCCGGGTGGCGGCCCTCCAGAGTGTCGACCGCCCGGTCGATCCGGGCGACGGCCTCGTCGAGGGGCCGGGCGTGGCGCGGGTCGGGGCTGCTGCGCCCGGCCATCGCGAGGCGCTGGGCGTCCCGTACCGCGAACCGGGCGCGGTCGGTCTCCGCCTTCGGGTCCTTGGCGACGGCGTCGAGGCGGCGCAGCCGGTCACCGGCGGCGGAGACGGCCTCGTCGGTGGAGTCGAGCAGCGCGCGGACGGTGGACAGCAGTGAGGTCGCGTCCGGCCACCGCTGCTCGGCACGCGCCTTTCCGGCCTCGGCGAGCCGCTCCTCGGCCTGTCGCAGCGTGGTGGCGGCCTGATCGGGCACGTGCTGGAGGTCCTGCCAGCAGGGTGCGGTGAACCGCCGCCGCAGCTCCGAGAGGATCGGTTCGACGCCGCCGGTGCGCGTGGTGAGGGCCTCGGTGCGGGTACGGAGGGACACGAGGCGCCGGTCGATCTCGGCGGCCCGCTCCGGCAGCCGCTCGGCCTCGACCCGTACGGCCTCGGCGTCGCGCAGGACCTTGTCGGCGCGCTGCAGGGTCTCGGGCACACCGTGCCGGCCGGCGCCCTCGTTGAGCCGGGTGAGTTCGGGCCCGAGGGCGGCGAGCCGGGCGGCGAGGTCGTCGGCCCGCAGCCCGCTCTCCCGTACGGAGTCCAGGGCGCCGCTCGCGCCGCGCAGGGCCTGCCGGGCCCGCTCGACGGCGGGGGCGAGGCGGGCGAGCTGGGTCTCGGCCTGTCCGAGCAGCGGGGCGAGCCCCGCCTCGAAGCGGTCGAGCTCCCCCTTCACGCGGTCCAGCTCGTCCTTGGCGCGGGTCAGTTCGGCGCGGGCCCGGCCGGCGGTCGCGGCGTCGAGCTCGTCCCGGTCGAGGTCGTGGGCGTCGACGGCGCTGATGTAGGTGTGGCTGACCTCGTCGATACGGCGCCCGAGTGCCTCGAAGCCCTCGACGGCGCGGCGCGTCTCGGGGGAGCTGTCGACGGCGGTGATGGTCTCGATGGAGATCCGCAGCCCGCGCTGGGCGGTGTCGAGCTCGTAGAAGGCGGAGGCGGCGGCGTCCTTGGCCGCCTGGGCCTCGGCGCGCTGGCCCTCGCCGCGTCCGCCGAACCAGCGGCGGGTGCCACCGCCGGCGAAGGCCTGCGGCAGCATCACGCCGACGAGCAGCGGAAGGGCGAGGGCGAGCCGGATCCCCGACATCCCCGGCCTCGCGCCGTCTTCGGATCGGGTCTGCCCCCGGCTTGGCGCGTCACGACGCCGGACGCCGCTCGCCCCCCTCGCGTCGCTCGCCGCCACGTACCTCTCCCGTGCTGTGTCCGCAGTGCCCGGTCCGGTTCATTCTCCCACCCGGTAAGGACGAACACACGGGCCGGTCAGTTCGCCGTGAGGACGGAGATGTCACCGTTGTCGCTACGGGCGCTCACGGAGTGGCCGCTCTTGTCGCGGCGGGGGACGTCGATCCGGACCTCGCCGTTGTCGCTGGCGCCGGTCACCTCGTACTCGGCGGTGGGGAGGGAGACGTGGACGTCGCCGTTGTCGGTGACGACGTCGACGCGGCGGGGGACCGAGCCGAGGGCGATGCGTATGGCGCCGTTGTCGGACCGGGCGACGACCTCGGGCGCGGTGGCCCCGTCCTCGACGGCGACGTCACCGTTCTCGGTGCCCAGGTCCAGCGCTCCGCCGGCCTTGCGCACGCGCACGTCCCCGTTGTCGGAGCGCACCTTCATCGGGGTGGCGAAGCCCTCGGCGGTGACGCGCCCGTTGTCGTTCTCGACGGTGACGGCGACGTCGCGGGGGACCTGGATCCGGTGGATGGCGTCGCAGTTGGCGGTGACACCGTCACAGCGCACGCGCAGGGTCAGCTTCCCGTCGACGAGCTTCCACTCGGGCTCGGGCCCCGACCCCATGAACACCCACCCGTCGACCTGCCGCTCGACGCGCACGTCGTCGATGTCGGCGGGGGTGATCACGAGCTCGGAGTTGTCGGAGTCGACGGTGAGCGCCTCGCCGCCGAAGGCGAACGTCCTCCGCTCCACGGGCGCCCCCTCGACATCGTTCGAGCCGCACCCGACGAGCACGAGCGAGGCGACCAGCACTCCCCCGGAGGCGAGCAACACCTGGAACGGACGACGGACAGCAGCCATGACGCGGAGACCCCCACAAGAAACCGGAAACGCGGACAGTCCCCCGACCGTACGACCCCACCACCCGCCGTCACGATCCGGCGACCCACCGTCCCAGAGGTGGGGCTACCCCCCCACCGGGAGGTATCGGTTTGCAGCACCCACCCATGCGCCATGTAGGCTGTTGCCTCTTCCACGGGTGCGTAGCTCAGGGGTAGAGCGCTGCTCTTACAAAGCAGATGTCGGCGGTTCGAAACCGTCCGCGCCCACCAGTAGGTAGCACACGACGAAGGCCCAGGTCACCGGTTCTGAACCGGGAGCCTGGGCCTTGTTCGTTCCCCGGCCGGGGAGGCGGGGGAGGGGCGCCGTGCCATGCTGTGGAGCAGCCGGAGCCGCGGCAGGCGACCGCCGAGGAGGCATCGCTCCTCGGGACTCAGAAGGCCGCGTTCGTCACTCACATCCGACGGACCTACTACAGCGACCAAGGCAGGCCGGTGGAGACGGCTGACATCGTCGTACCGGCCGCGTTTGCGAGATCGTCTACGAGATCCCCGTCCAGCGGTAGTTCGTCCCAGGTCCGCAGGTGTGGCCAGCCGTCGCTGTTGGAGTAACTGGCGACGTCGGAAAAGACGCTTTCCCAGACTGCTCGGCCAGCGGCGACCACGGCACAACGGGTGTACAGGAAGACGTCGGCCGACTGCGGGAGAGGGCTGCCGTCCCGGGCCGTCAGGTTGACCACAGGGAGGGAGCCGAACTTCTCCTGGCAGCTACCCGACCGGCGTCAAGATCGGCGACGCGGACATGGCCGCGCTGCCGCTGACCCGGCACGCCTTCCACGGCGACTGGAACTACGTCCTACACCCTGCGCTGGTGGGCGTGTCCCCTGCCGAGGAACATGTTCTCGGCGTCGCCTGGGAACAGGCCACGCTGTCCGATCCCACCCTGACCGGCATGTCCCAGCACGACCTGAACGTCCTCACCGCCAGCCTGGCCGCTCTGCACGAAGCGCAACCCGGCGCCGGGATGGGCCGCCCGCCCCGGCTGCCCTTTCCCGAGCAGGTCCTGGCTACCGTCCTCCACCTGCGGCTCGGCCTGCCCGCAGAACCCCTCGCCGTGCTCATCTGCAGGCCCTAAGGGATGTTCCGCAACTCCTGGTCGGCTGATGTGGCTGACTGTCATGGCTCCGTAGCACTCGCTGACGAGCCGTGTGTTGTCAGCGTCCCGGGATACGGTGCGATGTGATGGGCCGGACGGAGATCGTGAGGGACTCGCGGCCATGGGGGGTGGGTCGGACGGGCCCCGGCAGCCAGCTCGGGTCTGGAGATGTTTTGCCGTGTATCCACCCCCCACCTCCGCCCTCCGAGGGCTGTCTGCCCTGGTGTTCGCGGGTGAGGCGATCTTGCGGTGGCTGGTGTGATCACGGCGTCGGAGCCGTCCTGGATAGCCCCGTTCACCGGGCTGAGCCCGCGGCAGTCCGGGAAGCTGGTGACGGATCTTCGGCGCAAGGGTGCGGAGGCAGTCCGCAGGGGCCGACCGTGGAGCCTGACGCTGGAATATCGGGCACTGCTGGTGGAGGCCTACAGGCGAACGAACCTGACCATGCGGCAACTGGCTCCGTTGTTCGGGGTTTCCAAATCCGCAGCGGACCGGATCATCGATCACCTCGGCCCGATGCTCGCCCTCCAGCCCCGCAAGCGGTTCGCGAAGGACACCGTGCTCATCGTGGTCGGCACCCTGGTCCCCATCCGCGATCACACCATCGCGGAACAGTTCAAGAACTACCGGTACTCCACCCACCACCAGGTCGTCATCGACGCCGACACCCGCCTGGTCGTGGTGGTCGGCCGGCCCCTGCCCGGGAACCGCAACGACTGCAAGGCGTGGGAGGGGTCCGGCGCGAGGGCCGCCGTCGGCAAGACCATGACCATCGCCGACGGCGACTATCCGGGCACCGGGCTAGTGATGCCCCACCGACGCCGCAAAGGGAAAGAACTGTCCGGCTGGAAGCAAGCCCACAACAAGTCCCACAAGCGCGTCCGGGCCCGGGTCGATCACGTCTTCGCCCGCATGAAGGCCTGGAAGATCCTCCACGACTGCCGTCTGAAAGGCGACGGCGTCCACCATGGCATGCTGGTCATCCGGCATGCGATAGATCATTTACGGGACAAGCCCCAGCTCGCGATCCACCTGGTGCAGGTAGCTAAACGGATGCTCTCTCTTCGCATAGAACAGCGGGCGGACTTCTCGGGTAGCGATATTGAACCCGATGCTGCCTGCTATGCCAGCAACCCAGCCGAGATCCGGGACGACCAACGCGCCTACAGCGGCTGCAGCTACTCCCACCGTGACCGAGATAGACCTGTGCACCCAGGCTGTGCGGCTCGCTCGGGCAGCCGACTGATAGTCCCCGCGTGCCTGGTTCAGCTCCACCCGCATTCGCTGCAGCACGTCGGCTGGATGCTCCCATTCGCGGCATAGATCGCTCAGCATGGTCTGCGTAGCACGCATCAAGCGCTCCCGCTCGGAGGCGTACCTGTCGCGGAAAGCTAGAACCTCAGAAGTGGGTGTACCTGGCGCCGGCGCCGGAAGCAGGCGGCCCAACTCCACCCGCCAGGCCGCCACACCGAAGCCAGGACCTATGGGGCGCAAAGACGTCTCGTAGGCAGATCGTTGATCCGTGTACGGCGTGTAGGCGCGAGCGTCGGCCGTGGAAGCTACTTCCTGTGCCAACGCGCCGATCAAGAGGAGTTGTACCTCCCTGGATACGGCTACAGCTGCACCAAGTGGCGTCCGTGCGTTCCCAAGTCGCCGTCCCAAGCCGAGGCGGATGATCTCCGCCTCCAAGAGGTAGCCGACCTTTGAGCGGAAGAGGAAGGCGTCCATGACGGAGACCCGAGGGCTTGGTGGACCGGCGGCCAGTTGACGAAGTTCTCTCATCAAGACATCGAGGTGGAGCATGTCGTCAAGTGGCTGGTTGTACTGCTGGCTCAGAACGATGGGGTGGTAGAGCCCTCTTTCCTTGAGGTCCTTCAACTCCTCCGAAACCGCGACCTCGTAGACCTCTGGATCGCCCGGTACCACGGAAGCGATGTCGTCCCAGTACAACAGCGCCTGATGCAGGACTGCCTGGGGCGGTCTAACCAAAGGGTAGTAGAGCAGTGTCGGCACGGGGCCCCCTCGACATCCACTTTGTGAGCGATAGATCAACCGTAGCGGAGTGCCTGAAGCAGCGTCATGGGACTTGAGTGACCGGAGAAGGCGTTCTCGTGAGGCGGCAAAGAGCGGCCGGGTGAACTTGTGATCGGATGTCGGTCGGGCGCTGCCAGCTCGGATGCCCCGGACATCGGTCGACTGACAGGGTTCGGGGGGAGGGTGCTGCCATGCAGGACGCACTCTTCGACTTGCGGGCGACGCCTCCGGAGCACGCCGTGATGGCTCGCTTCCAGCTGGGTGGCGACGACCTTGGCGAACCTGATCAATGATCACTGGCTTTTGAGGCCGAGCGGTCCATCGGGGCCGCAGTCGCAGCTGCGGGGGTTGGTGAGGTCGACGGCAATGAGTTCGGTGGGGGCGAGGTGGTCGTCTTCGCCTACGGGCCCGACGCGGACGCTCTGTACCGGGTGTGGAGCCGGGCTTGCGTGCGCTTCCGTTTCGGCCGGCGCACGTCGTGCTCCGCTACCGATGTGCGTCAGAGAGCGTCACGTACGACACGGCGAGCATCTCCCGTAACCCTCCTCAGCGCGATGTCATAGGCCCAGGCATAGGTGGATGCCTTCTTGTCGATGGAGAAGTGTCGCCCTGTCGCTGTATCTAGGACGCGATGAAACTCGTCCATCAGATCTGGCCAAGCTGCCGAACTGAGATCACTGTCCGTCCAGCCGTAGAGAGACTTCAGTTCCTCCTTCACAGCAGAGAAGAACGACAAAGGTTCGCGAGTCTCCTTTCTGATCCGTATATTATTTTTCCGCAGGAATTCCTTCACCTCCGCGGGTGTATCTGCCCACTTGTCCGGACTGTCTCTGAGTTCCGCATAGTCAACCCAGGCCCAGAAACTCTCCGCGTCGGCCACGTCCGGAGCCTCGGCGTGGTGATCTCGGCACAGCAGCGCGAAGTTTCTGACGTCCATCGAACCGCCGAGCGAAGTCGGGACAACGTGTGCCCGCTCAACCGGTCTACGCCAGCACACCAGGCAGGCGGCTTCGTCCATGCCCAGATATTCGGAAATCGCTCGTACGGTTGGCGCGGTTTTTCTGTTGGCCGGCTGGTTCTCGCGAGGCTGGATGGCCAGAGATCCGGTGTCGTATCCATACTTGCTTCCGTCATCCGGATGATGGATCTGCAAGGCGTCGGGAATGTCGTTACGTTGCTTGCGCGGGTTCCGTGCGCCGTAAAGAGGGGTGCGGATTTCGGTGAGATAGTCCCCCAGGAAGCCGAGCGCAAAATCTTGCATCAATTCAAAGGCGTCGTGATCGTACCCGCCGGTCTCATTCTTGTGACCCTGAATGTCGATGTAAAGAAGGCGTGGGGCGCCTGGAGAATCTTTCTCGGCCTGCTTGACGCACTCGAAAATGCGAAGAGCAGTCCGCTCGAAATTCTCGTACACTTTCATGTCGTGGTAGATGGCGACGCCTTTTTGCGCCTTCTTTTTTCGAGTTTGCTGCCGCGCCTTCTTCGTCACGACTCCCCCCGAGGCCACTGTCTGGATACGGCGCGGGGAGCATGGCAGACCGCACTGACATCCAGCAGCCGAGGTTGCACCTACTGTGCTGGGCCGCACGAGGTAGGGGGCCCTGAGTGGTTGGGCCGGCAAGCCTCGCCGACAGGGGCCAGCCGATGACGCGGCCTCGCCCGAAGCACGCCTATAGCCGCCCGACTACGCCGGCATGGAGTGATGGACGGATTCGGAAGCTCGCGCACCGTCATGAACGACAGCAGTACTGCCACCTTGGCGACCGTCTCCCATGGCCAACTCCCAGGGCGCCATGGTGACTGGTGTGACCAGCGGCCTTGTCCGTGTGTGCGCGCTGGGTTGCCGGGTCTCCGCAGCGGCGTGCGCAACTGGTGCGGGGGCGGGGCGAGGGCTTGGCAGCGGGGTCTGACAGGGTGCCCCTCGTGAACGACCAACCGACGCCTGCGGCGGCGCGACTGAGGGAGTTGCTGGGCGAGCCGCCGTGCTGGGGCTGGGCGCGGCCGCAGCTGTGGGAGGCGGCCGAGAAGCACCTTGGGGTGGCCCTGCCGGCGGACTACAAGGCCTTCCTCGACCTGTACGGGCCGGGCTCCTTCGACCGGCTCTTCCGGCTCGCCCGCCCGGTCGAGGGGACACCGGCCGAGCTGGAGCAGATCTGGTCTACGTCAGGCCGTTCGCATCTCGACGACCGGAGCTCACTCCGTTCCCCTTCCACCCCCACCCAGGCGGTCTGATTCAGTGGGGCGGGGGCGGGGGCGGGGGCGGGGGCGGGGACGGCACCCCCGTGACGGCGGGTGCTCACCAGAGGTGGTCCGGGCCGTCCTCGTACTCCGGGTGGTAGCGCAGGGTCGGGCCGGGCCGGTAGCGCCCCAGGAAGGCCGGACGGTGCGGCCCTTCGACGCAACTCGGGAGGAACTCGGTGAAGGGGCCGGGGGCTTCGTGTCAGCTGCGCTGCGCTGACGGTGGGACGTCGCTACCTGGTCCGGTCGACCGCAGTGGTGTGTGGCTCAGGTCTGGGGGGTGTACGCGTGCGGGGTCGGTCGGCGTCTCTGCGGTGGTGGTCGATTGCCGTCGGCGGAGGCCGTCAAGGGTGCCCGCCCCGCAGGCGAGTGTGGCAGCGCCGGGCCGCCCTGCTGGGCCGCGCCCTGTTCCGTAGATCCACTGCGCTACGCTCCGCGCCATGAAGCTGAGGAGAGTGGCTGTGCCGGTTCTCGTCGGCGCAGGCGGCATGGCCTTCATCGCCGCAACGGGCGTGTGGGCGCTGACGGGTGGGCTCTACGGCTGTACCGGAGCCGATCAGGAGCTCGCGCCGACCCTGGCGTCTCTGTCCGTCCTCGACGCCCACCCGGGCCAGGCGCAGGCCCAGGACGAGCGGTACTCGGGATGCGACGAGGACGACGGGTTCGCCTACGCCGGGCAGTACTACCGGTACACGGCATCCCGGGCCGACGTGCTGTCCTTCTACCGCCAGGCCGCCGCAGAAGACGGCTGGCGACTCGCGAGCGCCAATCCTTCGCCGTCCCCGGCGCCTGGCAGCCTCGCTGTCGACACCTCGGCGCTCTGTTTCGAGAAGTCCGTCGCGGGCACCACCGCCCACCTCGCTGTGTGGTTCCCCGGTGATCTCGGCGACAGTGCCGGCAGCTACGGCCTGGATGTCACGGCCAGTCACGACGGATTTGCCTGGTGCTGACGCCCATGGGCCTCCCGGCAGTCCGTACGGCCCCCATGGCCGATCTCCGCCTCGATTGACACCAGGACTTGAACGCGTTCAAGATGATGCCCGCTGCTTCCTTCGGCAGTCGCTTCCGGGCGTGTGCGAGACGCGAGAGACAGGG
This sequence comes from Streptomyces flavochromogenes, assembly GCF_000717595.1. GTDB lineage: Bacteria > Actinomycetota > Actinomycetes > Streptomycetales > Streptomycetaceae > Streptomyces > Streptomyces flavochromogenes. The sequence goes on along the minus strand of NZ_JNZO01000021.1, from coordinate 103,145 downwards.
CCGTATGGCTGCCGACCGGCTTCAGCGGATACGACGAGCATGCAGGGGCGCCGCATGGGGTGGTGCGGCGACCTTTCTGTTGGCCGCCTGTTCCGGGTACTACCCGGTCGAGGTCGACAGCGCTGATCAGCTGACGGGTGTGTGGTCGGACTGGAGCGGGGTGACGGTCGAGTTCGAGGACGACGGCACGTTCACGGCCGAGGGCTTCGACAAGGAGGACGTCGTCGGATGGGGGTGCTCGGGGTTCGCCGAACGGCAGCACGGAACCTGGACTCCCTCCGGATCGTATGGTGACGTCACCTTCGACGGCGTGGACTGCGAGGACATGAAACTGGCCTTCTACGGCTCCCCGAGTTCCTTCGTCGCCTGCTTCACCCAGGACGTGACATCCGGGGGATGCACGCACGAATTCAGCCGGGACAGGGGCTGATCCGAGTCCCCCCGACTCCGCTCCGGGCGGGAGCGGTCGCGTGTGATCGGATGGGTGCATGCGCACTCGGACCTTGTACCTGTTCAGCTCCGCGGCCTTGCCCGTCTTCGACATCGCCCACGTCATCGAGGACGCTCAGGCCGACGGCTGGGACGTCTGTCTCGGCCTCACCCCCACCGCTGCGCGCTGGCTCGGTGACTCCCTCGACGGCCTCGCGGCGCTCACGGGCCATCCCGTCCGCTGGGACTACAAGCTGCCCGGCCAGCCCGATGTGTGGCCGCCGGCGGACGCCGTCCTCCTGGCGCCGGCGACGTTCAACACGATCAATCAGTGGGCGCTCGGGATCACGGAGAAGTTCATCGTCGGCGTGGTGGCCGAGGGCATCGGGAAGCGGATTCCCCTCGTGACGATGCCGTGTGTGAACTCGGCCTACGTGCAGCACCCCGCCTTCGAACGGTCGGTGGAGACGCTCCGCGTGGCCGGCGTCACCGTTCTCTACGGGGAGGGCGGGTTCGTGCCGCACCAGCCCGGCGCCCCGGTGGCCTACCCGTGGGGCGCGGCGCTCGCCGCCGTCGGTGCCGGGTCGTACGATCCCGCCCGCGGTGATCGAAACGAGTGACGAGCCGGTTCGGCTCGAAGGCTCGGAGGGAAGCCCTCGCCGGTTCGGCGGCCGTCGGTGCCCACCGGACGGAGCAAGGCCCCTCGCCGGCCGGGCGAGGGGCCTCTTCGCGTCTTCGGGCCCGGGCCGGGCGGGGTCAGACCTGGATCACTTCCACCTCCTGCCGACCGCGCTTGCCTCCACCTCTGCGGCTTCGCGGGGCACCCGCCCTGAAATCTCCATGGGTGAGGTCGCGTTGGTGGTCGCTCGACGACGCGTCGACGCCGGTTGAACCCACCTTGTGGGGGGCTGTGGGGGAATGGGGGAAGAGTTGACGGGGACCTGGCAGGGCCGGTCTACTCGCGGCATGGCTGAGGTGGGGGACGCGCCCGGAACCGGGGTGCAGGGCGGCGAGATGACGCCGCAGCGGTACATCGAGACGAGGCTCGCGCAGTACCAGGGCTGGTACGACGCCAAGGCGACCCGGATGAAGGCGATGCATCTGCGGATGCGGACCGTCTCCGTCGTCGGTGGCGCGCTCGTGCCCGTGTTCGTGAATCTGGATCTGGCCTTCGCGCGGGTCACCGCCACCGTGCTGAGCGTCGTGGTCGTCGCAGCCGTGTCGCTGGAGAGCGTCTACCGGTACCGCGAGCAGTGGAAGAACTACCGGTCCACCGAGCAGCTCCTCGGACACGAGCGGGTCTACTTCGAGACCAAGGTCGGGCCGTACCACAACTTGCCTAAACGGGAGGCGTTCTCGACGCTCGTCGCCCGGGTCGAGAAGGCCATCGCCAACGAGAACTCCGCGACCCTGAACGTCATGACCCTGGGCGGACAGGTCGATTCCGATGTCCAGCAGCACGGGATTCCGGCCGCCCGGGAGCCCGCGGCGGAGGAGAAGTAGGCGGATGCGCGGACGGCCCCGGGGAGCTTCCCGGGGCCGTCCTCCGTGCGGGCGGTCGCCGCCGTGGCGGTCAGCCCTCGTGGCGGGTCAGCACCACTTGTAGTCGACCCGCGTCGAGTTGTACGAGCACGTGTCGATCCGCGCGCCGTTCGACTTCTTGAGCGTCGCGGTGTCGCGGTCGTTGTTCCAGACGTACGCGCCGCGGTTCTGGTAGAGGTTCGCGGACGTGTTCGTACCGCGGCCCGTGCGGACCGTCACGATCTTGCCCTTGCCGAGGACGAAGTTGCCGAACGTGTACGTGTGGTTCGCCGCGTCCGTCAGCGTCCAGCCGCGCAGGTTGACCGCCGCGCCGGTCGTGTTGCGTATCTGCACCCACTCGCCGTTGAGGCTCGTGTTCGAGCGGAGGTCCGAGCCCGGGCTGTCGTAGTAGATCTTGTACAGGTGGACCGACCCGGCGGCCTGTGCCTGAGCGGGCAGCAGCAGGACGCCGGAGGCGGCGGCCGCGGTCACGGCCGCGAACGTGCGTGCGCGAAGCATGAATGTCCCTCGGTTTCTGCCGGGGGCCCGCCGATGGGTCCCGGCGCGCACACAGAATACGCACGCTCTTCACCTCGCCCCCACAACTTCACGTGAGTTGGCGGGGCGTAAATTAATCTCGGCTCATGTGCGACAGGTCCCTGCGGGTCACCGTGCTCGGCTCCGCCACCCCCTTCCCCCGTCCGGGCAACGCCTGCTCCGGCTATCTCGTCGAGGGCGGCGGGGTGCGCGTCTGGGTCGACGCCGGCAGCGGCACGCTCGCCGAGCTCCAGCGCCACGTGGACCTCGAGGATGTCGACGCGGTGTGGGTCTCCCATCTGCACGCCGATCACTCCGCCGATCTGCTCCCCTTCTTCTACGCCCTGCTCTACGCGGGGCTCGGGACGGTCCTGCCCGTGCCCCTCTTCGGGCCCGTCGGGATCGCCGACCGGCTCGCCGGGTTCCTCACCAACGGTCCCGAGCGCAGCCCCGTCGAGACGGCCTTCGACGTACGGGAGTTGTGCGACGGGCATGTCGCCCGTGTCGGCGGGCTCACCCTGACCTCCCGCGCCGTCGAGCACGGCCCTCCCGCCTTCGCGCTGCGTGTGGAGGACGAGGACGGGCGCTCGCTCGTCTACTCGGGTGACTGCGAGCCCTGCCCCTCCCTCGTCGAACTCGCCGGCGACTGCGACCTGTTCGTGTGCGAGGCGGACGGGGAGACCCCCGGACACCACTCCGCCGCCCAGGCCGGCAGGACCGCGGCCGAGGCCGGTGTCGGGCGGCTCGTCCTGACCCACGTGGGGTCGGCGCAGGCGCCCGCGGAAGCCGTCGCGCTGGCCTCCGGGGCGTACGCGGGCGACATCGCGCACGCCGATCCCGGCCTCCGGTTCGACGTCACGCGTCGAAGTCGTACTCCAGGACGTACGACGACGAGTCCAGCGTCATCTCGTTGAGCTCCACCGCCATCCCCGGCCCCGTGAACGCCGTACGCCCGATGAGGACCACCGGCGTCCCCCACTCCAGGGCCAGCCGGTCCGCCTCGTCCGCCGTCGGCATCCGGCAGCGGATCTCCTCGCGGAACCGCACCGGCCGGTGGCCCAGTTCCGTCAGCCGGGCATAGGTGCCGCCCGGCCCCGTGTCCGGCTCGGTGATCGGCGTCCCGCGCACCAACTCCGCCGACAGGTACGAGACCGACAGCAGCACCGGCTTGGCGTCGAGGACGAAGCGACGGCTCCGTACGCACACGGGCGCGCCCGGCGTCAGGTTCAGCGCCCCCGCGACCCGCGCCCCCGCCTCGGTCTCGCCCACCTCGATCTGGTCGACGACCAGGTCCCGGTCCTCCATGTCCGCCGACCAGACCGAACGCCCGTTGCCCCACTGCTCGCCGGACAGGCGCGGGATGCCCCGGCGGCGCAGCGGACGGAAGGCCCGGACGAAGACCCCGGCACCCTTGCGGGCCTCGGCGAGACCCTCGGTGCGCAGCACGGAGAGGGCCTGGCGGGCCGTCATCCGGGCCACGGCGTAGGTCGTCATGAGGTCGTTCTCACCGGGGAGCCGGTCACCCGGCGCGAACGCGCCCGACTGGATCGCGGTTCTCAACTCGTCGGCGATGCGCTGGTACTTGGGCCGACGAGCGCTGTCCTGGTCAGTCACGGGTGGACCACTCCCTTCATCTGCGGACACCCTACGGCGCACCCCGAGGCCAGGGTGCACACGTGTGCGCCGCCCCGCCCGGTCGATCCATCCATCGGGGGACATCTCTAGAGATACGTTGACAGGGAGGGGGAGGAGGGCTTCTCTGGTTCTCCCCAGGCTTCAGGAATCGGGACGGAGGGGATGCGTGCAGCCACTGCCTGAGGTCGGTGACCTCGTCCGTGACACCGCCACCGGGAGGGTCGGCTTCTACGTCGGGAATGCCTCCGGGAGCGTCCCCGGCAGCATCTCCGGGCGCTGTCTGATCCGGCCCGTCCACGGTGGTGCCGAGTGGGAGGCCGAGCCCGCCGACGTACAGCCGGCCACGCCGCTGCGTGAGCTGCGCGCCCGAGCCGCCGAGATCAACGCGCGTAGCCGGCGGGGGCTGTCCTGAGGCCGGCGGGCCCCTCCTGCCGCTGCCCGGTGGCTCCGTTCCCGGCGATTGTCGGTGGGGCGCGCCACACTGGAGGCATGTGCCGCAGCATCAAGACGCTCCGACCGCCCGCGCTGCCCGAGGAGGCGACCGAGGACGACATCCGCGCCGCCGCCCTGCAGTACGTCCGCAAGGTCTCCGGGTTCCGCGCCCCCGCCGCCCACAACCGCGAGGTCTTCGAGCGGGCCGTGGACGAGATCGCCGACGCGACCGCGAGACTCCTCGACGGCCTGGAGGTACGCGGTGCACATCACGCGCACCCGGGGCAGCCCGCCGTCAGGAGGCAGGCGCGGGAGCCTCAGCCGGACGCCGTATGAGGTAGGCGGCGAGCCCGCCCGCCAGGAAGAGCGCGAGGGTCGACACTCCCGCGCTGAACCACGTCGCGCCCAGCCACTGCCCACCCAGCCAGCCGAGCCCCACGCTGTACGAGGCCCAGGTCACGCCCGCCAGGGCCGACCACGGCAGGAACTCCTCCACGCGCCGCTTCGCCGCGCCCGCGCCCAGCGAGACCACCGAGCGGCCCGCCGGTGCGAAGCGCGCGAGGACGACGAGCAGCCCGCCGCCCCTGGCCAGCGCGGTGCCGAGACGTTCCTGCGCCATGGACAGGCGCCGGGACCTGGCGATCGTCCGGTCGAGCCTGGCGCCACCCCGCAGCGCCAGCCGGTACGCCAGGAAGTCGCCGAGCACCGAGGCCGTGGCCGCGCACAGCAGCAGGGGGAGGAGGGACGGTACGTCGGGGGTGGCCGCGGTGGCCGTCGCCGCCGCCGTGGCCGCGGTGATCACCAGGAAGCCGCTCGGCAGCACGGGCAGGAAGACGTCGAGCAGGATCGACGTCGCCACCACCGGGTAGATCCATGGACCGGCGGTGAGCGACCGCAGCGAGCCAAGGCTGTCGAGCAGATTCACAGAGGCAGAGCCTACGCGGGGGCGGGGTGCATCCCGCCGGGCGGGTGCCGGGCTTCGACGGATCCGCGCGAACGTGTGCGACTTTGCGGGAATCTGCCCGGGGTGAGGGGCCGGTTCCGGGTGAGGGGGGCATGGGAAAGGGCCGGAACGCGTGCTGCGTGGTCCGGCCCTTTCCTGTATGTGACTCAGCCCGCCGGGCCGAGGTGCCTGAGGCCGCCCTCGGCGTCATGCCTCAGGCGACCCTCGGCGTCGCGGCTCAGGCCGCTCATGGCTCAGGCGACCCTCGGCGTCACGGCTCAGGCCGTGACCGGCGTGGCCTGCTCCTCGTGCTCCTCGTTCGTCCTGCGCGCCGTGGCGCCCGCGCCCACCCGGCCGCGGAAGAGGTTGTCGAGAGCCAGCGCGCCCGGACCGGTGAACACGAGCAGCACGAAGGCCCAGCAGAACAGGGCCGCGGTCTCGCCGCCGTTCTGGAGCGGGAAGAGGGACTCCGGCTGGTGGACCTTGAAGTACGCGTACGCCATCGAGCCCGAGGCCAGGAACGCGGCGCTCCGGGTGCCCAGGCCGAACAGGACCAGGCCGCCCGCACCGAGCTGGATGACGGCGGCGTACCAGCCCGGCCAGGTGCCGGCCGGGACCGTCCCGCCGCCCATCGCGCCGCCGAGGACGCCGAAGAGCGAGGCGGCGCCGTGGCAGGCGAAGAGCAGGCCGACGACGACGCGGAAGAGGCCCAGCGCGTAGGGCTGCGACCGGTCGAGGCGGCCCGCGAGGGTGCTCAGGCCGCCGGGGCCCTTCACATTCTGCTGATGGTTCGGGTTGTTCGGGGTGTTCATGGGGGGACTCCTTCGGCCTGGCCCCGTCCGTGGGGTGGACGGGGAGTGGGGACGGACACCGATGAGGCCGTCAGGTTAGGCACCCCTCACTAGTGCTTGCAAGTTCAACATCAGGCCACCGGGGAGTGTGTGGTGAGGTTCACTTCCCGGTGGCCTTTGTTGACGCGGGGTCAGCAGTCGCGTCCTCAGCAGCCGTTGAGCACGGACTGAAGGGCGCTCTTCTCGGCGGAGTCGACGCTGAGGTTCCAGTGGTACTTCACGTGCACCCACGCGCGGGCGTACGTGCAGCGGTAGGCGGTCCGCGAGGGCATCCACTCCGCCGGGTCCTGGTCGCCCTTCGACTGGTTGACGTTGTCCGTCACGGCTATCAGCTGCGGACGGGTCAGGTCGTTCGCGAAGGACTGCCGCTGCGAGGTGGTCCACGCGTTGGCGCCCGAGCGCCAGGCCTCGGCGAGCGGGACCATGTGGTCGATGTCGAGGTCGGAGGCGACGGTCCAGGTGGCACCGTCGTACTGCGAGTACCAACTGCCGCTGGTCGCGGCACAGCTGGAGTCCGTCACGACGTTCACGCCGTCGCGCTTGAGGACGGTCTCGCGGGTGTTGCAGGCGCCGGACTGGGTGATCCAGTGGGGGAAGAGGTCCCGGCTGTAGCCGGAGGAGGAACCTTCCGCCTTCACGGTGAGGGCGGCCAGATAGGTACGGGCGGTGGCGGCGCTGACCGGGGTCGGCATGGCGGCCTGGGCGGCCGGGGCCGTGGCGAGGAGGCCGGTGACGGTGAGGGCGGCGGAGGTGGCGAGCACGGCGAGTCGACGCGCGTAGACATTGCCGACGGGCATGGGAACTCCCTTGAGGTGGGGGGACCTTGGCGGGTGCCGTCCCCGTGGGTGCCGGGCGGCGGCCCGGTCATCGTGGCGGCGCGAGGTTGCGATGGGGGGTGCGCCAGGTAACAGAGTGGCGACATGAGCACGTCACATCAAGGGGTGTGACGCGTCCTGATGGAGCGCCAGGTTCCGCCGGGCGTCACGGGGATGGGACGGGGCGGCCGTCGGTAGGCGCGCGTGTGGGGATACGACGAGACCCCGAGCCCTGTGGGCCCGGGGTCTCGTGGTCTCGTCCCGGCGTGTCCCCGAGAGGGGAGGTGTCGCTGCCGGGGCGCTCGTTCCGGTGTTGTCGCGGGGCGCTGGAGGGGCCTGGTCGAGCGTGGTCCTCGAAGCGCTCGACGCCCTACGGAAGCACGGTCAGCGTGATCGAACCGTCGGCGGCGGGTTCGACCCGCAGGTGGGTGAGGTCGGCGATGTGCACGTCCGGCGCGAAGGCCGCCGCGCGCGGTCCGACGCCCACGATCCGCATGCCGGCCGCGCGGCCCGCCTGGATGCCGGCCTCCGAGTCCTCGAAGACGACGCAGTCCGCCGGGTCGAAGCCCAGCTCGGCCGCGCCCTTCAGGAAGCCCTCCGGGTCCGGCTTGCTCGCGCCGACTCCCTCGGCGGTGACCCGGGTCTCCGGCATCGGGAGCGCGGCGGCGCCCATCCGTGCCTGTGCGAGGGCCTCGTCCGCCGAGGTCACCAGGGCGTGCGGCAGTCGCGCGAGCGCGGCCATGAACGCGGGGGCGCCGGGGACGGGCACGACCCCGTCGAGGTCGGCGGTCTCCTCGGCGAGCATGACGCGGTTGTCGGCGTGGTTCTCGGCCATCGGGCGGTCCGGGAGGAGGACGGCCATGGTCGCGTACCCCTGGCGGCCGTGGACCACCTTGAGCACGGCGTCCCCGTCGAGGCCCTGCCGCTCCGACCAGCGTCGCCAGCAGCGCTCGACGACGGCGTCCGAGTTGACGAGGGTGCCGTCCATGTCGAGGAGGAGGGCGCGGGCGGTGAGCGTTGCCGGGGTGGTGGCAGGCATCAGGTCTCCAGAGGGGTGGTGCGGAGAACGAAGCGGTCCCGCCCACCGGTCAGGGAGTGCGGGCGGGGCCACTTTGTTTTCCCACGATACAAAACCGGGGCTGTCTTGGCCAACCGGTCCGCATGCCGGGACCCGGGGCGGGCTCGCGGGAGTCAGATGTGGGGGGTGTACCGCTCCAGGACCTCGCGGGTGTTCGGCCCGTACACGCCCTTCGGATCGCCCTGGATGTACATGTACGACTGGTAGTCCGCCACCGCCTCCCACACGTCGTCGTCGTACCTGCCGTTGACGCGGCCGTCGTAGACCCCGACGTCGATGAGGCGCCGCTGCAGCTCCCGTACCTCGTGCCCGCTGGAGCCGTAGTCCAGGGTCTCCTCCTGACCCCCCTCCCCTTCCCCGGGCGCCACGCCCGGCGACGTCGTCGTGGCCGACGCGGTCGTCGTCGGAGCGACGGCCGGCGCCGACGAGGAGGACGGCGGAGGCGCCCCCGCGCCACTCGTGGTCCCGGAGGCGCTCGGCGAGGCGGTCGTGCGGGAAGGCGAGGGCGACGTGGGCGACGGGGGCGCCGATGCGGACGTCTCGCGCGGCGTCGGGGACGAGGGCGTCGGCTCCGGGCTCCGCGACGAAGCGGAGGGGGACGGCGCCTCGGACACGCCGATGTTCAGCGACGCGCTCGTGGTCACGTCCGGTACGGCCGCCCGGTCCTCGTGCTCCTCCCCGCCCGCGAGGACGGCGGCCGCCAGGGCCGCGGTGCCCGCCACCGCGACGGCGGCCACCGCCGCGACCAGCGCGCCGCGCCGGCGCCCGCGCCCCCGCCCGTGGCCGGGCGGCGGGGGGATGTCGCCGACGCCGCGCAGCAGCAGCGGCATGGTCTCGGAGGGGTCGCCCCCGGGGTGCGGCTCGGCCGGAAAGGCGGCGGTGCCGCCGTACGGCCCGTACCCACCAGGTCCGTACGGGGCGGTGTCGTACGGGCCGGGGCCCCCCGACCCCGCACCCCCCGGCCCCGCCGCCGAGCCGGTCTCCGTGCCGCCCTCCGGCGCGTCCAGCGTCACGTACGGCCTGATCCGGAGCGGATCGAAGTCCTCGGCCGCCGCCAGTTCGGCCTGGGCGCAGGCGCAGCCAGGTCTCTGTACACCGCATTCAGGACAGACGTGTCCGGTCATGATGGGTCCCCTCCCCGAGACAACTGCTGGCGATTATGCAGCCCGCACCCTTCCGAAGGGCGAACAGGCGGACGAGCGGGCGCACCGGCGGGCACCCGAACGGCCGTGCGCTCGCAGGCCATATCCGGACATTCGGACCAGGATGGAGAAGCCGTCCCATGGGCCGTCCGGCGGGACGCCCGACGCGACGCCCCGAGGAGACGCCCATGGCCCAGGAAGTCAGCCCCTCCGAGCTCGGTGGCGCCCCCGCGCCCGGGGAGGGGCAGAGCCGCCGCACCGTGCTCGTCGCGATCGGCGCGCTGCTCCTCGGCATGCTGCTGGCCGCCCTCGACCAGACCATCGTCTCCACCGCGCTGCCGACCATCGTCAGCGAGCTCGGCGGCATGGAGCACCTGTCCTGGGTGGTCACCGCCTACATACTGGCGTCCACGGCGGCCACCCCGCTGTGGGGAAAGCTCGGCGACCAGTACGGCCGCAAGAGGCTCTTCCAGGCGGCGATCGTCCTCTTCCTCATCGGCTCCGCGCTCTGCGGCATCGCCCAGAACATGCCGCAGCTCATCGGCTTCCGCGCGGTCCAGGGCCTCGGCGGCGGCGGTCTCATCGTGCTGTCCATGGCGATCGTCGGCGACCTCGTGCCGCCGCGAGAGCGCGGCAGGTACCAGGGGCTCTTCGGTGCCGTCTTCGGCACCACCAGCGTCCTCGGTCCGCTGCTCGGCGGGGTCTTCACCCAGCAGCTCTCCTGGCGCTGGGTCTTCTACGTCAACCTGCCGATCGGCATCGTCGCCCTCTTCGTGATCGCCGCCGTCCTGCACGTCCCGGTGCGCTCCACCCGGCACACCATCGACTACCTCGGCACGTTCCTCATCGCCTCGGTCGCCGCCTGTCTGGTCCTCGTGGCCTCCCTCGGCGGTACCACCTGGGCGTGGGGTTCGGCGCAGATCATCGGCCTCGCCGTCCTCGGAGCCGTACTCCTCGTCCTGTTCGTCCAGGTCGAGCGGCGGGCGGCCGAACCCGTGCTGCCGCTCAAGCTGTTCCGGATCCGGACCTTCAGCCTGGTCGCGGTCATCAGCTTCGTCATCGGCTTCGCGATGTTCGGCGCGATGACCTATCTGCCGACCTTCCTCCAGGTCGTGCAGGGCGTCACACCGACCATGTCCGGCGTGCACATGCTGCCGATGGTCGCCGGCATCCTGATCACCTCGACGGTCACCGGCCAGATCGTCTCCCGCACGGGCCGCTGGAAGGTCTTCCCGATCGCCGGCACCGCCGTCACCTGCCTCGGACTGCTCCTGCTCCACAGGCTGACGGAGACCAGCTCCACCACGGAGATGAGCGTCTGCTTCTTCGTCTTCGGCGTCGGCCTAGGCCTGGTCATGCAGGTCCTCGTCCTGGTCGTGCAGAACGCCGTCCCGTACGAGGACCTCGGCGTCGCCACCTCCGGGTCCACCTTCTTCCGCTCCGTCGGGGCCTCCTTCGGCGTCGCCGTCTTCGGCACGATCTTCACCCACCGGCTCACCCACACGCTCGACGACGTGTTCGCCGCCGCCACCGCCTCCGGACAGGACCTCCCGCCCGGCATCGGCCCCGAGCAGGTCGCCGCCGACCCGCGCACCGTCGCCGCGCTCCCGGCCGACCTGCACCCCGACGTCCTGCACGCGTACGCCACGTCCATCACCGACGTCTTCCTGTACGCCGCGCCCGTGGTCCTGGTCGCCTTCGTCGTCGCCTGGTTCCTCAAGGAGGACCCGCTGCGGGCCTCGGTCGCCGCGCCCGACACCGGCCGGGCGCTGCCCTCCCGCCCCGTCGATCGCTCCTCGTGCGACGCATGCGACCGCGCCCTGTCCGCCCTCGGCTCCCGCGAGGGCCGCAGGGCGATCTACGAGAAGATCACCGCCCGCGCGGGGCTCGACCTGCTGCCCGCCGCCAGCTGGCTGCTGCTCCGCATCCGCCGGCACGGCACCGTCGAACCCACCCGGCTCGCCGCGTACGTGCCCGTACCGCTGCAGGTGATCACGGAGGCCTCCCGGCAGGTCGAGGAACGGCGCCTGGTCACCCGGGAGGGGCTCCAGCTGATGCTCACGGAGGAGGGCGTCCAGGCAGCGACCCTGCTCGCCGCAGCCCGCGAGGAGTCGCTCGCCGAGCTGCTCGGCGACCGGTGGGGACCGGACCGGCCCACCGACCTGGTGAAACTCGTGGAGGAACTGACGGCCGAGCGGGGCGGCTCGCACCCGGAGCACCCGCACGACCCGGAGCCGCCCCGCGACCGCCCCGCGTAAGTGCGCGGTCGTACGCCCTGTATGACAGTCATTCAGGACCGCTCAGTACGCTGTCCCCTCCAAGATCGCATCACAGGGGGAGCGGGCAGGATGAACAGCGAAGAACCACGTCAGGGCCAGGGCTGGCCGGCGCCGCCGGGTCACCCGCCGGCCGGGCCGGCGAACGGCGGACACGAGGGTTACGGCGACGGATACGGAGGCGGGTACGGCGGTGGATACGGCGCCCCGCCGCCGATCGTCGTGACGCGTGCGTCCTCGCACCGCGGTGCCTGGATCGGCGCGGGAGCCACGCTGGTGGCGGCGGTGATCGGCGTCGTCGGTACGTATCTGGTGAGCACCGGCAACGATGCCGGCCCCACGCCGCCGCAGGCACAGACCCCGGTGACGAGCTCGGCCACCCCCTCCGGAGCCGAGACCGGCGACGACACCACCGTGGACTCCGCGCAGAGCCCGGAGCCCACGCCGAGCCAGGAGACCTCGACGCCCCCGGCGAAGCAGACCTCCGCGGCCCCGCCCGCGAAGCCGGGCGGCACGGAGGAGTGGAAGGGAGCCCTGGTGATCACGTACACGGATGACAAGGACCTCGACTCCGCACCCCCCGTGGAGTCCGAGATCCGCGCGGAGAACGACTTCTCCGTCTACCCGTTCGGCGGCCACATGCTGCGGCCCGGTGACGACGTCAAGGCGCTGGTCTGGAAGGACTCGACGAACAAGACGCCCTCGTACGAGGACTGCGCACGGGACATCGACACCCTGGGCACCTCGACGGAGACGGAGCTCAAGACCGGCATGGTCGTCTGCGCCGCGACGAACGACGGCCGCCTCGCCCGCCTGACCGTCAAGGAACTGGCAGGTCTCGCCTCCGACACGCGCGCCGTCTTCGACGTCGTCGTCTGGAGCCGCTGACCGGAGCCCCGTCGGCCCCGGGGCGGGTCGGTCAGAGGTCCTTGCCGTACCAGATGTCCATGTACGGGCCCGTGCAGTACGCCGGGATCTCGCCGTACCCGTGCCGGGTGTACAGGGCACGCGCCTCGACCAGGTCGAGACGTGTGTTCAGGACCATCCGGCGGGCACCGAGTCCGCGCGCGGCGTCCTCCAGGTTCCCCAGGAGGGCGCCCGCCCCGCCCAGGCCGCGGAAGGCGTGGCGAAGGAACACGCGGGTGAGTTCCGCCCGGCCCTCGTCGAGGAGGAGCACCCCGCCGCAGCCGGCGGGCTTGCCCTCGTACCGTGCGACCAGGAACTGCCCGGTCGGCGGGATGAGCAGCTCGACCCCGTCGTTGGTCAGGCCCCCGTCGATCTCCGCCCGCGTCGCGGGGCGCTTCCAGTAGCGGCTCGCGACATCGTCGTAGTAGTCGCGGCGCAGGGCGGTGGCGTCCGGGGTGTCGACGCGCTCGGGGGAGAAGGTCCAGGTCATGCGCGCCATTGTGCGGCGCGCGTGACCTGGCACGCAGCTCGATTGTCGCCGGATGCCCGGCTGGATGATCAGCTCTTCGGGGACGCCTGCTGCACGACCTCGAAGGACCAGAGGGTGGAGCCGGACGCCGCGGGCCTGGGCCGCTCGCCCCCCTCGGCGCCCTCGGCGCCACCCGCGCCGCCGCCGTGCGCGGCCTTCATGGAACCGTTCATCCAGGCCTGGAAGTCCTCCTCGCTGCGCCAGCGCGTGTACACCAGGTACTGGTCGGTCCCCTCGACGGGGCGCAGCAGCTCGAACCACTCGAAACCGTCGGACCCCTCCACGGCTCCGGCCCGGGAGGCGAAGCGCTGCTCCAGGACCTCACGCTGCTCGGCCGGCACGGTCAGGACGTTGATCTTTACGATGCTGGGCACACGACACCTCTCGGGAAGGACAGGCCGGGCGCTGCGCCGAGCCTTGATCACGTACGTGCAGTCTCGTACATCCGCGGGTCAAAGCGGCGTGAGGACGATTCCCGGCACCCGTGGCGCAGAGCGAACCGTGCGGATGCTGCTGCGAGGCTCCGCAGGCGAGTGCGGGACGGAGTTCGAGCGCGCCGTCTAGCGTGCCCACCACGTTCCTGCCGCCCCGCCGGCCGTGGCGACCAGGGTGAGGAGCCATCCGGGGATGCGCTGCGCGACGACGTGGAACCCGTAAAGGCGCAGTTCGAACACAGGCCGGGTGTCGGTCTTGGAAGTCATGGCTACCTCTCGTGTGCTGATGCCGTGGAGCGCAGGCAGGGGTGTGGGGCGCTCGGCAGGGGGTTCGAGCCCCCGACCGGATGCACGTGATGCGCGCTCGACGGGCTTGAGACGGGTCGGGCGGGCCTGTCCTCCGGCTCCTGTCGCGCGCCGCTGCGTGACGTCGAGGGAGGAAAGGACCCCACGCCACGACGCAACGTGGGGTGTCACGTCGAGGTCGACGCTATGCAGCGAGGAGAGACGACCGCGCCGTTTCGGGCCGAACCCGGTCCCTGTGCGGCCAGTTCGACGACGTCGTGATCAGCGGCGGGCGTGGCGCGGTGGTGCACTTCGAGCTGATCCCAGGGGGGGTCACCGCCCCTGGGATATCGCGCTGATCACGGGAAAAGCCTATCGCCCGTGCCCCCGGGGCCGTCATGAGCCGTATGTGTACAAACGAGGGGGTGGAACTTTGACGTTCTGCACAGCGCTCCGGGACCGCGTAGGACGGTCTCGCGGTCGCGAGACGCTCCGTTCTGTTAGGGTCGCTCGTATGTGTTCCGTCATCCACAACTGGCAGGCGATCCGTACCCGTTCGGGGTGCTGACCGCGGTGCCGGCCTGCGCCCGGCACGCGGACCCGCGTCCACCGTTCGCCTCCTGATGACGAGGAATCCCACCATGCGCGCACCCTCGCGCCCCACTTTCGTATGCGTCCACGGCGGCTCCAGCAACGCACGGGCCTGGGGCCCGCTGCAGAACGAGCTGGCACTGCTCGGACACCGTTCGTACGCCGTCGATCTGCCCGGACACGGCGACCGGGCCGAAGGCCCCGCCGCCTACTACCGGCAGCCCCAGGACCTGACGGCGCTGGCCGCCGCCCCGTCGCCGATGAGCGGGGTCACGCTGCGGGACAACGTGCGGCATGTGACGGACGTCCTGCGGCGGCTGGCCCCGCTGGGGCCGGTCGTGCTGGTCGGCAACAGTCTCGGCGGCCTGACGATCGGCGCCGTCGCCGACGCCGTGCCGGACCTCGTGGACCGGGTGGTCTACCTCTCCGCGTTCTGCCTCGCCGACCCGGCGATGCTCACCGGGGCGTGGGACGTGGTCGACGAGAACCTGCTGGACGCGGCGGTGGCGCGGATCGCCGTGCCGCTCACGGGCGAGTCCGCAGATCCGGGTGTGGTCCGGCTGAACTGGCGGGCGGCGCACGCGGATCCCGCCGTGTTCGCCGAGCTGAAGGCCGCTGTCATGGCCGATTCCACCGACCGTACGTTCGGAGCGCTGCTCGACACCCTGGACCCGGACGAGAACCACGGGGTGCTGGAGCCGGGGGCGCTGGTCACGGCGGAGCGCTGGGGCCGGGTCCCGCACACCTACGTCCGGCTCTCCGGGGACGCGAGCATCACCCCGGCGGTGCAGGACTACATGATCCGCAAGGCCGACGAGCTGACGCCGCACAACCCGTTCGAGGTGCACACCCTGGACGCCTCGCACGTCGGCTACTTCAGCCGGCCCGCGCTCTTCGCGGAACTGCTGGCAGGCCTCGTCTGAGGCCCCCGGGTGTCTCCCTTCCCTCCGTGCGGCGGGGAAGGGGGACACCCGCGGGGGCCCTAACGCACGACGCGGGCGAGCAGCAGGCCGTCGTAGCCCTTGGTGCCGACCGTCTGGATGGCCGTCGCGTCCAGGCGGGGCTCGGCGGCGACGAGGTCGAAGAGTTCGCGGGTGCCGGTGATCGCCGGGTCGTCCGGGGCGGGGGTGGTGATCCTGCCGCCCCGCACCACGTTGTCGACGACGATCACCGTGCCGGGGCGGGAGAGCTTCAGGGCCCACTCCACGTAGCGCGGGTTGTTGACCTTGTCGGCGTCGATGAAGACCAGGTCGAACGGGCCCACGCCCTCCGCCTCCAGCTGCGGCAGGCTGTCCAGGGCCGCGCCGGTACGGACCTCGACGATCTTGTCGAGGCCGGCGTGGGCGAGGTTGGCGCGCGCGACGTCGGCGTGGGCCGGGTCGTATTCGAGGGTGATGAGCCGGCCGTCGGCGGGCAGGGCCCTGGCCAGCCAGATCGTGCTGTAGCCGCCGAGGGTGCCGATCTCCAGGATGTTCCGGGCACCCTGCATCCGGGCGAGCAGGTGGAGGAGCTTGCCCTGGTTGGGGGCGACGGCGATCTCGGGCAGCCCGGCCGCCGTGGAGGCGCTGAGAGCGGCGGTCAGCGCCTCGTCGGCGGGGGCGATCGTCTCGGTGAAGTAGGCGTCGACTGCGTTCCACTGAGGGTTCGTCATGCGGCCGAACGTACACCGGGGCCGGCCGCCGGGCGGCGCCTTGCCGCCCGTACGGCCAGGAGCGTCGCGAGGGCGGCGAGGAGCAGACCGCCGCCCACCGTCAGCAGCCACACGGGGATCCCGGCGCCCACCGTGAGAAGCCGGTCGGTGTACTCGACCCGGCGGTACGGGGTGTCGGCGACGGCCCGCAGGTGGTGGTCGTCGTCGATCCGCTCCGGGTGGGGGAACTCCTGCTCCAGAACGGTGAGTTGGACCGGTCGTCGTCCGGCGAGTCCGGCGACGGGACCCTCGGGCTCGATCCGGCCGGCGAAGGTCACCTCGGGTGCGTCGCCGCCGATGGGGGAGCGGGGCTCCATCCGGTGCTCGGCGAGGATGTAGAGGCCGAGGCTCTGGGAGGTCTTCGCGAGCCGAGAAAGGCGCATGGGGTAGACGAGTTCGGGTGAGGCGAAGGTGATGCGCAGCGGGGTCAGCTCGCCCTGGAGGACGGCGTCCTCCTGCTGCGGTGCGAGGCGGACGGCGACGTACTCCCACCGTCGTTCCACGTACGGCTGGAGGGCGCCGGTCAGCCGTTCGGGCAGCTCGAAGCCGTTGGTCCGCAGCCAGTCGCCGAGGGCGTCAGGGTCGGTGGCGGTCAGCCGGGCGACGTCGAAGGGGCCGAGCCGTTCGCGGCCGACGACGCCGACACCGCCCGCGCCGGGCGGCGGGGCGCCGGCCCCGTCCCCGTGGTCGAGGTCGAACGGCCAGTCGCCCTCGCGCGGCCAGAAGTGGAAGCGGTCGCGCTGCTCCGGCTCGGTGAGCCGGTCGAGCGCGTCGAAGAGCTCGGGGTCGCCGAGGGTGACGTCGGCGCGGCTCGGCACGGGCATGATCCAGGCGGCGTGCTCGGCGTCGCCGTGGACGTCGAAGCGCATGACGACGGTCTCGGTCCGTCCGTCCCAGCGGACGGCCGACTCCTCGCGGTCGACGCCGATGCGCTGGTCCTTGGTCGGGATCATGGCGCCGCAGCCGCAGGCGTACGCCGGTGCGACGAGCGAGCCGAGCTGGAGCGCGAGCAGCGCGACGATGGTGGTCAGAATTCTGTGTGTCCCCCGCATGCGGGGTGGGACGTGCCGGGTGACCCTCCGGTTCCGTCCGTGAGGTTCCGGTTCCGGTTCCGGTTCTGGTTCCGGTTCCGGTTCCGGTTCTGCCGGAGAGGTGCCGTTCCGGTTCCGTCCCGCCCCGCTCCGACGCTCAGGCCCCGGCGCGGACCCGGAGCTCCTTCACCCCGTTCAGCCAGGCGGCCCGCAGCCGGCGTGGTTCGCCGGCGAGGGTCAGGTCGGGCAGGGCGTCCGCCACGGCGTTGAAGATCAGCTCGATCTCCTTGATGGCGAGGGACTTGCCCAGGCAGAAGTGGGGCCCGCCGCCGCCGAAGCCGAGGTGCGGGTTCGGATCGCGGGTGATGTCGAAGCGTTCGGGGTCGGTGAAGACCTCGGGGTCGTTGTTGGCGGAGGAGTAGAAGAGGCCGACGCGGTCGCCCTTGGCGATCTTCTGGCCGCCGATCTCGGTGTCCTGGGTGGCGGTCCGCTGGAAGGAGACGACGGGGGTCGCCCAGCGCACGATCTCCTCGGCGGCGGTCGCCGGCCGTTCCCGCTTGAAGAGTTCCCACTCGTCGGGGTGGGTGAGGAAGGCGTGCATGCCGTGGCTGATGGCGTTGCGGGTGGTCTCGTTGCCCGCGACGGCGAGCAGCAGCACGAAGAAGCCGAACTCGTCGGAGGAGAGGTTGCCCTCGCCCTCGGCGGCGACGAGCTGACTGACGATGTCGGCGGCGGGGCATTCCTTGCGGGCGGCGGCCATGTTCATCGAGTAGCCGATGAGTTCCATGGCGGCCTCGGCGCCGATCTCCTCGGTGATGGCGTACTCGGGGTCGTCGTACGCGACCATCTTGTTCGACCAGTCGAAGATCCGGGAACGGTCCTCCTGGGGGACGCCGATGAGTTCGGCGATGGCCTGGAGGGGGAGTTCGACGGCGACCCGGGTGACGAAGTCGAAGGTGCCGTCGGCGTCCGCGGCGCGCCTGGCCTCGTCGACGATGGCGTGGGCGCGGTCGCGCAGGGCCGTCTCCAGGTTCCGGATCGCCCGCGGGGTGAAGCCGCGCTGGACGATCTGGCGGACCCGGGTGTGCTCGGGCGGGTCCATGTTGAGCATGATCAGCTTCTGGACCTCGATCTGGTCCCGGGTGATGTGCTCGTTGAAGCGGATGACGGCCGTGTTCTCGTTCGAGGAGAACAGCTCGGGATGCGTGGAGACGTACTTGACGTCCGCGTGGCGCGTCACGGCCCAGTACCCGCCGTCCGCGAAGCCCGTGACGCCGGGCGGCTGGGGGCACCACCACACGGGTGCGGTCTGCCGCAGCCGGGCGAACTCCGGGAAGGGGACGCGGTCGCGGAGCAGATCGGGGTCGGTGGCGTCGAACCCCTCGGGAAGGTGGGGACAGGGCATCGGCAACACACTCCACATCTGAGGGAATTCTGATGAGGCGATCTGATGGGCCGTCAGGAGTTGCCGGGAAAGTTAGTAACGAGTTCTACAAGTAGCAAGGGTCAGAACGGGAAGTGTTGCCTCCCGGACCCTTGCGTACCCGCGGTAGCAGTCATAAGACTGCACTCAGAACTAGAACGCGTACTAGTTCCCCCGTGACGCCGACCGACGGGCTGCCGGGACGCCCCGTCCGGTCGAGGAGAGGACGAGCTCATGGCCGCGGAACCCGTCATCGTCGAAGCCGTACGCACCCCCATCGGCAAGCGCGGAGGCGCGCTCGCCAACCTCCATCCCGCCTACCTCCTGGGCGAGACCTACCGCGAACTCCTCGGGCGCACCGGCATCCACGCCGACTGCGTCGAGCAGATCGTCGGAGGTACGGTCACCCACGCCGGCGAGCAGTCCATGAACCCGGCCCGCACGGCCTGGCTCACCATGGGCCTCCCCTATGAGACGGCCGCCACCACCGTCGACTGCCAGTGCGGCTCCTCGCAGCAGGCGAGCCACATGGTCGCCAACATGGTCGCGGCCGGCGTCATCGACATCGGGATCAGCTGCGGCGTCGAGGCCATGTCCCGCGTTCCGCTCGGCTCCGGGTCCAAGCACGGCCCCGGCAAGCCCTTCCCCGACGAGTGGAACGTCGACCTGCCCAACCAGTTCGAGGCCGCCGAGCGCATCGCCCGCCACCGCGGCCTCACCCGCGAGCGCGTCGACTCCCTCGGCCTGCTCTCCCAGGAACGCGCCGCGAACGCCTGGTCCGAGGAGCGCTTCAAGCGCGAGACCTTCGCCGTCCAGGTCCCCACCACCGAGGAGGAGCAGGCCGCCGGGCAGGGCATGTGGCGGCTGGTCGACCGCGACGAGGGCCTGCGCGACACCACCATGGAGGGCCTCGCCCGACTCAAGCCCGTCATGCCGACCGCCGTCCACACCGCCGGGAACTCCTCCCAGATCTCCGACGGCGCCGCCGCGATCATGTGGGCCTCCAAGCGCATGGCCCGCGCCCTCAAGCTGAAGCCCCGCGCCCGGATCGTCGCCCAGGCCCTGGTCGGCGCCGACCCGCACTTCCACCTCGACGGACCGATCGACGCCACGCGCGCCGTCCTCGGCAAGGCCGGGATGTCGCTCCGGGACATCGACCTCGTCGAGATCAACGAGGCCTTCGCCTCGGTCGTGCTGAGCTGGGCCCAGGTCTTCGATCAGGATCTGGAGAAGGTCAATGTCAACGGGGGTGCGATCGCCCTCGGTCACCCCGTCGGGGCGACCGGGGCCCGGCTGATCACCACCGCCCTGCACGAGCTGGAACGCGCCGACAAGGAATTCGCGCTGATCACGATGTGCGCGGGCGGCGCGGTGGCGACCGGGACGATCATTCAGCGGCTGTAGGCAGCCGCGGCGACCGGCGGCACCCAGGGCCCGGTGGAGCCGGAGAACGCCGCAGGCCCCGCCCTCCCTGACGGGAGGCGGGGCCTTGCGGGTGTGCGCTTGGGCGGCGGTGACTCTTAGTACCAGCCGTTGGCCTGCCAGAACGCCCAGGCGGCGTTCGGGGAGCCGTAGCGCTCGTTCATGTAGTTCAGACCCCACTTGATCTGGGTGGCGGGGTTCGTCTTCCAGTCGGAACCGGCCGAGGACATCTTCGAGGCCGGGAGGGCCTGGACGAGGCCGTAGGCGCCGCTGGAGGAGTTCGTCGCGGTGTGGTTCCAGTGCGACTCGTGCTCGACGATCTTGCTGAAGGACGCGTACTGCGAGGCGGGCACGATCTTGCGAGCGACATCCTGCGGGCTGGCGGCGGAAGCCGAGCCCGTCGTGCCGATGACCGCACCCGAGGCGGCGAGCAGGACAGCTGCGGTGCCGGCGAGGGTCTTCTTGCGGGCGGCGACACGAGCGGTGATCGAGCGGATCAAGGTTTCTGCCTAACTTCGGGAACAAGGGATGCGTCAGGCGATTTCGGCAAGCCGGAACCAGGGCCCGGGGAACCCGGGAACTGGGGGAATCCGGCCGACCGAGGCGCTGCGGTGAGCACCGGCTGCCTGGCGACGTCCACCAGACAAGCAGGGCTGGAACGCCGATGCAACGACCCCCTGTACGAGGAAGGTTCGGACCCCGGAGGAAGGTCCCGGGGGGTGGGTGTGGGGCATTTCCGCAGGTCATGCCCTGCTGTGGGCGGTTTGTACGGGTACCGCCCGACTACTATTCCGGCTCGTACGTGACGTAGGTCCTGTGGGGCGGCTCACCCGGAGAGGGCCTCTCGGGGCCCTCGAATGTGACCTGGGCCTCGAAGTTCGCCCGTCGAGTCGCCCGCCGCAAGGCCTTCAGGAGCGTGCCGCCGATGGAGAGGGTGAGGACCACGGTGAGAACGGCCCGTCCCAGGTCCCAGCCGAGGGAGGTGGCGGTGACATAGGCCAGGAAACGCACCAGGTTCTCGTGCAGCGGAGCGCCCGGCTGGAACGAGATCCCGCTGCTCAGGCCCTGGAGCAGCACCCAGCCCTGCAGATTCATGATCGTCCCGTACGCGAACGCCGCCACGAACCCGTACACCGCGAGCATCAGCAGCTCACCCCGGCCCCGCAGCCCGCCCGGCCCCGGCAGCAGCCCGGCACCCATCGTGAACCAGCCCATCGACAGCATCTGGAACGGCATCCAGGGCCCCACCCCGCCTGTGAGCAGGGCCGAAGCGAACATCGTCACCGCGCCGAGGACGAAACCGAAGCCCGGCCCGAGGACCCGGCCGCTCAGCACCATCAGGAAGAACATCGGCTCCAGACCGGCCGTCCCCGCGCCCAGCGGCCGCAGGGCCGCGCCCACGGCGGCCAGCACGCCCAGCATCGCCACCGCCTTCGCGTCCATCCCGCAGTCCGCGATCGTCGCCACGACCACCGCGACGAGGAGCGGCAGCAGCGCCGCGAACAGCCACGGCGCGTCCCCGGCGTGCGAGGTCACGGCGGAACCGGCGTCCGCGAAGAGGGGCCAGCAGAAGGCGAAAAGACCGATGAGGGAGACCAGGGCGAGGGCGGTGACGGAGCGTGCCCCCAGTCGGACCGCACGTACCGGGCGGGTCGTCACAGCGCCGCCTCCACCTGCTCGACCGTGAGCCACGGCTGCGGGGCCAGGATCTTCGCCACCTGAGGCGAGAACGCGGGAGAGGAGACGACCACCTCGGCCGTCGGCCCGTCCGCCACCACCTCGCCGTCGGCGATGATCACCACCCGGTGCGCCAGCTCGGCCGCCAGCTCCACATCGTGCGTCGCGAGCACGATCGCGTGTCCCTCGGCGGCGAGGGTACGGAGACGGGCGACCAGACGGGCCTTCGCCGCGTAGTCCAGGCCGCGGGTCGGCTCGTCCAGGAGGAGCAGGGGCGGGCGGCCGGTCAGCACGACGGCGAGCGCGAGTGCCAGCCGCTGCCCCTCCGACAGGTCCCGGGGATGGGTGTCGTCCGCGACGCCCGGCAGCAGCTCGGACACCAGCGCCCGGCATGTCCC
The DNA here is from genome assembly GCF_000717595.1 of Streptomyces flavochromogenes. Classification (GTDB taxonomy): domain Bacteria; phylum Actinomycetota; class Actinomycetes; order Streptomycetales; family Streptomycetaceae; genus Streptomyces; species Streptomyces flavochromogenes. The sequence continues at coordinate 81,100 of NZ_JNZO01000021.1, read as the reverse complement.
GGGCGCGGCGCCCGCGTCCCCGTCGGCCGCCGCGCACTCGGCGGCGACGGTGTCCGCGTACAGCAGGTCCCGCGGCTCCTGCGGAACCAGGCCCACCTGCCGGATCAGCTCGCGGGGGCTGGTGCTGTGCGGGACCCGGCCCGCGACGCGGACGGTGCCGGAGGTCGGGGCGATCATGCCGACGAGGGTGGAGAGGAGAGTGGACTTGCCGGCGCCGTTGCGGCCCATGAGGGCGAGGGTCTCGCCCGCCTGGACCTGGAGGTCGATCCGACGGAGCGCCTCGACGCGGCCCCGGCGGACGGCGAGGCCTTCGGCGAGGACGAGAGGGGCGGGTCCGGGAGCGGTCTCGGTGCGGCGCCGTTTGAAGAGGCCGATTCCCCCACTCCGCCCCTTCCCGTGACCGGGGGCTCCGCCCCCGGACCCCCGCGCCTCGGACGCAGGCGAGGCCGGACCGTGGGGAAGAGGCCCCGCAGGGACCCGGTCCTCCAGGCGGGCCTTCAGCTCTCCGGCCCGGCGTCGCGCGTCCCGCACCGTCAGCGGCAGCGGATCCCACCCCGCCAGCCTTCCCAGCCCCACCACCGGCGGATGCACCGGTGACACCGCCATGATCCCGGCCGGCGCGCCCATCACGCCGTCCGGCAGCATCAGCACCTGGTCCGCGTACTGCACCACCCGCTCCAGGCGGTGCTCCGCGAGCAGCACCGTCGTGCCCAGGTCGTGCACCAGTCGTTGGAGCACCGCCAGGACGTCCTCCGCGGCCGACGGGTCCAGCGCCGACGTCGGCTCGTCCAGGACCAGGACCTTCGGGTGCGGGGTCAGGACCGAGCCGATCGCGACCCGCTGGCGCTGGCCTCCGGAGAGCGTCGCGATCGGACGGTCGCGGAGTTCCGCGAGGCCGAGCAGGTCCAGGGTCTCCTCGACCCGGCGCCGCATGACGCCCGGCGCGAGGCCCAGGGATTCCATGCCGTACGCCAGCTCGTCCTCGACCGTGTCGGTGACGAAGTGCGCGGACGGGTCCTGGCCGACCGTGCCCACCAGGTCGGCCAGCTCGCGCGGCGGATGCGTGCGGGTGTCGCGGCCGTCGACGGTGACGCGGCCGGTCAGGGTGCCGCCCGTGAAGTGGGGGACGAGGCCGGAGACCGCGCCGAGGAGGGTGGACTTGCCGACGCCCGAGGGGCCGACGAGCAGGACGAGCTCGCCCTCGGGGACGGTCAGGTTCACGTCCCGCAGGGTCGGCTCGGCATCCTCCTCGTAGGTCACCGAGACGTTCTCGAAGCGGATCACGCCTTCTCCTTCGAAGCGGGAGCTGTTGCGGGTACGGGAGCCACGAAGGCCGGCAGCAGGCCCACCAGGACCGACACCGCGGGCCAGAGCGGCAGCTCCGGCGCCTCCAGGGGGACGACCCCGGGGTGCAGAGCCTCCGGCGCGTAGGTGTTCGCCCAGATCATCAGGACCGCCACCGCCACCCCGGACCCCGCGACCAGCCAGGCCCGCATCCCCCAGTGGTCCGGCCGGTACCGGGTGCGGACCGTCCGGCGTCCGCCGAGCCGCAGCCCCGCCATGGCCGCGAGCAGCCCGGCGCCGAGCAGCGGCAGCCCGTATCCCGCGCCCTCCGCCGCGAGGAGCCCGTACGAACCGGCGCAGATCCCGAGCAGTCCGCCCAGGGTCAGGACGTTCGTGGTGCGGCGCACCGAGGCCGGGACCTGCGCCGTCCGGCCGTACCCGCGTGCGTCCATCGACGCCGCGACCGCGATCGACCGCTCCAGGGCTCCCTCCAGGACCGGCAGCCCGATCTGGAGCACCGCCCGCACCCCGCCCGTGGGGCGGCCGCGCAGGCGTCGGGCGGTACGCAGCCGCACCACGTCGGCGACCATGTTCGGCGCGAAGGTCATCGCCACGACGACGGCGACCCCGGCCTCGTACAGCGCGCCCGGCAGCGACTTGAGCAGCCGCGCCGGGTTGGCGAGCGAGTTCGCCGCGCCCACGCAGATCAGCAGGGTCGCCAGCTTCGCGCCGTCGTACAGCGCGAACACCAGCTGCTCGGCCGTCACCCGCCCCCCGATCCGCACCCCCTGCGCCCACTCGGGCAGCGGCACCTCGGGCAGCGTGAACATCAGGTGCGTCCCCGGGATCGGGGAGCCGAGCAGCAGCGAGAAGACGACCCGCAGGAAGACGACGAACAGGCCGAGCTTCACGAACGCGCCGTACGAACGCGCCCAGGGCGCGTCCGTGCGCCGGGCCGCCACGACATAGCCCGCGACCCCTACGAGGAGGCCGAGGAGGAGGGGGTTCGTCGTGCGGGAGGCCGCGACGGCCAGGCCGAGCGCCCACACCCACCACGCTCCGGCGTGCAGGGCGTTGGACCGGCTCGCCTCCGGGGCGCGGAGGACGTCACTCACCTTCATACGGGGCTCACCCACGTGCGTGTCGCGTCCACCTGCGTGCGTACCGGGCTCATCCGCGTGCGTCCCGGGTCCACCCACGTGCGTGTCGCGTCCACCTGCGTGCGTACCGGGCTCATCAGCGCCGGCGGGCCTTCCAGATCGCCGCCCCGCCCAGGGCCAGCACGGCCGCCCCGCCGGCGAGTACGCCGAAGGACGGGCCCCCGCCCTCCCCGCCGGCCGTCGCCGACGCGCTCGGCGCGGCCGACGCCGGGGTCTTCCCGGCCTCCCCGGTCCCACCGTTCTCCGCGACCGGCTCGCCGCAGCCCCGCGCCGGGTAGCCGGCGACCCCGCACAGCATGGCCGCGCCGTCGTACCGCAGCGGCTTCGCCACCACGGCGAGCGCCTCCGCGCCCGTCGCGTCCTCACGGACCTGCGCACAGCCGACCTCGACCGGCTTCGCCGGCGGGGTCTCGCCGGGCGGCGCGTCCGCCGGGCCGCCGAAGTCGACGACGACCGCGACCCGCTTCGTACCGTCCTTCTTCTCCACGCCCCCGCAGATCCCCGTGAAGTCGGGGGCGACGGACGGTCGGGAGGCGTCGTTCGTGCCGTTGCTGATCGCGAAGCGGAAGCCGATCGCGTCGCCGTCGGCGGGACGTGCGGTCGCCGGACCCTGCGTGGCGTACGCCCAGGGCTTCCCGCCGTCGCTCTCCCAGAACGACCAGTAGCGGTAACCGGCGGCCTGCGCCGGAGCCGCCGCGGCCACGACCGCGGTGAGCGTCAGCAGCGCCCCGGCCGCGGCTCCCGCGGCACGGGAGCCACGCCTTCGCGCGCCCCTCCCTCTCGCGGCGGTCACTTCTTGCGGCCGCTCACGAGGAAGCCGATGCCGACGCCGACGACCATGCCGATGCCGATGATCCACCAGATGTCGAAGCCGCCCTCGTCGTCACTGGTGGAGGAGGCCGAGGTGTCCGGCGTCTTCGGCGCCGGGCCGGTGGCGTTGAGCTGCTCCACCAGGTCCGCCGCACCGAACTCGCGCGGGTCGGTCTCCGTCGCCCGCGCGGCCAGGATCAGCTGCGCGTACGCGGCCGGGCCGCTCTGCTTCGCCCAGGCGGCGGAGTTCTTCTCCAGCCACTCCACGGCGGGCTTCGCCTCCTTCGAGGCGCCGGACGCGGCGAGCGCGATGACGGCGTCGGCGGTGTTGCCGACGTCGGGCTGCTCGGTGGTGTCGGTGGCGCCCGGCATCGGCGGCAGGGTCAGGTGGCCGGTCTTCGCGAGCGCCTTCGCCAGGTAGGAGGCGCCGTTGAGCGCGGCCCGCTCGACCGTCGGCTTCGACAGGTCGTTGCAGACCGGCGGCTGCTCGGGCGAGGCCTTGGTGGCGACGACGCTCTTGCCGAGGCCCGCGAGGGTGGCCGCGGCGGTGGCGTCGGCGTTCGCGAGGAGCTTGCCGGCCTTGTCGGGCTGGTACGCGAAGGCCCCCGGGCCCTCCTTGTCCGAGCAGGGCAGGGCGAAGGAGAGGAGCGCGTCGTAGGGCGTACGGCCCTCGGCGGAGGTGAACAGGCCGGGCCGCAGACCCGTCGAGGCGAGCGCGCCGACGACGACCGAGGTGGAGTTGGCATCACTGGCGCCGCCCGGGCTGTAGCCCCAGCCGCCGTCCTTGTTCTGCACGGTGCGCAGCCAGTCGGAGCCCGCCTTGACGGCCTTGTCGATCGCCTCGGGGGAGGCGGACTGCTTCCGGACCGCGCGGAGCCCCTGGACGGCGATCGCGGTGGCGTTGGTGTCCCGCATGGTCTTCGCGTCGCAGGGCGTCGTGGCGTCCGCCCGGTATGAGCCGAACGAGCCGTCGGCGCACTGCTGGCCGAGCAGCCAGTCCACGGCCTTGTCGGAGGGCTGGAAGCCGGTGGCGCGCTGGGCGAGGAAGGCGAGCGACTGACGCCACACGCCGTCGTACGTCGGGTCGCTCTTGCCGTACAGACCGTCCGGGACCGTGACGGCGGAGGGCGTGGGGGAGGGCGCGGTGGCGGCCGCTCCTGCCACCCCGGCCGCTCCGGTGCCGAGCAGGACGGTGGCGGCTGCGAGCGCGGTGGCGCCGCGGCGGACGGTGTTCATGGGGCCCTCTCCTGCGGCCGGGCACCGGCACGCCTCAGGGGCACCAGGCTCCGGCTCCGTATTCCTCGACGGTGCCGGCGGTCACGTCCCGGACGGGGCATTCCGACTCACGACTCCTTGGGCGGGAGTCGCTCACGGTTGCGGGTCAGTGCCGGAGTTCCACCGGCTTCCCCCCGTACGGGCATGATGACGACCCGCCCACTCTACCGGCCCGTATGCCCGCGGCCCGGCTGGTGCGAGGCGCCTCACACCGGGCCTCGCGGGTACGGCGGGCGGGCCCGAGACGCGGGCCGCCTCACACCGCCACGTACTTCACGGGGTCCGTGCCCTGCACCGCCTCCGCGCGGCCGAGCTTCACCAGGCGGCGCAGGTGCGCCTCGGCCTCGCTGACGGCGATGTTGCGGGAGCCGTAGGGGATCTGGTCCCAGGGGCGGTTCCACTCCATCCGCACGGCGAGCTGCCAGGGGGTGAGCGGGGTGGCGAGCAGGCCGAGGAGTCCGGTGAGGCGCTCCTCGTGGTGGTCGAGGAGCTCGCGGACCCGGCCGGCGGCGTCGGTGAAGGCGTGCTGGTGGGCGGGGAGGACCTCGGCGACGCCGAGGCGGCCGATGCGTTCGAGGGAGTCGAGGTAGTCACCGAGGGGATCGGTGACGGTGGAGTCGTCGGGGTCCTCGTACAGCCCGATGTGCGGGGTGATCCCGGGCAGCAGATGGTCGCCCGAGAAGAGCCGGCCGTGGCCGGGCAGCCGGGAGGGGTGCTCCTCCTCCAGGTGGAGGCAGACGTGGCCGGGGGTGTGGCCGGGGGTCCAGATGGCGCGCAGTCGCCGTCCGGCGAGGTCGAGGAGTTCACCGGGGACGATCTCCCGGTCGGGGAGGGCGGAGCGCAGACCGGGCAGGGTACGCATCCGGCCGGAGGTGCGGGCGGCCCGCAGGGGGACGAGGTGGTCCTCGGGGGCGCCGACGGCGGCGAGTTTGCGGGCGAGGTAGTCGAGCCAGGTTCCCGGCTCGGCCGCCCGGGTGCGGCGTACGACGTCGGTGTCGGCGGCATGCATCGCGATCCAGGCCCCGGACGCTTCGCGGACCTTGCCGGAGAGGCCGTGGTGGTCGGGGTGGTGGTGGGTGATGACGACGCCGTGGACGTCCGGCACGTCGATGCCCAACGCGGCGAGACCGCAGGTGAGTTCGGTCCATGAGGCCGGGTCGTCCCAGCCGGTGTCGACGAGGACCGGTCCGCGGTCGGTGTCGAGGACGTGGACCAGGGTGTGGCCGAGCGGATTGTCGGGGATGGGCACCCGGAGCGACCAGACGCCTCCGCCGTGCTCGTTCACCTGGGGCATGGGTCCCTGCATGGATCCCTCATCTCTCCACGGCGGTACGGAATCTCCACGGCGGTGCGGAGCGTGCTCGCCCATTGCCCACTATAACTAGAACTGGTATCAGTTCTGAGGCATCGTCAGGGAATTCATCTCCTCATGAAGGCGGCGGTCATGACCGAGCTTGTGGAGCACGGAAAGCTGTTCATCGGCGGGGAGTTGACCGACCCGCTCGGCGAGGACGTCATCGAGGTCGTCTCCCCGCACACCGAGGAGGTCATCGGGCGCGTCCCGCACGCCTCCACCGCCGATGTCGACCGGGCCGTGGCGGCCGCCCGTCGGGCGTTCGACGAAGGGCCCTGGCCCCGGATGGCGGTGGAGGAGCGGATCGCCGTCGTCAGCCGCATCAAGGACGCGATCGCCGTACGCCACGAGGAGATCGCCCGCTCCATCAGTGCGCAGAACGGCTCCCCGTACTCCTGGTCCGTCCTCGCCCAGGCGCTCGGCGCGATGATGGTGTGGGACGCGGCGATCACCGTCGCCCGCGACTTCACGTACGAGGAGCGGCGCGGTGGCGTCCTCGGCCCGCTGCTCGTCCGGCGTGAGCCGGTCGGGGTGGTCGCGGCCGTCGTCCCGTGGAACGTGCCGCAGTTCACCGCCGCCGCCAAGCTGGGGCCCGCGCTGCTCGCCGGCTGCACGGTGGTGCTCAAACCCTCGCCGGAGTCGCCGCTCGACTCGTACATCCTCGCCGACATCGCCACCGAGGCCGGGCTGCCCGAGGGGGTGCTGAGCATCCTGCCCGCCGACCGCGAGGTCAGCGAGTACCTCGTCGGCCACCCCGGCGTCGACAAGGTCTCCTTCACGGGCTCGGTCGCCGCGGGCAAGCGGGTCATGGAGGTCGCCGCCCGCAACCTCACCCGCGTCACCCTCGAACTCGGCGGGAAGTCGGCCGCCGTGATCCTGCCCGACGCGGACCTCGCGACCGCCGTCGCCGGGATCGTCCCGGCGGCCTGGATGAACAACGGCCAGGCGTGCGTCGCCCAGACCCGGATCCTCGTTCCCCGCTCCCGGTACGAGGAGATCGCCGAGGCCTTCGCCGCGGCGGCCGGCGCGCTCGTCGTCGGCGACCCGCTCGACCCGGCCACCCAGGTCGGGCCGCTGGTCGCCCAGCGGCAGCAGCAGCGCTCCCTCGACTACATCCGCATCGGCCAGGAGGAGGGTGCCAAGGTCCTCTCCGGTGGCGGCCGCCCGGCCGGGCTCGACCGCGGCTGGTACGTCGAGCCGACGCTCTTCGGCGGCGTCGACAACTCCATGCGGATCGCCCGCGAGGAGATCTTCGGACCGGTGATCTGTCTCCTGCCGTACGGGGACGAGGCCGAGGCCCTGCGCCTCGCGAACGACTCCGACTTCGGGCTCAGCGGCAGCGTCTGGACCGGGGACGTGGAACACGGCATCGACTTCGCCCGGGGCGTGCGCACCGGCACCTTCAACGTCAACACCTTCAGCCTGGACATGCTCGGCCCGTTCGGCGGCTACAAGAACTCCGGCCTGGGACGGGAGTTCGGGCCCGAGGGCTTCAGCGAGTACCTGGAGCACAAGATGATCCACCTCCCGGCCGGTTACGAGGGCGGCGCCTGATGGGAGACCGCTGGCACGTCGAGGTCGACCGGAGCGTCTGCATCGGCTCCGGCATGTGCGTGAACCACGCCCCGGACGGTTTCCGTCTCGACACCGCCCGGCAGTCCCACGCCCGGGAACCGGAGTCGGACGCGGGCGAGAAACTGCTCGCGGCGGCCGAGGGGTGCCCGGTGGAGGCCATCATGATCACTCTCGCGGACGGCGGGGAGCCGGTCTTCCCGCCGGAGGAGTAGCCGGCCCGTCCGGACCCCCGCGTGGTCGGCGCGGCTGGTCCCGCCGCCCGCCGCCCGCGCCGCCGAAACCGTCGTGACCTGCGCGTACCGCGTGTGTGAGACTCCCTCGGCACACGTACGTACGCGCAGGGAGCGGGGCAGTCATGCGGGGTCGGGGCAGAGGGTGGGCGAGGGTCGCGGGAGCGACGGCGGTGGTGGTCCTCGGGGCGGGGTGCGGGGTCGGCGACGGCACCGGTGGCGGGTCCGCCTTCGGCCGTGAGACGGCGCACGCCGAGATCGTCGCCGCCGTGAAGAAGGCGGGGCTGCCGAAGTCCGACCTGCCGGGAATCGGCGGGCCGACCCCCGCGGGCTCCACGCCGCTTCCCACGCCGTCCACGGACCGGCAGCGACTGGAGGAGCGCGCTTACGCCTGTACCGCCGCGTGGCAGTACGCGGGCCCGCCCGTCGACGGATCGCGGGGCGACTTCGAGAAGGCGGTCACCGGACTCGTCGCCGAGGGCTGGGTCCAGGGCGAGCGCCAGGTGGAGAAGCTCGATCCGAAGGGCGGCACCATGCTCCAGTTCACGCTCAGGAAGCGCGGCTGGGTGATGTACGCCCGTCACGCCGGCGTGACGGGCTCGCTGAGCATGGAGATGATCTCCCTGAACGCGACGGAGACCGCGTGCATGAACCGGTTCACCGAGCAGGAGAGGAAGGCCCTGTTCGGGGAGGACGCCGAACGGGGCTGACGGAAGGCGTGGTTGCGTACGCCGCCCGTTCCCACGTGCAAAACTGTGCCCTTGAAAACGGGGGCAAGAGGCCGTCGTACGTGCGGATTTGGGAGTGTTGTGCGCAAGGCGAATTGGGTGGCCGCGGCCGCCGGTGCGGTGCTGCTGGTCGCCGGTTGCGGAAGCGAGGGCGGTACGGACAAGGGCGGCTCGTCCTCGGGCGGTTCGACCTCGGCCGGTGCGTCCTCGACGGGCGGCTCCGGCGGTTCCGGCGGCGAGCGGCTCACCGGTGCCGTGGTCACCGAGGAGCTCACCGACGCGGCGACCGGGGCCGGCTTCACGCAGGACGCCTCGGGCGAGCAGATTCCGGCCGAGGCCAAGGACTGCATGGTCAGCTGGACGGCCGACGCCGAGAAGGCGAAGGACCCGGCGAAGTCCTACACGGACACCGTCGCGACCCTGGCCAAGGGCGGCTGGAACGAGGAGCGGAAGACCGAGCAGGGCGGCTCGGTGATCAAGTCCCTGAAGAAGAGCAGCTGGCAGCTCCAGGCCAGCAACCACTCCGCCGGCCCGCTGAAGCTGGTCATGTTCGTGGCCGTCGACAGCAGCCCGGAGTGCGCGGCGGCTCTCACGGCGGCCAACAAGGCCACGCCTTCGTCCTGATCCACCGGCACCACCCGAGCCCCCGGCACATCAGCGGCCGGGGGCGCGGGCCGTCGCGCCTCCGGCGTCCGCGCGGCCCGTCAGCGGCGCGCCGCCGCCTCCGGGGCCGTCAGGTCGATCAGCCGGCAGACCGTCTCGATGTCGATCTTCACCTGTGCGATCGAGGCGCGCCCCGACAGCCAGGTGATCAGCGCCGAGTGCCAGGTGTGCTCGATCACCCGGACCGCCGAGAGCTGCTCCGGGGTCGGGTGCTCGGTGCCCATGGCGTCCAGGATGATCGCCGTCGTCAGCCGCGAGACCGTGTCGACCTCGGGGCTCACCCCGCGGTCCGCGAAGGTCAGCGCCCGCACCATCGCGTCGGCGAGCTGCGGCTCGCGCTGGAGCGCGCGGAAGGCCCGCATCAGCGTCTCCGCCACCCGCTCCGCCGGATCGGCGCCCGCCGGCGGCCGCTTCCGCAGGGTCGTGTGCATGTGCTGGAGCTGGTCCTGCATCGTCGCGACCAGCAGGTGGATCTTGGAGGGGAAGTAGCGGTACAGCGTCCCCAGGGCCACCCCGGCCGCCTCCGCGACCTCCCGCATCTGCACGGCGTCGAAGCCGCCGCGCGCCGCGAGCTGGGCGCTGGCGTTCAGGATGCGGCGGCGCCGTGCCTCCTGGCGCTCCGTGAGGGGCGGCGCCGCGGGTCTGTGGTCCGCTCTGATGTCTGCGGTCATGAGGTCCCGTTCCGTGCGGTGGGGAGCGACAGTATGGCGGTGCGGGCGCCGTGGCGCGAATCACCTGTTCCGGCTCTCACCACAGAGCTACCTGCCGGTAGATTCTGTCCTCCTTGAAGGATCAAGAAGATCAGGCCAGAAGATCAAGAACGATCAAGTCTGTAACTTGTTCTAGATTAGCGCGAGCGGTTACGCTCCGGCGAAACCACGCTCGAAGGGGGTCGCGCATGACCGCTGAGGCCATAGAGGCAAGCCCCCGACAGGGCGTCACCGCAGCCGGTGACAGACCGTTGCGGATCGCTCTCCTCACGTACAAGGGGAACCCCTTCTGCGGTGGTCAGGGCGTCTACGTCCGGCACCTCTCCCGCGAGCTCGCCCGCCTCGGTCACAGCGTCGAGGTCATCGGCTCACAGCCGTACCCCGTCCTCGACGAGGGCGAGGACCTGGCGGGGCTCATGCTCACCGAGCTCGCCAGCCTCGACCTCTACCGCTCGCCGGACCCGTTCCGCACCCCGAAGCGCGACGAGTACCGCGACTGGATCGACGCCCTCGAGGTCGCCACCATGTGGACCGGCGGCTTCCCCGAGCCGCTCACCTTCTCCCTGCGGGCCCGGCGGATGCTCGCCGCCCGCCGCGGAGACTTCGACGTCGTCCACGACAACCAGACCCTCGGGTACGGGCTCCTCGGTGGCCCGCGCGCGATCGGCGCACCGCTCGTCACCACGATCCACCACCCCATCACCGTCGACCGGCAGCTCGAACTCGACGCCGCCGCCGACTGGAAGCGCCGCGCCTCCGTCCGTCGCTGGTACGCCTTCACCCGCATGCAGAAGCGCGTCGCCCGCCGGCTGCCGTCCGTGCTCACCGTCTCCGGCACCTCCCGGCAGGAGATCGTCGACCACCTCGGCGTACGCGACGACCGCATCCGGGTCGTCCACATCGGCGCCGACACCGACCTGTGGTCGCCCGACCCGGCCGTCGCCGAGGTCCCCGGCCGGATCGTCACCACCTCCAGCGCCGACGTCCCGCTCAAGGGCCTCGTCCACCTGGTCGAGGCGCTCGCCAAGCTCCGCACCGAGAACCCGGACGCGCACCTCGTCGTCGTCGGCAAGCGTGCCGAGGACGGCCCGGTCGCCGCGGCCATCGAGCGGTACGGACTGGCCGGGGCCGTCGAGTTCGTCAAGGGCATCAGCGACGCGGAGCTCGTCGACCTGGTGCGGTCCGCGCAGGTCTCCTGTGTGCCGTCGCTGTACGAGGGCTTCTCGCTGCCGGCGGCGGAGGCGATGGCGACGGGAACGGCGCTCGTCGCGACGACGGGCGGTGCGATCCCCGAGGTGGCCGGGTCCGACGGGGAGACGTGTCTGGCGGTGCCGCCGGGGGATGCGGGGGCGTTGGCCGCCGCGCTCGGGCGGGTCCTGGCTGATGCGGCGCTCCGGGCGCGGCTCGGTGCGGCGGGGCGCGAGCGGGTGCTGTCGCGGTTCACCTGGGCGAAGGCCGCGCAAGGCACCGCGGAGCTGTACCGCGAGGCGGTTGCCCGTCAGGGAGCCGGAGCCCGCCGGTGACTTCTCGCCATCGTCGCCGGGTGCGGCCCGGCGGGTGGGTCGCGCCCACCGTCCCCCAAGGCCTCGGCTTCGACCGAGCAGGGGGGACCCCCATCGCCCCGCGGAACGATTGCCCCCCACCGGTCGTCACCGGCGACACCCGCCCACGACAGGGCGGCGACTGCCCACACCGACTCCTCAACCGCGAAAGCAGGACCTCGTGCTGACCGTCGACTTCACCCGCTTCCCGCTCGCCCCCGGCGACCGTGTGCTCGATCTGGGCTGCGGTGCGGGCCGGCATGCCTTCGAGTGCTACCGGCGCGGTGCGCAGGTCGTGGCCCTCGACCAGAACGGCGAGGAGATCCGCGAGGTCGCCAAGTGGTTCGCGGCGATGAAGGAGGCCGGCGAGGCCCCCGCGGGTGCGACCGCCACCGCGATGGAGGGCGACGCGCTCAACCTGCCGTTCCCCGACGATTCCTTCGACGTCGTCATCATCTCCGAGGTCATGGAGCACATCCCCGACGACAAGGGTGTGCTCGCCGAGATGGTCCGCGTCCTCAAGCCCGGCGGGCGGATCGCGATCACCGTCCCGCGTTACGGCCCCGAGAAGATCTGCTGGACGCTCTCCGACGCCTACCACGAGGTCGAGGGCGGTCACATCCGCATCTACAAGGCCGACGAGCTCCTCGGCAAGATCCGGCAGGCCGGACTCAAGCCGTACGGCACCCACCACGCGCACGCGCTGCACTCGCCGTACTGGTGGCTGAAGTGCGCCTTCGGCGTCGACAACGACAAGGCGCTGCCGGTCCGCGCGTACCACAAGCTCCTGGTCTGGGACATCATGAAGAAGCCCGCCCTGACCCGGGTCGCCGAGCAGCTGCTCAACCCGGTGGTCGGCAAGAGCTTCGTGGCGTACGCGACCAAGCCCCACCAGCCCAAGGCCGACACCCAGTGACCTCCCCCGAGCGGATCGCGGAGCACCTCGTCCTGCCCGGGGTGCTCACCGCCGAGCAGGCCGCGGAGACCGTCGCCGGGATACTCGCCGTACAGCGCGAGGACGGCGCCCTGCCCTGGTTCCGGGGCCACCACCTCGACCCGTGGGACCACACCGAGGCCGCGATGGCCCTGGACGCGGCCGGTGAGCACGCCGCCGCCACCCGCGCCTACGAGTGGCTCGCCCGGCACCAGAACAGCGACGGCTCCTGGTTCGCGGCGTACCACGACGGCGAGCCCGACCAGGTCACCGACCGCAGCCGGGAGTCCAACTTCGTCGCGTACATAGCGGTGGGTGTCTGGCACCACTACCTCTCGACCGGCGACGACGCCTTCCTCGACCGGATGTGGCCCGCCGTCTACGCGGCCGTCGAGTTCGTCCTCGGGCTCCAGCAGCCCGGTGGCCAGATCGGCTGGAAGCGCGAGGCCGACGGCACGCCGGTGAACGACGCGCTCCTCACCGGGAGTTCGTCGATCCACCAGGCGCTCCGCTGTGCCCTCGCCATCGCCGAGACCCGTGAAGAGCCGCAGCCGGACTGGGAGTTGGCGGCCGGGGCGCTCGGTCACGCGATCCGCCGTCACCCCGAGCGCTTCCTCGACAAGTCGCGCTACTCGATGGACTGGTACTATCCGGTCCTCGGCGGCGCGGTCACCGGCTCCCAGGCCAAGGACCGGATCGAGGCCGACTGGGACACGTTCGTCGTGCCCGGACTCGGTGTGCGCTGCGTGATCCCCAACCCGTGGGTGACCGGCGGCGAGAGCTGCGAACTCGCCCTCGCCCTCTGGGCGATGGGGGAGTCGGACCGGGCCCTCACCATCCTCCAGGACATCCAGCACCTGCGCGCCGAGAACGGCATGTACTGGACGGGGTACGTCTTCGAGGGCGAGACGGAGGGCGACAAGGCCGTGTGGCCCGAGGAGCAGACGGCCTGGACGGCCGGTTCCCTGCTGCTCGCGGTGGCCGCACTCGGCGGCGAGGAGGCGACCGTGGCCGTCTTCGGCGGCGAACGCCTCCCGGCGGGCCTCGACCCGGACTGCTGCTGATTCCCCGCCCGGCACGACGGCACGGGGCGGGACCCATTCGGAGTCGCCCGCGTGGCGGCACCGGGGGCCCCGGGTGAGGCTGGCGCCACAACCCTCCAGGGAGGTCCTGTCGTGCCCAGATCCGTACCCCGGTCCGTGGCCCGTGGTGTCGTGGCCCTGATGCTGTCGTGCGCTCTGCTCCTGACGACCGCCGCCTGCGGCGACGACGACGCGAGCGCGGGTGGTGCCGCGACGCCGACGGCTTCGGGCACCTTCGAGCAGCAGAGGCTCGCCAAGACCCGGTTCGTGGCCAACGCGGGTCTGGCCGCGGGAGCCACGTACCAGTGGATCGTGAAGCCGTACCGCGCGGGCAAGTTCAAGAAGGGCGCGGACGGCCGGACCCTGGCCCTGGTGAAGGCGGGCCTCGCGGGCGCGTTCACCTACAACCGGCTCAAGGCCGCGACGAACAACGCCAAGGGCGATCCACTGCTGTCGAAGGCGGTCGCGCCGCTCACGGCCGGGATCGAGTCGCTCAAGGAGCTCGGGACGAAGCTCCGCAAGGGCGAGGTCGGCGACGGGGACGTCGGCGCCTTCGAGAACGTCATCAACAGCGTCAAGGACGCCGGCAAGAGCGCCGGCGCCGAAGTCGTCGAGAAGGTCCCCAGCGCCTCCCAGCTCAGCGGCGGGTGACACCAGGACGCCGGCTACGCGTTGAGCTCCGCGAGCAGACGGAGGGTCGCGGGGTCCGGTGAGGTGACGAGGAGGTCCGTCACCGGACCCCGCCGCCATGTGTCCAGCCGTTCGGCGATGCGCTGCCGGGGGCCGACCAGGGAGATCTCGTCCGCGAAGGCGTCCGGGACCGCGAGGACGGCCTCCTCGCGCCGCCCGGCGGCGAACAGCTCCTGGACGCGCCTCGCCTCTTTCTCGTACCCCATCCGCCCCATCAGGTCGGCGTGGAAGTTGCGGGCCGCGTGCCCCATGCCGCCGATGTAGAAGCCGAGCATCGCCTTGACCGGCAGCAGTCCGGCCGTCACGTCGTCGCACAGCTGGGCGCGGACCATGGGGGCGACCAGGAAGCCCTCCGGGAGCCGCTCGGGCAGCGCGTACACCTCGGACCAGCGCTCGGGGGACCAGTACAGCGGCAGCCAGCCGTCGGCGATCGTGAGCGTCTGCGCGATGTTCTTCGGCCCCTCGGCACCCAGGAGGATCGGGAGGTCGGCCCGGAGCGGGTGGGTGATCGGCTTGAGGGGTTTGCCGAGGCCGGTGCCGTCGGAGCCGGTGTACGGGTGGGAGTGGTGGCGCCCGTCGAGCCGGACCGGCGCCTCGCGGCGCAGCACCTGGCGGACGACGTCCACGTACTCGCGGGTCGCGGTCAGCGGCGAGCGGGGGAAGGGGCGCCCGTACCAGCCCTCGACGACCTGCGGCCCGGACAGTCCGAGGCCGAGCATGACCCGCCCGCCGGAGAGGTGGTCGAGGGTGAGCGCGTGCATCGCGGTGGTCGTGGGCGCCCGGGCGGCCATCTGCGCGACGGCGGTGCCCAGCTTGATCCGGCTGGTGTGGGCGGCGATCCAGGTGAGCGCGGTGAAGGCGTCGGAGCCCCAGGCCTCCGCCGTCCACACCGAGTCGTAGCCGAGCCGTTCGGCCTCGCGGGCGAGGTCGAGGCGGTCGGGGGAGGGGCCGCGGCCCCAGTAGCCGAGGGCGAGTCCGAGTCGCATGCCCCGCATCCTTTCTGACGATCCGTCAGTTCAGGTGGATGCGGGGACTGTACGCCAACGGCCCCCCGCCCGGAAGGGATTCGCTTCCGGGCGAGGGGCCGTCGGTCGTGCCGCCTGCGGCGGATCAGCCGCGCTGGATGCCCGTGGTGTCCTGCAGGACACCACGACGGCCGTCCTGCGTCTGGGCCACCAGGGTGGCACCGCGCTGCTCGACCGCCAGGTACCAGGTACCCGGGGCCAGTTCGGCGATCGGCGCCTGCGAGCCGTCCTCCGCGTACAGCGGACGGGCGACCGGAACCGCGAACCAGAACGGCTCGAAGCCCGCGGCCGGCTGCGCCTGCGGGGCCTGGGCCTGCGGCTCGGGCTGCTGTGCGGCCTGCGGCTGCGGGGCGGCGGCCTGCGCGCCGAACGGCTGGCCCGCACCCTGCGACGGGTCCTGGGGGCCGCCGTACTGCGGGTGCTGCGCACCCGGGTAGCCGTAGCCACCGGGGACGCCCTGCGGGCCGGGCTGGCCCGGCTGCATGCCGTACGGCTGC
Source organism: Streptomyces flavochromogenes (assembly GCF_000717595.1). Classification (GTDB taxonomy): domain Bacteria; phylum Actinomycetota; class Actinomycetes; order Streptomycetales; family Streptomycetaceae; genus Streptomyces; species Streptomyces flavochromogenes. The sequence continues at coordinate 65,542 of NZ_JNZO01000021.1, read as the reverse complement.
GGGGTCTGCGGCTTGGGCGCGCCGACGAGCGGGGCCTTCAGGGCCGGGACCATCGGTCCGGCGACGGCCGCACCGGCGAGCACCAGGGCGGCGATCACGCCGAGGATCAGGCCCGCGCCGGCGTTGTTCGACTCGAAGACCCACATCAGCAGGGTCCACGCGGAGGCGATGGTGAACGTGGCGCCGACCTGGCCGAGCTCCAGGCCGGCCACCTTGCGCTGCTCCGGCAGGCTGCGGGAGAAGACGACGAGCGCGGCACCGGCGATGCCCAGGAAGAAGGAGCCCCAGCCGAGGGGCGACGCCTCCCAGGAGTTCGGGTTCTCGATCTGGTCGCAGATCGCCTCGGGTCCGTCACAGCCGGAAATGCCGAGGAACGAGGCGATGAACAGCACCACCGCTGCACCGATCAGCACGCCATCGCCTCGGGTGAGGGAGCGGATATTCACGTAAGAAGTCCTTCGTCGGGTCGTCGCGTCGGGGTGGCGCTCAGGTCATGGCACGGGGGATGGCACGGAGCTGCCCCATCGTACGGAGCGAATCTATCGCCCGCGGGTTCTACCCCTTGAGGTAGGTGGCGATGCCGTCCGCGATCCCCTGGGCGGCCTTCTGTCGCCACGCCGCCGACGTGAGCAGCTGCGCGTCCTTCGGATCACGCATATTGCCGCATTCGACGAAGACCTTGGGCACGGTTGAGAGATTGAGTCCGCCGAGGTCGTCGCGGACGTCCAACCCCGTACCGGAACCGAGGTAGTTGGCGGGGGCCGTTCCGGTGGCGCGGGCGAACCGGTCGGCGATCCGCTCGCCGAGCTCGCGGGAGGGGCCGACGATCTTCGTGGTGTCGGCGGATCCCTCGCGCACGGGTGCGGGCAGGATCACATGAAAGCCGCGGTTGCCGGCGGCGGAGCCGTCCGCGTGGACGGAGACGACGGCGTCGGCGCGGGCCGCGTTGCCGATCCGCGCCCGTTCGTCGATGCAGGGACCCCAGGGGCGGTCGGCGTCGTGGGTGAGGACCACCTCGGCGCCGCGCGCCGTGAGGAGGTCCCGCAGCCGGTGGGTGACGTCGAGGGTGAAGGAGGCCTCGGTGTATCCCGCGTTCGTGGAGGTGCCGGTGGTGTCGCACTCCTTGCGGTGTGTCCCGATGTTCACCTTCGTGTTGATTTCCCGGGAATGACGGAAATTGCCGGGGTTGTGACCGGGGTCGAGGGCGATGGTCCGCCCGGCGAGGGAGGAGGCGGCGTCCCGGGTGCTCGGCGCTCCGCTCGGTGCCTCGCTCGGCGCTTCGGCCGGTGCGTCGCCTGCCGGGCCCGAGGACGAGGCCTCCGGGCTCTCCGTGGCCTTCCCGTCCGGCTGCGAGGCCTGCGAGGCCCCACAGCCGGCGAGTACGGCGCAGCAGCCCGTGGCGGCGAGGGCGAGCGCGAGGCCGCGGGTACGGGTGCGGGTGTGGCGGGTGGTCTTCCGGTGGTCGTACGGCACCTGGCGACTCTAGGCCCTGTACGGGACGAGATCCCGCAGCGGGTACGTCGCAGGTTGGTCACCGCTTCGCGGAACGGTGGACGCGTGTGAGCAGACAGTGAAGGGTAGGTGTGAGAGGCGACGGTGGGGTGCCACCGCGCATGGACCCACGAGGGGGAACCGTGGTGGGGGAAGAACCGAACGACGCACGTCCCGAGCCGTCCGACCGGCCTGTGCAGGACGACGCATCAGACAGACCGAACCAGCCGAACCAGTCGGACCTGCCCGGTCAGGCGGGCTCGCTCGACTCGTCGACCCGGATACTGCGGTCCGCGGACCGGGCCGCCCCGGACCCCGGCGCGCCGGCCACGCCCGCGCCCGCGGCTCCGGCGCCCGTGGCCCCCGCGCCCTGGGAGGCGCGGCCCTCGGCGGGCTTCGGACCGCCGACCGACCCGCCTCCGAGCGCGGCGTCCGGGCCCGGCCCCGAGGCCACTGGTCCCGCTCCCGGCTCGGTGCCCGGCCCCGCACCCGCCGCCGGTCCCGCCACCGCGCCCGGCTGGGCCGGTGCCGGTACGCCTCCGCCCCCGCCCGGCGCCCCGCCGGGTTACGGACCGCCGCCCGGTTACGGCCCTCCCGGGTACGGTCCGCCGCCCGGCGACGGCGGGCAGCCGCCCACCCGGCCGCCCGGCGAGGCGAACGGCGCCCAGGCCGCCATGATCGGCCTGCTCAACCTCTCCTGCCTGGGCCTCGGTTACGTCCTCCTGCGCAACTGGATCGGCGCCGCGCTCTGCTGGATCGCCACCGCCGCCCTGCTGGTCCTGGCCCTCCCCGCCGACGTCGACGGCGTGCCCGTCGGGCTCCTCGCCGGCTACGGCGTCTTCCTCCTGGCCGTCGCGGCGGACGGCGCCCGCCGCGGCCTGCGCGCGACGCTCCGGATCGGCACGTCCTTCCGCCGTCTCGCGCTGCCCCTGGCCCTCGTGCTGCTCGCCGTGCCCGCGGGCGGCTCGCTCGCGTACGGGGCGGCCCGCGACGAGGCGAAGGAGCAGGCCCTGCTCGACCGCCTCGCCGCCGCCGACGCGCTCGTGAAGTCGGCCGACGGCCTCGCCTTCGACAAGGCCGAGCCGACCTTCCGCAAGGCGCTCGGCGAGTACGAGAAGCTCGGCAAGGAGCACGCGGGATCACGGGCCGGGAAGCTCGTCCCCGAGCGCCTCGACACCTACTTCGCGACGGTCTCCAGGCCGTACGCCGACAAGGTGTACTGCGACGCGATCCCGCGCCTCACCTACCTGCGGGGGCTCCCGGCCACCGTCGACAAGGACCTGCTGGGCACCCGGCCCGCCAAGACCGACGAGCCGCTGGCCCACTCCCTCTACGAGTGCGGGGCGGCCGGGATCGGCAAGGCGACCTACGAGCCGGATCCCAGCGAGAGCTTCGGCGAACTCCTCAAGACCTTCCCGAAGTCGACGTACGCGCCCCGGGTCGCACCGGCCTTCGAGGCGTCGATCAAGACCCGGACGGACGCCCTCGCCGGGGGCGGCGACCCCTGCGACACCACCAAAGAGCTGCACGTGATCGGCGCCTCCCTCGACGGCATGACGGACCCGTCGATCGAGGGCGCCGCGGACCAGGCCGACGCGGCGGTCCAGAAGGGCGACTTCGCCTGCGGGACCGACCAGTTCAAGGACAAGGACTTCAAGGCCGCGCTCGACACGATGACGGCGTACGCGAAGGACTACCCGAGCAGCCCGCAGGCCGGGCACGCCCGCTCCATCGCCATCGCGGCCGAGATCGCCGAGGAGGAGCCCGCGGCCGGCGGGAAGCTGCCCTCGGCCGACGCGCCCGGCGGTACGCGGATGGTGATGGTGGTGAGCAACGACGGCCCGGGCGAGGTCGAGCTGCTCTACACCGGTCCGATGACCGGCAAGGTCACCCTGAAGGCCTGCGGGACCTGCACCAAGTACCCCGGCCCGATCCTCTCGCAGGGCAAGAAGATCAAGGCCTGCACCGGGCCGTCCTCGAAGTACCCGAAGGCGACCCTGCTGCTGCCCGCCGGTGACTACCACTTCCTCCAGAAGCGGGTCTCCACCGGCACGTCCACGGCCGGTGACACCAAGTCGAGCAAGGCGAAGATCGAACCAGGCTACAGCTACACCAACTGCCTGTATGTGACCTCGGGGTTCTGACCCCTCGGCGCGCGATGTCCCGGCGGCCGTCCCCTTCCGAGGGGGCGGCCGCCGGAGCGTCCGCGGGCCGGTGGCTGTGGGCCGGTGGCTGTGGGCCGGTGGCTGTTCGGGCAGCAGGCCGTGGGCCGCCGCCGCCCGCCGACTAGTCCCGGCCTCCCGGCGTCCCGCTCAGCCCCGGCGTCCCGGCTCAGCCCCGGCGGCGCAGCACCCGCAGCGAGTCCGTGACCGAGACCTCCTCGAAGTCTTCCGACTCCAGCGCGCGAAGGTAGATCCGGTACGGCGCCTGGCCGCCGTCCTCCGGGTTCGGGAAGACGTCGTGGATGACCAGCAGGCCCCCGGGAGCGACCTTCGGGGCCCAGCCCTCGTAGTCGTTGGTGGCGTGCTCGTCGGTGTGCCCGCCGTCGACGAACACGAACCCGAGCTGTCCGCCCCACACCTTCGCGACCTGCGGCGACCGCCCGACCACGGCGATCACGTGCTCTTCGAGACCCGCCTTGCGCAGTGTCCGCCGGAACGTCGGCAGGGTGTCCATGAGCCCGACCTCCGGGTCGACGACGGTCTCGTCGTGGTACTCCCACCCCGGCTGCTGCTCCTCGCTGCCCCGGTGGTGGTCCACGGTCACCGCGACCGTCCCCGCCTGCCGCGCCACGTCGGCCAGCAGGATGGTGGAGCGTCCGCAGTACGTGCCGACCTCAAGGAGCGGCAGCCCGAGCTTCGCCGCCTCGGTGGCCGCCGCGTACAGGGCGAGCCCCTCGCCGACGGGCATGAAGCCCTTGGCGGCCTCGAAGGCGGCGAGGATCGCGGGCGCGGGCTCGGACATGGTGACTCCTACTGGCGGGTACGCGGGTGACGGCGCCCATCGTGCCCTACGCGCCGCACGCGAACCACACCGTCCTCCCGCCGGCCCGCTCGTCGACCGCCGATTCTCACATGATCAGGGAGCAGCCGGTCGGCTACGCTCGGCCGCAGGCCGCCGCCCTCTCCCGGGAGGACTCGGCGGCGCCGGTCGAACGTGGTGATGAGGGAGCGGTATTGGGCGCCAGCCAGGTCCTGCGGTGCTGTAGGGCGTCCTCCGGCGGCCCTGACGGCGGTGACGGCGAGAACCCCGGAGGCCCCGCCTTCCTCGCCGCCCCCGCCGAGGGGCGTACCGGCGGGCGCCGATCATGGCGACCCTCATAGGGACGATGATCCTCGCCATCGCCCTGCCGGCCTGGGCGGGGATCACCTACGTCGGGCTCGTACGGGCCCGCCGGGGTGACGAACTGCCCCGGCCCCGACCGCCCCGGCACCGCCGCTCGCCCGCCGGGAAGGCCGCGTGGGTCGCCGGGCTCGCCTACCTCGCGGGGGGTGTCCTGCACCTGTACGGCCTGTCGTACATGCCGTTCCTCCAGCCGGAGGACGCGTGCTGGTTCAACGCGGGGCACATGGCGGTGCCCGACTCCAGCAGCGCGCTGCCCGTGAGCCTGGTGTGCGCGGGCGAGGAGATCGTCCCGTGGTGGGTCAACCCCGGCCTCCTCGTCCTCGCGGTCACCGCCGTGGCCGGGACCGTGACGAGCATCGCCCTCGCCCTGCGGCGTCTCGCGGATCGTCACCGGACCGGGGAACGGGAGGCGCGTGGATGACATCGGGTCCGACCTGCCGCCCAGGGCGGCGCCTCAGGAGCCCGACCCCGTGTCCGTGCCGTCCAGGACGGCACGCAGCTTCCGTACCACCGCCTTCCACTCCTCGCCGTCCGACTCCTCCCAGAGTTCCAGGAGTTCGGAGGGCTCGGTGAGGGTCCGGTCCAGGGCCGTCACGGCCTGCGGGCGCAGGTCGGCCGGGAGGGTCGGCAGGGGGTCCTTCGGGGCGTACGAGGTGGTGATCGGGTCGCCGCCCGGGCACTGGGCGGCGAGGAGGGCCGCCGAGGCGATCGCCTCGTCCGCCAGGTCCGCGTCCAGGTACGCGTCGCCGGTCTCGATCACCTCGCGGAAGGCCGTACGCAGCACGTCGGCCTTCTTCTCCGCCGGGGCCTCGTCCACCCGGTACGAGAAGTCGGCGGCGGTGTCGTTGTCGAAGGGGCCGATGTCCCAGGTGCCCATGGCGTGCTCGCTCTCTCCGTGCTCGGTCGTTCCGCTGTACCGACAGCGTGGCAGGCACCACTGACAACGCCCTTCCGGTGGCGGGGTCCTGTACTCGGATCCCGGCCGGGACGACCGACGACAGGTGCGGCACGCACGATCGGGGTGGTCCGGCCCGGGTGTGGACCGGGGCGGTTCCCTCCCTCGACGCCTTCGGCCGGTGGCCGTCACGGCCTCCGGCGCGTGGGTATGGGGGCTCAGCACGCCTCGCGGGCGACGTCCTCGAACGCTTCTCTCGTCATCGTGCCGCGATCGGTCAGCACGTGTCCGGCGGGCAGGGCAGCGAGTTGCCCGGCGTCGAACGTGACAGAGGCCCGGTAGACGGAGGAGTCGTCGGGATCCGCGAAGTCCAGCTCGTACGTGTGGCCCGGCTGCAGGGTCTGCGGGCCGCGGACCTCGGCCGCCCACTCCGCAGGTGGGGCGAACAGGGGGAAGTCCGCGGCCTGCCGCACCCCCCCCGGGCGTCCCAGCCGATCCAGGGTTCCTCCGCCCCGGAGTCCTCCGGTGCCGTGTCCTGCTCCGCGGGCTCTCGCCCGTCCCCTTCCGTCGCGCGGGCGGCCGTGCCCCGCAGCCCGGGGCCCCGCACCCGGCCGTCGTCGCACGATCTCAGCAGCGCGTGCGCGGTGCCCTGTTCGGCGATGGACACCGCGGCCAGGGTCCGCAGCTCAGGGGAGCAGCCCGTCACCGTCAGCAGGATCGCTCCGCTCAGCGCCGACGCAAGGCATCCCCGGACCACCGAGCCCGCCCGGGCCCCCGTCACTCCGCCGCCTCCTCGACGCCCGTGCGGCTCTGTGCCAGGAGGGCGGCTCCCCGTGTTCCCGCCACGCCGACCACGGCGACGGGCGGTGCCGTCCAGCTCGCGCCCATGTTCCCCTGCATACGGTCTCGCCTCCGCGTCGATGCCGCCACAGGGGCCGTCCGACGGGCCGGGGCTTCGTCCTGTGCGGGATTCCCACTCGTATCTGACCTTCCGTCAGAATGGAACGTGTTCTAGTCTGCCGCGCATGGGCATCGCCATCACGCACGAACAGCGGGAGCTCGCCCGATCCGTCCGGGGCTGGCTCCACCGCGCCGTACCGTCCGAGGAGGTCCGCAAGCACCTGGACGTCCCCGACACGGCGACCGGACGGCCGGCCTACTGGGACGCCGCCGCCGGGCAGGGACTCCTGGGGGTCCATCTTCCCGAGGAGTACGGGGGAGGGGGCGGCGACCTCGGGGACCTCGCCGTGATCGTGGAGGAGGCCGCCAGGGCGCTGCTGCCGGGGCCCTATCTGCCCTCCGTCCTCGCCGCCGAGCTGCTCCGCAGGGCCGGGCAGGACGAGCTCGCCGGCGCCCTCGCGCGCGGGGAGCGGATCGGGGCCGTGGCCCTCGGCGGGACCGGGACCGGCGGCGGCCCGGACAGCAGCGGCCCAGGCACCCTCACCGCCGTCCGCACCGTCGGCGGCCACCTCCTCGACGGCGCCGCGCCCCCCGTCCTCGGCGGCGCCCAGGCCGATCTCGTCATCCTGCGCGCCGCCACCGCCGACGGCTCCGTCTGGCTCGCCGTCGACACCGACGGCCTCGCCGTCCGGCCCCACGAGAGCGCCGACCCCACCCGCCCCACCGCCGAGATCACGGCCCGCACCCGCCACGTCCCCGCCGCCCGCGAGCTCCCCCTCGACACCGCCCTCGTCCACGACCTCGCCGCCGTCCTCTTCGCCGCCGACGCCTGCGGCACCGCCGCCCGCGCCGTCGAGACCGCCGCCGAACACGCCCGAAGCCGCGAACAGTTCGGCCGCCCCATCGGACAGTTCCAGGGCGTCAAGCACCTCTGCGCCGACATGCTCGTACGGCTCGAACAGGCCCGCGCCCTCACCTGGGACGCCGCCAGGGCGGCGGACGACGACGCCCGGTCCCTCACCGCCGCGCTCGCCGCCGCCACCGCCCTCGACACCGCCTTCACCTGCGCCAAGGACTGCATCCAGATCCTCGGCGGCACCGGGTTCACCTGGGAGCACGACGCCCACCTGCTGCTCCGCCGCGCCCTCGTCGCCCGCCAGCTCCTCGGCACCGGCGACCGGCACCGGCTCACCGCCCTCCGGCACGCCGCCACCGGCGTCAGGCGCGGCATCCGCCTCGACCTGCCTCCCGAGGCCGACCCGTACCGCGAGGCCGCCCGCGAGGCCGTCGCCCCCGCCGCCGGACTCGACCCCGCCGCCGCCCGCCGCGCCCTCGCCCCCACCGGCTACGCAGCCCCGCACCTCCCGGAGCCGTACGGCCTCGGCGCCGGTCCCCTCCAGCAGCTCGCCGTCCAGCGGGAACTGGACGAGGCCGGGATCACCGTCGCCGGGCTCGGCATCGCCACCTGGGTCGTGCCGTCCCTCCTCGCCCACGGCACCCCCGCCCAGCAGGACGAGCACCTCGGCCCGACCCTGCGCGGCGAGCGCCTCTGGTGCCAGCTCTTCTCCGAGCCCGGCGCCGGCTCCGACCTCGCCTCCCTCCGTACCCGCGCCGAGCGGACCGAGGACGGCCGCTGGCGGATCAACGGCCAGAAGGTGTGGACGAGCGCCGCCCAGTGGGCCCATCACGGCATCCTGCTGGCCCGTACCGACCCGGCCGCCCCCAAGCACAAGGGCCTCACCTACTTCCTCGTCGACATGCGGAACACCCCCGGGATCGACGTACGGCCGCTCAAGGAGATCACCGGGGAATCCCTCTTCAACGAGGTCTGGTTCGACGACGCGATCCTCCCCGCCGACGCCGTCGTCGGCGAGGTCGACGACGGCTGGCGGGTCGCCCGCAACACCCTCGGCAACGAACGCGTCCACATGGCCGACCAGGTCGCCTTCGACACCGGCCTCGAAGCCGTCATCGCCCGGGCGGACCGGGTCGACAGCTCTGTTCGGGTACGGATCGGCGCCCTGCTCGCCGAAGCGCACGCGCTCGCGTGCATCGGCCTGCGCACCACCCTGCTCCAGGTGTCCGGGCTCGAACCCGGCGCGGGCGCCAGCGTCCGCAAGCTCGTCCAGACCCTCCACCAGCAGAGACTCGCCGAACTCACCCTCGAACTCCTCGGCCCCGAAGGCGCCGTGCGCGAGGGCCCCGGCGAACGGGCCGTCCACGGCCTGCTCATGTCCCGCTGCCTCACCATCGCGGGCGGCACCACACAGGTACAGCTCAATGTCGTCGCCGAGCGGCTGCTCGGCCTGCCGAGAGACTGAGGGGGAACCGAAGATGGGCAAGGCGTACGTCGTCGGTGTCGGAATGACCAAGTTCGAGAAGCCCGAGACCCGGGACTGGCAGTACTGGGACATGGCCAAGGAGGCCGGAACAGCCGCCCTCGCCGACGCGGGCATCCCCTACGCGCGCGTGGAGCAGGCCGCCGTCGGCTACTGCTTCCAGGCCTCCACCGCCGGACAGCGCGCCGTGTACGAACTCGGGCTCTCCGGCATCCCCGTCTACAACCTCAACAACAACTGCGCGACCGGCTCCACCGCCCTCATGACCGCCCGCCAGTTCGTCGAGGGCGGCATCGCCGACTGCGTCCTCGCGCTCGGCTTCGAGAAGATGAGCCGGGGCGCGCTCGGCGGCGGGTCCGGCTCCGGGGACTTCAAGACGTCGCCCGTCGCCCGGCACTACGGGATCATGGCCGCCGGCCACGGCTTCGAGGCGAGCCCGCCCACCGCGCAGATCTTCGGCAACGCCGCCCGCGAGCACATGGAGCGGTACGGGACGACCGAGGTGCAGCTCGCGGCCGTCGGCGCCAAGAACCACCAGCACTCGGCGAACAACCCCAACGCCCAGTTCCAGGACGTCTACACGGTCGACGAGATCCTCGCCGCGAAGACCGTCCACCGGCCGCTCACCAAGCTCCAGTGCTCGCCCACCTCGGACGGCGCGGCGGCCGCCCTCGTCGTCTCCGAGCGCTTCGTCGACGCACACGGGCTGCGGGACCGGGCGGTGGAGATCGCCGGGCAGGCGATGACCACCGACACCGAGGAGTCCTTCGCCTCGGGCTCCTGCATCGACGCCGTCGGCCGCCCGATGTCCCGGGCCGCCGCCCGGCAGGCCTTCGAGCGCTCCGGGCTCGGCATCGAGGACGTCGACGTGATCGAACTCCACGACTGCTTCTCCATCAACGAACTCCTCACGTACGAGGCGCTCGGCATGTGCGAGGAGGGCGCCTCCGGCAAGCTCGTCGAGTCCGGCGCGACGACGTACGGCGGCCGCTGGGTCGTGAACCCCTCGGGCGGCCTCATCTCCAAGGGCCACCCGCTGGGCGCGACGGGCCTGGCACAGGCCGCCGAACTCGTCTGGCAGCTGCGCGGCGAGGCGGGGGCCCGGCAGGTGGCGGGGGCGCGGGTCGGCCTCGCGCACAACATCGGCCTGGGCGGTGCGGCGGCGGTGACGCTGCTGCGGAAGGCGTAGGACCTTATCCCCATGTACGGGGCGGATACGGTCTGCGACCATCACATTCATGCCGCAGACCGAATCCGACTCCCTACGGACGCCCCCCACCACCCCTGCCTCCCTGCCCGCGCCCCGCGCCTGGGCGGTCGTCCTGACCGCCTGCGCGGGCCAGTTCCTCGTCGTCCTCGACGTCTCCGTCGTGAACGTGGCGCTGCCGTCGATGCGGACCGACCTCGGACTCTCGGCGCTCGGTCTGCAATGGGTCCTCAACGCCTACGCCATCGCCTTCGCCGGCTTCATGCTGCTCGGCGGACGCGCCTCCGACCTCTACGGACGGAAGGCGATGTTCCTGCTCGGGCTCGGCCTCTTCACCGCGGCCTCGGTGGCGGGCGGCCTCGCCCAGGAAGGCTGGCAGCTCGTCGCCGCCCGCGCCGTGCAGGGCCTCGGCGCCGCCGTCCTCTCGCCCGCCACCCTGACCCTGATCACCGCCGCCGTCCCCGCCGGAGCCGCCCGCACCAGGGCCATCGGCACCTGGACGGCGGTCGGCGCGGCCGGCGGCGCGGCGGGCGGCTTCGTCGGCGGCGTCCTCGTCGACCTGCTGTCGTGGCGCTGGGTCCTGCTCATCAACGTCCCCGTCGGCGTCCTCGTCCTCGTGGCAGCGCTGCTCTGGCTCCGCGAGTCCCGCACCGGCGCGGGCCGCCGCCTCGACCTGCCGGGCGCGGTCCTCGTCACCGCGGGGCTCGCCACCCTCGCGTACGGCATCGTCCAGACCGAGGAGGCGGGCTGGACGGCCCCGGCGACCCTGCTCACGCTCCTCGGCGGTCTGGCGCTCCTCGGCGTCTTCGTGGTGGTGGAGGCGCGCACGGCGGAGCCGCTGATGCGGCTGAGCATCTTCCGTACGCGCGCGGTGTCGGCGGCCAACGTGGCGATCCTGCTGTGCGGTTCGAGCTCCTTCGGCATGTGGTTCTTCATGACCACCTACGCGCAGAGCGTCCTCGCGTACACCCCGCTCCAGGCAGGTCTCGCCCTGGTCCCCAGCTCCCTCAGCGTCGTCATCGGCTCCAAACTGGCCCCCCATCTGATGCCGGCCGTCGGCGCCCGGAACCTCGCCGTCATCGGCGCCCTCGTCGGGGCGGCGGGTTTCGCCTGGCAGTCGACGCTCACGGCCGACGGCACCTTCCTCGGGACGATCCTGGGCCCCGGCATCCTGATGATGGCCGGCCTCGGTCTGGCCACCACCCCGCTGGCCGCCCTCGCCACCTCCAGCGCCGCCCCGTCCGACGCGGGCCTCGTCTCGGGCCTGGTCAACACCTCCCGCACGATGGGCGGCGCGCTGGGCCTCGCGGTCCTCTCGACGATCGCCGCGGCGGCCACCCCCGCCGTCACCTCGGGAGCACCCGACCCGTCGTCCCTGGTCCCGGGGTACGCGATGGCCTTCCGGGTGGCGACGGGCGTGCTGATCGGGGCGGCGGCGCTGATGCTCCTGTGGCTCCCGAAGCCGGCCAGGACCATGGCGCGCCGCGGGTGACAATGCCCGGGTGATATCGATCAAGAACAAGCTCAGAACCTCCGTGACCGCGCTGGCCGTCGGTGCGTCCCTCCTCGTCGCGCCGTCGGCCTCGGCGGAACCGGTCCTGGCCGTGACCACCGGCGCTGTCTTCAACGACCCCAACAGCACGGACGCCTCCGCCAGGGGGCGGATCCTCTCCCACCTGGCGGGCCTCGTCGACGGTGCGGAGGCCGGGTCGACCATCCGGATCTCCCTGTACCTGTACCAGTCCGTCTACCTGGCCAACAAGCTGGGCGACGCCCACAAGAGGGGCGTCACCGTCCAGGTCGTCGTCGACAACGACAGCAAATCCACGGGGCTCGACACCCTGAAGAGCCGGCTGGCCGATCCGGCGGGCAGCCCCGACTCCTGGGTCCGCGGCTGCAAGGCGGAGGAAGCCTGCCTGGCCCTGGACCCGGGCACCACGGCGGCGGACCCGAACGGCACGTACGACAACGTCAACCACAACAAGTTCTTCCTGTTCTCCCGCACCAAGGGCAAGGGCACCGTCCCGGTCGACAACGTCGTGGTGCAGGGCTCAGGGAACCTCACGAGCAACGACACCGACGACTGGTGGAACGACGCGCTGACCGTCGCCGACAACGCGGAACTGTTCGACGCGTACACCCGGTACTTCGGCGACCAGGCGGCGGCCGCCATCGGGCAGACACCCCAGGTCGCGGACTACGCGCACGACACCCAGGCGGGCAAGGCGAAGGTCTACTTCTTCCCGCGGTCCAGCACCGACACGGTCGTCAACATCCTCGGGACGGTGGCGCCGGTCGGCACCCCGGACTCCTGCGCGGGCAACTCCCCGGGCGTCGGCACCGCGGACGGACGTACGAAGATCCGCATCGCCCAGGGCCACATCACCCGCACCGAGGTGGCCAGGAAGCTGTGGGAACTCGCCAACGCGGGCTGCGACATCGAGGTCGTCTACCGGTCGCTCGACAACTGGACGGCCGACGACACGCCCATGGGACAGGTGGCCAACTGGCTGACCAGGCCGGTGACGGGCAAGGGCCGCATCACCCTGCACCAGCTCGACAACGACAAGCGCGGCGGCTCCGACTCCCACACCAAGTACCTGCTGGTCGAGGGCACGTACTACGGCGGCGTGGACAAGAAGATCGTCTTCACCGGCAGCCACACCTACACGACGACGGCGCTCAAGTACAACGACGAGGCGCTGCTCAAGTACGAGGACGCGACGGTCTTCGACGCGTACGTGGGGAACTTCGAGGCCCAGCGCGCGGCCGCTCTCGCGGGCCTGTAGGCGTCAGGGCCTACAGCCACCCCTGCCTGCGGGCGGCCCTGACCGCCTCCATGCGGTTGCGCGTGCCGGTCTTGCCGATCGCCGACGACAGGTAGTTGCGGACCGTCGACTCCGAGAGGTGGAGGGTCGCCGCGATGTCCGCGATCGTCGCGCCGTCCACCGCGGCGGCCAGGGCGTCCCGTTCGCGGGCCGTCAGCGGGTTGGGCCCCGCACCGAGCGCCGCGGCCGCGAGGGCCGGGTCGATCACCGTCTCGCCCCGCAGGACCTGACGGATCGACTCGGCCAGCTCCTCGACGGGGCCGTCCTTCACCAGGAAGCCCGCGGCGCCCGCCTCCATCGCCCGGCGGAGATACCCGGGGCGGCCGAAGGTCGTCAGGATCAGGACCCGGCAGTCCGGGGCCTCCGTGCGCAGGTCCGCCGCCGCGTCCAGACCCGAGCGGCCCGGCAGTTCGATGTCGAGCAGTGCGACGTCGGGGCGCGCGAGCAGCGCCGCGTCCACGATCTCGTCGCCCCGCCCGACCTGCGCGACGACCTCCATGTCGTGCTCCATCCCGAGCAGCAGGGCCAGCGCCCCGCGCATCATCCCCTGGTCCTCCGCCAGCAGCAGACGGATCATGTCGTCGGCTCCCCCTCGCAGTCGTGCGGGCCGGGGGTCTCCGCGGGGAGCTCCGCGGTGACCCGGAACCCGCCCCGCGGAGCGGGTCCCGACTCAAGAGTGCCGCCTGCCGCCGCGACCCGCTCGCGCAGGCCCCGCAGACCGCTGCCCGGGGTGGCGTCACCGACGGCGAGCGGGCCCCGGCCGTCGTCGGTGACCGTGAGGCGGACCCGCTCGGCGGTGCCGTCGAGGGTGAACACACAGCGGGACGCGCCGCTGTGCCGTACCGCGTTCGTCGTGGACTCCCGGACCACCCAGCTGAGCAGGGCCTCCGTCTGCGGTTCCAGGAGCGGGCCCGAGCGGCGTACGACCGGTTCGATGCCGACGGTGGTCAGCGCGTCGCGCGCCCGGTCCAGCTCGGTGGCGAGGCTGCCCTCGCGGTAGCCGGTGACGGCCTCCCTGATCTCGGTGAGCGCCTGCCGGCCCACCGCCTCGATGTCCGCCACCTGGGCGAGGGCCGCGTCGAGGTCGCGCGGTGCGAGACGGCGTACGACCTCCGACTTCACCACGATCACCGAGAGCGTGTGGCCGAGCAGGTCGTGCAGGTCGCGGGAGAACCGCAGCCGCTCCTTCTCGACGGCCGCCCTGGCCAGTTCCTCCCGGGTCGCCCGCAGCTGCCGGACCGATTCGTCGAGCGCGAGGATCGCCGCCGTCACCATCACGGACATGAACGTGCCGTACACGACGCCGATCGAACCCCAGCCGTCCCGCCAGAACGTCACGGCCCCCACCGCCACGACCAGCGGGGGGCTGACCCACCGCAGGAGCCTCCCGTGCCGCACCACCGCCCCGACCGCGAGGCCCAGGAGCGGGAAGAGCAGCAGCCACTCCCTCCCGTAACCGATGGCGAGCCCGAAGGTCAGCGCGCCGAGCGTGGCGAGGAGTCCCCAGGTCAGCGGGGTCTCCCGGCTGGGCGGGTGGCAGGCGCGGAAGACGATCGCGATGTAGAGGGTGTTGAAGGCGAGGAGGCCGAGTCCGCCGATCCACGGGTTCGGGGCCTGGCCGCCGAGCAGGTGGGAGAGCGCGCCCAAGCCCATCAGCAGCCAGGGGAGGAGGCTGAGCCCGTTCGGGCCCCGCTCCCGTTGCTGCTGGTCGCGCAGCGCCTTGATGCCTCGCCGGATGTTCCTCACAGCCGCCCCCTCATACCGTCCTGGCCGAACGACGGTACGAGACCGCCGCGTACGTGCCGAAGAGCGCCGCCCATCCGAGCAGCACGACCAGGGTCGCCGCCCCCGGCGCCGTCCCCTCCGTCACCGCCACACCAAGCTCGGCGAAACGGTTCGTCGGTGTGAGCTCCGAGACGGTGCGGAGCCAGTCGGGGAAGAGCACGACGGGGAACCACAGCCCGCCGACCACCGCGAGCCCCAGGTTGCAGGCGACGTTCACGACGCCGGTCGTCTGCGCCGTGAGCCGGTAGCCGTTGCCGAGGCCGAGCAGGGTGAACGGGAGCGAGCCGAGCCAGAGCGTGACGGCGACGGCGCCCCACTGCCAGGCCGCCATGCGCACGCCGTTGGCCAGACCGCCCGCCACCAGGACCCCCGTGATGGCCGGCAGGACGACGACCGAACCGGTCAGGGCGCGGCCCGTCACCACCTGCCGGGGCGTCATGGGCGTGATCCGCAGCTGCCTCAGCCAGCCCGTGGACTTGTCCTCGGCGACGCCCGTACCGAGGGAGAGCGCGGCGCCGAGCGCCCCGTACGCCGCCATCCCGACCATCGCGGCCTTCTTGTACGCGCCGTCGTCCCCGTCGCCGAGGTTGGTGAAGAGGAGGTACATCATCACCGGCACCCCGATCGTCGAGATGACGAATCCGGCGTCGCGCAGGGTCCTGCGCACTTCCAGCCGTACGTACGCGGTGATCATCGGACCGTCTCCAGAGTGGTGAGGGGGCTCTGCGTCAGGGCGAGGAAGGCGTCGTCCAGGGAGACCGGGGTGACTTCGAGGCGTCTGACCGCGTCCCGCTCCGCCAGCGCCCGTACGGTCCCGTCGGAGTCCCCGGTACGCAGCCGGGCACGGTCGCCCCTCACCTCGTACGAGGTGACGCCGGGCAGCAGGCCGAGCCACTCCGTCGGGCCGCCCGCCAGGTCGAAGGAGACCAGGTTTCCCCCGGCGGCCCGCTTGAGCTCCTCGCTCGTCCCCGCTGCGAGGATCCGGCCGGAGTCGAGGACGACGATCCGGTCGGCGTAAGCGTCGGCCTCCTCCAGGTAGTGGGTGGAGAAGAGCACGGTGTTGCCCCGGCGCGCGTAGCCCCGCATCGAGTGCCAGAACTCCTGGCGCGCCTCGACGTCGAGCGCCGCCGTCGGTTCGTCCAGGACGATCAGCTCCGGGTTCCCGACCAGGGCGACGGCGAACCGGACCCGCTGCGTCTGGCCGCCCGAGAGCTCGTCGACCCGGCGGCCCGCGAGCTCGCCGAGCCCGGCGAGCGCCAGCGCCTCCGCGACCGGCATCGGCGCCGGGTAGGTCCGGGCGACGAAGGCGACCAGCTCGTGGACGGTGACGCGGGGGACAGGCCGGCCCTCCTGGAGCATCGCGCCGACCCGCCCGGCCGCGACGGCACGGTCCGGTGTGCCGCCGAAGAGTTCGACCCGGCCGCTGTCGGGCTCGTCGAGGCCGAGGAGCAGGGCGATGGCCGTCGACTTCCCGGCGCCGTTGCGGCCGAGCAGGGCGACCGTCTCGCCGCGCCGGACGGTGAGGTCGATTCCGTCGACGGCGCGCACGGCGGTGCCGAATGTCCTGGTCGCGGCCCGGAAGGCGATCGCGGGTTCGTTCCTGAGGTCCTTCGTCATGGGTACGACGCTACGAAGCGGGCGCCCGCCCGGGCAGGCGTACACGTACGGACCTGGCGGTGACAAATGTACCGGGCGGCATTCCTGACGTACCGTCAGGTGAGGGCCGTCGGGAGGGTTCCCAACTCCCTCCGCCTCGGCTATACATGGGGATCACCGACCTAGAACGCGTTCTAGAACGGCCGCGTACGGGACGGTCCCCGCACGGCCTCGGTGCGGCCGACGGTGCGGACGGCCGCGCCGAGGTCTTCACCGCCACGAGGAGCAGCAGCCCGATGCCCATCGACCCCGCCAAGGCCGTCGCCGCCGAACCCCGCAGCGCCGAGATCTCCTGGGACCACAAGGACGTCCAGCTCTACCACCTGGGACTCGGCGCCGGAATCCCGGCGACCGACCCCGACGAGCTCCGGTACACCCTCGAATCCAGGCTCCACGTCCTGCCCAGCTTCGCGACCGTCGCGGGCGCCGGCATGGGCGTCGTCGGCGGGCTCTCCGCCCCCGGCATCGACATCGACCTCGCCGCCGTCCTGCACGGCGGCCAGACGGTCACCCTCCACCGCCCCGTCCCCGTCGCCGGCCGCGCCGTCTCCACCTCCCGCGTCGCCGCCGTGTACGACAAGGGCAAGGCGGCCGTCCTGGTCCTGCGTTCCGAGGCCTCCGACGCCGACGGCCCGCTCTGGACCAGCGACGCCCAGATCTTCGTGCGCGGGGAAGGCGGCTGGGGCGGCGACCGCGGCCCCTCCGAGCGCCTCGCGCTCCCCGACCGCGAGCCCGACAGGACCGTCGAGCGACCGGTACGCGAGGAGCAGGCGCTCCTCTACCGGCTCTCCGGCGACTGGAACCCCCTCCACGCCGACCCCGAGTTCGCGAAACTCGCCGGCTTCGAGCGGCCGATCCTGCACGGACTCTGCACGTACGGCATGACCCTCAAGGCGGTCGTGGACGCGGTGCTGGGCGGTGACGTCACACGGGTCCGCTCGTACCGCACCCGATTCGCCGGGATCGTCTTCCCCGGCGAGACCCTGCGCATCCGGATGTGGGCCGACGAGGGCCGTGTCCAGGTGACCGTGACGGCGGTGGAGCGCGACGACGCTCCCGTGCTCGCCGACACCCTCGTCGAACACTCGTAGATCCATCCCCGGCACTCGTAGAGCCCTACCGGAGGGAGCCGCACCATGCGCGCAGCCGTACTGCACGAGATCGGCCAGGACAAGCTCGAAGTCGTCGACGACGTCGAGGCGGTGGGCTTCGGCCCCGGCAAGGTGAGGATCCGGGTCCGGGCCACCGGCCTCTGCCACTCCGACGTCTCCGCGATGAGCGGCGTTCTCCCGCAGCCCGCCCCGTTCATCCCCGGCCACGAGGGCGCGGGCGAGATCCTCGACGTCGGCGACGGCGTCACCGGGCTCACCCAGGGCCAGCGGGTGCTGCTCTGCTGGCTGCCCGCCTGCGGCAGCTGTCCCGCCTGCAAGCGCGGCCAGACCCAGCTCTGCCTGGCCGGGTTCATGAACGCCGGCACGCCCAACTTCAAGCGCCCCGGCGGTGACGTCTTCGGCTTCGCCGGCACCGGCACCTTCACCGAGGAGGTCGTCGTCGACGCGGGCTGCGCCGTCCCGATCCCCGACGACGTGCCCTTCGACATCGCCGCCCTGATCGGCTGCGGCGTCACCACCGGCCTGGGCGCCGCCATCAACACGGCCAAGGTGGAGGCCGGATCGTCGGTCGCCGTCATCGGCTGCGGAGGCGTCGGCATCTCCGCGATCCAGGGCGCCAAGCTGCAGGGCGCCGCCCAGATCGTCGCCGTCGACCCCGTCGAGTCGCGCCGCGAGGCCGCGCTGCGCTTCGGCGCCACCGAGGCGGTCGCCCCGGACGCGCTCGCCGACGCCAAGCAGCGGATCACCGCGGGCGAGGGCTTCGACTACGTCTTCGAGGTCGTCGGCAAGTCCGCCACCGCCCGCACCGCGTACGAGAACACCCGGCGCGGCGGCACCCTCTGCGTCGTCGGCGCGGGCGCGATGGACGACAACCTCCAGCTCAACATGTTCGAGCTGTTCTTCGACGAGAAGCGGATCCTGCCCTCCATGTACGGCGGCGGCGACGTGCTCCGCTCCTACGAGCGGGCCATCGCGCTCTGGCGGGCGGGCCGCATCGACCTGGAGTCGCTCATCACCCACCGCGTACCGCTCGCGGGCATCAACGAGGCCCTGGAACAGATGCGGACGGGAGCGGCGCTCCGTACCTGCATCGAGATCTGATCCGTACCCGCATCGAGATCTGAGAGGACCGCGACACATGTCACTCCCTCTTGAGGGACTGAGCGCGATCGTCACCGGCGCCGGCCGGGGGCTCGGTCGCGCCGAGGCCCTGGAACTGGCCCGGCTCGGCGCGGCCGTCGTCGTCAACGACTACGGGCAGCCGGGTCGCGACGGCTCGGGCGCGGCCTCCGCCGCACCCGCCGAGGAGGTCGCCGCGGAGATCCGCGCGACGGGCGGCAGGGCGGTCGCGCACCTCGGCGACATCGCCGACTTCGAGACGGCGCGGGCCCTGATCGACCTGGCCGTGGCCGAGTTCGGCAAGCTGGACGTCCTGGTCAACAACGCGGGCATCCTGCGCGACCGGATGGTCTTCTCGATGAGCGAGGAGGAGTGGGACTCGGTCATACGGGTCCACCTCAAGGGCCACTTCAACACCACGCACTTCGCGGCGGTGCACTGGAGGACCCGGGCCAAGGCGGGGGAGACGGGCGTGTACGGCCGGATCGTCAACACCTCGTCCGAGGCCTTCCTCGCCGGCTCGGCCGGCCAGCCGAACTACGCGGCCGCCAAGGGCGGGATCGTGGGCCTGACGACGTCGACGGCGCTCGCGCTCGCCCGGTACGGGGTGACGGCGAACGCCATCTGCCCCCGGGCGCGCACCCGGATGACGGAGGACGTGTTCGCCGCCATCCCAGCGAACAAGGGGGGCGCCGAGCCGACGGCCGAGGGCGACCTCGACCCGCTGTCCCCGGAGCACGTGGCGCCGCTCGTCGGCTACCTCGCCTCCCCGGCCGCGGCCGGGGTCAACGGCCAACTGCTCGTTGTACACGGCGGGATGGTCGCCATCGTGGACCGGCCGCGGGTGGCGGCCAAGTTCGACACGGCCAAGGAGGCGTTCACGTACGAGGAACTGGACGGCCTCCTGACCCCGCACTACGCGTCCCGCCCGGCGGGCGAGACCTTCGCGGCGTCGGAGGTCCTCGGCCTGAAGAAGGGCTGAGCCGGGGGTGACCACCGGCCGGGGTGCGGCTCGGCCGGGGGGGATGGTGGGGAAGACGAAGGGCCCCGGGGGTGACCCGGGGCCCTTCGCCCGACCTGGTACTGCGCGTTACTGCGAGACGGGCTCGCGGCGGTGGCGGCCGTGCGGGGAGGACGCGGAGTCCTCCGTCGGCGCGGCGTCCCCGCGGTGCTTGCCTGAACCGTTCGGCTGCTGCCCGGTCGTGCTGTTTTCCGACATGGTCGAACTCACCCCGTTGACATCGGTCGTGCTGTGCAGCCCGAGAGTCTAGCCAGCGGGTTTCCCGTCCGTGAGGGGAGCCTGCTGCAACGGCACGGGACGGCACACCCGGGGCTCCCCGACGGCCGCGTCCGCCCCCGCCGAGGCCTCTGTCGAAGCCCCCGTCGCGACCGCCTCGGGTTCCGGCTCCGGCGGCGCCTCCACGTCCGCGAGACCGCAGGGCGCCCCGGCCGTCGCGTACGGCAGCCGGAGCACGCCCCCGGCCGTCCACAGGCCCGCCCCGGCCAGCCACCCCACGGGTGCGGCCAGTTGGCCCATCCGGCGGGCCATGGGCTGCCACGTCCCCACCCAGCTGCCGCCCGCCGCGTCGATCCGCAGGGCGACCGCGCAGGTCTCGGGCATCAGAACCTGCCCCGGCTGGACGGCGAACGGCGTCACCGCCGCGTCGTCGAGCCGCAGGCACTCCGGGAAACGCACCGGCAGCAGACTGCCGAGCACGCCCCAGCCGAGCCGGTCGTGCCCCGGTGACGGCGCGTCGGAACGGATCAGGAGCAGCCCGCTGTCCGGGTCCGCGAGGAGCAGCCGGTCGTTGCTGTCCTCGGTGATCTGCAGCAGCGGCGTCACCTCCCCGCCCCGCTCCAGGTCGACGGCGACCGCCTTCACCGGCCCGTCGTCGAGCCGCCGGTCGAGCGCCAGTATCCGGCCCGTACGGTCGAGCCACACGCCGCCCGCGCACCGGCCCTTGACCTCCGCGACCTGCTCGGGCCCGAAGGCCCCGCCCGCGACCAGCCAGAGCGTGGTCGTGTCGGGGCCGACGCACAGGGCGTACGCGCAGATGCCGTCCGGCGAGGGCGGCAGCAGCACCAGGTGCTCGGAGCCCGGGGCCTCCACGGCGCCGAGCCGGAGCTCCCCGGTGGCGGGTCCCGTGGGATAGAGCAGCGAGAACGTGTTCCGCCGCCCGTCCACGCGGCGGGCGACCAGGACCCGGCCGTCGGCCAGGGGCAGCAGCTGGGTACCGGGCTCCTCCGGCTGGTCGAGGGGGAGCGGGACGGCGTACGGCTCCGGGCCGTCGAGCGTCCACCTCTCCACGTACAGGGCGTCCCCGTCGCCCGCGAGCCTGGCCGCGTACGCGCCGTTCGCCGTGATCGTGAGACCCGTAGTGAACTCCGTCGGCCGGGCGGCACGGCCGGGGTGCTCCCCGCCGCGGTCGTCGTCTTCGGCCGTGGTCTCGATGGCACACGCTGTCATCGACTCGTCACCTCCGGCCATGAAGCTAGTTTTCGCACTTCCAGCCGAACAACACGAGCAGGGTCACTTCACACATAAGGGTGGCTGTGCGGCGGTTCGGCTGAGGGGTGGGGGGCGCGTGTGCTGGAGTTGCCCGTGATGAGTAAGGTAAGGCGAACCTAAACGGAGGCTGTGACTCCGGCCGGGCGCGCCCCGGGCGGAATCTGCGGCTCCGGCCGGTCGTCCCGGACGGAGCCCCCACACCTCCCGCCCGGTCGCGCCCGTCTCTCCGCCAGGACACGTACAGGAGCCTTCTCATGTCCCTCCGCCGCCGCGGCACCGCCGCCGTCGTCGCCCTCGCCGCCGCGCTCTCGCTCGCGGCCTGCGGAGGAGGCGACGGAGCATCCGACGCCTCCAAGAAGGAGGACACGGGCAAGAAGAAGGACGTCGCCACCGGCGGCAAGGACTTCGGCGACGCCGCCGCGAAGACCGCGGCCATGGGCACGGACGCCAAGGCCGGCCAGTTCCCGCGCACCCTGACGCACGCCCTCGGCAAGACCGAGCTGCCGGCCGCCCCCAAGCGGGTCGTCGTCCTCGACGTCGGCGAGTTCGACAACGTCGTCTCCCTCGGCATCAAGCCCGTCGGCTACGCCCCCGCCGAAGGCGACGACGGCATCCCCGCCTACCTCCAGAAGGACGCCGGCACCCCGAAGTCCGTCGGCACGATCAACAACCTCAACCTCGAGGCCATCGCCAACCTCCAGCCCGACCTGATCCTCGGCAGCCAGCTGCGCGCCGCGGACAAGTACGACGAGCTGTCGAAGATCGCGCCGACCGTGTTCTCCATCCGCCCGGGCTTCACCTGGAAGGAGAACTACCTCCTCAACGCCGCCGCGCTCGACAGGACCGCCCAGGCCGAGGAGAAGCTCGCCGCGTACGAGACCAAGGCCGCGAAGCTCGGCACGGAGATCGGCCCGAACAAGCCGACCGTCTCGATGGTCCGCTACCTCCCCGGCAAGATCCGCCTGTACGCGAAGGCGTCCTTCATCGGCACCATCCTCGAGGACACCGGCCTGCCGCGGCCCGAGAACCAGCAGATCGACGAGCTCGCGGCCGAGATCAGCCCCGAGAAGATCGACGAGGCCGACGGCGACTGGATCTTCACCGGCGTCTACGGCGAGGCCAAGGCCACCAAGAAGGACACTGCCCAGGCCAACCCGCTCTGGAAGAACCTCAAGGCCGTCAAGGCCGGCCAGGCCAAGGACGTCCCGGACGAGACCTGGTACCTGGGCCTCGGCGTGACGGCCGCGAACACGGTCCTCGACGACCTGCGCGGCTACCTCGTCAAGTAGCACGGGCCCCTCGTCGAGCAGACGGTGGACGAGCGGCCCCCGACGCCGGCCGACGGCGCCGGGGGCCGCCGGCCGTCGGCACCGCAACGGCGGCGGTACCAGCCGCGAAGGCGAGCCAGGTAGCCTTTCCTCGTGCCCCGTCTGTCTGAAGTCATCGCCGCGCTCGACGCCCTCTGGCCACCAGAGCGGGCCGAGTCGTGGGACGCCGTCGGCACCGTCTGCGGTGACCCCGACGCCGAGGTCACCCGTGTGCTCTTCGCCGTCGACCCGGTCGAGGAGATCGCCGACGAGGCGATCGCCCTCGGCGCCGACCTGATCGTCACCCACCACCCGCTCTATCTGCGCGGGACGACGACCGTCGCGGCCGGCCACTTCAAGGGCCGCGTCGTGCACCGCCTCATCAAGCACGACATCGCCCTCCACGTCGCGCACACCAACGCCGACACCGCGGATCCCGGCGTCTCCGACGCCCTCGCCGGCGCGCTCGACCTCCGGGTCACCGGCCCCCTGGTGCCCGAGAACAACCTCGGCCGGATCTGCGAGCTCGACCACCCCGAGACCCTCGCCGAGTTCGCCGCCCGCGCGGCGAAGCGGCTGCCCGCCACCGCGCAGGGCATCCGGGTCGCGGGCGACCCCGGCATGACCGTGCGCCGCGTCGCCGTCAGCGGCGGCTCCGGAGACAGCCTCTTCGACGCCGTACGTGCCGCCGGCGTGGACGTCTTCCTCACCGCGGACCTGCGCCACCACCCCGTCTCCGAGGCGACCCAGCAGTCGCCTCTGGGCCTGGTCGACGCCGCCCACTGGGCCACCGAATGGCCCTGGTGCGAGCAGGCCGCCGCCCAGCTCGACGAGATTTCCGACCGTCACGGCTGGGACCTCCGCGTCCACATCTCGAAGACGGTCACCGACCCCTGGTCCTCCCACCACACCTCCCCTGGAGCCCCCAACTGAACGCCGCGCCCGCCGACCAGATCCGCCTCCTCGACGTCCAGGCCCTCGACGTCCGCCTCCAGCAGCTCGCGCACAAGCGCCGGTCGCTGCCCGAGCACGCCGAGATCGAGTCGCTGACCAAGGACCTCACCCAGCTGCGTGACCTGCTCGTCGCCGCGCAGACCGAGGAGAGCGACTGCGGCCGTGAGCAGACCAAGGCCGAGCAGGACGTCGACCAGGTCCGCCAGCGGGCCACGCGCGACCAGCAGCGCCTCGACTCGGGCGCCGTGTCCTCCCCGAAGGACCTGGAGAACCTCCAGCGCGAGATCGTCTCCCTCGCCAAGCGCCAGGGCGACCTGGAGGAGATCGTCCTCGAGGTCATGGAGCGCCGCGAGTCCGTGCAGGAGCGCCTCGCCGAGCTGACCGAGCGGGTCTCCGCCGTCCAGGCCAAGACGGACGACGCGAGCGCCCGCCGCGACGCCGCCGAGGGCGAGCTCGCCGCCGAGGAGGCGTCCGTGGAGAAGGAGCGCGAGCTCGTCGCGGGCACCGTCCCGGCGGACCTGCTGAAGCTGTACGAGAAGCTGCGCGTCCAGCAGGGCGGCGTCGGCGCGGCCCGGCTGTACCAGCGCAAGTGCGAGGGCTGCCACATCGAGCTCAACATCACCGAGGTCAACGAGGTCCGTGCCGCCGCCAAGGACGAGGTCCTGCGCTGCGAGAACTGCCGCCGGATCCTCGTCCGCACGTCGGAGTCCGGCCTGTAATGACGTCGTCGTCCTCGCGTGAGGTGATCGTCGAGGCGGACGGCGGTTCCCGGGGCAACCCGGGGCCCGCCGGGTACGGCGCCGTGGTCCTGGATCCGCTGACGGGCGAGACGCTCGCGGAGGCGGCCGAGTACATCGGCGTGGCGACGAACAACGTCGCCGAGTACAAGGGCCTGGTGGCGGGTCTGAAGGCGGCGCGGTCACTGTTCCCCGACGCCACCGTCCACGTCCGGATGGACTCCAAGCTGGTCGTCGAGCAGATGTCCGGCCGCTGGAAGATCAAGCACCCGGACATGAAGCCGCTCGCGGCCGAGGCGGGCCGGGTCTTCCCGGCGGGCCGGGTCCGCTACGAGTGGATCCCGCGCGAACGCAACAAGCACGCGGACCGGCTCGCGAACGAGGCGATGGACGCGGGCAAGCGCGGCCGCCAGTGGGAGCCGTCCGACTCGACGGCCGCCCTCGACACCGCGGCCGCCCGCAACGCCGCGACCCTCCCTCCGGCACCGTCGGGCCCGCCCGGCGACGCGGCGGCGGGCGCGGCGCGGGCCCGCGCCGCCCTGGCGACGGGGGCGGGCACGGCCGGCGACCTCGGCCCGGGCCGTACGGGCACGGGCTCGGGCGCCTGGCCCGGCACCGTCGCGCCGCCGACGGCCCAGGACGACGGCCTGTTCGCCGCCGAGGAGGCCCTCGCGGCCCCGGCGTCGGGAGACTTCGAGGCGCAGGCGGGCGCCCTGGCCCCGACCGGCCACGCCGCGCGCACCCACGCGCTGGAGACCGCCACGGCGCCTGCGGCGGCACCGACCGAGACCACCGGGCCCGAGGCCGCGGGGCCCGCGACCACCGGGCCCGCGGCTGACAGGCCCGCGACCACGGGGCCCGCAACCACCGGGCCCGGGGACGCAGGGAGCGCCGCAGTACCTGCGGCCGCCGGGTCCGCACCCGCACCGGCCGCGCCGCCGGCCTCCGTCACCACGGCGGCTCCCGGTCAAGGCTGGTCCGCCGGCCCCGACATGAGCGCGCCCGCCACCTTCGTGCTCCTCCGGCACGGCGAGACCGCGCTCACCCCCGAGAAGCGGTTCTCCGGCAGTGGGGGAACCGACCCCGAGCTCTCGGCGGCCGGCCTCCGGCAGGCCGAGGCCGTCGCGGAGGCCCTCGCCGCACGCGGGACCATCCAGGAGATCGTCAGCTCGCCGCTCACCCGCTGCCGGCAGACCGCGGCCGCCGTCGCCGGT
Source organism: Streptomyces flavochromogenes (assembly GCF_000717595.1). GTDB lineage: Bacteria > Actinomycetota > Actinomycetes > Streptomycetales > Streptomycetaceae > Streptomyces > Streptomyces flavochromogenes. The sequence goes on along the minus strand of NZ_JNZO01000021.1, from coordinate 40,144 downwards.
CGCCTCGGGCTCGACGTCCGCGTCGAGCAGGGGCTGCGCGAGACCGACTTCGGCGCCTGGGAGGGACTGACGTTCGGCGAGGTGCGGGAGCGGCACCCCGAGGACCTCGACGCCTGGCTCGCCTCGCCGAAGGCCGCGCCCACCGGCGGAGGCGAGAGCTTCGCGACCGTCGCCCGCCGCGTCGCCGCGACCCGGGACCGGCTCACCGCCGCCTACGCGGGCCGGACCGTCCTCCTCGTCACCCACGTCACCCCGATCAAGACCCTGATCCGGCTCGCGCTCGGCGCCCCGCCCGAGTCGCTGTTCCGGATGGAGCTGTCGGCCGCCTCGATCTCGGCGGTCGCCTACTACGCCGACGGCAACGCGTCCGTACGGCTCCTCAACGACACCTCCCACCTCCGGTAGGGGCGAAGGCGGCGGGACACCGCAAAGGGAGCGGCGAGGCACCGCACAGGGGTGGCGCGGGGACCCCGGCCCGTACCACCATCCCGTCATGACCTGGCACTTCACCGAAGACACCGCCGCCTTCCGTGCCGCGGCCGGCACGCACCTCGCCGCCGAGCCCGCGCGCAACACCGCCGTGCTGACCCTCATGGACAGGGCCGACCGGCTCGGCTGGTGGGCCGAGCCCGACGGCCTGGTCACCGGGGTCCTCGCCGTCTCCCCGTCCGGGGCCCTCGACCTCGGCGCGACGACGGAGGAGGCGGCCCTCGCGCTCGCCTTCCCCGCGGGCGAGGAGCCGACGGAGGTCCGTGGGGAGACGGCCGCGGTGGAGGCGTACGCGAAGGCCTCCGGCCGCCCTTGGACGCCCGTCGTCCGGATGCGGCTCTTCCGGCTCGGCGAGCTGACCCCGCCGGACCCGGCCCCGGCCGGCCGGCCCCGGACGGCCACCGAGGCCGACACCCCGCTCGTCGCGGCCTGGACGAGCGAGTTCGCGACGGCCATCGGCGACGAGCCCGCCGAGGACTACACCGGCTTCGTCACCGAGCGGATCTCCGAAGGCCGCCTCGTCCTCTGGGAGACGCCCGACGGCCGCGCGGTCTCGATGGCCGCCGTCTCCCGCACGATCGAGGGCCAGGCCCGCGTCCACCTCGTCTACACCCCGCCCGCCGAGCGGGGCAACGGATACGCGGCAGGGGCCACCGAGGCCATCAGCCGGATCGCGGCCGGCACCGGCGCCCCTCAGGTCCTGCTCTTCACGGACCTCTCCAACCCCACCAGCAATGCCCTCTACCAGCGCCTCGGCTACCGCCCGGTGACCGACCACCTGGGTGTGAGGTTCACCGGGGGCGCACGCTGACGGGCCCCCGCAGCGCCGCCGCCTCGCGCGCCAGCGTCTCCACCCGCGCCCAGTCGCGGGCGGCGAGGGCGTCGGGCGGCAGCATCCACGTACCGCCGACGCAGCCGACGTTCGGGAGGGAGAGGTAGGAGGGGGCGGAGGCGAGCGAGACGCCGCCCGTCGGACAGAACCGGGCCCGGGGGAGCGGGCCCGCGAGGGACTTCAGATACGGGACGCCGCCCGCCGCCTCGGCCGGGAAGAACTTCATGTCCTCCACGCCCCGTTCGAGCAGGGCCACGACCTCCGAGGTCGTCGACACGCCGGGGAGGAAGGGCAGGCCCGAGTCGCGCATCGCGCCGAGCAGCCGCTCCGTCCACCCGGGGCTGACGAGGAACCGTGCTCCGGCGCCGACCGCGTCCGCGACCCCGGACGCCGAGACGACCGTCCCCGCGCCGACGACGGCGTCCGGCACCTCGGACGCGATGGCGCGGACGGCGTCGAGCGCGGCCGGCGTGCGCAGGGTGACCTCGACGAGCGGCAGCCCGCCGGCCACCAGGGCCCGGGCCAGCGGCACGGCGTCGGCGGCGTCCTCGATCACGACCACCGGGACGACCGGTACGGGAGAGGCTTCCGGGGCAAGGTCGAACACGCTCGTCATGGGCCTCATCCTGCCCACGACGAGCGTCACACGCAACGATCGTTGCGCAGGGTGCAATGAGGCGATGGGGTCAGTGGATCTCGTCCACCAGCACGTCGAGCGCCCCCGGCTTCCCGCTCTCCTCCACCACGTACCCCAGGTCCCGCAGCGCCACCACCAGCTCCTCCGGCGAGCGCGGACCCGCCCCCGCCTCCAGCAGGCTCCGGACGATCCGGCCCTTCGTCGCCTTGTTGAAGTGGCTGACCACCTTCCGGGTCGGCGCGTGCAGCACCCGCACCGTCGCCGTCCGCGCCGCCACCTCGCCCTTCGGCTTCCACGCCGACGCGTACGCCGACGAGCGCAGGTCCAGGACGAGCCCGTCCCCGGCCGCCTCGGGCAGCACGGAGGCCATCGCGCCCCGCCAGTGCCCGCCCAGCGCCCCGAGCCCCGGCAGCCTGACCCCCATCGAGCAGCGGTACGACGGGATCCTGTCGGTCACCCGCACCGCGCCCCACAGCCCGGAGAAGACCAGCAGGGACCGCCCCGCCCGCCGCCTGGCCGCCGGGTCCAGGGTCGCCAGACCCAGCGCGTCGTACAGCACGCCCGTGTAGATCTCCCCGGCGGGCCGCGCGCCCGCCGTCCGCAGCTCCACGTTCTTCGCGACCTCGCCGCGCAGGCCCTCGCTCAGGCCCAGCACCTCGCGCGCCTTCTCCTCGTCGGCCGCGCACAGCTCGACCAGCTCGTCCAGGACCGCCGCCCGCGCCTCCGCGAGCCCCGGCAGGGACAGCGACTCCGGCTTGAGCGGCGCCCCGCGCCCCGAGGAGGCCTTGCCCTCGGAGGGCGGCAACAGCACGAGCACGGTGGTTCTCCTTCGTCCGTACGGGGAATGGGGGTGCGGCCCCAGGAGCCCAGCGTACGAGGTACGCCGCCCTGTCCCGTACGGACAGACGCGGCGGCCACACCCGAGGACGGCCCCGGCTCCCCTCCGCACGAGGTGCCGCACCCCTCCCCTCCCCATACGCTCGGTCCATGCCCCGCCGCCACATTCACGTGACCGGCGCAGCCGAGGCTCCGCTGCGGGCCGCCCTGCGCGCACTCCGTGCCGAGCTCGCGATCCCCGAGGACTTCCCGCCCGCCGTCCTCGCCGAGGCCGAGGCCGCCGCGAAGAACCCCCGGCTCCCCGCGTACGACGCCACCGACCTGCCCTTCTTCACCGTCGACCCGCCGACCTCCACCGACCTCGACCAGGCCATGCACCTGGCCCGCAGGTCCGACGGCGGCTACCGCGTCCACTACGCCATCGCCGACGTCGCCGCCTTCGTCACCCCCGGCTCCGCGCTCGACACCGAGGCCCACCGGCGCGTCCTCACCCTCTACTTCCCCGACGGCAAGGTCCCCCTCCACCCCACCGTCCTCTCCGAGGGCGCCGCGAGCCTCCTCCCCGGCGAACCCCGCCCCGCCCTCCTCTGGCGCATCGACCTCGACGCCCAAGGCCGCCGCGTCGCCACCGACGTCCGCCGCGCCCTCGTCCGCAGCCGCGCCAAACTCGACTACGCGACCGTGCAGAAGCAGATCGACACGGGCACGGCAGAGGAGCCGGTGGCCCTCCTCCGGGACATCGGACGCCTCCGCGAAGCCCTCGAATCCGAACGCGGCGGGATCTCCCTCAACGTCCCCGAACAGGAGATCGTCGAGCAGGACCACACCTACTCCCTCGGCTACCGCGCCCCGCTCCCCGCCGACGGCTGGAACGCCCAGATCTCCCTGCTCACCGGCATGGCCGCCGCCGACCTCATGACCGCCGCCGGCACCGGCATCCTGCGCACGCTCCCCACCGCCCCCGACGGCGCCGTCGCCCGCCTGCGCCGCTCCGCGCAGGCTCTCGGCGTCGACTGGCCGCACCACGTCTCGTACGCCGACGTCGTCAGGGCCGCCGACCCCACGAACCCGCGCCACGCCGCCTTCCTCCAGGAGTGCACCACCCTGCTCCGGGGCGCCGGATACACCGTCTTCACCGACGGCCACATCCCCACCCCCGCCGTGCACGCGGCCGTCGCCGACGAGTACACCCACTGCACCGCGCCCCTGCGCCGCCTCGTCGACCGGTACGCGGGCGAGCTGTGCGTCGCGGCGGTGGCGGGCGACGAACCGCCCGAATGGGTACGGGCCGCCCTGCCCGCCCTCCCCGACGAGATGGCCGACGGCTCGCGCCGCGCCAACACCGTGGAGCGCGAGAGCGTCGACATCGTCGAGGCGGCGCTGCTGCGGGAACGGGTCGGCGAGATCTTCGACGCGTACGTGATCGACGTGAAGGAACGCGAACCGGCCGTCGGCACCGTCCACCTGGACGACCCGGCGGTCGTCGCCCGCATCGAGGGCGGCGGATCCCGCCTGCCGCTGGGGGAGTGGCTGCGGGTCAGACTCGCGGAGGCGGACCCGGGGAGGGCGAAGGTGCTGTTCGCGCCCGCGTGACGGCCGGACCGAGCTCGCGGTACAGGGCGCGCGCGTCGTCGGCGTGGAAGCGGATCAGCCGTACGGGCCGGGGCGCGCCGAAGAACCGGGGCGCGTCGACCGGTTCGGTCAGTTCGACGGTCAGGGAGGTCTGCGAGCCGACGGCGAGGTTCAGCTCGCCCTCGGCCTTCTCGTGCGAGAACACCGGCTCGTGACGGACGGACGCGATCCGGTCGAGGGGCACGGACACGTCGACGTGCGCGGCCTGGCGGAGCCGCAGGACGCCCCCGGCGAGGGTGTGCGGGCGGGTCACGGCGGCGGCGTGCAGGCCGAGGACGAACAGCACGGTGTACACGTCCAGGACGAGGACGATCGCGTGGACGACGGGCCGGCCGGCGAGCAGATACGACATGCCGACGCTCTCGACCACGCACACGAACGCGAAGCCGTACATGAGCGCCGCCTGGTCCCGCGCGTGCGGGAACACGCCGTCGACACCCCCGACCCCGTGCGGGCGCCGTGCCACCCACCGCCCCAGACTCGCCATGATCCGCAGCTCGTGCCCCATGATCCGCAGCACGGCCTCGGGTACGAGCTCGGCGACGGCCTCCCGCCGGGAGAGCCCCCGACGGCGTAGTCGCAGGTACGAGAGGCCCTCGGCGACGACGAGCGTGACGACGAGGAGCTCGGCGCCGGCCCACACGGCGGCGGGTATCCGGACCCCGCCGACGAGAAGGACGGCGAGGACGACCTCGGCGGGGAGCGTCACATAGGCGACGAGCCGGAGAAGACGCAGGCCCGCACTCCTCCCACCCGCCACAGACCCCGCTCCGGTCATCGGCGTGGCTCCCGTCATCGGCTCCGCTCCGGTCATCGGTTCTGCTCCCGTCGTTCCCGGACCAGGCGCATCGCCAGGTGGACGGCTGCGGACTGCGCGGGGGCGAGATCCGCGAAGAGGGCGTCCGCGAGGGAGGTGCCGGCCTCGTCCGGCGCCCCGGACGGCATGTGCACTCCCAGCTCGTCCGGCAGGCAGGCGGCGAGCACCCGCGCGGCCTCGGCGACCCGGGGATCGTCCGCCTCCGCCCCGGACAGCGCGTCGAGCAGCGGGTACACCTCGTGCGCGTGCTCCGCCGCGCCCTCCATCAGACCCATCAGCCGGGCCCGCTCCTCCTCGGGCACCACGACGTCCATCAGGGCCAGGATCTGCCGGTCCTTCGCCGCCATCGGGGACTCGGGCAGCTCGCCCAGGCCGGCGAGCAGCGAGGTGAGCTCCGGCGAAAGCGGCCCGTCGGCGGGCATCCGCCCGGCCCGGGCCTCGTCGAGGAGGGCGGACAGCCGCTCCCGGCGCGCCCGGATCTCCGACTCCTGGCGGGCCAGGTCCTCCGCGAGCTCCTCCAGCACCTCGACGAGCCCGCGCCCCTCGTCGTCGGCGAGCACCCCCCGTACTTCGTCGAGTCCGAGACCCAGCTCGGTGAGCCGCCGGACACGGGCGAGCAGGACGGCGTCCCGGACGCCGTACTCCCGGTACCCGTTGGCCCGCCGCGCGGGCTCGGGCAGCAGGCCCGACTGGTGGTAGTGCCGCACGGCGCGGGGGGTGACCCCGACCAGGGCGGCGATCTCGCCGATACGCATGGCCCCAGTAGAAACCCTGACGCTGCGACAAGGTCAAGCACGCTCCGCCGCACCTTCGGGATCGCTTCCGGGGCATGCCGTGCCGTTCGGCCAGCCCCTCCCGTTCCCCGCCCCCTTCGGCCGCGACCTGGAGACGGCCGCGTTCCTCCGGGTCCGTCGCCCTCCTGATCGGCGGGTAGCATGGTCGGCACGGCAGACGAGCCGGGCGGGCGGCCGCGTGGAGATCCTCGGATCTTCCCGAGGAACGTCCGGGCTCCACAGAGCAGGGTGGTGGCTAACGGCCACCCGGGGTGACCCGCGGGACAGTGCCACAGAAAACAGACCGCCAAGGGCTTCGGTCCTCGGTAAGGGTGAAACGGTGGTGTAAGAGACCACCAGCGCCTGAGGTGACTCAGGCGGCTAGGTAAACCCCACTCGGAGCAAGGTCAAGAGGGGACACCTCGGTGTCTCTGCGCGGATGTTCGAGGGCTGCTCGCCCGAGTCCGCGGGTAGACCGCAGGAGGCCGGTGGCAACGCCGGTCCTAGATGGATGGCCGTCGCCCCGACGACCGCGAGGTCCCGGGGGACAGAACCCGGCGTACAGCCCGACTCGTCTGTCGGCCCACGTGGGGAGGGCCCCGTCCGGGCGACAAGCCCGGGCGGGGCCCTTCTCGTTCACCCGGCGCCGAGCTCCGGGGAGACCGGCCGCTCGAAGAAGGTCTCGAGGACGACCGTGGCCTGCGTTCCGCTGACCCCGTCGATCGCGTAGATGCGGCGCAGCACGTCCTGCAGCTGCTCCGTGGTCGCCGTCCTGACCTTCACGAGCACCGAGGCGCTGCCGGCGATGACGTGCGCCTCCAGGACCTCGGGGAGCGCGGCGAAGGCCTCTGCCGAATCGCCCATCCACGAGACCGAGTCGACCATCACGTACGCCAGGACGGCACCGCCCACCGCCGCCGGGTCCACCTCGACGGTGGTGCGGCGGATCGCACCGCGCTCCCTCAGCTTCCGTACGCGCTCGTGGGCCGCTCCGGCCGAGAGGCCCACGGCCTGGCCCAGTGCGGCATAGGACTGGGCGGCGTCCTGCTGGAGGTGAGTCAGCAGGGTGCGATCGATGTGATCCACAACTCTCCGTTCGGCTTGATCTTGCGAAGACCGTATCTCATTCGGCAATCTTCCCGTCGAGCCGTACAGCATCCTGAACGGCACCTGTGTGGACGGGAAGGAACCCGCATGACCAGCGAGCGCCCCGCACTGTACGAGATGTTCGACGACCGGTTCCGTACCGGCCGCTGCATGAACGGCGACGACGGCCTGGAGGTCCTGTACACGGGGTGCCGCTGGGCCGAAGGGCCGATCTACCTCCCCGCCTGGAAGCAGCTGGTCTGGAGCGACATCCCCAACGACCGGATGCTGCGCTGGGACGAGGAGACCGGCGGCGTCAGCGTCTTCCGCCGCACCGCCGGGCACACCAACGGCAACACCCTCGACCACGAGGGCCGTCTGATCACCTGTGAGCAGGGCAACCGCCGGGTCACCCGCACCGAACACGACGGCACGATCACCGTCCTCGCCGACCGCTGGAAGGGCAAGCGTCTGAACAGCCCCAACGACGCGGCGGTGAAGTCCGACGGCTCCATCTGGTTCTCCGACCCGGACTTCGGCATCACCAGCGACTACGAGGGCTACCGCGCGGAGAGCGAGATCGGCGCCAACAACGTCTACCGCATCGATCCCGCCACGGGCGAAGTACGGCTGGTCGCCGACTGCTTCGCCGCCCCCAACGGCCTCGTCTTCTCGGCCGACGAGCGGCAGCTCTTCGTCTCCGACACCCGGGCGGGCTTCATCCGGGTCTTCGACGTGCGCGAGGACGGGACGCTGTCGGACGGCGACATATTCGCCGAGGCCGCGGCCCGCGGGGCCGCCCGCTTCGACAACCTCCGCTTCGACGACGGCGGTCGGCTCTGGGCGGCCGCGATGGACGACGGCGTGCACTGCTACGACCCCGACGGCACCCTGATCGGACGGCTGAACGTCCCCGAGGCGGTCGCCAACATCGCCTGGGGCGGAGCCAAGCGCAACCGGCTCTTCATCGCCGCCGAGACCAGCCTCTACTCGGTCGTCATGGCCGTCACGGGCACGCACCCGACCGGACCCGGGCGCAGGCCCTGGCCGGCGCCGCGGTCCCGCTGAACCGGGCCTGCGGGGTGCGTGCCGTTCAGGGGCGACGGACCTCGAAGTGGAAGCAGCCGTACTCGACCGCCCGGACGTGGACCAGTGCCACGGCCGGGTCGGCGAAGGCTTCGGCGAAGGCCCGGTCGAAGCCCTCGGACGTCGCCTCCGGGATCTCCAGGAGCCGGCCCCCGACGATGCGGCCCGCCGCGTCGTAGCGACGCACGGTCCGGAGCGCTTCCGCACGGGCGAAGGGGTACGTCTCCGAGGGTGCGGGGCCGCCGCACTCCTCGGCGTGGACGAAGACGGGGCCCTGCTCGTCGTAGGCGCCCGGCTCGGCCCCCGTCCCGGCCGCCCAGCGCCGCAGCGGCGCGTACGAGACGAGCGCGATCCGCTCGCCCGGGACGGAGAGACGCAGACAGCAGCGGAGCGGGTCGCCGCCCTCGCCGGCGGAGTACGGGACGCAGGCGCGGCCCGCGTCGTCGGTGACGCGCAGCTCGGCGAGGGCGGAGGGCGCGATGGCGCGGGCGTCGTAGGCGGTCGTGGTGGTGGTCTGGGTGCTCATACCGCCAGGGTCGCGCGGCGGGGACGCGGCCGCTGGCGCAATTCGGACGCGGAGGTGCGGGCGGGACACCGGCCGGGATCGACGCGGGGGCTCAGAGCGGCTGGAGCCGGCGGCGCAGGAGACAGAACTCGTTGCCCTCCGGGTCGACGAGCACGTGCCAGTTCTCGGCGCCGGTCTGACCGACGTCCGCCCGCCTCGCGCCGAGCGCCAACAGCCGCTCCAGCTCGGCGTCCTGGTCGCGGTCGGTGGGATTGACGTCGATGTGGAGCGGGAGTTTCCCGGCGCGCGGGTCACTGCTGGGGCTGAGGACGAGGGTGGGCTGCGGGCCGCCGAAGCCGGCGCCGGGCGGCCCGATCTCGATGCTTCCGTCGCTCTCGCGGCCGAGCTCGACGTAGCCCAGGACCTCGCTCCAGAACGCGGCGAGCCGGTCGGGATCGGCGCAGTCGATGACCAGTTCACTGATGCGGCATGCCATGGCCGTCAGTCTAGGCAGCCGTGCCCAGCCAACGGGTGTACCAGGTCCGGAAGTCGGGGTACGCGGGGACGAAGCCGCCCCAGTCCGGGTCCAGCCACCAGACCTCGCCCGCGTGCGGTCCCGTCACGATCAGCCGGACGTACATGCCGCAGCCCTCTTCCGCCAGCGTGAGCGTGCCCGGAGTCAATTCCTCCGCCACGAGGACGCCGATCGCGCCGGGACGGGGGTCGGTGAGGGGGAACGGCGTCGCGAGCCGGCCCGGCAGCCGGTCCTCCTCCCACTCGCCGTCCACGGCCCAGTCTTCCCCCGCCTCCGGGCGGGGAGTCGCCAACGGCAACAGCCCGTGGGCCGGTCCGGCGGGACCGTCGCCCACCTCCGCCACGAAGGCGCGGTAGTCCGCGGGGAGCCGGATGCCGTGCTCCTCCTCGAACGCGCCGATCTCCGCGCCGGGGAGCGCGGGACGCAGCTCGTACCGATGCGTGTCCGCCCCGAAACGCGCCCGCTCAGGGTCCCGCGCCGCCATCTCCCGTATCCGGGCCCGCACCTCGGTCCCGTCCCAGCCGGTCATGGCATGACCCTACGCCTCCGCCCGCTCGTCACCCGGTCGCGGTGGGGCCGCCGCCGAGACGGCGACCGACCGGAGCTTCTCCGCCAGAGCCAGGCAACGAGCTTGGAGCTCCGGGGGATCGAGCAGCTCGAACTCGTGCCCCAGGAGAAGCACGTGCATGAGCACGCGGTCGAGGCTCGCCGCGCCGCTGACGACCTCGCAGCGGTCCTCGCCCCGCTCGCTCACGACCGCCGCCGAGGACGGGACCTGCGCGCGGACCGTGTCCGCCGGTGCGTGGACGAGGAAGCGCGCCCGGTGGGCGTAGACCCGGCTCGTCACGCCCTCCTGGACGTACTGCGCCGCGTCGGGTGCCGGGCGGGGGCGGAAGCGCCACGTCCGGGCCGCCACCGCCGTCATCCTGTCCACGCGGAAGGTGCGCCAGTCGTCCCGGTCGAGGTCGTACGCGAGGAGGTACCAGCGCCGGTCGGAGGCGACCAGACGATGGGGCTCGACCCGGCGCGGCCGTGGAGTGCCCCCGGAGGGATAGTCGAAGCCCGCCTCGACCTCGTCGCGGCAGGCTCCGGCCAATGTGATGAGGACCTCGGGGTCGACCGGTGTGCGGCCCGCGCCGAAGAACTCGACCGAGCCCGACAGGGTGCGCACCTCGTGCCGCAGCCGGGTCGGCAGCACCTGGTCCAGCTTGGTCAGCGCCCGGAGGGCGGCGTCGCCGGAGCCGGCGGCCGCGCCGGCGAGCAGGGAGACCGCCGTCGCGATCGCCTCCTCGTCGTCGAGGAGGAGGGGTGGCAGATCCTGCCCCCGGCCCAGCCGGTAGCCGCCGCCCACTCCCAGGGCGGCGTGGACCGGATAGCCGAGCGTGCGCAGCCGCTCGACGTCGCGCCGCACCGTGCGTGCCGTGACGCCGAGCCGGTCGGCGAGCTCGGGGCCGGACCAGGCCCGGCGCTGCTGCAGCAGCCCGAGGAGGGTGAGTACCCGCTCGGTGGTCCGCCGCTCGTCCATGTGGCCCAGCCTGCCAGAGGTGGCGGACCGATCCTGTCCGCCTTCGGTGTCAGGGTGGATCCATCACACCGCGAGGAAGGGAGCAGCACGATGAGCCGCCGATTCCAGGTCACGTTCGACGCGCACGACCCGGGGGCGCTGTCGACCTTCTGGCGTGACGTGCTGGGTTACGTCCATCCGGGCCCGCCGGGAGTCGAACTGCCGGAGGGGGCGGACCCGATGGCCGCGTGGGACGAGTTCCTGGCGAAGCTGGGAGTGCCGGAGGAGGAGCGCAACACGCGATCGGCCCTGGAGGACCCGGACGGACGGGGGCCCCGGGTGTTCTTCCAGCAGGTGCCGGAGGGCAAGGTGGCGAAGAACCGGGTCCACCTCGATGTCAGGACGGCGCCGGGGCTGGAGGGGGAGGAGCGGATGGCGGCACTGGAGGCCGAATGCGCACGAGTGGTGGCGCTGGGAGGGAAGCGGCTGCGCCGCTTCGAGCCGGCGCCGCCGATGAGTGACGGGTGGATCGTGATGGCGGACCCGGAGGGGAACGAGTTCTGCCTGGACTGAGCGGGGCGGGGTGACGGGCGGGTGGTGGAAGGAGGGCGGCCGCACCGGAAGCCCGCTCCGAACCCCCGCCCCGGAGACCCCAGGGCCCCCTGCCCCTCCCGCCCCCGCTGCTCAGCCGCACAGAGCCGTATCCACGACCTCCTGAACGCCCTTCACGGCCTCCTGCTCCGTCGGGATGCTCGTCACCGCCACGTTCGCCGCCCTGCCGGCGTCCGTGATCCCGCCCCTTGTCTCGTAGCCCGCGATGTCGCCGCCGTGGCCCCAGTAGAAGCCTCCGCACGACAGCGGCCTCTTCATGAGTCCCAACCCGTAGTGGAACCCGGTTCCTTCGATCGGGACCGTCGTCCGCATCTGGTCGCGCTGCTCCTTGCGCAGCAGGCGATCCCCGCCGAGCAGCTCGGCGAAGAAACGGTTCAGGTCCGAGTTCGTCGAGATCATCTGGCCCGCCGCCCAGCCCGCCGACGGGTCGATCCGTGTGAAGTCGCGCAGCGGCTCGCCCGCCTTCAGCCGGTGGTAGCCCTTCGGGTGGGCCTCCCTGATGGTCCTGTCTCCCTGCGCGGGGAAATACGTGTGCCGCAGCCCGATCCTCCTGACCACGCGCCGATCGATCTCCTCGGCCAACGGGCGCCCCGTGATCTTCTGGACGATCAGGCCCGCCAGCACGTAGTTCGTGTTGCTGTAACTCCACTTCTTCCCCGGCGGGAACCCGGCCTCGTGCTTGAGCGCCACGTCGACGAGATCACGGGGCTCGAAGTACCGGTGCAGCATCTCCTCGTCGCTGATGTCCGCCCCGTAATCGGGAATTCCGCTCGTGTGCTGCAGCAGCTGACGGACGGTGATCCTCCCTCCGTCGAGTCCCTTCCCCCGTACCAGCCCCGGCAGGTACGTGTCGACCTTCTCCTCCAGGTCGACCTTCCCCTCGCCGACCAGCTGCAGCACGACCACCGCCGTGAACGTCTTCGTGTTGCTGCCGATCCGCACCTGGCCGTCCCTGGGCACCTTCGCGCCCGTGGCCAGGTCTCCGACCCCGGCGGTGTACGTACGGGCGTGACCCCTGCCGTCCTCGACGCTCGCCAGCGCCGCCGGCTGGCCCCCGCGCACCAGGGCGTTCAGGCCCTGCTGCACGGCGTCCGGCCGCGTCGCGGCGACCGCCGCGGGAGGCGCGAGCGCGCCCGCCGTCATCACCGCTGCGACCACCGCCGCCGCGGCCGCCGCGCCTCCGCGCCGGAGTCCCTTCTGCGGTCGGGAGAGGCGGAACCTCGACGTCCTCGTCTTCGTCGCTCGCATGTTCATCGGCTGTCCTTCCGTCGATCGGGCAGGACACGATCATGTTTTCCGGGGCCCTCCGGGCGCATCGCGGAAACGCGGGAGAATGTGCTCCCCCGATCGGGGGAGGCCGGCCACGAGCCGCCCGTTCATACTGGCCGATGATGATCAAGGCACTCCGGCCGCTGCTGCGCCGCTCCACGTACACGGGCGCGCTGTTCGCCTACTCGGCCGCCCTTGCGAGCCTCCCCCTGCTGTCCTTCGCGCTGCTTCCGGCGCTGGCGTGGCGATCCGCCCCCGAGGGCGTCCTGTTCGTCGTGGTGCTGGTCGTCTGGGCCGTGCTGATCGCCCTGGTCGGCCTGGCCCGCACCACGCGGCGGGTGCTGATCCTGGCCGCCCGCCGACTGTTGCAGGTGGTGCTGCCCGAGCCATCGGCGGTACGCCCGCCCGCGACGTCGCCCGACACCGCGCCGGCCACGGCTGTCCCCGCCGCACCGTCCGCGTCCCCCGCCGCCGACCGCTGGCGGACTCCCCTCTGGCTGCTGCTGCACGTCACCCTCGGCTGGACGGGCGCGCTCGCGAGCGGGCTGCTGCTCTTCCTGGCCCTGGCCCTTCCGGGGGGCTGGCTCCGCGCCGAGCTGGCGCTGAGCCTGTTCGGCCGGTCCGCACGGGTGTCGGGCGGCTGGCAGAGCTGGGCCGTGGCGCTCGGCTGTCTGCTGCTCGCCGCGGTCGTCTGCGTCCTCGTGACCCGTGCCCTGCGGTGGTCGGCTCCCCGGCTCCTCGGGCCGTCGACGGCCGAGCGGCTCGCCCTCGCGGCCGAGCGGGAGCTGCGGCTGGCCGAACGCAACCGGCTCGCGCACGAGTTGCACGACTCCATCGGGCACACGCTGACGACGACCACGATCCAGGCCGCCGTGGCGGACGAGCTGATGTCCACCGACCCGGCGGCGGCGCGGGCCGCCCTGCGCAGCATCGAGGAGTCCGCCCGGGCCGCGCTGGAGGACCTGGACTACGTCCTCGGCGTCCTGCGCGAGGGCGAGACGTCCGGGACCGCCGGTCCCGTCGGGACCGCGCCCACCCGCACCCTGGCCGATCTGCCCGAGCTGCTCGAACGGGTGCGGCACACGGGCGCGGTGGTGGAGTGGGAGCGGTCGGGGGATCCGACGCGGGTGCGGGGGACGCTCTCCCGGGCCGCGTACCGGATCGTCCAGGAGGGGCTGACCAACGCCGTCCGGCACGGCTCCGGCGGTCCGATCACGGTACGGGTGGCGGCCGGGCCGGACGCGCTGGAGCTGGACGTGGTCAACGAGACCGGGGCCGCTGCGCGTACGGGCCGCCCGCGGGCCTTCCCGACCTCCGGGCACGGGCTGCCCGGCCTCGCGGAGCGCGTACGACTCCTGCACGGCGAGATGGACGCCGGCCCGGACGGGCCGAGGCGCTGGCGACTGGCGGTCAGGCTGCCCGTACGGTGGGCTGCATGACCGACTCCGGCGCCATCGAGACCGCGACGACGCTCCTGATCGCGGACGACGACGAGGTGACCCGCACCGGTCTGCGCACCCTGCTCGCGGCACAGCCGGGGATCGAGGTGGTCGGGGAGGCCGCCGACGGCGTCGAGGTGGTCGAGCGGGCGCGGCTGCTGCGGCCGGACGTGGTCCTGATGGACGTACGGATGCCCCGCCGCAACGGGATCGAGGCGACCCGCCTCCTCCTCGCGGAGCCGGACGCGTCCGCGGGGTCGGGGGACGGGAGACCTTCCCAGACGCCGCCGAAGGTCGTGGTGATCACCACCTTCGAGAACGACGACTACGTCACCGCCGCCCTCAGCGCCGGTGCCGGCGGGTTCGTGCTCAAGCGGCTTCCGGTCCGGCAGATCGCCGAGGCCGTTCGGGTGGTGGCGGCGGGCGAGGCGATCCTCTTCCCCGCGGCCCTGCGCCGGATGGTCGCCGCACGTCCGCTGGACTCCGCGGAGGCGCTGCCCAAGGCGGCGCTGACGGTGCGGGAGGAAGAGGTGCTGCGGATGATGGCCACCGGCCGGTCCAACCCGGAGATCGCGGAGTCCCTCACCGTGAGCCTGGAGACGGTCAAGACGCACGTCGGGAACGTCCTGACCAAGCTCGGCGCGCAGAACCGGACCCACGCGGTGGTCATCGCGTACGAGTCCGGCCTCGTGGTGCCGGGCTTCACCGGCTGACGGGGGACACGAACGCCTGCCCCACCCGGGTCCCGGACGGGGCAGGCGACGGGCGAACGGTCAGGCGAGGACCTCGATCCGCCACTGCGGGTCCCGGTCGTCCGTACGGACGAAGATGCGCTTGGGGAGCGGGGAGCGGTCCTCGAACAGGTCGCGGCCGAGGGCAAGGCCGTTCTGGTCGATCACGTACGTGCCGTCCCGGAGGTCCGCGAGCGAGGTGAGGGTGGTGAGCGCGAGGGTGCCGCCGTCGTCCTCGACGCGCTGGAGGCGCCAGACGGACGCGGGGGATTCGTCGGGGCGGGCGACGACGGGCGCGCGCTCGGTGCCCTCCGCGGTGATGGTCTCCTCGGTCCCCTTGGCGGTGAACCGGAAGCCCTCGGCGTCCCGGGTGATCAGCCACTCCCCGGCGCGGGTCGGGTCGACGAGGAAGCCGACGACGGCTCCGTCCTCGACCCCGACCGGGGCCCCCTTCGCGTACAGCTTGACGACCTTGCCGGCGTTCGACATCGCTCCTCCTGGGCTGAGTGGGTTGAGTGGGCCGCGTGCGGCGGTTACGGCGGAGCGTGCCCGTACGGCCGTGCCCGGTGCCAGCGACCACGCAGGTCATAGGCTGTGTGGCGCTGAGAAGTCGTCAGGGAGGGGCAGGTTCCGCGCGCCGTGGAGCAGGCTCGGGACCGGCTGGGGCCCGATGCCCGCCCGCCCCGGCCGGTGTCGGTCATCCGGGGCAGCCTGCCGGGTCCCTTCGGCGTGCGGCACGCGCCCGGGGCCCCGCGAGGTGTACGGGTAGGGCATGACCATTCCTGTGGACCAGCTCAGCGATCCGGCCGTGCGCGCGTTCGTCGCGGCCCTCAACGCCAACGACCAGACGGCCCTGTTCGAGGCCCTGACCCCCGACGCGACGATGTCCGACGACGGCTCCGAGCGTGATCTCCGGGAGTGGCTCGACCGGGAGGTGTTCGGCTCGCGCGGGCACATGGACGTCGTGTCCGAGTCGGACGGCGGGCGCGGTCTCGTGGCCGACTACCGCAACGACACCTGGGGCTCGATGCGCACCAAGTGGCTGTTCACCGTCGACGGCGGGAAGATCTCCCGCTTCGAGACCGGGCAGGCGTAGCGCCGCTGCCGCTGACGTCGGCCGGGGGAGGAGCTTCCCCGGCCGACGTACGGCATCGGGAGTCGCTCCCGGCCGACGTGCGGCACCGGGCGTCAGCCCCGCCCGATGTACGGCATCGTCGTCGCCATCACCGTCGCGAACTGCACGTTCGCCTCCAGCGGCAGTGCCGCCATGTGCACCACCGTCGCCGCCACGTCCGCCGCGTCCATCACCGGTTCCGCCGCCAGTTCGCCGTTGGCCTGGAGGATGCCGGTCTGCATGCGGGCGGTCATCTCCGTCGCCGCGTTGCCGATGTCGAGCTGACCGCAGGCGATCCGGTACGGGCGTCCGTCGAGCGACAGGGACTTCGTCAGGCCCGTCATCGCGTGCTTCGTCGCCGTGTACGCGATCGAGTGCGGGCGCGGCACGTGGGCCGAGATCGAGCCGTTGTTGATGATCCGGCCGCCCTGCGGTGACTGCTCCTTCATCGTCCGGAAGGCCGCCTGGGCGCACAGGAACGCGCCCGTCAGGTTGACGTCGACCACCGCGCGCCAGGTGTCCGGGTCCAGGTCCTCGACGGGGACACCGCCGCCCGCGAACGTCCCGGCGTTGTTGAAGAGCAGGTCGACGCGGCCGTAGCGGTCGCGTACCGCCGCGAAGAGGGCCGTCACCTCGTCCGCCGAGGTGACGTCCGTGGGGACGGTCAGGAAGTCCCCGGCCGGCGCGGCCGCCGCCGTCTCGTCGAGGGCGTCGGCCCGCCGTCCCGCCAGGGCCACCGACCAGCCTGCCGCCGCCAGGGCGAGGGCCACACTCCGGCCGATGCCCGATCCCGCTCCCGTCACCACTGCGATGCTCATGGGCGCGCAGCGTACGCGAGACGCGTGCCCCATGAACTCATGGTCCCGACACGTGGATGTTCTGTACCCGACAACGTGAGGTCGTCCCGCCCCCCTCGAATGACGGACGGACAGCATCCGTCTGGGGAGGGGCACATGAACCGCGTACAGGACGTTCACGAGCATTCCGAGGAACTCCGCGCCGCCGCACGCCACTTGGGGCGCCGCCGGTTCCTCACCGCCACCGGGGCCGCCGCCGCGCTCGCCTTCGCCACGCAGCTCCCGGTCGCCGGTTCCGCGGCCGCGGCCGAGCTCGACGGGCGGCGTGTGTCCGAGGAACCGTTCACCCTCGGCGTGGCGTCCGGTGACCCGCTGCCCGGCTCGGTCCTGCTGTGGACCCGGCTCGCGCCCCGCCCCTTCGAGCCCGGCGGCGGACTGCCCGCCGAGAGGGTCTCGGTGCACTGGGAGCTCGCCCGCGACGAGCGCTTCACCCGGACCGTGCGCCGCGGCCGGGCCACCGCACACCCGGAGTTCTCGCACGCGGTGCACGTCGAGGTCGAGCACCTCGAATCCGACCGGGAGTTCTTCTACCGCTTCCGCGTCGGCGACTGGACCAGCCCCGTCGGCCGGACCCGCACCGCACCCGCCCCCTGGGCCCGGAACGCCGGTCTGAAGCTTGCCGCCGTCTCCTGCCAGGCGTACCACGACGGGTACTTCACGGCCTACCGCCACCTCGCGCGGGAGGACGTCGACGTCGTCTTCCACCTCGGCGACTACCTCTACGAGTACGCGGTGAACGCCACCGGCGGCGCCCGCGCCTACACCGACCGGACCCTCCCGGCCGTCTTCGACCGCGAGACCCTCACCCTGGACGACTACCGGCTCCGGTACGGGCTCTACAAGTCGGACCCCGACCTGCGCGCCGCGCACGCCGCCCACCCCTTCGTCGTCACCTGGGACGACCACGAGACCGAGAACAACTACGCGGGCGGCACACCCGAGAACAGCGTCCCGCCGGAGGAGTTCCTGCTCCGCCGTGCCGCCGCCTACCGCGCCTACTGGGAGCACCAGCCGCTCCGCACGTCCCAGCGGCCCCAGGGGCCCGACATGCGGCTCTACCGCCGGCTGCGCTTCGGGCGGCTCGCCCAGTTCGACATCCTCGACACCCGCCAGTACCGCTCCGACCAGGCGTACGGCGACGGCTGGCAGGTCCCGGGCCCGGAGTCCGAGAACCCGGCGCGGACGATGACCGGAGCCGCGCAGGAGCGGTGGCTGCTCGACGGCTGGCGGGAGTCCCGCTCCCGCTGGAACGTCCTGCCGCAGCAGGTCGTGTTCGCGGAGCGCCGCGACCGTGCCGGCGCCGACTTCAAGCTCTCCATGGACTCCTGGGACGGCTACCCCGCCTCCCGGCAGCGGCTCCTCGCCGGTGCCGAGGCCGCCGGGGTCGAGAACCTGATGGTGCTCACCGGGGACGTCCACGTCGGCTACGGCCTCGACATCAAGGCCGACTTCCGCGACCCGGCCTCCCGGACCGTGGGCACGGAGATCGTCGCCACCTCGATCAGCAGCGGCAAGGACGGCGCCGACCGGCCGTCGAACTACGACAAGCTGATGCAGGCCAACCCGCACCTGAGGTTCTTCAACGGTCGGCGCGGCTATGTGACGGTCGCGCTCGGCGAGGAGACGGCCCGGGCCGACTTCCGTACGGTGCCGTACGTGACGACCCAGGGCGCTCCCGTCACCACGGCCGCCTCCTTCGTCACGGAGGCGGGCGACCCGGGTCTCACGCCGGCGTGACCTCGGGTCCCGGCCGGCACGACCCCGGGTCTCGCGCCGGCATCACCCCGGGTCTCACGCCGGCGTGGCCACCGCTTCCTGGGGGTAGCGGACGCCGATGCGGTCCCGTACCGCATCGAGCGTCCGCATCACCGCGAGCGAGCCGTCGAGGGGGACGAGCGGGGACTCCGTCGCGCCCGCCCGCAGGCAGCGCATGACCTCGGCGGCCTCGTGCCGGAGGGAGTGGGGATCGTCCGACGACGTGATCTCCTCCGGCTCGTGGCCGTTGCGGTGCAGGGTGAAGCGTTCCGGGAAGAAGAAGCCGCGCGGGATGTCGATCCGGCCCAGCGAGCCCGTCACCGAGGCCGTCAGCGGGGTGTCCGCGTCGAGCGAGCAGGACAGCAGGGCCGACGCCCCCGAGTCCGACCAGCCGAGCAGCATGCCGGTGTTCAGGTCGACGCCCTCCGGCGAGAGCAGCGCGTGCGCGTGGACCGTGTCCGGCTCGCCGAGGAGCAGCTGCGCGAACGACACCGGGTACACACCCAGGTCGAGCAGCGCCCCGCCGCCCACCGCCGGGTTCCGCAGTCGGTGGTCCGCCGGGAACGGGCCGGCGAGTCCGAAGTCCGCCTGTACGGTCCTGATCTCGCCGATCGCCCCGTCGCGGACCAGTTCCGCGAGGCGCCGGATCAGCGGGTTGCAGTACATCCACATGGCCTCCATCAGGAAGAGGCCACGGTCCCGGGACAGGGTGACGAGTTCCTCTGCCTCGCGGGCGTTGAGCGTGAGAGCCTTCTCGCAGAGCACCGCCCTGCCCGCCTCCAGGGCAAGGCCGGCCGCCTCCCGGTGCGCGTGGTGCGGGGTCGCCACGTACACCACGTCGACGTCCTCGTCGGCGAAGAGCCCGGCCCACTCGCCGTACGCCCGCGGGATGCCGAACCGGTCCGCGAAGGCCTTCGCGGACGCCTCCGTGCGGGACGCCACCGCGACGACCTCCGCACCGTCGAGCGTCAGCAGGTCCGTGGTGAACCGTTCCGCTATGCCGCCCGTCGCCAGGATTCCCCAGCGCACCGTCTCACCCATGTTCCCCACCCATCCCATATGTCCCACCGGTCCCGCAGAGGTCTCGACCATGCCGGTCGAGCTGAGAGCATAGGCAAGGATTCAACGAAATGGAGCGGTCGATGCCGGAGAGCGGCCAGAAAACAACACAAGGGCACATAACCGAAAGAGCTCCCGAGTCGATCGGCAACGCGGCCGCCCGGCGCACCGGGCTGCTCGTCACCCTCGTCCTCGGCGGGCTCACCGCACTGCCCCCGCTCTCCATGGACATGTACCTCCCGGCCCTGCCCGAGGTCACCGGCGCACTGAACGCCCCCGCCGCCACCGTTCAGCTCACCCTCACCGCCTGCCTCGCCGGCATGGCCCTCGGCCAGCTCGTCGTCGGCCCCATGAGCGACAAGTGGGGCCGCCGCCGCCCGCTGCTCATCGGCATGATCGTGTACGTCCTCGCCACCGCCGTCTGCGCACTCGCCCCCACCGCCGAGACGCTCATCGGCTTCCGGCTGCTCCAGGGCCTCGCCGGCGCCGCCGGCATCGTCATCGCCCGCGCGGTCGTCCGCGACCTGTACGACGGCGTGGAGATGGCCCGGTTCTTCTCCACCCTGATGCTGATCTCCGGCGTCGCCCCGATCATCGCGCCGCTCATCGGCGGCCAGATCCTGCGGATCACCGACTGGCGGGGCGTCTTCTACGTCCTCACCGTCATCGGCATCCTCCTCACCCTCGTCGTCTGGCGCTTCCTCGCCGAGACCCTGCCCCCCGAGCGCCGGCACGAGGGCGGGGTCGGCCAGGCCCTGCGCACCATGAAGGGGCTGCTCGCCGACCGCGTCTTCGCCGGGTACATGCTGACCGGCGGCCTCGCCTTCGCCGCCCTCTTCGCGTACATCTCGGCCTCGCCGTTCGTCGTCCAGGAGATCTACGGGGCCTCGCCGCAGACCTTCAGCCTGCTCTTCGGCCTCAACTCGATCGGCCTCGTCGCCGTCGGCCAGATCAACGGCAAGCTGCTCGTCGGCCGCGTCAGCCTCGACAAGGCACTCGCCTGGGGCCTCGGGACCATCCTCGTCTCCTCCCTCGCGCTGCTCCTCATGACCAGCGGCGTCTTCGGGGAGGTCGGGCTCGTGCCGGTCGCGGCCGGACTCTTCGTCCTGATGTCGGCGATGGGCCTCGCGATGCCGAACACCAACGCCCAGGCCCTGATGCGCACCCCGCACGCCGCCGGCTCCGCGTCCGCGCTCCTCGGTACGACGTCGTTCCTCGTCGGCGCCGTCGCCTCGCCGCTCGTCGGCATCGCCGGCGAACACACCGCCGTCCCGATGGCGGTCGTCCAGCTGACCTGCGCCGTCCTGGCCCTGACCTGCTTCCTCGGCCTGTGCAGGCCGTGGCAGAAGGCCAAGGCCGCCCCGGGGATCTAGCTCCGCCGGTGTGCCGCCGGCCGTTCCGTGGCCGGCGGTGTCACGATCTCCGGGACGGACGGGAGGGCCGGGGATGTGCCACTACTGCGGGTGCCGCGAGATCCCGCTGATCAAGGAGTTCATCGCCGAGCACGAATCGGTCACCGACCTCGCGGGGGACGCCGTGCGGGCGCTCGGCAGCGGCGACCGTGACCGGGCCCGGACGCCGGCCGCGCGGATGGCCGTCGAACTCCGGGCCCACTGGGCGGGGGAGGAGCGGGGGCTGTTCGCGGTCATGCGGGAGAACGAGGAGTACACGGCGTACGTCGACGCCCTCGCCCTGGAACACCGGGGGCTCGCCGCCTTCCTGGACGGACTCGACCTCGACTCGGCCGAGCAGCGCGCGGCGTTCGTCCGCGCCGTCGACGAGCTCCACACGCACATCGCCAAGGAGGAGGACGGCCTGTTCCCCGCCTCCCTGACCGAACTCACGGGTGAGCAGTGGGACCGGTCCATCGACGCGTGGCGGACGGTCCACTCCCGGGACCCGCTGCCGGGCTGACCCGACGGCGGGCCGGTGTGGTGCCCGGTGTCGCCCGGTGGGGCGCAGGGGGCTCCGTGGGCCGCCCCGGTGTCGCCCGGTGCGGCGCAGGGGGCTCCGTGGGCCGCCGAGGCCACCGGTCCCGCCGCCTAGACTGTCTCGGTGAACGCCTCCGCTCCCTCCGCCGACTCCCTGCGCGCCGCCCTCGCCGGGCTCCTCGACGGGCTGCCCCCCAAGCAGGCGGCCCAGGCCGTCGACCGGCTGATCGCCAACTACCGGGGGACCACCCCGACGGACACCCCCGTGCTGCGCGACCGCTCCGACGTCGCCGCGTACGCCGCGTACCGGATGCCGGCGACCTTCGAGGCGGTACGGGGCGCCCTCGGCGCCCTGCGCGAGGCGGCACCCGACTGGGAGCCGCGTACCCACACCGACGTCGGCGGCGGTACGGGCGCGGCCGGCTGGGCCGTCGCCGAGGCCTGGGAGGAGCAGCCGCCCCGCACCACCGTCCTGGACTGGGCCGAGCCGGCCCTCGCCCTCGGGCGCGAGCTCGCCGCCGGGGCCCTGGACATGGAGTGGCGCACGGCCAGGATCGGCGGCGCGCTGCGGCTCGCCGACACGGACCTCGTCACCGTGTCGTACGTGCTCAAGGAGCTGACCGAGGCCGACCGGGCAGCCCTCGTGACCGAGGCGGCGCGTGTCGCGCAGACGGTCGTGATCGTCGAGCCCGGCACCCCCGACGGCTACGAGCGGATCATCGCGGCCCGCACCCTGCTGATCGAGGCCGGATTCACGGTCGCCGCGCCCTGCCCGCACAGCGGGGCCTGCCCGATCGAGCCGGGCACGGACTGGTGCCACTTCTCGGCCCGGGTCAGCCGTTCCTCGCTGCACCGGAAGGTCAAGGGCGGTTCGCTGCCGTACGAGGACGAGAAGTACAGCTACGTGGCGGCGACCCGGTTCCCGCCGGCGCCGGCGACCTCCCGCATCACCCGCAGGCCGCAGATCCGCAAGGGCCTGGTCCTCCTCGACCTGTGCGGCCCGGACGGCCTGACCCGCGACACGGTCACCAAGCGCCACGGCCCGCTCTACAAGCAGGCCCGCGACGCGGAGTGGGGCGACTCCTGGCCGCCGGAGGACGAGGGCTGAGAGCCCCGTCTGCGCGGACCCACCGGAAGCGCCCCCCGCAGTCACGTTTCCGCGGACCGGGAGGGGCGCGTTGCCGAGGCGTCCCCGGCGGCATCGGCCGGCCGGCGCGGTGTGGGCTAGGGCCGCAGCTCCTGGGTGCAGCACTTCACGCTGCCGCCGCCCTTGAGCAGCTCACCCAGGTCCATGCCGATCGGCTCGAAGCCCCGCCGCCGCAGCGGTTCGAAGAGGCCCACCGCCGCCTGGGGGAGGAGGACGTTCCGGCCGTCGCTGACCGCGTTCAGACCGAGGGCCGCCGCGTCCTCGGCCGTCGCGATCAGGGCGTCCGGGAACAGCCGGGCGAGCACCGCGCGGCTGCCGGGGGAGAAGGCGTCCGGGTAGTACATGACCTCGTCGCCCGCGTCGTCCAGGACGCACAGCGCCGTGTCCAGGTGGTAGTACCGCGGGTCCACCAGTTCGAGGCCGATCACCGGGCGGCCGAAGAACTCCTGCGCCTCGTCGTGCGAGAGCGGGCTGGAGCGGAAGCCGCGCCCGGCGAGGATCCAGGAGGCGGTGACGGCGAAGTCCCCCTCGCCCTCGTTGACGTGCTCCGGAGCCCGTACGTCGTCGGCTGCCCAACCGTTTCCCCGGAACCAGGCCAGATGCGCCCCGGCCTCGGCCGTGCGCTCCGCGTGGGCGAACTTCGCTCCGAGGACCCGGCCTTCGACGACGGTGGCGCCGTTCGCCGCGAAGACCATGTCCGGCAGCGCCGGGTCGGGGGCGAGGAGCTCGACCGTGTGGCCGAGCGCGCGGTAGCGGTCGCGCAGGTCCTCCCACTGGGCGAGGGCGAGCGGCAGGTCGACCGGTTTCGTGGGGTCCATCCAGGGGTTGATGGAGTACGTCACCGTGAAGTGCGTGGGTGGGCACATCAGATAACGGCGGGGCGAGGACGTGCGCGGAGTGGTGCGCAATGAGGGCTCCTCACGGACGGGCGGTCAGAGACGCCGGCGGGGTGAAGATCCGCCGGATCGGTGACCCCATGGTCCGCCTTCCGGGCCGCCCGCGCTGTGGACCGTTCGGGTGGTTCGGCTCTGGCCACGACTCGCGAGACGCGCCGTCTCGTAGGCTGCTAGATTGGGCCCATGTCCGACACCAAGGCGCCCGACGCCTCCCGCCGCAGCGAGCGCTCCCGCCGCGCCATCTTCGACGCCGCCCTCGCCCTCGTCTCCGAGACCGGCTACGCGAAGACCACCATCGAGGGCATTGCCGCCCGCGCCGGGGTCGGCAAGCAGACCATCTACCGCTGGTGGCCCTCCAAGGCCGCCGTCCTCCTCGACGCCTTCCTGGACCTCGCGGCCCGCGCGAACGAGGCCCTGGGCGGGGACGCCGACAGTGAGATCCCCGACACCGGCGACCTCGCCGCCGACCTCAGGTACGTCCTGCGCGCCACCGTCGACGAGATGAACGACCCCACGTTCGACGCCCCCACCCGCGCCCTCGCCGCCGAGGGCATCGTCGACCCCGAGCTCGGCGCCCGCTTCACCGAGGCGCTCCTCGAACCACAGCTCCAGTACTACGCCCGCCGCATCGAGGCGGCCCAGGCGGCCGGCGACGTGGACCCCGGCGTCGACCCCCGGATCGCCCTCGAACTGCTCGTCGGACCGCTCCACCACCGCTGGCTCCACCGCACCCTGCCGCTGACCCACGCGTACGCCGACAGCCTCGTCGACCTCGCCCTGCGCGGCCTCGTGCCGAGGGCCTGAATCGTCCGTCGCACACCGGTTCCACACCCCGGTTCCGCACTCCGGTCACCCAAGGCGCAGGATGGTGGGACCATGGGCAGAGCCGAACGGGCGAGCATGAGGTGTGAGGGGATAGATGGGCGACGGGATCGACCGCTACCGCGGCACGGAGAGCAAACTCGCGCAGTGGCTGCGCAGGCGCCCGAAACGCACCGCGGCCGACGACGAGAACGACCGCGAGAAGCTGCTCCTGGCCGTCGCAGCCGCAGGGCTGCCCCTCGCCCCCGCCGCGTACCCCGTCGGCTACAGCTGTTCCTGTGAGCGGATCGGCTGTCCCACCCCCGCCCGGCACCCGGTGTCCTTCGCCTGGCAGACGCAGTCGACCACCGACCGCGCCCAGATCGAGCGCTGGGCCCGCAACGAGCCCGAGGCGAACTTCATCACCGCCACCGGCATGGTCCACGACGTCCTCGACGTACCGCTCGCCGCCGGCCGCGCCGCCCTGGAGCGCCTCCTCGCCGAGGGCGTCGAGGTCGGGCCGGTCGCCGAGTCCGCCGACGTCGACACGGTCGGCGGGCGGATGCTCTTCTTCACCGCCACCCGCGGCACCCCCGAGGACGAGGACGAGTGGTGGCCGTGTGAGCTCGACTGCCACCCCGAGACCATGGACGAGCACCCGGGGCTCCGCTGGCACTGCCGCGGCAGCTACGTCCTCGTACCGCCCGCCCGGCTCCCCGGGGACGAGAGCGCCCATCCGGTCGTCGCCTGGCTCCGCGGCCCCGAGCATCCGCTGCCGGACCCGCTGAACCTCCTGGAGACCCTTCAGGACGCCTGCGCCCGCCACGCGGCCGCGCGCGAGGCGGAGGGCGACGGCGAGCACACGGCCCACGAGATCGCCTGGCCGCTGACCCGCTGACCCGCTGACCCGCTGACCCGCTGACCCGCTGACCCGCTGACCCGCTGAGCTGCCGACCCGCCGTCTCGCTGAGCCATGGCCTGAGCAGTGACCTGACCGGCGGCCTGACCGGCAGCCCGAGAAGCGGGCGACCGGGCCGTTACGAGCCCTGCGCGCCCACCACGCCCTGGAGCCGGGCTTTGATCGTGACCCCGTCGCGGTCCGTGCCCGTCGGCTTCACCAGGACCGCCTGGTTGGACACCCACTCCTTGGTGACCGTGTTCTTGACCTCGCCGGTCAGCAGCGCCTTGATGTCGGGGTCGACCTTGGGCCGGTAGCCCGGCGCCGCCGTCTGCCGCTCGAAGAAACGCGTCGCGAAGAAGACGAACGCGCTGCCGTCCTTCGTCCGCAGCCCGAGCGGCGCGAAGTCGCCCTGGTCCGCGACCCGGTCCAGGTACTGGGTGGCGAGCCCCGGGCGCTTGGCGCCCTTCTGCCGCTGCTCCCGCAGCAGCGTCGTGTGCGGACCCGCCGCGTACGGCCCCGGCTGCCCGTCCTGCAGGTACGAGACGTACTCCTTGCCGAGGTCCGCGGGCGCGACCGCGAGCGTGTCGGTGTTCGCGGCGACCGGCACCGCGTACCCGTCCTCCTCGGCGAACTCGGGCACCTGCGACGGGCTCATGATCACCAGGTGGGCCGCTTCCCACAGCTGCTGGGGCCCGTTGCGTACGAAGACGACGAGCCAGCGCTGGTCACCGGCGCCCTCGTCGGTGTCCAGGTTGGGGTCGGTGTCCGCGAGGAACCAGCGCGGCCAGCCCGCCTTCCTGGGCAGCACGAAGCGCGCGTCCGACAGTTCGAGGGGGCGGTGGTTCGGGTTGCCGCCGGGGGACGTCACCGCACGCGCACGCAGACCCGCCTGGTTGATCTCGCCCAGCGGACCGGTGACCCGGCCCGCGACGAGGGCCGGGTCGTGGGCCTTGTCGGCCGCGTTGTAGGCGGCCGTGAAGTCGGCGAGGGCCTGCGCGGCCTCGGACTGGGTGGCCGGCGGCATCAGGGCGAGCTCACCGTGGACGGTGACGCAGCCGCTCGCCGTCAGCGCGAGGACGGTCGCGGCGGCCGTCGCCGCGAGGAGACGTACGGGGCGCGCGGGGCGCGCGGCTCTCGTGGGTCGCGTGGACCGTCCTGCCGACAGCCGCTCAAGCGGTCGTCCCGGCGCTCGCCTCAGCGTCAGCCTTCTCATCGGTCGCCTTCTGCTTCTTCACCCGCGTGGACGGACCCGACCCTATCGGGGCCAGGAACAGCGCGAGCGTCGGGACCAGATACAGCGCCCACACCGTGACCTGAAGGACCGTCGGGTTCGGCTGGAAGTTGAAGACGCCCTTGAGGAGCGTGCCGTACCAGCTGTCCGGCGGGATGGTCGCCGAGATGTCGAAGGCCTTGTTCGCGAGGCCGTCCAGGAAGCGGGCCTCCTGGAGGTCGTGCACGCCGTACGCGAGGACGCCCGCCGCGACCACGACCAGCATCCCGCCGGTCCAGGTGAAGAACCTGGCCAGGTTGATCCTCAGCGCGCCCCGGTAGAACAGCCAGCCGAGGAGCACCGCGGTGAGCAGGCCGAGCAGCACACCGGCCAGCGGGGCGAACGTGCCGTCCGAGGAGGCCCGGACCGACGCCCACACGAACAGCGCCGTCTCCAGACCCTCGCGCCCCACCGCGAGGAACGCGGTGGCGACCAGCGCGCCCGTGCCCATCCGGAGGGCCGCGTCGAGCTTGCCGTGCAGCTCGGCCTTGAGGTGCCGGGCGGTGCGCCGCATCCAGAAGACCATCCAGGTGACCAGGACGACCGCGACGACCGAGAGCGAGCCGCCGAGCAGCTCCTGCGCCTCGAAGGTCAGCTCCTGGGAGCCGAACTCGAGGCCGGCGCCGAAGGCCAGGGCCACACCGACGGCCACGCCGATGCCGATCCAGATCGGCTTCAGCGCGTCCCGCCGTCCGGTCTTCACCAGATAGGCGATGAGGATGCAGACGACCAGGCTGGCCTCGAGGCCCTCGCGCAGGCCGATCAGATAGTTACCGAACACGCCGGTTCCCTCCCGGGGTTGCGTGGAGTGTCACGAGAACAGCGCCCGGCCCCACCAGTCGCCCTTGTCGCGGACGCCCGGAGGGATCGCGAACAGCGCCGAACCCACGTGCTGGATGTACTCGTTGAGGGCGTCGGCCCGCGCCAGAGAGGTCTGCACCGGGATGAAGCCGGTCCGCACGTCCTTCTGGTACGCCAGGAAGAACAGCCCCGCCTCCAGGCGGCCGAGGCCGTCCGTTCCGTCGGTGAAGGAGTAGCCGCGGCGCAGGATCGTCGCCCCGCCGTTGGTGTCCGGATGGGCGAGCCGCACGTGCGAGTCCGGCTTCATCGCCTTCAGGAACGGCTCGTCGTGTTCCTTGGCCTTGCCGACGGGCGCGCCCTCGCGCTTGTCGCGGCCGAAGATGTCCTCCTGCTCGGCCAGCGGCGTACGGTCCCAGGTCTCGACGTTCATCCGGATGCGGCGGGCGACGAGGTACGAGCCGCCGTCCATCCAGGCGGCCGGGCCCGCGGCGTCCTTCCCGGAGACCCAGACGTGCTTCGCGAGCCGCTCGGTCTCGGTGCCCGCGATGTTGCGGGTGCCGTCCTTGAAGCCGAAGAGGTTACGGGGGGTCTGGGCGTCCGGGGTCGTCGAGGACGTCTTGCCGAAGCCCAGCTGCGACCAGCGCACCGCGACCTTGCCGAAGCCGATCCGTGCCAGGTTCCGGATGGCGTGCACGGCGACCTGCGGGTCGTCCGCGCACGCCTGCACGCAGAGGTCGCCGCCGCTGCGCGCCGGATCCAGGTTGTCGCCCGGGAACTTGGGCAGTTCCACCAAGGCCCCGGGCTGCTTGTCCTTCAGCCCGAAACGCCCGTCGAAGAGCGTGGGGCCGAAGCCGATCGTGAGGGTGAGACGGGAGGGCTTGAGGCCGAGGGCCTCGCCGGTGTCGTCGGGCGGCGCCTCCGGGAGGCCGCCGTACGCGCCCTCGCCGACCTCGGCCCCGGCCGTCATGCGCTCGGCCGCCCGCGTCCAGTCCTTGAGGAGCTGGACCAGCTCGGCGCGGTCGGTCGTCGTCACGTCGAAGGCCGCGAAGTGCAGCCGGTCCTGTACGGCGGTGGCGATGCCGGCCTGGTGCGGGCCGTGGAAGGGGACGGCCGCGCCGCTGTCGGCGACCGGTACCGGGGTGTCCCCGTCCCGTGCCAGCAGCGCGGCGGCGCCGCCCGCCGCGGCGGCACCGAGCGCGAGCCCGGCGCCGCCCAGGGCGATGACCTTGCGACGGGAGGGCGCGGCGGCCGGGGCCGTCGTCGTCTCCTGGTCTTCCTGGGTCTCCTCGGACATGTCCGCGCCTCCCCGTTCTCTCTGTCCGTTACTTGACGACGGCGGCGGAGAGCTTGGAGAGCGGCTCGGCCAGCGCGTTGACGCCGTCCGACAGCTCCTTGCGCTCCGCCGGGCCGACCTTCTCGTACGAGGTGAAGACGTAGCTGTTCTTGTCCGTGCGGTACTTGTCGAGCAGCGTGTTCAGCGCGGCGAACTGCTTCTCCAGTTCGGCGACGAGCTTCGGGTCGTTCTTCGTGGCGACCGGCCGCAGCAGGTCGAAGGACTTCTGCGCGCCCTCGACGTTGGCCTTGAAGTCGACGAGGTCGGTGTGGGAGTAACGCTCCTCCTCGCCTGTGACCTTGCCGGTGGCGACCTCGTCGAGGAGCTCCTTGGCGCCGTTGGCCATCGAGGTCGGGGTGATCTCGGCCTTGCCGACCCGCTTCACCCAGTCCGCGAGGTCCTTGTCGAGGAGGTCGGCGAGCTGCTTCTCGCGCTCGCCGAGCTTCTTGTCCTTCCAGAGGGCCTTCTCCAGGCGGTGCCAGCCGGTCCAGTCCTTTGCCGGGTCCTGGCCGGCCTCCAGGCCGTCCTCGCGGACGTCGACCTTGGGGTCGATGTCACCGAAGGACTCGGCGACCGGCTCGGTGCGCTCCCAGCCGATCCGGGACTCGGCGTAGGCCTTCTTCGCGGCCTCCAGGTCACCGGCGCGGACGGCGTCGGTGAAGACCTTCACCTTGGGGAGGGTCGCGTCGGCCTGCGCCTGGACGTACTGACGGTAGGCGGCGACGGCCGCGTCCATCTCGGGGGAGCGCTTGGCGCCGGCGGCGCCGCCGGTGGCCTTGACCTGCTGGCGGATGCCGTCGCCGACCATGCCGGGCTTGCAGGCGATCTCGTAGTCGCCGGCCTTGATCTCGGCGGTCAGGCTCGCCTTGGTCCCCGGGCCGATGTTCTCGCGCTCGGTGACGATCCGGTCGTCCGGGTAGAGGACGTAGACCTCGGTGACCTTGGAGCCGCGGTTCTCGACGGACAGCTGCACGTGGCCCGCGGGGAACTCCTTCTTCGAGACCTCGCAGGAGTCGTCCTTGGCGACGACGGTGACCGTGCCGTCGTCCGCCTTGGCGTCGCTCTTCTCGGTGCAGCCGGTGACGGCGGCCAGGGCCGCCGCGGTCGCGGCGGCGGTGACGACGGAGAGGCGAACGGCTCGCATGGGTACTCCAGGAACGCGGGGACGGGGACTGAGGCCGACCTAACTTAACCGAGGCTTACCTCAGCCATACCCGATCGTCCAGTGATTCAGCTCTCAGGTCCGGCGGACCGGACACGGCGGGATCACAGGGGCTTCATGGGGTCCTCATGGGGTGGTCAAAGGCGAGTCAAGAGCGGTGAATTGTCCCGTTTTCGAGTTCCTCGCGGACGGCGCCGGTCCGCTTCGGCACGACAAGCGGCACGCCGGTCCGCGGGTGCGGGAAGACCTCCACCGGCTGCCGGTAGACGCGGCTCAGCAACTCCTCCTCGAAGACCTCCGCGGGCGGCCCCTCCACCGCGATCCGGCCGCCGTGCAGCACCGCTACCCGGTCCGCGTGGGCGGCCGCGAGCCCGAGGTCGTGCAGCACGACCACCACCGCGTCCCCGGCCGCCGCCCGCTCCCGGCACACCCGCAGGACCAGTTCCTGGTGGCGCAGGTCGAGCGCGGCCGTCGGTTCGTCGAGCAGCAGGAGGCCGGTCCGCTGGGACAACACCCGGGCCAGCGCGACCCTGGCCCGCTCGCCGCCCGACAGCGCGGAGAACGGGCGTCCGGCGAGGGCCCCGACGTCGGTGGCCGCCATCGCCTCGGCGACCGCCGCCTCGTCCTCGTCCTCCCCCGCGGTCCCCGCCCACGGGGCCCGGCCCATCCGCACCACGTCGGCCGCGGCGAAGGGGAAGGAGAGCGCCGCGTCCTGCGGCAGCACCGCCCGTCGCAGGGCGAGTTCGCCGGGTGTCCAGCCGGACGCCGGCCGGCACCCGATCCGTACCTCTCCGGCGCTCGGGACGAGATCGGCGGCGAGCGCGGCGAGCAGGGTCGACTTCCCGGCGCCGTTGGGCCCGACCAGGGCGAGGACCTCTCCGGCCCGGACGCCGATGCCGACGTCGTCGAGGACGGCCCGGCCGCCCCGTTCGAGCCGTACGCCGACGGCCTCGGCGACCGTCGCGCCCGGCGCGGCGGGGGAGGGCAGGGTGCGCGTGCGCCGGTGCGCGAGTGCGGGGAGCAGCCCCCGGAGCCGTACGGACGTCATGCCCAACCACCTTGCCTGCGACGGGTCCTGCGCAGCAGCCAGAAGAAGAACGGGCTGCCGAGGAGGGCGGTGAGGACGCCCAGGGGAAGTTCGGCCGGGGCCGCGACCGTACGGGCCGCGAGGTCGCCGGCCGTGAGGACGACCGCGCCGCCGAGCGCGCTGCCCGGCACCAGGAACCGGTGGGCCGGGCCGTTCGCCATCCGCAGCAGATGCGGTACGAGCAGACCGACGAAGGTGCGGCGGCTCGGTCACCGCCTCCGGCGGCGCGAAGAGGCAGGGCGCCTCCTACGCGTTCGGCTTCGTCGAGGCCGACCTCGACGCCGAGGCCCGCAAGGCCGAGGCCGCCTTCTCCGGCAAGCTCGCCTTCGTCTGCGCCGCCCACGACATCAACTGGACCATCAGTGACGTGAGGGTGAAGGCGGCCGGCTCCACCGGCACCCTCACCGCCGACGTCACCAGCGCCCGGGGCACCCGGAACGACGTGGCCTTCGCCGACCTGGACCTGTCGGCGTCCGACTGGACGGCGCACGACGGGGTCGTCACCCTCGCGAACATTCCGGCCAGGCTGACGGCGGCCGGCTCCGCCACGTTCGCCGCCCCCGGAGGCCAGGGCGGCTACCCGACCGGCACCGCGATGGACCCGCTGACTCTCACCCTCTCGCTCGACGAGGACGCCACGCTGCCCTCGGCCTCCGGCGGGACCGGCGGCTCCGGCTCCACCGGCACCAGCGGCGGCGAGGCGGGCGGCTCGTCCACCACGGGCGGCGGCGGGACCGTCGGCGGCGCCGGTACGGTCGGCGGCGCCGGTTCCGCGGGCGGCTCCGGCTCCCTCGCGGCGACCGGCTCGGGCGCCCCGACCGGCCTCCTGCTCGGCGCCTCCGGCGCCCTCGCCGCGGCCGGAGCGGCCGTCGTCGTCGCCGTACGCCGCCGCGCCACGGAGTCCTGAACCACCGCCACGCCCTCGGGGCACCCACCGGGAACCGCCCCTCGGAAGAGGCAGGACCGCACCCGATTCGCGGGTGCGGTCCTGCCCGCGCGCCGCGAAATGGTTCAATTTCCGCCATGAACACGACCGTGCCCAGCACCGCCACCGACATCGACGTCCTCCGGGTCTTCTGCGCGGCCGACGGCCGGCACGGCAACGCCCTCGGGGTCGTACGGGACGCCCGTACCCACCCCGACGAGGCCTCCCGGCAGGCGCTCGCCAAGGAACTCGGGTTCAGCGAGACCGTGTTCGTGGACGACCCGGAGCGCGGGATCGTCGACATCTACACCCCCGGCCTGCGGCTGCCCTTCGCCGGACACCCGCTGGTCGGCGCCGCCTGGCTGCTCGACCTGGAGGTCGTCGTCCCGCCCGCGGGCGAGGTGTGGGTGCGCGGCGACGGGGAGTTCACCTGGATCGAGGCGCGCGCCGAGTGGGCGCCGCCCCGGACCCTGCGCCGGTACGGCTCCGCCGCCGAGGTGGACGCGCTCGACGTGCCCGAGCCGGGCGAGTGGATCTACGCCTGGGCCTGGGAGGAGGAGGCCGCGGGCCGGATCAGGGCTCGGGCGTTCCCCGGGCGCGGCGACGGCATCGACGAGGACGAGGCGACCGGCGCGGCGGCACTGCTGCTCACGGCGGAGCTGGGACGGGCCCTGAACATCACGCAGGGCCGGGGTTCGCAGCTGCTCACTGCCCCCGGCCCTGACGGCATCGTGGAACTCGGCGGACGGGTCCGCCTGGAGGGAACGCTCACGCGGTGAGCACGCGAAGGTCCTGAGGGCTCACGCGCCGAGGCCTTCCGGGCCCACCGTCACGCGCCGAGGCCTTCCGGGCCCACCGTCACGCGCCGAGGCCTTCCGGGCCACCCTCAGGCCGTCAGCGGGAACTCGCCGCCCAGCTGCTGGAAGACCGCGCTGTTGAAGGCGAACGCGCGCTTGCACTCGTCGACGATCCGCTGCTTCTCCAGGTC
Source organism: Streptomyces flavochromogenes (assembly GCF_000717595.1). GTDB lineage: Bacteria > Actinomycetota > Actinomycetes > Streptomycetales > Streptomycetaceae > Streptomyces > Streptomyces flavochromogenes. The sequence continues at coordinate 7,333 of NZ_JNZO01000021.1, read as the reverse complement.
GTCGGCGTTCACCCCGTCCAGGAGCTCCCGGTACGCCCGCTTGAACGCGGCCGGGTTGGAGATCGTGTCGAACACGTAGAAGCGGACGCCGTCGCCCTTGCGTGCGAAGCCCCAGGTGCGCTCCGCCTTGTCGCGGATGATCTGACCGCCCGACAGGTCACCCAGGTAGCGCGTGTAGTGGTGGGCCACGTACCCCGCGGGCCAGTCACGGGCGCACTCGGCGACCCGCTCGGCGTACGCCACGGTGGCGGGCAGCGGGGAGACCCCGGCGCGCCAGTCGGGGCCCCGCAGATGGGCGAGGTCCTGCTCCAGGGAGGCCGTGCGGAACAGTTCGGGCTGTATGAAGGGCCCGGCGACCGGGTCCGAGCGCAGGGCCTCCGCGCCGTCCTCCAGGGCCCGGTACACGAACCAGAGCTGCTCGGTGTAGCGCGCGTAGGCGTCGACGGCCAGGCGTCCGCCCAGGAGGTCGCCCATGAACGACGACGTCTCCGCCTCCGTGTGCTGCTCGTGCGAGGCCGTACGGATGAGCGTGGAGAAGGGCGTGTCCAAGGCGTGCCTCCGGGACCGATGGGACGGGAACCAGTGACGATCCTGCCAAGTTAGGCTTACCTAAGTCAACTGGTTCCCGACGTCCTGTCGGTAAAGGCTCTACCCATTCGAAGGGCTAGGGCAACGTCAGGATCTCCGCCCCGGTCTCCGTCACGACGAGCGTGTGCTCGAACTGCGCGGTCCGCTTCCGGTCCTTGGTCACGACCGTCCAGCCGTCGTCCCACATCTCGTAGTCGTGGGTGCCGAGCGTCAGCATCGGCTCGATGGTGAAGGTCATGCCGGTCTTGATCTCGGTGGTGTGGTGGGGCGAGTCGTAGTGCGGGACGATCAGGCCGGAGTGGAAGGACGAGTTGATGCCGTGGCCCGTGAAGTCACGGACGACGCCGTAGCCGAAGCGCTTGGCGTACGACTCGATGACCCGGCCGATGATGTTGATCTGGCGGCCCGGCTTGACCGCCTTGATGGCCCGGTTCAGGGACTCCCGGGTCCGCTCCACGAGCAGCCGCGACTCCTCGTCGACGTCGCCGCAGAGGTAGGTGGCGTTGTTGTCGCCGTGGACGCCGTTGATGTACGCCGTGACGTCGAGGTTCACGATGTCGCCGTCCCGCAGGACGGTGGAGTCCGGGATGCCGTGGCAGATGACCTCGTTGATCGAGGCGCACAGCGACTTCGGGAACCCGCGGTAGCCGAGGGTGGACGGGTAGGCGCCGTGGTCGCACATGTACGCGTGCGCGACCCGGTCGAGCTCGTCGGTGGTGACACCCGGCGCGATGTGCTTGGCGGCCTCCTCCATCGCCTGCGCGGCGATGCGGCCGGCGATCCGCATCCGCTCGATGGTGTCGGAATCCTGCACCTCGGGCCCGCTGTACGGGGTCGGGGCGGGCTTCCCGACGTACTCGGGGCGGCGGATGGAGCCCGGAACGGAACGATGGGGGGAGAGCTCCCCCGGGACGAGAAGCGACTGGCCAGACATGCCAGCGAGTCTAACGACCGGGTCTGGGGCAGCATGGTCTCGGAGGAAGGAGCCGACGACGATGGCTTTGTTCAAGAAGCGCACCGCGGGCAAACCGGGTGAGTGGTACTACTGCCTGGAGCACCAGAAGGTCGAAGAGGGCCCCGACTGCCCGGCGAAGAACCGCTTCGGCCCGTACGCCACCCGCGAGGAGGCCGCCCACGCGATGGAGACCGCCCGCGAGCGGAACCTGGAGTGGGAGACCGACCCGCGCTGGCACGACACGGCGGGGAAGCCGGAATCGCAGGAGCCGCCGGACTGAGAGCCTTGCCTGTCCGACTGCCGGGACCCGGCCGGGACCGCTCACACGGTCCCGGCCGCCTCCCGCTCCGCCGCTTCCTGCCGGGCCGCCTCCTGCTGGGCCTTGCGGCGCAGCGAGTCCTCGTCGGTCTCGGAGTCGTACGTGAGCAGCTTCGGCAGCGCCAGGCAGAGCAGGCCCACCGAGGCGACGCAGGCCACGCCGCCCGTCCAGACGGCCGACCGGGTGCCGGTCCAGCCCGCCATCGCGCCCGCCCTGACCTGGCCCAGCTGAGGGCCGACGCTGTACGAGAGCACCTCGATGCCCGCGAGCCTGCCGCGCAGCTCCTCCGGGATCGTCTGGTTCCAGATCGTCGCCCGGCCCAGGCCGCTCAGCATGTCGCCGGCCCCGGCGAACGCCAGGCAGAGCAGCACCGGCCAGATGTTCCCGAACCAGCCCGCCGCCGCGATCGCCAGACCCCAGCCGGCGGCGCCCCCGACCACGAGCAGCCCGTGCCGGCGCACCGTCGACGTCCAGCCGCTGGTCAGGCCCAGCACCAGCGAGCCGACCGAACCCGCCGCGTACATCAGGCCGAGCGACCAGTCCGCGTCCAGCTCGTCCGCGAGGAACGGGAAGATCGTGTTCGGGAAGGCGAAGAACATCGCCGCGAGGTCGATCGCGTACGTGCCGAGCAGCACCGGCCTCGACCAGGCGTACCGCGCGCCCTCCGCGATGCCCCGCAGCGAGGGCTTCTCCGCGTCGTGCGCGGGCGGCGCGGGGGAGAGCCGGCGGCACAGCAGCACCGAGGCGGCGAAACCGACGATCGTCACCCCGTACGCGGGCGCGTGACCCGCGTACGCCACGACCAGGCCGGCGAGCGCGGGGCCCGCGATCGAGCCCATCTGCCAGCGCAGCGAGTTCAGCGCGGCCGCCGCGGTCTGGTGCTCGTGCGGCACGATCCGGGCCAGGAGCGAGTCCAGGGCCGGCCGCTGGAGCCCCGCGAGCGCCGAGACGCCGGCCGCGACCACGTACAGCGGCCAGAGCATCGGGGTCGGAAGCAGGGCGTTGACGAGCAGGATCGCGGAGAGCAGGCCGAGACCCGCCTCGGTCAGGAGGATCACCTTCCGCCGGTCGACCGCGTCGGCGAGCGCCCCGCCGTACAGACCGAAGACCACCAGCGGCACCAGCTCGACCGCGCCCATCGCACCGACGGCGAGCGGCGAACCGGTGAGTTCCTTGATCTGCAGCGGCAGGGCGATCATCGCCATCGCGCTGCTGAAGTACGTGACGAGCCCCTGCACCCAGAGCAGCCGGAAGTCCCGGGACGCGCGCCACGGCGCCAGATCGGGCAGGAGCGCGGAGAGCTTCGCGAAGGCAGCAGACACGAGAGGCCATGCTCCGGTGACGCACCGGACGGGGCAAACGATTTTCCCGCCGGCGCGCCGGCACGGCGGCGGCCGCTCCGGGCGGCCCTGCCCCCTCCTACCAGCGCGCCGGAGGCGGCGCCGTCAGCCGGTCCGCGAGGTCCGAGAGGCGGTCGCGGAAGCGCCGGTTCCCCCGCGGGGGCGGCAGGCTGTTCTCGCCGGCCGCCGCGCTCACCAGATGCTGCACCGTGTCCAGGTCCACCTCCGCCCCCTCCGCCACCGTGAGCGTCTCGTGCGCCAGCCCCCGCACCTCCTCGTCGCCGCCGTCGAGCGACAGCACCGTCGCCCCCGCCCGCCGGGCGTCGTGCACCCGCTGCAGAAGCCCCGCGTCCGGCCGGTCCGGCGCCACCATCAGCAGCGTCGCCCCGCGCCCCGCCCCCTCCAGACGACCGAGCCCCACCGCCAGATGCGCCGGATCTCCCGGCCGCACCCGGTGCCGTACCAGCGTCGGCGTCAGCTCGGGGATCCCCGACCAGGCCGACTCGTCGACCAGGTGCGCTGCCAGGTGCCAGGGCTCGTACTCCTCCGTGCCGACCAGGAGCAGCCCGCCCCGGTGCGGGACGACCGAGGACCGGAGCGCACCCGCGAACCGGCGGGCCGCCCGCGGCCACTCCGTCCCGGCGAGCACTTCCCGCAGCAACGCGACCCTTACGGCATCCATGGCCCCGCATCCTGCACCAGACACCGGCCCTCGCGGGGCCGGTTGTGGTGGTTCCACCCGTACGGGAGCCGCCCCGGCGGGCCGACCGCTCGGTAGTGTCGGGTCCATGACTTCCTCGACTCCCAGCACCCCCGCCGCCAAGGCCGCCCAGAAGGACCCGTGGGACCTCCCCGATGTCTCCGGCCTCGTCGTCGGCGTCCTCGGCGGCACCGGCGACCAGGGGCGCGGCCTCGCCTACCGGCTCGCCAAGGCCGGCCAGAAGGTGATCATCGGCTCCCGCGCCGCCGACCGCGCCCAGGAGGCCGCCGACGGGATCGGCCACGGCGTCGAGGGCGCCGACAACGCCGACTGCGCCCGCCGCAGCGACATCGTGATCATCGCCGTGCCGTGGGACGGGCACGCCAAGACCCTGGAGTCACTCCGCGAGGAGCTCGTGGGCAAGCTCGTCGTGGACTGCGTCAACCCGCTCGGCTTCGACAAGAAGGGCGCCTACGCGCTCAAGCCCGAGGAGGGCTCCGCCGCCGAGCAGGCCGCCGCGCTCCTCCCGGACTCCCGCGTCGCCGCCGCCTTCCACCACCTCTCCGCCGTCCTCCTCCAGGACACCTCCCTGGAGGAGATCGACACGGACGTGATGGTCCTCGGCGAGGAGCGCGCCGACGTCGAGATCGTCCAGGCCCTCGCCGGCCGCATCCCCGGCATGCGCGGCGTCTTCGCCGGCCGGCTGCGCAACGCCCACCAGGTCGAGTCGCTCGTCGCCAACCTGATCTCGGTCAACCGCCGCTACAAGGCCCACGCGGGGCTGCGCGTCACCGACATCTGAGCCGCTTCGGGGCAGGATGCCCGAGCCGGTCCCGGCCGGACGGAGGGCATGGGGGACACTGGACGGGCACAGCAGCCGTACCCGGACAGGAGCCGACCCCCATGCCCCGCCTCGCCCTCTTCGCCCTCGTGGTCTGCGCCCTGGCCGTCACCGCGGCCGTCGTCTCCTTCGTCGAGGGCAGCTTCCTCGGCGTCGTCTGGGTCCTGATCGCCGGCCTGTCCTCCAACATGACCTGGTACTACATCCGCCGCGCGAAGGTCGAGAAGGCCGCGGCCGCCGAGGCCTAGACCGGCCGCCCAAGCCCGGACCGGCCTCGGAGGCCGGTCCGGCCTTCCAGGGGTCACCGGCCTCAGACCTGGCAGAACTCCGGCGTCTCCTGCCAGAACCGGAACAGCTGCGAGCCGCAGTAGCGGGACAGCTCCGGCACCCCGAGCGAGCGCATCAGCGCGTCGATCGCGTCGAAGAAACCGTCGTTGACCGCCGGCACGAACAGCAGCGCGATCACGATGAAGAAGCCGTACGGCGCGTACGGCTCGATCTGCCGCTTCACCTTGTACGACAGCCAGGGCTCGACGATCCCGTACCCGTCGAGGCCCGGCACCGGCAGCAGGTTCAGGAGCGCCGCGGTCACCTGGAGGAACGCCAGGAAGGCCAGCGCGAACTGGAACGGGAGCGGGACGCCGTCGAGCGCGTCCAGCCAGAACGGGGCCGTGCAGACGAGCGCGAACAGCACGTTCGCGAGCGGGCCCGCCGCCGAGATCAGGCTGTGCTTCCAGCGGCCCTTGATCCGGCCCTGCTCGATGAAGACCGCGCCGCCCGGCAGACCGATTCCACCCATGATCACGAACAGCACGGGCAGGATGATGCTGAGGACGGCATGGGTGTACGCCAGCGGGTTCAGGGTCAGATAGCCCTTCGCGCCGACCGTGATGTCACCGCCGTGCAGGGCCGTCCGGGCGTGCGCGTACTCGTGGAGACAGAGCGACACCACCCACGCCGACGTCACGAAGAGGAAGATCGCCAGTCCGGGCAGGGCGGCGAAGTCCGTCCACACCGCCCAGCCCGTGACGGCCATGACGGCGAGGATCGCCAGGAAGACGGGGCTGATCCGCCGCTCGTGGCGCCGGGTGGTGGCCGTGGTCATCGCGGGAGCTCCCAGGGGACTGAGGTGGCGCCGTTCGGTGCCTGATGTGCGGGAAACGTATCGGGTGACGGGGCGAGTTCCGGAGTCGGGGACCCTCTCACGGAGAATGGGCCCGTGTACTACTCCGTCCTCGGCCCGACCCTCGCCCGCACGCCCGACGGCACCGACGTGGCCGTCGGCGGCCCGCGGGTCCGCGCCCTGCTCACCGTCCTCGCGCTGCGGGCCGGCCGGACCGTGCCCGTAGCGGACCTCGTCGACGAGGTGTGGCACGGCGACGAGCCGCCCGCCGACGCCGTCGCCGCGCTCCAGGCTCTCGTCGGACGGCTCCGCAAGGCACTCGGCAGGGACCGGATCGTCTCCGCCGAGGGCGGCTACCGGCTCGACGCCCGGCCCGAGGACGTGGACGCCCGCCGCTTCGAGCACCTGGCCGCCCAGGGAGTGGCCGCGCTCGGAGCCGGGGACCCGGCCCGGGCCGCCGCCCTCCTCGACGAGGCCCTCGGTCTCTGGCGCGGTTCCGCCCTCGCCGACCTGCCCGACCGGGACGCGGAGGCCCCCCGCTGGGAGGCCCGCCGCCTCGACGTCCGCCGGGCCAGGCTCGACGCCGCCCTCGGGCTCGGCGAGGCGCCCGCGGCCCTCCCCGAACTGACCGCCCTCTGCGCCGCCCACCCCCTGGACGAGACCCTCCAGGCGCTGCGGATCCGGGCCCTGCGGGACACCGGACGCGCGGCCGAGGCCCTCGCCGCGTACGAGTCGGTCCGGCGCGCCCTCGCCAACCGCCTCGGTACGGACCCGTCGCCGGCCCTGCGCGCCCTCCACGCGGAGCTGCTCACGGGACCGCGGACGCCCGAGCCCGCGCCGCCCGCGCCGCCCGCGCCGAAGCCCGGAAACGAGCCGAAGCCCGGAAAGGAGGGGACCGGGGAGAAGCGGGAGGAGAGCTCCGTCCGGGGCAATCTGCGCGCTCGGCTCACCAGCTTCGTCGGCCGCGACGAGGAGATCGCCGCCCTCCGGGACGACCTGCGCACGGCCCGGCTCGTCACCCTGCTGGGACCCGGGGGCGCCGGGAAGACCCGGCTCTCCCAGGAGGCGGCCGAGCGCGGGGCCGCCGACGGGGCCTGGCCGGACGGCGTCTGGGTCGCCGAACTCGCGGCCGTCACCGACCCGGAGGCAGTCGTGGAGGCCGTCCTCGCGGCCGTCGGCGCCCGCGAGACGGTGCTGCGCGGCGCCGGGGCCGAGGAGCTGCGGGCCGGGGACGACCCGCTCGGCCGGCTCGTCGAGCACTGCGCGGGCCGCCGGATGCTGGTGCTCCTCGACAACTGCGAGCATCTCGTGGCCGCCGCCGCCGCACTCGCCGAGACTCTGCTCGCCCGCTGCCCGGACCTTCGGATCCTCGCGACGAGCCGGGAGCCGTTGGGGGTGCCGGGGGAGGTGGTGCGGCCGTTGGGGCCGTTGCCGGTGGGGATGGCGTTGCGGTTGTTGGGGGAGCGG
>NZ_JNZO01000020.1 GCF_000717595.1 Streptomyces flavochromogenes | reverse complement strand
GAGCACCTGGTGCCGTCGGCTTTCGTGGTCCTCGACGCCCTTCCTCGTACGGTCAACGGCAAGCTCGACCGCCGGGCTCTCCCCGCCCCCGACGACACCGCCGCCTCCGAGGGCGGACGAGCACCCCGCAACCCCGCCGAGGAGATCCTCTGCGGTCTCTTCGCCGACAGCCTCGGACTCGAATCCGTCGGCATCGACGACAACTTCTTCCACCGCGGCGGCCACTCCCTCCGCGCCACCCGCCTGATCAGCCGCATCCGCGCCGTCTGGGACACCCGCATCACCATCAGCGACCTGTTCCGGAGCCCCACGCCGGCCCTCCTCGCCGAGCAGATCGCGGCCGGCAGCGGCGACGACCCCCTCCGCACCGTGCTGCCCATCCGGGCCGTCACGGAGACGAACTCCGGTGAACCGCCCCTGTTCTGCGTCCACGCCGTGTCCGGGATGAGCTGGGGGTACGCCGGTCTGCTGCCCCACCTCGACCAGGACCGGCCGGTCGTCGCGCTCCAGGCCCGCAGGCTCGGCGGCCCGCACGACGCGCCGTCCTCCATCGAGGAGATGGCCGACGACTACCTCGCCGAGATCCGCAGGATCCAGCCGCACGGCCCGTACCACCTGCTCGGCTGGTCCTTCGGCGGTCTGGTCGCGCACGCCGTGGCGGCCGGGCTGGAAGCGGCGGGGGAGGACGTGGCCCTGCTGGCCCTGCTCGACTCCTATCCGCTGCCCGACGGGTTCCGTGCGCCGGAGATCGACGGCCGGCACGTGCTGACCGCCCTGCTCGGCTCCGCCGGCGACACGGTGGAGGTGCGCTGCGCGGACACCACGCCGGACATCGGAGAACTCGCCGACGCGCTGCGCCGGTCGGACCCGGTGCTCGGCGCCCTCGAACACGCGCAGGCGGCGGCCGTCGTGGCGGCCACCCTCGACAACCTGCGGATGCGCTACCGGTACGTGCCGGACGTCCGGTTCGGCGGCGACGCGGTGTTCTTCGACGCCACCGGCACACCGGCCCCCTCGTCGGGCGCCGAAGCCTGGGCGCCGTACGTGACCGGGCGGGTCGAGGAGTTCGCCGTCGACTGCGAGCACGCCCGGATGACCGAGGCGGAGCCGCTGCGGGCGATCGGACGGGTCCTGGCCGCGCGCCTGCGGCCTGCCCGTACCGCCCGAATCTGAGAACCCGGACGCACGGGGCCCGTACGGCAGCACCACCGCCGTACGGGCCCCGGCGCGTCCCCCGACGGCCGGCCGCGCGTCGAACTGCCCGCATACTGCCGCCCGACCAGCCGGATCCCGGCCCCCGCGCTGCCTAGCGTGTGGGTGTCCGCACGATCGGCCAGGCCCTGTGAGTGGTGCGGTCCGGCCCCCAGAGGAAGTCAAGGACATGGTGGATCATTCCGGTTGGCGGGTCGGCGTCGCCTCGGCCCCCATACATCACGGCGAAATTCTCCAGGGCGTCTTTCCGCACCAGGGCCAGCTCACCCGGGGACTGGTCACCCTGCCGTGCACCGTTCACACCACCCGGGCCTCGTTCATCCCCGCGCGGGGCGAGGAGCTGACCGTCCACCCGATCTGGAAGACCAAGGCGCGGCGGGCCGCCCAGCTCACCGCCGAGGCCTGCGTCCCGCCCGGTCAGGGACCGGTGGGCGGGCATCTCGAACTCACCGGCGACGTACCGCTCTGCCGGGGCTTCGGCTCGTCCACGAGCGACGTCCTGGCCGCGGTCTGGGCCGTACAGGACGCCCTGGTGTCCCCACTGCCGCCCGAGGAGGTCGCCAGGATCGCGGTGCGGGCCGAGACGGCGTCCGACTCCCTGATGTTCAACGAGAGTTCGGTGCTGTTCGCGCAGCGCGAGGGCAAGGTCATCGAGGACTTCGGGTACCGCATGCCGGCCGTGCGGGTCCTCGGCTTCGGCTCGCGGCCGGAGAACGAGGGCAAGGGCGTCGACACACTGGCCTTCCCGCCCGCCGAGTACGGCAGTGCCGAACTCGAACTCTTCGCCGAACTCCAGGTGATGCTGCGCGAGGCCATCCACACCAAGGACGTCGCCCTCGTCGGCGCCGTCGCCACCGCCAGTACCGACATCAACCAGCGGCACCTGCCCATCCCGTGCCTCGACGGCCTGCGCTCCATCGTGCGGGAGACCGGCGCCCTCGGCATCCAGGCCGCGCACAGCGGGGACATCGCCGGGCTCCTCTACGACCGCGACGACCCCGAGGTCGAGGCCCGTACCGAGCACGCCCAGCGACTCCTGCACAACATCGGCATCCACGAGCAGTGGATCTTCACGACGGGTGACTGACATGACTACGACCACGATCGCGGGCGTCGGCAGGCTGCACGACTCGGTGGTGGACGCCACCGAACTGCCCCGCATCATCCAGGTGACCGACAACCTCTACGCGGCCGCGTTCAGCCTCATGAAGCTGCTGCCGGCGCGCTTCATCATCGACCGTGCCGAGGCCGCCGGGCTGCTGCGGCCCGGCAGCCGGGTCATCGAGACCTCCTCCGGCACCTTCGCGCTCGGCCTGGCGATGGTGTGCCGGCTGCGCGGCTACGACCTGACCATCGTCGGCGACTCCGCCATCGACCGCGACCTGCGCAACCGGCTGGAGATGCTGGGCGCCACCGTCGAGATCGTCGAGTACGCCGGGCAGAGCGGCGGCATCCAGGGCGCCCGCCTCGCCCGCGTCGAGGAACTGCGCCGGCTCCACCCCGACAGCTTCGTGCCCGGCCAGTACGACAACCCCGACAACCCCGGCGCCTACGCCGTGGTCGCCGACCTGATCGGGGAGACCGTCGGCTCCGTGGACTGCCTGGTGGGCCCGGTCGGTTCCGGCGGCTCCACCGGCGGCCTCGCCGCCGCCCTGCGCCCCGCCGACCCGGCGCTGCACCTCGTCGGGGTGGACACCCACGGCTCGATCATCTTCGGCTCGCCCGACGGACCGCGCACCCTGCGCGGCCTCGGCAGCAGCATCCACCCGGGCAACGTGCGCCACAGCGCCTACGACGAGGTGCACTGGGTCACCGCCCCCGAGGCCTTCCACGCCACTCACGAACTCTTCCGCAACCACGGGCTGTTCATGGGCCCCACCAGCGGCGCCTCCTTCCAGGTCGCCTCCTGGTGGGCCGCGCACAACCCGGACAGCAAGGTCGTCATGGTGCTGCCCGACGAGGGCTACCGCTACCAGTCCACCGTCTACCACGCCGAGTGGCTGCGCGAGCAGGGCATCGAGCCGGCACCGGCCCCCGGCGGCCCGGTCACCGTCGACCACCCGCTGGACGCCCCGTCCTCGTGGACCCGGCTGGTGTGGGCCCGCCGGGGCTTCGGCGACGTGATGACGCCGGAGGTCCACGACCTCGGCGACGTGATGACCCAGGAGGCCCACGGCCTCGGCGGCCCGACGACGCCGGAGGTCCGGTCGTGACCACCCCGCTGCTGCTCCTCGTCGAGTCCAACACCACCGGCACGGGGCGCCAGTTCGCCGCCCGGGCCCGCGATCTCGGAGTCGTGCCCGTCCTGCTGAGCGCCGATCCCGCCCGCTACCCGTACGCCGCCGAGGACGGCCTGCGCACCGTCGTCGTGGACACCGCGGACGACGACGCCCTGTGGGCCGCCGTGACCGGCCTCGCCGCCGCCGCGCCGGTCGCCGGGGTGCTCTCCAGCTCCGAGTACTACGTCGCCACGGCCGCCGGACTCGCCGCGCGCCTCGGGCTTCCCGGCCCGTCCGCCGACGCCGTCCGCGCCTGCCGCGACAAGGCCGCGCAGCGCCGCGCCCTGGCCGGGGCCGGGGTGCCCGTGCCCCGCTTCTCGGTGGCCGGCGACGTCGCCGAGGCGATCGCCGCCGCCCAGTGGGTCGGCGGCCCGGTCGTCGTCAAACCGGTGCAGGGGTCGGGGAGCCTGGGCGTACGCCTGTGCCGCGACCGCGACGAGGTGGCCGACCACGCGAAGGGCCTGCTGGCCGCCACCGTCAACGAGCGCGGTCTGCGCACCCCGGGTGTGATCCTCGTCGAGCAGTACCTGACCGGGCGCGAGTTCTCGGTGGAGGTCTTCGGCGAGGAGGCCGTCGTCACGGTCGCCAAACACGTCGGCGCGCCCCCGGTGTTCGTCGAGACGGGGCACGACGTGCCCGCAGTGCTGACCGCCGCGCAGGCCGCCGCGCTCGCCGACACGGCCGTACGCGCCGTCGAGGCCCTCGGCCTGGGCTGGGGCGCGGCCCATGTCGAGCTCCGGCTCGACGGGGACGTCGCCCGCGTCATCGAGGTCAACCCGCGGCTGGCCGGCGGCATGATCCCGGAGCTCGTGAGGCGGGCACGCGGCATCGATCTGGTCGGCTGCCAGGTGCGGGCCGCACTCGGCGAGCCCGTCGACCTCACCGGTACGCCGGACGCCGCGGGCGCGGCCTCCATCCGCTTCCTGACGGCCGGAGCCGAGAGCGTCCTCGCGGACGTCGCCGCCGCCGAGGCGGCGGCCCGCGCCGTGCCCGGTGTCGTCGACACCGCCCTCTACCGCCCGGCCGGAACCACGGTCGTACCGGCCGAGGACTTCCGCGGACGGGTGGGCCATGTGATCGCGGCCGGTACGGCTCCGCGGGAGTCGGCCGAGGCGGCCGAGACCGCGCTCACGCTGGGACTCGCCACGGCGCTGACGCCGGCGACGGCAGGCGTGCCGGTGAGGGAGGCGGTGCCGGTATGAGCGACAGCGTCACCGGGACGAGCGGCACGCACGAGGCAGGCGTCCACACCGGCCGGCTCCGCACCGGGCTCGACCCGCGCGCCCATCGCATCGTCTACGACCAGTACCGCACCGACGACGGCGACCCCGTGGGCGACGAACTGCGACTGATCAGCGAGGTCGACCGGGCCCATCTCGTGATGCTCGCCGAGCGCGGCATCGTCGACGCGCGCCGCGCCGCGGCCCTCCTCGACACCGTCGACGCCCTGCGCGCCGAGGACTTCGCCCCCGTACGGGCCCGGCCCATGCCGCGCGGCCTGTACCTGGCCTACGAGGGCTGGCTCGTCGACCGGCTCGGGCAGGAGACAGGCGGGGTGCTGCACACCGGGCGCTCCCGCAACGACCTCAACGCCACCACCGTACGACTCAAGGTCCGGGGCCCCTACGGACAGCTCCTGGACGAAGTGGCCGAGCTGGCGCGGGTCCTGCTCGACAAGGGGGAGGCCCACCGCGACGTCACCATGCCCGCGTACACCCACGGCCAGCCCGCCGTGCCCATCAGCTACGGCCACTATCTGACCGGGGTCGCGGGCGGCGTGCTGCGCTCGCTCGCCGGACTGCTCGACGCGGGGCGGGAGATCGACGTCAACCCGCTCGGCGCGGGGGCCGTCGGAGGGACCTCCGTGCCGGTGGACCCGGCCCGCACCGCGGACCTCCTCGGCTTCACCGCCGCCGTGCCCAACTCGGTCGACGCGGTCGCCTCCCGCGACTTCGTGCTGCGCATGCTCTCCGCCGCCGCCGTCCTCGGCGTCCTCATGGCCCGGGTGGCCCGCGACCTGACCTGGTGGACGACGGAGGAGTTCGGGCTGCTCCGGATGGCCGACGACCTGGTCGGCTCCAGCTCGATGATGCCGCAGAAGCGCAACCCCTTCCTGCTCGAACACATCCAGGGCCGCTCGACCGCCGCCCTCGCCGGGTTCACCGGCGCCGCGGCGGCCATGTCCACCGCCGGCTACACCAACGCCATCGCCGTCGGCACCGAGGCCGCCCGCCATCTGTGGCCCGGTCTCGCCGACACCACCCAGGCGGTGACCCTGCTCCGGCTCGTCGTCGACGGAGCGGAACCCGACCGCGAACGGATGCGGGACCGCGCCCGGGAGGGCTTCACCTCGGCGACCTACCTCGCCGAACGCCTCGTCGTCGACGGCATCCCCTTCCGCACCGCCCACCACCTGGTCGGGGAGACCGTCCTCGGCGCCCTCGACAGCGGTACGCCGCTGTCCGAGGCGGCCCGTGCCCAGCCCGACGTGGCCGCGGCCGCCGCCGGATACCCGGCCGACTGGCTCGACCCGGAGACCGTGGCCGCCGCCTGCGCCCACGGCGGTGGCCCCGGCGGCACCGGACCGGACGAGGCCCTGGCCCGTGCGCGGGCCGAACTCGTCGCCCTCACCGCCGAGTCGGCGGCCCGCCGCGCTCGCTGGGCCGACGCCGCCGAGCGCCTGTCGGCGGAGGCCGCCAAGGTGGTGGCCGTCTCGTCCGACGACGTGCCGCCCGAGGAGGCCGCCGCCCGGGTGGTGGCCGCCCGATGAACGCGCGGCGCCGGGACGGGCTGCTGCGGCAGCGCGACTTCCGGCTCCTGTGGGCGGGGGAGACCACCAGCCGTTTCGGCAGCAACATCACCGGTGTCGCCATGCCGCTGGTGGCCGTGGTCACCCTGGACGCGAGCACCTTCTGGGTGAGCGCCCTGGCCGCGGCCGCCTGGCTGCCCTGGCTCCTCCTCGGGCTGCCCGCGGGTGCCTGGGTGGACCGGCTGCCGCGCCGCCCGCTGATGGTGGTCTGCAACGTGGGCTCCCTGCTGCTCCTGCTCAGCGTGCCGGCCGCCGCCTGGCTCGATGCGCTGACCATGACGCAGCTGGTCGTGGTCTCCCTGCTCACCGGGGTCGCGAACGTCTTCTTCTCCATCGCCTACCGGGTGTACGTGCCGTTCGTCGTCCCCCGAGAGCACCTCACCGAGGCCAACGCCAAGCTCCAGGGCAGCGAATCGGCCGCGCAGCTCGCCGGGCTCGGCGGCGGCGGTGTCCTCGCCGGCGCGTTCGGGGCCGTCAACGGACTCCTCGCCGACGCCGCGACCTTCCTGGTCTCCACCCTGTGCCTGCTCGGCATCCGAGGGAAGGAACCGGCGCCGGAGCGACCCGAACGGCCCCAGGCCCTGCGCAAGGAGGTCGCGGAGGGCCTGCGGCACACCGTGCGCGACCCGTACCTGCGCGTCCTGACCACGTACGGCACCGTCACCAACCTGCTGCTCACCGGCTACCAGGCCATCCTCACCGTGTTCCTCGTCCGGGAACTCCACGTCGGCGAGGCCGCGGTGGGCTGGCTGCTGGCCGGCAGCAGCGTGGGCGGACTGCTCGGGGCCGTCGTCGCCACGCCCATGGCACGCCGCTTCGGCACCGCCCGCGGCATGCTGCTCTGCAAGTTCGCCACGGCCCCGTTCGGGCTGCTCATCCCGCTGGCCGAACCGGGCTGGCGGGTCGTCCTGTTGCCCGTCGGCGGTGCCGTGCTCGCCCTGGGCGTCGTGTCCGCCAACGTCATCCAGGGCGCGTTCCGCCAGCAGTACTGCCCGCCGCAGCTGCTCGGCCGGATCACCGCGAGCGTCTCCGTCGCCAACTTCGGGGCGATTCCCGTGGGTTCGCTGCTCGGCGGTGTGCTCGGCGGTGTGCTCGGACTGCGGCCCGCGCTGTGGCTGCTCACCGCCGGTCTCGCGGTCAGCTCCGCACTGCTGCTCGCCGGCCCCCTGCGAGCCCGCAGGGACCTGCCCACCGAACCGCCGACCCACCCACCCGCCCGGCCCCCGGCCCAGCCGCCGGCCGAGCGGGCGGAGCCGGCCGCGCCGGGAGATTCACCCGAGCCGTCGGATTCACCCGATCCGGCCGACCGGCGGGCCCTCCGGTACGCCGTTCCCGAACAAGGCTGATCCGTCCCGACGGCCACCCGCGTCCGCGCATCCGTCATCGAACAGGAGGGGTCCCGTGAGTGATCCCAGAAGCGGTCCCCGGAGTTCCGCGAGCGGCACCCTGCTGCTCGCCCCCCTGCCACCTCCGCGCGCCCTGCCACGACCAGGCTCCCTGGACCTGTGGCTGCTCAGGGTCTCCGACGCCCGGGGCACCGGCCTCGACGCCGGTGTCCTGGACGCCACCGAGCGGCAGCGCGCCGCGGGTCTGGCGCACGCGGAGGACCGGGTCCGCTTCACCGCCGCCCATCTGGCGCTGCGCCGGCTGCTCGGCACGTACCTCGACACGCTGCCGCAGGACATCCGCTACGGCCGTGAGACCTGCCCCTGCTGCGGTGGTCCGCACGGGCGGCCGACCGTCCTGGGCGCCTCGCGCGGGCTGCACTTCTCGCTCTCCCACCGCGGGGACCTGGTCCTCGTCGGGACGGCGGTGGCGCCCATCGGCGTGGACGTCGACCTGGTCGCGGACCCGGGCGGCGCCGCGGAACTCGCCGCCATGCTGCACCCCGCCGAACAGCGCGAGATCGAGGCGCTGCCGCCCCCGCGCCGCCCCAGGGCGCTGGCCCGGCTGTGGACCCGCAAGGAGGCCTATCTGAAGGGGCTCGGCACCGGTCTGGGCCGTGACCCGGCGGCCGACTACGTGGGCTCGGGCAGCCCCGACGGAACGCTGCCGCCGGCGGGCTGGACCCTGCTCGACATCCCCGTCGACCGCGGTTACGCGGCGGCGGTGGCCGTCCACGGCGAACTGACCACTCCGTCGCCCCGGGTGAACCGCCTGTCGGAGCGCGACATCAGGGGAGACCCGCCCCGTCGTGAGTGAGTCGGTGAGTGAGGGGCTTCGGCCTCGGCACACGCGGAAGGTCCCCGGACAGATCGTCCGGGGACCTTCCGCGTATCACCCGACAGTCGGTGACCGGACGGCCGGAGATCAGCCGGCCACCGCGATCCACTCGTCGAGCTGCTCCTGCGTCGTGGCCGGATCGGCCACCAGATCGGCCAGCACGTCGCCGGCGTGATGGCGGGTCGAGACCGCGGGGCAGCGCGCGCACGCGGCGACCCCGGTCTGCTTCCACCACTGGCACCGCGCCCTGAGGTGACACCGAGGGACGGGGCCGTCCTCCTGGGCGGCGGGCCGGGAGAGCACCCGCTCGACGAGCGTGCAGTCGCCGCCCCTGCGGTTGACGCAGTCGCTGACGCAGTGCGACGCGAACCGCAGGACGCGGCGCGGCTCGACGCCCTGCGGCACCTCGCCGAGCACATCGGCCGCCGGTACCGGATCGGCCAGGTACACCACACGCCCGTCCTGCCCGGACCGTACGCCCAGGACGACGGACTCCGGCGCGTGCGCCTCTCCGCTGGGGCACCAGGTCTGCGAGGAGCCGTCCTCGCCCACGGTGGTCACCTCGGCCTCAGCAGGTGCCGGACTGGGTGCCGGCGACCTTCGTCACCCGGCCGCCGACGCTCTGGCTCAGTCCCTGCTCCCCGGCCTGCTCCTCCTGGGCGACGGCGAGTCGGATGCTGTCCTTGAGCTGGGCGGCCGAGGTGATGCGCTCGGCCGGGCCGCTCTCCGACGCGCTCGCCGCACCGGCACCGGCGACGACGAGTCCCGCGGCCAGCAGTGCGGCGGCTCCGGCCGCGGCCACCTTACGAGTCGGGTTCTCCATGGCGTACTCCTCCTCCTGGTATGGGAGTTGCGAGCGTAGGCCGGTGGAGAGCCGTGGCCGGAACTTTGCGGCGGCAGTCGACCGGCGGTTACGTCTCCGAGGGCGGGACCTGCGGGAACGCTCCGAGGGGGCCGGCCGCTCACGTCTCCGAGGGCGGCGCCGGCGGAAGCAGTGCGTCGGCCAGCCGGTCGAGGGCGGCGCCGCTCGGGGTGGCCGTTCCCGTGAGGGTGCCGACCAGGGCCTGGGCGAGGACGGTCGCCGTGCCGATCCGGCTGTCCTCGCGCTCGTCGCCGGTGACCTTCCCGATCACCGCGTCCCGTACCGCCGGGGAGGTGTCGGAGTCGCCGAACAGGTCGGGGAACGACAGCGCCATCATGCACACGCCCACGTTGGCGGAGAGGATCGAGCGCCCCGCGAGCTCCGGGGCCGTCCGCAGCCGCCCGGCGTCACGGCAGCGCTCCACCGCCTTCAGGAGGATCGCCTGAGCCTCCTTGACGGCCCCCGGCTTGGCGTCGCCGGCCGGCGAGAACATGAGCCGGTAGAGGTGCGGGTTGCGGAGCGCGAAGGCGACGTGGCTGTCCCAGGCCGTCTTCAGGTCGGCCACCGGATCGTCGGTGAGCGGGTTCTTGCGCTTCTCGGCGAGGAAGCGCTCGAAGCCGATGTCGGCGACCGCGGTGAGCAGGCCCTGCTTGTCGCCGAACTGCCGGTAGATCTCGGGCATGCCGACCTTCGCCCGGTCGCAGATGGCCCGGGTCGAGATCGCCGGCGCGTCTTTCGTGGCGAGGAGTTCCTCGGTGGCTTCCAGGATGCGCGCGCGTGCGGTCGACATGCCTCTCACGATATCAGCGCTCATAGCCGTTCGTAATCGATGATTACGAACTGTGTTAGCGTTGAGAACATCCCGGGGGTCGGGCGCCGCCCCCGGGCCGTCCGACCGTTCGCAACGAGAGAGCCGGGTGTTCCCCATGAACCGTTCGACGTTCCGCCGCGTCGCCTCAGGGGCCGTGGCGGCCACCGTGGGCGTGACCCTCCTCGCCGCCTGCGGCGGCGAGGACGAGGAAAGCGGCGACCGGGCGCGGCCGTTCACCGCCACGCACGTCGGCGGGCCGACGACGATCCTGGAGATCGGCGGCCTGCGCATCCTGCTCGACCCGACCTTCGACCCGCCGAAGAAGTACCGGAGCGGCCTGGAGAAGCTCCGGGCACCCGCCCTCGGCGTCGACGAGCTCGGCACGATCGACGCCGTCCTGCTCTCGCACGACCAGCACGACGACAACCTCGACGACTCGGGCCGCGCCCTGCTCCAGGACGTGCCCGTCGTGCTCTCCACGCCCGGAGCGCGCAAGCGTCTCGGCGACCACGTCACCGCCCTGAAGAGCTGGGAATCCCAGGAGCTGAAAACCGCGGTCGGCGCTGTCGAGGTCACCGCGGTGCCCGCCCTGCACGGCCCCGACGGCGTGGACCGCGGCGCGGACGGCGAGGTCACCGGCTTCGTCCTCAGCGGCAACGGTGTCCCCACCACCTACGTCTCCGGCGACAACGCCTCGGTCAAGGTCGCCCAGGAGGTCGGTGCCCGCGTCAGGAAGGACATCGGCCCCGTCGACACCGTCGTCCTCTTCGCCGGCGCGGCCCGCACCCCCGCGATCCTCGACAACGCGCCACTGACCCTGACCTCGGCGAACGCCGCCCGCGTGGCGAAGGAACTGGCCCCGCGCAAGGTCGTTCCGGTGCACACCGACAGCTGGAACATCTACTCCGAGGACATGCGGTCCCTCGTGCGGGCCTTCGAGGAGCGGGGAATCGAGGCCGAGCTCGTCGACCTCGCGCCGGACGGCACCCCGAAGAACCTCTCCTGAAGCCCGATCCCTCTCTCAGCCCCGTACGAAAGGAACCACCATGACCGCCTCCACCACCCTCCGTGATGTGATCGGCCTTCCCCAGGACCTGCCCCGTCTGAGCGAGTCGGCGCTGATCATGATCGACTTCCAGAACACCTACCGTGCCGGCGTCATGCGGCTCGACGGGGCCGACAAGGCCGTGGCCGCCGGCGCGCGCCTGCTCGCCGCCGCCCGCGCCGCGGGTGCGCCCGTCGTGCACATCGTCAACGACGGCGGCGAGGGCACTCCCTACGACATCCGGGCCGAGATCGGCGCGATCAGCGACGAGGTCGCTCCGATCGAGGGCGAGAAGATCGTCGTCAAGCAGTTCCCGAACGCCTTCCACGCCACCGGCCTCGAAGAGACCCTGAAGGACCTCGGCGTCAGCGGTGACCTGGTCATCGCCGGGTTCATGACGCACATGTGCGTCCTCTTCACCGCCCAGGGCGCCTTCAACCTCGGCTACCGCCCGACCGTGGTCGCCGAGGCCACCGCGACCCGCCCGCTGGAGGCCCCCGACGGCACCGTCACGGCGTCGGAGGCGCTCCAGGCCGCGAGTCTGACCACGATCACCGACCTCTTCGGCACCGTGGCCCGGACGGTCGACGAGCTCGTCGCGTAACGGGGTTCTCCCGGCAGGCAAGGGGTGCCGTCCCGTCCGGCGGCCCCCGCCTCCGCCCCGCCTCGGCCTCGCCCTGCCCCCGCCCCCCGACACCGGGAGTTCACCCGAGGTGTACCGGAACACCGCCTGATGATCGGTCACGGGTCGCCCGACTCGGCGGTAATGGCAGTCGGCCCGTGACGGATCATCCGGGCGCTCCTGTCCCGTACGCCCCCTGGAGGACGTGTGCCCCCCGCCGCCGAGACCGTGCTCGACGAGGTCGACGGCAAGGAGGGGACGGGCGGCCCGAAGCCTCCGCCCGGCTCCCCGCGGGGCCGTCTGCGCGCACCGGCCGTCGCCGGTCCGCTCGCGGCCGCCCTGCTCACCGCCGCCCTGCTCGCCCTCGCCACCCGGCTCTCGCGCAGCTACCCCTTCGGCCCCGTGACCAGGAACATCGTCGACCTGGGCCAGCAGTACCTGCCGTTCCACGCGTACTGGCGCTCGTTCCTCCTCGGCGAGACCCACGGAGATGTCTTCCTCAACTGGAACTCCGGCTTCGGTGCCGGCTTCCTCGGCGACATCGGCACCTATCTGAGCAGCCCCTTCGACCTGCTCGTCGTGCTCTTCCCGGCGGACCGCGTCGAACTCGCCCTGTACGTCGTCACCGTCGTCAAGATCACCGCGGCCGGGGCGGCGATGGCGCTGCTGCTCCTGCGGATGCGCCCCGGCCCCTGGCCGGTCGCCGCCGTGCTCGGCAGCGCGTACGCCCTCTCGGGCTGGACCTTCACCTTCGGTGCCACCGTCCCGATGTGGCTCGACGGACTCGTCGCCTTCCCGCTGCTCTGCCTGGTCGGCGAGTGGGCCCGCACCGGGCGCCGACCCGTCCTCGGTCCCGTCGTGGTCGCCCTGGCCTGGACCGCCAACTTCTACACGGCGTACATGGCGACCATCGGCGCCGCGGTCGTCCTGCTCGTACGGCTCCTCACCGCCGAGGAGACGTCCGGCGCGCGACAGCGCCTCGCCGGGGCGCTGCGTGCCGCGCGGGGCGTGCTCCTCGGCATCGGCCTCGCCGCGCCGCTCGTCGTGGTCGTCTTCCTCGGCACCAAGGTCGCCGATCCCACCCCCGAATCCACCTTCGCGCCCGCCGCCTGGGCGGAGGTCCTCGCCAGGTTCCTGCCGGCCACCGCGAGCCTCGCGAGCCCCGCCCTCTACATCGGCACGCCCGCGCTCGCGCTCGCCCTCACCCTGCCCTTCAACGGGGCCGTCGCCCCGCGCGTCCGGGCCGGTTGGTCGGCCGCGGTCGTCCTGGTGACGCTCTCCCTCCAGTGGGAACCGACCCATCTGATCTGGCACGCGGGCGCCTCGCCCAATGGCGGCCCTTACCGGCAGACCTTCGTCCTGTGCGGGCTGCTGGTCGTCGCCGGCTGGTTCTCGGCCGCCCGCGGCGTGCCCCGCCCGACCGCGCTCCTCGCGGGCGGCACCCTGATCGGGCTCCTCGGGTGGGCGGCCCACGGCAGCATCGACATCGACCGCTGGACGTACCCGGCCTTCGGCCTGGCCGCGGCCCTCGCGCTCACCGCCGCCCTGCCGGCCCTCCCGCACACCCGCGGGACCACGGCCGGCGAACCACCCGCACCCGTCCGTCCCTCGCGCGCCCCGGCCGCCCGCCTCCTGCCCGTCCTCGCCGTCGTCCTCCTCGTCGCCGCGCAGGCCGGCGAGGCGGCCGTCACCGGGAAGCGGATCGAGGAGCAGCAGCGCGACAAGGTCGCCTGGTCCCCGCGGATCGGCCCCTGGCACACCGCCGTGGCGGACGAGGTGGCCCGCGCGGACGCCTGGCCGAAGTACCGGACGGAACCCGGAGAGGTCCCCGGCGGCAACGATGTCCTGATCGTCGGCGGACAGGGGGCCGACTACTACAGCAGCCTCACCGCCGAGGTGACCTCCCGCACCCTCGCCTCCCTGGGCTTCGGCTACTACGCCAAGGGCCGCCACCCGGTCACCCTCGACAACCCGGTGACCGACGCCCTGTTCTCCATCGGCACCCGGGTCCGCTCGGTGCCCACCGAACCGGTACGCCAGGACGCACTGCCCCGGGCGACGGTGTCCGTCGCCACCACGCCCGTACCGCCGCTGGTCACCGTCCGTCCGATGAAGCGGCCCGCCACCCACCCCGGGGACTCCGCGTTCGCCGAGCAGGAACGGCTCCTCGGCGCCGACGTGTACGAGCTGCCGCCCGTCACCCGTCAGGGACGGACCGTCGGCGCCCGCTGCCCGGCGGGCTCCCAGGCCTGGTTCTGGGCCCCCGAGTACCGCGGCGGCGCGACCCTCGCGGGGAAGCCGCGCGTGGACTTCGAGGGCAAGCCGCCCGCCGTCCGGGCCCCCATGCGTGCCCTGGGCACGGTGCCCGAGTCCGGCGAGGTGCGGATCGAGCTGAGCCCCGAGCGCACGGTCCGGCTGCCCCGTCAGCCCGTCGGCTGCCTGGTCAGGGCCCGGCTCGACTCGGCCGTGCGGCAGCTGACCGCCACCGGGGCCACCGAGGTGCGCGCCACAGGGCACACCGTCACGGCCCAACTGCCCCCGGGCAGCACCGGGACCGCGGTGCTCGCCGCGCCCCGCATCTCCGGCTGGCGCTGCGCCGCCGGCGACGCGGAGCCGCGCCCCGCGCGCGCCTACCAGGGCCTCGTCGCGATCCCGCTCGACGGCCGGGCGCACACGGTCACCTGCTCCTTCCGCCCACCGGGTCTCATGCTCGGCGGCGCCGTCGGTCTGACCGCCCTCCTCGCCCTGATCGCCACGGGGGTCCTGCACCGGCGGGCCGGGCGGCGGGCGCACCAGCCGGCCGAGGGACCTGCCGCCGCGTGAGGCGGCTTCCGCACGGACGTTCCACGGGAGACGCCAAGAGTTCACCCGGAGTGCACACGCGGATCGTTCGCCCGGAAAAGTGGAGCGTTACCGTACCCGCCGTAGCGGCGTTTAATTGTTCGATTCAGTATGGGGATTACGAGTGCCGAAACTGTCCGTCGTCGTACCGTTCCACAATGTCGGAGCCTATGCGCCCGACACTCTGCGCAGTCTGGCGAACAACGCGGATCCGGAATTCGAGTTCCTGCTGATCGACGACTGCTCGACGGACGAAACCCCGGAAATCCTCGACCGCTGGCGCGACCGGCTTCCGAACGCCACCGTCATCCGGCACGAGACGAACAGCGGTGTCGCCCAGGCGCGCAACACGGGAATCGACGCCGCGCGCGGGGATCACATCACCTTCCTCGACGGCGACGACTGGTACGCGCCCGGCCACCTGAAGGCCATGGTGACCGGAATCGAGCGTCTGGACTGCGACTTCGCCCGTACCGACCACGTCCTCTCGGAGGGCCGGAAGCGGAACATCCGCTATGCCCCCGCCAAGCGCCGCGACACCGTGATGGACCCCCGTGACGGAATCTCGCCGGCCAGCATGGTGACGATGGTGGACTATCCCTTCGTGCCCTTCGGTATTTACAGCTCCCGTCTCTTCCAGAACGGCGAATCCCGTTTCGATACGTCCCTGAGAACGGCCGAGGACCGTCTCTGGGTCTGGCGCCTCCACCTCAAGGCACGCACCTTCGCGGCCCTCTCCCTGCACGGTGTCTTCTACCGCCGGGGCGTCACCACCTCGCTCACCCAGATCACCGACAACCGGCAGCTGGACTTCCTTCCGTCGTACGACACCCTGCTCGCCGACGTCTCCCGGGACGCGGAGGCGCACCGGTTCCTCCCGAAGGCGGTCCGCACCTACTGCGCGATGATCGCCTTCCACATGGGGAAGGTCGGCACGTACGAACCCGCCGTCGCCGCACGGCTCCGCGTCGACGTGCGCGACGCGTTGCACCGGATGCCGCAGCAGGTCCTCGAAGAGACCCTCTCCACCATGGACACAACCCGCAGCACTCTCCTCCGGAGCCTGCGCGACACCGTAAGGACCGCCTGACCCATGGCCCCCGCACCCGCCGCCGACACGGCACCGGCGCCCGACCCGGCCACCGACGGCCGCCCGGTCCAGATCTTCCAGGTGTCCACCCTGTACGGCGCCGCCACCCTCGCGGCCTCGCTCGACGCCGGCCAGTTCGGCCCCCGTGAGGACCATCGCCGACTCCTGCTGATCTCGCGCAACGCCGAGATCCCGGAGACGGCGCTGCGGATGGAGACGATGACCGGCTACGGGCGGATCGCCGCCCGTTTCGACGGCGTCCTCGACTGGAACGAGACGATCCACCCGTACCACCCCGCCGCCTGGGCCCCCCGCCCCGAGGACGCCCCGCTCTGGCAGCGCGTGATGCGCACCGCGTGGGACCTCGGTACCGCCCCGGTGGAGCTGGTCGTGGAATCCATCCAGGTCAATCCGGCCAAGGCACTGGCCGGCTGCTTCCCCGAGAGCGCCCTCCACGTCTACGCGGACGGCCTCATGAGCTACGGCCCGACCCGCAACGACCTCGCGCAGTCCATCGCCTGCCGCATCCGCCGCGTTCTCCACCTCGACCTGGTGCCGGGCCTGCGCCCCCTCCTCCTGAGCGAGTACGGCGTGGAGCCGGAGCTCGTCCCCGACGACGCCTTCCGTGCGGTCCTCGCCGAGATCGCCGAGGAGGCGGCCGACGATCCCGAGATCGTCCGGGCCGCCGCCGCCGAGCCCACGGCCCTGATGCTCGGTCAGTACCTCGCCGCCCTCGATCTCCTCACCGCCGAGGAGGAGGAAGAGCTGCACGTACGGATGCTCCGCGGCGTCACGGCCGCCGGACACCGCTCGGTGGTCTTCAAGCCGCACCCGAGCGCGCCCGCCGACTACTCCACGGCGCTCCAGGACGAGGCGGAACGGTCCGGCGTACGGCTCACCGTCCTCGACGGACCGCTGCTCGCCGAGACCTTCTACGAGCGGTGCAGGCCCCGGCTCGTCGTCGGCTGCTTCTCGACCGCGCTGTTCACCGCCGCCGTCTACTACGGCGTCCCCGTCGCGCGCGTGGGCACGGTCGAGGTCCTCGAACGGCTTACCCCCTTCGAGAACAGCAACCGGATCCCGCTCACCGTCGTCGACCACCTGGTCGCCGACCTGGAGCAGGGCGAGGAGCCCGCCGTCCCCGGAGCGGCGCCGGACTCGCTCACCCCGCTCGTCCGCGCCGTCGGCTACTGCATGCGGCACAAGAGCCACCCGGGAATGCGCGGGGAGGCCACCCTCTTCCTGGCCGAGCACCACGGCGACCCGGGGATCGCGCACCACTTCGACGCCGAGCGGCTGACCCAGCTCGGCCTGCCGGGCGGCACGGAGACGCCGGGGCGGAGGGGTGGCATGCAGTCCCTCCGCCGGAGCCTCGCCCGGGCCCGACGGGGCTGAAACGGTCGGGTCTCGACGGGGCCGATCCGTCCGACCCGGTGTCGGCGGGGCCGATCCCGTCCGGCCCGGCCCCGGCGGGGCCGATCCCGGTCCACCGGCGCGGCCGCAGCCGTGTCAGCCGCGCGGGCGGCGCCGCCGTGTCAGCCGTGCAAGCGGCGGTCTCCCCGGATCACTCGGAGGGGGACTTGACGAGGGTGAAGACCGCGCCCTCCGGGTCCGTCACCAGGGCCGATCGCCCCGCCGTGGCATCGCGCGGCGGCCGCAGGACATGGCCGCCGAGCTGCAGGACGAGCCGGGCGGCCGCGTCCGTGTCGGCGACCTCGAAGTACGTCATCCAGTGCGGGCCCCGGTCCCGGGGCAGCGCGTTGCCGACGCCGTGCAGCGAGGCCACCGGAGCCCCGTCCACCAGGAGCGTGGCGTAGTCGTGGTCGGCGGACACGACCGGCTCCACCTCGAAGCCGAAGACCGTCCGGTAGAACTTCCCGACCGAGGACGTCTCGTAGGTGAGGAGCTCGTTCCACACGGGGGTCCCGGGCGGTCCCGCCGTCGCCGTGCCGTGGTGCGCCTCCGCCTGCCAGACGCCGAAGACCGCGCCCACCGGGTCGGAGCAGACCGCCATCCGGCCGGCCTCGCCCGCGTCCAGCGGGCCCACGGCCACGGTGCCGCCGCAGCAGCGGATGCTCTCGGCGGTCTCGTCGGCGTCGACGGTGGCCAGATAAGGGGTCCAGGCGATCGGCAGATGCCGGTCGGGGGGCAGCTGGCCGATGCCCGCCACCTCCTTGCCGTCGAGCAGCGCGCGCACGTACGGACCGAGATGCTGGGGACCGGGCTCGAACTCCCAGTCGAAGAGTGCGTTGTAGAACTCCTGCGTGGCCTCAAGCCCGTGCACCATCAAGCTCACCCAGCAGGGTGTGCCGGGTGTGCGCCGAGTCGCCTCGGTCATCGTGACTCTCTCCTCGGACCGTCGTCGTGCCCGTGCTCCCCGTCCGATGGTGTCACCGACGGGGCCGCGGCGCGCCCCGGTCGCACCAAAGAGTGGCGCGATCCCGCCGCGACGACGCGGGGAGGACGCCGGGCTCGCCCCCGCGGCCGCGCGGCTGCGCGAGGATGGCACCCATGAACCCCATCATCGTCGTTAGCGAACTGCTGAGCGAGTCGGCCGGGGCCCGGCCGCCGGTTCTCCTGGACGTCCGCTGGACGCTGGGAGGCCCGCCCGGACGTCCGGCGTACGAGGCCGGACACCTCCCCGGCGCGGTCTACGTCGACCTGGACACGGAACTCGCGGGCCCGCCCGGCAACGGCGGGCGCCACCCGCTGCCCGACCCGGAGGCCTTCGGGGCCGCGATGCGCCGGGCGGGCGTCTCCGCGGAGACACCGGTCGTGGTCTACGACGGCGGCCTCGGCTGGGCCGCGGCCCGGGCCTGGTGGCTGCTCCGCTGGGCCGGCCACCCGGACGTCAGGGTCCTGGACGGGGGCCTCGCTGCCTGGACGGGGGAGCTCACGGAGAAGGTACCCACACCGCAGCCGGGCGACTTCCGGCCGGAGCCGGGCACGCTCGGGCTGCTCGACGCCGACGGGGCGGCGGCGTTCGCCCGCTCGGGGCTGCTCCTGGACGCGCGGGCCGCCGAGCGCTACCGCGGGGACGTGGAGCCGATCGACCGGGTCGGCGGGCACATCCCGGGCGCGGTCTCGGCCCCGACGACGGAGAACGTGGACGCGGAGGGTCGTTTCCTGGGCGCCGACACCCTGCGGGACCGTTTCGCCTCGCTCGGCGCCGCCGAGGGGACCCCGGTCGCGGTCTACTGCGGATCGGGCGTCTCCGGGGCCCACGAGATCCTCGCCCTGGAGATCGCGGGCATCCCGGCCGCGCTCTACGCGGGCTCGTGGTCGGAGTGGTCCGCCGATCCCGCGCGTCCGGTGGCCACGGGACCGGACCCGCAGTAGCCCTCCGCACAAGGAACCCACGGCCGTCTCTCCGTAACCCCGGATCCGCAGTGGTTCTCCGTGCCCGGGACCCGGGGTGGTTCTCCGTACCAGGGACCCGGGGTGGTGCTCCGTGCCCGGGACCCGGGGTGGTTCTCCGTACCCGGGACCCGGGGTGGTGCTCCGTAGGCGCCACCCACGGCAGTCCTTCCGTAACCCGGGACCCGGGGTGGTGCTCAGTAGGCGCCACCCACGGCAGTCCCTCCGTAACCCGGGATCCGCAGTGGTGCCCCGCACCCGGGGACCGCACCGTTCCTCCGCACACGGGGGGAGGGCCCGCGCCGATCCGGCGCGGGCCCTCCCCTCGTACGGCCGCAGCCGTCAGTCCTGCTTCTTCCTGCGGGTGCCGAAGACGATCTCGTCCCAGCTCGGCACCGCCGCGCGGCGGCCCGGGCGGACGCCGTCCGCCTCGGCCTGGCGGTCGGTGGTGCCGGTGAGCCGGTCCCGGTGGCCCGAGACCGCGCGGGGCATGAGGACGTCGGCGTACGCGGAGCCGGCGCCCGCCGAAGCGGCCGGGGCCGGCGGCTCCTCCGCCTCGACCTCTTCCGAGGGCTCCGAGTCCGGCTGCTCGGGCACGACCATGTCGCCGCGGAAGCTCGGCACGGCCTCCAGGAGGCTCGTCAGGGAGTCCCGTTCCTCCTCCGGCTCGGCGGACGCGGACGCCCGCTCCAGCTGGCGGTGGTCGAGCTGACGGTCCAGGGCGCGGTCGAGCGGCCTGTCCCGGGGCAGCCGGGCGATGCGCGGCACGAACGGGAAGCTCGGCTCCGGCGCGGCGGCGATCGTGTCGTCCGTCTCGCCGATCAGGGCACGGGCCTCGTCGTCGACGGCCTGGACGAGCCGCCGGGGCGGGTCGTACGTCCAGCTGGCCGTGTGGACCTCGCCGGCGACGCGGTAGACGAGCAGCACCTCCCAGGTGCCGTCGTCGCGGCGCCAGGAGTCCCACTGCACGGTGTCCTTCTCGGCGCCGCGCAGCAGCAGCCGCTCCTGCACCGCCTCGCCGAGCTGGGGGCCGCTGTTCTCGCCGGGCCTGCGGACCGGGGTCTTGCGGGCCCGCTCCGCCATGAAGGCGCGCTCGGCGAGCACGGGGCCCTCGAAGCGCCGCACGCGGTCGACGGGGATCCCGGCCATCTGGGCGACCTCCTCCGCGGAGGCACCGGCTCGTATCCGTGCCTGGATGTCGCGGGGGCGGAGGTGGCTCTCCACCTCGATCTCGATCTGGCCGAGGCGCGCGCGGTCGTTGCGCACGGCGGCGCGAAGCCGCTCGTCGATCGGAAGTGTGTACTCCGTGCTGTCAGCAGCCTTCAGCACCAGTCGTGTGCCGTCGTTGGAGACGGCCACGACACGCAGTTCGGGCATGGGGACCTCCCGGGTGGTGCCTGCCGACGTCACGTGCGTCGCTGCTTCCGCTAGTCGAGTGTGGCCTGCCCGGGTGCAGCCTGCCACTACCTTGCCGAGTTGCCCGGCGTGTCGGGCGTGGACCCTGGAACGCCGTTATGACACGGTTACCTGTTGACTACCCGGAGTGACAGGCGGTCACTCTGTGCAGTCGGTTCCCGTGCGATGCCGCGGCGCCGCCGGTCGAGCGCCGTGTCCGGCCCCCTCCCCTTGATCCCGGGCACCCGTGAAGGCGTCCGGACCCAGGGTTCGTCAATGTACTCCATTCGGGCCACCTGGGTGGACCGGCGCGCCGCCCAACTTCTCGGGCGGTACGGGAGTTGAGTCTCCGCGATCTTCCCCCTTACGTGTCGCTCTTCACAGAAAGAGCAGAAACGGAACTATTCCCTTCGCCCATTTGTCCCTTCTGGGTGCAAGGTGAACGGATGAGCCATCAGGGGCTGGATCAGGGGTTGGAGATGCGCCACAGGCCGGATACCGACACGGACGAGCCGGAGGAGACGGAGAGCGGGAGGAGAAGGATCGACCTGAGTGTGGCTCAGGTCTCGGGCAGCGCCCTGGCCGCGGTCATCGCCGCCAAACTCGCCTCCACCCTCGGCGTGTACGGCACCATCCTCGGCGCCGGTGTGATCAGTGTCATCGCCACCTGCGGCGGTCCGCTCTTCCAGCACCTGTTCCGGCGCACCGGCGAGCAGGTCCGCGACGCGACAGTCGCCCACAAGCCGAAGGCCCGTCAGGTGCCGCTCGCGGCGGGGCCGCGGGACGACCGCACCCTGATGCTGGGGACGGTCCGGGCGCCCGCCCCGTACGCCGAGGAGCTCGGCGGGGAGTTCGGCACGGCGACCACCCACGGCACCCGGGTCCGCGGCTGGAAGCGCCCGGCGATCGCCGCCGCGCTCGTCTTCGGCGTCACCATGGGCGGCATCACCACCTACGAGCTCGTCTCGGGGCAGGACTTCAGCGGCAAGCAGGGCACCACCACGTTCGGATCCGTCGTCCGAGGCGGTGGCGGGTCGGACCGGGAGGCACCGCCGGCCGGGGGCGAGGACCGCCCGACCACGCCCTCCGGATCCGCCGACGGCACCGATCGGCCGGCCGACGGCACCGGCAGCCCCTCGACGGGCGCCACCCCGGCCCCGGGCGACCGGGGCGACGGGCAGAACGGCACCGCGACCCCCTCGCCCGAGCCGACGCCCTCGGACCCTGCCGGCGGCGAGCCGACGCCCACCCCGACGCCCACGGCCCCGACGACGGAACCGACCGCCCCGACCCAGGAGCCGACCACCGGGACGGTCACGCCGGAGACCCCGTCGGCCCCCGCCCCGGCGGGTGCCGGGGCGGAAGCCGAGTGACCGTCAGTCGCCCAGGACCCGGCGCAGGTAGTCGTTGGCGAAGAGCCGGTCCGGGTCGAGCCGGTCCCGCAGCGCCGTGAACTCGGCGAAGCGCGGATAGACCCCGGAGAAGTAGGCGGCGTCACGGGTGTGCACCTTGCCCCAGTGGGGGCGGCCCCCGTGCGCCGTCATGATGCGCTCCACCGCCGTGAAGTACGCGCGGTGGGGCGTGCCCTTGTAGAGGTGGACGGCGATGTACGCGGTCTCCCGGCCCGAGGCCGTGGACAGCGCGATGTCGTCCGCCGGGGCCGTCCGCACCTCGACCGGGAAGCTCACCTTGAGCGGTGAGCGTTCGACCATCGCCTTGAGCTCGCGCAGCGCGGCCACCGCCGCCTCGCGCGGAAGGGCGTACTCCATCTCCAGGAAGCGCACCCGGCGCGGCGAGGTGAAGACCTTGTACGGGATGTCGGTGTACGTACGGGCCGACAGCGCCCGGCTGGAGAGCTTGGCGATCGAGGGAATGACCGGCGGCACCGCGCGGCCCAGCGAGCACGCCACCTGGAAGAGCCCGTTGGAGAGCAGTTCGTCCTCGACCCAGCTGCTGACCCGGCCGGGGGGAGCGGCGGGGCCCGCGCTGCGGTTGTTGCGCTTGGTGTTGCAGTTGTCCGTGTGGGGGAACCAGTAGAACTCGAAGTGCTCGTTCTCCGCGTGCAGCGCGTCGAACTCCGAGGTGACCCGGTCGAAGGTCATCGGCTCCTCGCGGGCGGTGAGCAGGAAGACCGGCTCGACCGCGAAGGTGATCGCCGTGACCACGCCGAGGGCGCCGAGTCCGATCCGGGCGGCCGCGAAGACCTCCGGATTCTCCTTCGCCGAGCAGGTGAGGAGCTCGCCCGAGGCCGTCACCAGCTCCAGCTCGCGGATCTGCTCGGCTATCGAGGCCGAGTCACGGCCCGTGCCGTGCGTCCCGGTGGAGGTGGCGCCGGCGACGGTCTGCTCCATGATGTCGCCCATGTTCGTGAGCGACAGGCCCTCCCGGGCCAGCGCCACGTTGAGCCGCTTGAGCGGGGTGCCGGACTC
Organism: Streptomyces flavochromogenes; assembly: GCF_000717595.1. Classification (GTDB taxonomy): domain Bacteria; phylum Actinomycetota; class Actinomycetes; order Streptomycetales; family Streptomycetaceae; genus Streptomyces; species Streptomyces flavochromogenes. Next base: position 97,236 of record NZ_JNZO01000020.1, on the reverse strand, counting down.
GACCGTCACCGTCATCGACTCGCGGTCGATCCGCCGGATCCCGGTCAGCAGACCCGGCCGGATCAGAACGCCGTCGGTGGCCGCGATCGAGGTGAAGGAGTGGCCGGTACCGACCGTCTTCACCCGCAGCCCGTCCTCGGCCGCCCGGCGCACCGCCTCGGCGAGCTCCTCGGCCGAGGCCGGGCTCACCTCCCGCACCGGGCGGGAGGTGACGTTCCCCGCCCAGTTACGCCACGGGCTGTCCGCCGTCCTGACGCTGCCCGACCCCGCTGTCGTCGTCCCGCTCACGCTGCCCCTCCCGGTTCGGCGCCGGCCTGCGCAGCCGGCGGTGTCCGAGGAGACCCACCGCGACCGCGAGCGCGCCCGAGACGACGGGCACCACGTACCCCGCCTCTGCCCCCGACGCGTCGACCACCCAGCCGGCGGCCGAGGAGCCGAGCGCCACACCGATCGCGAGGCCCGTACCCGTCCAGGTCATGCCCTCGGTCAGCTTGGTGCGCGGTACGTGCGCTTCGACGAGGGCCATGGTGGTCACCATCGTCGGTGCGATGGACAGGCCCGCGACAAAGAGCGCCACGGCCAGCAACGGCAAGTTCCCGGCCAGTAGGAGGGGGATCATACTCACGGCCATCGCGCAGATGCCCAGGAGCCAGCGACGGGACGGCTCGCTCTTCAGGTGGAGCAGTCCGAAGACGGCGCCGGCCAGACCGGAACCCAGCGCGTAGACGGCCAGCACGAGACTGGCGGCGGCCTTGTGGCCCTGCTCCTCGGCGAAGGCCACGGTCACCACGTCGACCGAGCCGAAGATGGCGCCGGTGGCGACGAACGCGAGGGCGAGCACCTGGAGGCCGGGGGAGCGGAGCGCGGAACCGGTCCTGGCGCCCTGCTGGGGGTGCGGGACGGGCTCGGTGGCACGCTGCGAGGTCAGCCAGAAGACGCCGACGGTCAGGAACACCCCGGCGAACAGCGGGCCGGCCTCGGGGAACCAGGTCGTCGACAGTCCGATCGAGAGGATCGGGCCGAAGATGAAGCACACCTCGTCGACGATCGACTCCCAGGAGTACGCCGTGTGCAGACGGCGCTCGTCGCCGCGGTAGATCTCCGCCCAGCGGGCCCGGGTCATCGCGCCGACGCTCGGCACACAGCCGATCACGGCGGTGAAGGCGAAGAGCGTCCAGTCGGGGGCCCGCTGCTGTACGCAGACGAGGAGGCCGGCGGCGGCCACGAGCGAGACCAGCGTCACCGGGCGGAGCACCCGGCGCTGCCCGTGCCGGTCGACGAGCCGGGAGACCAGCGGGCCGAGGACCGCGGCGGACGCCGCGAGCGTCGCGGAGAGCGCGCCGGCCAGCCCGTACCGGCCGGTGACCTGCGAGATCATGGTCACGATGCCGATGCCCATCATGGACAGGGGCATCCGGCCGAAGAACCCGGCGACGGAGAACGACGTGGTGCCTGGCGCCTTGAAGATCGCGCGGTAGGGACTGGGCAAGAGGCTCTCCGGATCTCCGTGCTTCGGAGCAGGCTCCGCGCGACGACTCAACACGTGTAATTAATAGCTAAAGCCTACGGTGTTGAACTCGATGGGTCATCCCTCTTTTCGGACCGGCGCCGGGACGTGACCGCCGGACGGGACCCGCTGCCCGTGACCACCGCCCGTGGCCGCCGGACGTGACCTCCGGTCGAGCGCCTCGGACGGGCCGCGCCGTTCCGTGCCGGGGGCGGGTGGGAGGATCGGTGCCATGTCCGATCAGCACGATCCCGCCCCGTACGACGCCCTGCTGCTGCTCTCGTTCGGCGGCCCCGAGGGCCCGGACGACGTGGTCCCGTTCCTGGAGAACGTGACGCGCGGCCGCGGCATCCCGAAGGAACGGCTCAAGGAAGTGGGGCAGCACTACTTCCTCTTCGGCGGCGTCTCCCCGATCAACGACCAGAACCGCGCGCTCCTCGACGCGCTGCGGACGGACTTCGCCGCCGCCGGCCTGGGGATTCCCGTCCACTGGGGAAACCGGAACTGGGCCCCGTACCTCACCGACACCCTCCGCGAGATGGTCACCGACGGCCGACGCCATATCGCCGTCCTCACGACCAGCGCGTACGCCTCTTACTCCGGCTGCCGGCAGTACCGCGAGAACCTCGCCGACGCGCTCGCCACCCTCGAAGCGGAGGGGCTCCCGCTGCCCCGCGTCGACAAGCTCCGGCACTACTTCAACCACCCCGGCTTCGTCGAGCCCATGATCGAGGGCGTCCTCGCCTCCCTCGCCGAACTCGACCCGGCCCTCCGCGCCGGGGCCCACCTCGCCTTCACCACCCACTCCATCCCCGACTCCGCCGCCGACTCCTCGGGGCCGGTCACCGAGCACGGCGACGGCGGGTCCTACGTCCGCCAGCACCTCGACGTCGCCCGGGTGATCGCCGACGCCGTCCGCGAGCGGACCGGGAACGACCACCCCTGGGAGCTCGTCTACCAGTCCCGCAGCGGAGCCCCCCACATCCCGTGGCTGGAGCCCGACATCTGCGACCACCTGGAGGCGCTGCACGTGGCCGGGGCGCCCGCGGCCGTCATGGTCCCCATCGGCTTCGTCTCCGACCACATGGAGGTCCTCTACGACCTTGACACCGAGGCCACCGCCAAGGCCGCCGAACTCGGCCTGCCCGTCCGGCGCTCGGCCACCGTCGGCGCCGACCCGCGCTTCGCGGCCGCCGTCCGTGAACTCCTCCTGGAACGGGCCGCACACGAGCGGGGCGCACGGGCCGAGCGGTGCGCGCTGGGCGCCCTTGGCCCCTCCCACGACCTGTGCCCGATCGGTTGCTGCCCGGCCAGGGCGGAGCGCCCGGCGGCGGCCGGCGCCGACAGCCCGTACGCGTAAGAGACTCCCGCGACCGAGATGGCCGACGACGTGACCGAAAGGACCGACGTGACCGACCCGCTGCTCACCGAACTGCTCGACCTCGCCGTGGAGGCCGCACGGCGGGCCGGAGCGCTGCTGCGCGACGGCAGGCCGGACGACCTGGCCGTGGCGCAGACCAAGACGAGCCCCATCGACGTCGTCACCGAGATGGACATCGCCGCCGAGAAGCTGATCACCGGCTTCCTCGCCGACCACCGCCCACAGGACGGTCTCCTCGGCGAGGAGGGCGCGTCGAGCCCCGGCACCAGCGGGGTCCGCTGGGTGATCGACCCGCTCGACGGCACCGTGAACTACCTCTACGGACTGCCCACCTGGGCGGTCTCGATCGCGGCCGAACGGGACGGCGAGACCGTGGTCGGCGTCGTCGAGGCCCCGATGCGCGGCGAGACCTACCGGGCGGTCCTCGGCGGCGGCGCCTACGCGGACGGCCGCGCCCGGGCGGACGAGCGGCGCCTCGCCGTCCGTCCCTCGCCCCCGCTCGACCAGGCCCTCCTCGGCACCGGCTTCGGGTACATCCAGGCCCGGCGGGCCCACCAGGCGGACGTCGCCCAGCGGGTGATCCCGCGCGTACGCGACATCCGGCGCGGCGGCTCGGCCGCGATCGACCTCTGCGACGTGGCCGCCGGCCGCCTGGACGCCTACTACGAGCGGGGCCTCAACCCCTGGGACCTCGCCGCCGGCGCCCTGATCGCCCGCGAGGCGGGCGCGCTGACCGGTGGGCGCCCCGGGGAGCCGGAGTCCGGCGAACTGGCCCTGGCGGCGTCTCCGGGCCTCTTCGAGCCCCTCCAGGAGATCCTGGAGGACCTGGGCGCCTGGCACGACTGACGGACGCGTGAGGGCCCCGGTGCCGGGAACGGCGCCGGGGCCCTCACGTGTGTACGGGTCGGATCGGTGGAACGGGCTGGGCTGCGGGTCGGTCGGGGTCGGGTCGGACAGCGGGTCGGTCGGGTCAGACGCCCGGCACGGCTACCTCCACGCCGTGCTCGGCGGCCAGCCGGTGCAGGTCCTCGAGCTCCGCCTGCTCCACCTCCGCCAGGTAGTCGTCGCCCGTCTCACGAGCCCGCGTGAGGTCCGTCTGCGTGGTCCTGATGCGGTGCAGCAGGCCTGCGGTGAAAGCGTCCATCGTGCGCCCCCTCGTCATGGGTCCGGTGGCACGGGGGTGTGCCGAGGGTGGGTGGATCACACACTGCGGTCTCTGGGGGACAGAGAGCGGTAGGTGGCGCGCCACATACAGGGCGTGATCACGGGGTGTGCAGTCGTCTTCCCCAGCCCCTTCCTCAGAGAAACCTCAACTGGCCCGAGAATCCGGTGAATTCTTCGATCCGGCCCCGCGCCCCGTCTCGCGCGATCGCGGACCCCCCGCCCGCCCGGAGCCCCCGCACCGCCGCCTTACAGCCGGTTTACGCGCGTACGGGGCAGGATGGACACGCACAGTCAGTGCTCTGGTTTTCAGCCGGTCCGCCTCAGGACCACAGCTCAACGGGAAGGATGTACGACGTGCGCGTACTCGTCGTCGAGGACGAGCAGCTGCTCGCCGATGCGGTGGCCACCGGACTGCGCCGGGAGGCCATGGCCGTCGACGTCGTGTACGACGGCGCCGCGGCCCTGGAGCGCGTCGGGGTGAACGACTACGACGTCGTCGTCCTCGACCGCGACCTTCCCCTCGTCCACGGTGACGACGTCTGCCGCAAGATCGTGGAGCTGGGCATGCCCACTCGCGTGCTGATGCTCACCGCCTCCGGCGACGTCAGTGACCGGGTCGAGGGCCTCGAGCTCGGCGCGGACGACTACCTGCCCAAGCCCTTCGCCTTCACCGAGCTCACCGCGCGCGTGCGCGCCCTCGGCCGGCGGACCAGCGTGCCGCTCCCGCCCGTCCTGGAGCGCGCCGGCATCAAGCTCGACCCGAACCGCCGCGAGGTCTTCCGCGAGGGCAAGGAGGTCCAGCTCGCGCCGAAGGAGTTCGCCGTCCTGGAGGTCCTCATGCGCAGCGAGGGCGCCGTCGTCTCGGCCGAGCAGCTTCTGGAGAAGGCCTGGGACGAGAACACCGACCCGTTCACCAACGTCGTCCGCGTCACCGTCATGACCCTGCGACGCAAGCTCGGCGAGCCGCCCGTCATCGTGACGGTCCCCGGCTCCGGGTACCGGATCTGAACGCGATGCCCGCCACCGCAGTGCCTCACCCCCACGCGCCCCCGAAGCCCGCCTGGGACCCCAGGGACCCGGTCAGGCCCCTGCTGCGCCCGACCATCCGGATACGTCTCACGCTGCTGTACGGCGGGATGTTCCTGATCGCGGGCATCCTGCTGCTCTCGATCATCTACCTGTTCACCGCGCAGGCGCTCACCCACAGCGTCTCCGAACTGCCCTTCAAGGTCGTCCGGGGCGAGGTCCAGCCCACCACCTCGTGGTGCGATCTGCCCGCGCAGGGCACCGGGGAGCAGCTCAACCAGGCGGTCTCCGTCTGCCTCCGGTACCAGAGCGACCGGGCCCTGGAGGACCTCCTGCGCCGTTCGCTCTTCGCCCTGCTCGGACTGAGCATCATCGCCTTCGCCTTCGGCTACGCCATGGCGGGACGGGTGCTCTCGCCGCTCGGCCGGATCACCCGGACCGCCCGCCAGGTGGCCGGCTCCGATCTGTCCCGGCGGATCGAGCTGGACGGCCCCGACGACGAGCTCAAGGAGCTCGCCGACACCTTCGACGAGATGCTGGAGCGCCTGGAGCGGGCCTTCACCGCCCAGCAGCGGTTCGTCGCGAACGCCTCGCACGAGCTGCGGACCCCGCTCGCGATCAACCGCACCCTCCTGGAGGTGCACCTCTCCGACCCGGGCGCGCCGGTGGAACTCCAGCAGCTCGGCAAGACGCTGCTGGCCACCAACGAACGCAGCGAGCAGCTCGTCGAGGGTCTGCTGCTGCTCGCCCGGAGCGACAACCAGATCATCGAGCGCAAGTCCGTCGACCTCGCCGAGGTCGCCGAGCGGGGCGTCGACCAGGTCCACGCCGAGGCGGAGGCCAAGGGCGTCGAGATCCGGGGCGAGCGCGCGCCGGCGGTCGTCCAGGGCAACGGCGTCCTGCTGGAGCGGATCACGCTGAACCTGCTCCAGAACGCCGTCCGGTACAACGTGGCGGAGGGAGGCTGGGTGGAGGTGACGACCGAGACCGAGCACGGCCAGGCGATCCTGACCGTCTCGAACACGGGTCCCGTGGTCCCCGCGTACGAGATCGACAACCTTTTCGAGCCGTTCCGGCGGCTCCGGCAGGAGCGGACCGGCAGCGACAAGGGCGTCGGCCTCGGCCTGTCGATCGCGCGGTCCGTGGCCCGTGCCCACGGCGGCCGTATCATCGCGGAGCCCCGCGAAGGAGGCGGTCTCGTGATGCGCGTCACTCTGCCGATCTGACACACTGCACGAGCCGACCCGGTTCCGTTCGCTTTGCGCGGAATTCCGTGGGCCCGATTCTGAGACGCTCATGTGTGATCGATCACAGGAGAGGGTGTCCGGACATCCACTCTCCGTAACGGAGAAATCCCCGTGAAAACCCGGAAAAGTCCGGGTTTCCCGGGCGTGGATTGACGGGAAGTACACGGGGTGGCGCCTGCAAGGGGCGCCCGTCGGACCGTGTACGGTCCGGTTCGCCACCCGAAGCCGATCACTCGCGAGAGGACGGAACGGGTGTCGATTGAGTAACAGACCTTGATGTGAGGCAAAATCTCCGCCTCAGGTCGGGCACAAGTCCGACCTCTCACGCGTTACGTGCGCTGGAGACACCGCAACCACCCAGAGGGGGAGAGCGACATGGCAACGGACTACGACACCCCACGCAAGACCGACGACGACGTCGATTCGGACAGCCTTGAGGAACTGAAGGCCCGCCGGAACGACAAGTCGACCTCGACCGTCGACGTCGACGAGTTCGAGGCCGCCGAAGGCCTGGAGCTTCCCGGCGCCGACCTCTCGAACGAGGAGCTGGCCGTCCGGGTCCTGCCCAAGCAGGCCGATGAGTTCACCTGCATGAGCTGCTTCCTCGTGCACCACCGCAGCCAGCTGGCCAGGGAGAAGAACGGCCAGCCCATCTGCCGCGACTGCGACTGAGACCCTCGGTCGTGGCAGGCGACACACCGTCCCGGAAGCGGCGTCTGAGGCTCCCTGGGAGCCCGAAGACGTACAAGGGCGGCTCGGGCCCGGCAGAGGGTGCCCAGGAGGCCCCTGAAGCCGAGCACGCCGCCTCCCCGCCCTCCCTCGGCGTACGTGACGACGAGCGAGGCCTCCCGGCCTCGCTCGAGGCCGTCACCGAGCCGGACCCGGCGCAGCTGCCGGTGGTGCGGGAAGCGGGACGGAGCGACGCGCTGGACGAAGCGGGGAACGACGAGACACAGCGGGACGGGCGCTTCGGCGCCGTCAAGCGGCTCGCCAATCCCGCGCGCGCCCAGCTCGACAGGATCAAGATCGACTCCGACCGGATCGACGCCGTCCGGCGCGGCGTCGCGCAGGGCGTCCGCCAGGGCGTGAAGCGCGGCGGAGACAGCGCCAAGGCCGGCATCGGCCATCTGGCCGACCGGTTGATCGACCTCGCCCCGCGGATCCCCGTCCGCGATCTGGCGACCCTGCGCAAGCAGTTTCCCGGGCTCGGCCCCGAGGAGCTCGCCGACAAGCTCGTCGCGGGTGCGGCGAACGCGAGCTCGACCGTGGGTGCCAGCATCGGTGCCGCCGCCATGCTCCCCGTACCCCCGGCCATGCCGGCGGAGCTCGCGGCCGAGATCACCGGCGTCGCCGCCGTGGAACTCAAACTCATCGCCGAACTGCACGAGGTCTACGGGCTGCGGCCCCCCGGCCGGCTCACCCAGCGTTCGGCGGCCTATCTGACCTCCTGGGCCGAGGAGCGGGGCATCGACCCCACCAAGCCCACCACCGTCAACGCGGCGCTCGGCGGACAGCTCAAGCGCGAGCTGCGCCAGCAGATCATGAAGCGCATGGTGCGCAACCTGCCGAACCTCACGCCCTTCATGGTCGGCGCGGCGGTCGGCGCGGTCATGAACCGCCGCGACACCAAGAAGCTCGCGGGCCACATCCGCAAGGACCTGCGCAACCGCCAGGTCCCCTGGGACTCCCTCCGGGAGCTGCCCCCGCTGGAACAGCCGGAGAACCCGAAGGAACTCGGGTTCTAGCCGGCCTCCTCGGCCCGCTCAGTCCTGGGCGTCCGCACGGACGGCGTCCAGGGCCGCCACCAGCGCCTCCGGCTCACGGCTGGAGAGGTACACGTACGGCGTCGGGTCCGACGGGTCCGTCACCTCGACGCGCACCGCCCGGGTCACATAGCCGCGCATCAGCATGAACGCGCGCGGGTCGGCCTTGTACGTGCGCCACGCGCGCGCCTCCTCCGCGTCGAGCGCCTCGGCCTCGCCCAGCGCCGAGACCGGGATCCGCGCGTCGCCCGCCACGAGCGAACCGGCCACCACCCGGATCCGGGCGGAGCCGTACGAGGACACCGCCGCACCGGCGAGCACCGCCACCACGATCAGACCGCCCAGCATCGGGACCGTACCCAGCGGGACCATGATCAGGCCGCCGGAGAGACCGAGCAGACCCGCGATGAACCACCAGGAGCGGGGCGCCGTCAGCCGCTCGTCGAAGAGCGGTGCGGCGGAGGGGGCGGGGGAGGGGGCGGGGGACGATGCGGAAGGCTGCATGCGTCCAAGCTTGGCACGGCGCGACCTGCGCCCATCCGCGCGGGTAAGGTCTGCGGCTGTGACTGGAACATCTGCCGCCCTCACCCCGCCGGCCGACGCCATACCGCCGGTACGCCACCCCGACGCGCCGGCCCCCGGCGAGCTGCTCGGTTCGCACTACGAGTACTGCTTCGGGTGCGGCGGCGGGCAGCCCCACGGCCTCCACCTGGAGGCGCGCGCGGGTGAGGGCGTGACCGTCACCGCCGAGTTCACGGTGACCCCCGACCACCAGGGCGCCCCCGGCCTCGCGCACGGCGGCGTGCTCGCCACCGCGCTCGACGAGACCCTCGGCTCCCTGAACTGGCTGCTGCGGGTCATCGCCGTGACCGGACGGCTCGAGACCGACTTCGTCCGGCCCGTCCCGGTGGGCACCGTGCTCCACCTGGAGGCCGCGGTGACCGCCGTGCGCGGCCGCAAGATCTTCTCGACCGCCGTCGGCCGGATCGGCGGGCCCGAGGGCCCCGTCGCCGTCCGCGCCGAGGCACTCTTCATAGAGGTCAAGGTCGACCACTTCATCGACAACGGCCGCCCGGAGGAGATCCAGGCCGCCATGTCCGACCCCGACCAGGTCCGGCGCGCCCGCGCCTTCGAGGTGAACCCCTGATGAGCAACCCTGTCGACGTACTGATCCGGCGTGTGGACCCGGACGTGCCGATCCCGGCCTACGGCCACCCCGGTGACGCCGGGGCGGACCTGGTCACCACGGAGGCCGTCGTGCTGGCCCCCGGGGAGCGCGCCGTGCTGCCCACCGGGATCTCCATCGCGCTCCCGGACGGGTACGCGGCCTTCGTGCACCCGCGCTCCGGACTCGCCGCCCGCTGCGGAGTGGCGCTCGTGAATGCCCCGGGGACGGTGGATGCCGGGTACCGTGGAGAGATCAAGGTGATCGTGGTCAATCTCGACCCGCGCGAGAGTGTGCGGTTCGAACGATTCGATCGGATTGCCCAACTTGTCGTCCAACAGGTCGAGAAGGTGCGCTTCCACGAGGTGGCGGAGCTTCCCGGCTCGGCGCGGGCCGAGGGGGGCTTCGGGTCCACCGGCGGTCATGCCGCCGTGGACGGCACAACGGGTGGGAATCGATACGCTTCGGTCGTATCCGACCGGGAAGGACAGTGACGTGTTCGGACGTCGCAAGAAGAGCGGTGCCGCAGAGGACGCGGCGGGCGAGGCCGAGCAGGTCGTCGACGCGGTGGACGGCGAGGACGCGGACGACGCGGCCCCGCGCCGTGTGAACCTTCCGCCGGCGCCCCGGCCCGACGGACCCTGGGACATCTCCGAGGTCGGCAAGCCCGAGGACGGCCGTGTCGACCTGGGCGGCGTCTTCGTCCCCGGGGTCGAGGGCATGGAGCTGCGGGTGGAGGTGGCGGGCGACGCGATCGTCGCGGCCACCGTCGTCCTGCGTGACAGCGCCGTGCAGCTGCAGGCCTTCGCCGCCCCCAAGAACGAGGGCATCTGGGGCGAGGTCCGCGACGAGATCGCCACGGGCATCGTCCAGCAGGGCGGGGTCATCGACGAGGTCGAGGGTCCGCTTGGCTGGGAGCTGCGCGCGCAGGTCCCCGTCCAGCTGCCGGACGGCAACCGCGGTGTGCAGCTGGTCCGCTTCGTGGGTGTCGACGGACCCCGCTGGTTCCTGCGCGGAGTGATCTCCGGGCAGGGTGCGGTCCAGCCCGAGGCGGCCGGTCTCCTGGAGCAGATCGTCCGGGACACCGTGGTCGTCCGCGGCGACGGCCCGATGGCCCCGCGCGACCCGATCGTCCTCAAGCTGCCGAACGACGCGCAGATGGTGCCGGACGGCGTGCAGCAGGAGGAGCAGGAGAGCTCCCGCTTCTCCGGCGGCATGGGTCAGCTCCAGCGCGGTCCGGAGATCTCCGAGATCCGCTAGTACGCGCTCGGGGGTGTACGGCCTGATCGCCGGGACACCCTGCTCCGGGGTGTGCGGCCTGATCGCAGGAACACCTCGTAGGACCGGTGGGCCTCAGGGCACGCCGCGCACTCGCCAGGGCCGATGGGCCGCTTTCCGTACGACACGTACGGGAAGCGGCCCATCGGTCGTTTTCCACAGGTTCCGCCCACGGGCCCTGGCCCTGGGACCCGGCCGCGGACCATACTGGCGGGCACATGTTCGAGGAGGGGGAGCACAGGGTGAGTGAGAGCAGCACGCGGTCCGCGACGGCCGTCGCCGAGGACCCGGCCGGCCTGCCGATGGTCCGCGTGGAGAACCTGCGCCGTTCGTACGGCACCGGGGAAGCAGCCGTCCACGCCCTGCGCGGGGTCTCCTTCGACATCCCGCGCGGCGAGCTCGTCGCGCTCAAGGGCCGCTCCGGCTCCGGCAAGACGACGCTGCTCAACCTGGTCGGCGGCCTCGACAGCGCGGACGGCGGGTCGATCGTCATCGACGGCGTCGACCTCGCCACCCTCGGCGAGAACGGACTCCTGGAGCTGCGCCGCGACCGGATCGGCTTCATCTTCCAGTCCTTCGGGCTGCTCCCGATCCTCTCCGCCGCCGAGAACGTGGGCGTACCCATGCGGCTGCGCAAGGCGGACCCGAAGGAGCGCGAGGAGCGGGTGGCCCTGCTCCTCGGCCTGGTGGGCCTCGCCGACCACGCGAACCAGCGGCCCGGCGAGCTCTCCGGCGGGCAGCAGCAGCGCGTCGCCATCGCCCGCGCCCTCGCCAACAAGCCGGCGCTGCTCATAGCCGACGAACCGACCGGACAGCTGGACCAGGAGACCGGCCTCGCCGTCATGCAGCTGCTGCGCGCGGTGGTGCGCAGCGAGGGCTGTACGGCCCTGGTCGCCACCCACGACCCGCAGCTCCTTGGCCTGGCGGACCGGGTTCTCGAACTCAGCGACGGCGAGATCATCGAGCACTGACGCGGCACGGCCGGTCCCTGCCGCGGCGGCCGGTGCGGTCCGACATCAGAAACACGTCAAGACCGCTCCGGCCCCCTCCCCGCGTACGGAATGTCCGATTGGCTGGACGTATGGTCGTGCCATGGGACGCGGCAAGCTTCGGATATACCTCGGCGCTGCGCCGGGCGTCGGCAAGACCTACGCCATGCTCTCCGAGGGGCACCGGCGGGTGGAGCGCGGCACGGACTGCGTCGTGGCGTTCGTGGAGCATCACGGACGGCCGCGCACCGAGGTCATGCTGCACGGCCTGGAGCAGGTGCCGCGCCGCACCCTGGAGTACCGGGGGACCGCCTTCACCGAGATGGACATCGACGCCGTCCTGGAGCGGCGTCCCGCCGTCGCGCTCGTCGACGAGCTCGCCCACACGAACGTGCCCGGCTCCCGCAATCGCAAGCGGTGGCAGGACGTCGCCGAGCTGCTCGCGGCCGGCATCGACGTCATATCGACCGTCAACATCCAGCACCTGGAGTCGCTGGGCGACGTGGTCGAGGCGATCACCGGCGTACGGCAGCGGGAGACCGTCCCCGACGAGGTGGTGCGCCGGGCCGACCAGATCGAGCTGGTCGACATGTCGCCGGAGGCCCTGCGCCGCCGGATGGCCCACGGCAACGTCTACACCTCGGACAAGGTCGACGCGGCCCTCTCCAACTACTTCCGCCCCGGCAACCTCACCGCCCTGCGCGAGCTGGCGCTGCTCTGGACCGCCGACCGGGTCGACGAGTACCTCCAGCAGTACCGGGGCGAGCACAACATCCGCTCCACCTGGCAGGCCCGTGAGCGCATCGTCGTCGGCCTGACCGGCGGTCCCGAGGGCCGCACCCTCATACGGCGCGCCACCCGGCTGGCCGAGAAGGGCGCGGGAGGCGAGGTCCTCGCCGTCTACATCGCCCGCAGCGACGGCCTCACGGCCGCCTCGCCCAAGGAGCTGGCCGTCCAGCGCACCCTGGTCGAGGACCTGGGCGGAACGTTCCACCATGTCATCGGCGACGACATCCCCTCCGCACTCCTGGAGTTCGCCCGCGGGGTCAACGCCACGCAGATCGTCCTCGGCTCCAGCCGCCGCCGCACCTGGCAGTACATGCTCGGCCCCGGTGTCGGCCAGACCGTGGCCCGGGAGTCCGGGCCCGACCTCGACGTCCACATCGTCACCCACGGCGAGGTCGCCAAAGGCCGTGGCCTCCCGGTCGCCCGGGGTGCCCGCCTCGGCCGCTCCCGGATCATCGGCGGCTGGGCGGTCGGCGTCGCCGGACCCGTCCTCCTCGCCCTGCTCCTCACCCATGTCGACGCCGACCTCGGTCTCGCCAACGACATGCTGCTCTTCCTGGCCCTCACTGTCGCGGCGGCCCTGCTCGGCGGATTCCTGCCGGCGCTCGCCTCCGCCGCGGCCGGCTCCCTCCTCCTCAACTGGTTCTTCACCCCGCCCGTCCACCGGCTCACCATCGCCGACCCCAAGAACATCGTGGCCATCGCCGTCTTCCTCGGCGTCGCCATGTCGGTCGCCTCCGTGGTCGACCTGGCCGCCCGGCGCACCCACCAGGCCGCCCGGCTGCGCGCCGAGTCCGAGGTGCTCTCCTATCTCGCCGGCAGCGTGCTGCGCGGCGAGACCAGCCTCGACGCCCTCCTCGAACGGGTCCGCGAGACCTTCTCCATGGAATCCGTCGCCCTCCTGGAGCGGGTGGACGACGTCGAGCCCTGGACACGGGCCGCCAGCGTCGGCCCCCACCCGGCGGCCCGGCCCGAGGACGCGGACGTGGACATGCCGGTCGGCGACCACCTGGCCCTCGCCCTGTCCGGCCGGGTGCTGCCCGCCGAGGACCGGCGCGTCCTCGGCGCCTTCGCCGCCCAGGCCGCGGTCGTCCTCGACCGCCAGCGGCTCGTGGGCGAGGCGGAGGAGGCCCGTAAGCAGGCCGAGGGCAACAAGATCCGCACCTCCCTGCTCGCCGCCGTCAGCCACGACCTGCGGACCCCCCTCGCCGGCATCAAGGCCTCCGTCTCCTCCCTCCGCTCCGACGACGTCGAATGGTCCGAACAGGACCGCGCCGAACTCCTGGAGGGCATCGAGGCCGGCGCCGACCGCCTCGACCACCTGGTGGGCAACCTCCTCGACATGTCCCGCCTCCAGACCGGCACCGTCACCCCGCTGATCCGTACCGTCGACCTCGACGAGGTCGTCCCGATGGCGCTCGGGGGAGTGCCCGACGGAAGCGCCGAGCTCGACATCCCCGAGACACTGCCCATGGTCGAGGTCGACAAGGGCCTCCTGGAGCGGGCCGTCGCCAACATCGTCGAGAACGCCGTCAAGTACAGCCCCGGGGGCATACCCGTGGCCGTCGCCGCCAGCACCCTCGGCGACCGCGTCGAGCTCCGGGTCGTGGACCGCGGCCCCGGTGTCCCCGACGAGGCCAAGGACGGCATCTTCGAGCCCTTCCAGCGCTTCGGCGACGCCCCGCGCGGCTCCGGCGTCGGCCTGGGCCTCGCGGTCGCCCGCGGCTTCGTCGAGGCCATGGGCGGGACGCTCGGCGCCGAGGACACCCCGGGCGGCGGCCTGACCATGGTGCTCACCCTCAGGGCCGCGCGGGGCGGACCGCCGGCATCGGCCCCCGACCTCCCGGCGCACGCCGTGACCTGAACCGGCCGCCCCGAGGCGCACCACCCGCCCCCGCCCCGAGGCGCGCCACCCGACTCCGTCCCGAAGGGCGTCCCGGTTCGTTCCCGTACCCCGCGCGCCGCCCCCTCCGCTCCCGTACTGTCTTGCTCCCGCCCGCACGGGCGACCGAAGAAGGAAGGTCCCCCTCCATGACCCGGGTTCTCGTGGTCGACGACGAGCCGCAGATCGTCCGTGCCCTGGTGATCAACCTCAAGGCACGGAAGTACGAGGTCGACGCCGCGCACGACGGTGCCACCGCCCTCCGGCTCGCCGCCGAACGCCACCCCGACGTCGTCGTGCTCGACCTCGGTCTCCCCGACATGGACGGCGTCGAGGTCATCAAGGGCCTGCGCGGCTGGACCCGGGTGCCGATCCTGGTCCTCTCGGCCCGGCAGACCTCCGACGAGAAGGTCGAGGCGCTCGACGCCGGCGCCGACGACTACGTCACCAAGCCCTTCGGCATGGACGAGCTGCTCGCCCGGCTGCGCGCCGCCGTCCGCCGCGCCGAGCCCGTCGGCGGCGCCGAGGACGGGGTCGTGGTCGTCGAGACCGAGGGCTTCACCGTCGACCTCGCGGCGAAGAAGGTCCACCGCGACGGCCGGGACGTCCGGCTCACCCCCACCGAGTGGCACCTGCTCGAAGTCCTGGTCCGCAACAGCGGCCGGCTGGTCAGCCAGAAGCAGCTGCTCCAGGAGGTCTGGGGGCCCTCGTACGGCACGGAGACCAATTACCTCCGGGTGTACATGGCGCAGCTCCGCCGCAAGCTGGAGAGCGATCCCTCCCACCCGCGGCATTTCGTCACCGAACCGGGCATGGGCTACCGCTTCGAACGCTGAACCGGCGGCCGTTCGGGGTCAGGTCCCGGTGAGGGCGGTGGCCGGTACGCTTTCTGTATGAGTGCTGCACCACGTACAGAGAAGCCGGCCGGTAGGTTCCGCCGGATGCTCGACCGGCTCTCCTCCTCGCCGGAGGACCTGGAGTCGGAGGAGCTCCAGGAGGACGCCGAGGCGTCGGGGTGCACGCGTATCTGCGACTGCTCCGACCGCCAGATAGTCAAGGTGACTGGTACCTTGCGCACGGTCACGCTGCGTCCCCGCGCCGGTGTGCCCGCGCTGGAGGCCGAACTCTTCGACGGCACCGCACCGCTCGACGTCGTGTGGCTCGGCCGGCGCTCCATCGTGGGCATCGAGCCGGGCCGCAAGCTGATCGCCTCCGGCCGGATCTCCATGAGCCACGGCCGGCGGGTCCTCTTCAACCCCAAATACGAGCTCCGACCGCTCGGACAGGAGTAGCCGGTGACGTCCCTCGACAAGCCGACCACCACGGATCAGGACGCCCAGGCGTCGAAGGAGGTCACCGAGGCCGCGCTGTTCGAGGCCTTCGGCGGCCTGCGGGGCATGGTCGAGACGGTCGTGCCGGGCCTGCTGTTCGTCACGATCTTCACGATCAACAAGAACGTGCAGATCTCCGCGATCGCCGCCCTCGCGGTGTCGCTGGTCCTGGTCGCCGTCCGGCTCATCCGACGGGACACCGTGAAGCACGCCTTCAGCGGCGTCTTCGGTGTCGCCTTCGGTGTCGTCTTCGCGATGATGACGGGCAACGCCAAGGACTTCTACCTGCCGGGCATGCTGTACACCCTGGGCCTCGCCCTCGCGTACATCGTCACCGCGCTCGCCGGGGTCCCGCTGATCGGCCTGATCCTGGGCCCGGTCTTCAAGGAGAACCTCTCCTGGCGGACCCGTAACCCGGGCCGGAAGAAGGCGTACACGAAGGCGAGCTGGGCCTGGGGCCTGATCCTGCTCGGCAAGTGCGCGATCCTCTTCCCGATGTACTGGTGGGCCGACACGACCAAGTTCGGCTGGGTGCTCGTCGCCCTGAAGATCCCGCCGTTCCTGCTCGCGGTCTACCTCACCTGGGTGTTCCTCGCGAAGGCTCCGCCGCCGATCGACGTCTTCGCCGAGATGGAGGCCGAGGAGCTCGCCGAGAAGGAGCGCAAGGCGGCCGCCGCCGCGGCGCAGAGCCACCCGGAGGCCTGAGACGGCACGAGGAGGGGCCCGGACCTGGCGAACAGGTCCGGGCCCCTCCTCGTACACCCGCCACTCGGGCCCGCGTACGGGCCGGTGCTCAGGACTCCGTCGGCTCGCGGCGGACCTGCAGCAGGTCCTCCAGCTGCTCCTCGCGGGCCTGCGCGGCCACGAACAGCAGCTCGTCGCCGGCCTCAAGGGTCTCCTCGGCGCTCGGCGTGAGCACCCGCGAACCGCGGATGATCGTCACCAGCGAGGTGTCCTGCGGCCAGGCCACGTCCCCGACCGCAGTGCCGGCGACCGCCGACTCCGGCGGGAGCGTCAGCTCGACCAGGTTCGCGTCGCCGTGGCTGAAGCGCAGCAGCCGGACGAGGTCGCCGACGCTCACCGCCTCCTCCACCAGGGCCGACATGAGACGCGGGGTCGAGACGGCCACGTCCACGCCCCAGGCCTCGTTGAACAGCCACTCGTTCTTCGGGTTGTTCACCCGGGCGACGACCCGCGGCACGCCGTACTCGGTCTTGGCGAGCAGCGAGACGACCAGGTTCACCTTGTCGTCGCCGGTCGCCGCGATCACCACGTTGCAGCGCTGGAGCGCCGCCTCGTCGAGCGAGGTGATCTCACAGGCGTCGGCGAGCAGCCACTCCGCCTGCGGCACCCGCTCCACCGAGATGGCGGTCGGCGCCTTGTCGATCAGCAGGACCTCGTGACCGTTCTCCAGCAGCTCGCCCGCGATGGAACGGCCCACCGCACCCGCGCCCGCAATAGCGACACGCATCAGTGACCGCCCTCCTCGGGACCCTCGGCGAAGGCCTCCTCGACCTTCGCGATCTCGTCCGTACGCATCATCACGTGCACCAGATCACCTTCCTGGAGCACCGTCTGCGAGGTCGGCAGAATCGCTTCGCCCAGCCGGGTGAGGAAGGCGACGCGGACTCCGGTCTCCTCCTGGAGCCGGCTCACCTTGTGGCCGATCCAGGCCGGAGAGGTGTGCACCTCCGCGAGCTGCACGCCCCCGCTCGGGTCGCGCCACAGCGGTTCCGCGCCCGAGGGCAGCAGCCGCCGCAGCATCTGGTCGGCGGTCCAGCGGACCGTCGCGACCGTCGGGATGCCGAGGCGCTGGTAGACCTCGGCGCGCCGCGGGTCGTAGATCCGCGCCGCCACGTTCTCGATGCCGAACATCTCGCGGGCGACCCGCGCCGCGATGATGTTCGAGTTGTCGCCGCTGCTCACCGCGGCGAACGCCCCCGCGTCCTCGATGCCGGCCTCACGCAGCGTGTCCTGGTCGAAGCCCACGCCCGTGACGCGCCGACCGCCGAAACCCGACCCCAGACGACGGAAAGCCGTCGGGTCCTGGTCCACGACCGCGACGGTGTGCCCCTGCTGCTCCAGGGTCTGCGCGAGAGCGGCTCCCACTCGCCCGCAGCCCATGATGACGATGTGCACGTCCCCTTACCCCGCACTCCTGATCGTCTTACTGACCTGCGAAAACACCCTGCTCACAACTTTCCTCACCCGATGCGCCCGGGTCGCGGCGGGCGACACCCTGCCGGGTCACCCGGTCCGAGCTTAAGCGGCAACGTTGGCCGGGACCGCATCCGAGGTGGTAGTCAGGGAGATTCCGTGCCTATCGGGGGTGCCGGTGCGCGTGGCTGTTTTCGAACGCTTACGATCCTCTCCGTGTCCAAACTGACCGACCTTCCCAAACGGATCCTGATCGGGCGGGCCCTGCGCAGCGACAAGCTCGGAGAGACCCTCCTCTCCAAGCGGATCGCCCTCCCCGTCTTCGCCTCCGACCCGCTGTCCTCGGTGGCGTACGCACCGGGCGAGGTGCTGCTCGTTCTGTCCGTGGCCGGTCTGTCGGCCTACCACTTCAGCCCGTGGATCGCGCTCGCGGTCGTCGTCCTGATGTTCACGGTCGTCGCCTCGTACCGGCAGAACGTCCACGCGTACCCGAGCGGCGGCGGCGACTACGAGGTCGCCAACACCAACCTCGGGCCGAAGGCCGGACTGACCGTCGCGAGCGCCCTGCTCGTCGACTACGTCCTGACCGTCGCCGTGTCGATCTCCTCGGGCATCGAGAACCTCGGCTCCGCGATCCCCTTCGTCGTCGAGCACAAGGTGGCCTGCGCCGTCGGCGTGATCGTGCTGCTCACGGTGATGAACCTGCGCGGCGTGAAGGAATCGGGATCGCTCTTCGCGATCCCGACGTACGTCTTCGTCGCCGGCGTCTTCATCATGATCGCCTGGGGCGCGTACAAGGGGATCGTCCTCGACGAGACCATGAGGGCGCCCACCGCCGACTTCGAGATCAAGCCCGAGCACGAGGGACTCGCGGGCTTCGCGCTCGTCTTCCTGCTGCTCCGCGCGTTCTCCTCCGGCTGTGCCGCGCTCACCGGCGTCGAGGCCATCTCCAACGGTGTCCCCGCCTTCCGCAAGCCCAAGTCGAAGAACGCCGCCACCACGCTCGCCCTCATGGGCGGCCTGGCCGTCACGATGTTCTGCGGCATCATCTTCCTGGCCATGGCCACCGACGTCCGGATGGCCGAGAAGCCGGCGCAGGACCTGCTGGTCAACGGCCAGCCGGTCGGCGAAGGCTACGTCCAGGACCCGGTCATCTCCCAGGTCGCGGCCGCCGTCTTCGGCGACGGAACGTTCTTCTTCATCCTGCTCGCCGCCGCCACCGCGCTCGTCCTCTTCCTGGCCGCCAACACCGCGTACAACGGCTTCCCGCTCCTCGGCTCGATCCTCGCCCAGGACCGGTACCTGCCGCGCCAGCTGCACACCCGCGGCGACCGCCTCACGTTCTCCAACGGCATCGTGCTCCTCGCCGGTGCCGCCGCCCTGCTCGTCTGGGTCTACGGGGCCGACTCGACCAAGCTGATCCAGCTGTACATCGTCGGCGTCTTCGTCTCCTTCACCCTCAGCCAGACCGGCATGGTCCGGCACTGGAACCGGCACCTGAAGACCGAGCGGGACCCGGCCAAGCGCCGCCACATGATCCGCTCCCGCGCGATCAACGCCTTCGGCGCCTTCTTCACCGGCCTCGTCCTCGTCGTCGTCCTCGCCACCAAGTTCACCCACGGCGCCTGGGTCGCCCTGCTCGGCATGGTGATCTTCTACGGGACGATGTCCGCGATCCGTCGGCACTACGACTCGGTCGCGGCCGAGATCGCCGCCGCCGAGGAACGCCCCGACGAGTACGTGCGCCCCTCCCGGGTCCGCTCCATCGTCCTCGTCTCCAAGCTCCACAAGCCCACCCTCCGCGCACTGGCCTACGCCAAGCTCATGCACGCGAACGAGCTTGAGGCGCTGACCGTCAACGTCGACCCGGTCGAGACGAAGGCACTCAGGGAGGAGTGGGAGCGGCGCGGCATCAACGTCCCGCTCAAGATCCTCGACTCCCCGTACCGCGAGATCACCCGCCCGGTGATCGAGTACGTCAAGAACATCCGCCGGGAGAGCCCGCGCGACGCCGTCTCCGTCTACATCCCGGAGTACGTCGTCGGGCACTGGTACGAGCACCTGCTCCACAACCAGTCCGCGCTCCGCCTCAAGGGCAGGCTGCTCTTCACGCCCGGCGTCATGGTGACCTCCGTCCCCTACCAGCTCCAGTCCTCCGAGGCCGCCAAGAAGCGGGCCAGGAAGCGCCAGGAGTGGAACGCGCCGGGCTCGGTCCGCCGCGGCCCGGTGGAGAAGGGCCACAAGGAACCGGCGGCGAAGAACAACTAGCGCCGCCGCATACCGGGCGCAAAGAACAACTCGAAAAGAACAACTAGACTGGTGGGCTGCCGTCCAAACGGCAGCCCACCGTCGCGTCCCCTTGGAGCTTCCCCACCATGCAGAACACCCCTGTTTCGTCGTTGGTCGGGGAAGAGTACGAGGTCGAGGTCGGTCCGGTCGCGCACGGCGGCCACTGCATCGCCCGCACCGAGGCGGGCCGTGTCCTCTTCGTCCGCCACGCGCTGCCCGGCGAGCGGGTCGTCGCCCGCGTCACCGAGGGCGAGGAGACCTCCCGCTTCCTGCGCGCGGACGCGATCACCATCCTCGACCCGTCCAAGGACCGCGTCGAAGCCCCCTGCCCCTTCGCGGGCCCGGGCAAGTGCGGCGGCTGCGACTGGCAGCACGCCAAGCCCGGCGCCCAGCGCCGCCTCAAGGGCGAGGTCATCGCCGAGCAGCTCCTGCGGCTCGCCGGCCTGACCCCCGAGGAGGCCGGCTGGGACGGCACGGTCATGCCGGCCGAGGGCGACAAGCTCCCGCAGGGCGAGGTCCCGCAGTGGCGGACCCGCGTCCAGTACGCGATCGACGCGGACGGCCAGGCGGGCCTGCGCAAGCACCGCTCGCACGAGGTCGAGGTGATCGACCACTGCATGATCGCGGCGCCGGGCGTCTCGGAACTGGGCATCGAGAAGCGCGACTGGGAGAACATGGCCTCGGTCGAGGCCATCGCCGCCTCCGGCTCGAACGACCGCCAGGTCATCCTGACCCCGAAGCCAGGCGGCCGCCTCCCGCTGGTCGAACTGGACAAGCCGGTCTCCGTCCTCCGCGTCGACGAGAAGGACGGCGGAGTCCACCGCGTCCACGGCCGCGCCTTCGTCCGCGAGCGCGCCGACGACCGCACCTACCGCGTCGGCAACGGCGGCTTCTGGCAGGTCCACCCGAAGGCCGCGCAGACCCTGATGCTCGCCGTCATGCAGGGCCTCACCCCCCGCAAGGGCGAAACGGCCCTCGACCTCTACTGCGGCGTCGGCCTCTTCGCCGGCGCCATCGCCGACCGCGTCGGCGAGCAGGGCGCGGTCCTCGGCATCGAGTCCGGCAAGCGCGCCGTCGAGGACGCCCGCCACAACCTGGCAGGGTTCCCGCGCGTCCGCATCGAACAGGGCAAGGTCGAGGCGGTCCTCCCGCGCACCGGCATCACGGAGGTCGACCTCATCGTCCTGGACCCCCCGCGCGCCGGCGCCGGCAAGCAGACGGTCCACCACCTGGCGGGCCTCGGCGCCCGCCGCATCGCCTACGTGGCCTGCGACCCGGCAGCCCTGGCCCGAGACCTGGCGTACTTCGCGGAACGCGGCTACAAGGTCCGGACGCTGAGGGCGTTCGACCTGTTCCCGATGACCCATCATGTCGAGTGCGTCGCGATCCTTGAGCCCGCCGAAAAGGGCCGCTGACCTGGCATTTCCCCGAGTGTGCGTTATGGGCGTTACATGCGTTACGGGCGATATCTTGACGCATATCTGACGCACGTGACGCACGTTTGACGCACGGACGGCGCGGTTTCTGATGGGTCGTCATGCGTGATTGGCGACCGTCGAATGGAGTCCTCAGCTGTGTGGTTGTAGGCGCGTTGAGGTGGCTGGGGCGCTGGCTGCCGAGCTGTCGGCTGCCCCTGCCCCATCCGCTTCTCGGTAGTGACGTTCCGTGAGGCTAGGTGAGGTGTCCGGTGCGTGTTGTGTCAGGGGCCGTAGGGACTCCAGTGCCCGAGAAAGGGCCTGAGGTCGTCGGCTCGTGGTTCGGGGATGTCGGGCAGTCGGGGCGGTGTGT
This sequence comes from Streptomyces flavochromogenes, assembly GCF_000717595.1. Lineage (GTDB taxonomy): Bacteria > Actinomycetota > Actinomycetes > Streptomycetales > Streptomycetaceae > Streptomyces > Streptomyces flavochromogenes. The sequence continues at coordinate 75,483 of NZ_JNZO01000020.1, read as the reverse complement.
TCAGAGGGTCGAGATGCTCCACGCGGGCTGCTGCCCAGTCGATCCATGTTTCGGCTTCGGTCCTGGTCTGGCCTGGGGGCATGGTCTCGACCCGGGTGCGTACGGCGCTCACGTACTCTGCGAGTCGGGTGGCGTGGCGCCATGCCGCTTCCTGCGCTTCGAAGTGTCTGAAGCGGTAAGCCTCGGCGTACTGGACGCGCGCTTCTTTCATGGCGGCTTCCCAGCGGATGCGCTTCTGGCGGGCTGCTTCGATCTCGTCGAGACGTCTGCGTTCGGCGGCTTCGCCGCGAAGCGTGACCTCCTGCGCGATCTCGGCGAGCTGGTCTTCGAGGGGACGGTTGGGGGTGTCGGTCCATTCGCTCGCCCGGTGCGGCTGGCCGCCACTGAGGACGAAGCGGAGCCGTTCGGACGGGGTGTAGTCGAAGCGGGGGATCCTGATCCAGGAGTTCTTCTTGGCCTCGGTGAGCTCCTTGTCGGTGGCGACGTGCTCGGTCCGGTCCTGTTCCTGGAGGACGAGGAACCCCACCGTCTGTCCTTGTGCGGTGATGGTGAAGTGGGGGTCTGCCCTGCGGCGGCGATGGGGCGGGGGCGCGGAGCCGGTCTGTCCTGCCGATGCGGAGTGTCCTTCGTTCTCGGCAGTGATGATCAGCGCCTGGATGAGCCGGAGGGCACGTCCTTGGACGGGCTTGGTCAGGCCCAGCGGCTGGGGTTTGTCCTGCATGGCCCGGACCACGGTGTGAGGCCGCGTGAGCCGCGAGGGCACGGGGACGGGCTGGAGGGCCACCAGGCGCCAGGCGGGGATCTCGACGAGCTTGATCTCGTACCCGCCACGGCACCAGCCCCCGAACAGCTCCTTCGTCTCCGGGATCCTTCCGGATCTGCGCGCCGCGGCAACGCGGGAGGGCCACTTCTCCAACTCCGGACCGCTGCCGCTCTTCACGATTCGGCCGCCCGCCTCCGCGAGCTCTTGCAGCAGCTGCTCCGAGAAGGTCATGCGAGGCTGTGGGGAAAAACCTGGCTTTCGCGTAGTGGCTGGGGCTTCTTGCGTTTGGATGGGCGGGGGTTGCGCAACTGTGGCTCGGGCCTTCCGAGAGCGTGACCCATTGGGAGGGTATGTGCCGTGCGCCAGATAGTGCCGGCCGGCGCTTGTCAGGACGACGCTCCACTGCCCACCCTTCCGCGAGACCGTGACCAAGCCCCGGTTCTGCAGTGCCTGGCACGTGGTCTTGTAGGAGGTTGTCTCCCAAACACCAGCAGGGCACCCTGTTCCCACCCACTCCAGTACCGCAAGCTGACGCTCATTGACCTGCCGCTCCAATGGCCCGCCTCCAACTCACCTTGGACGTTCGGCGCCTAGATGCTGTCAGCTTCGGCCGTCGATGGAGGCCGCTTCCACATGTATTTGCTCGAACGAGACGGCTGGCATGCCGGAGACCGCCCCTAATGAAGCCTTGGCGCGTGACCATGCATGTAGAAGGTGCTTGGTGGGCGGGTGGCGGCTCTGACCTGAGCGGACGAGCGTTCACTTGCTGGCCACTTCTGAGAACTTCGGTCGTTTTGCTTACGGCTCAGGTGTCAGTGACTCCAGATTGCGTGCGGCGCAGGGGAGTGAAGACGGTATTACTGGCGTACGCGGACGGAGATGTAGCCTCGGTGCTGAGGGCAGCCGACCGGCTTCGCGGCTACGGCCTGGTGCATCGCTCGTCGACGCACCTGCCACAGCTCAAGGCCTCTTCAGCCAAGTGGCCACTGACCTGAGTGTCCCTCCGCAGGCCCGCTCGTCTCGCTTCCCGCCTTCGCGGCCCGGCTGGTCGGCGCTGCCTCCTAGGCCACCTGCACGAGCGTGGGGCCGCACTGCTCTACCACGGAGACTTCGACTGGGGCGGGCTCCGTATTGCATCCGCACTGTTGCATCGCGGCGGCCCTGGCGCTACACGGCAGCCGACTACCGCGCCGCGGCGCTCGCGAGGCCTGACGGGCCGCCACTCGCAGGGCAGCGGGCCGTGGCTTTCTGGGACCCGGATCTACAGCAGGCTCTCTTGGAACTCGCTGTCCGCGTCGAGGAAGAGACGGGCCTCGACGTACTGCTGTCCGACCTTGCGTGACGACGGTACCGACCTGTGGCCACGACCGATCCCTGCTCGGTTGTCAGTGCAGTTTGATAAGCCTGTCGGCAGTGGTGATCGACGTTCAGGGGGATGGGGGCGGAAGTGGCCGAACAACCGGTGTTTCTGCTGGGCGAGGGACTGAACGCTTTGGAGCCTGCCCCTTTCGATACCGAGGCCGAGTTCCAGGCGCTGCTCGCACGCCATCCCCGGATCCTGGACTTCGGTTCGCTCGCTGACGGCCGACCCCTTCGGCTCGTTCTCGTGGCGCGCGAGATGAGAGTCCCCACCAGTAACGAGAGCGGCTCTGCGTACTGGCTGGACCACCTGTTCGTGGACGCAGACGGTGTGCCGACCCTGGTGGAGGTCAAGCGGGCGGCCGACACCCGCATACGACGGGAAGTCGTGGGCCAGATGCTCGACTACGCCGCCAACGGGGCGCGTTACTGGCCTGCCGCGCTGCTTCGGCGGACCTTCGAGGAAACGTGTGCGGTGGACGGGCGGCCTCTCGAGGACGCGTACCAGGAGCTGCTGGGCGGCCAGTCGCCCGAGGAGTTCTGGGCGACAGTCGAGGAGCGGCTCGCGGCCGGACGGATGCGGCTGCTCTTCGTGGCAGACCGGATACCTCTGGAACTGAGGGCCATCGTCGAGTTTCTGAACCGTCAGCTGCGCCAGACGGATGTCTATGCCGTCGAGCTGACCCAGTACCGGGGCAGCGGTGATCACCGTGTGCTCGTCCCGAGGGTCCACGGCGAGGTGGCCACAGCCAACAAGACACAGTCAAGGTCCGGCCAGGCGGGCCGGAAGTGGACGCGGGCCGACATGGACGTGGCACTGGAGAGCCGCAGCACGGAGAAACGGCAGGTCGCCCTCGCGCTGCTTGAGCACGCGGAGTCGGCAGGGCGCCTCGTCGGCAATAGAGCGGGGTACCCCAGTTTCTCCGTCTACTTTCCGGCCTCGGGCAGGGAGGTCCCCGTCTGGACGCTGTCACTGCGCGAGGATCCGGAGAAGGACGATCTCGCCTTCAGCTTCGGGGCGATCACCCACCACCTGGGAAGCGACGCGACTTCGGCCTTCGCGGACGCCCTGCCGGCCGTGGACGGACTTGAGCAGAGGCTCGCGGCGCAACGGGCGAAGGGCTTCAAGGGCTGGCCGTCGGTTTCGCTTGCGGCACTGGCCACTCAGCCAGAGGCGCTGGGCCAGGTGCTGGCGGCCATCGAGCAGCTGATGAGCGATGACAGCACCTGATCGAAGGGATGGGTGCATGACCATGTACACCGCATGGCTTCGAGTAGGCGCGCGATAGGCTCTACCAGGTGGTTTGCCCGTCTGGTTGGGCGCGGGGTGCGATGGAGGCCGGAAAGTGACAGCAGCGGGAGGAAGGCCGGTACCCAAGCCCGGCCCGCCGAAGCCCGTCCAGCAGTGGTTCCAGGATCGGCCCTCCCCCTATGCCTGGGAGCAGGAGGCCCTGGACCACGTACGGAGACTGCTGCCCGCTGCCGAGCCCTACCGGGCCTGGGCCACCTTCTCCTTCACCGCGCACTCGGGGCGGATCAATGAGTGCGATCTTCTCGTCGCGGTCCCGGCTGGTCTGTTCCTGATCGAGATCAAGAGCCACCCCGGAGAACTGCACAACACCGGCTCCACCTGGAACTTCCGCGGCAGCGACCGCACGCGGACCATCAACAACCCGCTGCACTTCAACGACCTCAAGTCGAAGGAGCTCCGGAGCCAACTGCGTTGGGCCGCCCGCAAGCTCGGCATGGATGAGCGGATCGTCCCGCGGATCGAGCCCGCCGTGTTCCTGTCGGCGCCCGACCTCGTCAGCCACCTGGACGAGGTCCAGCGCATCCGCGTGTACGGGCGGGACGACGGCGGCAGCGGCCTTGACCGCATCTGGCAGGACTTCCTGGGTCTGCCCCCCGACCGGCCGGAGCGGCGGATCACGCCCGAGTTCGCCCGGCAGACCCTGCCGCAGCTGCTGCGGACCATCGGGATCCGGCAGTCCACCGGGCACCTGCGGTTCGGTGATGCCTGGAAGCTCCGCCCGCATCCGCTCGATGCCGGTGCCACCTGGGAGGACCGTCTCGCCGTTCGCGACGACGGCCTCGTACAGGAAGAGGGCCGGGTCCGGATCTATCTGGTCAGTCAGGGGGCGACCGAAGCGGCCCGCAGGTCCACGGAGCGTGCCGCCCGCCGCGAGTACCAGGTACTGCAGGGCATCAACCACCGCGGCATCGTCGACGCCGTCGAGTTCCGGGAGCACGAGGGCGGCCCGGCCATCCTCTTCCGCCACCGGCAGAGCGATCTGCGCCTGGACCAGTACCTGGACACCTACGGTGGCAAGCTCACCCCCGAGATGCGTCTCGACCTGGTCCGCCAGCTCGCCGAAGCCGTCCGCTACGCCCACAACCGGTCCCTCTACCACCGAGCGCTGGCCGCGCGGTCGGTCTACGTCTCCTTCCGCAGCGAAGGCGCCGCCCCCGAGCTCCGGATCACGGACTGGCAGACCGCCGCACGCGACTTCGACAGCAATGCCACCTTCTTCCGCTCGATCGGCGGTTCGGCGCTCGATGCCGCCCTGATCGAGGACGAGGCCCGTGTCTACCTGGCACCGGAGACGGACCAGCCGTACGCCGATCCGGCGGATCTCGACATCTTCGGTCTGGGCGCGGTCGCCCATCTCATCCTGACCGGTCAGCCGCCCGCACCGCAGCGCAGCGTGCTGACCGAGCGCCTGCGCGCCGACTCCGGCCTGCACCTGTTCGCCGTCGCCGACGGTGTCTCGGAGGCACTGGACGCACTGGTCTACCAGGCGACCCGTTCCGATGTGAACGACCGGCTGAGCTCCGCCGAAGCATTCCTGGACCTGCTCGACGAGGCGGAACGGGCCGGTGTCCTGCCCGACTCCCCGGAAGCAGCCGCAGCCGACCCGCTGGAGGCGATGCCAGGCCAGGCGATCGATGCCGAATGGTCGGTACGCCGGGTCCTCGGCACCGGAGCCACGGCGCGTGCCCTCCTCGTGGAGCGGGCGGTCGAGGACGAGGACGGCAACGTCCGCATCGACGAGCACGTCTTCAAGGTGGCGCTGGACGAGGAGAAGGCGGAGCGGCTGCGCGCCGAGGCCCGCGCTCTGAAACTCGTCGGCGGCGGAGCCGTGGTGCAGTTGCGCGGCGAGGAGCTGCGCGAGATCGGCGGGCGGACGATCCTCGAGCTGGAGTACGCCGGCGAACAGTCGCTCGGCGCTCGCCTCCGCGGCAAGGGACAGCTCACCTACCACGAGCTGGAGCGATTCGGCGAGGACCTCTTCCAGGCGCTCGACCAGCTCGCCGGCCACGGGGTGCGCCACCGCGACATCAAGCCCGACAACTTCGGTATCCAGCGCCGCAAGGACCGAACCTGGCAGCTGAAGCTCTTCGACTTCTCCCTGACCGACGCCTCGGACCGGGATGTGAAGGCGGGCACCCGCGGCTACCTCGATCCCTTCCTGGGTTCGGTGCGCCGCAGCCACTACGACGATCACGCCGAGTACTACGCGGCAGCCGTCACCCTGCACGAGATGGCCAGCGGCGAACGCCCGTTGTGGGGCGACGGTCTCTATGATCCGCTCACCAACGAATCAGCCGAACTCCACATCGCGAGCGAGCTGTTCGAACCCGCACTGGCGGAAGGCTTCCGGGCCTTCTTCGAACGGGCGCTGCACCGTGAGATCGAGCAGCGCTTCGACACCCTGCGACAGATGAGGGATGCCTGGCAGGAGGTCTTCCGCGCCGCGGACGCGACGCGTCCCACTACCACTCCCTCCACTGTCGGGACCGTGGCCGAGGACGCCGAAGAGGCACGCGACAGCGCGGCCGCGGCGGCCGAGGCCACCACTGTGCTGGAAGCCGCGGGCCTGTCCCCCCGCGCGGTCTCCGTCGCCAACGGCCTCGGTGCGACGACCGTCGGCCAGCTGCTGGAGATCCAGCCGTACGCCATCTCCAAGGCTCGCGGGGCGGGCGCCCTCGTCCGCAAGGAACTCAACCGGCGCCGCAAGCAGTGGGCGGCCGCCCTCCGGGGCAAGCCGGGCAACGCGGCACCGTCCCCGACCCGGACCGCCGGGCAGACCGAGGGGCACGCCGACGCTCCAGGTGCGGAGTTGGCCCGCATCCTCTCGATAGACGACATGGCGGCGCTGCTGACTCCCGCGGCCGGCCGCAAGGGTTCCCACCGGGAACAGGTCGTACGGCTCACCCTGGGGCTCCCGCCCGAGGACGGCGGTCTCTCCCCGCTGGGTCCTTGGCCCGTGCAGGCCCGCATCGCCGATCACCTGAAGATCAAGCAGCCGCCGGTCTCCCGCCACCACCGCATCGAGATCAAGCAGTGGGCGGAAGCGGAATGGCTGGCACCGGTCCGCTCGGAGCTCGCGGACATCCTGGAGAGCTCGGGCCGTGTGATGACCGCCCCCGAGGCGGCGGTCGAACTGCGTGCCCGCCACGGGGCCGACGACGACACCCCCCAGCGGACCCTCGCGCGCTCGCTGGCCGTCGTACGCGCCGCAGCGGAGGCGGAGACCGGCGACGAGACGGACGGACACGAGCCCAGGCTCGCCGTCCACCGGCGTGGCGACACGGTCCTTCTCGCCTCGGAGTCCCTGCCGGGCACCGACGACCCCAGCCCACGGGAACTGGCCGACTACGCGTCGGCGCTCGGCGCCACCGCCGAACGCCTGGCCCGGCAGGAGCCGCTCCCGGGCCGAGCGGAGGTGGTCCGTGAGCTGAGGGCCGTACCGACGCCGGAGGGGTTCGCACCCCTCGCCGACACCCGTCTCGTCGCGCTCGCCGCGGCCATCGCCCCGGTCGTCGAGGTCACGCCGCGTCTGGAGCTGTACCCGCGGGACCTCGGACTGGAGCGCGCGCTGCGCATCTCCCAGGCCGGCGCGGGCGTACGGGCCGACCGGGGCATCAACCCGGCCGAGCTGGTGGCACGGGTCAAGGCACGCTTCCCCGAACTCCAGGTGCTCGCGGGCGGCCGTGAGCCTACCCACGTCGAGCTGGAGGACGCCCTGCAGGCGGCCCGGTTCGACCTCCGCTACGACCTCGACTCCGACACCTTCCAGCTGCCCGCCGCCAGGACAGCCCACCCCGTGACGGCTTCCGGCGGCCTGACCAGTCTCCTGCCGCCGCGCCGTGTCACGCGCCTGGAGCGGGAGGACCCGCACGGAGCAGTCCGTGAACGCCTCATGGCAAGTGCCAAGCGCGGCGGCTTCCTCGCCCTGACCGTGAAGGGCGTCCGGCTGCCCGGCGTCGCGGACGCCGTGGCGGCTGCCTTCCCGGTCCTGCCCGTCGACGTGGGCGCCGTCTTCCTGGCGGAGTTCCGGAAACTGGTGGAGGAGAAGGGCCAGGACTGGCAGACGGTGCTGCGCGCGGACAGCGCCTCCGCACCCGGCCGGATCAAGCCGGGCCTGGCCACCTTCGTACGCGCCGTCTGGCAGCGCGTCGGGGAGGACCTCCAGACCCGCTGTGCCCTGCCCCGCACGGTCCTGTTCCTGCACGACGCCGGCCTGATCGCCCGCTACTGGGACGAGGGCGGCCACGCCTTCCTCGTCGGCCTCCAGGGCGCGGCCCGACGCCCGGTCGAGAACCCGCACGGGCTGTGGCTGCTGTGCCCGGTGGAGACCCGGTCGCAGCTGCCGCACCTGGACGGCCGGACGGTCGAGGTGATCGGCGGGGACGGGGAGCAGGCGCACCTGGACGGGGCGTTCCTGGAGACGCTGGCGAAGGTGTGAGGGCGGGGTGCTGCTTCCGGCCCGGGCCGATGACGGCACCCCGCCCTCACCGAGCGGTTCAGATCACCGGCTTACGGGCAACCCCGCCCTTGCGCCGGATGTCGAAGTTGAGCCGGTAGATGTCCGGCAGGTCGATGGCCTTGTTGCTGCGCTCGGTCATGACGCCCAGATCGAGTAGCTCCTGAAGGATCGCTGAGGGACTTTCGGCGTTGCGCGGGCCGCTGCCCTGCTTCACGTCTTCCAGCAGCTCCGCGATCCTGGCCGACAGCCGGTTGGACTCCCACGCGAAGCGCACGGCTGAGGGCTCCATGGGAACCTGGCTGCCTTCGAGCAGTTCCACGGCGAGTGCTGCCCAGCCGATGTCGTCCGTCAGCTCCTCGACACGGTTCTTGGAGGCGCTGCTCAGGCTCTCGCGGATCGCGTCGTAGTGCAGGGGCAGCGAATGGCCGGCGTATCGCTCTCCGGTCAGCTGTGCCGACCGGAGGAGCGCGTGCAGCCACGTGCGGGGGCTGACCCGGCCGAGGCCGTCCTGAAGATGGTTCGGCACCCAGGTGTAGGTGTGGCCCTTACGGCGGTCCGTGCCCATGAAGGGGCCGGCCAGCGTCACGAAGACCTCTTCCTGCCGCTTCTGGTCGGCGATGACATCGACCGGAGCTATGAAGCGGCCCTCGCCCTCCGGTCGCCACTGACCGGTCGCCTTGCGGAAAGCCGTCGCCTGCTCGCTGGTGTGATTGCCCAATTGGTGGAAGAGGAGCCCGTACAGGTTCTCCCGACTCCAGCTGAGGTCGGTGGCGTTCGCACCGAGCTTCGAGGCGTCCGCGAAAGCCTTGGGGGCACTTTCGTAGAGGTCCGGCCGTACGAAGATCTTGGCGCGCAGCGTTCCGGTGGTGAGCCGGAGCTCCAGAGCCACCTCGAAGAGTCCGGACAACAGTCGGTCGAGCTGGCCGCGGTCGTTGTGCAGGTGATCGAGCGTGTCGAAGAGCAGGACGAGGGTCTTGCCCCGCTCCCGTGTCTCGCGATCGGCGCGACGCAGTGCGGCCTCGTACTTCTCGCCGTTCCGGCCGACCCACTCGATGCGTTCCGACCATGACTCGAAGGCGAGGATCTCGGGCACCTTGAGCGCCATGAGGACTACCGCTGACCACAGGTCCTTGGCGTCGACACCCTGGGAGACCAGGGCGGCCAGCGCTCGCTTCCCGGGGAACACCGGGTCGTCGCCACCGCCCTGGGCGAACCCGGTGATCACTTCGATCCGGCCCAGCCTCGGCATCATGTAGGAGGCCGAGGCGACCTCGCGAAGCTCGGGGTCGGTCAGGGCTTTGGCCCAGTACGTCTTTCCGGTGCCGCGGGCTCCGCGGACGACTGTCACGTCCGGGTCCAGCGCGAGCCGGTGCGAGGAGGGCGTGAACATCGTTCGGAGGTCGGGGGTGCTGGTGTCCGCGTCGGGGGCGGAGCTGAGCGCGTCGATCAGCAGGGTGCGGGTCGCCTGGATGGCGGGGTCGTTCATGACTTGTCCTCGTACGGGTCCAGCACCAGCTTCTCCACCGTGTCGACGAACTCGCGGTAGGCGGCCCTGACGAACGGCAGCTCGGGCCAGTTGCGGCTGCGCAGCGGGTCCAGCCCCACCAGATCGTTGCCGAAGAGGATGGGGATGGGGGCGTAGGGCTTGTCGTCCACCTCGCCCTTGACGGGGAGGAAAGGTTCCTCGTACTCGTCGTCGGGCAGGTTGTAGAGCGTGTCCATGAAGACGTCGTAGGCATGCCGCCGCAGGGTGTTGAGACGGTCTATGTCTCCTGCGGAGTGGAACATGGCGGCCACGACCCGGACCCGGTCGCGCAGGGCGCGGGCACGATCGGGCCGCAGCTTCCACTGGGACAGGAGCATCCGGTAGCCGTCCCAAGTGGACGGGTTGTCCACCGCGAAGAGCAGGGCCTGGTCGCAGAGTTTGGTCAGGGTGACGGCCGCGATGTCGTGGATGCCGGCGCGGCTGTCGAGCAACACCACGTCGGGGCGGCGACCCTTCTCCTCCACCTGTGCCTCGCATGCGGCGATGGCGTCCTCCAGCCGCTGGGCGAAGGGGCGGGGCGTGCCTCCCGGCTCGTCTGCGGGAAGGTCGCTGTAGATGCGGTTCAGCTTGGCGAGGTAGTCGTACGGCCGTCCGGCGAGCGGAGTCCCGGCAGCCGGAGCCAGCCACACCTCGCCGTTGCCCTGCTCGGGCGGGAGGATGGAGGAACGGCTGACGAGCTCAAGACCATCGGCGTTCCCGACGGCCGACTCCACCAGGTGGTCCACGATGCCGTGCGGGGGAGTGGCCCCCGGCTCGGCGAGCAGGTTGGACACCCCGGGGGATTCCAGGTCAAGGTCCACGACGAGTACGCAGTGGCCGCGCTCGGCGAGGTTGCGGGCGAGGACGGTGGTGGCGGTGGAGCGGCCGACGCCGCCCTTGAATCCGTAGAAGGCGAGGCGGCGGGTTTGGCGAGCCGGCTGCTGCTCGACCTCGGCGCCCACGGCTGCCCAGTCCCCGCCGACGACGGTGCGTTCGAGTACGGCGACCTGGCCGGGGCCGTCCTGCTCCCGTTCCTCCAGCACGATGAGCTCGGCCGCGCCGAAGAACATCTCCGGGACGAAGAGCGAGCTGGCCGTCTGGACAGGATCGTCCCCGGCGAAGGGGCGGACCTTGGAGGCGAACCCCTCGCGGAGCGACACGACCGCTTCGGATTCGGGGTCCAGCGGCTCGGCATCGGCGCGGTCGTCGACCAGGAGAGTGGACTGACCGGACAGATCACGGACGAGTACGACGTCCCGTCCGTCCCGGGCGGCAAGGCGGGCGAGATCGCACGCGGCTTCCCAGGCTTCGTCGAAACGAGGAAGTGAGGTCATCAGGTCAGGTCGTTTCTCTACTTCGCATGGTCGTACGCGGTGATCAGGCTGAGCGTGGCTGCGAGATGCCTGGCGACGCGCTCGGGGGACAGGGTGTCGCCATCAACATAGCGGTGCCCCTCGTGCCATTTGTCGTGTGGCGTCTTGAACGGGTTCTGCCGCGGGATGTGTTTACGGATCTCGGCCCCTCTCCGACCGTCCAGCACCATCATCAGGTGCTCCCACGCGCCGGGCATGTGGCCGTGTGCTGCCTTGAACTTGTCCATCCCCGGCATGTTCTCGATCGTCGGGCTGTACGGCTTGGCGGTGGGCCTTTCCTGCACCGAACCGAAGAAGTCGATGAGCATCGCCTTGGCCACACATTCCGCGGCCAGTCCGGCCAGGTGATCGGTGGGGCCGGGGAGCGCGCCGCCGTTCGAGAGCTGGAGCGCAGCCTTGTAGAGGTCGTGGCCCGCCTTGAGGAAGGTGTGCCGGGGGCGCGTCGGGGTGGTCGGAGCCGTCACGACGATCACTTTATCCGGATGATCAAGGACCTGGTGGGGGTTTTGCGGGGGCCGTGGGGCTCCGACAGCGGTCCGTAGGCTGGCAGGATTGAGTACCTCAGCCGCAGGCCATGCGGCGGATGACGCAGTGCGGCGAGAAGGAAGCGAACAGTGACGGACACCACGGCCGGTGCGGACCGGGCGGAACGCCTGAAGGATCTGGTCAAGGATCTGAAGCGGCAGGTCCTGCTTCTGGAGGACGACCTGCGGGCGCGCACAGAGTCCGAGGACGAGATCCGCACCCGCCTGGAGACGGAGTACCGGCAGGCTCAGGAGTCCCGTCGCACGGCGGCCCGGTACGAGTCCTGGCGCGACGAGCGTGTCACGCAGTCCGCTGCGGCTTGGGTGCTGGCCTGCGTGTTCGTCCGCTTCTGCGAGGACAACGGCCTGATCGACGAGCCATTCATCGCCGGCCCCGGCGACCGGCTGGCCGTGGCCGAGGCCCGCCACGAGGCGTTCTTCCGCGAGAACCCGAGGCTCAACAACCGCGACTGGCTGCTCGCGGCCTTCGACCACCTCGCCAAGTCGAACACCACCGCCGCCGGCCTCTTCGACCGCGACCACAACCCGCTGTGGGACATCATGCCCGGGTACGAGGCGGCGACCGAGTTGCTGTCCTTCTGGCGCCGGTGGGGTGCGGGCGGCGAGATCCGCTACGACTTCACCGACCCGGAGTGGGACACCCGCTTCCTGGGCGACCTCTACCAGGACCTGAGCGAGCACGCCCGCAAGACGTACGCGCTGCTCCAGACCCCGGAGTTCGTCGAGGAGTTCATCCTCGACCTCACCCTTGAGCCGGCGGTCTCGGAGTACGAGTTCGGCCTCGACCCGGTATGGACCGGCCCGGATGGTGAGGAGCGGCGGGGCCTGCGGACCATCGACCCGGCGTGCGGGTCGGGCCACTTCCTGCTGGGCATCTTCCACCGCCTGATGGACAAGTGGCGCGCGGCTGAACCGGGCACGGACGTCTGGACGTTGGTTCGCCGCTCGCTGGAGTCCGTGCACGGGTGCGACAAGAACCCGTTCGCGGTGAGCATCGCGCGGTTCCGGCTGCTGGTGGCGGCGATGCGGGCTGCCGACTCGCGGCGGCTGGTGGACGCGCCGTCGTTCCCGATCAACGTGGCGGTGGGGGATTCGCTGCTGCACGGGCGGGATGCGGCGGGTATCCAGACGGACCTGGACACGCTGTTCGCGGAGATGTCGGTGGGGCGCGAGGAGGGTGCCTTCGCGTACTCGACGGAGGACGTGTGGGACTACGCGAAGCGGGTGGACCTACTGGGGCGGGGGTCGTACCACGTGGTGGTGGGGAATCCGCCGTATATCACGGTGAAGGACAAGCAGGAGAACGAGAACTACCGGGCGGCGTACGACGCGTGCTCCGGCGCATATGCCCTTTCCGTCCCATTCGCGCAACGTCTATTTGAACTCGCAGCGAAAGGGGCGGGCGGTCGTCGAGGTGGGGGCGGATTCGTTGGTCAGATTACATCGAATTCCTTTATGAAGAGGGAGTTCGGTAAGAAGTTGATTCAGGTGGTCTTTCGGAACCGGGTCGAGCTGTCGCACGTCATTGATAGCTCGGGTGCCTTTATTCCTGGGCATGGCACCCCCACAGTGATTCTGGTGGGCCGGAATAGGATTCCAAACCCGGATCGAATGGTTCGTTCTGTGTTGGGAGTCAGGGGGGAGCCGGGGCAGCCGGCGGTTGCAGCAGAAGGGGCCGTGTGGCGGGCTATTCTTCGTCAAGTGGATTCGCCGGGGAGTGAGTCGGACTGGGTGTCTGTCGAGAACTCAGTGGCGCACGCCTTCGCGGCGCATCCGTGGTCACTGTCGGGTGGTGGCGCAGGCGCACTGTTGGCCAGCCTGGAAAAGCAGGAGGCGAGATTGATCGACCACCTGTTTGAGAGTGGTCGAACTACGCACACAGGCCTAGATGACGCCTTCTTCCTACCCCAAAAGGCTGCGAGGACCAGAGGATTTGAAGACGGCACTGTCCCGGCGGTTCTGGGGGATGGCCTGCGCGATTATGTTCTTTCGGCGCCGGATAGCACCTTCTTTCCGTATTCCGAAACGGCTGAAATTCGCGAGATCAGCGTGGCCGAGCAGAGGTTTCTATGGCCTAATAGAACAGTGCTGCGTGAGCGGGTAGATTTCGGTGAGACGCCGGAGCAGCGTGGGTTGCGATGGTTCGATCATGGCATGTTTTTTCCCCGACGCTTCCGGTCCCCCTTGTCACTAGCATTCGCTTTCGTTTCGACGCACAACCACTTCGTATTGGATCGCGGTGGCAAGGTATTCAATCGTTCGGCTCCTGTGATCAAGCTGAAAGAGAGTGAGGAGGATGGGTACCTTCAGCTCCTCGGGGCCCTCAACTCCTCGACAGCCTGCTTCTGGCTGAAGCAGGTTAGTCAGGGAAAGGGTGGTAGCGGCCTGGGTCGCGGGGTGCAAGATGAGAGCTGGGAGGAGCGCTATGAGTTCACCGGCACCAAGCTCCAGGAGCTTCCCCTCCCGAACAAACTGCCACTCGTACTCGGGCGAGAGATCGGCTTGCTGGCTGAGCAGCTAGTTGGGAATGAGCCCAGTGGCGTAGTGAAATCCACGGTGCCTAGCCGATCGGATCTCGATGAGACACGCGGCCAGCACTCCTGCATTCGGCAGCGGATGATCGCCCTACAAGAGAACCTGGACTGGCAGGTATATGGCCTCTATGGGCTGCTCACTAATGGCGAGGTCGCGCGGACTACCGTGCCTGAGGACAAGCGCGATGCCACCCCGGAGGTGCGCCTCGGCGAGCGTGCCTTTGAGATCGTGCTCGCGCGCAAGGTGGAAGCCGGAGAGGCCGAGACCGCCTGGTTCAAGCGTCACGGATCTACCCCCGTCACCGAGATCCCCGCCCGCTGGCCCGACTGGTACCGCGACATCGTCCAGGCCCGGATCGACCTCATCAACCGACAGCCCAAGGGCATCGGTCTCATCGAGCGGCCCGAGCATAAGCGGCGCTGGGCGGCCGAGCCGTGGGAAAAGAAAGAACGCGCCGCGCTGCGGAGTTGGCTGCTGGACCGGATGGAGAACACGGACCTCTGGTTCGAGGTCCGTGATGGGCTCCGGCGTCCTCGTCCTATGACCGTCAACAACCTCGCCGACCAGCTCAGCACGGACGAGGACTTCACCTCCGTCGCCGCGCTCTATGCGGCCGACCACCTCGGCAAGCCCGATCTGCCTCTCGCGCAGGTGCTGTCCGAGGCTGTCGCGGACGAGCACGTGCCCTACCTCGCCGCGATGCGCTACAAGGACTCCGGTCTGCGCACGCGCAAGGAGTGGGAAGACGTCTGGGAGCTGCAGCGCAAGGAGGACCGGACGGGGGAGCGGCTCGACATCGATCCGCCGGCCAAGTACAAGTCCTCGGACTTCCTGCGCGCCTCCTACTGGTCGAACCGCGGCAAGCTCGACGTGCCCAAGGAGCGGTTCATCTCGTATCCCGAGGCCGGTCCGGACGCCGACTCGACGCTGATGCTGGGGTGGGCCGGGTGGGACCACAAAGATCAGGCGCAAGCGCTGTTCGACCTGCTCAAGGCGCGTACTACCCGGGACGGCTGGGACACCGAGCGGATCGTTCCGCTGCTGGCCGGCCTGCGTGAGGTCATGCCGTGGGTCGTTCAGTGGCACGGTGAGTACGACGACGAGTGGGGCGACGTCCCGGCGGAGGAGCTGGTGGCCGAGTACGAGGAACAGCTGCGCAAGCATCAGGTCGGTGCGGCGGAGCTGATCGCCTGGCGACCGGTGAAGAAGTCGCGGGGGCGCAAGCCTGCCCGGCAGGCGGCGCTGGACGACGAGTAGGGCCCGGCAACCGGGTGGCGGTGTCCACGCCGCCACCCGGTTGGTCTGTCTCAGAAGTGGGCGTCAGCTGCGTGTGCCGCGAAGGCTGACCATGCGTCGGGTGATACGGCCAGCGGTCGCAGGTGGGTGTCCTTGGAATCCCGGACGAGGATGGCTTCGGGACACAGCGCGACCTCGACGCAGTTGTCGCCGCCGCCGCCGCTGTAGCTGCTCTTGAACCAGGTCAGTTCAGTGGTGCTCATAGCGCTCCTCGCATCTGCTCCAACAGGCTCGCGGTATCCTGACGGCTCAGAGCCTGTGAGCGCATCTTGCCATAGCGCTGAAGCATGGGGCTGACCTGTTTGGGGTCGCTGATGACTGTGCTGCTGTCGTGCCCTTCGACGTAGCCGAGCCACTGGTTGCGTGGAGTTTCGGCGAGGTACATCGACCCCTCGAAGCCCGAGTGATCCTCCTGGCGTAGGGGCATGATCAGGATCTCCACGTTGCGGAGACGGCCTTGTTCCAGCAGGCAGTCCACCAGAGCCCTCGTGACCTCAACACCACCCAATCGGCGTTCGAGCAAGGCATGCTCGATCATGAAGCAGAAGGCGGTGTTCGGGCGTTCGGTCAGTAGTCGTTGCCTGGCCAGTCGAGCGGCGACCTGGCGCTCGAAATGGTCCTCCGTAAGTGGTGGGAGGTGTCGCTGGAAGACCGCCCGGATGTACGGCTCCGGCTGCAACAACCCCGGAATCACCCGGCACTCGTACGCGTACAGCGACACCGCCTCTTCCTCGATGCCCGCCCACTGATGGAACCGCGACGCCAGTCCCGCCTTCCGCGTCAGGCTCCGCGCAGCCGCCGCCAGCACCTTCGTCGCGACCACCCCCAGAGGTTCCTCCGCCCGCTCCGACAGATCGCCCGGCGGGAAGCGTTTGCCCTGCTCGATCTTGGCGATGTAGTGCGCCGAGTACCGCACCCGAGGGGCGAACTCCTCCTGGGTGAGGCCTGCTTCCTCCCTCAGGACCTTGAGCACCGCCCCGAAGGTCTTGAGGCTGTCCGAGAGTTCTGGTTCATTGTTGGTACCGCCGCCGTGGTCCTCGTTCATCACACAGCCGCCCCTCCGCACGCGCACCCGCCCGACCGACCCATGGTCACGGACGGTTACCCGCCCAGTCCAGCGGGTGAACCAGTACAGAGCGATCTGTACCAGTGTCGTCCCTGCCGAGCGGCGCCGACGGCCGGAACGCTGAGGCCCATGACCGCTCCTCACACCCAAGCTCCCGTCACCGTACGTACGTTCACCCAGCGCTTCTCCGCCACCCGCCGCGGCGCGCGACTCGCCCGGATGCTGGCCGAGGTCGAGGCCGTCGCCTGGGGCATTCCGCGTGGCTCGGCGGCCTTCGACGCGCTCACGCTCGTCGTCGCCGAGCTCGCCTCCAACTCCGGGCTGCACGGCCGGGTTCCGGGGCGGGACTTCGAGCTGCGGCTCCTGCTCGCCCCCGGCGGCAGCGCCGTACGCGTCGAGGTGTCCGACACGCACCCCCGTCGGCCGGAGGCGCCGCCCGCCGAGCACCCACCCGTTCCCGGCGAGGACGGCGGCCGGGGTCTGGTGATCGTCGACGCCCTCGCGCTCCGGTGGGGCGTACGGGACCGGGTCGGGCCGGGCAAGACCGTGTGGGCCGACTGCCCCCTGCGCCTGGAGCAGCCGTACCTCCACTGAACACGTGCTCAGCGCGAGCCCGGCAGCCGGATGTCCTGGGTCCAGGCGTTCGAGCTGCCCTTCGCGGTGGTCTTGCAGGCGGTGGCATAGCAGCGCCAGATCCAGTTGCGCTGCTTGTAGCGGCGGATCTCGATCTCCGTGCCCTTGCACCGACCGCACTTCGGCGGGCGGGCGAACACCTCCGCGTGCTCGTGCTCCAGCAGCTTCCGGGCGAAGTGGGAGCCCCGCATCGTCAGCATCACCTCCCGTGTGTCGTGCTGCGAGAGCACGTTGAGGCTGCCGAGCATGACCGTGCGCTCGTCGATCACCGCGATCTTCTGGTGCATCACGTACATCGGGACGACCGTGTGGACCACGGCACGCAGGTCCGCGATGAGCGACTGGTTGTTGTCCTGACGCTGGAGCTTGTCCGTGTCGTCGCGGATGAAGACGGTGACGCGGACTCCGCGGCCGACAGCGTCCCGCAGTTCGGGCAGCAGGGAGCGGAGCCGGTTCGCCACCCACGGGGCCCACAACCACAGCGACTCACGCGCCTGCCGGATCTGGTCCGTGAAGGCCCGGTAGAAGTCCCGCTCGTCGTCGATCCCCGTCACCTCCACGTGCCGGCTCAGCACCTCGGCGAGCGCGGCCCCGAACTCGCCCCGGTACGTGGTGGGCGCGTGCGGTGGGGTGACCAGGTGCTTGGCCTGGAGGCGTCGGACGCCCGGGGTGCCGATCATCCCGGCCAGCTGCGCGAGGGCGGTTCCCGCCTTGGCCCCGCGGATACGTTCCCAGCTGCCGATGATGTAGAGCCGGGTCTTGACCCGGGTGACGGCTACGTTGAAGAGCCGTACGCCGTTGCGCCTCCACTCGTCGGCTCCGGGCTGCCGGTGGGCGAGGGCCATCCACAGCTCCCTGCTGTCCGCCCCCTCCACGGTGTCGAAGATGACGACGTCGAACTCCCGCCCCTGGAACCGGTGCGCCGTGCCCACCTCGGCCAGGGGCCGCCCGGAGCCCTCGACATCGCGCAGGGCCTCCAGTGTGGCCTCGGCCTGGACCCCGTACGGGGTGACGATGCCCGCCTCCTCGCCGTTCTCCCGGTGAAGTTCCACCAGCGCCCGGGAGATGAGGGAACCTGCCGGCCACCACCCCTTCCGGCTTCCCGTCAGATGGGCCCTGGCCAGTTCGTGCAGGCCGTCCGTGTCGATGAGGACGATCTCGGGGTCGTCCGCCGGTCGCGCCGCCCGCGCCTGGCTGCCGCCGCGCAGCACGCCGCCGTACGCCAGATCATTGGCCAGTTTCATCACGGCGGGGCCGAAGCGGTGCTGCTCGGTGAGGGTGACGCACGCCGGGTGCGCCTGCGCGTCCGCCGGCTCGACGATCCCGCAGTGCTGGAAGACGTCGGGGAGCAGCCATCGCTTGATGTCGTCCCGGTCCGGCTCCTTGAGCGAAGGCGGGATGACCGCACCCAGCTGCATGAAGTCCCCGAGCAGGACGGCGGCACGGCCTGCCTTTCCCGTTGCGAGCAGTACCTCCGGCAGGGTGGCGGCGCCCGCCTCGTCCACCAGGACGACGTCGTACGGGCCCTCGAAGACCGCCCGGTTGGTGCGGAACCTGGCGAGGGTCGTGGCGACCAGCTTCGCGCCCTTGATGATCTCGCCCTGGGCGTTGCGGGCGAGGCGTTCGTACTCCTCCTGGACTTCCTCGTACTGCTTCTCCAGCGCGGGGCGTCCGGCGGCGTCGGCCGCCACGGCCGGGCGCAGCCGTTGAGCCCGGTCGTACCGCTGTGGCCACCCCCACCGGACGGCTTCTGCGGTCAGATCGTGTGCAGCCTGGGCCTGCGAGGCCGCCTGGGTGGCTTCGGCCGACTCCCGGTCCCAGACCTGGCACAGTTCCTGGGCACGTTCCGCCGCGATCAGCTTGGCTTCCGCGTCGGCTTCGAGACTGTCGATCTGCTGCGGGGTGTACGGGATGGCGGATATGAGTGCGGCGATCCGGGTGTCGAGCGTCGCTATGTGGGTGGTCGCCGTCGTACGCGCGTCCATTGCCGCGCGGCGGTCCCTGATCGCTTGTTGCTCGGCGTCGTGCAGCTGCTGCTGGAGCTCCGTGATCTTCTCCCGCTTACGCCACCGGGCCACCGGGCCCAAGGCTTCGAGCTCCTGTAACTCCTCCCGCAGCTCACCGCAGGAGTCCTCCGTCAGCAGCGCGGCGGCTTCGCGGCGTTCCGCTGCCAGCCGGACCCGGACCTGCTCCTTGCGCAGCCCTTCGACCTGCTTCCACTGCTCACGCGACGCATCCGTGGCCGCGCTGCGGTCGGACGCCTCCTGCGCCACCCGCGCGGCATCCGCGTAGCTCTGTACCGCTTCCGCCGACCGGGTCTCGGCCGAGGCCACCCGCCCCAGAGCAGCCGCCAGGTCCTGCCCCGGGGTGCGCAGCAGTTTCAGCGCAGCGAAGTAGGCGGCGGGATCGAAACCGGCCAGAACCGTGTTCAGGGCGGCCAGCTGGTCGGCCCGGTTCCGGGCGGCGACGAGTTCGGCCTCGACCGTCCGGCGGCGCTCGGCGACCTCCGCCAGGCGCTCCCGGACCATCAGCGGCAGGGAAACCGAGGCGTCCTCGGCGACCTCCCGCAGGTGGGGCGGGCCCACGCGGACGATGTCGCCCGGGCTGTGGCGCTTCTCCCGGACCACTCCGAGCAGGGCGTTGTCCACGGCGATGTTGGTCGCGGAGACCAGCAGCACCCGGTCACCCCGGGCGATCAGGTCGCCGATGGCGCGCTTGAGGACGGTGGTCTTGCCCGTGCCGGGCGGTCCCCACACCAGCAGGACACCCGAGCCAAGGCAGGCCCGGTACGCATCCCCCTGCGCGGGATGGAAACCGGGCGGATCCGGGGCCTGCGCGGGTGTCCCGCCGATGGCCCGGCCGGCCAGCGCGGCGGCCAGAGGGGCTTCGCCGAGCCCGGCGATACCGTCGCGCAAGGCCTCGATGAGGAAGGTGGGCGGCTGCTTCAGCATCCACACATGAGGGTCCGCGACATCGGCGAACTCTGCCACGCGCAGGGTGAGCAGCGAGCCGTTCTGCACCGCCTCGGAGACGGCGAAGCCGTTCGCCTCGATGTCGTCGGCTTCGGGGCCGGAGAGCCGCAGGCCGTCGAGTTGGTCCGGGCCGATGTCGGAACCCCGGAGGTCCACCGCGAATCCTCCGGGCTCCCCGGTGCGGACCGCGCGCGCGATGCGCTGCCACCGGGGCTGCCTTCCCGCACCGCCCTCGATCGCGATCCACTCGCCGAGCGCCGTAGTGATCTCCTCGCGCCACCCCACGTACCGCCCCCGCCCCCGTCGGAACCCCTTACCCCGGCGGCCAATCTACCCAGCGGCACGGAGCGTGACCCGTGAAGAGGGAGAAGTGACCGAGGGTGCCCTGGAGTGGCGTGGATCTTGCGGGGGCCGGGTCCCGCAAGCCGTGGGCCTGGCAAGATTGAGGCGTGCCGACCAGCGCACACCGTGTGACGTACGCCAAGCCACCGACCGAGGGACTGATCGCCTGATGCCTACGAGCGAGCTCTTCCTGAAGGATGTCATCGACATCAAGGAAGACGTCCATGCGGGCGACTTCAAGATCGAGCTCTCTCAGGGATTCAGCGAGACCGACGCACGGGTTGCCGAGTACGTCGTCACCGAACAGCTCCAGGGTGCTTTCCGGCACGCGCTGAGCATCGTGTCGAACGCGGTCCGTACGGGGAACTCGCACGCGGCCTATCTGCACGGCTCCTTCGGTTCCGGTAAGAGCCACTTCCTGTCCGTGCTGCACGCGGTGCTCAACAACCACTCCGCGGTGCATGCCAAGCCCCGCCTCATGGAGGTGGTCGCCCCGCACCAGGACTGGCTGCGGCAGAGCCGGTTCCTGATGGTTCCCTACCACCTCGTCGGCTCCACCGACCTCGACTCGGCGCTGCTGGGCGGCTACGTGCACACCGTGCGCGAACTCCACCCCGACGAGCCGCTGCCCCCCGTCTACCGGGCCGACGCCCTGCTCGCCGACGCCCGGGCCCAGCGGGCGTTCCTGGCCGACGACGCGAAGTTCCTGCAGTGGCTGGGCAAGGGGGCTGCGGCGCTTGCCCCCAGCAGCGCCGCGCCCGTGGAAGCCGACCCCGACGACATGGCGCCGCTGGACGCGGGTACCGGCGTGTCGGCTGCGGGCGGCTGGAGCAGCACCGACTTCGACCGGGCGTTCACCGCTTCCGCCGTGGACGACCCGTACCGGGAGAAGCTGGTCTCCGCGCTGCTGGCCGGGCCGATGGCTTCGTACGCTCAGGGCGTACGCGGTGAGGCCGGGGCCTATGTGCCGCTGGAGAACGGCCTGAAGATCATCTCCCGGCATGCCCAGGCTCTCGGCTACACCGGGGTCGTGCTCTTCCTGGACGAGCTGGTGCTGTGGCTCCAGGCGAACATGGGCAAGCAGGACTTCGTCCGGGACCAGGTGCAGCGGCTGGTCAAGCTGATCGAGTCCGCGGACAGCGGCCGGCCGGTGCCGATCGTGTCGTTCATCTCCCGCCAGCGGGACCTGTCCCAGCTCATCGGCAGCGATGTGGCCGGTGCCGACGTGGAGAACCTCGAGCAGCAGATCGAGTACCTCGCCGAACGCTTCGACGTCGTCGACCTCGAGGACAGCAACCTCGTCGAGATCATCAAGCACCGCGTGCTCTCCCCCAAGCCGGGCATGGAGTCCGTCCGCGACGACGCGTTCAAGATCGTGGAGTCGTCGAACGACGAGGTGCGCCAAGTGCTCCTCGACGCGCAGGGCCGCACCGAGGCCAGCTGGGACGACTTCCGCGAGCTCTACCCGCTCTCCCCGGCCCTGCTGAACGTGCTCGTCGACCTCTCCGGCGCCCTGCAGCGCGAGCGGACCGGCCTGAAGCTGGTGCAGGAGCTGCTGCGCCGGCGTCGCGACGACCTCAAGCTCGGGGAGCTGATCCCGCTCGGAGACCTGTACGACGTCATCGCGGACCGCACGGGCGCGGCCTTCACGCCCAAGCTGCGCCGCGAGTCGGAGATCGCGCACCGCTTCCACGGTCGGGTCAAGGACACCCTTCTGGAGAAGTACAAGTCGAAGGACGACAAGCGCTTCCAGACCGACGACCGGCTGGTCAAGACGCTGCTGCTGGCAGCCCTCGCCCCCAATGTGCCCGCGCTGACCCGCCTCACCGGCAGCCGGCTCGCCGCGCTGAACCACGGCGCGATTCGCACCCGGGTCGGCGACGCGGGCTCCGTGGCCGTCAAGCGGCTGCGGGATCTCCAGGTGGAATACGACGGAGAGCTGCGCAGCGAGGGGGACACCAGCGATCCCGTCTTCCACCTGCACCTCTCGGATCTGGACGTGGAGCCCCTCCTCGAAGAGGTTCAGGGAGCCGCCGACCAGCTCGGCTACCGCCGTCAGTGGATCAAGGACCAGTTGTGGCGGGCGCTGGGAGTCAAGGACACCGAGTCCTTCGTCTGTGAGCGGGAGGTCGTCTGGCGCGGCACCAGGCGCCGGGTCGAGCTGGTCTTCGGCAACGTGCGTGACACCCACCTGCCGGACGAGGAGTTCACGCCGCAGCTGCCGGGCAACATCCGCATCGTCTTCGACTACCCCTTCGACGACGCGGACCACTCACCCATGGACGACGTCCAGCGTGTCGACAAGCTCCGGAGGGCCGGTCGGAACGAGCCCGTCCTCGTCTGGCTGCCCGACTTCTTCTCCGAGCAGACGGGGCGGCAGCTCGGCCGCCTCCTGAAGATCAACTACCTGCTGGAGCGGGACCGGCTGGAGGATCACACCGCCACCCGCCCCGCAGAGGAACGTACTCAGATCCGCAACCAGCTCAAGGCCTCGCGGGACAGCCTCACCGAACGGCTCACCACATCGCTCCTGGAGCTGTACGGGATCAACCGGGCCGAGCCCGGCACGGTCGGTGCGCAGGTACCGGAGGGGCAGCATCTGATCTCCCTCCAGCGCGGTTTCGAACGGACCCGGCCGGAACCTGCCGTCGGGTTCGAACAGAACCTGCTGCTGCTCGCCGACGAGATGTACGCGGCGCGCTACCCCAAGCACCCCGATTTCGACCCCCGGCTGACCCGCAAGCCCATCACCCTGGGCGACCTCAAGACCACGCTTGAATGGATCACCCGGGCGATGGAGGACGGGTCGCGGCGGGTGGTCGTCGACGGCCACCACCTGGAGAAGGTCCGGAAGATCGTGCACGCGCTCGGTCTCGGAGAGGTGCACGACGGTCCGCTCGTCGTCACCAACGACTGGCGGCTGCGCATCAACAAGCGGGCCGCGGAGAGTGCCGACGCCGACGGCGATCTCGCCGTGGAGACCATCCGTACCTGGATCTCCGAGATGGGCTACGAAGGGCTCGACCGCCACGTCGGCAACCTGCTCATCGCCGCCTACGCGCTGGTCGACGACCGCACCTGGATCTACCAGACCTCCACGATTCCGCAGGCCCCCGAGCTCGACAAGATCGGCCCCGGTTATGGGCTGCGGGCAGTGGCGCTGCCGGACGAGGACACGTTCAGCAATGCTCTGCGCAGGGCGGGTGTCATCTTCGGGGTGCACGTTTCGCCGGTGCTCTTCGCCCGTAACGTCGCCCAGCTCGCCAACAAGGTGCGGGGTGTCGCGGACGAACACCGCAAAGCCGTTGCAGGGGTGCGCGACCTGCTGCAGAAGCACGCCGGCCGGCTGGGCCTGGAGGGGCCCGGAGGTGTGCAGGCGCCGCGACTTCAGTCCCTGAAAGCCGCCGCCGATCTCATGGCCCGCGTACAGCGCACCGGCGATCCGACCCTCGTCGTCCAGGAGATCGCAAGCATCGCCTACGAGGTCGGCGACGAGGAGATCGGTGCTGCCCTCAAGCAGGCGCCCGATGTGCTCTCCGAGCTCCACTCAGAGGAATGGCCTCCGCTACTCGACACAGTCCATGAACTGTCGACGCGCGACGACTCCGTCGGCGACCGGGCCCGCGGACTCCTGGCAACCGTCCAACGTGTGGCGAACAGCCATGAGTCCCGCGACGAATCCCTCGCCCCGGTCCTCGCCGGCATCCAGGGCTCGGCCATGGCACTGATGAGGGAGGCCACCAGGCTCGCCCAGGCGGCGCAGCCGGTGACTGCGCCGCCGGCCCCGGCGCAACCGACCGCCGAGGACATCCGGCTCACCGAGCACGGCAACCCGTCGGTGCCCACCGTCTCGCCCCAGGCGGTGGACCCCCGACAGGGAGCAGCGTGGCCAGGGCCTGCCGCTCCTACCGGGCCGGTCGCACCCACCCCCGGCCCGCCGGGCTCCCACGGTGCGTACCTCGTCGAACCGACGCGGCTCGAAGCCAGTCTGGCTGCCACCGTCGCGGAACTCAGCAGCGAGCTCCGCACCTTCCTCACCGCTCATCCCGGCGCCCGCGTCCAGGTCTCGTGGCAGGTCGTCGAGGCCGATGCCGGGACGGCCGACACCGAAGAGGCAGGCAACTGATGGTCCAACCTCTTCCGCAGGTCGGCCGCCGCACGATCGAAGCCCTACTGGAAAAGAACGCTTCCGCGCTGCGCGACCGCTCTCTGATGTTGATCCACGGCCGCTACGCACCTGGGGCCACCGGCGCTTTCACCGCTACGGTGGGCGGTGAGCCGCGGCGGGTGAGCGTGCGAGACGAGTCGTCCGTCCTCGGCCTGCTCGCCGCGTGGCAGGAGCACCGCGCGGACGCAGCCCCGGGCAGCCTGCTCGTGGTCACCACCGGGGTGGACGACGCACAGCTCGGCTGGGACCTGCGCGGACACGCGGTGCGCCGTCGCACGCTCACCGTGGACCGAGCCGAGATCGTCCTGCAGCGCTTCGGTGCCGCCGGCCTGGACATGCGGATGTACCGCGAGGACTGGCTGCTGGAAGCGTTGCTCGACGCCGAACCTGCTGAAGGCGGCTGGCCGAGAGCCGCGGGGGTGCTCACCCGGGACTCGGCCCTGCGCGCCCTGGTCGTCGTACGCCTCGGGCTGGCCCGGACCCCAGGCTCCGCGGACACGTCGAGAGAAACCGCCATCGACGCGGACTCCCTGCTGGCATGGTCCCGCACGACGGCAGGCCCCCGCCGATTCGCCGAACTCAAGGACGTCGAACGGGACGAGCTGAAGAAGTGGCTCGGCGAGGTGGCCGGCCCTGCGGTACCGGTGCTGCTCGCGCTCGCGGAAACGGGGCGGGGGGCGGACGCCATGGCACTCGGCTTGCTCGGCGCGGCGCTGCGCGATCCGGCGGCGAGCCCGGACACGGTCCTCGCCGTCGGCGGACTCTTCGGTCAGGCACGCCCTCGGCGCGCCGAACTCACCGCTTTCACGGACTCGGTGGAAGGGACACTGATCCGCTGGATCTCCGAGGCACGCAGCAGCGACAGTGCCAGACAGCGCGTCTTCGCGGTACTCGACCGGGCCGATGAGCTGGCACGCGACGCGGGCCTCACGACGGGCCTGGCCGCCAGCCGATTTCTCCCCTCCAGCTTCGCAGCCCAGCTGGGGGCGGTGATCGCGGCAGCCCGCCAGTCTCCGGACGCGGGCGAGAACGAACTCGCAGACCTGAAGGGGCATGCCCTGGCCGGGCTCTTCCCCGACCGCGTACGGGTCGCGGAGATGGCCGTACGCCTCGCACGCTGGCTGCGCCTGCCCGTACCCGCCGTCACAGGGGTGGCGGCCGGAGTCGCAGCGCACGGAGCCGACTGGGGCTGGGCCGACCGGGCGCTCACGGTGCTGTGGAGCGGCGATCCCGGGGGCGACCGGGAAGCCGCGCGGCATCTGCGCGCGCTGTACGCCGAAGGGCGGGACCGTAGGGAAGCACTGGACGAGGCTTTCGCCCGGCAACTGGCGGGGTGGACACTCCATGCCACCGCTCAGCAGCCGGGCGGCGCTCTCGTGGTCGAGAACGTCCTGGAGACCGTCGTGCGACCGCTGGCCGCCGGCGTGGCCCCCCTTCTCATCGTGCTGGACGGTATGAACAGTGCCGTTGCGGCCCAGCTCGGTGAGGAGACGGAACGCGAGGGCTGGCGGGAGATCATTCCGCGTCCGGCACAGGGCGAACCCGCACAGCGCCTCGCGGCGGTTACGACTTTCCCCTCCGTGACCCAGGTGAGCCGGACCTCACTGCTGACAGGGGCTGCGGTAGCGGGCGGTCAGTCAGTGGAATCATCCGGCTTCACTGCCTTCTGGAGGAAGCGTCGCAAGGACGCCGAGCTCTTCCACAAGGCCTCGATCGGCGGAGACGCCGGGCATTTCCTTGCCCCGGAACTACTGCTCGCCCTCGCCTCGGATGCCGTCGTCGGAGTCGTCCTCAACACGATCGACGACGCTCTCGACTCCGGGCAGCAGGGCCAGCGCACCGCCTGGTCGCTGCACGACGTCACCTATCTGCGCGAACTGCTGGCCGCGGCCCGTAGTTACGGGCGACCCGTCGTTCTGACATCCGACCACGGACACGTTCTGGAGCGTGAACCGGGCAGTGCCCCGGTCGAGGTTGACAGGCCGGTCGGGTCTGCCCGCTGGCGGCCAGGCTCGGATGCCCGGGAGGGGGAAGTAGCCCTGCGAGGCCCCCGCGTGCTGGATGGCGACGGGACGATCGTCGCGCCCTGGCGCGAGAACATCCGCTACTCGGGTCGCCGGGCCGGATACCACGGCGGTGCTGCCCTGGCCGAAGTAACCGTGCCCGTGCTGGTCCTCGCACCCTCGGCCGAGCTGGCGCCTCAGGGATGGGATCCGCTTCCCCGGGAGCAGGCAGCACCTTCGTGGTGGTGGTCTTCTGCCGCCACTGCGACGGAGGCGGAGCCTCTTACGGCAGGTGAAGTCACCTCCTCGAAGCCCAAGCAGAGCAAGACTCCGAAGCAGTCCGAGGGACTGTTCACGGACGCGGACGTAGTGACGGCCGACGGGCGCGGTGGCGAGGAACTCCTGGCCGCACCGCTCAGCCTTGGCGACCAGGTGGTGGCGAGCGAGGTCTACGAGGCGCAGAAGGCGTACGTTCGCAAGGCGCCGGAAGTAAAGATCGTGGCGGCCGTGATCGATGAGCTGGTGGCAGCGGGCGGCACCATGTCCCCGGCCGCCCTGGCGGCAGCGATCTCGGCCACCGGACGTGTGCGACGAAACATCGAGGGCTTCGTCGCCACTGTCCAGCGGCTTCTGAACGTCGAGGGTTACCCCGTGCTCGGATTCATCGACGGCGGTCACACGGTCAAACTGGACGAGACACTGCTGCGCGGGCAGTTCCTGCCGACTCAGGGGTCACGATGACGGGCCCCGTGGCCCAGGCCAGCGCGGTCCGACGGCGGGAGGTCATCGACGCGCTGCGGCGCGGAACCGTGCCCCAAGCGGGTCTCGACCTCCTCGCGGTCGGCCTCGGTCGCTTCGAAGCGGCACTCGACGACGACCTGGCGACGGCCTCGCGGGGCGGGGCCGCCTTCCACGCGATTCGTGGAGACTACGGTTCCGGCAAGACCTTCTTCGCCCGCTGGCTTGCCGAACGCGCGAAGAGAGCGGGATTGGCTACGGCCGAAGTGCAGATCTCCGAGACGGAGACTCCGCTGCACCGGCTGGAGACGGTCTATCGCAGGCTGACCGAGCGGCTGACCACCGCAACACATCAGCCCAGTGCCCTGCGCGCGGTGGTCGATTCGTGGTTCTACACCTTGGAGGAGGAAGTCCTCGACGCCGGAGAGGCCGACGAAGAGGACGAGGCGGGGCTTGCCGAGGCGGTTGACGCGCTGATGGAACGACGGCTGGCGGAAGTCGCCCGCACCACGCCTGCTTTTGCCGCGGCGTTGCGCGGCTACCGCAGGGCCGTCGCGGCTGGGGACGGAGCCACCGCCGAAGCGCTCATCGCCTGGCTGGGCGGACAGAAGTCCGTCGCAGCCTCTGCGCGTCGTACGGCCGGCGTCCGTGGGGACCTCGATCACTTCGCGGCACTCGGCTTCCTCCAGGGGCTCCTCACCGTGCTGCGTGACTGTGGCCACCCCGGACTGCTCCTCGTCCTCGACGAGATCGAAACGCTGCAACGCGTCCGAGGCGACGTTCGGGAGAAGGGGCTCAACGCTCTGCGGCAACTTCTCGACGAGATCGACGCCGGACGCTTCCCCGGACTCTTCCTCGTCATCACAGGAACCCCGGCGTTCTACGACGGCCAACAGGGAGCTCAGCGACTCGCCCCCCTCGCGCAACGGCTCGCCACCGACTTCACCACGGACCCCCGCTTCGACTCCCCTCGTGCGGTCCAGCTTCGTCTGGCAGGCTTCGATCTTCCTCATCTCGGCGAACTCGGCCGAGCAGTGCGGAACCTGTACCGGGAAGAGGCGCGTCATCCGGACCGGATCAGCGAGCGGGTCGACGACGCGTACATCGGCGACCTTGCCGTGGCTGTTACTGGCGGACTCGGTGGGAAGGTCGGAGTCGCACCCCGGGTATTCCTGCGGAAGCTGGTCGCCGACGTCCTGGACCGGGTGGACGAGTTCGAGGACTTCGACCCACGGCTCCACTACGCCTTCACCGTCACCTCGTCCGAACTCACGGAAACAGAGCGCAACGCGGCTGCAGGGCGTGCGGATGACATCGAACTGGAGCTGCCGTGAGCGCCTCCGGCGAGCTGGACCCGGCGCTCGTCCACCACATCGTCAACACGCTGGGGTGGCGCAGCCTGCGTCCGCTTCAGGAGGAGTCGGTAGCACCGGTCCTCGCAGGCGACGACGCCGTACTCCTGGCTCCGACAGCCGGGGGAAAGACGGAAGCTGCGTGCTTCCCTCTCCTCTCGCGCATGGCGAAGAACCGGTGGACCGGCACCTCGGTGCTGTACGTCTGCCCGCTCAAGGCCCTGCTCAACAATTTGCTCCCGCGCCTGGAGAACTACACGTCATGGCTGGGACGTACGGCCGCGCTCTGGCACGGTGACACCACCGCCGGGGCCAGGAAGCGCATCCTGGCCGAGCGCCCGGACATCCTGCTGACCACCCCTGAGTCGCTGGAGGCGATGCTGGTCAGCGCCAATGTCGACCATGCGTCCTTCTTCTCGGGGCTCAGGGCAGTGGTGGTCGACGAGGTGCACGCCTTCGCCGGAGACGACCGAGGGTGGCATCTCCTCGCAGTCCTCGAACGGATGCAACGGGTGGTGGGCCGGCCCCTCCAGCGCATCGGGCTCTCGGCGACGGTCGGCAACCCGGAGGAGCTGCTCACGTGGCTCCAGGGATCGGGCGCAGGGAAACGGCCGGCCCAGGTCGTAGCCCCGCACCTGGCCGGACCAGGGCCGTCGGCGGCAGGGGATACCGCCGTCATGCCGCCGGGTGACATCGAGCTCGACTACGTCGGTTCCCTCGACAACGCGGCCACGGTCATTGCCTCGCTCCACAGGGGAGAGAAGCGTCTTGTCTTCTGCGAGTCACGAAGGCTCGTGGAGGAACTGGGAGAGAAACTCCGCGCGAAGGGGATCACGGCTTTCCTGTCCCATGCCTCGCTCTCTCTCGAGGAACGCAGACGGGCGGAGACAGCCTTCGCGGAAGAACGCGACTGCGTCATCATCTCGACCAGCACGCTGGAACTCGGCATCGATGTGGGCGATCTGGACCGGGTGATCCAGATCGACGCGCCATCCTCGGTCGCCTCCTTCCTCCAGCGGCTCGGCCGTACCGGGCGCAGGGCAGACACCTTGAGGAACTGCCTCTTCCTGGCGCTGGGCGAATCCGGGCTCCTGGACGCGGCAGGGCTGCTGCTGCAGTGGTCCCGGGGATGGGTAGAGCCCGTGATCGCCCCTCCTGAGCCGCGCCACATCGTCGCGCAGCAATTGCTTGCTCTCTGTCTGCAGGAGCACCGAGTGGGCGAGAACCTGTGGCAGGAGTGGTGGAACGGTCTCGGACCCTTCGGTGGCGCCGCAGAACCGATCGCGCGACATCTGGTCGACGAGGGATATCTGGACCGGGACGGAGGACTCCTGTTTATCGGCCCCGAAGCCGAACGACGTTTTGGTCACCGCCATTTCATGCATCTCACGGCAGTTTTCACTGCGCCTCCGCAATTCACCGTGCTGCACGGCCGGTTGGAGATCGGCCGAACCGATCCCAGCCTGCTCACCGAGCGGGTGAACGGGCCGCGCCGCCTGTTGCTCGGCGGACGGAGCTGGCTGGTCACGTACATCGACTGGCGGCGAAAGCGCTGCTTCGTGGAGCCCGTGGACGGGGGAGGAAAGGCGAAGTGGAGCAGCGCCGGTTTTGGCCCCGGAGCATCGTTCGAAGTGTCGCGGGCGGTACGCGAAGTGCTGCTGGGCACAGCCCCACCCGTGAAACTCACGCAGCGGGCGGTCCGGACCCTGAGCGAAGCGCGTGAGCACTTCCTGGAGCGGGTACATCCGGGAGGCACGCTCATCATCCGGGATGCCGATGGTCGCATGCGTTGGTGGACGTGGGCGGGACACCGGGCCAACGCCACACTGACGGCCACCCTTGATGAGGTGGCGGTGCCGGGCCAACGCGTCAATGATCACTGGATCCGGCTGCGTGAGGACGTGACGCCGGCGTCCTGGAAGAGTCACACGGCCGGTGCGGCCGACCGGCTTTGTCTTCCCGCAGTCGATGAGCGGGCTGTACGGGGTCTGAAGTTCGCAGAGGCGCTGCCGCCGAGGCTGGCGGAAGCGACGCTTTCCGCCCGTCTGGCCGGCTCGGAGTCTGCGGCTGCCGTGTTGTCCGAACCTGTGCGATTCGTCTCGATCGCTGGGCAATGAGACCGCCTGGGATGGGACGTCAATTTCCGTGGTGCCGGGCTTCAAGGGGTACCCCGTGACCCGCACCGCTTGATCTAGCCACGATCGCCACAGTTCCGGCCGACAGCCGTCGTGATGTTCTCGGCACGCCAGGCACTACCTAAGATCACCACAACCGAACTGCGGCCCGACGGGCTTCCTGGACAGGACATGCCCCCACCCGCACGAGTCACTCGTGCCCTGGGGGAACCATCTCGTGTCCATGCTCCTTCTGAGACTGTCGGCTCAGGATCTGCTCACTCTCGACTCGCGCGACCGGATGGTGCCGCATCTTGCCGCCCGATGGCGCTACTTCCGGGGAGCGGACGCCTCGGAGTCGGAGCGTTCTGCCTGGGCGGAGAGCCTGGTGAGCCTCGCGAGCGACCTGGTCGCAGCGGGACGGGGGAACGTGGAGATGATCGTCGAGTGTGCGGCCACCCTCGACGAGGCGGTCTGCCCCGGCGATCCCCGCCTTGTCGACGTCGTTCTGGTGGGGCGCCATCCAGAGCGCCACGTGCCCTCCGTGCAGTTGGTCGAGTTGAAACGTTGGTCGACGGTGAGCCGAGTGGAACGGGCGACCGCGGACCTTTTGCATGTGCCAGGTATCAAAGAGGAGAAGAAGCATCCGGCGCTGCAACTGGGTGCGAACTATGAGGCGTTCACAAGCCCTCGAGGCCCGTTCCAGGGCGCTGACTTCGAATGCGGTGGTTTCGCCTACCTGCACAACGCCACCGACGAATCCGTAAGAACCCTGATCGACGTGGACGCGCCGACGGGGGCCTATGCCCGCGTCTACACGAGTGACCGACGCGATCAGTTGTTGTCCGACCTCAGGATGAACTTCGCCGAGGACGGCGCGGCCTCCACGGCCGAGAGGATGCTGCAGAGCATGGGCCTGCGCAATACTCCGCTGCTGGATGCCATGATCTGGTCCCGCGGAGCCGACACAGTCTTCACCCTGCGGGGACGGCAGAAGGAGGTCGCGGATCGAGTCCTGGAGACTGCTTCGAGGGTCCTACCGGACCCTCGACGTCCGGCCTTGGTACCGGACGAGCGGCGTGTGGTCTTCCTCGTGACGGGCGGGGCGGGAACCGGGAAGAGCGCGATCGGCTTGCAGATCAAGGCGGAGCTGGAGGCTCAAGGCCGAACGGTCAAGTACGCCAGCGGCAGCCGGGCTTTCAACGGGGCCCTCCAAGAACACGTCGGCTACGGGGACCGGCAGTTCAGGGAGACGTTCACCTACTTCAGCAGCTTCGTCACTCCACCCGACCCGCTCCTGGACGTGCTGATCTGCGACGAGGCACACCGGCTCCGGGATCGGTCGACCAGCCGATTCTGGAAACCCGAAGAGCAGGGCACGGGACCGCAGGTCGACGAGCTCCTGGCTGCTTCCCGTTTGACGGTGTTCTTCCTGGACGAGGGACAGTCCGTGAGACCGAACGAGGTCGGAACGGTCGATCTGATCAAGGACGCAGCCGAGCGGCACAACGCTCTCGTCATTCCCTACAAGTTGAGGGAACAGTTCCGATGCGGGGGCAGCGACGCCTACGTCCGTTGGGTGAAGGCGTTGCTCGGCGTGACGGGCGAGGAGCCTGGCAAGTGGCGTCCTGACGGACTGATGCACATCGAGGTGGTGGATACCCCGGAAGAACTGGAGCGGATCATTCGGGTCGAAGCACTGGCCGGTGCGTCCGGGCGCATGGTCGCCGGCTACTGCTGGCCGTGGACGAAGCCGCTCGGCAAGGAACGACGACTGGAGGCCGACGTCCGTATCGGTGAGTGGCACCGGCCGTGGAACGCGGACAGTGAAAGCTTCTGCGAGAACGAGGCTCCGCCGTCGAGGATCTGGTCCGTGCACGAGAACGGTCTGGGTCAGATCGGTTGTGTCTACACCGCGCAGGGACTCGAATGGGACTGGTGCGGGGTGCTCATGGGTGACGACATGGTGCGCCGCGGTGACCGGTGGGTCTTTCGGCGGGGCAAGGAGCTCAAGACAGCAGATCCGGGTATCAAGCGGGTTGCAGAGCCCGGTTCGTTCGATCCCAAAGTGAAGGCCGGCAGTGTCGATGACGACGAGTTCGCGCGTCTCGTCCGGCACGCCTATCACGTGTTGATGACCCGGGCCAGTCGTGCCACGGTGCTGTATTCCACGGACCAGGAGACCCGGGACTATCTCAAGAGCCTCGTCGGCAAAGTCGAGATTCACGGGCTGCGTCCCACTTGGGAGAACCTGCCGGTGGAGGCGCGTACACCACATCTGCCCAGGCCTGGCCGAGGGCGGGGGCGGGGCAAGGGGAGACGTCAGAAGGGTGGGAGGTCGCAAGCCCCTGAGATGAGGCTGTTCTGACAGGAGCTGTCGCATAAGTGAGGTGGCGGACTCACCGGGCCCGCCACCGGCCTGCACTAGAAGAGCAGACCTGCCATCGCCACCAGGGCCGTCACCAAAAGATTGGAGACGACTGCGGCGGCGATCTCGATCAGGATCTCGCGGATCCGTTCACGACGCGCAGGCTTGCACTCGACTGAGGTCATGGCCACTCCAAAGCAGTGAGATCGGAATGGCAGGGGGACGCCCTACCGGGCATCCACGCTCGCGTCGCATGTCACCACACGACGGGCACAACCATTCCTCACCCGCAGCTCATTGGGGCGAGCTCAGGAACCGCAGCCTCGTACCCTCCGGGAAGGTGCGCAGCGCGATCATGCTAACTCGTGAGCCCACGCTGGGGTGTGGATTCCGCAGTTGCAGTCGCATGTGCGCGCACCAGGCATGACCCAGGTGCCTACGACGCTCACAGCGTCGAGGGGATGAGCGAGCGGAGCTTCTCACGGGTCTCCGGGTCCGTCGAGTAGATGATCGTGCCGATCATGCCCCGGGTCAGCAATACTTTGTACGTGTTGCGGACGAGACGGTCGACGTCCTCGTCTGCGGTGGCCTTGGTGAAGGACGGGTCCTTGGACGCGCTTCGGTCCACCAGCCATCGGTCCGTACGCCAGACGAGGTCCGGTCCCATGATCACGCCTGACCAGTCGTACTCGAAGCCCTGAGCGGTGTAGACGCACCCGACCTGTCCGAACCCTGCTGGGTCGGTGGCCCAGAGGGGTGCCGGCGGAGCGCCGAGCAGGGCACGGTCGCCGAAGAGGTTCCACGGCTTGGCCCAGTCGCCGATTACCACGTCGGTGGGCAGGGTGTGCATGCTGGATGTGATCTTCGTCGTCCACTTCCAGCAGTAGCCCGCGGACATGCGCGCACCGTAGTCCTGGGCCCGTCGGGCAGCCAGGAAGTCCTCCAGCTCCTGGGGGGTGTCCGCGGTCAGGAGCTGTACCTTGTCGTCCGACTCCCACACGGTGGGCGCGTTTCCTTCGAGCCCCAGCAGGTCTACCACCCAGCGCATGTAGGCGTCGCTGCCACCGCACCGGAACTGGCTGTCGAGTTTCACCACCGTGCAGTCCAGCCCCTGTTCGGCCGCCGCTTCCTGGATCTGTTCCACGGTTCCCATCTCGCCCGGACGCACCACTTGGTGCTGGTCCAGCAGGAACACCGGAACCCGCGCGGCGTCCATCAGCTCCGCCACCTGCGGTCGGCCGGTCCGCAGAGTCGCCTTTGTGTAGCGGTTGGCGGAGGTCTTGCGCAGCCGGTGCGCCTCGTCGCAGACCAGCACGTCGAGGTCGTTCGGCTCAGCCTCCATGAAGCTGTTGAAGTAGCGGAAGAGCCGCTGGACCTCCGGCTTGCGGGCACCGGCGACCTTGCGCATCGTCTTGGTGAAGGACTGCGATCCGGTGGCGTGCAGGGCCGGTACCCCGCGCCGGTAGAGGTCGCCCAACAGGGAGAGCGCGATCACGCTCTTGCCGGAGCCTGGCCCGCCGGCCACGACGACGACCTGCTTGCGGTTGGACCGCCGGGCCTGTCGGACTGCCGACATGACCGTTTCGTAGGCGAGCCGCTGTTCGTCCAGCAAAACGAACTGCTCCCGGTTGCGTACCTCTTCGGCGGCAACGGCCATCAGCTGCCTCGACGGCCGCACCTTGCCCTGCAGCAGGGCGTCGGCTGCCTCGGCACCCGGCTTTGCCGCCAGCCTCGAGCGGAGGTAGCCGAGGAAGGCACCACGCTGGTCGCCGGTGAACATTCGGCCCCGATCGTCCTCGGTGACGGCACGGAGTCCCGCCACCCCGAAGTCGGTCGCGTTGTGAAGGTAGGCGACCCCCGCGACCGAATCGGGGATCCGTTCAAGTGCTCCGTTGAACGAAATGAGGTAGTCGCAGTAGCCGCGCACCTGCTCGATCGGGTTGAGGATCGGATGCGGGTAGGCGTCGATGCGGCACAACAGCGGATCGTCCTCCTCCGGATAGGCCTCGCTCCACTGCTTCAGCTCGACCACCACGTACGAGGGCTCTCCGGTACTCGGATGGACACCGGCAAGTATCACGTCCGCGCGCTTGCTGGTCAGGGGCAGCGCGTACTCCAACAGCATCTCGACTTCACCGAGCCCGGCTTCGACAAGCGCGTTGGTGAGTGCTGGGATGCTCCGCTGCCAAGAGCGCACCTCTGACGGCTGGGGCCGGTGGCGGTGTTTGTGCAGGAAGTTCTCGGTCAGGAGCTCGGCCAGCTGTCCCTCAAGGTGGGTGCGGTTGGCCAACGACGCCGCGGACTCACGGAACAGCAAAGGAAGTGCCCCCAGGCAGCACGAAGTAGCTCGTGCGGGTGGGGGCATATCCTTCGGTTCCACGGAAGTGGAGCGGAAGCCCGTCGGGCCGCTGAGATGGTCTTCGCCATCCTAGAACAGGCTATGGATCAGGTGCCTGAGCTGGTCGGCAACCTCAGATGTGGGGAGATGGTGACGCTGCTGACGCACGCAGCTCCCTTGCGCCGACGAAACGGGGACTCTGACCTGTGACCCTGCCCCGTCGCTTGCCTCTCCATGTGTTCCCAGGGACGCACCACGTGGAGTGCGTGGCGATCCTTGAGCCGGTGAAGAAGGACGCCTGACCTGGGTTTTCTTCGAGTGCGTGTGATGGGTGTCAGGTGCGTCAGGTGCGGTATCTCGACGCATGTTCGACACACGTGACGCACGTTTGACGCACGAACGGCGAGTTGCCTGATGGGGCGTCATGTGCGGTTGGTGACCGCCGCGCGGAGCCCTTGGCTGTGTGGCGGTAAGCGACGTGGAGGGCTGGGGCACTGGCTGCCGAGCTGTTGGCTGCCCCTGCCCCATCCGCCTCTCGGTAGTGACGTTCCGTGAGGCCAGGAGGTGTCCGGTCCGGGTCGATCAGGGGCCGAACGGGCTTCAGTGTCCGAGAAGGGCATGAGATCGTCGGCTCGTGGTTCGGGGATGTCGGGCAGCCGGGGCGGTGTGTTCAGCGTGTCGAGGCGATCCACGCGTGCTGCCGCTCAGTCGATCCATGCTTCGGCTTTGCTCCGGTCCTGACCTGCGGGTATGGCCTCGGTCCGGAGTCATGCGAGATGGCCGGGCGTCGTGCGGCGTGCGCAGCCGTATGCCGGAGAGGCTGAACCCCTCGGGGTCTGCGGCCGTACATAGCGCCGAGGTCGTCGGCGCTCCGAAGCGGGTGCGTGTGAGGGCCGGTGTTCATCCAGACGGCAATCCGTCGGCCTCCTTGTCATGATGCCGACGCCACTCCCTAAGGACCGTAGACCTATGACGATGATCAACAGCCCACTGCCGGAGGGCGACCGCGAGATCGCCGGCGCGGCCCTCCAGGCGACCTTGGTCGACCTGCTCGATCTGTCTCTGGTGGCCAAGCAGGCCCACTGGAACCTGTACGGACCCCGCTTCCGATCAGTCCACGTCCAGCTCGACGAGGTCGCCGCGATCGCACGCGACCACGCGGACACGGTGGCCGAACGCGCGGCTGCGCTGGGAGTGAGTCCGGACGGACGGGCGGGCACCATCGCGGGTACCAGCGGCTTGCCTGCCTTCCCGTCAGGCTGGACGAAGGACGGCGACGCCGTCGACGCCCTGGTGCACATGTTCTCCGCGGTCATCGGGAGGGTGCGGGAACGCATCGAGGCGACTGGCTCGGTGGACGCCGTGAGCCAGGATCTCCTCATCGGACTGACGGCCGAACTGGAGAGGCAATGTTGGATGTTCCAGGCGGAGAACCGCGCCTGACAAGGTCGCGCGTGCTGTCGGGCGGGGTGACCGCCGGTCCCTGACTGCGGACCCCCGGAGGTGTGCGGTCTCCGAAGGGGCGCACCTCGTGGGCAGCCCGGGTGAGGGTGAGCGGTCCACGCCGGCCGGCGGGCAGAATGCCGTGCCCGGCCCGGTGGTGGAGCTGGAGGAGCATGGTCGGCAACCACCGGCCAGTACTTCGCACGGGTGCCGACGCCCCCCTGCCGCGGCGGGAACACGAGCTCGGCCCGGTGCCGTTCCTGCCGCAGCGGGCCTTCTCGACGACGAGTTCGGAGATCGCTCCGAGCTCTCCGGTTCCACGATCCGTCCCCGGCCTGCCTGCCTTTCGGGGACGGCAACGGTGCGAAGACAGCCATGTCCGGTGGACGAGACGGTTACCGACGGACGGATCGTCCTGTCCGAAGCGACCGTCGAGGCTGCGGTCGGCAGCGCCCTCCTCGACCTGCTTGCGCGTCTTCTCCCGTCGCTGTCGAAGCCCCCTCGAACGCGAGCGGACCGATACGCGAGGGGACCGGCAACACGCCGGCACCATACGTCCGTGCCGCGACTACATGCCGAGTACGCCCTGCCTCTCCAATGCCTTGCGCAGGGCCCGCACGGCGTAGAAGGCGCGGCTCTTGACGGTGCCGGGCGGGATGCCGAGGTGCTCGGCCGCCTGGGCCACGCTGCATTCCAGGAAGTACATGAGACGGATGACGGTTCGGTGCTGCTCCTTCAGCTCCCGCAGCGCCTCCAGCACCGCGTGTGAGGTGATCGTGGACTCCGTGGCGTCCCAGGACACGTTCAGGTCCTCGACTGCCATCAGATCCAGTGGCCGGATCTGCCGGGCCCGGTGATGGTCGATGACCAGGTTCCTGACCACGGTGAACAGCCACGGCCGGATGTGTTCGCTGCGGGCGCTCAAGAACAGGGCGTGTTTCCAGGCGCGCGCCGCGGTCTCCTGGAGGATGTCTTCCGCTCTGTGCCAGTCGCCGTCCAGCAGCCGCGCGGCGTACCGGACGAGCAGAGGCCCGTACTGCTCGTAGATGTCTCGTACGAAGGCGTCGTGGTCGGTGTCCGAAGCGACGTGCGGGGCATGAGCCCGAGTCGGAGCGAGGGGGGCCGTCCCCGCCTTCATGGTCCCGTTCATGGGTGGTGCCAATTCTGTTCGAGTGTTCCGTGGCGTGCTCCCCCGCTTGCGCGGGGGAGTGGCTCCACACTCGGCGGGACCCCTTTGCGGAACCTTGTCGTCTCCTTGTCGCACCGCTTGTCGGTCCATGCCGCCGACTCCCGGCGCGTCGTCGTGTCCCCCGAGGGGATGCTCGGCGGCGCCGACGAAGCTCTGGCCCCCGGCCGGAGGAAAAGGGCCGGGGCAGGGGGTCTACGGGGTGCACCCACCGCATTCCTGTGGGCCTCCAGTTGCTCGAACGCGTCCGGCGCCCGCCGCCTCCTCGTACCGGTCGAGTCCATGGAGGGCACAGCTCACGCGGTCCCAGCGCTGGACCTCACGCCACGGGGCTTCCTGGCAGGGGGCGGTGGCCCGGCGCTGTGCCACTTCCAGGGCGGGGGGCGGTGAGGTGATCCCTCGAACCGGCTGAACGTCATGCTGGGGATGTCGGCTCTCCTGAGGCAGGCCGAGTTCGTCGACACCTCTTCGGTGTTCCGGGGCCACGATGTGTGCCGGCCCCCGGACGGGCAGTGGATCGACCCGCTGCTGCCGCGGACGTCCGGATCCGCCCACCCCAACGCCGTCGGCCACCTGGTGACGGCCGTCGAGGTGTACGAGAGGCTCCGGAAGCAGTCACCGCCCTCGTCGGGGGCCGGAGCGACGCCCCGGCCCCCGAAGACCGGGACACGGGTGCCGAACCAGCACCTGCGGCATGGCCATCGCGGCAGCCCGGCGACAGGCGATGCCGGGCATGGGGCCGATGGATCCGAGGGTCTGTCGGCCCACCTGCCGGTCGCCGTCACGACGTCTGGCAGGGCTGAGGGTTGGAGGTCCTCGCATGGCCGCGCGCGCGGACGCTCCTGGCTCCGCGGAGTTCCCCTCAGGACCGCTCGGGCCGGAACGGACGCCGAGGTCACCACCGTCGGTGAACCGCGGTGCGGGATCGCTCGTAGGAAGCAGTGACGTCCGGGCACATGAAAGCACTGACCGGACGTCAGCCCTGCCGGCTGTTGTGGCGGCAGTCGGCAGGGTCGGTCAGGCCCCGGAGCCGCCCACCGTCCGATGAGCCAGGACGAAGTCTCACGCCCATTCTCATTGCACACGAATCAATTGATTGCGATGTGACGTTGTGCCGTGTTTCTCGCCGGAGCCGGTTCGCCTTGCCGTCCCGCCCTCTCAGGGCTAGAGCCCTCATACAGAAGGACATCGAAGATGCGTATCACCCGACCGACCAGGCCCGCCCGTCTGGTCACCCTGCTCGGCGTCGCGGCCGTGGGCCTCTCCGTCACCACCATCACCCTGCCCGGCACGGCCGGCGCGACGCCCCGTCCGCCGGTCCGGCCGACGATCGTGCTGGAGCACGGGGCGTTCGCCGACGCCTCCAGCTGGGACGGGGTCGTCGAGCGGCTGCGGCGTGCCGGCTACCCGGTGGTGGCCGCCGCCAACCCCCTGCGCGGACCGGCCACCGATGCCGCCTATCTGCGCAGCGTCGTCGAGCACATCGACGGCCCGGTGGTCCTGGTCGGCCATTCCTACGGAGGCACCGTCATCAGCCAGGCCGCCACGGGCCTGGAGGAAAAGGTCAAGGCGCTCGTCTACATCGCCGCGTTCCTTCCCGACACGGGCGAGAACTCGCTGGGCCTGACGAACAAGTTTCCCGGCAGCACCCTCGGCCAGGTCATCGATCCGGTGAACTACACGCTTCCCGACGGAGCCTCGGGCGCCGACGTCTTCATCAAGCCGGACGAGTTCCACCAGCAGTTCGCCGCGGACGTCCCTGCGGACAAGGCGAGGCTCATGGCCACCGGGCAGCGTCCGATCGCCGCCGCCGCGCTGGAGGAGAACTCCACCCGTGCCGCCTGGAAGACGATTCCCTCCTGGTCGCTGGTCACCACCGAGGACCGGAACATCCCCGTGGCGGCCCAGCGCTTCATGTCGGCCCGGGCGCACGCCCGTACGACTGAGATCGACGCCTCGCACGCGGTGTCCGTCTCGCGTCCCGACGCCGTCGCCCGCATCGTGGAGAAGGCGGCTCGTACGGTCCGCTGACCGGGACCCGCCGATCCGGGCAGAGGAGTCGTTCCGGCAGGTGCTTCCGCAAGCCGCATACGCGGTCGGGTGCGCGTTCCCGCGGGGTCCGTTGCGGATCCGTCCCCCAAGGGGTCACTCATGCCCCCTGCCTTCCGGCCGCGTCAGCAATCCCTTCTCGGCCAGACCGTGAACCGCGCCCACCCCGTCACCGTTTCCAGGCCGGCGGATGCGACGCCGGTCACCCGAAGCCGCGGCCCGCAACGACCTCCGACCGTACCCGCACCACCATCCCGCACCACAACCCACAACGAGAGGCAGCAACAACCATGCCGTTCATCACCGTCGGCCAGGAGAACTCCACCACCATCGACCTCTATTACGAGGACCACGGCACGGGGCAGCCGGTCGTGCTGATCCACGGCTATCCGCTCGACGGCCACTCCTGGGAGAAGCAGGCCGCGGCCCTGCTGGAGGCCGGCCACCGTGTCATCACCTACGACCGGCGCGGATTCGGCCGCTCCAGCCAGCCCACCACTGGCTACGACTACGACACCTTCGCCGCCGACCTGAACACCGTCATGGAGAGCCTCGACCTCCACGAGGCTGTCCTCGTCGGGTTCTCCATGGGCACCGGAGAAGTCGGCCGCTACCTCGGCACCTACGGCTCGGCCCGGGTCGCCAAGGCTGCCTTCCTCGCCTCGCTGGAGCCGTTCCTGCTCAAGACCGACGACAACCCCGAGGGTGTCGACGGGAGCGTCTTCGAGGGCATCAAGCAGGCCGTCACCGCCGACAGGTACGCCTACTTCAGCGCGTTCTACCAGGACTTCTACAACCTGGACGAGAACCTCGGCACCCGGATCAGCGAGGCGGCCGTCCGCAACAGCTGGAACGTGGCCGCCGGCGCCTCCTGGTACGCCTCGCTGGCCTGCGTCACCACGTGGACCACCGACTTCCGTGCCGACATCCGGAAGATCGACGTGCCGGCCCTGATCCTGCACGGCACCGCCGACCGCATCCTGCCCATCGAAGCCACCGGCGAGCTCTTCCACAAGGCGCTTCCGCAGGCTGACTACGTGGTCGTCGAGGGTGCCCCGCACGGCTTGCTGTGGACCCACGCCCGGGAGGTCACCGACGCCCTCCTCGCCTTCCTCGCCAAGTAGGGCAGGAGGCCGGCGCCGCCCACGGGCCGGACGGCGCCCGCACGCGCCCCGTCACCGCCGAGCGGTGACGGGGCGCAGTCCTGCACGCCCGCCGCATCCGGATAAGAAGGACGCACCACGGTGACCACCGCGCCGACGGAGCCGCGTACAGGCCCCCCGAAGGCGTCCCGGGACGTACTCCGGTGGAAACCAGACGGCGCCCCGGACGGGCCGTTCGGCAGCCGCAACCGTTCGGGGCTACGGAGGAAACCTCACGCCACGACGTGCGATGCCTCCGTTCGTCCCGACGGGGAGGTCCACCGCCCCCGCGCCGTCGGAGGGAAGGACGGCCCTTCGCTGAACCACCCTTGCCGGAGTTCTAAGCCGCAGGATGCCCACTTCTCGGAGTCGGAAGCT
Organism: Streptomyces flavochromogenes; assembly: GCF_000717595.1. Lineage (GTDB taxonomy): Bacteria > Actinomycetota > Actinomycetes > Streptomycetales > Streptomycetaceae > Streptomyces > Streptomyces flavochromogenes. The sequence continues at coordinate 34,024 of NZ_JNZO01000020.1, read as the reverse complement.
TATGACCGTGACGGGCGGCCGCTCTCTCCGGCACGGCGGGTGCGGGGTCCGCGTCCATGTCCAGCGCGGTGAGCCGGTCACGGACCTGCTGGGCGCTGTGGGACATGGCACGCTCGTCGGCGCTTTCGAGGGCCTGGACCCAGTTCGCCCGTGCGCCTTCCCGGTCGCCCAGCGCCAGCCGGGTGTCACCCAGCCGCATCAGTGAGCCGATGGCGTTCCTGTGGTCGCCCAGCTCCTCGAACGCCCGTGTCGCCCGCTGGTAGGTGGCCACCGATTCCTCGTAACGGCCGAGCATACGGAGGGTGTAGCCCAGGATGTCCCACGCCTGGGCCAGCTGCCACGGCGCGCCCAGGCGCTGGAACAAGGCGATGCCCTCCTCGCTGTACTCAAGGCTCTTCTCAAGCTGCCCGAGGTTGGCGTGGAACCAGGCGAGCTCCATGAGGCACTCGGCCAGCCACAACTCCTCACCCGTCTCCCGGGACAGCTCCAGTCCCTTTTCGGAGAACGTCACGGCCTCCTGGATCCGGCCGAACAGGAACAGCGCACACGCCATGACGTAGTGGGCTCGGGCCTGTTCACCGGTCGCGTCGAGCTCTTCGAAGATCGTGACGGCACGTCGCAGGTGCTGAAGGGCTTGCTCCTGGTGGCCGAGATAGCCGTGGATGTGGCCGAGGTGGCGTAGGCAACGGCCTTCTTCCAGGCGGTTGTTCCGGCGTCGGGCCACTTCGAGGGCGGGGGTCAGCGCGGTGATGGCTTCGGGCCAGAATTCCTGGCGGTTGAGATGTTCCTTGAGCGACCAGGCCAAGCCGGTGGTGTGGTGGTCCAGCCCCTGGCCGACGGCGGTGTGGAGGAGGCCGGTCAGCACCCGGTGTTCGGCGGTGAGCCATCGGGTCGCCTGCGCGACGGTGGTGAGGCTCTCCGGGGTGACGCCCGGGCCGGGTGCACCGAGGTCGAGGTCGGGCGGCGTGTCCTGCTTGAGGAGCTGGTTCGCCTCGTGGGCGGTGAACAGGTAGTGGTCCAGGATCCGGAGGGTGGCCTGGTGGCGTTCCTGGACGGTGTCGTGGGCGTGGACGAGTTCGGTGGCGTAGCCGCGCAGCAGGTCGTGCAGGCCGTAGCGGCCGGGCAGCGGTTGTTCCACGAGGCATGAGCTGACCAGGCCGGCGAGCGCGCGGCGGGTTCGGGCGAGGGGCAGACCGGCGAGGCTCGCCGCGGCGGGGGCGGTGATGTGGGGGCCGGGGTGCAGGGCCAGGAGGCGCAGGAGCCGGGCGGTGGGCTCGTCCAGGGACCGGTAGGACCAGGAGAAGACGGCGCGTACGTCGGTGGTGGAGTCGGAGCCGGTGAACGCGTCCAGGCCCTCGGTGTCCCGCAGGTCGTCGACGATGGCGTGAAGGGGGAAGGACGGATCGAGTTCGGCGCGGGCGGCGACCACCGCCATGGCCAGGGGAAGCCGTCCGCACAGGCGGATGATGTCTGCCGTGGCGGCGGGCTCGGCGGCCACTCGTTCGGTGCCCAGGCGTCGTTCGAGGGCTTGGTGGGCCTCCGCCTGTGAGGGCAGGGGGAGGGCGAGGGGCCGGGCGCCGTCGGTCGTGATCAGCCCGGGAAGCCGGTTGCGGCTGGTGATCAGCGTGAGGCAGCCCGCTCCCCCGGGGAGGAGGGGGCGCACTTGTTGCTCGTCGCGGGCGTTGTCCAGGACGACGAGGACCTGCCGGTCGGCGAGGAGGCTGCGGAAGAGCGTGCTGCGGCCCGGGGTGTCCTCCGGGATGCGCTGGGCGGGAATGCCCAGCGCGGTCAGGAAGCCGTGCAGAGCGTTGCCGGGTTCGACGGCGGGTGCGTGGGGGTGGAAACCGCACAGGTCGACGAAAAGCTGCCCGTCGGGGAAGGAGGAGGCTATGCGGTGGGCGTGGTGGACGGCGAAGGTGGTCTTGCCGACCCCGGGAGCCCCGCTGATGACGACGGCAGAGGCAGCGGTCGTTCCGGACCGGGTCGGCACACCGCTCACGGCCGACAGCCACGCGCCCTCGGCCTCCCGCCCCGCGAAAACCGTCAGGCTGCGCGGCAGTTGCGCCGGACGGGTCCGGGGCGGCGGCGTTCCCTCGGCATCCGCCGCCGGGTCGCGACTCGCATCGGACGGATCGGCGGCGTCGGACGCTTCGTCCTCGGCCGGACCCACGGACGCGTCCGCCTCCGGCGTTCCGGACGTGCTCGGCCCAAGCGGATCGCGCCCGTGTCCGGTACTCCCTCCGGATACGGATGCCGCGCCGAACCTGCTCAGCTCATCGGCTGGGCGAAGGGGCGGCAGGTCGTGGTGGAGGATGCCGTGGTGCAGGGCGCGCAGGGTCGGGCCGGGTTCGAGTCCGAGCTCCTCGGCGAGGTGCCGGCGCAGGTCGGTGTAGCGCTGGAGCGCTTCGGGGTGCCGGCCTGCCAGGTACAGGGCGCGCAGCAGCAGGACCCAGCCGGTTTCCCGCAGAGGATGCTCCGCGGTCATCTCCTGCGCCGCGTCCAGGGCCTCGACGATCCGTCCTTGCAGGAGCAGCGCAGTGGCACGGATCTCACGGGCGGTCTGGCGCAGTTCCTCCAGGCGTGCCGCCTCGTTGACGACGAACAGGTGGTGCGCGGCGTCGGCGAACGCGGGGCCGCGCCACATCTCCAGGGCTGTTCGCGCCTCTTCCGCAACGTGTTCGGGCCGACCCTGGTGCATGAACCGGTGCGCCCGGGCAAGGGTCCGCTCGAAGCGCACGGTGTCACGGCTCTCGGCCGGTACCCGCAGGGCATAGCCCAAGGGCTCGGTGACCAGCACCTCGCAGATGCCCTTCCGGCGCAGGTGCCGGGGTTCCAGGACCGCGCGTACCTTGCTGACATGGGCGTGCAGGGAGCCCATCGCTCCGTCCGGTGTCCGGCCCGGCTGTTGCGGCCACAGTTCCTCGCACAGCGTCTGCGGAGCGACCGCCCGGCCGTCGGCGAGCAACAGGCGGATCAGCAGCAGCCGTTGTCGGCGCCGGCCCGGATCGAGTGCCGCCCCCGCTCGCCGTACCACCAGCGGACCCAGCAGTCCGAAGTCGAGATCCTGTCCCACGCCTGCCACCGTACTCATCCAGAATCCCGCTCGCCGACGCCACCATCGGAAGCACATACATGACCACGACCAGCCGACATGAGGGCGATCCGCTCCCGCTGTGACGAAAACCGGACCCGCGCGATCCCCGTCGCGGTGACCCAGCCGCCGAGATGGGTGCTGCTGAGGTGATCGGGGCGGTGGGGACCCCGTCGTCCCCTCCCGCATACCACACGGGACATTAGCAGGACGCCGATCGGCGTGATCCCTTCGGAGGCGGCCATGCGCTGGACGGCTTCCTCGTCGAGATGGAGCCCCGACCCGCGGAGTGCTGCACACGATGCGCGTGAGGCGGTCCGCGAAAGGTCCATCCTGGTCGAGCGCCGGAACCACCACCCTGCGAAGGCGCCGCGGATTCCGGCCTGCCGAACCGCGGGCGCCCGCGCCGCGGAGCCGGTGCAGATGTATCTCCGCAGGCGCCGTCCTGCCAGAGGTGCTTCCAGGCAGACGTCCCTCACCTGCGACGACGCGTGAACCAGCGTGACATCCGCTCCGTTGAGTGACCGAACGGCCGTCGTCAGGAGTGGAGAGAAAACAATGGTCCATGTCGAAGGAACGAGTACCGCCCGGTTCGAACCGGTCCGAGCGGCGCTGGCAGCGCACCTGGAGTCAGGCGAGGAACTGGGGGCGTCGATCGCCGTGGATGTCGACGGAGTCATGGAAGTCGATCTCTGGGGCGGGCACGCCGACGAAGCGCGAACCGTCCCGTGGCGCCAGGACACACTGGTCAACCTCTGGTCGACCACCAAGACCCTGAGCAGTCTGGCGGCCCTCGTCCTCGTCGACAGGGGGGCACTGGATCTCTACCGACCGGTCGCGCACTACTGGCCTGAATTCGCTGCCCAGGGCAAGCAGGACATCGAGGTGCGGCACGTCCTGGCGCACACCTCGGGGCTGTCCGGCTGGCAGCAGCCGTTCACCATGGACGATCTGTACGCCTGGCCTACCGCCAGCGCCCGGCTGGCCGCGCAGGCGCCCTGGTGGGAGCCGGGCAGTGCCTCGGGCTATCACGTGCAGACCCAGGGGCAGCTCGTGGGAGAGCTCGTCCGGCGGGTCAGCGGCCGTACCCTGACCGAGTTCGTCGACACGGAGATCGCCAGGCCGTCGCTGGCCGACGTCCAGATCGGTGCGCGGCAGGCCGACTGGCCGCGCATCGCCGAACTGGTGGCCCCGGCGCAGCTCTCCGGGATACCCGCCGGTCTCGATCCCGAGGGGATCTTCATCAAGACCTTGCTCGGAAGTCCCGCCAGGGACGAGCATGTCGACACGCCGCAGTGGCGCCGTGCCGAACTCGGCGCGGTCAACGGCCACGGCAACGCACGAGGCATGGCCCGTGCCCTCTCCGTGATCTCCCGACGAGGCCAGGTGAACGGCCTCCGGCTCCTTTCCGAGGAGACGGTGGAGAAGGTCCTCGACGTACAGGCGGACGGGGTCGACCTGTTCCTGGGCGTTCCCGTGCGCTGGGGCATCGGATTCGCGCTCGCCGATGCGAGGACGATGCCGCACATGCCCACCGGAAGGGTCTGCTTCTGGGTCGGCCGGGGCGGTTCGATCGTCATGATGGACCTCGACCGGCGCGTCACGTTCTCGTACACGATGAACCGGCTGGGCGACGGAATCCTCGGCTCGCAGCGCACCCACGACTACATCAGGCATGTCTACGAAGTCCTGGACTCCACCGCCTGCTGACTTCGGGAACAGGAGAGGCGTCGACCCTGTCCGAGGTCGGCGAACCTCGCTCAGTCGCGGTGCCAGGGCCACCGGATACCGGTTGGCGGCTCTCGAGCCGCACGCCACGCGGGGCCTTGCGGGGCGGTCCCCGAGGCGCCTATGACCCTCGGGCGGAGTGGGCAGGCGGCATCCGGCCGGCGGGGCGCGACTGGATCCGGAGCTCCGCCGGGAGCGTGGAGACGCGCCCTCGGGTGAGGGGCCGACAGGCGCGGCGGGAGACCGCGACCAGATCCGAAGAAGGCGCTCAAGCGGTGAACCGGACCGCGTTTCCCCACGTTGCGCTGATGGGACGCGCCTGCGTCCCTGCGATGCCGCCGTGCGCCGTGGCCCCCGGCGGCACCGCACCATCATGGAAGGAACAACTGACCAGTGAAACGCTTCATCACACGCCTCGGGGTAGTCGCGGCGGCCGGAGCCATAGCCGTTGTGCTGCCTGCTTCGTCGGCGTACGCCATCAACCGCACCGATTGCAATGGATTGGGTCTCCTGTCCCTTCACAACGCAGGCGGCTCCCTCTGCTTCGCCAACGCGGGCGTGCAGAGCGTGGCGATCTACGGCGTGGATCGGATCTGGACCGGAGACAACAAGGTCACGTTGGAGTACGTGCCGAGGCTGGGCGCGCCGGCAACCAGCGCGACCGTGGACAAGTGGCATTTCGGCAACGCCGCCGGTGAGCCCATCCACAAGATCACGAAGATCAGGATCTGGTAGCGCCCGCAGCCGCGCACCAGATGATTGCCCATCAGTGTTGTCGACAGGGCAGTCAGAAACGCCGATGCGGTGGGGGAGAGGGGCAGCCGGAGGGGTGGCGGACCGCGGCGAGGTCGCTTCGAGCGCCGACAGCCGTCGTTGAGCGGTCGGATCAGCCTTCCGACTTGCCGCGGGTTGTCCAGGCGCTTGCGTCCTGGCCGTATCTGGTGAGGAAGCGCGCGAACTGCAAGCGGTCCGCACTGTCCCAGTGCGCGGTGATCTCCTCGAAGGCGAGGCGCTGCTCACTGGCGTAGGCCCTGCGTGCCGATTCTCCCTCGTCGGTGAGTTCGAGCCGACTGCTGCGGCCGTCCTGTTGGGAGGCGACGCGGCGAAGCAGGCCCTCCGCTATGCATGCGGCGACGGCGCGGCTGGCGACGGGCTGGGCGACGCCCATCTTGTCGGCGACGCCGCCCACTGTGATCCGGCCCGCCGCGTCGCCGACCACGTTCAGGACGATGTTGCGGGTCAGGTCCCCACGTCCTGACCCGACCTGCCGACGCAGCCGGGACAGCGCCGGCCCCACGTTGTCGAGGAGCGAGTCGTCGTCGGCGGGTACAGGCTGTTCCTGGCTCTTCACGCCTCAAATCTACGACACGCACCATCGATATACGTGCTGCATCTATATGACTTAAGGTATGGATCTGTAGTCCAGTAGAAGCGAGGCACGACCATGAGCACCACCGCCATCACCGGCGCGCAGGTCTTCGACGGGGAGAAGTCGCTCGGCGTCACCACCGTCGTCATCCAAGGGAGCAGGATCGTCCAGGTCGGCGGCCAGGCCCCGGCCGAGGCCGAGGTCGTCGACGGGGCCGGGGCGACACTGCTGCCCGGCCTGATCGACGCGCACGTCCACGCCGACCGCGACTCCCTCGCACTGGCCCTGCAGTTCGGCGTCACCACCGAACTGGAGATGCAGGGCGCCAACACTCGCAACCGGCGCGGCGCTATCAGCGAGGACGACTCTGTCGCCGACGTGCGCTCCTCGGGCTTCGCCCTGACCCCGCCCGGCGGGCACCCCAGCGAACTGTTCCCGAAGGACTTCCACCCGGGCAGGCCCGCCGGAGGCGGCCCGGGCGGCGAGCACCGCGGCGAGCCGCCCTACCGCCCTGACGCCACCGGCCCCGAGGCCGCGGCGGCCTCGATTCCGCAGCTGATCGCCCACGGCTCGGACTACATCAAGTTCATGATCGACGACGGCAGCGTCGAGGGGCACCCGGGCCTGCCCATGCTCGACCAGGCCACCTTGAACGCCGGCGTCGCCGCGGCGAAGAAGCACGGCGCGCTGACCGTCGCCCACGCACTGACCATCGACGCCACCCGCATGGCGATCGAGGCGGGGATCGACGGCCTTGCCCACCTGTTCGTCGAACCTCCCACCGACGAGATCGTCACACTGATCAAGGACGCGGGCATGTTCGTCGTGCCGTGCACCGTGCTGAACGCCTCCATGATGGGCATCACCGGCAGGGAACTGGCCGACGACCCGCGGGTGGCCTCCCGCCTGAACGCCGCCTGGGACGCCACCTTGCGCTCCTGCTTCGGCCATTACCCCCAGGGCAAGCTCCAGGACGTCCTGGACAGCGTCAAGGCCCTCGCCGACGCCGGGGTGGACCTGTTGGTGGGCACCGACGTTTCCCAGCCCATGCCCTTCCTCGGCGGCCTCGCCCCCGGCGCCAGTGTCCACCAGGAACTGCAGCACCTCGTCGAAGCCGGTCTGACCCCCGCAGCCGCCTTGCGCGCCGCCACCGCCACGACCGCCCGCCGCTTCCACCTCTCCGACCGCGGCCGGATCGCCGATGGCCTGCGCGCCGACCTGCTCCTGGTCGACGGCGACCCCACGACCACCATCACCGACACCCTCAACACCCGCGCGGTGTGGCGCCGCGGCACCCGCCTGGCCGCCTGATTCGGGCGTGGACATCGATGCGGTGGGCGGGCACGGTGCGGGCGCCTCGTAGCGGGGAGGAGGAGAAGGGGAGACGGGCAGGGCCGGGCGCCGGGCCCTTCGGGGCCCGGCCCTGGATCTGACGGGGGACCATCACGGCGGGTGCCGGGGCCGTCCGGTCGGGCAGTGTGCGGACCGCTCCGAGCGGCCGAGGGCGCCCGCAGCGCCGCTCCGCGCCGGCCTACGGCCGTCCGGTCACCCAGTCGTCCCAGTCCAACGACCAGTTGGTGATCGGACGGCCCCGAACGAGTGCCGCTCGGCCTCTGCGCCGCAGCTTGTGCAGGGCTGTGCAGAGGAGCTCGTACGCGGACACCCGGCCGGAACGGCACCGCAACGACAGCAGCCGGAACGGCACCGGCCATCCCCGATGACGGGAGACCCGGCAGGCGGTTCAGCGGCACGCTTGCTATCGCGACAGCTCTCCGATTCTGGCGTCAACAAATTCCATAGCAAACTCCGCTTGGCTTCCGGATCCTCCGGTGTGGAGATCCAGGAAGTGCATGACTCCGCTATTTATGACCCCTTGAAGGTCGTTGACCTTCGCCTTTCTTGCCTTTATGAGATTCTCCTTGATCTCCTCCAGCTGGGGCAACGCGAGACCCCGGATCTCATTGTTGAAGATCGTATCCCCTCCCGGCTTTCCGATCTGCCAGCGTGTGCCAGTGACGAAGTCCATTCTGACAGCCCAGCCGACTTTGTCCTGCCCTCCCTCGGAAAACGTAAGGCGCCCTGCCGCCTCAGCACCGGCAATTCGATCGCCCAGGCCCTGCTTCTTGAACTCATTCAGGGCCTTCACTGCTTTGGTATACCCCGACGGGGCTTTGACCAATGAGCCTCCGCCGAATATCTTGTAGACGTGGTCCCCTACCTTGTGGACCCCTAGCGACGCCTCTCGCGAGTCGTATGTCTCGCTGATCGTCTGTGGGGCCTGCTCGGGAAATTTGATGGTCTTCACGGTGGAAGCGACGGCGACGGCGGGTGCTTTGACGGCGGCCTTCTTCGGACCTTTTCCGCCTGCTCGCTGAATCGCTGATGCCGAGTGATGCGGCGTGTCACCGGCCGATCGCACCGCGGAGGGTTCACCTGCCATCACTCTCGCCGCATTGGCTTCGGCTTCGCGTTCGAAGCGGTCGCCGGGGTCGGAGATGCTGAGGCCGGCGCCGTTGCTGGTGCCGGAGACGGGGCCCTGGCGCTGCTGGACGACGTGGGTGAGTTCGTGGGCGAGGGTGTGTTTGTCTCCCCCGCCGTCGCCGATGACGACGTTGTTGCCACTGGTGTAGGCGCGGGCGCCGATCTCGGCGGCGGAAGCGCGGGCGGCGCCGTTGTCGTGGATGCGGACGTCGGAGAAGTCGGCGCCGATGCGGGCTTCCATCTCCTCGCGCAGCGGGGCGTCCATGGGGCGGCCGGTTCCGGCGAGGACATCGTGGACGGTGGAACGCTGGACGGCGGGCCGGCCGGATGCGGTCTGCTGGTGACCGCAGCTCGCGCCGTGCACGTGCTGTTCCTGTGCCTGGTCCTTGCGCTGGACGGAAGGCCGGGCGTGAGGGTGACCGGAAAGCTGGAGCATCCTCAGGACGGCGGCGTTGCCCGCGGTGCGCTGGAGCGCCAGGATGCCGGCAGCATCCGTCGGCTCGGGCTTCCGGGGCCTGGGGGCCTGGGCTTCAGCCGCCTGATCGGGGCGGCGTTCGTGCTGTACCAACTGAGGAACCTTTCAACGAAGGGACACAGCCCACAGCACCCTGTCGCACCCCCCTGCCGCCAGGTCTGGAAGGGCAGACGCTCGGGCACAGGTCCCAGCCTTCCGAACACCCGACACATCCCTGGCACACCTTCCGGACGACGGTGCCCGGAACCGCGCCATCGTCCCGGCGCCACCCACCACGCCTGCCGACCGCATGACCTCGGAACCGGCGGTGAGGCTCTACGCCTGCTCCACGGCCACGGCTGTGAGCACATGGCTGCTGTCGGCGGCCCAACGTCCGCGCATGCGGGCGAGTCCGGGCGGGGCGGGGACGAAGACGCGGGCGGTGAACGTACCGTCCGGGGCGAATTCGAGGAACGCCTCCTGGAAGTTCAGCCGGCGGCGGGTCACGGGGTACCACGCCTTGTATACGGACTCCTTGGCGCTGAACAGGAGGCGGTCCCACGCGGGTTCGGCTGCCGAGGCGGGCAGGGCGGCGAGTGAGGCCAGGGCGGAGCGTTCCTCGGGGAGGGTTATGGCCTCCAGCATCCCCTCCGGAAGCGGGCAGTTGGGCTCGGCGTCGATGCCGAGAGCGGCGATCTCATGGGCGTGGGCCACCGTCGCGGCCGCGTAGCCTGCGCAGTGCGTCATGCTGCCGACGATCCCGGGCGGCCAGCCCGGGGCGCCCCGCTCGTCAGGGAGCAGCGGAACCGGAGCCAGGCCGAGCGCGGCCAGCGCTTCGTGGGCGCAGGCGCGGACGGTGGTGAACTCGTTGCGCCGTTTCGGGACGGCCCCGGCGATGAGCGCCTCTTCCCGAGGGGACAGGGTGATGTCCAGCCGAGGGGTGAAGGACTGAACGGAGCGGGCGGCGGGGGGCAAGAGGGAGCCGATCATGCGATGGTTTCCGTGTTCGCGTTCGCGGTGGTGTCGGGCCGGTGCCGGGACTTCGCAGGAGGAAGGCCGCGGGGAACTCCTCCGGCGGGCGCGGGGGGGGGGCAGCCGTCCTGCACGGCGGTCACGAGATCGACATGCCCCCGTCGATGGACAGCACTTGACCGGTCATGTAGTCGGCGTCCAGCAGCAGTTCGATGCCGCGGGCCACCTCGTCGGGCGTGCCCATGCGGTCGAACGCGGTCCGCGCCACGAGCGTGGCGCGGACCGCGGCCGGCAGCTCCTCGGTGAGCGCGGTTGCCATGAGGCCGGGTGACAGCGCGTTGACCGTCACATCGAACCGACCGCACTCCAGAGCCAGGCTCCGGGTCATCCCCAGCACACCGGCCTTGGCCGCCGAGTACGCCGTCTGTCCCCGGCTGCCGAGGAGGCCGGCGGGCGAGACGACGTTGATGATGCGTCCCCAGCGGCCCCGCAGCATGTCCGGGAGCGTCGCCCGGCAGGTATGGAAGGTGCCGATCAGATTGACGGCGACGGTCCGGGTCCAGTCGTCGACGGACTGGGTGGCCATGAGACCGTCCCGGCGGATCGCACCCGCGTTGACGAGGACGCTGATGCCTCCCAGCTCAGCGCGTACGCGGTCGACCATGTCCCGGGTGGCAGCCCAGTCTGCGACGTCCGCGCGCACGAGGGTGCTCGGACCGCTGAGCGTGGCCGCCAGCGCGCGGGCCCGGTCCTCGCCGCTGGTGTAGTGCAACGCCAGCCGGTAGCCACGGTGGTCGAGGACCCGTGCCACGGCGGCGCCGAGGGCTCCCGAAGCGCCGGTGACGAGAGCGACACGGCCGTCGGTGCCCGGCGTCGCCATCAGACAGACGCTCCCGTACGCGCACCGGCCGGCCGGCGCGGCACGGTCAGGGAGCCCGCCGGTGCGAGGCTTCCCCGCACGGTCGTGTGCCGACGTGCCCTCCGTAGGCGCCGAAGGCCGAGGGTCCGCGTCCGGTCGAAAGTCATCACACCACTCCGCATGTACGGGGTCGGGAAAGGGGGACGGGATGCGATCCTGCGCGGGAGGTCCGGCCGCCGTCGCACCCGCCCAGGGCCTGTCGTTCGGATCAGGCCCTGGGCGGTTCACCACGCGCAGGGCGCGACGGAGTCCGGCAAGGGTCGGAGCGGGCACGAGGACATCCGGGCGGGGTGTCACCTTCGGCCGGCTCCGCCTCGCCCGGAGCTCCCGTGCCGTAACCCGTTCGGTGCCCGTGCCGTGTCCATTCCAGGAGTCCGCAGCCGTCGGCCGACGGCCGCGGACGGACCCGGACGGTCTCGCTACGATTCGTCGGCGGCTTCCGCCACGAAACGCTCGGCCGCCGCCGTGTCGAGGCCCAGCGAGGCCAGGACGCCTGCGCCGTCCTCCTCCTCCAGCAGCCCCAGCAGCATGTGGCCGGTGCTGACGTTGTCCTGGTCGAGGCGGAAGGCCACCCGCGACGCCAGTTCCAGCGCCTTCTTCGCGCGGGCGTCGTACGGGATCAGCACCGGATCGGCGTCACTGCGCGGCGGCAGGGCGGCCACCGCCGTGTCTCGCGCCCGGTCGAGGTCGATGCCCTGCGCCCGCAGGGCACCGACCGCGCTGCCCTCGGTGCCGAGCAGGCCGAGGAGGACATGCGCCGGGACGATCTCGGCGTTGCCGGCCGTCTTGGCCTCGTTCATGCCGGCGATGATCGCGCTGCGGGCGGGCTGGGAGAACTTCTCGAAGGCATTCGACGGCTTGGCGTCGGGCTTGCCGACGAACCGCTTCTGGGCTGCCTGCCGGGTGACGCCCATGCTGCGACCGATGTCGGTCCAGGACGCGCCGGAGCGACGGGCCTGGTCGACGAAGTGGCCGATGAGATGGTCGGCGACCTCGCCGATGTGGTCGGCCAGCAGGATGGCGCCGCTGAGCTGGTCGAGGGCGGAGGTGTGGTTCTCGGTGATCGCCGTGATGAGCTCGTCGAGCTTGACCGGCGAAGTGATCTGCGTCATGGTGTCAACCGTAGGTTGTCAGTCGGGTGGTGTCAACCCGAGGTTGTCATTTCTCTCGATCGGTCCTGGGCCCGCGTGGCCACCGCGCTCCGCGGCGGCCACGCCCGTCGCCGATGAGCGCGGCGGCCTTCGCCGCTACCAGGTGACCGGCATCTCGGCCGGGCCGAACGCCTGGATCGAGTGGTACTTGTACGTCAGTTCCGCCTCGGGCACGGCGAGCGCGAGCGTCGGGACCCGCTCGAAGAGCGTCGTGTAGACGATCTCGAGCAGGCTCGGCACCAGGCGGTCCGCCGGACACTTGTGCGGTCCATGACCGAACGCCAGATGCCGGGCGGGCTCCTCCCGCATGATGTCGAGCTGATGGGGATACGGGCACACCGACGGGTCGCGGTTGACGGGCAGCGTCGGCACCGCCACGCCGTCACCGGCCTTGATCAGCGTGTCGCCGATGCGCATGTCCTCGGTGGCGAGCCGCATGGGGGTTCCGTCGTTGACCGAGAAGTACCGCAGCATCTCGTCCACCGCGTTCGTCATCCGGTCCGGGTGAGCGAGCAGCGTCGGCCGCTGCTCCGGGTGGTTCAGCAGGGTGAGCACGCCCAGCGCGATCATCGTCGACACCGAGTTGTGAATACCCTGGGCGTTCGACAGCATCAGCGGAGCGAGTTCGTACCAGTCGACCTCGCCGTGCTTCTCGCGTTCCTGCACGATCAGACGACTCATCATGTCGTCGCCGAGGTGCTTGGACTTCTCCTTCAGGACCTCTTCCGCGTGCCCGTTCAGGCGGTCGGCCGCTTCCCTCTCCTCGGCCTCGGTGGTGGTGCCGAGCAGCAGCTTCCAGACGTTGTCCCGCATCGTCTGCAGCTCGGCCGCGGGGATGCCGAGGAACATCTCCTGCAGGCGCCACGCGATGGGGAACGCCAGCTCCTTCACCAGGTCGACCGGCTTCGTCGGCTGCCGCAGCATGTCGTCGATCTTCTCCTCGACGGCGACCCGCAGGCGCGGCAGCAGCCGGGCGAGTCCTTCCGGGGAGAACTCGTCCATGATGGACTTCTTCTTCTTCAGGTGTTCCGGGCCGTCCAGGTTGATCATGAACGGCGCGCAGTACCGCAGCTTCATCAGTGAATTGGGTGTCAGCTTCGGAAATCGGTCGTCCGTCTTGTCCGAGCTGAACCGCGGGTCGGAGAGCACGATGCGGGCGTATTCCGGCCTCACCACCATCCAGACGAGTTTGCCCGTGGGCAATTCGACCTGGCCGATGCCTCGTTCCCGCAGTGTCTCGTACTCGGCCGGCAGTACGCCGGGGAGCTGCCGGCGAATGGGGTGGGTCGGGATCTTCGTCATGCTGACACCTCTGCAGCCCAGTGGTAGAAACGGGTGGCCAGTGAATTGCCCTGCGGGTCGTACGGCGGAATGATCTCCGTGAGGTCGTCGACGAGCTGGAGGAAGCGGGGATCGCCTTCCGTCCACACCTCGCTGATCGCCTCCATGCTGTCGGCTACGGCGAAGTCCTGGATGTGCAGGTAGATGCCGCGCCACAGATAGATCTGGCGGCGCAGCGTGCCCATCTTCTGAGGGATGTCGGTCGCGTCCGACTCCGCGAACAGCCGTGACGCCTCGGGGATGTGTTCCTGCCGCTGGGTGTTGACGATCACCGCGCTGTACGTCTGCTCCAGGTCGTCCAGTCGCTCGGCCGGCCACAGGTAGAAACGCTCGGCCGTCGGCCGGTCGACCGGGCCGTCCCAGTCCTCCGTGGCGGCGTGATCGCCGAAATAGGTCGACAGACGTTCGTTCAGCCGCGTGCACCGGGGGTCGGTGGTGAGGATCCGGTGTGCCTCGTCGGGGTCGGCGACGTCCCAGTCCTGCATGTGCACGTAAAGGTCGCTGTAGCTGAACACCTGGCGGCGGCGCAGCTGGGGGAGTTCGGACGCGACCTCGCCATCGAACTCCTGAAGGATCTTGGTGACGTCGGCGACGTCACCGCTGTCGAATGTGCCGACAGTGACGATGCTCGGCATGGAGCGTCTCCTGACGAATAGGCCGGGTGCGTTTCGGGGGTGCGCCCAGCTTGCGCTCGCGCCTTCGACGCCGGATCGACGCCCGGTCAACGGCCGGGGCCGGACGCGGACGGCGAACTCGAAGGGTCCTCGAAGCGAGGTCGATCGAGGGCGGACATCGTCGGTCGCGACGGATCCGGATGTGACGACGCTTGTGAGGTGTCTTGTTGTGTCGAGTACGCAGCGGCGAGTTGACCACGCCATCACCATCGAGGCCGACGTGGAGACGGTGTTCGACCTGATCGCGGACATCGCGCGGTGGCCGCAGTTCCACCGGTCCGCGGTGCACGCGGAGACGATCCACTCCAACGAGAAGGGAGAGTCGGTCAGGTACTGGGCTCTGGCCGGTGACGCGGCCGTCCGCACCTGGCAGACCGTGCGCCGCACGGACCGGCCGGGGCGCCGCATCACCTTCGCGCACGAGGAACCCGAACAGCCCGTCACCGACCTCCGCGGCGAGTGGGTCTTCAGCGAACTGACGCCGGACCGGACCCGGGTCGAGCTGAGCCACCAGGTCGCCGCGCCGGCCGACGCCGATCTCGGCCCGGTGCTGGACAGGATCGCGCAGGAGAGCGAGGACTGCCTCGCCACGCTCCGCGACACGGCCGAGCGCCGGGCCGATCTGGACGAACTCGTCGTCTCCTTCACCGACCCGCTGTTCATCGCCGGCTCCGTCGAGGACGCCTACGACTACCTCTACCGGGCGGACCTGTGGCCCGAGCGCATCCCGCACGTGGTGGGGCTCACCATGACCGAGGACGTGCCGAACGTCCAGTTCTTCGACATGGACACCAAGGGCCCGGACGGCAGCACGCACACCGTCCGCTCGGTGCGGATCTGTCTCCCGAACCACCTGATCGTGTACAAGCAGATCTCGCTGCCCACGATGCTGGACGCGCACACCGGCCACTGGCGGTTCACCGAGACGCCGGAAGGCGTCATCGCCGAGGCCCGGCACACCAGCACGCTCAAGCGCTCTGCGCTGTCCCAGCTGGGCGGTGCGACGACGGTCGCCGAGGGGCGCCGGTACCTGCGACGGCTGCTGAGCGGCAACAGCATGAGCAACCTCCGCCTCGCCAAGGCGTACGCGGAGGAGCGCGCCGGCTTCTGAGCCGGCCGCACCGGCCTCCCGGAGACCTCGCCGCAGCGCGAGGGGCGAGGAACCGCCCGGCCGGACGTGAGCTGCCGCACCGGCACCGTCCCGGCCGGGTCCCATGAACAGAGAACCGCCGAGTCAGGAGAGATTCATGGCCAAGGAGACGAACCCCCGAGGCGGGGGAGTGTGGGCAGCCGCCGATCTGCTGACCCCGATGGCCGTCCGGGTGGCGGCGACGTTGCGGCTGGCCGACCACATCGCCGCGGGCGCCCGGACGACCGGGGCGCTGGCCGAGGCCGTCGGCGCCGACCGGGACGCGCTGGGGCGGCTGCTGGACCACCTGGTGACCGCGGGCGTGCTGTCGGGCACCGGGCCCGGCGCCTACGGCGTGACGGCCATGGGCCGCCACCTGTGCGAGGGCGCGCCCGAGGACATGCGGGCCATACTCGACATCGAAGGAGCCCTGGGGCACGCCGAGTTGAGCCTCGTCCACCTGTTGCACACGGTGCGTACGGGTGAGGCCGCGTTCCCGCAGCAGTACGGTGTGACGTTCTGGGACGACCTGTCGTCCGACGATGGGCGCGCCGAGTCCTTCGACACCTTGATGGGCGCCAGGCTGACGGCGCACTCGCCGGCCGTGGTCGGGGCGTATCCGTGGGGATCGCTCCGTCATGTGGTCGATGTCGGCGGTGGCGACGGCACCATGCTGATCGCCATCCTGCAGTCCTACCCCGATCTGAGGGGGACGGTCGTCGACCTGCCCGGCCCGGTGCGCCGCGCCGAGAAGGCCATCGCCGCGGCCGGTCTCGACCACCGGGCCGACGTCGCGGCCGGCAGTTTCTTCGACGCTCTTCCCGCGGGTGCGGACGGATATCTGCTGTCGAGCATCCTGCACAACTGGGACGACGCGGCGGCCGCCCGTATCCTGCGCCGCTGCGCCGACGCGGCGCAGACGACGGGGCGCGTGCTCGTCGTGGACTACTTCGGGGACCGGACCGTGCAGACGGAGGGCGACCTGCGCATGCTCGGCTACTTCGGCGGCCGGCAGCACACCCTGGAGCAACTGGCCGAACTGGCGGGAACCGTCGGCCTGCACACCACCTCGGTCACGCCGGCCGACCGCTACTCCGTCGTCGAACTGCGTGCGGTCGGCTGACCGTTCGCGCCCCGCGCCGACGGCGCGCCACCGCCGGTGTCGCCGACCGGCCGGCGCGATCCGTCCGTCCCTGCGGCCGTCGGGAAGCGGGCTTCGATTCCGTCCAGGATGATCTCCAGGCCGTTCGTGAACCGCTCGTCCGCCTCCCCGATCTCGGAGGCCTGGACCATCTGGCTCAGGTGCGGGAACTCACCGGTCTCCAGCAGGGACTTGAGGTACGGCTCCATCCGCAGCCGCCAGGCATGGCGATCTAGGCCGGACTGCTGCGCGGTCGCCCGCTCGGTCAACTCGGCCTGCACGGCGCCGCCGACCCAGGAGTGGATCAGGTTGAGCACGTGGACCGTGTCGTCCATGCCCAGACCGCAGCCGGCGAGGACGGCGAGATCGCGTTCCATGCCGCGCATGAAGTTGGGGCCCATGATCGGGCGGGTGGCGAGGAGCGGGGCGAGCCAGGGGTGCCGCAGGAAGATCTGCCGGCGGCGGAGGGCCAAGGTCGTCAGATCCGCCCGGAGATCGCCGGTCGGCTCCTGCGGCTCGAAGCCGGTCGCCTCGTCGATCATCACCGTGTACAGGTCTTCCTTGGCCGGCAGGTAGCGGTAGAGGGTCATCGCACCGGTGCCGAGTCGCTTGGCGATGGCGCGCACCGACGCGGCTTCGATGCCCTCGGAGTCCGCGATGTCGATCGCCACCGCGGCGATCTGCCCACGACTGTGCGCCGGCGCGGGGCCTCGCGCCGGCTTCTCCGGTCGCATCCAGATGATTGGTTTCGAGTCCGACACGACAGTCATCCTACGCGTCCGCCACAGAGTTGCGTACGGCGCACTCAGTTGGCTACGCTAAAATCGCGTACACCGTACTCGGTGAGGGGTTCATGCATGGAAGACGCGATCATGTACACCGAGGATGTGAGGAAGCAGTACGGGGGCGTCGTCGCGCTGGACGGCCTGGACCTGGTGGTGCCGTCGCACACCGTCTACGGCCTGCTCGGCCCGAAGGGCGCGGGGAAGAGCACCACCGTGCGGATCCTGACCACCCTGACCAGGCCCAGCAGCGGGCGGGCCGTCGTCGCCGGGTTCGACGTGGCCCGGAATCCGGCCGATGTGCGGAAGGTGATCGGCCTGGCCGGTCAGGACGCCTCGTTCGACGACGGACTGACCGGCCGGGAGAACCTGCGGATCCTCGGCCGCCTCTCGCGCCTCGGCTCGCGCGGCGCCCGCCGGCGCGCCGACGAGCTGCTGGAACGGTTCGGTCTCGCCCACTCCGGTGATCGGCTGGTCGGCACGTACTCCGATGGCATGCGCCGCCGGATCCACCTGATCGCCAGTCTGTTACGGGCTCCCGCTGTGCTCTTCCTCGACGAGCCGACCACCGGGCTCGACGCCTCCAGTCGCGCCGAGATCTGGGAGAGCGTGCGCGGGCTGGTGGCCGACGGCACCACGGTCCTCCTCACCACCCCGTGTCTGGAGGAGGTGGAGCGGCTCGCCACGGCGGTCGGCGTGATCGACCGCGGCCGGCTGATCGCCGAAGGCAGTCCGGCCCAGCTCAAAGCCCAGA
Organism: Streptomyces flavochromogenes; assembly: GCF_000717595.1. Lineage (GTDB taxonomy): Bacteria > Actinomycetota > Actinomycetes > Streptomycetales > Streptomycetaceae > Streptomyces > Streptomyces flavochromogenes. The sequence continues at coordinate 16,038 of NZ_JNZO01000020.1, read as the reverse complement.
TCGGCCGTCACATCGACGTCGTGGTCGAGTCGGCGGACCATGTGCCGAGTGCCATGGCGAGGCTGGAGCGGCTGACCGGCCGGTGCCCGGAGGCCGACGGATCACGCATCGTCGTGGCCGCGGTGGATCAGGCGCCCGCCCTGCCGCTGATCGTGAGTGAACTGGACGCGTCCGGCGCGGTGATCAGGAACATCGGGATCCGCGAGCCCTGCCTGGACGACGTCTTCCTGACGATGACCGGGCAGACCGTCGCACCGGCGCACCCGGTCGAGACGCCCGAGGCGATGTCGTGAACCTCCTGGCCGACGGCTGGACGCTGACCCAGCGAAGGCTGTTCCGGCTGCGCCACGAGCCCGGCACCCTGCTCACCATGCTCATGATGCCGAGCGTGTTCGTGGTGCTTTTCGGCTTCGTGTTCGGCGGCGCGATCGAGGTGCCGGGCACCTCGAACTACCGCGAGTTCATGATGCCCGGCCTGTTCGTGATGACGACCGGGACCGCCCTGTCCACCGCCATGGTGGAGGTGGCGAAGGACCAGGCGCGCGGGGTGATGGAGCGTCTGCGTTCGCTCCCGACCCACCGGGTGTCCGTGCCGCTCGGCCAGAGCGGCGCCGAGGGGATCCTCGGGGCCTACGGCCTCGCGGTCCTGATGGTGTGCGGCCTCGTCGTCGGCTGGCGGCCGCACGACGGTGTTCCGCGGGCGCTGGCCGGCATCGGCCTGCTCCTGCTGTTCCGCTACGCGCTGGCATGGGTCGGCACCTACCTGGGCCTTGTGGTGCGGTCGGCACGGACCGCGGCCCGGCTTGCACCGCTCACGCTGTCGCTCACCATGGTGTCCAACGCCCTCGTGCCCACCGACCGGATGCCGGTCGGCCTCCGGGCGCTGTGCGAGTGGAACCCGCTCAGCTCCGCCGCGGCGGCCGCGCGCGAGCTCTTCGGCAACCCCGGTGCTCCCGGCCCGGACGCCGCGTGGCCGCTGACCCACCCGGTGACCGCGAGCCTGCTGTGGGCCGGCCTGCTGTTGCTGATCTTCGTGCCGCTCTCGGTGCGTCGCTTCGCCCGCGCCGGACTCTAGATCCGTACGCGCGTCTCCCACCCGGGGCCGCGGCGGGTGAGCCGGGGCGTCTCCAGTACCGCCACGGGTGCGACGTACCCGTGAGGAAAACACCGTTCTCATCTCGGAGGGACAAGCATGCGCGTAGTGATCGTCGGAGGCGGCACGGTCGGGTTGTGCACCGCCGTCTTCCTCGCCCGTCAGGGTGTCTCGGTCCATGTGCTGGAGCGCCGGGCACAGGTCAACGACCATCCGCGGGCCTTCGGCATCACGGACCGGTCGGCGGAGATCCTCCGGGAGGCCGGCATCGACATCGAGACGGACCATCTCGTCCGTGGCCTCATGACGGGCACGAGCCTGGCCGATCTGACCACCGTCACGGCCAAGTTCGAGCCGCCGGAGATCGGCCCGGCGAAGCTGGGAAGCTGCCCGCAGGACCGGGTCGACCGGGCAGCGCTGGCACGGCTGCGGGAGCTCGGCGGCCAGGTGGACTTCGACAGCGAGGTGGTCGCGGTGACGGACGGCGGCGTCACCACCGCGGACGGCAGGACCGTCACCGCGGACTACGTGATCGCCGCCGACGGAGTCCGCAGCCGGATGCGTGACCTGCTCGGCATCGGCGTGACCGGCCCGGGACCGCTGAGCAGTTCGCACATGCTCAACGTGCTGTTCCGCGCGGAACTGCCCACCCCGCCGACGTCCATGACGTTCCTGCGCAACGAGCGGGCGTCCGGGATCCTGCTGAAGGTCGACGAGAGCGGCCGCTGGGTCTTCCACATCCCGAACGGTGACCCGGAGACCCCCGTCGAGCGGATCCGGCAGCAGATCAGGGACGCCACCGGCGTCAGCGACATCGAGCCGGAGATCATCAGCCTGCTGCCCTGGTCGTCGACGGCGCGGGTCGCCGACCGCTTCCGGCAGGGCAACGTCTTCCTCGTGGGCGACGCGGCCCACGTGGTGCCGCCGGTCGGGGGTCTCGGACTCAACGTGGGCATCGCCGACGGCCACAACCTGGCGTGGAAACTGGCCGCCGGCGGTGACGCGCTGCTCGACACCTACGAGGCCGAGCGGCGGCCGGTCGCGCTGTTCACCATGCGACAGACCGTGCTCCGCGCCGAGAACCGTGACCTGCACTGGGACAACGACGCGAGCCGCGCCGCCGACCGGGCCGCCGTGGGCATGGCGGGCATCATGATCCCCGTGATCGGCTACCGGTACGACTCCGGCGCGGTGGTCGACCCGGAGCCGCTCTCCGACATGGAGAACCTCGTCCTGGACGGTGCCCCGGGCAGCCGTCTGCCGCACCGGTGGCTTCCGGACGGACGGTCCACGGTCGACCTCGTCGACGGATTCACGCTGATCACCGGGACCGCGGCCGACCACTGGCTGGACGCGGCACGGGACCTGGGCATCACGGCGCACGCGGTCGAAGGGTGGGCCGAGGCCGCCCGCATCAAGGAGGACGGCGCCGTGCTCGTCCGCCCGGACGGGTTCGTCGGCTGGCGTACGGCCACCACACGGCATGCCGAGGCGACCAGCACGCGGCACCTGCGGGACGTCCTCGACCGGATCCTGTGCCGGCAGAAGGCCTGACGCGGATCCGTACCCCTGGCATGCGGTCGACACCGGCACGGTCGGTGTCGACCGCATCGCCGTCTCGGCGCCGGGAGGCGCCCCCCGACCACCTCCGTACGCCCGTCCCTGGGTCGAACCACACACGAACTCGCCTCGAACCGCTGCCGCGAGCATCGGCGCCATGAGGTCCCTCGACCACCGACCTCAAGCGAACGCGCGCTCGGCGCGCCCCGTTCGCGGACGTTCCCCGCGTGATGGTGGAGGCCGGGCCGGCAGGGATCAGGTCCGGGTGGGACGCGAGGCCGGTCAGGAACCCAACACCGAGGCAGAGGAGGCGGAGGATGGATTTCGGCGCTGATCCCTATCCCGAGTACGCGTGGTCACGTGCGGAGGAACCGGTCCGGCAGGTCCTGGAGGGCCGTGGCCTTTACGGACTGCTGGTGACCCGGTACGAGGACGTGCGGAAACTGCTGTCCGATCCCCGGATGAGCAAGGACCCGCGCAACGCACCGCTCGACTGGCAGGAGGCGGGCAAGGGGAGACCGCTGGAGGACCGCACCGGGCTCGGGACGCATCTGCTGACCACGGACGCGCCCGAACACACGCGGCTGCGCCGGCTGGTCTCGACCGCCTTCACCGCCCGCCGCGTCGAGGGCCTGCGCACGCAGGTGCAGCACATCACCGACGGGCTCCTCGACACCATCGTGCCCCGCGGACAGGCCGAGCTGATCGGCGACTTCGCGTTCCCGCTGGCGATCACGGTGATCTGTGAACTGCTGGGAGTGCCCAAGGCGGACCAGGACGTGTTCCGCCAGTGGACGAAGGACTTCCGGCGATGGACGAACACCGACTCCGCCCAGGACGACCGCGGTGACGCCCGGCCGGTCGGACTGCGCGACCTCCTCGAATATCTGACCCGACTGGTCGAGAAGCGCCGTCAGGACCCGGCCGACGGACTGGTCGACGCGCTGATCGCGGCCCGGGACGACGACGACCGGCTGAACGAGGCCGAGTTGCTGTCCATGATGTCCCTGTTGCTGGTCGGCGGCTTCGAGACGACGGTCAATCTGATCGGCAACGGCACCCTGGCCCTGCTGCGCCACCCCGACCAACTCGCCCTGCTGCGCGAGCGACCGGAACTGGTGGACTCGGCGCTTGAGGAGATGCTGCGGTACGACGGGTCGTTCGAGACGGCGACGTGGCGGTTCCCGCTCGAACCCATCGAGGTGGCGGGCACGCGCATCGAGAAGGGCCACCCGGTGCTCCTGTCCCTGGCGTCGGCCAACCGGGACGGGGCGAAGTTCCCGGCACCGGACGACTTCGACGTCAGCCGCGCGGACCCCGCGCACGTGGCCTTCGGGCGGGGTGCGCACTTCTGCCTCGGTGCTCCTCTGGCCCGGCTGGAGGGCCGGATCGCGTTCCACGGACTGCTGGGCCGGTTGCCCGGCTTGGCCCTGTCCGTACCGCCGGAGCAGTTGCGATGGCAGCGGAGCCTCACGGTCCGCGGGCTGGAGGCCCTGCCGGTCACCTTCGATGCCTGACCCCGGCATCGACGATTCCGTTTTCTCGCCATGGACCGTCATCAGAAAAGAGACCCACATGCCGAATACAGCAGTCAGCGCACGAGCGGTGAGGGCACGATGACCCGTCGGATCGCCATCACGGGTATCGGAGTGCGCGCCCCGGGCGGAGGAAACGCCAAGGAGTTCTGGGATCTGATCTCCTCCGGTACCTCGGCCATACGCACCATCTCGCTCTTCGACGCGTCCGGGTTCCGCTCCCGGATCGCGGGCGAGTGCGATTTCGACCCGGTCGCGGAGGGCTTCTCCGCGCAGGAGATCCGGCGCATGGACCGGAGCGCGCAGCTCGCCGTCGCCGCGACCAGGGAAGCCGTCGCGGACGCCGGACTCGACCTGGCCGAGACGGACCCGCATCGCTGCGGGGTCAGCGTCGGCAGCGCCATCGGCGGCACGATGAGCCTGGACCGGGAGTACAACGTGCTCTCCGACGGCGGCCGCAAGTGGCTCCTCGACCACGAGTACGCGGTGCCGCACATGTACAACCATCTCGTCCCGACGTCGATCGCCGCGGACGTGGCCTGGACGGCCGGGGCGGAAGGCCCCGTGTCCCTGGTGTCCACGGGATGCACCGCGGGCATCGAGTCGGTGTCCCACGCGGCGCGGCTGATCCGCGAGGGATCCGCCGACGTGATGCTGGCCGGCGGCTCGGACGCGTCCCTCTCACCGATCTGCGTCGCCTGCTTCGACGCGATCAAGGCGACGACGCCGCGCAACGACGAACCGGCCACCGCGTCCCGCCCGTTCGACCGCACCCGGAACGGCTTCGTGCTCGCCGAAGGCAGCGCGATGATGGTGCTGGAGGAGCTGAACCACGCCAGGGAACGCGGCGCACGCGTCTACGCGGAGATCGGCGGATGGGACGTGCGCGCCAACGCGTACCACATGACCGGCCTCAGGACCGAGGGCCCGGAACTGGCCAAGGCCATCGAGGTGTCGCTGCGGATGGCCGGGCGGGTGCCGGAGCAGGTCGACTACGTCAACGCCCACGGCTCCGGTACGAAGCAGAACGACGCGCACGAGACCGACGCGTTCAAGCGCACTCTCGGCGACCACGCCTACCGGACGCCGGTCAGTTCGATCAAGTCCATGATCGGGCATTCGCTGGGCGCCATCGGCTCGATCGAGATCGCGGCATGCGCGCTGGCCATCGACGCCGGGCTCATTCCGCCGACCGCCAACCTGCACGAACCCGACCCCGAACTGGGACTCGACTACGTGCCGCTGACGGCGCGGCAGGCGGACCTGCGGACGGTGCTCAAGGTCGGTAGCGGGTTCGGCGGTTTCCAGAGTGCCATGGTGCTGACCAAGGGGGGATCCGATGAGTAGGGCAGTCCCGGAGAACGGCGACGGCACGACGCCGGAGCGTCCTCGCGCGGTGATCACCGGTCTCGGGGTGGTCGCGCCGAACGGGTTCGACACCGACGAGTACTGGGACGCCGTCCTCCACGGGCGGGGCGGCATCGACCGGGTCACCCGCTTCGATCCGGAGCAGTACCCGGCCACACTGGCGGGCGAGGTGGCCGACTACGACGTACGGGCGTACATCCCCGGACGTCTGGTGCCGCAGACCGACCAGACCACCCGGCTGGTGCTGATCGCGGCGGACGCAGCTGTCCGGGACTCCTCGCTCGATCCGGCCGCGCTCCCGGAGGACCGGGTCGGCATCGTCACCGGTCTCTCCGCCGGCGGGCTCGAGTACAGCCAGCGCGAGCTGGAGAAGCTCTGGAGCCTCGGCAGCGACCATGTGAGCGCCTATCTCTCGTTCTCATGGTTCTACGCGGTGAACACGGGTCAGATCTCCATCCGGCACGGGTGGCACGGCCCCGGCGGCGTCCTGACCGGGAACACCAGCGGCCTGGACGCCATAGCGCAGGCCCGCCGGCACGTGGTCGACGGCCTGCCGGTCGTGATGTGCGGCGCCGTGGAGAGCGCGATGTGCCCGCTCGGGTGGACCATCGAGCTGACCACCGGCCGGATGAGCACGGTCGCCGACCGGACCCAGGCCTACCTGCCGTTCGACACCGCCGCGTCCGGCTACGTACCGGGAGAGGGCGGCGCCATGGTCGTCGTCGAGGAGGCCGGACACGCGCGCGGTCGAGGCGCCCGGCCGTACAGTGAGATCGCCGGGTACGCCACCACCTTCGACCCGCGGCCCGGTTCGGCACGGGAGCCCGGGCTGCGCCGGGCGATCGAGTCCGCGCTGTCGGACGCCGGTGTGACGCCCGACGAGGTCGACGTCGTGTTCGCGGACGCGGCCGGGGTCGGCGAACTCGACCGCGCGGAAGCCGCCGCCGTCACCGCCGTCTTCGGTCCACGGGGTGTTCCGGTGACCGCGCCGAAGACGATGACAGGCCGGCTGTACTCCGGTGGCCCGGCGCTCGACGTGGCCACGGCGTCGTTGAGCATGAGGCACGGGGTCATCCCGCCGATGATCAATGTGACCGACCCCGTCCGGTCCGACCGGCTCGACCTCGTGCTCGACCGGCCGAGGGAGACGACCGTGTCCACGGCTCTGGTGCTGGCCCGCAGCGACGGCATCAACTCCGCGATGGTGCTGACGGCGGCATGACGAACGCCGGTGGCAGCCGTCCATGACGGCTGCCACCGGCGTCGTCCCGGACGAGGCACCCGCTGGTGACGCGGGCACCTCGACTCGGTGTCCTCCGGCTCACGGCCTGGCGATGATCTCCAGGATGCCGGCCGTCCAGGTGAAGCCCGCGCCGACCCCTGCCAGCAGGCACGTCTGCCCCGGCTCCAGTGCGCCCTCGAAGGCGAGATGGGCGAGACCGGCGAACTGGTCGCCCGCGCCGAGGTGCCCGACCCGCCGCCCCCAGGACCAGGTCGAGCGCTGCGGATCGATGCCGAACGGGTCGAAGTACTGCGCCCGCATCCGGGTCCGGCCCAGGTTCGGCAGCACGTACCAGTCGATGTCGCCGAGTTTGACGTCCGCCTGGGCACAGGCCCGGTCGAACGCCTCCCGTTGCCCCGCTTCGATGCGGTCGATCAGGGCCTCCACGCCGAGTTCCCGGACCAGGGAGTCGCTGTGCAGGTCGATCGGCGCTCGCGCGGCCAACGGCGCGTCACTGAACCGCTCGCCCCGGCTGCCGTGCTCCAGCCCGGGATCCGACACCGTGACGAGTCCGCGGAGCCGGGCGAAGCCGGTACGGGTGGAGACCACCACCGCGGTGCCGCCGTCGCCGCAGATGGTGCTCGGGTCGCTGCGCCACCGGTCGAAGCCGGGCAGGCTGAACCGGTCGGCCGTGGTGACCAGGGCCGTCGCCCCGCCGTACGCGCGCAGGTGGCCGGCCGCGAGTTCCAGGGCGATCATGCCGCCGTTGGACATCTGGCGGACCTCGACGGCCGGGCAGGAGCCACCGCCGCAGAAGCGCTGGACGTACGACGCCGCCGGCCACATGTCATGACCTTGGTGGTACGCGCAGGCGTGCAGCAGCAGCCGTAGGTCCTCCGGCCCGACCTCGGCGCGCGCGAGGGCGTTCCGCGCCGCCAGCACCGCCATCTCCGGCGCCGACTTGTCCGGCGAGACGCACACCGACTCGATGCCGGTGTTCCAGACCCGCGCCCGATCGGCGAGGCCGGCCAGCTCCGCCTCGTCGAGTGTCAGCCGCTCGGGCAGCCACGAACTCGCGGCGGCGACGTAGAGTCCGTCGCTCATCTTCTTCCTCCCACGGATCGGATTGCCTCGGGTTTCCCCTGTCGGGTCATGGTCGTCATGTCCGGCGGAGGCTCGTTCGAGGCCCGGGCGAGGCCTCGCCGTGGCGCGTACGAAAAGCCTTGCCGCGGTGCGCGCGTCCGGACGGTCCAGAGGCCGAATACCGGGAGCCCCGTCGACCGGAACTCGACTGGGTGTCGAAGCCTTCCGGCGATGTTGGTTTCGACGTCACGAGACGAAGGGATCGACAATGGCGACTTTCACTCAGGCGGACCTGGTGGGGCACATACGCCAGGCGGCCGGCGAGGACGAGGGATTCGACCTGGACGGCGATATCGCCGACATCACGTTCGCCGATATGGGCTATGACTCGGTCGCGATGGTGGAGGTGACGCTCCAGGTCGAGCGTGAACTCGGCATCGGCCTGCCCGAGGACGACAGGGCGAGCAAGAACTCGACCCCGAAGCAGTTCGTCGAACTGGTCAACGAGCTGCTGCCCGCGTCGATCTAGCCGCGGGGCCGGTGGCGTGGACGGCTCACCAAGGAGAAGATCATGTACAGAACAGAGCACGAGCAACGCTTCGACAACGGCGCTCCGGAAGCACCCGAGCAGCTCGGCCTGCTCTCCGAGATCCTCAACAGGGAGACCTTCCGCACCCTGGGTGAGGAGGTACGCGTCGGGCATGGGTGGCGTTGCTGGGAGGTGGGCGCCGGTGACGGCTCCGTCGCCCGCTGGCTGGCCGCCAGGGTGGGGACGTCCGGACACGTGGTGGCCAGCGACCTCAAGCCCCAGCACGTACCCAGCCATCCGCGGATCGAGGCGATCCGCCACGACCTCGTCGAGGACCCGTGGCCGGAGCCCGCGTTCGACCTCATTCACGCGCGGCTGGTGCTGATGCACGTGGCCGACAAGGAAGCGGTCGCGGCGAGGCTGGCCGCACATCTCCGGCCGGGCGGCGCGCTGGTGCTCACCGACTGGTACTGCGGATGTGCCGACGAGGGAATCATCAAGTCCCCGGTCGACGCATACACGGCGCGCATCTTCCAGGAATACCACGACGGTGTGCACGAACTCGCCGGAGAAACCGGTATGGATTTCGAATGGGCGGCGTGTGCGCCGGACGTTCTGTCCGCCGCCGGCTATCGGGACATCACGGTGCGCGACTTCCGGGCGCCGGGGGAGGGCGGGGCGCCGACCGCGCGGCTCGCCCGGCTGCACAGCAGCATGCTGGAGCCCTTCCTGCTGAGTCGGACATCTTTGACCGAGGCCGACCTCTCCGTAATTCGGGAGAAACTCCTGGACCCGGAATTCGAGATGGTGACCAACCACACGTACACGACCGTCGTGCGGGTGCCGAAGTAGAGGCGATCCGCCGGAAACAGGCGGCGTCGAAAGAACGACCCCGTCCGCCGCACGTACCGGCTTCAACGGTCACTGCAGGTCAAACCGGGACAGGCCACCGTGTATCCCCGGGGTCGCGCTTCGCCGACTCCCCCTCCGGGTGCCACACGGTGGTTCCTGCCTGTTGAACAGCCGTGAACCGAAGCAGTGGGGCAACGCCCGGCATGTACTCCCGGGCTTGCCGTCCTGAACTCCTTTACCAAGAAAGGTTAAAACGACTCGATTCGATCTTGTTGGGAAGTGGAGCCCCGGGCTACGGTATGTCGTGCGCCAGCGAATATGGGGGAGTTATGACAGCTGTTGCGGCAAAAGCCTCAGCGGTAAAGCGACATGCCAATTTCGCAGCCCGTAAAGTCAAGCACGAGCTTGAATGGAAGACGGCAGAGCCTATCGACGTCGGCTCCGTGACGGAGCCTCCAAGATTTTCCGTACGCCGCTCGGCGGGAATTCCGGCACCGTCGTGGGAACCGCCGCCCGATCCGGGGGCGCGGAATGCTGCCTGACCGCGCCGGCCCGTTGCGGATCGTACTGATCGACGACCACGCGCTGCTGCGCGAGGTGGTGTGCGCGACGCTCAACGTGGAACCGGACATGGTCGTCGTCGGCGTCGCCGCCGGCGGTGCCGCCGGCAGCGCGCACTGTGAGACCGAACAGCCCGACGTCGTGCTGCTCGACGGGAACATTCCTGACGAGTCGGTGACCGAGACAGTGCACACGATCCGCTCCGCCTCGCCGAACGCGCGAATCCTGATCGTCAGCATGCCCGACGATCCGGCGCTGGTGCGCCAATTGCTCGACTGCGGCGTCCGGGGCTATCTGAACAAGTCGGCGAGCCGGAACGACCTGGTGTCCAGCATCCGAGCGGTGTGCGCGGACGACATCCGCATCGTGCTCCACATATCCGTCGAGGCGCTGACGCACATCGCCACGACGGCGAGCTGCCAGGACAAGCTCACCCGGCGGGAGATGGAAATCCTGACCCTGGTGAGCAAGGCCATGAGCAACCGGCAGATCTCGCGGCGACTGACCATCGCCGAGGGAACCGTGAAGCGCCACCTGGGCACCATCTTCACCAAGTTAGGCGCTCGCTCCCGGCTCGAAGCGGTCAACAAGGCGGTTTCCATCGGGCTCATCGCCCGCGCCGGGTGAAACGCCGGGAGCAATGCGGCCGGCTGACACGGCGCAAGAACCGCAGGCGCAGATCAAGGGAAGGTACGCAGACTGTGGCAGGCTTAAAGGGCAAGACCGCGCTGGTGACGGGCGGTCGGACCGGTCTCGGCTTCGGCATCGCCACCGCGTTGGTGGAGCGGGGCGCGAACGTCGTGATCACTTCACGCAATGAGGACGAGCTGCGCAAGGCGGCCGCCGCACTCGACGGGGAACGGGTCATCGCGGTCGCCGGTGACGCCCGCGACCCCGAGCACCAGCGGATCGCGGTGGAGACCGCCGTCGACCGGTTCGGGTCCCTCGATCTGCTGGTCAACAACGTCGGCGGCACGGAGCGGACCGCCCGCCGACTGGTCGATGTCGATGTGGCGTCGTACCGGCGCACGGTCGAGATCAACCTGATGTCCGCCCTCACCTGGGTCCAGACGGCCTGGCACGGCTGGCTCGGCGAGCACGGCGGCGCCATCGTCAACATCTCCTCCATCGCCGGCGAGCTCGCCGTTCCCGACGGCACGGCCTACGGGACAGCCAAGGCGGCGCTGAACCACTTCACCCGGCAGATGGCGAACGAGCTCGCCCCCACGGTCCGGGTGAACGGCGTCGCGTCCGGCACGGTCCTCACCGACTTCACCCGGGCGAACGTCGAGGGCAGGGAGGACAAGGTCATCGGCTCCATCCCGCTGAGGCGCCTCGGCGAACCCGCCGACGTGGGCGCCGCCGTGGCCTTCCTGCTCTCGGACGATGCGTCCTGGATCACCGGGCACACCCTGGTCGTCGACGGCGGCCGGCTCCTGCACAACAGGTAGGACGACACCGGCGCGGTCGAGGATCGCCGCGAGGCGATCCCCGATCCGTCCGCGTGGCCTTCCGCGGGGCGGTGACTACCGGCTGAGCTGCTCCGCGAAAGGCCTCCCCGAGACCCCCCAGTCCGACCAGGAGTCGCGTCCGGTCAGCACCTCCTGATGGAGTTCCCGCAGCATCCCCGAGGGTTCGAGGCCGAGTTCGGCCGACAGCGTCCGGCGCAGATGCTGGTAGGCGACGAGCGATTCGTTCCGCCTGCCGCTGGAGGCCAACGCCTTGATCAGCTGCGCGTGGTACCACTCGTTGAGCGGGTCGGCCAGCAGCATCGCCTTCAGCTCCCCGACCAGTTCCCGGTGCCGTCCCAGCATGGCGTCCGCCTGGATGCGCAGTTCGACGGTATGCGCCCGCTGTTCCGTGAGATGGACGACGTGCGCCCGGATCGACGGACCGGCGGTCACATCGGCGAGCGCCGGCCCCGACCAGAGATCGAGGGCCTGCCGCAGTAACCGCGCGGCCGCGGCCGGATCGCCGGCGGCGAGCGTGGTCCGCCCCTGCTTGGCCAGCCCGAGAAACGCTCCCAGGTCGAGCTGGTCCGGGTCCACCCGGAGCATGTAGCCGGTGCCGCAGGTGGCGAGCACCTGCTCGACCGTGCCCTCGGGCACCCACGGTTCGAACTGACGCCGCAGCTGGTAGATGTACGTCTGCGCGGTGGGGACGGCACTCTTCGGAGGTTTGTCACCCCATAGTTCATCGATGATCGCGTCGAGCATGACGATGTTGTTCGAGCACAGGAGCAGCTGCGCCAGCACCCGACGCGCCATCGGCGCGGTCGGCGTGCAGTCGCCCAGGTCGTTGGTGACGGTTAGGCGGCCTAGTACCTGGAATCGCAACACGGGCGAATGCCTCCACACAGTGATCGTCGGGTCGGGCCTCGACCCAGACTCTGCCGATCCCTTTGCCGGGCAGGCAATGCTGCGAGGCGAAGGTCCCACCCCGGTGACCGAGTCGGATCGTGTCCCCTACAACCTTCGTCGCATTGCCGGGGCGAGAGGTTTGCGAGCGGCGGCACCGGCCGAGCCCACCCTTCCCGAGAGCAGAGTGAGATTCCGCTGTCATGACAGAGAACTTCGTGAAAACGAGTGGTCAGGGCGTCGTCGCGGTGGTCGGTCTGTCGTGCCGCCTTCCGGGCGCGAGCTCCCCCGAGGCGTACTGGGAGCTGCTGGCGGCCGGCCGGGAGGCCGTCGGCGGGGTTCCCGCCGACCGCGCCGCCCACGTCGGCACACGGGTGTCCAGGGCCGGTCTGCTCGACGGCGTCGCGGACTTCGACGCGGGCTTCTTCGGGGTGTCGCCCCGCGAGGCCGCGACGATGGACCCCCGGCAGCGGCTGATGCTGGAACTCGCGTGGGAAGCGCTCGAACACGCGGGAGTCGACCCGTCGGCGGTGCGGGGCAGCCGGGCCGGAGTCTTCCTCGGGGCGATGGGGGACGACTACGCCGGTCTGGTGCGCGACCAGGGCGCCGGAGCGATCGACAGCTTCACCCTGACCTCGCTCCAGCGCGGCGTCCTCGCCAACCGGATCTCCTTCTTCCTGGGACTGTCCGGCCCGAGCGTGGTCGTGGACTCGGCACAGTCCTCCGCCCTGGTCGCCGTGCACCAGGCGTACGAGAGCGTGCGGCGCGGGGAGTCGGCGTGGGCGCTCGCGGGCGGGGTCAACCTGGTCCTCTCGCCGGAGTCGACGGCGACCGCGAGCGAGTTCGGCGCGTTGTCGCCGGACGGCCGCTGCTACACGTTCGACGCGCGCGCCAACGGCTACGTGCGCGGCGAGGGCGCCGGCCTGGTCGTGCTCATGCCTCTGGCGGACGCCCACGCGTACGGACACGACGTCGTGTGCGTGATCCGCGGCGGAGCGGTGAACAACGACGGCGGCGGCGAGCAGCTCACCACGCCGAGCCGGGCGGGGCAGGAGGACGTCCTGCGAGCGGCCCTCACCGACGCCGGGACGCGGCCCGCCGAGGTCGGATACGTGGAGCTGCACGGCACCGGTACCCCGGTGGGGGACCGCGTGGAGTCGGCGGCGCTGGCCGCGGCCTTCGCCGGCCGGGACCGGCCGCTGGTGGTGGGGTCGGCGAAGACCAACGTGGGGCACGCGGAAGGAGCGGCGGGGGTCGTCGGCCTCATCAAGGCGGCCCTGGCCGTCCAGCACGGCCGGGTCCCGGCGAGTCTGAACTTCGCCGCCCCGGCGGACGACATCCCGCTCGCCGAGCTGGGCATCGAGGTCGCCACCGAGCTGCGCGCATGGCCCGGCGACGAGCCGCGGGTCGCCGGCGTGTCCTCGTTCGGGATGGGCGGCACGAACTGCCATCTGGTGCTCGCGCAGGCCCCGGATCCGTCCCCGGCCGAGGAGGACCACGGCGTGAGGGCGAGCCTTGTTCCCTGGCTCGTGTCCGGCGGCACCGAGCGGGCCCTGCGGGTCCAGGCCGAACGGCTGGCCGGGCACCTTGCCGCACAGGACGGCCCCCCGGACGCGCTCGACGTCGGGTTCTCGCTGGCGACCACCCGTGCCGCGCTGTCGCACCGCGCCGTCGTCATCGGCGAGGACCCGGCCGAGCTGAGCGGGGGACTGGCCGCGCTGGCGGCGAACCAGCCGGCGCCGAACGTCGTGTCCGGTGCGGTCGCCGAGGGCGGGACAGCCTTCATGTTCACCGGGCAGGGCGCGCAACGAACCGGCATGGGACGGGATCTGTACGCGCGTTTCCCCGTGTTCGCCAAGTCCTTCGACGCGGTGTGCGCGGAACTGGATCCGTCGCTGGGCGGAGAGCTGCGGGAGATCGTGTGGGCCGACGCGGACCTGCTCGGCCGGACCCGGTACACGCAGGCGGCGCTGTTCGCGCTGGAGACGGCGCTGTTCAGGCTGATGGAGTCGTTCGGAGTGCGTCCGACGCATCTGATAGGCCATTCGATCGGCGAGGTCACGGCCGCGCACGTCGCGGGAGTGCTGTCGCTGTCCGACGCCTGCACGCTCGTCGAGGCGCGCGGACGGCTGATGCAGGCGGCCCCGTCCGGTGGGGCGATGGTGGCCGTCAACGCCGACGAGGGCGACGTGCGGGCGCTGATGCCCGCCTCGGGGGTGAGCGTCGCCGCCGTCAACGGGCCCCGCTCGGTGGTGATCTCCGGAGACACCGACCCGGTGCTCGCGACCGCGGAGTCCTTCCGCGCCGCAGGAGTGAAGACCAAGCGGCTGAACGTCAGCCACGCGTTCCACTCCCACCATCTCGACGGAGTTCTCGCCGAGTTCGCCGACGCCATCCGCGGGCTGGCCTTTCACGCTCCCCGGATCCCCGTCATCTCGAACCTCACCGGACGCCCCGCCACCACGGACGAGCTGACCGACCCCGACTACTGGGCACGCCAGATCCGGGGCACCGTCCGTTTCGCCGACGGCATCCGCGCCCTGCACGACGCAGGCGTCTCCCGCTACCTCGAACTCGGCCCCGACCCCGTACTCGCCGGCATGGCCCGGGAGACCCTCGCCGAGCAGGCGCCGGCGGCGGCGGCCATGCTGCGCACCGGGCAGGCGGAGGTCCACACCCTGCTCAAGGCGCTCGGCACCCTCCATGCCACGGGGGCGCCGGTGGACTGGACGCCGCTGTTGGACGGCGGCCGCAGGGTCGTGCTGCCCACGTACGCCTTCCAGCGCCGCCGGCACTGGATCGGCGAGGCGGCGCGCGAGGCCGCGCCCGCCGCGGAGCCGCCGCGGGTCCACGACCGCGAGAGCCTGCTCACTCTGGTGCGCACCCATCTCACGGCCGTCCTGGGGTACGACGCGGCCGACATGACGCCGCTGACGTCGTTCAAGGACCTCGGCCTGACATCGCTCACCGCGGTCGAGCTGTGCGCAGGGCTGTCCTCGGAGCTGGGTCTGGCTCTGCCGGGATCGCTGGTGTTCGACCACCCCACCCCCGATCGGTTCGCGGCGTTCCTGCACGCTGAGCTCACCGGGCACGGCGACGCGGAGGGCGCGCCGAGCGTCCCGGCGTCTCAAGACGGCGACGTCGACGATCCGATCGCCGTCGTCGGAATGGGCTGCAGGTATCCCGGTGGCGTGTCGTCGCCGGACGATCTGTGGGAGCTGGTGCGATCAGGTCGGGACGCCGTGTCCGAGCTGCCTCGCGACCGAGGCTGGGACCTGGACAACCTGTTCGACCCGGATCCGGAGACCTCCGGACGGACGTACGTCCGGCAGGGCGGGTTCCTCGACGACATCGCCGGATTCGACGCCGGGTTCTTCGGGGTGTCGCCGCGCGAGGCGCTGGCGATGGACCCGCAGCAGCGGCTGCTGCTTGAGACCGCCTGGGAGACGCTGGAGGACGCCGGGATCGAGCCCGGTTCGCTGCGCGGCAGCGACACGGGCGTGTTCATCGGTGCCATGGCGGGCGACTACGGCCCGCGGCTCGACACCCCGCACGGCGGGGTCGACGGATACGTGCTCACCGGAAACACCGGGAGCGTCACGTCGGGTCGGCTGGCGTACTTCCTCGGTCTGGAAGGGCCTGCGGTGACGGTGGACACGGCGTGCTCGTCGTCCCTGGTCGCGTTGCACCAAGCCGCCCGGGCGATACGGAGCGGCGAGTGCTCCTTGGCGGTGGCCGGTGGCGTGACCGTGATGTCCTCGCCGGGCATGCTCGTCGAATTCTCGCGGCAGCGTGGGTTGTCTGCTGATGGGCGGTGCAAGGCGTTCGCGGAGTCGGCCGATGGGACGGGCTGGGGTGAGGGTGCGGGGCTTGTGGTG
>NZ_JNZO01000019.1 GCF_000717595.1 Streptomyces flavochromogenes | reverse complement strand
TGCCCCCGTTCCGCCGCCCCTTCCCCTCCCCGAAGGAAGCCCCCCGATGACGACCACCACCCCGGCCCCGGCCTCCGGCCGCCCGACCCCAGCCCGCGATGCCGACGTCGAACGTCTGCGGGCCGCCGCCGATTTCGTACGGGAGCAGGAGACCCCCGACCTGTTGGCGCGCGTCCTGCCCGGACTCGACGGCCCCGAGCTGCGGGCGATGACCGAACGGTGCCGGTTCGCGCACGCCGCGCTGCTCGTCTCCCCGCCCGACGAACGGGTCCTCCGGGCGGAGCTGGCCGCCGCCGGACTGTCCCCGGACGGCGAGGCGCGGCCGAGCGTGGTGGTGCGGGACCGGCTGGCGGCACGGCACGGACGGGGCGCCGGAGAGCTGGACGTGCGGATCCTCCGCCCGGAGGTGTACGGGCCGGGCGGCGAGCGGCGTGCGGTCGAGGTGTTCGTGCTGACCGATCCGGCGGGGTCGGCGGCGGCGGTCGCGGCCGACGAGCGGGCCGCGGACCGGGAGGCGCACCTGGCCTTCGACGTCGAGCGGCCGGACCCCCTGGTGCTGCGCGGGCTGCGGGCCGGCTTCCTGCGCCACGGCGCGGCGCCGGACGGGGGCGGTTACAACCCGCACGAGGACGGGACCGTCTTCTACTTCGCCGCGCCCGAGGAGACGAAGACGCCCTACCGGCGTGTCGAGCTGTACGCGCGCGGTGACCACCGGGACGTCCTGGCCGAGCATCTCGCCGGGGGGCGGGACTCGCACCCGGCGGAAACGCTCCTTCGCCTGCTGACCGGGGCCTGGACGACACAGGCGCTGGCCGCGTGCGCGGAGCTGCGGCTGCCGGAGGCGATGAGCCCGTGCACCGCGCGCGGGGCCGAGGCGCTGGCACGGGTCGTGGGGGCCCGGCCGGAGAACCTGGCGACGCTGCTGCGGTACCTCGCCATGGTGGGTGTGGTGGCCGAGGAACCCGGCGCGAGGGGCACGTTCCGGCTGACCGAGGCGGGACTGCTGCTGCGCGAGGACGCCGAGGGGTCGGTGCGGGCGCTGGCACTGATGTACGGCGGGCCGTTCTACGAGTCCTTCGCCCGGCTCGTGCACACCGTGCGGACGGGAGAGCCGGGGTTCGAGGACCGGTACGGCGAGAACCACTTCGACCACTTCGCGCGCGATCCCGAGCTGGCCGCCCGGTTCGACCGGTCCATGACGGCGAGCGCCCCTGTGTTCGACCCGCTGCCGCGGCACCCGGTCGTCACGGCGGCGGCCGCCGCCCCCGGCGGCCGTACCGTCGTGGACATCGCCGGAGGCACCGGGGAGCTCCTCGGGCGTCTCCTCACCGCGCACCCCGCCCTGCGCGGGGTCCTCCTCGAACGCGCCCACGTGGTCGAGGCGGCCCGGGCCCGGCTCGGCGCGGTCGCGGAGCGGTGCGCCTTCGTGACCGGTGACTTCGCGGACGTGCCGCCGGGCGGGGACGTGTACGTGCTCTCCCGGGTCCTGCACGACTGGGACGACGAGCGGTGCCGGACGATCCTGCGCCACTGCGCGGCGGCGATGCCTCCGGAGGCCGACCTGCTGATCGTGGAGCGCCTCCTGCCCGAGAAGCCCACGCCTTCGCTGGCGACGGCGTGGGACCTCCACATGATGTGCAACACGGGAGGGCGGGAGCGCACGGCCGCCTCGTACGCCCGGCTGCTCGCGGACGCCGGACTCGTCCTCGTCGGCCACAGCCCGCTGCCCCTGGAGGCCCACGTGCTGCGGGCCCGTCGGCGGTAGGGGTCGCTCAGGACGAGAAGGGAAGGCCGGGGGGATCGGCGGAGGTGACGGCGACCGGCAGGGTCACCGTCACCACCAGGCCGCCGCCCTCCCCCGCGCCCCTGGCCACCGCCCGCACCCGTCCCCCGTGCGCCTCCGCGACCGACCGCACGATGGACAGTCCGAGCCCCGCGCCCGGCCCCATCCGGTCCCGCCCCTCGCCCCGCCGGAAGGGCTCGAAGAGCCCGGCCACCTCGTCGGGCGGGACGACGGGCCCCGTGTTGGTCACCGTCAGGACGCCGCCGTCGGCCCGTACGTCGACCGTGCCGTCCGGCACGTTGTAGGCGACCGCGTTCGCGACGAGATTGCGGACGAGCTGCCCGAGCAGCACCCGGCTGCCCCGTACGACGCCGCCGTCACCCACCACGTACGTGTCCGCCCACTCCTCCTCGACGAGCTCCCCGAGCCGCACGTCCTCGCGTTCGGCGAGCCCCCGCTCGCTGCGGGCGAGCAGCAGGAGACCGTCGATGAGGCGTTCGCTGCGGCGGTTGCTGTCGAGCAGGACCTGGCGCACGTCGCAGCTGTCGTCCAGACCCACCTGAATCGCGGCTCGCTGAGTGGCGAGGGGGGTGCGGAGTTCGTGGGAGGCGTTGGCGATGAACCGGCGCTGGCTGTCGAAGGCGGTCTCCAAGCGGCCGAGCAGCGCGTCGATCGTGTCGCCGAGTTCCTTGAGTTCGTCGTCGGGCCCGGTGACGGCGATCCGGTCGTGCAGGTTGCGCTCGGAGAGGCGCCCGGCACGGGCGGTCATCTCGTGCACGGGCCGCAGCACGCGACCGGCCGTCCACCACCCCACGACGACGGCGCAGCAGGCCATGACGAGCAGGGCGAGGCTCGACCACATGAGCATCTGCTCGCCGGCGGCGCGGCTGATGTCGTCCCCCAGCTCGTACGCCTCGACGACGGCGACCCCGTTCGCGGCACCGTCGGCGCGGGCCACGATCGCATCGGTCTCGTCGTCCGTCCCGGCGAGGACGAGCAGGTTCACGACGAGGAGCAGCACCGTCCCGAGGACCAGGAAGGCACCCCCGTACACGAGCGCGATGCGCGTCCGGATGGTGGAGCCGGACCCCAGGTATCCCGCGTCACCGCCCGGCCTCACAGCTGGTACCCCACGCCCTGCACCGTCCTGATCAGCGCCGGCTCGCCCAGCTTCGCGCGCAGTTTGCTCATGCAGACGCGTACCGCGCCGGTGAAGGGGTCGGCGTGGACGTCCCAGGCGCGGTCGAGGAGCTCTTCGGCGGAGACGGCCGCCCCGTCGGCCTCCAGGAGGATCTGGAGGACGGAGAACTCCTTGGGGGAGAGATCGAGGTCCCGCCCGTCGCGGGCGGCGGTCCGCCGGACGGTGTCCATGCGGAGCCCGTACCGCTCCAGGAGCGGTGGCAGGGCCGCGCGGGCGGAGCGGCGCCGCAGGGCGCGGACCCGGGAGACCAGCTCGGGAAACTCGAAGGGCTTGCCGAGATAGTCGTCGGCGCCGAGGTCGAGGCCGGTGACGCGGTCCTCGGTGGCGGTGGCGGCGGTCAGCATGAGGATGCGGGTCGGGGAGCCCTCCGCGACGAGGCGGCGGGCGATGTCGTCGCCGTGGACGCGCGGCAGGTCGCGGTCGAGGACGAGGACGTCGTACGGGTGGAGCCCGAGGTGGTCGAGGGCGGCGTCGCCGCTGTGGACGGTGTCGACGGCGAAGCCCGCGCGCCGCAGTCCGGTGGCGACGAGCTCGGCGAGGGGTCGTTCGTCCTCGGCTACCAGTACACGCATGCCCGCCATCCTCCCCGCCCCCGGTTCCGGGGCCTGCCCCCGCCCCCACCGGCGGATGTGAGTGGATCTTCGTACGCCCGTTAGGATTTCGACCATGGCGGCCACTGGATCCGAGAAGCAGGGGGCGAAGGCGTGAAGAGTTTCTACGTATCGACCCCCATTTACTACGTCAACGACGCTCCTCACCTGGGCCACGCCTATACGACCGTCGCAGGCGACGTGCTCACGCGCTGGCACCGTCAGCGCGGCGAGAAGGTGTGGTTCCTCACCGGCACGGACGAGCACGGTCAGAAGATCATGCGCACGGCCGAGGCGAACAACGTCACGCCCCAGGCCTGGTGCGACAAGCTCGTCGAGGAGGCGTGGAAGCCCCTCTGGGAGCACCTGAACATCGCGAACGACGACTTCATCCGCACCACGCAGAAGCGTCACACGGACCGCGTCCAGGAGTTCGTGCAGGACCTGTACGACAAGGACGAGATCTACAAGGGCGGCTACGAGGGCCCGTACTGCGTGGGCTGTGAGGAGTACAAGCTCCCCGGCGACCTCATCGAGGCCGAGGACGGCACGAAGCTGTGCGCCGTCCACAAGAAGCCGGTGGAGATCCTCAAGGAGGAGAACTACTTCTTCAAGCTGAGCGAGTACGGCCCGAAGCTCCTGGAGTTCTACGAGGCGAACCCGGGCTTCATCCAGCCGGAGTCGGCCCGCAACGAGGTCGTGAACTTCGTCAAGCAGGGCCTGGAGGACCTCTCCATCTCGCGCTCGACGTTCGACTGGGGCGTCCCGGTGCCGTGGGACGAGAAGCACGTCATCTACGTGTGGATCGACGCGCTGCTCAACTACGCGACGGCCGTCGGCTACAACGAGAACCCGGAGAAGTTCGACGAGACCTTCCCGGCGAACGTCCACCTCATCGGCAAGGACATCCTGCGCTTCCACGCGGTGATCTGGCCGGCGATGCTGATGGCGCAGGGCCTGCCGGTCCCGGGCCGGGTGGCGGCCAACGGCTGGCTGATGGTCGGCGGCGAGAAGATGTCGAAGTCGAACCTGACCGGCATCAAGCCGCAGGACCTGACCTCGCACTTCGGCGTGGACGCCTACCGCTGGTACTTCCTGCGGGCGATCGCGTTCGGCCAGGACGGCTCGTTCTCGTGGGAGGACTTCTCCGCCCGCTACACGTCCGAGCTGGCCAACGACTACGGCAACCTGGCCTCGCGCGTCGCGGCCATGGTCGGCAAGTACTTCGACGGCGCGCTGCCGGCCTCGACGGCCGACGGCGACGCGGAGAAGGCGATCCACGAGGGCCTGGCCAAGGCCGTCGCGACGGCCGACGCGAAGATCGGCGAGGAGCTGGACTTCCAGTCCGGCATCCTGGCGATCTTCGACTTCGTGAAGCAGGTCAACGGCTACATCACGGAGCAGGAGCCGTGGAAGGTCGCGAAGGACGAGTCGGAGGAGGGCCGGGCCCGCCTGGCGACCATCCTCTACACGGCCGCCGAGTCCCTCCGCGCCGTCGCCGTCCTGCTGAACCCGATCATGCCGGAGACCTCGCAGGCGCTGTGGGAGTCCCTGGGCGCCGAGGCGTCCCTGGGCGCCCTGGCCGCACAGCCGGTCCAGTCCGCCGGCACGTGGGGACAGCTCCCCGCGGGCGCGACGGTGACGAAGGGCGCGGTGCTGTTCCCGCGCCTGGAGGAGAAGAAGGACTGACGTCCGCCTGTCGTACGGCGAAGGCCGCCGCCCCGGAGTGCCGGGGAGGCGGCCTTCGCCGTACGGTCCGTGAGGGTCACCAGGTCAGGGCGAGGGCGGCGACGGCGGGGGCCATGTAGACCAGCGGGAAGGGCACGTGACCGTAGGACCGGGCGCGGAGCACGGTGATCACGGCCCCGGCGAAGTACAGGATCAGCCCGATCGCGGCGAGGGTCCCGATCACCGGGACCCAGATCCCGGCGACGAGCCCGACGGCCCCGGCGACCTTGGCGGCGCCGAGCAGGTTCCACCACGACCGGGGCACGCCGTACTCGGCGAGCGGCCCGACGACGTAAGCGGCCTTGAGGAAGACCGAGGCTCCCGAGAACGCGGCCAGGAACGCGGCGACGGCGGTGACGACGATGGCGGTGGTGGACATGGCGTGGGCTCCTTCAGCCTCTCCGTAATCCGCCTCGTTCGAGCCGGACACAGCACTGACGGAGCCCGGACGGAATGTGTGACGGCCCGCGCGAAGAAGTTCAGTGGACCCAGTTATTCGGCGGCCCGCATCCCCACCGCCTCCCGCCGCAGCCTCAACTGCCGTCCCACGGTGGCCACCACGGCCACGCCCCAGTCATCGTCGGGATCGACCTCCCATCCCGGCTCGTCCGCTTCGGTCTTGAGTCGCTGACCCCCACCGTCCACCGACATTCCGCACCCTTCCCTCGGCCCCTTCGTGGCGCGATGCCCCTATCCGTGAGGAGGGTCCGGACAGCCCGGACAGCAGTGGACAAGCACCGGGCAGTCACCGTACGCATCGGCGTCGTGACTGTTCACGCTATGCGGCGGCGACCACGCTCGGTGAGGTGAATCAGCAGAACACCACCCAAGTGCACACGTCCACACGCCACTTCAGCGTCCTCCTGTCCCCCACGCCCCGAGGGGCCCGGCTCGCCCGGCTGCTCGCCGTCGAGTGGATGCGGGATCACGAGGTGCCGTACGGCGTGACGGAGACGGCGACGCAGCTCGTCGCCGAACTCGCCGCGAACGCCGCGACGCACGGCCGGGTCGCCGGCCGGAGCTTCCGGCTCGCGCTCTCGGCACGCCCGGGTGTCCTCCGCGTCGAGGTGACGGACACGCGGAGCGAGAAGCTCCCCCGAGCCCAACCGGCGTGCCCCGAGGGCGACTCGGGACGCGGACTGATTCTGGTAGGGGCGCTGGCCGACCGGTGGGGCGTGGAGCGCGGCCCCGTGCCCCGGAAGACCGTATGGGCCGAGATGGACCTGCCACACCTCTGAGCTGCGGAGATGCGAGCGTCACCGGGCCCCGGGAACGCGGGGTTCGGTGGGGCGGGCGGTCTCGTCAAGGACGACCACAGCGAGAAAGAAACCGAACCAGACCCCACCTCTCCTCCCCGCCAGGGCCGCACTCACTCGCTTGAGTGAATATGCCCAAACCGGCTGGCCAAAGGGCGGGTTGGTTGATCTACGCTCAGCGCGACGCACCACCCCACTGCTGACATGCGTCGGCCCCCGCCGGGACTGCGAATCCCGGTGCGGGGGCCTGACCACCAAGGAAGTTAGGGCTTCCCGATGGGTACCCAGAACACTAGCGTGCGCCCGCCCGCCCAGTCCCGTAACGACGGGAAAAACCACCCTTCTCAGTGCGGCGGCGTCACCCACGACAACGTCCGCCACACCACCCGCTTCACGGTGGTCGGCAACCATCTCGCCCAGCACGCCGAGCTGTCGCTGCTGGCGATCGGTCTGGCCGTCCACATCCAGTCGCTCCCCAGCGGCGCCAAGGTCGACATCGACAGCCTCGCCGCGCGCTTCCCCGAGGGGAAGACCCGGATCGCCGGCGCCCTGCGCGAGCTGGAGGCCCACGGCTATCTGCGGCGCACGCGCTTACGGACCGAGCAGGGCCGCATGGTCACCCGCACGGTCTCCTGCAACCAGCCGGGCCGGACGGGCGGCGAGGACGGACCGAGTCCCCCGCCCCGGCCCCGGCGGACCGCCGAGAAACCGCCGCGCCGCCGCGCCCTGCCCGCCGTGCCGGAGCCGGTGTACCCGACGCCGGACCTCCTCCAGACCGCCCTCGGCCTGCTCTCCGGCCTCCGCCGCACGGACCCGAGGCTCCTGATCTCCGCCACGGACGCCGAGCACCTCGTCCCCGGCGTCGCGGCCTGGCTCGAACGCGACCTCACGCCCGAGGCCGTCCACCGCGCCCTGACCCACGACCTGCCGCAGGAACCCCTGCACCGCCCGGCCGCACTCCTGGCCCACCGCCTCACGGCCCAACTCCCGCCCCTGCCGCCCTTCCGCACGGAGAGACCGTCGGCGAGACACCCCCTCCAGAACTGCGACACCTGCGACCGCGCCTACCGCGCCCCCGAACCGGGCACGTGCCGCGCGTGCGTGCCGGAGACGTGACGGTCACGTGGGCAGAGCGACGAGCCGAAGTCCTGGAAGACCTGGGGGAGTTCGGGCGGAAGTCGGCGGAACGAGTGCGGCCGGGTGCGGTGCGGACGAAGGGCCCGGAACCGTCTTCACGGTTCCGGGCCCTCCAGTCGCTCAAGGCGTGCGACTACCGCGCCGCGTCCGGGTGGACCGCGTCCGTGATGTCGACCGTCTTCTTCTCGACCGGCTTGCGGAGCTGGATGTTCAGCTCGCGCAGGCGGGACTCGTCGAGCTCCGTCGGAGCGCCCATCAGGAGGTCCTGGGCGTTGCCGTTCAGCGGGAAGGCGATCGTCTCGCGGATGTTCGGCTCGTCGGCCAGGAGCATCACGATGCGGTCGACGCCCGGGGCGATGCCGCCGTGCGGCGGGGCGCCGTACTCGAAGGCGCGGAGCATGCCCGCGAACTCGTGCTCGACCGTCTCGCGCGAGTAGCCCGCGATCTCGAAGGCCTTGAACATGATCTCGGGCTCATGGTTCCGGATCGCGCCCGAGGAGAGCTCGATGCCGTTGCAGACGATGTCGTACTGCCAGCCGAGGACGTCCAGCGGGTCCTGGGTCTCCAGGGCCTCAAGGCCGCCCTGCGGCATCGAGAAGGGGTTGTGCGAGAAGTCGATCTTGCCGGTCTCCTCGTCCTTCTCGTACATCGGGAAGTCGACGATCCACGCGAAGCGGAAGACGTTCTCCTCGAACTGGCCGGCGCGCTTGGCGGCCTCGACCCGGACCGGGCCCATGATCTTGGAGACCTCGTCGAACTCGCCCGCGCCGAAGAAGATCGCGTGGCCGGGCTCCAGGCCGAGGCGCTCGGTGAGGACCTTGACGTTCTCCTCGGTGAGGAACTTGGCGATCGGGCCGGTGAGGGCGTTGCCCTCGCCGACGCGGACCCAGGCCAGGCCCTTCGCGCCGAGGGAGACGGCGAAGTCGCCCAGCGCGTCGAAGAACTTGCGCGGCTGGTCGCCCGTGTTCGGGACGGCGAGGGCGCGGACGTGCTTGCCGGCGAAGGCCTTGAACTCCGACGCCTCGAAGACGTCGGAGATGTCGACGAGTTCGAGGTCCGTGCGCAGGTCGGGCTTGTCGTTGCCGTACTTCAGCATCGACTCGCGGAACGGGATCCGCGGGAACGGGGAGGTGACGTGGCGGCCGCCGCCGAACTCCTCGAAGAGCTCCGTCATGAGCTTCTCGATCGGCTGGAAGACGTCCTCCTGCTCGACGAAGCTCATCTCGACATCGAGCTGGTAGAACTCGCCCGGCGAACGGTCCGCGCGCGCGTCCTCGTCGCGGAAGCAGGGCGCGATCTGGAAGTACCGGTCGAAGCCGGAGATCATCAGCAGCTGCTTGAACTGCTGGGGCGCCTGCGGCAGCGCGTAGAACTTGCCCGGGTTCAGACGGGACGGGACGACGAAGTCGCGGGCGCCCTCGGGGGAGGTCGCGGCGAGGATCGGGGTCGCCATCTCGTTGAAGCCGAGGGCCACCATCTTGGAGCGGATGGAGGCGATGACGGCGGAGCGCAGCATGATGTTGCGGTGCATGCGCTCGCGGCGCAGGTCGAGGAAGCGGTACTCCAGGCGCCGCTCCTCGTTGACGCCGTCGTCGGCGTTGATGGTGAAGGGGATCTGCTTCGCGGCACCCAGGACCTCGACCGTGGCGGCCTCGATCTCGATCTCGCCGGTGGCGAGCTCCGGGTTGACGTTGTCCGCGCCGCGGGAGACGACCTTGCCGTCCACGCGGACGACGGTCTCCTTCGTCAGCTTGTCGAGGACCTCGGCCGCGGCGGTGCCGGGCCGGGCGACGAGCTGCGTGATGCCGTAGTGGTCGCGCAGATCGATGAAGAGGATGCCGCCCAGGTCGCGCCGATTGTGCAGCCAGCCGCTCAGCCGGACGTCGGTGCCGACGTCAGAGGCGCGGAGCTCGCCGCAGGTGTGGGACCTGTACCGATGCATCGTCGTTCATCCAGTCTTCGGGATCTGTGGTCGTGGGGCGCCGCCCTGTGGCCCCTGTCACAGATGTCACAGGACACGCGGGCAGACCCACCCAGAGTACCGGCCGGGCCAAGATCGGTTTTCGAATACGCTCAGTGGCGATCTGGTGTCCGATATTCATAAAGTGGGGCAATGCGCACCGAGGACGTCCTGGCCGCGATCGCGACCGGCCTGTGGCGCTGGGACAACGCGTCCGGGATCGTCTCGCTCGACGCCGAGGCCGCCCGGCTGCTCGGGCTGCCCGCGGCACCCGTTCGGCTCACCGAGGCGGCCGTGCGCTCGCGCTTTCACCCCGTCGACTGGAACGAGATCGACGGGGTCGTGAACCTCGCCGTCGCCGAGGGGACGCTCGCCGAGGCACGGCTGCGGATCATGGACGAGCACGGCCGGGTGATCCGTACCGTGAGGAGCAGGTCGAAGCCGCTCATCGAGGGGAACGACTACCAGCTGGTCGGCACCCTCCAGGAGGTCGCCGAGCAGGTGCCGGGGACCGCCGCGCGCACCCCCGTCACGGGTGACTGGCGCCGGTCCCGCGAGGCGTTCCTCCTCGACGCAGGGCGGGCGCTGGCGGAGGCCCGCTCGACGGCCGAGGTGCTGCGGGTGGCCGCCTCCCTCTCGATGCCCGGGTTCTCGCCGGACGGGCTCGCGGTCTTCGGGGTGGCGGGCGACCGGCTGACGGTCATCGGCCATCACGGGCACAGCGAGGGCGACGAGGGTCCGTTCTCGTCGATGTCGCTCGACACGGACTACCCGGCGGCGGAGGCCGCGCGGACGGGCCGGGCGATCTATCTGCCCACCCCCGACGAGTACCTGCGCCGCTTTCCCGTGACCTGGCCGCTCGCGCAGCGCTTCGGCCGCCGTTCCTGGGCCTTCGTGCCGCTGGTCGTCGCCGGCCGCACGATGGGGGCCTGGATGGCGGCCTTCAAGCATCCGGTGGCCTTCACCCCCGACGAGCGGTCGGTGCTGACGACGGTAGCCCGGATGCTCGCCCAGGCCCTCGCACGCGCGGGCGTGGCCGAGTCCGAGCGCGAGCTGTCGCTCGGACTGCAGCGGACGATGATGCCGGTCCTCGGGCCGGGCATCCCCGGCATCCAGGTGGCCGCGCGGTACGTGCCGACCGGCGGCGGGCTCCAGGTCGGCGGCGACTGGTACGACATGATCCGGCTGCCCGGCGGCACCTCACGCACCGGCGGGCGCGGCGCCGGGCGCATCGCGCTCGTGATCGGCGACGTCCAGGGCCACGACGTGCGGGCGGCGGGGCTGATGGGGCAGCTGCGGATCGCCCTGCGCGCGTACGCCTCCGAGGGCCACCGGCCGGACGCCGTCCTGTCCCGCGCCTCGCGCTTCCTGTACGGGATCACCGACGGCGACGACGGGGAGGGCGAGGCCGGTCCGCGCTTCGCCACCTGCCTCTATCTGGAGGTCGATCTGGAGAGCGGGACCGTCGACATCGCGCGGGCCGGTCATCCGGACCCGGCGGTGCGCATGAACGACGGAACGGTTCTCCTGAGGCCCACCGCGGGTGGCCTGCCCCTCGGCATCGACCCCGACACCGACTACCCCACCACCCGGCTCACCCTCGACCCCGGCGAGACCCTGATGATCTGCACCGACGGCCTCCTGGAGACCGGCGGGCACGACCTCGACACCGGCTGGGAGCGGGTCCGCGAGCTCCTGGAGTCCCACGACGGCGAGGACCTGGAGGCGCTCGCCGACACCCTCGTGGAGGCCGTCCACGGCCCCGGCTCCCACTACACGACCGGGCCGCTCGCCGACCGCCGCGAGGACGACATCGCCGTCCTGCTGCTCTCCCGCCGGCCCGCCGGCACGCTCCCGGAGGCCCCGCGCCGCATCCTGATGACGATCGCCCAGGCCGAGCCGGAACGGATCGCCTCGGCGCGCGAGCAGGTACGGCAGCTTCTGCACGACTGGCGGGACGAGGAACAGCTCGACTCGGCGGTCCTCATGGTCTCCGAGATGGTCACCAACGTCCTCGTGCACACGGACGGCGACGCGCTCCTCGTCGCCGAGGTGGCCTGCGGGGAGAAGGCCCGGCGGCTGCGCGTCGAGGTCTCCGACGGGAGCGACGAGCTGCCGCACAAGCGCCACCCGGGCGAGATGGCGTCGAGCGGGCGCGGCCTGGTCCTGATGGAGATGCTCGCGGACGCGTGGGGCGTCGACCCGCGCGGCGAGGGCAAGGCGATCTGGTTCGAGCTGACCGAACCGGACTCGGGACAGGGCTGCTGCGCGTAGCGCTGCTGTGCGGGCGGGCGCCCCGCGGCGCGCGGGCTCCGCGAGTGCGGGGCTCTCCCGCGCGGCGCAGACTGGTGTCGTACGGCCGCCCGGGGGACCCACGTCGGGGACCTTCGTCGGGGGGGACCACGGAGCATGCCATGGACACCCACAAGGTCGGCAGCGACACCACCGTGCTGGCCGACAGCCTCGAAGTCCCGGGCATCGGGCACCTGCCGATCAACGCCTATGTCGTCACCGCCACCGAGCCCGTCGTCGTCGACACCGGTGTCTCCCTCCCCGACCGTGACTTCGTCGCGGCACTCGGCGAGGTCGTCGACCCGGCCGACGTGCGCTGGATCTGGCTGACCCATCCAGACCGGGACCACACCGGCGGCATCTTCGACCTCCTCGACGCCGCCCCGGACGCGCGGGTGATCACGACGTTCCTCGGGGCCGGCGAGATGACCACCGAACGCCCGCTGCCCATGGACCGGGTGTACTTCCTCAATCCCGGCCAGTCCCTGGACGTCGGCGACCGCTCCCTGCAGGCCTTCCGGCCGCCGCTCTTCGACAACCCCGCCACCGTCGGCTTCTACGACGACCGCACCCGTATCTGCTTCAGCTCCGACTGCTTCGGCGGGCCCATGCCAAGCGCGGAGGTCGCGGAGAGCGGGCACGCGAGCGACCTCAAGCCGGAGGACCTGCGGCAGGCGCAGCTGATGTGGGCGACGATCGACAGCCCCTGGGCGCACCTCGTGGACCCGGAGAAGTACCGGGCGACGATCGAGCCGATACGGGAGATGGACCCGGAGATCGTGCTGTGCACGCATCTGCCGCCGGCCGTGCGGATGCTGGACCGGATGATCGAGACGATCGCGATGGTCCCGGACTCCGACCCCTTCGTGGGCCCCGACCAGGCCGCCCTCGAACAGCTCCTGGCCTCGCTCCAGCCGGACGGGCCGGTGCCGGCCTAGGCGGTGCCCGGAGCGCCCGGAGCGCCCGGAGCGTCGTCGGGGGACTCGCGGGGAGCCCCGTACCGCGTCCGCAGCTCACCGAGGATCCCCGTCGCCGCGGCCGTCAGCGGTACGGCGAGGAGCATGCCCAGGATGCCCGCGACGGAGGCCCCGGCCGTGATCGCCAGCATCACCGCGGCCGGGTGCATCTGCACGGTCCGGCTCTGCACCATCGGCTGGAGCAGATAGCCCTCGATCATCTGGACGGCCAGGACGATGCCGAGCACCCACAGCGCGATGGCGAATCCACGGTCCGCGAGCGCCACGAGGACGGCGATCGCGCCGGAGAGGAAGGCGCCGAGGTACGGGATGTACGCGGTGACGAAGACGAGCGCGGCGAGCCCCACCGCACCGGGTACGTCGAGGACGACGAGGCCGAGGCCGATGAGGATCGCGTCGACGAGGGCGACGAAGGTCGTCCCGCGCATGAAGCCCTCGACGGCCTCGAAGGCGCGCCGCGCCATGGCCTCGACGAGGTCGCCGGTGGTGCGGGGGGCGAGGGCGCGCAGGGCGCCGGCGGCCCGGTCCGAGTCCCGCAGGAAGAAGAAGATCAGGACCAGGGAGAGGGCGGCGGTGGCGAGCATCCCGCCGACGACGCTGAGGCCCGTGACCACGCCCGACGCGGCCGTGCCGCCGAACTCCTTCAGGAGGCCCTCGGCGTTCTTGGCGAGGTCGTCGAGAGAGGTTCCGGCCGGGCCGAGGTGCTCGGCGATGTCGGTGGCGGCCTGCCGGAGCGAGGTGATGATCTGGTCGCCGGTCTCGATGAGCGCGGCGACGACGATGTACGTGGCTCCGCCGACGACCGCGAGGACGGCGACGACGGTGAGCGCGGCGGCGGACGACTGCCGGACCTTCATCCGGAGCAGGCGCCGGTAGAGGGGCCCGAGGAGGGCGGTGCCGAGGATCGCGAGGAGGACGGGGGTGACGACCGTCTCGAAGACGATGCACAGCCAGATGCCGACGGCGGCGACCCCGGCGGCGAGGAGCAGGACGACGCACCAGGCGGCGACCCGGCGGGCGGGTTCGGGAAGGAGCGGGGACGACGTCTGCACCCGACCACCGGACCACGCGCTTCGGCGTGTCGTCGCGCGCGGACCGACCGTACGGGTGACGGAGCGTCAGCGGTCCCGTTCGCAGGGCCCTCACGCGCGCCGCGCACTTCGTACGGACCCCAACACGCGCCGCGCACGTACGGACCCCGACACGCGCCGCGCACCTCGTACGGACCCCACACGCCGCACGTACGCCCCCCACACGCGTACGGGGCCGGGCGCGCCGCCCGACCCCGTACCGGTCCCGCCGTTCCTACTCGCCCATCCCGTGGACCGCCGGGATCGTCCCGAGGCGACCCGCCTGGAAGTCCTCGAAGGCCTGGCGGAGTTCGGCCTGGGTGTTCATGACGAACGGGCCGTAGTGGGCCATCGGCTCGCGGATCGGCTGTCCGCCGAGGAGCACGACCTCCAGGTCGGGGGTGTTCCCGTCCTGCTTCTCGTCGGCGCGGACGGTCAGCGAGCCGCCCTTTCCGAAGACGGCGGTCTGGCCCGTGTGGACCGGGCGCCGCTCCGTGCCCACGCTGCCGCGGCCCGCCATGACGTACGCGAGGCCGTTGAAGTCCTCGCGCCACGGCAGGGTGATCTCGGCGCCGGGTCGCAGGGTCGCGTGGATCATCGTGATCGGGGTGTGGGTGATGCCCGGCCCGTCGTGGCCGTCGAGCTCGCCCGCGATGACGCGGAGCAGCGCGCCTCCGTCGGGGGAGGTGAGCAGCTGGACCTGGCCGCCGCGGATGTCCTGGTAGCGGGGGGCCATCATCTTGTCGGCGGCGGGCAGGTTCACCCACAGCTGGAGGCCGTGGAAGAGGCCGCCGCTGACGACGAGGGACTCCGGCGGCGCCTCGATGTGGAGCAGGCCGGAGCCGGCCGTCATCCACTGGGTGTCGCCGTTGGTGATGGTGCCGCCGCCGCCCTGGGAGTCCTGGTGGTCGAAGGTCCCGTCGATGATGTAGGTGACGGTCTCGAAGCCCCGGTGGGGGTGCCAGGGCGTGCCCTTGGGCTCTCCGGGTGCGTACTCCACCTCACCCATCTGGTCCATCATGATGAACGGGTCGAGGTACTGGTAGTTGATCCCCGCGAAGGCGCGGCGGACCGGGAAGCCCTCGCCCTCGAAGCCCGAGGGTGCCGTGGTCACGGCGAGTACCGGGCGCGGAGTGGCGTCGGCCTGGGCGGCCACGCGCGGCAGGGTGAGCGGGTTCTCGACAGTCACTGCGGGCATGACGGACCTCCTAGAGCGGCCTTCTCCGACCTTGTACGTCCACTTTAGTTGAACAGTGAACTTCTTGCCACCCAGAACGCGGAACGCCCGGGAGTAATTCCTCCCGGGCGCTCTCCCACGTCTTGGGCCAAGCCTGCGTCAGCCGTACATCCGGCGCATCGCGAAGTCGACCATCTGCTCCACGGCCTTCGCGTCGAAGACCATCCGGTGGTCGCCCTCCATGTCGAGGACGAAGCCGTAGCCGGTCGGCAGCAGGTCGATCACCTCGGCACCGGTGATCACGAAGTACTTCGACTCCTTGCCCGCGTACCGCCGCAGCTCCTTGAGCGAGGTGAACATCGGGATGACCGGCTGCTGGGTGTTGTGCAGGGCCAGGAAGCCGGGGTTGTCGCCGCGCGGGCAGTAGACCTTCGAGGTCGCGAAGATCTGCTGGAAGTCCTCGGGCGCGAGCGTGCCGGTCGTGAAGGCGCGGACCGCGTCGGCGAGGGAGGGCGGCGAGGGCTCCGGGTAGAGCGGGGGCTGCTGCCCGTACCCGCCCTGCATGCCTCCCTGCATCCCACCCTGCATGCCGGCCTGCATCCCGCCCTGCTGCGGCGGGGCGTACTGCTGCTGGGCACCCGGATTCTGCTCGTAGCCGTACATGGGGCCAGCCTATCGACCCGGGGACGGTCGCAGCACTGGGCACGGGTCACTCACGGCCCGCCCCACCGCTCGCACGGGCCCCGCCCCGCCGGGCGCTCGCCATCCCGCCCCACCGGGCGCGCGCGTCCCCACCTGGCGCTCGTACGCGTTTTCGTGTGCAACGCCGCCTCTTGCTAGGTTCGCGGGAGCAATTTCCGGCACCACGGGGGTGGAACATGGCGCTGAACGCCACTTGGGAAGAGTTGTTCGGCGGATCCGCACCGCCCGGACAGCCCGCGACGATGACCCTCGCGGGCGTGCCCGCCCCCGACTCCGGCGGTGGTGGCGGCGACGCGAACCTGAAGGCCGACGTGGGCCCGTGGCACGAGGCCGGGAACACCGCCGGCGAACTGCGCACCTCCACCGGCACCTCGCTCACCGACCTCGACACCGCGAACGAGGGCGTCGGCGGCGGCACCGCCGGCTTCGCCTCCTCGGGCGCCCTCACCGAGATCCTCGGCACCTGGAAGACCCGCCTCACCGCCGTACGCGACGAATGCGGTCGCCTCGAAGGCGCGCTGAAGAGCGCGGGCCGGGACTTCGGCGAGCGCGAGACCGCGACCCAGCGGAAGATCGCCGCCGAAGCGCCGGCGCCCGCGCGGAAGGAAGGCTGAGCTCCGTGCCCACCTGGCAGCAACTGCGCGATGTGAAGCTCGACGAGTACTCGGACGCCGCCGACGGCTGGGGCAAGGTCAGCTCCCGCGCCAACTCGGACAAGGACCGTGTCGACAACGGCATGTTCGCGAAGATCCACCACTCGCAGAAGGGTGAGGCCGCCACGAAGGCGGGCGGCGACATCCAGCAGCTCTCGCGCAACTACCAGTACCTGCACACCGAGTGCGGGCTCATCCGTACGGCGCTCAACGGCCTCGCCACCGAACTCGCCGCCCCGCAGAAGAAGTTGAAGCAGGCCCTGGAGGACGCGGAGAACCTCAGGTTCACCGTGAAGCCCGACGGCTCGGTCGAGTACCCGACCGATTCCCTCGTCCTCTCGCCCGGCACCCACACCGCCGAGCACGGCGCCCCCGTCCCGCTCGCACCCGGCAAGGGCGAGGGGGTCGGCAGCGCCGACGCCAACAAGGGCAAGGCCGAGGACATCGCCGAGCGCATCGGCGACGCCGTCCGCGAGGCCGACGAGATCGACAGCCGGTACGCCGCCGCCCTGCGCAGGCTCAAGGCCGACCCCGGTCTGGAGGTCAGCGCCGAGGACCTCGTCGACGCCGCCGCCGACACCAAGGCCCTCCAGCAGGCCGCCGGGAAGTACGCCGACGACGACAGGATCCCGCACGGCAAGTCCGCCACGGAGAACGCCGACTGGTGGAACGGCCTCAGCCAGGAGCAGCGCGACGAGTACGCCACGCTCTACCCGGCCTCCGTCGGCGCCCTCGACGGCATCCCGTCCTCGGTCCGCGACGATGCCAACCGGATGGTCTTCGCCGAGAACAGGGCACAGATCCAGACGGACCTGAACAAACCCGCGCCGAACCAGTACATCCCGAACCCGAACGGCAACTACCCGGCCGCGGTCCTCAGCCCCGAGTACAAGCAGTGGCAGAAGGAGCAGGAGCGGCTGAAGGAGCAGCTCAAGGGCAGCGACTCGATCCAGGCCCGCTTCGACGCCACCGGCAAGGAGAACCTCCCGGAGGCGTACCTCCTCGGCTACGACAAGGAGGGCATCGGGCGGGCGATCATCGCCAACGGCAACCCCGACACCGCCGACCACACCGCCGTCTACGTGCCGGGTACGAAGACGAACCTGAACAACTTCGACGAGGACATCAGCCGGATGACCGACATGTGGCGGGAGACCCAGAAGTGGGCGCCGGGTGAGAGCGTCTCGACGATCACCTGGTTCGGCTACGAGGCTCCGCAGTCGGTCGTCACCGATGCCACGCAGAAGGACTACGCGTACGACGGCTCGCCCAAGCTGCTTCAGTTCATGGACGGTCTGGAGACCGCGCAGGGCGGCCCGGACAACAGCCACACGACGATCATCGGCCACAGCTACGGTTCGACGGTGGTGGGCGACGCCTCCAACAAGGGCGATCTGGCCGCCGACGACATCGTGGCGGTCGGCAGCCCCGGCATGCTCACCGGCAGGGCCGAGGACCTCGACGTCGGCAAGGACCACGTCTGGTCCGAGGCGGCGACGAGCGATGTGGTGCCGGCGGGCGGCAAGCTCGCCGGTCTCGGCGGCTACACCTGGGGCGTCGAGACCTGGAACGGCGTCCCGTTCAACGCCGGGTACGTCCAGACCGTGCCGTCGGACGAGCTGTTCGGGGCGCACCGGATGGACGTGGACACCAGCGGCCACACCGACTACTGGACGCGGGACTCGGAGAGCCTCAGGAACCAGGCCAAGGTCGTGGCGGGCCAATACGACAAGGTGAACGAGGACTGATGAACCCCACCAACCACCGCACCAGGACCCGCGGGGCGGCGCTCGGCGTCCTCCTCCTCTGCCTCACCACCCTCGCGACGGGATGCTCCATGAACGACACCGGCGGTGCCGACGACCTCGGCTACACCCCGACGACCCTCGACGTCGAGAAGGCGCGGACGCGCACCAAGGAGATCTCCAGCGAGATCTTCGACATGATCGGGCTGCCCAAGGGCAAGACGACCCCGGGCGGCGCCGGTGCCTCCACGTGCCAGGAGGACCCCGAGCACCTCTTCATGATCCGCCACCCCTGGTCGGTGTACGACGTCTCCGAGGAGGAGCTGAAGCAGGGCTTCGAGCGGCTGCGGCAGGCCCTGCCCGCCAAGGGCTGGAAGGTCGTCTCGTACGGCCCGAACAACAGCAAGGCCAAGAGCCTGGAGCTCCTCGCGGAATCCGAGAAGGAGCACTTCGCCGTCAACGCGGAGCTGTGGGTCGGCAGCACGGACCCGAAGAAGAAGAACCTGATCGGCGTCACCGTCGCCTCCGGCTGCTTCCGCGCCCCCGAGGGGACGGACCTGAAGGGTCTGTACTGAGGCGCTCATGGCGTGAGGGAGGCCCGGGGCACATGCCCCGGGCCCTTTTTCTGCGGCTCGTGTCACAGATGGCCGGATAGGGGTTGCTCTTATTACCGGTGGGTAGCATCATCGTAGAGAAGCGTGGGCTACTCACCGGTAGTACGAGCACGGCCACGCTCGCGTACCAGGACATCCGCCTCCCCGAGCCTTTACGGAGCCGTCGCCATGGGGCACTACAAGTCGAATCTCCGCGACATCGAGTTCAACCTCTTCGAGGTCCTCGGCCGCGACAAGGTGTACGGCTCCGGGCCGTTCGAGGAGATGGACGTCGAGACCGCCAAGAGCATCCTCGACGAGATCCGCCGCCTCGCCGAGAACGAGCTCGCGGAGTCCTTCACCGACGCCGACCGCAACCCGCCGGTCTTCGACCCGGAGACCAACACCGCCCCCGTGCCGGCCACCTTCAAGAAGTCGTACAACGCCTTCATGGAGTCCGAGTACTGGCGTCTGGGCATCCCCGAGGAGATCGGCGGCACCGTCTCCCCGCGCTCCCTGATCTGGGCGTACGCGGAGCTGCTGCTCGGCTCGAACCCGGCCATCTGGATGTACTCCTCCGGCCCGGCCTTCGCCGGCATCCTCTACAACGAGGGCAACGAGGCGCAGAAGAAGGTCGCGCAGATCGCCGTCGAGAAGCGCTGGGGCTCCACCATGGTGCTCACCGAGCCCGACGCGGGCTCGGACGTCGGCGCCGGCCGCACCAAGGCCACCCAGCAGGAGGACGGCTCCTGGCACATCGAGGGCGTGAAGCGCTTCATCACGTCCGGTGAGCACGACATGGAGGAGAACATCCTCCACTACGTCCTCGCCCGCCCCGAGGGTGCCGGCCCCGGCACCAAGGGCCTCTCCCTCTTCCTCGTCCCGAAGTTCGAGTTCGACTGGGAGACCGGCGAGCTGGGCGAGCGCAACGGCGTCTACGCCACCAACGTCGAGCACAAGATGGGCCTCAAGGCCTCCAACACGTGCGAGATGACCTTCGGCGACCAGCACCCCGCCAAGGGCTGGCTGATCGGCGACAAGCACGACGGCATCCGCCAGATGTTCCTCATCATCGAGTTCGCCCGCATGATGGTCGGCACGAAGGCGATCTCCACCCTCTCCACGGGCTACCTCAACGCCCTGGAGTACGCCAAGGAGCGCGTCCAGGGCACCGACCTGGCGAACTTCATGGACAAGGCCGCGCCCAAGGTCACCATCACGCACCACCCCGACGTCCGCCGCTCGCTCATGACGCAGAAGGCGTACGCCGAGGGCATGCGCTCCCTCGTCCTCTACACGGCCTCCGTGCAGGACGAGATCGCGATCAAGGAAGCGGCCGGCGAGGACGCCAAGGCCCTGCACGGCCTGAACGACCTTCTGCTCCCGATCGTCAAGGGCTACGGCTCCGAGAAGGGCTACGAGCAGCTCGCGCAGTCGCTCCAGACCTTCGGCGGCTCCGGCTTCCTGCAGGAGTACCCGATCGAGCAGTACATCCGGGACGCCAAGATCGACACCCTCTACGAGGGCACCACGGCCATCCAGGGCCAGGACTTCTTCTTCCGCAAGATCGTCCGCGACCAGGGCGCGTCCCTGAACGCGCTGTCCGAGGAGATCAAGAAGTTCCTCGCGGTCGGCACCGGCGGCGAGGACCTGGCCGGCGCCCGCGACGCGCTGGCCAAGGCCGCCGTCGACCTGGAGAGCATCGTCGGCACGATGATCACCGACCTCACCGCCACCGGCGAGGACGTCAAGAACATCTACAAGGTCGGACTCAACACCACCCGCCTGCTGCTGGCCTCCGGCGACGTCGTCGTCGGCTACCTGCTGCTGCGCGGTGCGGCCGTCGCCGCCGAGAAGCTGGCCGCGGGTGCGACCGGCAAGGACGCCGCCTTCTACCAGGGCAAGATCGCGGCCGCGAAGTTCTTCGCCGCCAACGTCCTGCCGGGCGTGAGCGCCGAGCGCGCCCTCGCCGAGGCCGTCGACGGCTCGCTGATGGACCTGGACGAGGCCGCGTTCTAGGACGCCCCGTTCACACAGGCACGGCCCGTCCCCGGGGAGGGGGGCGGGCCGTACCCCTGTGCGCGGACAGGCTCCCTGCGCGGACAGGCTCCCTTACGAGGGACGGCCGCCGAACTGCCAGTCGTGCACCTCGATGTCGGCGTACGCGTCCGGGGTCCCCAGGACGGCACGGGCCGCCTCCGGGTCCGACGCCCGGACCAGCGCCGCCGTGCCCAGCCAGGTGGCGCCGTCGTCGGAGAGCAGCGGCCCGTAGGCGATCAGGTCCCCCCGGTCCTCGCACGCGGACGGCACCTCCGGATCGACGGCCCGACCCACGGCCGTCGCCGCACCGAGGCCGATCACCAGGAACCGGTCGCCGCCCTCCCGCCCCCCGGGGAAGTCCCACATGGTGCGCCCGAGCACGTTGCGCCACCGGCGCAGCAGCACGTCCCGGTAGACGCCGGCCTGGTAGTTGGGCTCGTCGAAGGCGAACGCGCGGGCCGCACCGGCATCCGGCAGATCGAGCACGTGCACACTGCCGGTGACCGTCTCGCCGTCCTCACCGAAGGTCGGACCGCGGGCGATCATCTCCTTGGCGTACTGGTCCATATAGGCCCAGTGGGCCTCGATCAACTCGTCGCGCAACGCCAGGGACCCGGTCCGGTCCCGGTGATAGCAGAGAAACTCCATGGCCGAAGCATCTCCCCGCACAGGCGCGCGGGGCGAGCGTTCTGCGGGGCCCCGTATTCGTATACCGGGCTCTGCGTAAGGTGGAACCCATGAGCAGCGCAGCCTCCCGTCCCGCCGCAGGCCCCTTCGACCGCGGACACACCGACGACCTCATGGCCTTCCTGACGGCCTCGCCCTCGCCGTACCACGCGGTCGCGAGCGCCGCCGAGCGGCTTGAGAAGGCCGGGTTCCGCCGGGTCGAGGAGACGGCCGCCTGGGACGCCACGAGCGGCGGGAAGTACGTGATCCGCGGCGGCGCGATCATCGCCTGGTACGTGCCGGAGGGCGCCTCCGCCCACACCCCGTACCGGATCGTCGGCGCCCACACCGACTCCCCCAACCTCCGCGTCAAGCCGCAGCCCGACATGGGCGCGCACGGCTGGCGACAGGTCGCGGTCGAGATCTACGGCGGCACCCTGCTCAACACCTGGCTCGACCGCGACCTCGGCCTCGCCGGGCGGCTCACGCTCCGCGACGGCAGCCACCACCTGGTCAACGTGGACCGGCCGCTGCTGCGCGTCCCGCAGCTCGCGATCCACCTCGACCGGGGCGTCAACGACGGCCTCAAGCTGGAGCGCCAGCGCCACATGCAGCCGATCTGGGGCATCGGCGAGGTCCACGAGGGCGACCTGATCTCCTTCGTCGCCGCCGAGGCCGGGGTCGACGCCGAGGACGTGAGCGGCTGGGACCTGATGGTGCACGCCGTCGACGCGCCCGCCTATCTGGGCCGCGACCGCGAGCTGCTCGCCGGGCCGCGCATGGACAACCTGCTGTCCGTGCACGCCGCCGTCGCCGCGCTCGCCTCCCTCGCGGGCCGCGACGACCTCCCGTACATCCCGGTCCTCGCCGCCTTCGACCACGAGGAGAACGGCTCCGAGGCCGACACCGGCGCCCAGGGCCCGCTCCTCGGCAACGTCCTGGAGCGTTCGGTGTACGCGCGCGGCGGCTCCTACGAGGACCGCGCCCGGGCCTTCGCCGGCACCGTCTGCCTCTCCTCCGACACCGGCCACGCCGTCCACCCGAACTACGCGGAGCGCCACGACCCGACGCACCACCCGCGCGTCAACGGCGGCCCGATCCTCAAGGTGAACGTCAACCAGCGGTACGCCACCGACGGCAGCGGCCGCGCGGTCTTCGCCGCCGCCTGCGAGAAGGCGGGCGTGCCGTGGCAGTCGTTCGTCTCCAACAACGACATGCCCTGCGGCACGACGATCGGCCCGATCACCGCCGCGCGCCACGGCATCAAGACGGTCGACATCGGCGTGGCGATCCTCTCCATGCACAGCGCCCGCGAACTCTGCGGCGCCGACGACCCGTACCTCCTGGCCAACGCCCTGGTCGCCTTCCTGGAGGGCTGATACGTACCCGCATCCGAGCCGAACTCCCCGCTCCTGGTTCGCGCTTGGGCCAGGAGCGGTACTCTTTTGGGGAGAAGTCGCAGGTGGGAGGGGTGGGACGGGCCCCCTCTTCACAACTGGGTTCCTAATTCAGTAACTTACTAAGTTATGGACCTCACTCTTATCAAGCACGCCGTCGAGTGCGATGACGGCGCCAAGCGGCTCAGCATGCGCTTCCTCAAGGATCGTGCGACCGAGGGACTCCGATCGCGCTTGAGCAGGGAGCTGTGCACCCAGATCAGCGCAGAGCTGAGTAGGCTCGGCCTGACGACGATCCCTCGGACACTTCCGACATCCGAGAACGATTTCGTCTGGATCATCCAGAAGGACAGCATCCTGGGTGAAATCACTGATGTGGCCTCGGTGTTCGCCAACCTGGACAGGCTAGGACAGAACCCTCTCCCTAAGCTTTTCGATAACTACCCGAACGCCAAAGAGGGATTGCTCTAACTACGGCGGCGTCTGCATGCCATAGACGGTGGCGTATTTACATGTGCTGCCCCTGAGCGGCGAGTTACCTTTGCCATGTCGTCTCACCAGGACGCCTGAAGATGAGGGGGAAATCTCAAGGTGCTTAGGTTCCGGCCATAACCTGATTAGCCGTTGCGCCCCAGATCGCGACCGTGCCACGCTCATAGGGCAGTCGCACTATCCAACTGGGCTCATTGCACGGCGTGTTGCGTGCGGTCGGCGCCCCGTAGAGCCCCGGAGGCGCCCATCATGAGCTCCGCACCGCACACCCCCCGCCTCGGCGAGCACGACTCGACCGAGGCCTCCACCGGTCTCACGCCGGAATCCGCGCCGTCGCACCACGTCATGAAGCGGATGATCGACGTCCAGTTGCCCCCTGCGCGAGACGCCCCGCCCCCGTCCTTCCACGCCATGGGCTACTCGCGCTGGCGGGGACGGGCCACCCTCTCCGCCATTTCGCTCGCGGCCGATGAACTCCCCGCCTTCCTGGACCGGTTGACGTTGCACCTGAAGGTGATGAGGCGGCCCCGCCCGGGCCCCTTCGGCGGCCCCCCGGCTGAGTTCTTCCGGACCCTGGCCTCCCTCACCGCCGCCAGGACGACCGTCTTCCACATGCGGGAGACCCACGAGGAGCAGGCCTTCCTGCGGGCTATGGCGAGGATCGCCAACCGCCTCACCGACGGGGCTACGACCCTCGCCCTCATGCGCGTGCGGGGCGGCGCCCCCGTCGGGTACCACCTCACCCAGCACCGTACGGTCCTTCTTCCGCCCGGCTCCCCGCTGCTCGCCGGGCTGCCTTGTTCCGAGGCCGACACCCTGCTTCCCGTCGACCTTGCGCGGGACCACGCCTGGGCGAGCCACCAGTACCTCCACCGTCCGGCCACGACAGACGACCCGCGACGGCCCTCGTCGCCGCCGCCGGGTGCCGAGTCCCCGATCGAGCTCTAGCACGCACAACGCCCCTCCGGGCGGCGGCGATCACCTGCCTCGCCGCCGCCCGGAGGGGCGCTCGCCGTACTCGTTCCCCACTGCCTCTCCATCAAGGAGGTCACCACCGTGTCCACAGGCCCGACCACCACTCTCACTCTGGACGTCCCCTGGGAAGGGGAAACCGTCCAGGTTGCCAACATCGCCCGCCAGCTCCCCCAGGAGCCGACCGCCGAGCAGCAGAGCGCCGTCCTCTCCGCCGCGCTGAGCAACCCGGGGATTCAGCTTCCGGACGGCGCCTGGGCCGCCATAGCCCGTGCCACGACCCACCCCGACGCCCTGGCCGTCCAGCTCCGCCCCACCCCGAGCGACCCCACCGGCATCCTCATGGCCGAGAACGTCGAGGGCGCCACACTCCGCTCGGCCGGGACCCGCGTCCTGACGAGTGAGCTGTTCCCCGGCATCCAGCCACGCACCGGCATGTCGGTCATGGAGGTCCCCGACCCCCAGGTCCAGGGCCTGACCCACGACGGACAGCCGAGCGCGATCGTCGAGTACCGCTACGAAAGTTTCGCCCACCTGCGGGATCACATGTGGCAGACCATCAACTCCACGCTGTCGATCAACAGCTACGCCCAGTCGATCCTGACCCGGTCGGTGACCCGCAACCTGATCGTCCATCCGGTCAGGATCACGTTCGAGGACGGCACCGATCCGGTCGAGGTGCTCGTGGTACGGGACGGCATCACCCGGCTCGCGAGCACCTGGTCCGTGTACGCCGGGCCGGGCGAGGAACCGAGCACCGTCGCCACGACGGCCACGGACGCTCTCCTCGGCGGCATCTCGGTCGCCTCAGCCCAAGAAAACGGCTCTGACCTGGGAAAACGTCTGGCGGACTCCCGAGCGTCATGGCGAGCGAAGCTCCGGGAGGAGTTCGACGCGGAGATCAAGGGAGAGGTGCCCGGACCGCGCGCTGCCCAGATCTTCCAGTCCTACGCCGTGCCGGCTCAGATCGCCGTCGGCGTCGACGGGCACACGGGGCGTCTGCTGTCTCCGGAAGACCTCTTCGACGACGCCATCCGCTCCGTACTCGCTTCGATCCACGTCGAGTTCAGGCAGTGGGACACCGCCGCCCAGAACGTGGAGGTCATCACGCGTGCGCTCAAGCGAGTCATCCAGATCGGAGATCCTCGCTGGAGCACCTCCGACCTCCAGGACGTGTACGGGCTCGCTGTCGGCCGCATCCCCGTGGCCGACCTCCCTGAGGTGTTCGGCAGCACCGGGCGCCCTCCGGGCACCGCACTCTGGCGCGCCGTCTACTTGGTCAGCGCCCTGACCAAGCCCGACCTGCTTGAGGCGCTCAAAGACCAGGCCAAGGCCATCAAGGGCGGCAAGCGTATGGCCATGAAGGCCTTCGGCGGCCTGCTCGGACCGATGATCGACCTGCCGTGGCGCTCGCGGAAGAGCCTGGTCACCAAGACCGCGCGCAACGCGTGGAGCAACGGCGGCGTGCTTGCCGCCGTGGTCACCGGCGAATGGGATCCCGTGCCCACGGACGACTTCACCACGCTGGTGGAGCCGGCCCTGCTCGGGGACGTCAACGCCCGCTGCACGCTGGCCGTGGCCGGCGGTGTGGCGCTGATCGCGGACAAACTGCTCACGCGAAACGTCGGCTCGTCGCTCGACGCGCCGAAGGAGAAGAGCGGAGTCCCGTTCCGGGCCGACACCAGCGTCGTCATCGAAGGGCTGTCCCGTGAGGGCAACGAGCTGGGCCTCTGGACCCTGGCGACAGCCGCCAACACCTTCCGGGCCGACGACCTGCCGCTGAACTCGGTCACCAGGCAGAGCCTCACCGGGAGGGAGACGGCCGAGTCCGACGAGAAGCCCTACGCCTACTTCCAGGTCGATCTGACGGCGGAGGACAAGATCGCGCGGACCGCGGACGGCGTTCCGGTGCTGCTCTACGAGTGGGACGTCGTCGCCGCGTCCGACCCGGACCGAGTCAAGAAGCCCGTGGTCCCCGGCCCCGCTCCCGCCACCCAGCAGGCTCCGTCCTCCTCCCCCTCTAACGAGGAGGGCGGCTCGGACGCCGATCCGGACTGGATTCCCGAGTTCGAAGGACAGTTCCCCGAGGACGGCACCCCGGCCTCCGGCGCCATTCCCCCGCCCAGGACCTTCGACACGCCCGTGCCCCCGAGCCAGCGGGCGGCCGAGCACCGCAAGGATCTGCGCCTCCATGTGCTGGCTGCCCGGGACGCCATGGACCGCCTCCTCGCCCTGGAGCCGGAGGTCGGCGAGCACACCCCGCTCGCGCCACTGAGCACGCTCGACGACCTCCACAAGCTGCTCCTGGGCATCCAGACCGACGTGGAGAACCTGCGGCGCAGGACCCCGGCCGACGACCTGGGCGAGGATCCGTACGACGTGGTGGACGACGAGGACACCTACGCGGAGTAGGCGGCCCCGGTCGCGAAACATCCGCGAAAGGTGCCGCTTGGCAGGGTCGCCTCATGCATCGTCATGAGGGGCCCTCCCGGGGCAGGTTCTTCGCGGGTGTCGGGGGCGCCGTCGTGGTCGCCACGGCGGCGGCGGGGGTGTTGATCGGCACGTACAACGACCGGCCGCCGTGGGGGACGGACATCGCCTACGAGGGCGGCTTCATCATGGCGTCCCGGATCCGCGGGTACGACGTGGACGGCTCGCGGACGAAGGCGCTGCTCGCCGGGGAGTGCGCGCTCATGGAGCGGCAGGGCATGGGCGGCGACCGGGCCGTGCACGACCCGGCCGCCTGGGTGGACGGGTGCCTGGACGCCGCCGCCGGGCGGCCGTCCAGGCATCAGGGTCTCGTCCGCTGACTACGCGTCCATACCGGCCAGGATCAGCGGCAGCCGGGACACACCCGCCTCCGTGATCTTCACCGGGACGCCCCAGTCCTGCTGGTGGACGTGGCAGGCCGGGTACTCGTTCGCCGGGTCGTCGTCGCAGGACGCGGCCATGGCCGAGACGTGCAGGACGCCCTCGGTGAGCTCGGGGTCGAGGTCGAGCTCGCGGAAGAGGTCCGTGCCCGTGCCCTCGCCCGCGAGGAGCAGTTCCGGCGGGGTCGAGGAGACCAGGAGGCGGGTCGAGGGGCCGTACCGCTCGTCCAGCTTCTGGCCGGTGGGCGCCTGGAAGACCACGTCCAGACGGAGGCGGCCCGGGGCGACCTCGGTGGCCTCGCGGCGGGTGCGGTGGGCGACGGCCTCGACCCGGACGGCCTCCTCGGGGAGACGCAGCCGGGTCAGCCGGTGCCGGGCGGACTCGACGACCACGATGTCGCCGTCGACGAGGACCGCGTCGCTGGGCTCGCGCAGGTCCGTGGCGAGCGTCGTCACCTCGCCGGACGCCGGGTCGTAGCGGCGCAGGGCGTGGTTGTACGTGTCGGAGACCGCGACCGAGCCGTCCGGGAGGGCCGTCACGCCCAGCGGGTGCTGGAGCAGGGCCTGGCCGGCGGCGCCGTCGCGGTGGCCGAAGTCGAAGAGTCCGGTGCCGACGGCGGTGTGGACCACGCCCTCCGTGTCGACCCAGCGCAGCGCGCTGGTCTCGGAGTCGGCGACCCACAGCCGGTCCTCGGTGGCGGCGAGCCCGGAGGGCTGCGCGAACCAGGCCTCGGCGGCGGGCCCGTCGACGAGCCCCTCGTTGGTGGTGCCGGCCGCGACCTCGACGGTCTTGGTGGCCGGGTCGTACGTCCACAGCTGGTGGACGCCGGCCATGGCGATCCACACCTTGCCCTGCCACCAGGCGACGTCCCACGGCGAGGACAGGTCGACGTCCAGGGCGGGCCCGGACGTGGGGGAGCCCTGCCACCACTGCTTCCCGGTGCCGGCGATCCGCTCGATCGCG
This sequence comes from Streptomyces flavochromogenes, assembly GCF_000717595.1. Classification (GTDB taxonomy): domain Bacteria; phylum Actinomycetota; class Actinomycetes; order Streptomycetales; family Streptomycetaceae; genus Streptomyces; species Streptomyces flavochromogenes. Next base: position 107,085 of record NZ_JNZO01000019.1, on the reverse strand, counting down.
CCGGTCGCCGGGTCGAGGACGCGCAGGGCGTGGTTCACGGTGTCCGCGACGACGACGGTGCCGTCGGGCAGCTGCGTGAGGCCCTGCGGCTCCCGGAAGACGCCCTCGCCGATCCGCCGTACGACGGTCTCGCCGTCGGCGGCCAGCTCGACGAGCTGGTGCCGGGTGGTGTCGGAGACCAGGAGGTTCCCGGAGGGCAGAAGGATCGCCTTGCCCGGGAAGCGCAGGTCGGTGGCGACGGGCTCGGGCGCCACGTACGGTCCGTCGCCGCGCCGCAGGGTCCCCTTGGCCTCGTGCTCGGCCTCCAGCTCCTCGACGAGCGTCCGGATCGCGTTGGCGTGCCCCTCACCCGCGTGCTGGGCGACGACGTACCCCTCGGGGTCGATCACGACGAGCGTCGGCCACGCGCGCACGGCGTACTGCTTCCACGTCGCGAGCTCCGGGTCGTCGAGGACGGGGTGGTGCACCTCGTACCGCTCGACGGCGTCGACGACGGCCTGGTGCTCGGCCTCGTGGACGAACTTCGGCGAGTGCACGCCGACGATGACGAGCGTGTCGCGGTGCTTCTCCTCCAGGTCGCGCAGCTCGTCGAGCACGTGGAGGCAGTTCACACAGCAGAAGGTCCAGAAGTCGAGCAGAACGATCTTTCCTCGCAGGTCGGCGAGGGTCAGATCGTCCCCGCCCGTGTTCAGCCAGCCACCCTTGCCGATCAGCTCGGGGGCGCGGACACGGGCACGGCGGGACGCGGGCGCGGGAGTGGGCGCCGAAGCGGCATCGTTCATGGTTCAAGCTTGCCATCCGGGTGTGAATGCCGGATCACGCGTGTACGTCGGGGGTGCCGTGCGGATGGCCGACCCGGTGTTTCGGGTGAACACGTCAGGGTGAGATCCCCGGGAGATCCGGGTGGGATCCGGGTGGGATCCGGGTGAGAGACACCGGACGCGCGGGCAGCATAACGGCGTGAAATATCTCGTACGGGACAAGATCTTCGCGATCGGCGACGACTACTGGATCGAGGACGAGCAGGGCCGCCACGCCTTCCTCGTCGACGGCAAGGCCCTGCGCCTGCGCGACACCCTGGAGCTGAAGGACCCCGACGGGCAGGTCCTGATCACCCTGCGGCAGAAGATGTTCAGCCTGCGGGACGCCATGACGATCGAGCGCGGCGAGCGGCCGCTCGCGACCGTCCGCCGCAAGCGGCTCTCGCTGCTGCGCAACCACTACCGGGTGACGCTGGTCGAGGGCACGGAGCTCGACGTCAGCGGCCGGATCCTGGACCGGGAGTTCACCGTCGAGTACGAGGGTGAACTCCTGGCCCACATCTCCCGGCAGTGGTTCCACGTCCGCGAGACCTACGCGGTGAACGTGATCCGCGAGGACGCGGACGCCGCGCTGCTCGTCGCTGTCGCGGTGTGCGTGATCCGGATGGCCGAGCGGGAGCGGGAGGACTGACGCGGCGGACGCCTAGACGGCCTTCTCCAGCGCCTGCTCCAGGTCCGCCCACAGGTCCTCGACGTGTTCGATGCCGATGGAGATCCTGACCGTGCCGGGGCCGATCCCCGCCGCTTCCAGGGCCGTCGCGTCGAGCTGGTGGTGGGAGGTGGAGGCCGGGTGCATCACCAGGGTCTTCACATCGCCGAGGGAGACGCTGAGGGAGGCGAGCCGGACCGCCTCGACGAAGGTGCGGCCCGCCTCCCGGCCACCCGCCAGGTCGACCGAGATCACGCCGCCTCCCCCGTCGGGCAGCAGGCGCGCGGCGATCGCCCGGTCCGGGTGGTCGGCGAGGGCGGGGTGGCGTACGGCCGCCACCGCCGGGTGCGCGGCGAGCCTGGCCGCCAGATCGGCGGCGCTCGCGCACTGGCGCTCCATGCGCAGGGAGAGGGTCTGCATGCCGCGCAGGGTGAGCCAGGCGGCGAACGGGTCGGTGGACGCGCCCTGTTCGACCGCGTGGTGGCGGATCCGCCCGTACAGCCCGGCGTCCTTGAAGACGGCGAGGCCGCCGAGGACGTCCGCGTGCCCGGACAGGTACTTGGTCGCGGAGTGGATGACGATGTCGGCGCCGTGGTCGAGCGGCCGGAAGAGGAGCGGCGAGGCGAAGGTGTTGTCGACGGCGACCGGGACCCCGGCCTCGGCGGCGACGGCGGCGAGCGCGGGCACGTCGGAGACCCGGGTGGTCGGGTTGGCGATGGTCTCCAGGTAGAGCAGCCGGGTCTCGGGGCGCAGCGCCGCCCGGACCTCCTCCGGGTCGGTGCCGGAGACGTAGGTGACGTCGACGCCCCAGCGCGTGGCGAGGTCGGTGAGGACCGCGTACGTGCCGCCGTACAGGCAGGTCTGGGCGATGACGTGGCCGCCGCTGCCGAGCAGGCCGAGGAGGACGGCGTTCACCGCGCCCATGCCCGAGGCGAAGGAGACGCCGGCGGTGCCGCCTTCGAGGCGGGCGACGGCGTCCTCGAGGGTGCGGACGGTGGGGTTGCCGTGGCGGCTGTAGAGGAAGGCCTCCGTGGAGGTGAAGGCGGTGGCGAGGGCGTCGGCCGAGTCGAAGGCGAAGACATGGCCCTGGTGGAGCGGGACGCCGAGGGGCCGGCTGCCGGTGATCTCCACGTGCGGGGGGTGGACGGCGAGGGTCTCGGGGCGGGGAGACGACGAGGAGGCGGCCGTGGGGGAGGCCGTGGCGGGGACTGCGGACACGGCGGACGTGGAGTCGGTGCTCATGAACTCAGTCTGTGGACAGCGCGTTTGTCTTCCCAGGTCCAATCCCGGCAGATTGGTTCGGCCATGAAGCCAATCGCCCACTCTCCTGATCCCGACGACCTCGTCTCGCGGCTCGGCCGCTGGTCCGCCGGCCGCGGGCCCCTCTACCTGCTGCTCGCGGCCCGGCTGCGCCGCCTCGTCGACGAGGGTGCGCTGCCCCCGGGCAGCCTGCTGCCGCCCGACCGGCGGCTCGCGAAGGCCCTGGCCGTGGGCCGTACGACGGTGGTCGCGGCGTACGACACCCTGCGCCAGGAGGGGCGGCTCGTACGGCGGCAGGGCAGCGGGACCCGGGTCGCGCGGGCCGCGCTCGCGCCGGCGGCGGCCGTGGCGGGGGACGCGCCCCGCGTGACGGAGACGTCCAACCCGCTGTTCCTGCATCTCCTGGAGGCGCCGGACGACGTCATCCTGCTGAGCTGCGCCGCCCCCGCGGAGCCGCCGCCCGAGCTGGCGGAGGCGTACCACTCGCTCGTCCTGCCGGGCGGGGACCTCGGCTACCACCCGGCCGGTCTCGGCGTACTGCGGGAGGCGGTGGCCGCGCGGTACGCCGGGCGGGGCGTTCCGACCGGACCCGGGCAGATCCTGGTCACCACCGGTGCGCAGCAGGGGCTTTCCCTGCTCGCCCGGCTGCTGTTGGCGCCGGGGGACGGGGTGCTGGTGGAGGCGCCGACGTATCCGGGGGCGCTCGATCTGTTCCGGGAGGCCGCGGCCGTGCCGCTGCCCGTGGCCGTCGGGCCGGACGGGCTCGACGTGGCGGAGGCTGTACGGGTGATGGAACGGCACCGTCCCGCCCTGGCCTACGTGGTGGCCCGCTTCCAGAACCCCACGGGCACCGTGCTCCCGCCGCTCGCCGGGCGCCGGCTCGTCGAGGCGGCGAACGCGCTGGGGGTGCCGCTCGTGGACGACGAGGTGCTGGCCGACCTGGCGTTCGGCACGGCGCGGGAGCCGCTGCCCCTCTCCGCGTACGGCGAGGTGATCGCCGTCGGTTCGCTCAGCAAGGTCGTGTGGGGCGGGCTGCGGATCGGCTGGGTGCGCGGCCCGGCGTCGCTGATCGCCCGCCTCGCCCGGCTGAAGGCCCTGCACGACCTGGGCTGCGACGTGCCGTCCCAGCTGGTCGCGGTGCGTCTCCTCGGCGATCTCGGGTCCGTACGGGCCGCCCGGCTGCGCACCCTCCGCGCGGGTCACGCCCATCTGCGCGGCGAGCTCGCCCGGCTCCTCCCGTCGTGGTCCTGCGCCCCGGCGACCGGCGGCCAGACCCTCTGGGTGCGGCTCCCGCACGGCGACGGCGTCTCCTTCGCCCAGGTCGCCCTCCGGCACGGGGTGGCCGTCCTGCCGGGTGCGACCGCCGATGCCCTCGGCGGCAGCGTCCGGCACCTGCGGCTGCATTTCCTGCTGCCGCCGGACGTGCTCACGGAGGCGGTACGGAGACTGGCGGCGGCCTGGGCGGAGTACGCGCCGGCCCTGGGAGCGGAGCCGGACGAGGAGGCGAAGGCGAAACCGGGCGGGAAACCGGGGGCGTCGCTTCAGGGCATCACGCTCTGACCAGGCAGGAGATATCCAGCCTTGCATCCCGGGCTTCACCACGGAAACATACGGTGCACCTGCAAAGTGATGATCATTCTTTCTCATGGGGGCGCAGCGGCATGGGTTTTGACGAGGACTGGGCCGGAATACGGTCCGGCGCGACCGAACAAGCCCCCGTCGGAATGCGGTTGAACCAGCTCGACGGCGGCGGCGGTGGCGGCCCGTCCGGCGGGCCGCCCAGCCTCGCTACCGCACCAGCAAAGAAGAAGGCGGCGGCAAACACCATCGAGAACGAGCTGGAACCGGACACGGCCAAGGCCGCCAAGGTGGCAGACGCCGCCACGACCGCCGCCGTCGGCGGCTTCGAGGGCTGGGCGACCGCGGCCGGCCTGAAGACGGTCGAGACCACCTGGGACAGCCAGGTGAAGACACTCCTCGCCCGCCTCGCCTCCGAGAAGACCGCCCTGCGCAGCACGGCGCTCACGTTCGGCCAGCAGGAGCTCGACAACCGGGCCCGTCTCGCCGGGGTCAGGCCGACCTCGCGCATCGAGCAGTACTGAGGGGGCGGACGTACATGCTGACGTACTCCGAGATCATGACGACCGACCTGGGCAAGCTCGCCACCACCGCCGACAAGTGGACCGAGATGGCGGGCGACCTGCACAAGGTGGAGGAGCGCTACCGCGACAGCGTCGAATCGCTGACGACCTCCCAGGCCTGGCTGGGCGAGAGCGCCACCGCCGCGCAGACCAACTTCGCGGCCACCCGCTACGAGTACCAGGCCGCCCAGACCCAGGCGAAGGCCACCGCGACGGTGCTGCGCAACGCCCACGAGCAGTTCACCGAGCTGAAGAAGCAGCTGGAGAACGCCCGCGCCGACGCCGTCAAGGCCGGGATGAAGGTGTCCGAGCAGGGCAGGGTCGCCTACGACTACGAGCGGCTCTCGCCGAGCGAGCGCAGCGCCCTGCACCACGACCCGGACGGCGCCAAGAGCGTGCGGGAGGCCGAGACGGCCTGGACCGAGCACATCGACGGCTGCGTCAAGGCCTTCGACCTCGCCGACCAGGACCTGAAGAAGGACCTGGAGGCCGTGGTCAAGGACGGCCAGGGCAACAAGAACGACGCCACCGCCGGCACCGGGTTCAACGGTGACGCCGGGAAGGTCGCCGCGGCCGACGACAAGGCCAAGGACGACCGGATGAACCTGGCCTGGCTGAAGATGAAGGACAACGAGACGCTCGACGACTACGTCCAGCGGCTTCAGCGCGACGGCCTCGCCAAGCTCACCGGCAACGAGAAACTGGCCGACCTGGTCGCGGGGTTCACCAAGGGCACCGTCACGGCGGGCGCGTTCGCGGGCGCCCTGACCGCGGCCGGCCTGTACTCGTACAAGCTGTCCAAGGCGATCCGGCCGCCGTTCGTCCACCCGACGGCGCCCGGCACCTTCCTGTCCAAGCACTTCAACATGCGGCTCGCGGGCGCGGCTCCCGGCAGCCTGCTCACCAAGATCCCGCCGGGCCTCGCGACCGCGCTGACCGGCTCGGACGAGGCCGCCATGCTCGGCGGGTTCATGCGCAACGGCGCCTTCTTCATGCCGACCGCCGCCGAGGCCAACCTCCTGAAGGTCGCGCAGAACGGCGGTCTCGCCAACGCCGCCAAGGCGGCCGGCGTGCTGCGCGGCGCCGGTGTCGTCGGCGGCGTCGCGGCCACCGCGTACGGCATCGCCAACCTCACCACGTACAACTCGGACATGATCAAGGCCGACCCGGCGAAGTTCGCCTCGGACCTCACCGGAACAGCCTTCAGCGCCTCGATGACGGCGCTGACCGTCGCCCCGAACCCGGTGACCCTCGGCCTCGCCGTCGGCACCGGCGTGGCCTACGGAGCCGCGCTCATCTGGGACAACCACGAGGCCATCGGGAAGGGTATCGAGGAGGCCGGGGACTGGATCGGCGACAAGGCGTCCGACGTGGGCTCCGGGATCGCGAGCGGAGCGAAGAAACTGGGCAGTGCCCTGAACCCCTTCGACTGACGCCGACCGCGAGACCCGAGATCCCTGAGACCGAAGAGGAATCCGTTCATGCACACCCAGGTCAGCCCGTTCGAACTCCACGCCTGGAAGGAGGGGAACCGGCACAACTACAGCGCGGGCTGGAAGGGGGTCTCGCCGGAGTTCGGCGAGATCACGCTGACGGCTCCCCTCCCCCGCACCAACCCCGAGACGCTCGTCTCGGAGGTGCGCGGCGGGCTGCTCCCCGTGGCCTCGTTCGAGGCCCGCGGGATGCATGCCGAGGGGCTCAAGCTGCCGACCCTGAACCGGTCCACGCTGCGGGTCGGCGACCGGATGGTGTACGTCTCGCGGAACCGATTCGGCGCCACGCTCGACCAGCGCGCCCTGGAGATGAAGTACGCGGGCGACCAGTACCGGCTCGCGGCCCTCGACAAGAACGCCTACGTCCTGACCCGCGAGCCCGACGACGAGGACCCCGGGGTCCGGATGACCGTCCGCGAGACCGGGCGCGGCAAGAACCGCCGGCTCTCCGTGCGGGTCGAAGGGCGCGCCGAGGGCGGGGACCTGGCCCTCGGACTGATCTTCGCGGGCGTCGACCGGTCGACCCTGACCCGGATCGGCGCGGTGAAGGCGGGCATCTCCCGCGTGACCCACTTCTGGACCGAGGCGACGTACTGATTCCCCGCCCCCGGACCCATCCGTCCTGCCCGCCCTGCCCGCCCTGCCCGCCCTGTCCGCCGTCCCCGCCTACCCGAGTGAGCGACACATGCCTTCCTTCGACGTGACCCGATCCCGTTTCCGGCTGGCCGACGACGAGGTCTTCGTCCTCGCCCAGCTGGCGACCGGTCAGCCGGTCCCGGAGTCCATGGCGCCCGCCGAGGCGCGGCTCCGGGACGCCGGGCTCATGAGCGGGGCCGGGGAGCTGTCCACGCTCCTGCTGCCCCTGATGCAGACCCTCGTCAACCCCTCCGTGATCGTCTCCCTGGAAGCGGGCGGCCGGCAGGGCACCCTGCACCACGGGCTGCTCATCGGCGACGAGCACGTCGTCTGCCACGAAACCTGGCCGGGCGAGGAGGAGGCGGTCTACCGGCTCGTCGAGCCGCGGACCGTGGTGTGGACGCTGGCCGACCTGATCGCCCTGCGCCAGTCCGACGCCGCGGGCGCCGGCAACACCGAGGAGCAGGTCGTCGAGACCACCGTCGGCGTCCTGGAGGCGGGCCTCCAGGCCCTGGAGAAGGCCGCGTCGACGCCCGGCGCGGACGAGCGGTCCCTGGTCGTCGAGGCGCTGCGGGCGGCCGGAACGGCGGAGGGCACCGCCACGCGGCTCTCGCAGCTGATCGTGGAGGTGCGCTCCAACTGGCGGATGACCGCGGCCTGGCAGGGCCGCCAGGACGGGGTGCCGGGTGTGACGGCCCGCGCGGTCGCCGCCTGGGACTGCGGTCCGCTCGGATACTGGCTGCGCGAGCTGCCCGCCGAGCCGATGGCGGAGGGCGGGGCGGCGGCCGGCAGCCCGTTCCGGCTGCGCCGCGTCGCCCCGAAGCGGATCTGGCAGGAGCTGACGGGCCTGCTCCCGGACGAGTCGGAGATCGTCCGGCGGGAGGCCCCGGCACAGCCGTAGCGGCCTGCGCGGCGGAGCTCGTACGAGAAAAGGCACCGGCCCCACGTCGGCCCCCGCACCGACGGGGGCCGACTGCGGGGCCGGCGGCGCTTCCGGGGCCGGATCCCGGGCGGGGGTCCGGGCAGGCTCCCGGGTCGGGTCCCGGGCAGGGGCCGGGTCGGGTCCTGGTCGGGTCCCGGACTGTCTCCGGGGCCGCTTCCCGGGGCGGGAGGCGGCTTCGGGTCGGGCCCCGGGGCAGGGTCCCGGGTCGGGTCCGGGGCGGGTCCAAGTCGGGTCCCGGACTGCCTCCGGGGCCGCTTCCCCGGGCGGGAGGCGCTTTCGGGTCCGGGTCCGGTCAGGGACTGCTTCCGGGCCGGGCCCCTGTGGCTCCCGGCCCCTCAGCCCCGCTTCGGCGGTGCGATTCCCAGCACGCGGTCCTTCAGCGCCGGGAACTGTTCGCGGGTCGCCGTGACCTTCGCCGGGTCCAGGACCACCCGGAGGGTCTCCTCGTCCGGGCCCGCCTCGGCGACGGTCTCGCCCCAGGGGTCGACGACGATCGAGTGACCGGCCTGCTCCACGCCCGCGTGCGTGCCCGCCGTACCGCAGGCGAGGACGTACGCCTGGTTCTCGACGGCACGGGCCCTGGCGAGCAGGCTCCAGTGGGCGCGGCGACGGGCCGGCCAGCCCGCCGGGACGACGAAGGCCTGGGCGCCCGCGTCGACGAGCCCGCGGAACAGCTCGGGGAAGCGCAGGTCGTAGCAGGTGCCGACGCCGACGGTGAGGTGCGGCAGGTCGACGGTGACCAGGTCCTCTCCCGCGGCCATCATCACCGCCTCGCCCTTGTCGAAGCCGAAGCGGTGGATCTTGCGGTAGGAGGCGGCGAGTTCGCCGTCGGGGGAGAGGACCAGCGAGGTGTTGTACAGCGCGCCGCCCTCCGCCTCGACGAAGGATCCGGCGTGGAGCCAGACCCCGGCGTCACGCGCGGCGGCGGCCATCGCGCGGTGCGTGGGGCCGTTCAGCGGCTCGGACTCGGCGGCGAAGGACTCGTACGCGAAGGCCCCCATGGGCCACAGTTCCGGCAGGACGACGAGGTCGGCGCGGCCGGATTCCTCCCGTACGAGACGGGCCACGCGGGCACGTCGGGCGTCGACCGGTTCGTCCGGGTCTACCGCGATCTGGATCAGCGAGGCGCGCACACTACCACCGTCCTGGCATTCGAGCCGTCAACACCGGCCTACGATCGTCACACGAAAGCACTGCCGGGGTGCCTTCGGGCAGCGTAACTTAGCGTCCGAGCCTCCCACCCAGTCGTGTTTTCAGCCCGCGCACCGAAGAACCGCCGAGGGGTCCCGTGACCGTCCATCCCAGCCTCCAGAACTACGCCGACGCCTGGACCCACTCCATCGAGGCGATAGCCGAGCTGGTGCAGCCGCTCGTGGAGGGCGAGTGGAACCGGCCCACACCGTGCCCCGGCTGGTCGGTGCGGGACATCGTGTCCCATGTGATCGGCATGGAGACCGAGATGCTCGGCGACCCGCGCCCGATCCACTCCCTGCCGCGCGACCTCTACCACGTACGCAGTGACTTCGCGCGCTACATGGAGGTCCAGGTCGACGTGCGGCGGCACCACACCGCGCCGGAGATGACGTCGGAGCTCGAGTACATCCTGATCCGCCGGGCCCGGCAGCTCCGCAACGAGAACCGCTCCCCCGAGCACCTGATCCGCGCGCCCCTCGGCGCCGAGCAGTCCCTGGAACTGGCGTACCGGATGCGCGCCTTCGACGTGTGGGTGCACGAGCAGGACCTGCGGGTCGCGCTCGGCACGCCGGGCAACCTGGACTCGGCGGGCGCGCACGTGACGCGTGACGTGCTTCTGGAGGCCCTGCCGAAGGTCATCGCCAAGGACGCGGGGGCACCCGCCTCTTCGGCCGTGGTCATAGACGTCAGCGGCCCGGTGGAGTTCCTGCGGACCGTACGGGTCGACGCGGAGGGCCGGGGTTCCATCGACGGCGCGCCCTCGCTGGGCCCCGCGGTGACGCTCGCGACGGACTGGGAGACGTTCGTGCGGCTCGCCTGCGGCCGGGTCCGGCCGGCCGATGTGGCCGACCGGGTCAAGACGGAGGGCGACGAGGCGCTGGCCCGGGCCATCCTCGACAACTTCGCGGTGACTCCGCGCTAGTCCGCGCCGCGGCGGTTCGACGCCCGGCGGTTCGACGTCCGGCGGTCGAGGTCCGGCGGTCGAGGTCCGGCGGTTCGACGTCCGGCGGTCGAGGTCCGGCGGTCGAGGTCCGGCGGTTCGACGTCCGGCGTTCCCTAGACGGGGACGTGCACGGCTTCCACCCTGCTGGCGACGAGCCGGTCCCGTTCCCTGCGGTGGGTACGGGCCTTGAGGCGCAGGATCTGCACGACCCCCAGGGCCTCCAGGACGAAGACCGACGAGAACGCGATCCGGTAGTTGTCGCCGGTCGCGTCGAGCAGCACGCCCACGGCGAGCAGCGTCGTCATCGAGGCCACGAAACCGCCCATGTTGACGATGCCGGACGCGGTGCCCTGACGCTCCGGCGGGTTCGCCGGGCGGGCGAAGTCGAAGCCGATCATCGAGGCCGGTCCGCAGGCGCCGAGGACCAGGCAGAGGGTGACGAGCAGCCACATCGGGGCGTGATCGCCGGGGTACGCGAGGGTGGTCGCCCACAGCAGCGCGGTCGCGGCGACGGTACCGAGGGCGAGCGGGGCGCGAGCCGTGTGGTGACGGGCGATGATCTGCCCGTACGCGAGGCCGACGACCATGTTCGACAGGACGACCAGGGTGAGCAGGGTCCCGGCGGTCGACCGGGACAGGCCCTGTGCCTCCACCAGGTACGGCAGTCCCCACAGCAGCAGGAAGACCATCGCGGGGAACTGGGTGGTGAAGTGCACCCACATGCCGAGCCGGGTGCCGGGTTCCCGCCAGGACTCGGCGATCTGACGGCGCACGAAGGCGGCGCCCGCGTGCGTGGCGGGCTGCGGCTCGTGTCCCTCGGGGTGGTCCTTGAGGAAGAGCAGCAGCAGGACCAGGACGACCACGCCGGCGAGGGAGCTGCCGACGAAGGTGGTGGTCCAGCCGAGGCCGTGCAGGGCGCGGGCGATGAAGACGGTGGAGACGAGGTTGCCGGCCATGCCGAAGAGCGCGGCGACCTGCCCGATGAGCGGGCCTCGGCGGGCCGGGAACCAGCGGCTGCCGAGCCGCAGGACGCTGATGAAGGTCATGGCGTCGCCGCAGCCGAGCAGCGCCCGGGAGGCGAGGGCGGTGCCGTACGACGGGGAGAGCGCGAAGCCCAGCTGGCCGAGGGTGAAGAGGACGACGCCGAGGGCGAGGACCTTCTTGGTGCCGAGCCGGTCGACCATGAGGCCGACGGGTATCTGCATGCCCGCGTAGACGAGCAGCTGGAGTATGGAGAAGGTGGAGAGCGCGGAGGCGTTGACGTCGAAGCGGTCGGCGGCGTCGAGGCCGGCGACACCGAGGGACGTACGGAAGATGACGGCGACGAAGTAGACGGCGACACCGACGCCCCAGACGAGGGCCGCCCGGCGGCCGCCGGGCGGATCGCCGGGGAGGGTGACGGCGGAGCCGTATCCGTTGCGGTTGCTCATCGGTCCTCGCCCCGGACCAGGACCTTGACCCAGCTGAGGTGCTGGCGGACGCAGTGCGCCGCGCCCTCGGCGTCGCCGGCTCTTATCCGGTCGAGGATCTCGGCGTGCTCGGTGATGTTCTTGGCGACGCGGTCGGGCTGGGACTGCATCACGGCGACGCCCATCCGCAGCTGACGGTCGCGGAGCTGGTCGTAGAGGCGGGAGAGGATCTGGTTGCCGGCGTGCTGCACGATCTCGGCGTGGAAGCACCGGTCGGTGACCGCCACCTCGGCGAGGTCCCCGGCGGCGGCACGCAGCTTCTGCTCCTCCAGGAGCTCCTCCAGCCGCTCGATGAGCGAGGCGGGGGCGGGCACGGCCCGGCGGACGGCGAACTCCTCCACGAGCAGCCGGGTTTCGACGACGTCGGCGATCTCCTGCGCGGAGACGGCGAGGACGAGGGCGCCCTTCTTCGGGTAGAGCTTGAGCAGCCCTTCCATCTCCAGCTTGAGCAGCGCCTCCCGGACGGGCGTCCGTGACACCCCTACGGCGAGGGCGAGTTCGCCCTCGGTGAGGAGGGTGCCTCCCTCGTAGCGCCGGTCGAGTACGGCCTGCTTGACGTGCATGTAGACACGGTCGGCTGCGGGGGCCTGCTTGGCCGGGGCGGAGGGCATGCGCACAGCATAGATACAACAGAGGTGCAACAGACCCCCCTGTCCGCATCCTGGAACGAGGGGGCGCCTACGGGAGCCTGTGGTCGTAGTAGTCCGCGCCACCGACGAGGACCGAGGTGACATGCACCGGGAGCCCGTCCGGCCGGCGCGGGACCTCCTGGGAGGTGCTGCGGGTGAAGCCGAGCGAGAGGCCGGGGACGAAGGGGGACTCGCCGTCCGCCCCGCGAGCCGGGAGGCCCCGCAACAACTCGTCGGCGGGGGTACGGAACACGTCGGCACCGTCCAGGAGGACCCGCGTCGCGGTCTCCCGGCCTTCCCCCGGCCACCACAGCTCGACGGCCGTGACCCTGTCCCGCTCCTCCAGGAGCACCTCGCCGCCGACACGGTCGCAGGCCGTCGAGAGGGTCACGAGGACGCGGTTCGGCCGGGTCCGCACCCGGGGCTCACCCCAGGGGGAGACGGCGGCCACCGCCTCGTCGAGCGTCATGCCGAGCCGCACGGGCCCGGCGCCGTGCGGAGGTTCGAGGAGCAGGTCCATTCCCCCACCCTTGTGGAAAGACGTCCGGCGGTGGCCGAGGCCACCGCCGGACGTTTCACGTGAAACGGGCCAAGCTGTCCGTCACGCCCAGCTGATCAGGCGCTTCGGCTGCTCCAGGATCGCGGCGACGTCCGCCAGGAACTTGGAGCCGAGCTCGCCGTCGACCAGTCGGTGGTCGAAGGAGAGAGCCAGCGTGGTGACCTGACGCGGCTTCACCTTGCCCTTGTGGACCCACGGCTGGAGCTTGATCGCACCGACCGCGAGGATCGCGGACTCGCCGGGGTTCAGGATGGGCGTACCGGTGTCGACGCCGAAGACGCCGACGTTGGTGATGGTGAAGGTGCCGCCCTGCATCGCCGCCGGGGTCGTCTTCCCGTCGCGGGCGGTGGAGATCAGCTCGCTCAGCGACGCCGAGAGCTCGGGCAGGGTCTGCGCGTGCGCGTCCTTGATGTTCGGCACGAGCAGACCGCGCGGGGTGGCCGCGGCGATGCCCAGGTTCACGTAGTGCTTGAGGACGATCTCCTGCGCCGCCTCGTCCCAGGCCGCGTTGATCTCCGGGTTGCGCCGGACGGCGACCAGGACGGCCTTCGCGATGAGAAGCAGCGGGTTGACCCGCAGGCCCGCCATGTCCGTACCGGACTTGAGCTCCTCGACCAGCTTCATCGTGCGCGTGATGTCGAAGGTCACGAACTCGGTGACGTGCGGGGCGGTGAAGGCCGAACCGACCATCGCCGCCGCCGTGGCCTTCCGTACGCCCTTGACGGGGATACGGGTCTCCCGGGCGTCGGTCGACACGACGGGAGCCGCCTGCGCGGCCGCCGGCGCGGCCACGGACTGGGCGACGGGCGTCGGGGCCGGGGCCTCGACGACCGGCGCGGGCGCCGGCGCGGCCGCCGCGTGGACGTCCGCACGGGTGATGATGCCGTCCGGGCCGGTCGGGGTGACCGTCGCCAGGTCGACGCCGAGGTCCTTCGCGAGCTTCCGGACCGGCGGCTTGGCCAGCGGGCGCCCGCCGCCCGGGCCGTGCCCGTTGAGCTGCTCCGGTACGGACACCGGGACGGCGACGGTCGCCGGAGCGGCCTGCGCCGGAGCGACGGGAGCGGCCGGAACCGCGCCCTGCGCCGCCTTGCGCGGGCGCCGCTTGGTGGAGCTGGCGGCCACGCCGTAGCCGACGAGGACCGGCGTGCGGCCCTTCGGCTCGGCCTCCTCCTCGGCGACCGGAGCGGGCGCGGGCGCCACGGCCTGGGCGACCGGAGCGGCCTCGGCCACCGGCGCCTCGGGCGCCGCCCCGCCGCCGACGTTCACCGAGATGATGACCTGGCCGACGTCGACCGTGGTCCCCTCGGGGAAGCACAGCTCGTGGACCGTGCCGTCGAAGGGGATCGGCAGCTCGACCGCGGCCTTGGCCGTCTCGACCTCGCACACGATCTGGCCGTCCTCGACCGTGTCACCGGGCTGGACGTACCACTTGAGGATCTCGGCCTCGGTGAGGCCCTCGCCCACATCGGGCATCTTGAATTCGCGGATCGTCACGGTGCTCTCCTCAGTACGCCAGCGAACGGTCGACGGCGTCGAGCACGCGATCGAGACCCGGCAGGTACTCCTCCTCCAGGCGCGCCGGCGGGTACGGCGCGTGGTAGCCGCCGACCCGCAGGACGGGGGCCTCCAGGTGGTAGAAGCAGCGCTCGGTGATCCGGGCGGCGATCTCCGCGCCGGAGCCGAAGAACACCGGCGCCTCGTGGACGACGACCAGGCGGCGGGTCTTCTCGACCGAGGCCTGGAGGGTGTCGAAGTCGAGCGGGGAGATCGAGCGCACGTCCACGACCTCGATCGACTTGCCCTCTCCGGCGGCGGCCTCGGCCACCTCCAGGCAGGTCTTCACCATCGGGCCGTAGGCCGCCAGGGTGAGGTCCGTGCCCTCACGGGCGACCCGGGCCTTGTGCAGCTCGCCGGGGATGGCATCGGTGTCGACATCGCTCTTGTCCCAGTAGCGGCGCTTGGGCTCGAAGAAGATGACCGGGTCGTCGCTCTGGATCGCCTGCTGGAGCATCCAGTAGGCGTCGTTGGAGTTCGCCGGGGTGACGACCTTGAGGCCCGGGACGTGCGCGAAGAGCGCCTCGGGGGACTCGGAGTGGTGCTCGACGGCACCGATGCCGCCGCCGTACGGGATGCGGATGACGATCGGCATCTTCACCGTGCCGAGCGAACGGGCCCGCATCTTCGCCAGCTGGGACACGATCTGGTCGTACGCCGGGAAGACGAAGCCGTCGAACTGGATCTCCACGACCGGGCGGTAGCCGCGCAGGGCGAGACCGATCGCGGTGCCGACGATGCCGGACTCGGCGAGCGGGGTGTCGATGACCCGGTCCTCGCCGAAGTCCTTCTGCAGCCCGTCGGTGATCCGGAAGACACCGCCGAGCTTGCCGACGTCCAGGCCCATGATCAGGACCTTGGGGTCGGTCTCCAGGGCCTTGCGCAGGGACTCGTTGAGCGCCTTCGCGAGGGGAAGCTTCTGAACAGCCATGATTACTCGGCCTCTCCGCCCTCGAAGGACGCCTGGTAGGCGGCGAACTGAGCCCGCTCCTCGTCGACGAGCGCGTGCCCGTCCGCGTACACGTTGTCGAAGATCGCCATGTGCTCCGGGACGGGCATGGCGCGGACGACCTCGCGGACGTGCTTGCCGAGCGCCTCGCTCTCCGTCTCCAGCTCCTCGAAGAAGGCCGCGTCGGCGTGGCCCTCGTTCTCCATGTACGTCTTGAGGCGCTGGATCGGGTCCTTGGCCTCCCACTCCTCGCGCTCTGCGTCGCGGCGGTAGCGGGTCGGGTCGTCGGAGGTGGTGTGGGCGGCCATGCGGTAGGTGTACGCCTCGATGAGCGTCGGGCCCTCGCCGCGGCGGGCGCGCTCCAGCGCCGACCGGGTCACGGCCAGGCACGCGAGGACGTCGTTGCCGTCGACGCGGACGCCGGGGAAGCCGAAGCCGCGGGCGCGCTGGTAGAGCGGGACGCGGGTCTGCTTCTCGATGGGCTCGGAAATGGCCCACTGGTTGTTCTGGCAGAAGAACACGACCGGGGCGTTGTACACCGCGGAGAAGACGAACGACTCGTTCACGTCACCCTGGCTGGAGGCGCCGTCACCGAAATACGCGATCACGGCGGAATCCGCGCCGTCCTTGGCGACGCCCATGGCGTAACCGGTGGCGTGCAGGGTCTGCGAGCCGAGAACGATCGTGTACAGGTGGAAATTGTTGGTGCTCGGGTCCCAGCCGCCGTTGTTCACACCGCGGAACATGCCGAGCAGGTTGGTGGGGTCGACCCCACGGCACCACGCGACGGCGTGCTCACGGTAGGTGGGGAAGACGTAGTCGTCGTCCCGCAGGGCACGGCCGGAGCCGATCTGGGCGGCCTCCTGGCCGAGCAGCGACGCCCACAGGCCCAGCTCGCCCTGGCGCTGGAGCGCGGTGGCCTCCGCGTCGAAGCGACGGCTGAGGACCATGTCGCGGTAGAGACCGCGCAGCTCCTCGGCGCTCAGGTCGATGTCGTAATCGGGGTGCTGGACGCGCTCTCCCTCGGGCGTCAGCAGCTGAACGAGCTCGGGCTCTGCGCCCTGCGCTGCCGGTGCCTTCTTAGCGCTTGCGGCGCTGGTGGTGCGCTTGGCGCCGCTGCTGCGTCGCGTCGTCTTGCGCGCGGCAGTGCTCTCCACGGTCACGTGCGTGCTCCTCCGTCGGTCCGGCCTCCGGGTTCGCCGGTAAGCCAGTGCGGCTCCGCCTTATCCGTACCCTTCGCACGGGGTGGGTGCGACGCGGCCGGAGTCGGGCGTGACAGGTGCCCCGGCGAGCGCCGTCATAGGCACGTTACCCATAGTGCAGCATTCCCGCGAAACCCCACTTGACCTGCGATTTTGCTTGGATTTCCAAGTAAATCGAGAAAAGGGGGACTCGCTGCTGGTCAGCGCATGGACAACGGCCCGACACCGTCGTCGGAACATCCGGCACGTTATCCCGCGCACCCCGGGCGCGGGAAGAGCCAATATGTGAGACTGGCAGCGTGCGCGAAGAAGGAAAAATCCGGGTATTTCTGCTGGACGACCACGAAGTGGTCCGGCGCGGCGTCCACGAGCTGCTCTCCGTGGAGAACGACATCGAGGTCGTCGGGGAGGCCGGGACGGCCGCGGACGCGCTGGTCAGGATCCCTGCGACCCGTCCCGACGTCGCCGTGCTCGACGTCCGGCTGCCCGACGGCAGCGGCGTGGAGGTGTGCCGCGAGATCCGTTCGCAGGACGAGGGCATCAAGTGCCTGATGCTGACCTCGTACGCGGACGACGAGGCGCTCTTCGACGCGATCATGGCCGGAGCCTCGGGTTACGTCCTCAAGGCAATCCGCGGCAACGAACTCCTGAACGCGGTACGGGACGTGGCGGCCGGCAAGTCGCTGCTCGACCCGGTGGCGACCGCCCGCGTCCTGGAGCGGCTGCGCGACGGCAACAATCCGAAGGGTGACGACAGGCTCGCCAATCTGACGGAGCAGGAGCGCAAGATCCTGGACCTGATCGGCGAGGGCCTGACCAACCGGGTCATCGGCGAGCGGCTGCACCTCGCGGAGAAGACCATCAAGAACTATGTCTCCAGCCTGCTGTCGAAGCTGGGCATGGAGCGGCGCTCGCAGGCCGCCGCCTACGTGGCGCGGCTCCAGGCGGAACGCCACTGACGTACGGCGGGGCCCGGAGCCCGTCGTGAGGCGTCGGTGACGCCGGACCGGCCGCTCGGACCCCTCACCCGTACGGGCCAGAGTGCGCCCGGCGGCCCCGATTCGGGACCTACGTCCCCGTGAGAGCGGGGCGGGGGCCCCTTTTCCGACACGGTGCCGGTGGCGGAGAGTGGATGCCATGTCCACCGACGAGATCCGCGCCATCGAGTTGCTCAGCCGCGTGTCGTACGGCCGGGTGGCGACGAGCATGCGGGCGATGCCGTTCGTCGCCCCCGCCCGCCACATCGTGGCCGACGGGTGCGTCCTGCTCCGGCTGCACCGGGGCCTCGGCTACCACCGCGCCTGCAACGGCAGCGTCGTCGCCTACGGCGCGGACAACTTCAGCTCCGGATCCGCGAACCTCTGGTCCGTGCAGTTCACCGGCACCGCCGAGATCGTCGAGCCGACCGCGAAGGAGCTCGCGAACTTCGGTGCCGAGCCGGAACTGGTGGACGGCGAGGCCTTCGACCCGGTCTACATGCGGATCGAACCGCAGTTCGTGACGGTGCACGCGCTCGACTACGCGAACGAGACCCCGGTGACCCGGCCCGCCGCCCACTCCGTCCGGCGACACCTCCACCACGTAGCGTGATCTAACATCTGGCGGGTGCCGCGCTCATCTGAAACGCTCACCCCATCGGCCCAACCGCCCGCCCCGCGGACCGGTGGTCGACCGGGCGCGACCCGGCCCGCCGACGCCCCACCCGCTCCTCCGGTCGGTGCCCTGCTCCGCCGCCACCGGCACGCCGGAGAACCCCTCTCCTGCGTGCCCGTCGCCGAAGGGCTGCTCAACCGCGGCTTCCGCCTCTCCACCACCCGCGGCACCTATTTCCTCAAGCAGCACCTGGACGCCCCCACTGCCGACCGCGCCACCATCGTCCGCCAGCACCGCGCCACCCAGCGGCTGCACGCCCTCGGCCTGCCCGTCGCCCCGCCGCTGCCCGACGCCACCGGCCGCACGGTCGCCGTCGTCGACGGCCACTGCTACGCCCTGCACCCCTGGGTCGACGGCCGACACCGCGACGGCGCCCAGCTCTCCACCGGCTGCTCCCGGCGCCTCGGCACCCTCCTCGGACAGGTCCACACGGCACTGGACCGGGTCATGGAGCCCTCGGGGCCGGACGGGGCGCCCGAGACCGCCGACGACGGTGTCTGCGCCAGCGCCGACCTCCAGGACACCTTCCGGGCCATCGACGAGCTGATCCGCCTGGCCCGTGCCCACCGCCCCCGCGACAGCTTCGACGCGCTGGCCGAGCACCGGCTCAGGGAGCGCCGCCGGCTTCTCGCCCAGCACGCCCACCACCGGCCGCCGCCGGCCGCGGCCGTCGGCTGGGTGCACGGCGACTTCCACCCGCTGAACCTGCTCTACCGGGGCGCCGAGCCCGCCGCGATCGTCGACTGGGACCGGCTCGGGGTCCGTCCGAGGGCCGAGGAGGCGGTCAGGGCCGCCGCCATCTTCTTCGTACGGCCGGGGGGCGAGCTGGCCCTGGAGAAGGTCCGGGCGTACGCGCGCGCGTACCGGCGGGCGACCGGCGCCGACCGCGCCGAGCTGGCGGCGGCGGCGCACCGGGTGTGGTGGGAGCGGCTCAACGACTTCTGGACCTTGCGCTGGCGCTACCAGCTGCACGACCGAAGGGCCGACCCGCAGTTTCCCGCGGTGTCGGCCCTGGCGGTCTGGTGGACCCGCGAGTACGAGGCGGTGAGCGACGCGTTCGCGGGGTGAGGCGGGGTCCGGCCCGGGAAGCCCGGGCCGAGCCCGGTCAGCCGGTCTGGGCGCCGCCCGAGGGCGGCGGGTCCGAGTTGTTGCCGCCCCCGGTGGGGTCGGTGGGCGTATCGGTCGACGGCGTGCCCGTGGGATTCGTGGGCTGACCCGTCGGCTCCGTCGGCTCGTCCGTGGGATCCGTCGGCGGCTCGGTCGTCCTCGACGGCTCGGTCGTCGGCGGAGTCGTGGTCGGCGGCTGGGTCGTCGGCTCGTACGAGGTCGGCGGCGGCCACGGCGCCTCCGTGACGCCCCCGTCGCTCGTGCCCGAGTCGGTCGACGGCTGCTCGGAGGGCTCGTCCGAGGGCGTCGGCTCCTCCGACTGCGTCGACGGCGAGGTGCTGACCGTCGGCGTCGGTGTGCCGCCCTTCTGGTTGCCCGCGTCGCCCGCCTTGTCGAGGGCGTAGACGACACCGGCGACGACCGCGATCAGCGCGAGCGCGGCGAACAGCCAGATCTTGCCGCGGCGGCCGTTGCCACCGTTGTGCGAGCCGTACGAGCCGTCCTGGCCGTAGCCGCCGTTCCCGCCCGTACCGCCGTCGTAGCCGTACCCGCCGTCCTCCGGGTTCACCGGGGGAAGGATCGGGCGCTGCGCGGTCTCGCCGTGCATGGGGTGGCCCATCGCGGTCGTCGCGGCCATGCCGCCGCCCGGGGTGTGACCGCCGTCGTGCATCTCGACCGGCCCGGTGTTCCACGTGCCGGTGTGACCGCCCTGCTGCTGGAGCATCTGCAGGCCGTACTGGATGAGGCCGCGCATCTCCTCGGCGCTCTGGAACCGGTCGTCCGGGTCCTTCGCGAGCGAGCGCATCACCAGACCGTCCAGCTCCGGCGGCACGGACTGCGTGACGTCGGACGGCGGGACCGGGGCGTCCTGGACGTGCTGGTACACGACGGACAGCGGGGTCTCACCGGTGAACGGGGGCCGCAGCGCGAGGAGTTCGTAGAGGAGGCAGCCCGTCGCGTACAGGTCGGAGCGGTGGTCGACGGCCTTGCCGAGCGCCTGCTCCGGGGAGAGGTACTGCGGCGTGCCCATGACCATGCCGGTCTGGGTCATCGTCGACTGCGCGCCGTGCAGGGCACGGGCGATGCCGAAGTCCATGACCTTCACGGCGCCGCCGTGGGTGATGATCACGTTCGCCGGCTTGATGTCACGGTGCACGATGCCGTGCTGGTGCGAATAGGCCAGCGCCTCCAGGACTCCGGAGACGATGATGAGGGCCTGCTCGGGCCCGGGGGCCTCGGCGCTGAGCAGCAGGTCGCGGATCGTGCGTCCCTCGACCAGCTCCATCACGATGTACGGCACGGGCCGGCCGGCCACGAGGTCCTCGCCGGAGTCGTAGACCGCGACGATGGCGTGGTGGTTGAGCCCGGCGACCGACTGCGCCTCGCGGGTGAAACGGGCCTTGGAGACCGGGTCCTCGGCGAGATCGGCGCGGAGGAGCTTGACCGCGACCGTGCGGCCGAGCCGTACGTCCTCGGCGGCGAAGACCTCCGCCATGCCGCCGCGCCCCAGACGGTGCGTCAAGCGGTAGCGGCCGTCGCCGACGACTCCGCCGACGCCCCAGGACTCCGCCGACGACTCCGGCACACCGCCGCCTGCTCCGGATTCGGGTGCCATCAGTCCTCGCCGTCGTCTGTCGTGCCGTGTCCAGTCGTCACGCTACAGGCTCCGTACGACACCACGGTCCGAGATGGACCGGCCATCCAACCCCTTCCACGTACACCTGTGCAAATTCGGCAGGATTCCTCCGCCCCCGCGGAAACGGTTCGGGGAACCTTCCTGTGCGGAGGGTCACGGAACGGGCACCTGGCTTGACGTGTCACTGCCCTCGGGCAGACTTGGCCAGGAAATTCCGGATCAACGCCGCCACGCGCGCGTAGGGGGAAGCACAGATGAGCCAGGACGGCGCACAGGGCCGCTATGCGGGCGGTTCGGTCGCGGGCGGCCGGTACCAGCTGCGCGACCTTCTCGGCGAGGGCGGCATGGCGTCGGTCTACCTGGCCTACGACAGCGCGCTCGACCGCCAGGTCGCCATCAAGACGCTGCACACCGAGCTCGGCCGGGAGCAGTCCTTCCGCGAGCGCTTCCGCCGCGAGGCGCAGGCGGTCGCGAAGCTGTCGCACACCAACATCGTCTCGGTCTTCGACACCGGCGAGGACACCCTCGACGGCGCCGTCATGCCGTACATCGTCATGGAGTACGTGGAGGGGCAGCCGCTCGGCTCCGTCCTCGCCTCGGACATCCAGCAGTACGGCGCGATGCCGGCCGACAAGGCGCTGAAGGTCACGGCCGACGTGCTCGCCGCCCTCGAGGTCAGCCACGAGATGGGCCTGGTCCACCGCGACATCAAGCCCGGCAACGTGATGCAGACCAAGCGCGGCGTGGTCAAGGTCATGGACTTCGGCATCGCGCGGGCCATGCAGTCCGGCGTCACCTCGATGACCCAGACCGGCATGGTCGTCGGCACCCCTCAGTACCTCTCCCCCGAGCAGGCCCTCGGGCGCGCGGTGGACGCCCGCTCCGACCTCTACTCGGTCGGCATCATGCTCTTCCAGCTGCTGACGGGCCGGCTGCCCTTCGACGCCGACTCCCCGCTGGCGATCGCCTACGCGCACGTGCAGGAGGAGCCGGTCGCCCCGTCGACCGTCAACCGGGCGGTGACGCCGGCGATGGACGCGCTCGTCGCCCGCGCGCTGCGAAAGAACCCGAACGAGCGGTTCCCGAGCGCGGCCGCGATGCGCGACGAGTGCCTCCGGGTGCTCTCCGCCGGTCAGACCGGTGCCCCGATGATCGTCCCCGGCGGTCCCGTCAGCAGCGGCTCGGGTGTCGGCTCGGCGGTCTTCCCGCCCGTCGGCCAGACCCCGCCGCCGGCCCCGCAGTCCGGACCGCACGGGGTGCAGCACCCCTACCAGCCGCCGACGCCGCAGCCGGGACCGTACGGTCCGGCCACCCCGGCGCCCGCCCCTTCGTACGGCTACCCGCAGCAGGCGCCGACGCCCGCTCCGGGGTACCAGACCCAGGCCCCCGCCCCACAGGCCTCCTACCAGGCGCCCGCCTCCGCGCCGTACGCCCCGGTGCACACGCCCGTGCCCTCCCCGGCGGGCGGCGGTTCGCGGCGGAACATGCCGGTGATCGTGGGCGCGGCCGTCGTCGCGCTGCTCGCGATCGGCGGCGTCATCGCGGCCGTCAACCTGGACAAGGACGACGACCCCCAGGCCGGTGCCACGGGTGGCACGGGCGGCACGGAGACCCAGCAGAGCCAGTCGGCGGCCCCCGGCCACAAGGGCCCGGACCTGACCAAGACGATCGACCCGAAGAAGTGCACCCAGCCGACCGAGTCGAGCGACGACCCCGCGAAGTTCGAGGTCCCCAACTTCACCTACAAGAACATCCAGTCGGTGAAGGAGTGCATCCAAGCGGCCGGCTGGAAGCTCATGACCCAGCGTCCGGTGGACGAGGCGACGTACGGCGAGGGCACCGTCCTCGAGCAGTACCCGCCGGCGGGCCAGGACATCGAGGCCAAGGACGCCGAGTTCACCCTCACCATCTCGACGGGCGACCCGGGGCAGTAGGGCGGGCCTGCCCCCGCTCCCGGACCCGTCCGTGTTCCCGGGGGCTCGCCCTTACTCCTCCTGACGCTCCTTTACGTCTGCCGACCCCGTCCCGGATGCCGGAAGTGTCCCGACATGTGACGCTGAGTTCATTGTCTCGGCGGCTCGGTACGGGAGGGGGTCACCCGGTGACTCCAGCACTCCGCAGGGCACGGGCGCGGGCCCTCGGCCCCGCTCTCACCTGCGTGTTCGCCTGCGCGTGCGTCCTGTACGGGGTGCCGCTCGCGTACGGAGCCGAGGCCCCCGGCAGCTCCGTGGGGGCCACGGCCCCGACCACGCCGTCGACCCCCGCGCCGCTCCCGTCCTCACCCTCCTCGACGTCCGTCGCTCCGTCACCCTCCTCCGTCACGCCCTCCGCGACGGTCACGCCCTCCGCCTCCACCTCCGCCTCTCCGGGGCGGACCGGGGGCGCCGGCACACCCGCGCGTCCCGCGCCCGCGCCGACCGGCACCGGGGCGCTGCCCCCCGCCACGCCGAGCGCCGAGCCCAGCGACGCGCCCTCTCCCGACGGCTCCGCGTCGCTTGCGGGCCGGCCCGCGGGCGAAGGGCGGCCGAGACCCGGACGCTCCGTGCCGCCGACGCCCCCGGCGGGCGACACGACCCCGCCGCCGGAGTCCTCTCGTACCGAAACTGCAACAGACCCGGAGAGCCCCGAGGGCCCCGACGCCGTCGAACAGGAAGTCGAAGGGGTACGCGAGGAGGAGGCCGTCGTACCGGAGGCGGCGCCCGCCAGCCGGCCGGGCACGGCGCCGCGGATGGCGGCCGAATCCACGTCACCCCTCGGCGACCAGCGGATTCCCGTGCTCACACTGGGGGTCGGACTTGCCCTGATGGGACTCGGAATCGGCTTCCTCGGGCTCCGGATGCGGCGCCGCTGAGCCCCCCGGCCCGCCCGGGTCCCCCTTGAGGCGGACGCGTCCCTTCCCCCTCAGGACGGTTGTTCGCGGCACCATACTCGGTATACATACTGAGTATGTCGATCCGCCACGGGCTTCTCGCCCTCCTCGAACGCGGCCCTCGGTACGGCTCCCAGCTCCGTACGGAGTTCGAGTCCCGCACCGGTTCCACCTGGCCGCTCAACGTGGGCCAGGTCTACACGACCC
Source organism: Streptomyces flavochromogenes (assembly GCF_000717595.1). Lineage (GTDB taxonomy): Bacteria > Actinomycetota > Actinomycetes > Streptomycetales > Streptomycetaceae > Streptomyces > Streptomyces flavochromogenes. The sequence continues at coordinate 83,171 of NZ_JNZO01000019.1, read as the reverse complement.
TCAGCCGGCTCGAGCGCGACGGCATGGTCGCCCAGGGCGGCGAGGACGCGGCCGGGCACGCGCTCTACGCGATCACGGACAGCGGCCGCGCCGAACTCAGGACCTGGTTCGAGAAGCCGGTGGACCGCACCAGCCCCGCACGTGACGAGCTGGCCATCAAGCTCGCCATGGCCGTCGGCGCTCCCAACGTCGACATCCGCGACGTCATCCAGTCCCAGCGCCGGCACACCGTGAAGGCCATGCAGGACTACACCCGCCTCAAGGCCCAGGCGCTCATCGCCGTCGAGAGCGGCGGGGCCCGGGAACGGGACGACGTGGCCTGGCTGCTCGTCCTGGAGCAGCTGATCTTCCAGACCGAGGCCGAGGCCCGCTGGCTGGACCACTGCGAGTCCCGGCTGATCCGCCTCTCGGCGACGGCCGCGCACACCGGGTCCGCCACGGCGACCACGGCCGCGGGCACCGCGGGGGCACCGACCGCGGCCGCCCCGACAGGCGCCGATGCGGCGCCCACCGAAGCCGCACCACCCGAGGCCGCGTCACCCGCGGCCGGAGCGCGCTGACCGCACCGTCGCGCCCCACCCGTACCGCTCGCGCCTCACCCGCCGTACGGCCCGCGCATCGCCCGCCGTACCACTCCCGCATCACCTTTCCACCGCTCGCTCCCGTACTCGGCCGACCGCCGGGCACGCCCAAGGGGGGACCCCTCATGTCCGCACAGCAGCCCGTGCTGCAACTCCAGAACCTGACCCGCGTCCACGGCGCGGGTGCCACCGAGGTGCATGCCCTGCGCGGCATCGACCTCGCCGTGTACCCGGGTGAACTCGTCGCCGTCATGGGCCCGTCCGGCTCCGGCAAGTCCACGCTCCTCACCATCGCCGGCGGCCTCGACGCCCCCACCTCGGGCCGCGTGATCGTCGAGGACACCGACATCACCACGGCGAGCGTCAAGGAGCTCGCGGCCCTGCGCCGCCGCAGCATCGGCTACGTCTTCCAGGACTACAACCTCATCCCCGCCCTCACCGCCGCCGAGAACGTGGCCCTTCCGCGCGAACTGGACGGGACCTCCTCCCGCAAGGCGCGCGTCGAGGCCCTCAAGGCACTGGAGGAGATGGGCCTCGGCCACCTCTCCGACCGCTTCCCGGACGAGATGTCCGGCGGCCAGCAGCAGCGTGTCGCCATCGCCCGCGCGCTCGTCGGCGATCGCCGGCTCGTCCTCGCCGACGAGCCGACCGGCGCCCTCGACTCCGAGACCGGCGAGTCCGTGCTCGCCCTGCTCCGCAGCCGCTGCGACGCCGGCGCCGCCGGTGTCCTCGTCACCCACGAGCCGCGGTTCGCGGCCTGGGCGGACCGGGTCGTGTTCCTGCGGGACGGCGCCATCGTCGACCAGACCGTGCGCAGCGAGGCCGATTCCCTGCTGTCGGGCCAGGTGGCTGAGGCGTGAAGACCTGGCTCCACTCCTGGCGGGCCGCGATCCGGATCGCCCGCCGCGACGCATGGCGTTCCAAGGGCCGCAGCGCCCTCGTCCTGGCCATGATCGCCCTGCCGATCCTGGGCGTCAGCGCCCTCGATCTGACCTACCGAAGCTCCGAGCTGTCCCCCACCGAGCGGGCGGACCGCATGATCGGCGCGGCGGACGCCCAGTTCAGGGACCCCGGCTACGGCGGGGCACCGATCTTCCAGGATCCGATCGGTGAGATGAGCACGACGGCCAAGGACTACGAGAACACGTCCTGGCCGAGCGGCCCCACCGATGTCACCAAGACGTTCCCCGCGGGTTCCACGTTCCTCTCGGACAGCTCCGGCACGGCCAAGCTGACGACGAAGCACGGCCTGCTCGTGACGCACGTGCGTGAGCTCAAGGCGGCCGATCCGATCGCCCGGGGCATCACGACCCTTCTGGAGGGGCGCTACCCGGAGAAGAACGACGAGGTCGTCGCGACCTCGCGCTTCCTGGAGAGCAGCGGTCTGTCGGTCGGCTCGACCCTTTCCGCACGCAATTTCGACCGCCCGTATCGGATCGTCGGCTCCTACGAGATCCCCGACGACCTGAACGCCGTCCAGGTCAACGCGGTCCCCGGGGCCTTCCTCGCCCCGTACGCGAAGGCCGTCGAGAAGGCCGGTCTGCAGAAGCCCGACATCAGCACCACGTACCTGGTGCGCAAGTCCGGTGGTTTCACGTGGAACATGGTCAAGGAGCTCAACACCAAGGGTGTCATCGTCGCCTCGCGTGCCGTGATCCTCGACCCGCCCGCCACATCCGAGGTCCCGCTCTACCAGAAGGAGAACTGGGGCAACTTCGAATCCAGCGCGGGTGCCAACGCCGCCCAACTCGCCGCCGTCGGCACCGTCGTCGGTCTGGCGATGCTGGAGATCTGCCTGCTCGCCGGACCCGCCTTCGCGGTCGGCGCCCGCCGCTCGCGCCGCCAGCTCGGTCTGGTCGGTGCCAACGGCGGTGCCCGCAGCCACATCCGGGCCATCGTGCTGAGCGGCGGTCTGGTCATCGGCGTCGCCGCCGCGGTCACCGGTACGGTCCTCGCCCTGATCCTCACCAAGGTGCTCCAGCCGTACCTGGAGGAGACCATGGGCCAGCGGTTCGGAGCCTTCGACATCCGGCCGCTCGAAATCCTCGGCATCGCGCTGCTCGCCGTGCTGACCGGCCTGCTCGCCGCCATCGTGCCGGCGATCACCGCCTCCCGGCAGACCGTCCTCGCCTCGCTCACCGGCCGGCGCGGTGTCCGCCGCAGCAGCCGGGTGCTGCCCCTGATCGGCCTCGCGGCCCTCCTGATCGGCGGCGCCATCGCGCTCTTCGGCTCCATGATCAGCCAGCAGTTCATCGTCGTGGCCGGCGGCTCTGCCATCGCCGAGCTGGGCGTCGTCGCGATGACCCCGGCCCTGGTGGGTCTGTTCGGGCGGGCCGGGCGCTGGCTGCCGCTGTCGCCGCGGCTCGCGCTGCGGGACGCCGTGCGCAACCGGGGCCGTACGGCTCCCGCCGTCGCCGCCGTCCTCGCCGCCGTCGCCGGTACGGTCGCCGTCTCCACGTACATGGCCAGCGAGGAGACCCAGCACCGGGCCGAGTACACCGCCCAGATGCCGCACGGAACCGTCGCCGCGTTCGTCATGGAGGAAGGCGGCCGGGACGTCCCCGCGGTCCGCGAGGCGATCGAGCGGTACGTCCCCGTCGACGTCCGTGCGGATGTCGCGCGCGTCGCGGTCGGCAAGCCCAGCTGCCAGCCGTGGGACAGCGGACCGGGCTGCGGCCGCTTCGAGGTCGTCGTCCCCCCGGCGAACGAATGCCCCATGTACGCGACGATCCCCGGCGGCGGAGACGCCTCGGAGAAGTACACGCCCGAACAGCGACTGAAGATGATCACCGACGACTGGCGGTGCAAGGAGGGCCGGAGCAGCGGGATGTACGTCTCCGACGGCGGGCTGCTCGTCGGTGACGCCGCGCTTCTGAAGGTGCTCGGCCTCGACGAGCCGGCGACCGTGAAGGCCCTCGCCGACGGCAAGGTCGTCAGCTTCAACCCTGTCAACGTCGACAAGAACGGCATGTACGGGATCAAGCAGATCACCGACCTCGCCGCCGCCGACAAGGCCTCCGAGCAGGGCAGGCCCGCTCCCGGCAAGGTCGTCGCCCTGCCCGCCTACCAGGTGCCCGGGGACCAGAAGTCCTACGGCGTCCAGGCCCTGATGACGCCGGCCACCGCCAAGGCCGCCGGACTCGCGACGGCGCCGCTCGGCACGTACGCCAGCACCGACCGGCTGCCCGACACCGAGGCACGCCAGAAGCTCGACGGCGAGCTCACCAAGCTCGGCAGCAACGTCGACCTCCGTGTGGAGGAAGGATTCGTCAACGACAACAGCCTCATCCTGCTGTCGCTGGCGATCTTCGCGGGGCTCGTCACCGTCGGCGCCGCCGGCATCGCCACCGGGCTCGCCCAGGCCGACGCCGAGGCCGATCTGAAGACGCTGGCCGCCGTGGGCGCCCCGCCGCGGGTCCGTCGGACCCTCAGCGGCTTCCAGTGTGGCGTCGTCGCCGCGATGGGCGTACTCCTCGGATCGGCCGCCGGAGTGCTGCCGGCGATGGGCCTCCGGCTCAACGAGGAGCGGCAGCAGATGCGCTGGCACGAGGACGCCGTCGCCCAGGGCTGGAGCGCGGCCTCGGAGGTGCCGTACGTCCCGATCGTCATCCCCTGGGAGACCCTCGCCGGCCTGCTCGTCGCCGTCCCCGTGGGCGCCGCGCTGCTCGCCGCCCTGGTGACCCGCTCACGCGGCGCGCTGTCCCGGCGCGAGGCGACCTGACGGTCTTCGTTGTCGTCCTGTGCCCCCGCACGAGGGTGGATCACCCTCGTGCGGGGGCACACCCCGTGGTGACGCATGTGTACGAGAGAATGGCGGCATGGAGATGCCGAGGAATGACAGGTCGCAGGAGAGCCCCCAGGTCCTCATCGTGGGACAGGACGGGATGGCGCTCGGCGGCACTCAGGGCGACGACGAACCCCGCGAGGTCCCGGTGACGGAAATGGTCGAGCAGCCTGCGAAGGTCATGCGGATCGGCAGCATGATCAAGCAGCTCCTGGAGGAAGTACGCGCGGCACCTCTCGACGAGGCCAGCCGGGTCAGGCTCAAGGACATCCACGCAAGCTCCGTGAAGGAGCTGGAGGACGGGCTCGCGCCCGAGCTGGTCGAGGAACTGGAGCGTCTCTCCCTGCCGTTCACGGACGAGGCGATCCCCTCCGAGGCGGAGCTGCGCATCGCGCAGGCTCAGCTGGTGGGCTGGCTGGAGGGCCTCTTCCACGGCATCCAGACGGCGCTCTTCGCCCAGCAGATGGCGGCCCGCGCCCAGCTGGAGCAGATGCGCAGGGCGCTCCCGCCGGGTGCGTCGCACGACGATGACGACGACGACCGCGGCCACGGCCACGCGGTCCGCTCGGGGCCGTACCTGTAGGCCGCGGCGGAAGACGTACGAGGAGGGGCCCGGCACGCCGCGTGCCGGGCCCCTCACGCGTCTGCACGGGGAGGACGGGGTGAGCCCGGAGCGGCCGGAGGTCGGGGTGCCACAGGGGCTGCGGGCGCGGGTGACCCACGGGAGGTCCTGAGGGCGGGGTGACCCCGGGGAGGGCCCGGGCCCGGCCGGCCCGAGGTCGCCGCCCGCCCGGGCCTGAGATCGCCGCCCCGCCGGCCGTGAGGGCGCCCCTCCTGGCCCCGAGATCGCCGCCCGCCGGCCCCTGCGGCAGTCCGCCCGCCGCCCTGGGGGCCCCTCAGCCCTTCGGGGCCACGAGCAGGACCTTGCCCACATGGGTGCCGGACTCCAGCGCCCGGTGGCCCTCGGCGGCGTCGTCCAGCGGCAGCGTCCGGTCGACGACCGGCCTGACCGTGCCCGCGCCGATCAGCGGCCAGACGTGCTCCCGTACGGCGGCCACGATCGCCGCCTTCTCGTCCGCCGGGCGCGCCCGCAGCGTGGTCGCCATGACCGCGGCGCGCTTCGCGAGCAGCGCCCCGAGGTTCAGCTCGCCCTTGACGCCGCCCTGGAGACCGATGACGACGAGCCGGCCGTTCACGGCCAGCGCCTTCACGTTCCGCTCCAGGTACTTGGCGCCGACGATGTCCAGGATGACGTCCGCGCCCGCCCCGTCGGTCGCCTTGGCCAGCTCCTCGACGAAGTCCTGCTCGCGGTAGTCGATGAGAACGTCCGCGCCGAGCTCGGCGCAGCGCGCCAGCTTCTCGGGGCCACCGGCGGTGACCGCGACCCGCGCCCCGACCGCCTTCGCCAGCTGGATCGCCATCGTGCCGATCCCGCTCGCACCACCGTGCACGAGCAGCGTCTCGCCGGGACGCAGATGCGCGATCATGAAGATGTTGGACCAGACGGTGCAGGCGACCTCGGGGAGCGCCGCGGCCGTGGCCAGGTCGACGCCCTCCGGCACCGGCAGCAGCTGCCCCACGGGGACGACGACCTTCTCCGCGTAACCGCCGCCGGCGAGCAGCGCGCAGACCTCGTCGCCGACAGCCCAGCCGGATACCCCCGGGCCGAGCCCGGCGATTCGGCCCGAGCACTCCAGGCCGGGGTAGGGCGAGCTGCCCGGCGGCGGGTCGTAGAAGCCCTGGCGCTGGAGCAGATCGGCGCGGTTGACCGCGCTCGCCACCACCTCGACGAGGACCTCGCCCTCGCCGGGTACGGGATCGGGCACCTCGGCCCAGACGAGGGCCTCGGGACCACCGGGTTCCGGAATCGTGATCGCATACATGGCGGCGAGGCTACTCCCGGCACCGGCCGGGGGCGCGGTCCTCCGGGCTCAGTCCTCCGGCGGCGTCCTGAGCGGGGTGACCGGGGCGGCACGCACGATGGTGATCACTCGGTCGGTGAGCTGGAGCGGGCTGGCCGCGGGGTCGTCGTAGCCGAGCAGCCGGTGGCCGCGGAGTACGGTCACGACCAGGTCATCGGTCTCCCGCACGCTCTTCCCGACCTCGCTCTTGGTCACCGGGCGTTCGACCAGGTCGAGACCGGAGCCCTGCTGGATGAGGTCCTCCATGACCGTGCCGGCACTGGGGCTCAGCACGGAGAGGCCGAGCAGGCGCCCGGCGGCGCTGGCACTGGTGATGACCGCGTCCGCGCCGGACTGGCGCAGCAGCGGCGCGTTCTCCTCCTCGCGGACCGCGGCGACGATCTTCGCGCCCCGGTTGAGCTGCCGGGCCGTGAGGGTCACCAGGACGGCCGTGTCGTCGCGCTGGGTGGCGATGACGATCTGCCGGGCCCGCTGCACCTCGGCACGGAGCAGGACGTCGCTGCGGGTCGCGTCGCCGACCACGCCGACGAAACCGTCCGCGTTCGCCGTCTCGATCACCTTGTTGGAGGGATCGACGATGACGATCTGCTCCTTGCTGAGCCCGGTCGCGCAGAGCGTCTGGATCGCGGACCGCCCCTTGGTGCCGAAGCCGACGATGACGGTGTGGTCGCGCAAGGTGGACCTCCAGCGGTTCAGCCGGAACTCCTCGCGGGTCCGCTCCGTGAGGACCTCGAGGGTGGTGCCGACCAGGATGATCAGAAACAGCACGCGCAGGGGCGTGACCAGCAGGATGTTGGCGAGCCGCGCCGAGTCGCTGTACGGGACGATGTCGCCGTATCCGGTGGTGGAGAGCGTGACGGTCGCGTAGTAGGCGCAGTCGAGGAAGTCGAGCGTCTCGTTGGCGTTGTCGTGGTAGCCCTCACGGTCGACGTAGACGATGAGGACCGTCACCACCAGCACGCCGAGGGCCATCAGGAGCCGCTTGCCGACCTGACGCAGGGGCCGCTCGACCTCTCGGCGCGGCAGCCTGATCTGCGGACCGGAGATCCGCTCGTCCGCGTGACGGGCCATCGCGTCACGACTGGGAAGTTTCACGTGAAACACGCTCCTTGGGCCGGTACGGCCCCCTCGGCCGCCGGCCAGGGAAGGTCGAGGACATCCAACTCTTGGCCGGGGCGGGCGCCGCCGGGCGGAATGACGGCCAGGCCGTCGGCGGCGGCGATGCCACGGAGCATGGCCGGTCCGTTGAAGCGCAGGGCTACGGCGCGTCCACCACGGCGGACGACCGGGACGAGCCGGGTGTCGAACGGATGCCCGTGCACCTCGTCCCGGACAGGAACGCGGGGCGGGGCGGGCGCCGCCGCCGCGGCCCCGGTCAGGGCGGCCAGGAGCGGCTGCGCCAAGGTCAGAAGCCCGGAGACGGCCGCGAGCGGGTTGCCGGGGAGCCCGACGAGATGACGGACGCGCGCGGGCCGGGTGCGCTCGGACGACGTGGCCACGGACGGCGTGGGATCGGACGGCGTGGGATCGGGCCGGGTTGGCTCGGGCCGGGTGGGCTCGGCGGCGAGGCGGGCGAGCAGCATCGGGTGACCGGGCCGGACCTTCACGCCGTCGACCAGGAGGGTCGCGCCGGCCTTGTCCAGTACGCCGTGGACGTGGTCCACGGGCCCGGCGGCGGTCCCGCCGGTGGTGAGGACCAGGTCGGCGGTGGAACCGGTGACGGCCGCGTACAGCTCCTCGGCCTCGTCGCCGATCCTGCGGGTGGCGAGGACGTCGGCGCCGAGCGCTGTCAGCCACGGGCCGAGCATGGGGCCGAGGGCGTCGCGGATCAGGCCGTCGTGGGGGAGACCCGTCGTGAGCAGCTCGTCGCCGAGGACCAGGATCTCGACCCGGGGGCGCGGCGGTACGGGGAGCTCGTCGTAACCGGCGGCCGCGGCGAGGCCGAGCACGGCGGGGGTCACGGCGGTGCCGGCGGGCAGCAGCTCGTCGCCTGCACGGCACTCCTGGCCCCGGGGCCGGATGTCCTGACCCGGCACGACCTCGCGCAGGGCGTGCAGCAGCGCACCCTCCGTGCGTGAGTGCTCGGTGCGGACGACGGCGGTGGTCCCGGCGGGGACGCGAGCGCCGGTGGCGATCCGTACGGCCTCGCCGTCGGCCGTCACGGCCGGGGACGCCTGTCCGGCGAGGACGGCGCCTTCCGGGCGTACGGTCCAGGGTCCGGGACCCGCGACCGCCCAGCCGTCCATGGCGGAGGTGTCGAAGGGCGGCAGGTCGGTGAGGGCGAGCAGCGGCTCGGCCATGACCTGTCCGAGCGCCTGCCCGAGGGGGACGCCGAGCGGCGCCCGGCCTGCCCGCGCCGAGGCCCCGGCGCGGACGGCCGCGGCACGGGCCTCGGGCCAGGCGGCGGCCCGGTGCGGCCCCCCGGCCCGCGTGTCGTCGGTTCCGGGGGCCACCGGGAGGGGCTCCTTCAGGGTCATCCCGCCTCGTCCTGCTCGGCGGCCCAGCGCTGGGCCAGCGCGGCGGCCTTGCGGGCGGCCTCGGCGACCGCCTCGGGACCTCCCTCGCTGCCCGCGCGCGCCGCCGCGTATCCGACCAGGAAGGTGGTCAGGGGCGCGGCGGGACGCGCCACTCCATGGGCGGCGTCGCGGGCCAGATCGAGCAGTACGCCGGTGTCGACGTCCAGCTCGATGCCCAGTTCGTCCTTGACTGCGGTGATCCATTCATCCAGCACGGTCCCATGCTCCCTGATACGGGCCCGGGCCGTGGCGATGTCCTCCCAGGTGTCGCAGTCGAAGGAGGCGAGAGGCCCGGCGGCGACCCGGGTGAGGCTCAGTGCGCCGGTGAGCTGCCGCAGCGGGCCGCCGGCGAGGGTGCCACGCTCCTCGGTGATCCGCGCCAACTCCCGCCGCAGCGGGGCGGCTCGGTAGGCGGCGACGAGCGGCTGGTCCCGTCCCCCGGCGTCGGTGAGGAGGGAGGCCTCGGCGTCGGGGGCGTCGGCGAGCGCTCCGAGCAGTCGGTGGACGGTGTCCTCGTCGAGGAAGGGCAGGTCGGCGGAGAGGACGAGCAGAACGTCGGCCCCGGTCTCCCGTACTCCCGCGCCGAGGGCGGCGAGCGGCCCCCCACCGGGCGGGTCCTCCCTGGTCCAGCGGACGGGGCGGACGGTCGGCCGGGAGTCGCCGACGACCACCGTCCGGTCCGCGCCACGGGACGCGGCGAGGACCCGGTCGAGGAGCGCCCGGCCTCCGACCCGTACGCCGGGCTTGTCGGCACCGCCGAGTCGCTGGGCGGCGCCTCCGGCGAGTACGACGGCGTCGTGTGGGGTGGTCACCCCAGCAGTATGGTCCGCCGCCTCTTCCCGCCGTCGGCTGGTCTCCCTTGGTGGGACGACGCGGGTGGCGGAACCCGCGGCGGACGGGACCACGGACGGGTGCGGACAGTCCGGGGGAGGGGCCGGTGGACGGTCCGGGGGAGAGTCCGAGGGAGGCCCGGTGGACGTTCCGGGGGCCGCGGTCCGAGGGGCGATCCGGGGGCGGTCCGGCGGGACCGGGAAGGTCCCGCCGGAGCGCCGGGTGTCAGAGCGTGCGCAGCAGGACCGCGGGCTGCTCGACGCAGTCCGCCACGTACCGCAGGAAGCCGCCCGCCGTGCCGCCGTCGCAGACGCGGTGGTCGAAGGTGAGCGAGAGCTGCACCACCTGACGTACGGCCAGTTCGCCCTGGTGGACCCACGGTTTGGGGATGATCCGGCCGACGCCGAGCATCGCGGCCTCGGGGTGGTTGATGATCGGCGTGGATCCGTCGACCCCGAACACCCCGTAGTTGTTCAGGGTGAACGTGCCGCCCGTCAGGTCGGCCGGGGTGAGCGCCGACTCCCTTGCGGCCTCCGTCAGCCGGGCGAACTCCGCCGTCAGCGACTCGGCCGTCCGGGTCCCCGCGTCCTTGACCACGGGGACGACCAGACCGCGCGGGGTCTGGGCGGCGAAACCGAGATGCACGGCCGGCAGCCGGACGATCTCCCGGGCCGCCATGTCCACGGTGGAGTTGAGCTCGGGGAACCGCGCCAGGGCGTGGACACAGATGCGGGCGAGGAGCGCGAGCAGGGAGATCTTCGGCCCACCCGCCGCGTTCATCGCCGCCCGCGCGGCCATCAGCTCGGTCGCGTCGGCGTCCACCCAGCAGGTCGCGTCCGGGATCTCCGTACGGCTGCGCGACAGCTTGTCCGCCACGGCGCCGCGGACCCCTCGTAGCGGCACCCGCTCACCGGCCGAAGCGGCCGCGGAGGAGGGCGCCGAAGCGGGCACGGCGGCCGGGGCGGGCGCCGACGCGGCGACGGGCCGCTCCAGGGCCGCGATGGCCAGCTCCACATCGGCCCGCAGGATCAGGCCCTCGGGCCCCGATCCGCGCACCTCGCGCAGATCGAGCCCCCGGTCCCTGGCCAGCTTCCGCACGAGCGGCGAGATGACCGGCACCGGGCCCTCGTGGCCCGGGACGGCGACGGGAGCCGGAGCCGCCACCGCGACCGGGGCGGGTGCGGGGGTCTTCGCCACGGCGTGGCTCTCGTGCCGCACCCGGCGGCGCCGGGCGGCGGGCTCGGCCGTGCCGTACCCGACGAGCACATTGCCCGAGTACTCGGACGACACGGCGGACTCGGCGGCGGTCTCCCCCACCGTGGGGGTGGCTCCGGGAGCCGCCTCCGCGAGCTCCTCCGGCGCGCCCGTGCCACCCACCGCGACCGTCAGAAGCGGCGCGCCGACGGGCAGTTCGGTGCCCTCCTCGCCGTACCGGGCGGTGACGACACCGCCGTACGGGCAGGGCACCTCGACCATGGCCTTGGCCGTCTCGACCTCGACGACCGGCTGGTCGATGGCGACGACGTCGCCGACTGCGACCAGCCAGCGGACGATCTCCGCCTCGGTGAGTCCCTCACCGAGGTCGGGCAGCTTGAACTCGAGCACCTGCGCCATCAGCTTCCCGCCTCCCACTGCAGTCGCGCCACCGCGTCCAGGACCCGGTCGACGCCCGGCAGATGGTGCCGCTCCAGCATCGGCGGCGGGTAGGGGATGTCGAAGCCCGCGACCCGCAGCACCGGCGCCTCCAGGTGGTGGAAGCAGCGCTCGGTCACGCGCGCGGCGATCTCCGCGCCGGGGCCGCCGAAGCCCGTCGACTCGTGGACGACGACCGCGCGGCCGGTGCGCCGCACCGAGGCGCAGACCGTCTCGTCGTCGAAGGGGACGAGCGAGCGCAGGTCGACGACCTCCAGGTCCCAGCCCTCCGCCTGCGCGGCCTCCGCCGCCTCCAGACAGACGGGAACGGACGGACCGTAGGTGATCAGCGTGGCACCGGTGCCCCGCCGTCGCACCACGGCCTTGCCGATCGGCTCCACGGCCGCCGGCGCCTCGGGGGACCAGTCGGACTTGGACCAGTAGAGCCGCTTGGGCTCCAGGAAGACCACCGGGTCGTCGGAGGCGATGGCCGCGCGCAGCAACCCGTAGGCGTCCTCGACGGTGGCCGGGGTGACGACGTGGAGTCCCGGGGTGGCCATGTAGTAGGCCTCGGAGGAGTCGCTGTGGTGCTCGACGCCGCCGATCCCGCCGCCGTACGGGACACGGATGACGATCGGCATCGGCATCGCGCCGCGCGTCCGGTTCCGCATCTTCGCCACGTGGGAGATCAGCTGCTCGAACGCCGGGTAGGCGAACGCGTCGAACTGCATCTCGACGACCGGCCGCAGGCCGTACATGGCCATGCCGACGGCCGCGCCGAGGATGCCGGCCTCGGCCAGCGGGGTGTCCGTGCAGCGGTCCTCGCCGAACTCCTTCGCGAGCCCGTCGGTGACCCGGAAGACGCCGCCGAGGGTGCCGACGTCCTCGCCCATCACATGGACGGTCGGGTCCTCGGCCATCGCGTCGCGCATGGCGCGCTGGAGCGCCTGCGCCATCGTGGCGGGCTTGGCCTTCCCGGCCTTGCCGCCCTTACCGGCGTTCCCGGCGGTCCTGTCCGCCGTGGGTCCGGTCGTCGCCGTCGTCATCACGCCTCACCCTCGGCTTCGAGCTCGGCGCGCAGCTGCGCCGCCTGTTCCCGCAGCTGCGTGGTCTGCTCGGCGTACACGTGCGAGAAGAGGTCCATCGGGTTCAGCACGGGGTCGGCGTTCATCCGCTCGCGCAGCTCCGCGGCCATCGTCTCGGCGGCCTCGGCCGCCGCGCGCCTGCCGTCCTCGTCGAGCAGGCCGCGCTCCGTCAGTTCCCGTTCGAGGATCAGGATCGGGTCGTGTGCCCGCCAGGTCTCGACCTCGCCGGCCGCGCGGTAGCGGGTGGCGTCGTCGGCGTTGGTGTGGGCGTCGATGCGGTACGTGATCGCCTCGACGAGGGTGGGGCCGCCGCCGCGCCGCGCGCGGGCCACGGCCTCGGTGAGCACCTGGTGGACGGCGATCGCGTCGTTGCCGTCGACGAGCCGGCCGGGCATGCCGTATCCGACGGCCTTGTGGGCCAGGGACGGGGCGGCGGTCTGCTTGGCGAGCGGTACGGAGATCGCGAAGCCGTTGTTCTGCACGAGGAAGACCACGGGGGCCTGCCAGACGGCCGCGAAGTTCAGCGCCTCGTGGAAGTCGCCCTCGCTGGTGCCGCCGTCGCCGACCATGGCGAGCGCGACGACGTCGTCGCCCTTGAGCCGGGCGGCGTGGGCGAGGCCCACGGCGTGCGGGAGCTGGGTGGCCAGCGGGGTGGAGAGCGGCGCGATGCGGTGCTCGTGCGGGTCGTACCCGGTGTGCCAGTCGCCGCGCAGCAGGGTCAGGGCCTGCACGGGGTCGAGGCCACGGGCGACCGCGGCCAGGGTGTCGCGGTACGAGGGGAAGAGCCAGTCCCGCTCCTCCAGGGCGAGGGCGGCGGCGATCTCGCACGCCTCCTGGCCGTGGGTGGAGGGATACACGGCGAGCCGGCCCTGCTTGGTGAGGGCGGTGGCCTGCGTGTTGTACCGGCGGCCGCGGATCAGCTCCGCGTAGAGCCGGAGCAGCAGCGCGGGGTCGGCGTCGGCCACGGCGTCCGTGCCGAGCACGCGCAGCGGCTCGGTGTCGGGCAGCAGCGGGGCGGGGTCGGTCCGCGGCTGCCATGCCGGCGGCGGGGTCGGCCGGTAGGCGGGAACGGCACCGGGCGGCTCTTGGACTGTCGAACTGCGCTGTTGCAACGAGTCCACCTCCTCGTGGGAGCGGGCATAAGACCCGAAGGCGGGTGGCGCGAGTGTGGCGCGCCTCACCTACCGATTGTTCGGTCGTGGAGGCATTTTGGCTACAGGCACCTGCAGCCTGTGGACAAACGGTTCTCCACAGCCTGGGATGAGTACAGGTCGTCCACCGGAGAGAGGCGGGGGGACATGGCGGATGAACAAATGGCCGTCGACCGGAGCGGGGCTCCGGACGACGAGACGGGCGGCGACCCGGGCGGCGCGCTCCGCGGGACCGGGAGCGAGGTGCCCGGCGAGGCCCTGAGCGCCCCGATCGGCACGCCGACGGGCGCCCTTCCGGCACGCCCGCTGGACGCGATCGACCGGGACATCCTGCGACTGCTGCAAACGGACGGTCGCGCCTCGGTACGCTCCGTCGCCGAGCGGGTGCACGTCTCCCGGGCCAACGCCTACGCGCGCATCAACCGGCTCATCGACGACGGGGTGATCCGCGGCTTCAGCGCCCGGGTCAACCACGAGCGGGCGGGCCACGGCGCCTCCGCCTACATCACGCTCAAGATCGTCCAGAACTCCTGGCGCACGGTCCGCGAGCAGCTCGGCGCGCTGCCGGGGGCCACGCACATCGCGCTGGTCAGCGGCGATTTCGACGTCCTGTTGCTGGTGCACACGCCGGACAACCGGACGCTGCGCGAGCTGGTGCTCACCCGGATCCAGGCGATCCCCGAGGTGCTGTCCACGCGCACGCTGCTGGTCTTCGAGGAGACGGACCTCAACACGGACCCGCACGCCTGACGACGGGAGGACGGCCCCCGCCAGGGGCCGTCCTCCCGTCAGGGCCCACAGGGGCCGTCGAAGGACCGTGGGGCGGGCCCTCCGGCCACGGACCTTCGGACGGCCCCTCAGCAGGGCTCCTCAGTCCTTCAGCGGGCCGTCCTGAGCCCGTCGAACGCCAGGTGCGCGACGGTCTCCGCGAGCTGCTCGCGCTCCGCCGCCGCGTCCGGATGCGGCCGGTACCACTCCACCAGCGAATTGATCATTCCGAAGAGCAGCCGGGTCGCGAGCCTGATGTCCACATCGGCCCGCAGATCGCCCTCCTCGGCGGCCGCCTTGAGCAGGTCGGCCACCTTGTGGTCGAACTCGCGCCGCCGCTCCATGGCCCACCGCTCGGTGCCGGTGTTGCCGCGCACCCGCAGGAGCAGCGTCACGTACGGCAGCTCCGCGATCAGCACCTCCACGGTGCGGCGCGTGACGTACTCGACCCGCTCGACGGCCCGGCCGCGCCCGGCGTCCGGCTCGTCGAGGATCGCGAAGAGCCCGTCGAGCGCCCGGCTGACCGCCCGCCGCAGCAGCTCCTCCTTGCCGGACACATGGTGGTAGATCGACGACTTGGAGATCCCGGCCGCCTTGGAGAGGTGCTCCATGGACGTGCCGTCGTAGCCGCGCTCGTTGAAGACCCGCACGGCCACCGAGAGCAGCGTCTCCGGGGTGTAGGTGTCGCGCTTGGCGGTGGTCATCGGGAGTCCCCCGCTTCCTCGGCGTACCCCCGGCGCATGAGACCGATACCCGGCGCGTAGCGGCCGTTCGCATACCGCGAGTGCAGCTCGCTCAGCAGACCGCACGTGCGCCGGTAGCCGACCTTCCCCGCCCACTCCAGCGGTCCGGCGGGATAGTTGACCCCGAGCCGCATCGCCGTGTCCACGTCCTCCGCCGTCGCGACGCCCCGGTCGACCGCGTCGGCCGCGACATCGGCCAGCATGGCGACCGTACGGGCGACGATCATGCCGGGCACGTCCCCGATGACGGAGACCTTCTTGCCGAGAGCCTGGAAGAGCCCCACCGCCTCCGCGAGGACCTCGGGGTCGACGCCCTCGCGCGCCGACAGCACGATCCTGCTCGCGGCGGCGTAGTCGAGCGCGAGGTCGAAGTAGAGGATCTCCTCCTTGTGGTACTCGAAGGAGGACTCGCCGTCCGCGAGGCTGAGCTCGCCGCCGCACGGCAGCTTGATGTACCCGCCGTCCCCCTTCTTGCGCCGGACCGCGATCCCGGCCGCCTCGAAAAGCCCCACCAGAGGCTCCGCCGGTCCGAGATCGCCCCGGACGACGATCCGCTCGGGCGCCGGCGCCGGCGCCGCCGTGTGCGGCTCGGGCCGCTCGGCGCCCTCCGCGTACGAGAACCAGCCCTGGCCCGTCTTGCGGCCGAGGCGCCCCGACTCCACGAGCCGCCGCTGCGCGAGCGACGGCGTGAACTTCGGGTCCTGGTGGAAGGACTCCCAGACGGACCGGGTCACGGCCTCGTTCACGTCCTGGCCGATGAGGTCGGTCAGCTCGAACGGGCCCATCTTGAAGCCGCCGCACTCGCGCAGGGCCGCGTCGATGGTGGCCGGGTCGGCCGCGCCCTCCTCGAAGACCCTCAGCGCCTCCGCGTAGAACGGACGGGCGACCCGGTTCACGATGAAACCGGGGGTGTCCGCGCAGCGCACCGGGGTCTTCCCCCAGCCCTTCACCGTCTCGTACGCGCGCGTGGCGACGTCCGGCTCGGTGGCGAAGCCGCTGACGACCTCGACGAGGGGGAGCAGCGGCGCCGGGTTGAAGAAGTGCAGTCCGACGAACCGGCCGGGCAGCCGCAGGCCTCCCGCGATGGCGGTGACGGAGAGCGAGGAGGTGTTGGTGGCGAGGACGGTGTCGTCGCCGACGACCTTCTCCAGGTCGGCGAAGAGCTGCTGCTTGACGGGGAGCAGCTCGACGATCGCCTCGACGACGAGCGCCGCGTCCGCGAGCTCCCCGAGGTCCTGGGCGGCGTACAGGCGTCCGGCGGCGGCCTCGCGCGCGGTGGCGTCGAGACGCCCCTTCTCGACGAGGCGGTCGAGGCGTGCCGTGAGGGCGGCCACGGCCTCCTCGGCGCGGCCGGGGGCGCTGTCGTAGAGCCGCACGGGGTGGCCGGCGACCAGTGCGACCTGGGCGATGCCCTGGCCCATGGTGCCGGTGCCGACGACGGCGACGGTCCGGTCCCGCCCGACGGGGCCCAGGACCCCTCCGGCCACGGCTTCGGATGCCTCCACGGCGGCGGCAGGCTCACTGGCGGTCACGTCGTCGCTCCCCCTGACGGTCACGTTGGCGCTCATAGGAGTGATCCTCCCCGATGGGTTTTCCACAGGATCGACAGGCCCCCTTGTCCCGACCGATCGTTCGGTTACTCTAACTCCGTACGTGTCTCCCTGCCCAGCTCGACGAGGAGTTGGTCCACTCATGGCCACCGCTCTGCCGACCACCGACCGTCTGGCCGAGAAGCACCGGTCCACGCTCGACCAGGCGCTCGACACCATCCGGACCCGTGCCTACTGGTCGCCGTATCCCGAGCACCCGAAGGCGTACGGGGAGGGCGGCTCGCTCGACGCGGCGGCCGGTCTCGCCGCCCACCAGGCCCTGCTGAACACCCGCTTCGAGCTCGACCAGCCCGGCACCGACGGCTGGACCGGCGGCGAGACCTCGCCGTACGGCCCGGAGCTCGGCATCGAGTACCCGCACGCCGACATCGACGTCCTGCTCCCCGCGATGCGCGCGGGCATGGGTGCCTGGCGCGACGCCGGGGCCGAGACCCGCGCCCTGGTCTGTCTGGAGATCCTCGCCCGGATCTCCGCCCGCACCCACGAGTTCGCCCACGCCGTCATGCACACCAGCGGCCAGGCGTTCATGATGGCGTTCCAGGCCGGCGGCCCGCACGCCCAGGACCGCGGCCTGGAGGCCGTGGCGTACGCGTACGCGGAGCAGACCCGCACCCCCGCCGGCAGGGCCGACTGGTCCAAGCCGCAGGGCAAGCGCGACCCCCTGGAGCTGAGCAAGGAGTTCACCCCGGTCGGCCGCGGCATCGCCCTGGTGATCGGCTGCAACACCTTCCCCACGTGGAACGGCTACCCGGGCCTGTTCGCCTCCCTCGCCACCGGCAACCCGGTCCTGGTCAAGCCGCACCCGCGCGCGGTGCTCCCGCTCGCGCTGACCGTGCAGGTCGCCCGTGAGGTGCTCGCCGAGTCCGGCTTCGACCCGAACCTGGTCGCGCTCGCCGTCGAGTGGCCGGGCGAGGGCATCGCCAAGACCCTGGCCGTGCGCCCCGAGATCCGGATCATCGACTACACCGGCTCGACCGCCTTCGGCGACTGGCTGGAGGCGAACGCCCGCCAGGCGCAGGTCTACACCGAGAAGGCCGGCGTCAACACGGTGGTGGTCGACTCCACCGACGACTACAAGGGGATGCTCGCCAACCTGGCCTTCTCGCTGTCCCTGTACAGCGGCCAGATGTGCACCACCCCGCAGAACCTGCTGATCCCCCGCGACGGCATCACCACCGACCAGGGCCCCAAGTCGTACGACGAGGTCGTCGCCGACCTCGCCGCGTCGGTCGGCGGTCTGCTCGGCGACGACGCCCGGGCGAACGGTCTGCTGGGCGCCCTGGTCAACCCGGACGTGAAGGCGCGACTCGAGGCCGCCGCCGGTCTCGGCGAGGTGGCGCTCGCCTCCCGCGAGGTCGTCAACCCGGACTACCCGGACGCGGTGGTCCGTACGCCGGTCGTCGTGAAGCTGGACGGATCCAAGCCGGACGCCCAGGCCGCGTACTTCTCGGAGTGCTTCGGCCCGGTCTCCTTCGCCGTCTCGGTGGACTCCACCGCCGACGCCCTGGAGCTGCTGCGGCGCACGGTCCGCGAGAAGGGCGCGATGACGGTCGGGGCCTACACGACCTCGGCGGACGTCGAGCGTGCGGTGGAGGAGGTCTGTCTGGAGGAGTCGGCGCAGCTGTCGCTGAACCTCACGGGCGGGGTCTATGTGAACCAGACCGCCGCGTTCTCCGACTTCCACGGCTCCGGCGGCAACCCGGCGGCGAACGCGGCCCTGTGCGACGGCGCCTTCGTCTCCAACCGCTTCCGGGTGGTGGAGGTCCGCCGCCAGGCCTGAGGCACACCCGTGTGGAGGCTCCCCGGGGCCTCCACACGGCTCCCGCGGGCGCTCTCCCCCAGGGGGGTCTCGATCTCCTAGGGGGTCTCGATCTCCGCGTAGCGCTGGACCCACGCGTGCATGGCGATGGCGGCGGCCGCTCCCGCGTTGATCGAGCGGGTCGAGCCGAACTGGGCGATCGAGCAGACCGTCTCCACATGGGCGCGGGCCTCCTCGGTGAGCCCCGGGCCCTCCTGCCCGAAGAGCAGCACGCAGCGGCGGGGCAGCACGGTCCGCTCCAGCGGTACGGCACCGGGCAGGTTGTCGATGCCGATGACCGGGATGCCCTCGGCCGCCGCCCACGAGGTCAGCGACTCGGTGTCCGGGTGGTGCCGGACGTGCTGGTAGCGGTCGGTGACCATGGCCCCGCGCCGGTTCCAGCGCCGCCGGCCCACGATGTGGACCTCCTTCGCCAGGAACGCGTTGGCCGTCCGTACCACCGAACCGATGTTGAAGTCGTGGCCCCAGTTCTCCACGGCCACGTGGAAGTCGTGCCGCCGGGTGTCCAGGTCGGCGACGACCGCCTCCCGCGTCCAGTACCGGTAGCGGTCCACGACATTGCGCCGGTCGCCCCCGGCGAGCAGCTCGGGGTCGTACCGCTCGTCCTCGGGCCACGGCTCGGGGTGCGGCCCGACGCCGATCTCGGGGCCGAAGCCCTCGTCGTACTGGACCGGCTCCGACGCCTCGGGCGCTGCCGTCTCTTCGGTGGTGCTCACCCGACGAGGGTACGGGGACCGTGCTCCTCACCCGTACGGCGCTGCTCGGGCACCGTCCCGGCGGGTGTCCGCCGCCACAACCGGTCCCTGCCCCGTACGACCCGGGCGCCGAGCGCCACCAGGAACGGCGTCGGCAGGAACACGGCGTCGGCGGAGATCATCGCGAGCGAGAAGACCGGCAGCCCGAGGAGCACCGCGATCCCGGCGTGCTCCAGCATCATCGCGACGAGCAGGACGTTCTTGACCTTGCGGTGGAAGAGCGTGAACGGGAAGGCGACCTGCACGATCACCGTGCCGTAGGTCAGCAGCATCACCATGACCCCGCTGGTCCCGAGCAGCTCGGAGAGGGCGGGCCAGGGCGTGAAGTAGTCGAGGTTGAGCGGGTAGAACAGCGCGGTGCCGTCCTGCCAGCGCGAGCCCTGGATCTTGTACCAGCCGGCCGTGGCGTAGATCAGACAGACCTCCGCCATGATCACGACGAGGGCGGTGTTGTGCGCGAGGTTCGCGAGGGCGTCGAGCAGGGTGCGAGGCTCCCCGGGCGCAAACCGGCACACCAGCCACCACAGCCCGTTCCCCAGCCACAGGACCCACAGCAGCACCGGAAGCCACCACTCGCCGGTGACCTGGCTGAACCAGGTGGTGGCGAGGAGGAAGCCGCCGAGCACCGTCCACAGGAGGGGGCCGACGGGATCGTGGCGCGCGGGTTCTCCGGCGGCCGCGGCGCCGGCCGCGCGGGCTGCCCGACGGGCGTCGAGGGACCACACCTGGGAGCAGCGGGTCAGCACGAGGTAGATCGCGGCGAGGTGCAGGACGTTGTCGCCGCCGTCGCCGACGAAGACGGACCGGTTCTGCAGCGAGAGCACGCCGGCCATGAAGACCACCGACACGGCGCGGGTTCGCCAGCCGACCAGGAGCAGCACGGCCGAGAGCACGGCGAGCCCGTAGACGAGCTCGAACCAGAGCCGGCCGTCCGACCACATGAGCACGGTGAAGGACCGGTTGTCGGCGATCAGCCGGCGGGCCATCTCCCAGGACCAGGGGCCGTCGGGGCCGTACAGCTCGTGCCGGAACGGCAGCTCGCGCAGCAGGAAGACCAGCCAGGTCAGCGAGAAGCCGATCCGCACGATCGCGGTCTGGTACGGGCCGAGGGAACGGCCTGTGACGTTCTGGACGGCGCGGGCGAGCCGACGGTCGAAGGGCTCGCGGGCACGGCCACGCGTGGGCGTGGGAGCGGCGGAGGAGGCAGGAGCGGGGCCGGGGCCAGGAGCGGGTCTGGGGGTGGGAGTGCTCATCGGCCCGCCTCCGTGCGGCTTCGGTCGACCCCGGCGGGCCGGTCGGCGTCGGTGACCGGCCACCACGGGAAGTCACGGTAGGAGGGAGCGGTGTCGTTCTTCTCGGAGCTCCACCCGGGGGCGGGGACCGCCCGGGTGACGGTACGCAGCTGGACGCGCTCCACGTCACCGGACAGGTCCGCGAGGCGGAGCATCGCGATGCGGCGCATGTACTCCTCCGAGAGACGGCCGCGCATCCCGTTGGGGGTGTGGTCGTCGGAGTGCGAGTTGAGGTAGAAGTCCACGGCCCGCCGGAGCTCGTTCTGCTGGGCGTGGCTGGGCATCGGGTTGTGCCGGATCGCCTCGGTGTCCTGGGCGGTGAGATCGATCCAGCCGGTGGTCCGGCGGCTGCCGTCGGCGGCGACGATCTCGGCCCGGACCTCGACGGAGACGTTCTGCTGGAGCGGGTTGGGCGCGAAGAGCTTCCAGTTCTGTTCGAACTCGGGATAGACCCAGTCGTCGACGGCCTGACCGTGCCGTTTGGTCAGCGTGTTGGACGGCGCGACGTGCAGGAACACCATCGCCAGATGGACGCACGCGAAGACCCCGGCGACGGCGAGCGCCACGGCGAGGACGACTTGGTAGGGCATCGACAGGGCCATGATCCCGACGCCCCCGCGGTCCGCCGCGGGCGACCCGCCCGAGCCGTCGGCCGTGGGGCCCGTGAAGGGCTCTGTCACGGGGCCCGGCGGGGCCTCGATCCCGGTGCCGGCCGGGGGCGTCGGACGGCCGTCGTCCGCGTCGGCGGCGCCTTTTTCGACGTACGCGTCCATCCCGCCCCGATCCCGATCGGCTCACCTCGGTTATCCACAGGGTTGACACCATACGGGCCGCCGACTCACCATTGAAGCTATTCAACCGAACGATCGGTCGGTAGGGAGTCCGATGACCGCAGTGACGGCAGGGACGGCAGAGACCACGGGCGCGCCCGGCGTGTCGGACGCGGCCGTGGCGGCGGAGCAGGCCGCCTACGAGGCCGTGTTCGACGCCGCAGTGGCCGCCGACGAGCGGATCGAGCCGCGCGACTGGATGCCCGAGGCCTATCGCGCCTCGCTCGTCCGGCAGATCGCGCAGCACGCCCACTCCGAGATCATCGGCATGCAGCCGGAGGCGAACTGGATCACCCGCGCGCCCTCGCTGCGGCGCAAGGCGATCCTCATGGCGAAGGTCCAGGACGAGGCCGGCCACGGCCTGTACCTGTACAGCGCGGCGGAGACCCTCGGCACCAGCCGCGACGAGCTGCTCGACAAGCTCCACTCGGGCCGCCAGAAGTACTCCTCCATCTTCAACTACCCCACGCTGACCTGGGCCGACGTCGGCGCGATCGGCTGGCTCGTGGACGGCGCCGCGATCACCAACCAGGTCCCGCTGTGCCGCTGCTCCTACGGGCCGTACGCCCGCGCGATGGTCAGGGTCTGCAAGGAGGAGTCCTTCCACCAGCGCCAGGGGTACGAGGCGCTGCTCGCCCTCTCCCGTGGCACCGAGGCGCAGCACGCCATGGCGCAGGACGCCGTGGACCGGTGGTGGTGGCCCTCGCTGATGATGTTCGGCCCGCCGGACGACGAGTCCACCCACACCGCCCAGGCGATGGCCTGGAAGATCAAGCGCCACTCCAACGACGAGCTGCGGCAGCGCTTCGTCGACATCGCCGTGCCCCAGGCCGAGGCGCTCGGACTCACCCTCCCCGACCCCGACCTCCGGTGGAACGAGGAGCGCGGGCACTACGACTTCGGCGCCATCGACTGGGCCGAGTTCTGGGACGTCCTCAAGGGCAACGGCCCCTGCAACGAGGAGCGGCTGAGCCGTCGGCGTCAGGCCCACGAGGACGGCGCCTGGGTCAGAGAGGCCGCGGCGGCCCACGCGGAGAAGCACCGCGTGGACAAGCACCACGCCGAGCAGCACCAGCACACCGGCAAGCACGGGGAGGCACAGGCATGACGAGCGACAGTTGGCCGCTGTGGGAGGTGTTCGTGCGCTCCCGCCGCGGGCTGTCCCACACCCACGCGGGCAGTCTCCACGCACCCGACGCGGAGATGGCCCTGCGCAACGCCCGTGACCTGTACACCCGCAGGAGCGAGGGCGTGTCCATCTGGGTCGTGCCCTCCGCGGAGATCACCGCCTCCTCGCCCGACGAGAAGGACCCGTTCTTCGAGCCGGCCGCGGACAAGCCCTACCGCCACCCGACGTTCTACGAGATCCCGGAGGGGGTGAAGCACCTGTGAGCACCACCCCGGTCACGAGCGGGGCCGCCGTGATCACCGGCGCCGCCCTCGCCCTCGGCGACGACGCCCTCGTCCTCTCCCACCGCCTGGGGGAGTGGGCGGGATCCGCCCCCGTCCTGGAGGAGGAGGTGGCCCTGGCCAACATCGCGCTCGACCTCCTCGGCCAGGCCCGCATCCTGCTGTCCCTCGTCGGCGACGAGGACGAACTGGCGTACCTCCGCGAGGAGCGCTCCTTCCGGAACGCGCAGCTGGTCGAACAGCCGAACGGCGACTTCGCCCACACCATCGCCCGGCAGCTCTACTTCTCCACCTACCAGCGACTCCTGTACGGGCAGCTGGCCTCCGGCGACGGCCCCTTCGCCGGCCTCGCGGCCAAGGCCGTCAAGGAGGTCGCCTACCACCAGGACCACGCCGAGCACTGGGCGCTCCGCCTCGGCGACGGCACCGACGAGAGCCACCGCCGCATGCAGCGGGCCTGCGACGCCCTCTGGCGGTACACGGGCGAACTGTTCCAGCCCGTCGAGGGAGTCGACGTGGACCACGCGGCCATGGAGAGCGCCTGGCTGGCCTCGGTGACCGACGTCCTCGGCAGGGCCACGCTCACCGTGCCCGAGGGTCCGCGCACCGGCGCCTGGGCCGCGGGCGCCGGCCGGCAGGGACTGCACACCGAGCCGTTCGGACGGATGATCGCCGAGATGCAGCACCTCCACCGCAGCCACCCGGGGGCGACATGGTGACCATGACGGCCCTGGAGGAGGAGCTGAGCCGGATCGCCGGCGCCGTCCTCGACCCCGAGCTGCCCGTCCTCACCCTGGCGGAGCTGGGCGTCCTGCGCGGCGTACACGTCACGGGCCCGGGCCGGGTCGAGGTCGCCCTCACGCCGACGTACACGGGCTGCCCCGCCGTCGAGACCATGTCCTCGGACATCGAGCGCGCGCTCCACGAGCACGGAGTGCCGGAGGTCTCCGTCGTCACGGTCCTCGCTCCCGCCTGGTCCACCGACGACATCAGCGAGGAAGGGCGGCGCAAGCTCGCCGAGTTCGGCGTCGCGCCACCGCGCCCCCAGGGCCCGGACGGAGGCCCGGTAGCACTGACCCTCGCGATCCGCTGCCCCCACTGCGGCTCCACCGACACCGAACTCCTCAGCCGCTTCTCCTCCACCGCGTGCAAGGCTCTGCGCCGCTGCACCGCCTGCCGCGAACCGTTCGACCACTTCAAGGAGCTGTAGATGGAGTCCTCAGGCGTGGGCGCCCGGGCCGGCGGACGGGCCGGGTTCCATCCCCTCAGGGTGAGCGAGGTCGAGCAGCTCACGGACGACTCCGTGGCGGTCACCTTCGCCGTCCCGCCCGAGCTCCACGACACGTACCGGCACCTCCCCGGCCAGCACCTCGCCCTGCGCCGCACGGGCGAACACGGGGAGGAGGTCCGGCGCACGTACTCGATCTGCGCCCCCGCCACCCCGCCCGGCGAGGCCCCCGTCCTCCGCGTCGGCATCCGGCTCGTGGACGGCGGCGCCTTCTCGACGTACGCCCTCAAGGAGCTGGCCGTCGGCGACCTCGTCGAGGTCATGGAGCCGATGGGCCGCTTCTCGCTCGCCCCGCGCCCCGGCCACTTCGCGGCCGTCGTCGGCGGCAGCGGCATCACTCCGGTCCTGTCGATCGCGGCCACCCTGCTCGCCCGCGAGCCCGAGGCCCGGTTCTGCCTGATCCGCAGCGACCGCACCGCCTCGTCCACGATGTTCCTGGACGAGGTCGCCGACCTGAAGGACCGCTACCCCGACCGGTTCCAGCTGGTCACCGTCCTCTCCCGGGAGGAGCAGCAAGCGGGTCTGCCGTCCGGCCGGCTCGACCGCGAGCGGCTCGCCTCGCTCCTGCCTTCGCTCCTGCCCGTCGAGACCATCGACGGCTGGTTCCTCTGCGGCCCCTTCGGGCTCGTCCAGGGCGCTGAGGGAGCCCTGCGCGGCCTCGGTGTCGACCGCGGCCGGATCCACCAGGAGATCTTCCACGTCGACGACGGCTCCGCGCCCGCCCCCGTCTCCACTGCCGACACCCCGGCGCACGCCACACTGACCGCGACCCTGCACGGCCGGTCCGGCACCTGGCCGGTGGACCGCGGCGAGACCCTCCTCGACACGGTGCTCCGCTCCCGCGCGGACGCCCCGTACGCCTGCAAGGGCGGAGTGTGCGGCACCTGCCGTGCCTTCCTCGTCGGCGGAGAGGTGCGGATGGACCGCAACTTCGCGCTGGAACCGGAGGAGACCGAAGCCGGATACGTCCTGGCCTGTCAGTCCCACCCGGTCACCCCCGACGTGGAGCTGGACTTCGACCGCTGACGAATGAGGAGCCGGCGCCACACCCCGACCCGACTGTGGCGCCGCCATTCCCTTCCACTAGAACCTGTTCTATCTTGACCAACCGTCAGGACCAGCAGGGGCACAACGGGAGGGCAGGGCAGTGGACTTCACCTTCACCGAAGAGCAGCAGGCGGCCGTCGAGGCCGCCAAGGCGGTCTTCTCGGGCGTCACGCCCGACGCGGTACCGAGCCCCGCCCTCACACCGGGCGCCGTGTCCGAGGACCTCGACCGACCGCTCTGGTCCCACCTCGCCGCCGCCGACCTCCTCGGCCTCGTGGTGTCCCCGGAGCACGGCGGTGGAGGGCTCGACCCCGTCGCCCTCTGTCTCGTCCTCCGCGAATCGGCCCGCGTCCTGGCCCGCGTCCCCCTCCTGGAGACCAGCGCCGTCGCCATGACCGTCGAGCGGTACGCACCCCCGCAAACGGCCTCCGGACTGCTCCCCCGCGTGAGCCGCGGCGAACTCGTCCTCACCGCCGCCTCCCAGGGACGCACCGGCCACGACCCCGCCGAACGCGCCGTCACCGCACGCCGCGACGGCACCGACTGGATCCTCGACGGCCTGCAGACCGCCGTCCCCTGGGCCCACGGCGCCGACATCATCGCCGTGCCGGCACACACCCCCGACGGCGCCACCGTCCTCGCCCTGCTGCCCCGCACCCACGACGGACTGACCCTCACCGCGCAGTACTCCACGAGTGGCGAACTCCTCGCGGAACTACGGCTCGACGCCGTCCGCCTCGACAGCGCCGACGTCATCGACACCGAAGGCGCCTGGGACTGGCTGCGCGGACTCCTCACCACCGGCACCTGCGCGCTCGCCCTCGGCCTCGGCGAGGCCGTCCTCACCATGACGAGCCAATACACCGGAAAGCGCGAACAGTTCGGGCACCCCGTCGCCACCTTCCAGGCCGTCGCCGTTCAGACCGCCGACCGCTACATCGACCTGCGCGCCATGGAGGTCACCCTCTGGCAGGCCGCATGGCGCCTGTCCAGCGGAGCCGAAGCGGCACTCCCCGCCGAAGGGGACATCGCCGTCGCGAAGATCTGGGCCTCCGAAGGCGTCCGACGGGTGGTGCAGACCGCTCAGCACCTGCACGGCGGCTTCGGCGCCGACACCGACTACCCGCTGCACCGCTTCCACGCCTGGGCCAAGCACCTGGAGCTGTCACTCGGCCCCGCCGCGGCCCACGAGGACGCCCTGGGCGACCTCTTGGCCGCCCACCCCCTCGGCTGAGCCCCGCCGGAGCCGGTCGGGAAGCCCGGAGAACGTCAGAGAACGAAGGCCGGGCTTCCGGTACCCGCCACCATCGGGCGCCCGGCACCGTCCCAGGCGAGCATGCCGCCCTCCACGTTCACCGCGTCGAAGCCCTGCTGCACCAGATACTGCGTGACCTGCGCCGACCGGCCACCCACCCGGCACATCACATACGCGCGGCCACGCTCGGCCACCGCCTCGGTCACCTCACCGAAGCGGGCCACGAAGTCGCTCATCGGCACGTGCAGCGCACCCTCGACATGCCCGGCCGCCCACTCGTCGTCCTCCCTGACGTCCAGCACCAGGGCATCGGCCGGCACGGAAGCCGCGTCCACCGAGGGCAGAGGGGAGAAATTCATGGAACCGGCCTTCTCTCGATCAGTACCGCCCGAAGGGTCTCGAGCGCACGGAAAAACCTACTGCACCAGCCCGGCCAGCTCGCTCTCCCGCTCGGAGACCTGCGCGAGCAGCTGCTCCGCGATCTCCTCCAGGAGACGGTCCGGGTCCTCCGGCGCCATCCGCAGCATCGCGCCGATAGCGCTCTCCTCCAGCTCACGCGCCAGCGTCGACAGCATGTCCTTGCGCTGCGCCAGCCACTCGAGGCGCGCGTACAGCTCCTCGCTCTCGCTGAGCCGCTCCTCGGCCGGCACGGGACCGGCCTCCCACTCGGCGGACAGCTCGCGGAGGACGGCCTCGTCCCCGCGGGCGTAGGCGGCGTTCACCCGCGTGATGAACTCCTCGCGCCGCTTCCGCTCGTCCTCCTCGCGGGCCAGGTCGGGGTGGGCCTTACGGGCCAGCTCCCGGTAGAGCCTGCGGACCTCCTCGTTGGGACGGACCCGCTTCGGCGGCCGCACCGGACGGTCGGTGAGCATGGCCTCGGCCTCGGGGGAGAACCCGTCGGAGTCGATCCAGTCGTGGAAGAGCTCGTCCACCCCGGGCATCGGCATGACCGCGGCCCGCGCCTCCTGCGCACGCCGCAGATCCTCGGGGTCACCGGTCCGCGCCGCCCGCGCCTCGGCGATCCGGGCATCGAGCTCGTCGAGCCGCGCGTACATCGGGCCCAGCTTCTGGTGGTGCAGCCGCGAGAAGTTGTCCACCTCGACGCGGAAGGTCTCGACGGCGATCTCGAACTCGATCAACGCCTGCTCGGCCACCCGCACGGCCCGCTCAAGCCGCGCCTCGGGCCGCTCGTCCCGCTCGGCCTGCGGCGTCCCGCTCGCAAGCGGCTCGTCCCGGCCCGGCTCCTGCTGCGGCGACTCGCTCCCGGACGGCTCGTCCTGAGGCCGCTCGCTCTCGGGGCCCTCGTTCGCACCCTGGTGCACGCTCACGTCTACGCCCGCCCACGTCCTCGTTCCGGCTCGTCCCACCCAGCCTACGGTCCTTCCGACTCCGAACTCCTCGGGGCGTCGGTCAGACGCCCAGTTCTGCCGCTATGCGGCCCGCCCGGACGGCGGTGAGCAGGTCGGCGTGGTCGGCGGTGGTGCGGTCCGCGTAGGAGACGGCGAACGCGGCGACGGCCTCGTCGAACTCCTCGTTCTTCCCGCAGTACCCGGCTATCAGGCGCGGGTCGGCACTGTGGGCGTGGGCGCGGGCGAGGAGGGCCCCGGTCATCCGGCCGTAGTCGTCCACCTGGTCCACGGTGAGTGCGGCGGGATCGACGCTGCCCTTGCGGTTGCGGAACTGGCGCACCTGGAAGGGGCGGCCCTCCACGGTGGTCCAGCCGAGCAGAATGTCGCTCACGACCTGCATGCGCTTCTGCCCGAGCACCACGCGCCGCCCTTCGTGACCGGGGTCCGGCACGGTGTATCCGGCGGTCGGCAGATGGGGCAGCAGAGCGGACGGGCGGGCCTCCTTGACCTGGAGGACGAGTGCCTCGCCCCGGTGGTCGAGGAGCAGCACGACATAGGAACGGGTGCCGACGCTGCCGGTGCCGACGACCCGGAAGGCGACGTCGTGCACGGCGTACCGCGCGAGGAGCGGCAGCCGGTCCTCGGACACGGTCTCCAGGTAGGGGCCGAGGGAGGCGGCGACGGCGGCCGCCTCGGCGTCCGGGACCCTGCGCAGGACCGGGGGAGCGTCCACGAAGCGGCGGCCGCCGCCCTCGTCGTCGGTGACGGCTTCGGTGGAGCGGGCGGCGAACCGCGCGCTGGTGTTGTTGCGGGCCTTGGCGGAGACCCGTTCCAGTGTGCCGAGGAGGTCGCGGGCGTCGGTGTGGGAGACGAGTTCCTCGTCGGCGATGGCGTTCCACGCGTCGAGGGCGGGGAGACGGGCGAGCAGCCGCATGGTGCGCCGGTAGGCGCCTACGGTGTCGAAGGCGGCGGCCCGGCACACCTCCTCGCTCGCGCCCACTTCCCGGCCGACGAGGACGAGGGAGGTGGCGAGCCGCTTGAGGTCCCATTCCCAGGGGCCGACGACGGTCTCGTCGAAGTCGTTCAGGTCCATCACGAGCCGGCCGCGCGCGTCTCCGTAGAGCCCGAAGTTGGCCGCGTGGGCGTCGCCGCACAGCTGGGCCGCGATCCCGGTGACAGGGGTGCCGGCGAGGTCCTGGGCCATGAGCCCGGCGGCTCCGCGCAGGAAGGTGAAGGGGCTGGCCGCCATCCTGCCGACCCGTATCGGTGCGAGCTCGGGGACGCGGTCCCGGTTCGACTCCTCGACGGCCCGCACGGCGTCGGGGCGGTCGGCGGCGAGGGCGGGCTGCCGGTGGGCGGAGCGCGGGACCCGCTCGCGCAGTGCCTTGCCGCGCGCCTTGGGGGAGGCTGCGGCCCCCGCGGTCCCGCCGACGACGGCGGCGCGGCGGGCGAAGCCCGGCACGTGCGGCACGCGCACGCCGCCCGAGCCGCTGTCCGACCCGCCGTCCTGTGCTCCGTCCGTGCCGCGCGGTCCCGGCACCACGACCTGGTTGTCGTCCATGGCCTGCCCTCCCCCGATGAGAAAGTCCAACATCATCCGGCCTGAAGGTACCGCCGCACCCGAGCGGCCGTCTCCCCCTGTGGACAAGCGCCTGTGGATAACTCCTGGGGCGGCGCCGGCCCCGTTCCGCCTCCTCCCCACCTCGCCCCTGCCACCCCGTGAGCGGTAGCGGGGCTGCCCGCCCCTACGACCCCGCTACAGCCCCGCGTCCCGCGCGAGCAGTGCCGCCTGGACCCGGTTCTCGCAGTCCAGCTTGGCGAGGATCCGGCTCACGTACGTCTTCACCGTGGCCTCGCTCATGTGCAGCCGCTTCCCCGCGTCCGCGTTGGACAGCCCCTCGCCGAGCAGCGCCAGCACATCGCGCTCCTTCTCGCTCAGGCCCGCGACCCGCCCCCGAGCCTCCTCGGCACGGGCCGCCTCCCGGCCCATGGCGAGCCGCTCCACGACATGCCGGGTCGCCGCCGGTGACAGATACGCGTCCCCCGCCGCGGCGGCCCGTACCGCCCGGATCAGCTCCGCGGGCGCCGTGTCCTTCAGCAGGAACCCGGCGCCCCCGTGCTCCAGGGTCCTCAGGACGTTGTCCCGCTCCCCGAACGTCGTCAGGACGATCACCCGGGCCGCCGGCGCCGACCGGCGCAGCTCCGGCAGCGCGGAGAGGCCGTCGAGCACCGGCATCTGGATGTCGAGCAGCACCACGTCGGCGGCGTGCGCCCGTGTCGCCTCGACCGCCTCCCGGCCGTTGGCGGCCTCGGCGACGACCTCGATCTCCGGGTCGGAGGTGAGGATCATCCGGATCCCGGCCCTGATCAGCGGCTCGTCGTCGGCGATCACCACCCTGATGGGCTGCCCTGCCACAGCTACTCCCCACGGCTCCGGTACGGGCGGGTCGGCGCTAGCGCGCCTCGACCTCGTACGACTTCTTCTCGATCAGCTTGCCGTCCTTGAAGCAGAACCGGAAAACGGGTTCCTTCTCGAAGGTGTCGCTCAACTCCGAGGACATCAGCACCAGACAGTCGGCTCCCTCCGGCTGCGCCGGTCCCTTGCCGCTGAGGCCGGCCGTGGCGATCGTGTCGCCGGACGGGAGCTGGCCGCGCACCTCCTTCTCCGGCGCCCCGACCTTCACCGCGTCGTACTGCGCGGGCTCGATCATCCCCTCCTTCACCGATCCCATCAGGAAGTAGAGACCGAAGCCCACCGCCACCACGAGCAGGACGAGCGCCGCGAACGCGATCCCGCAGCCCAGCGCGATCGAACCGCCCGTGCTTCTGCCTCTTCCCCCACGCACCGCCATGGCCAGCTCCCGCTCCGTGAATGTCCAGTCGGCCGGTCCGACCACGACCGGACGACCCTCACCCACCAGCGGCTTCGTGGTCTGCTGCCGGAAGTCGTCGGCAGCATCGACCAAAGGCGCCGCTTCCGCGAGGGGCGCCGCCCCGTAGGGCAGCATCCCGGCCACCCGGAACCCGCCGCCGTCGGCCGGACCCGCATGGCACATGCCGCCCACCAGCCGGGCCCGCTCGGCGAGACCGGTCAGCCCCTGCCCGCCGCTCACCACGTCCTCGGCGGGCTTCTCCGTGGGCTTCTCGTTGAGGACCTCGACGACGAAGGTGTCCGGCTCGTACCGCAGGTCGACGCCGATCGCCGCCCCCGGCGCGTACTTGTAGGCGTTGGTGAGGGCCTCCTGCACGATCCGGTACGCGGCGTGGTCGGCAGCCGGGGCCAGCGACCGCTCCTCCCCCGACCGTCTCAGGCCGACCGAGGTGCCGGCCGTGCGCGCCGCCTCCACGAGCCCCTCGATGCCCGCGATCCCCCGCGCCGCGCGGCCCGTCTCGTCCCCGGACCGCCCGGGCGCCGCCGCCGAACCGTCGGGGGCCTCGATCCCGTCGCGGAGGATCCCGACGACCTCCCGCAGCTCGTGCATCGCGGTCACCGACGCGTTCCGCAGGACGCCGACGACCTCGCGCTGGCGCTCGCTCAGCTGCCGGTCCACCTCCAGGGCCCCGGTGTGGACGGCTATCAGGGCCAGTTGGTGCCCGAGGCTGTCGTGCATGTCCTGGGCGATCCGCTGCCGCTCCCGCAGCCGCGCCTGCCCGACCACCATGGTCCGCTCCCGCAGCAGCTGGGCGTTGCGCTCCTGGAGCGCGTGCAGCAGGGTCCGCCGCTGGGTCCAGTACCGGTGGGCGAGCCCGGGGGCCAGGGTGGTGCCCAGGTAGTAGAGGGTCGCCGTGAGGGCGATGGTGAGCAGCCGGCCCCCCTCCCAGGGCCCCACGAGACTCCCCCCGACGTTCAGCACGAAGGCGGCGATGAACGCGGCGAGCGCGCGGCCCGCCCCCGCGATGTACCGGCCGGAGGACCAGCCGACGACGAGCAGCAGGGGCCCGAAGCCGGGCACGAAAGGCGTGAGTCCCGCGGTCAGGACGAGCACGCTCGCGGGAAGTCTGCGCCGCACGAGGGACAGCAGGGCGGACCCGGCGGCGACGACGCCCAGCACCCATCCCTCGCCGCCCAGGAGGTCCTCGGTCCCGGCGCCGAGCAGCGCGACGACCGCGGCGAGTGCCACCTCACCGGTGGTCCTGCGCCCCGACCACTGCCCCGGCACCGCGAACCACGCCCACCCTGCGGCGAGCGCGGCCCCGATCCCGTACGAACTCCGGGTCCCCGACTTCGACATAACGTCCACGCTCGCACCGTAGGCGGCAGCCCTGTCCCGGGTCGTCCCTCTTTCGTCGCACCCGCCGTCGACAAAAGTCGCACCCTCCGGCCCGCCACCCGCGGCCACCGCCGCCACGCGCAACCCGCCACCCGCGGCCCGCGGCCGCCGCGCGCAACCCGCCACCCGGGGACCACCGCCGCCTCCGGCGACTCGCAGCCCACCCCGCGCAGCCCACCACCGGCAGCACGCCACCCGCAGCGGAGCCGTCTATTCGAGCGATCCCAGAACAGCGACCGCCCGCTCCAGGTACTCCTCGAACCGCGCCCTCTCCTCGGGCGTGAACTCGGCGCCCAGCGCCCCCTCGACGCGAAGCGCCGCCTTGTCGGCCTTCTTCACGACGGCCCGGCCGGCCCGGGTCGCCCGGTTGACCACGACCTTCTGGTGCAGCTCCGAGGGCTCCCGGACCACCAGGTCGGCCTTCTCCAGGTTGGTCAGAACCGTGGCCATCGTCTGCGGCGTGACCATGCACTCGCGTGCCAGCTGCGCCGCGGACATGCCGTCCGAGGCCGACAACAGCATCAGGACCGCGTACTGCGGCACGGTCAGACCGAACTCCCGCAGCGCCTCCGTCTTGCGCCCGATCAGAGCCTGCTCGGCCCTCTTGATCGTGTGCCCGAGTCGACCTGCGGCGACCGTCTCCGTCGTCGTCTTCGCCATATCAAGAGTCTCCCATGAGGCAGAGGGCGAACCAGCGGCACACATGTAGCAGAGCCCTGTCATACAAAAGACATCTGGCTCTAGTAGACATCCATGGCGTATGGCAGAGTTCTGGCTGCACATGACGGGGCGTCCGGCACACGGAACGAGGTCGGGGCTCCACGGGGGCACAACGGGAGAGGCGGTGCGCACGACCATGCGCAGAATCCAACTGGGCGGCTCGCAGAGGACCTTCGCGTCCGTGGGCATCGGCTGCATGGGCATGTCGTGGGGATACGACGAGCTGGGCCGGGACGAGAGCGAGTCCATCGCGGTCGTACGGCACGCCGTCGACCTCGGCGTCGACCTGATCGACACGGCGGACCAGTACGGCCCGTTCACCAACGAACTGCTGGTCGGCAAGGCGCTCAAGGGACGTCGCGAGAAGACGCTGCTCGCCACCAAGGGCGGGCTCGTCGTCGACGACCCGGCCACCTACAGGAGCCACCGCGACGGCCGGCCCGCGCATCTGCGCGCAGCCGTCGACGCGAGCCTGCGGCGGCTCGACGTGGACCACATCGACCTCTATCAGCTGCACCGCATCGACCCCGAGGTACCGGTCGAGGAGAGCTGGGGCGCGCTCGCGGAGCTGGTGGAGGAGGGCAAGCTCGGTGCGATCGGGCTCTCCGAGGCCTCGGTCGCGGAGATCGGCCGGGCACACGCCATCCACCCGGTGGCGTCCGTGCAGAGCGAGCTCTCGCTGGGGAGCCGGGACGCCCTGAAGGACGGCGTGGTGGCGTACTGCGGGCGCCAGGGCATCGCGTTCATCGCGTTCGCCCCGCTCGGCCGGGGGTTCCTGTCCGGCCTGATCGGCAGCCCGCAGGACCTGCCGACGGCGGACGGACGGCACGGGATCCCGCGGTTCCAGGCCGAGGCCCTCAGCGCCAACCAGCCGATCATCGACCGGGTACGGGTCCTGGCCGACGGCCTCGGCGCCACCGTCGCCCAGGTGGCGCTCGCATGGGTGCTGGCCCAGGGCGAGCACGTGGCTGTCATCCCGGGCACCAAGACCCGCCGCTACCTGGAGGACAACGTGGAGGCCGGTTCCCTGACCCTCCCGCCGGAAGCCCTGGCCGAACTCGCCGCCCTGCCGGAACCGGTCGGCGCGCGCTGAACGAACGGGGTTCCCAGCCATGCGCCTGCTCGTCCTGTCCACCGCCACCGGCATGTTCGGAACGAACGTCCACCTCGTCGCCGCCGGACCGGGAAATCCCTGCCTCGTCGTCGATCCCGGCCACGACTCCCGCGAGGCGGTCCTGCGGGCCGTCCGCGCCCACCGCCTCGAACCCGAGGCCATCCTCATCACCCACGGCCACATGGACCACACCTGGGACGCCGTTCCGCTCGCCCGGCACTACGGCGTCCCTGCCTGGATCCACCCGGCCGACCGCTACCAACTCGGTGCTCCCGCCAAGGGGCTGCCCGACTCGTTCCCCCGCGACCTGCTCGTCGGCCATCCGGACCGGGAGCCCGACGAGGTGCGCGAACTTCCCGAGCGGGGCGGTGAGCTGGCCTTCGCCGCCGGCACCGTCACGGTGCTGCACACGCCCGGCCACACCGGCGGCTCGGTGATGTTCCGTTTCGACGGTGGCGACGAGCCGCTGCTCGCCACCGGCGACACCCTGCTGGCGAGCGGCCGGGGACGCGCGGACGCACCGACCGCGAGCCCGGCGAGCATGGAGGACTCCCTCCGCCTGGTCGGCGACCTCTGCCCGGAGGACACCCGTCTGCTCACCGGTCACGGCCCCACGTCCTTCCTCGGCCGGACGGGAATCCGATGACGCACACCACCCCCGGGCGACCGGTGTGACGTTGGTCATGGCGCGCGGGAAAGGGCGGGCTCGGAAGTGTGTAGAGTGGCATCACCGACGCGGGGTGGAGCAGCTCGGTAGCTCGCTGGGCTCATAACCCAGAGGTCGCAGGTTCAAATCCTGTCCCCGCTACGAGAAGAAAGGGGCCCGGCATCAGCCGGGCCCCTTTCGCGTTCCTCTGCCTGGTGACCCGCAGCCCTCTGCCACGTGACCCCGTGGCCTTCCGCCACACGCCCCCGCAACCCCGTGGCCTTCCGCCACGTGACCCGTGGCTCCCCGCCCGTGTGGCCCCCGCCCCGTGGCCGCCCCCTGACGCGTGGGCTCTTGACCGCTGATCACAGCCCGAGGTCCCGGCGTGCGAGCCACCTCACACCCCCACCCGATCGCTCTACGGGGGCCGCGCCCTCGTCACATCGGGGGATAAACGAAACGGTCGGCATCGTGATCACGATGCCGACCGTTTCCTCGGTTTCCCGAGTTGAACTGGTGCGCGAGGGGGGAGTTGAACCCCCACGCCCTTTCGGGCACTGGAACCTGAATCCAGCGCGTCTGCCTATTCCGCCACCCGCGCATTGGGTGTGCTCCGGACTCTCTCACTTTGCGGTGCGAGCGCCTGGCGACATCAGAAGATTAGCACGTCGCAGACCGTGGATTCACATCCGTTGTTTGGCCCCCGCTCACGCAGACCAAGGTGAGGGAGGGACAGATGCCCGGAGAAGGGAAGGAGGGTGCGGGGAGGGCACCAGGAGAAGGGGAGACGTGGAGGAAGTCGGAGGGATGAAGAGGAGGAAGGGGGAGAAGAGGGAGGAGGGGTAAGAAGAGGGATGCATCACCCGGGACCGTCCGGGAGCGCCCCCGAACCGGCCCCGGTTCGGCGCCGAGCCCGCCTCGGATCGCCCCGAACCACCCTCGATCCGCCCCCGGACCGCGACCGAGCCCCCGCTCCCACAGCCGGGTGCGGGACACTGTCCACAGGCCGCCTCTACGATCCGTGGGGAAGGCTTGTGAGAGGTGACACTCGTCCACAGGGCAGAGAAGGGGAACCAGCCGATTTCCCGACGCGTGGATACGATCAGTAAGCAGTACCAGGACGACAACGACGGAGGAGGTGCCCTATGGGAGTCATGAAGCGTTTCGAGCAGCGTCTCGAAGGTCTGGTCAACGGCACCTTCGCCAAAGTCTTCAAGTCCGAGGTCCAGCCTGTCGAGATCGCCGGCGCGCTCCAGCGCGAGTGCGACAACAACGCGCAGATCTGGAACCGCGAGCGGACCGTCGTCCCCAACGACTTCATCGTGGAGCTGAGCGCGCCGGACTACGAGCGTCTCAGCCCCTACTCGGGTCAGCTCGGCGACGAGCTCGCCGGCCTGGTCAGGGATTACGCGAAGCAGCAGCGGTACACCTTCATGGGGCCGATCAAGGTCCACCTGGAGAAGGCCGAGGACCTCGACACCGGTCTGTACCGAGTCCGCAGCCGCACCCTGGCGTCGAGTACGTCACAGCCGCAGCCGCCCGCGGGCGGCCAGCAGCAGCCTCACCAGCAGCAGGGCCCGGGACAGGGCCGCGGCGGATACGGGTACCCCCCGGCCGGCGCCCCGCCCATGCCCGCCTCCCCGCCTCCCGGCGGTCCCGGCCACCGGCCGGCGGCCGCTGCCGCGGGCCGTCCGGCGGCCCCCGGCCCCGGTACGCACGGGGGAGCGGGCGCCCAGGTGCGCCGCTGGATCGAGATCAACGGCACCCGCCACCAGATCTCCCGCCCGACCCTGGTCCTCGGCCGCAGCACCGACGCGGACGTGAGGATCGACGATCCCGGCGTCTCCCGCCGGCACTGCGAGATCCGGACCGGAACGCCCTCGACGATCCAGGATCTGGGTTCCACCAACGGCATCGTGGTGGACGGGCAGCACACAACCCACGCTACGCTCCGCGACGGCTCGCGGATCGTCGTGGGCAGCACCACCATCGTTTACCGGCAAGCCGAAGGGTGAAGCGGGGGCAATGTCAGAGCTGACCCTGACGGTCATGCGGTTGGGTTTCCTGGCCGTTCTGTGGCTGTTCGTCATCGTGGCCGTCCAGGTCATCCGCAGCGACCTCTTCGGTACGCGGGTCACCCAGCGCGGTTCACGTCGCCAGGAGGCGCGACCTCAGCAGCAGCAGGCGCGGCAAGCCGCCGCGCCTCCGCAGCAGCGCGGCCAGCAGACCGCGGGCGGTGGGCGGCAGCGCCGCGGCGCCCCGACCAAGCTGGTCGTGTCCGAGGGCACCCTCACCGGCACGACCGTCGCCCTCCAGGGGCAGACGATCACGCTGGGCCGGGCCCATGATTCGACGATCGTGCTGGACGACGACTACGCGTCCAGCCGGCACGCCAGGATCTACCCGGACCGGGACGGCCAGTGGATCGTCGAGGATCTCGGGTCCACGAACGGCACGTATCTCGACCGGGCGCGCCTCACCACCGCCACACCCATTCCGCTGGGCGCGCCGATCCGCATCGGCAAGACCGTCATCGAGCTGCGGAAGTAGTGCTACATCATGAATAGGCGCGAGCGGAGCGAGCGAGTCGGGACGGTCCCCGCCACAGACCGTGCCGGGCTCCTGACCGGAGCGACTGAAGCGACCGGCGTGACCGGAGCGACCGGAGGGTGGGCAGTGTGGGTCGAGACCGGCTGTACCCCGATGCAGCGTCGACAGGGCAGGTGCGCATGACTCTGTCCCTGCGATTCGCCGCGGGCTCGCACAAGGGCATGATCCGCGAGGGCAACGAGGACTCCGGCTACGCCGGCCCCCGGCTGCTCGCCATCGCCGACGGCATGGGCGGCCAGGCCGCCGGTGAGGTCGCCTCCTCCGAGGTGATCTCCACCCTCGTCACGCTCGACGACGACGTCCCCGGCTCCGACATCCTCACCTCGCTCGGCACGGCGGTGCAGCGCGCCAACGACCAGCTCCGGATGATGGTCGAGGAGGACCCGCAGCTCGAAGGCATGGGCACCACGCTCACCGCCCTGCTGTGGACCGGTCAGCGGCTCGGTCTGGTGCACGTCGGCGACTCGCGCGCCTATCTGCTCCGCGACGGTGTGCTGACCCAGATCACCCAGGACCACACCTGGGTCCAGCGGCTCGTCGACGAGGGCCGGATCACCGAGGAAGAGGCCACCACCCACCCGCAGCGCTCGCTCCTCATGCGCGCGCTCGGCAGTGGCGACCACGTCGAACCCGACCTCTCCATCCGTGAGGTCCGAGCCGGCGACCGCTATCTGATCTGCTCCGACGGCCTGTCCGGCGTGGTCTCGCACCAGACGCTCGAGGACACCCTCGCCAGCTACCAGGGCCCGCAGGAGACCGTGCAGGAGCTGATCCAGCTCGCCCTGCGCGGCGGCGGCCCCGACAACATCACGGTGATCGTCGCCGATGTCCTGGACGTCGACGGCGGAGACACCCTCGCCGGTCACCTCAGCGACACCCCGGTCATCGTGGGCGCGGTCGCCGAGAACCAGGCCGCCCAGCTGAACGACGGCGGGGCGATGCAGACCCCGGCGGGCCGCGCCTCCGGACTCGGTCGCCCGGCCCCGCACCAGCAGCCGCCCGCCGGCGGGTTCGGCCCGCCCGGAAGCGGCGACGGCCACGGCTACGGCGGAATGCCCCCGCAAGGCTCCTTCGAGTCGTACACCGACGACGACTTCGTGAAGCCGCGCAAGGGCCGCAAGTGGCTCAAGCGCTCCTTCTTCCTGATCCTCGTCCTCGCGATCATCGGCGGCGGGCTGTACGGCGGCTGGCGCTGGACGCAGACCCAGTACTTCGTCGGGTCCAAGGACCAGCACGTGGCGCTGTACCAGGGCATCAGCCAGGACCTGGCCTGGGTCTCGCTGTCGAAGGTCGAGAAGGACCACCCCGAGATCGAACTCAAGTACCTCCCCGCGTACCAGCAGAAGCAGGTCGAGGACACGATCACGGGCGGCAGCCTCGCCAAGGCCGAGACGAAGATCGCCGAGCTGGCCGTGCAGGCCTCGGCCTGCAAGAAGACGGCGGAGCGCCGCGCGGCCGCCGAGAAGGCGGCCGACCAGGCGAGCAAGCCGCCGGCCGAAACGCCGGACGGCGCCGCCACCCCTGACTCCAAGCCCACCACAGCCGCTCCGACCCCGGGTCCCACCCTCACCGCGGAGGAGCAGAAGCTGGCCTCGAACTGCGGCAAGCAGTAAGCACCCGTAGGGGGCCTTTCACCACCATGAGCGTTGTCACCAACACGACCACCATCGGCGCGATCGAGGCGCCGAGCCGGCGCAACACCGAGCTGGCACTGCTGGCGTTCGCCGTCGCCATCCCGGTGTTCGCCTACCTCAACGTGGGCCTGGCCATGGACGGCAAAGTCCCGGCCGGCATGCTCGGGTACGGGCTCGGCCTCGCGCTCCTCGCGGGCGTCGCGCACCTCGTGGTGCGGAAGTGGGCCCCGTACTCGGACCCGCTGCTGCTGCCCCTGGCGACCCTGCTCAACGGCATGGGGCTGGTGCTGATCTGGCGGCTGGACCAGTCGCCGCGGCTGATCGCGACGTCGATGCGGCTGTACGACAGCTTCAGCCCGGACGCCCCGAAGCAGATGATGTACTCGGCCATCGGCATCGCCATGTTCGTCGGCATG
This sequence comes from Streptomyces flavochromogenes, assembly GCF_000717595.1. Classification (GTDB taxonomy): domain Bacteria; phylum Actinomycetota; class Actinomycetes; order Streptomycetales; family Streptomycetaceae; genus Streptomyces; species Streptomyces flavochromogenes. Next base: position 44,092 of record NZ_JNZO01000019.1, on the reverse strand, counting down.
CTGCTGTTCCTGAAGGACCACCGGGTCCTCCAGCGCTACACGTACATCTCGATGGTGGTGGCGCTCGTCCTCCTGCTGCTGCCGCTGGTCCCGGGGCTCGGGTCGGCCGTCTACGGCGCCAAGATCTGGATCAACGTCGCCGGTTTCTCCATCCAGCCCGGTGAGTTCGCGAAGATCGTGCTCGCGATCTTCTTCTCCGGCTACCTGATGGTGAAGCGCGACGCGCTCGCCCTGGCCAGCCGCCGCTTCATGGGGCTCTACCTGCCCCGCGGACGCGACCTCGGCCCGATCCTGACGATCTGGGCGGTCAGCCTCCTCATCCTGATCTTCGAGAACGACCTCGGTACCTCGCTGCTGTTCTTCGGCATGTTCGTGATCATGCTGTACGTGGCGACGGAGCGGACCAGCTGGATCGTCATGGGTCTTCTCATGTCGGTCGCGGGCGCGGTCGGTGTGGCCTCCTTCGCCGGCCACGTGCAGGACCGCGTGGATGCCTGGGCCGACCCGTTCGGCTGCGCCAAGGAGGGCGTCGCGGCCTGCCAGCAGATGAGCCAGGTCATGATGTCCTTCGGCTCCGGCGGCATCCTCGGCACCGGCCTCGGCCAGGGCAACTCCGACCTGATCGGCTTCGCCGCCAACTCGGACTTCATCTTCGCCACCGTCGGCGAGGAGCTCGGTCTCGCCGGCGTGATGGTCTTCCTGCTCATCTACGGGCTGATCATCGAGCGCGGTGTCCGCACCTCCCTCGCCGCCCGTGACCCCTTCGGCAAGCTGCTCGCGATGGGCCTCTCCGGCGCCTTCGCACTCCAGATCTTCGTCGTCGCCGGCGGCGTGATGGGCCTCATCCCGCTCACCGGTATGACCATGCCGTTCCTCGCGTACGGCGGATCGTCCGTGATCGCCAACTGGGCTCTGATCGGCATCCTGATCCGGATCAGCGACACCGCGCGCCGCCCGGCACCCGCGCCCGCCCCGTCCCCCGACGCTGAGATGACCCAGGTGGTCCGTCCGTGAACAAGCCGCTGCGCCGGGTCGCGATCTTCTGCGGCCTGCTCATCCTCGCCCTGCTCCTGCGGGACAACTGGCTCCAGTTCGTCCGCGCCGACGAGCTGAACGCCCACCCGACCAACAAGCGCGTCCAGATCGAGCGGTACGCCAACGCCCGCGGCAACATCATCGTGGACGGCAAGCCGATCACCGGCTCCGTCGACTCCAAGGACCCGTACTACAAGTTCAAGCGGACCTACACCGACGGCCCCATGTGGGCCCCGGTCACGGGCTACGCCTCGCAGGCCTACGACGCCAACCAGATCGAGAAGATCGAGGACGGCATCCTCACCGGCAACGACGACCGGCTCTTCTTCGACCGCACCCTCGCCATGTTCACCGGCGAGACGAAGAAGGGCGGCGACGTCGTCACCACCCTCAACGGCGCCGCGCAGAAGGCCGCCTTCGAGGGTCTGGGCAACAAGACCGGCGCCGTCGTCGCGATCGAGCCGAAGACCGGCAAGATCCTGACGATGGCCTCCACGCCCTCGTACGACCCCTCCTCCTTCGCCGGCTACTCCGCCAAGGACGAGAAGGCCTGGGTGGCGCTGGAGAAGGACAAGAACAAGCCGAAGCAGAACCGCGCGATCCGTGAGATCTACCCGCCCGGTTCCGTCTTCAAGGTCGTGACCGCCGCCGCCGCGCTGGAGAACGGCAAGGTCAAGGACATCAATGCGGCGACCGACACCCCCGAGGGCTGGAAGATCCCCCTCTCCAAGCGAGAGATGATCAACCACGCCAAGGGCTGCGCCAACGCCAGCCTGAAGCATGCCCTCGACATCTCCTGCAACTCGGTCTTCGCGAAGCTCGGCGACGACGTCGGCCGCGACAAGATGGTGGAGATGGCCGAGAAGTTCGGCTTCAACGCCGAGCAGTTCACCCCGGTCCGTTCCTCCGCCTCGGTCTACGACAAGACGGCCGACCGCGGTGGCAACGCGCTCTCGTCCATCGGCCAGTTCAACACCGCGACCACCCCGCTCCAGATGGCGATGGTCACGGCGGCGATCGCCAACGACGGCAAGCTGATGAAGCCGTACATGATCGACGAGCTGCGCGCGCCCAACGTCGACCTGCTCAAGAAGACCGAGCCGGAGGAGATGAGCCGCCCGGTCTCGGAGGAGAACGCGCAGCTGCTCCAGCAGATGATGGAGAGCGTCGTCACCAACGGCACCGGCGGCAACGCCGACGTGAACATGGACGGCGTGAAGGTCGGCGGCAAGACCGGTACGGCCCAGCACGGCGAGAAGAACGCCAAGCGCCCGTACGCCTGGTTCATCTCGTACGCGAAGACCGCAGAGGGCTCCCCGGTCGCGGTCGCCGTGATCGTCGAGGATTCGGCGGGCACCTCACGTGAGGACATCAGCGGTGGCGGTCTCGCCGCCCCCATCGCGAAGGCCGTGATGAAGGCGGTCCTGAACACCCGGGGCTGACGTCTCGGGCCCGTACGTGCGAGGTACCGGTCAGGTATCAGCTACCGGCCCCGGGCGGATCGTCTACCCGGGGCCGGTACCGTATGCGCGAACAGCACACACCGCCGGACCACCCATGGGTGCGGTCGGGACAGACGGAGAGGGCTGGATTAGCTATGGAAGAGCCGCGTCGCCTCGGCGGCCGGTACGAGCTGGGCTCGGTGCTCGGCCGTGGTGGCATGGCCGAGGTGTATCTCGCCCAGGACACCCGGCTCGGCCGCACCGTCGCCGTGAAGACGCTGCGGGCCGACCTGGCCCGCGATCCGTCCTTCCAGGCCCGGTTCCGCCGTGAGGCACAGTCCGCCGCCTCGCTGAACCATCCGGCGATCGTCGCGGTCTACGACACCGGCGAGGACTACGTCGACAACGTCTCCATCCCGTACATCGTGATGGAGTACGTCGACGGGTCGACCCTGCGTGAGCTGCTGCACTCCGGGCGCAAGCTGCTGCCCGAGCGCACCCTCGAGATGACGGTCGGCATCCTCCAGGCGCTGGAGTACTCGCACCGCGCCGGCATCGTGCACCGAGACATCAAGCCGGCGAACGTCATGCTGACGCGCACCGGCCAGGTCAAGGTCATGGACTTCGGCATCGCGCGCGCCATGGGCGACTCGGGCATGACCATGACGCAGACCGCCGCGGTCATCGGCACGGCCCAGTACCTCTCCCCCGAGCAGGCCAAGGGCGAGCAGGTCGACGCCCGCTCCGACCTGTACTCCACGGGCTGCCTGCTGTACGAGCTCCTCACCGTCCGTCCCCCGTTCATCGGCGACTCCCCGGTCGCGGTCGCGTACCAGCACGTCCGCGAGGAGCCGCAGCCGCCGAGCAACTTCGACCACGAGATCACGCCCGAGATGGACGCCATCGTCCTCAAGGCGCTGGTCAAGGACCCCGACTACCGGTACCAGTCCGCCGACGAGATGCGCGCGGACATCGAGGCCTGCCTCGACGGTCAGCCGGTCGCGGCCGCCGCCGCGATGGGCATGGGTATGGGCATGACGGGCGCCCCCGCGTACGGCGGCGGCTACGGCGGCTACCCGGAGGACCAGCCGACGACGGCGCTGCGCCAGGCCGACCCGGCGGGCCAGACCTCGATGCTGCCCCCGATCAACCCGGACGACGGTGGCTACGGCTACGACGACCGCCCGGACCGCCGTCGCGGTGGCCAGAAGAAGTCGAACACCTCGACGATCCTGCTGGCCCTCGCGGGCATCCTGGTGCTCGTCGGCGCGATCTTCATCGGCGTCTCGCTGTTCGAGAAGAAGGACGGCACCCGGCAGGTCGCCGTCCCGCAGCTGGTCGGCCAGACCGTCGCGGTGGCGACGGAGCGGGCGACCAACGCGGAAGTGAAGGTGCAGGAGACCGGCACCGAGCGCTGCGATCAGCCCAAGGGCACCATCTGCCGCCAGTCCCCGGTCGCGGACGGCACCACGAAGATGGACACCGGCGCCACGATCCAGGTGGTCGTCTCCGAGGGCTCGCCGCTCGTGGAGGTTCCGGACGTCCAGGAACAGTCCCAGGAGCGCGCCGAGCAGTCCCTGAAGGACAAGGGCTTCAAGGTCAAGGTCGAGCAGCAGGAGTCCGATGAGGACCCCGGCACGGTCCTGCAGCAGAATCCGGACGGCGGCACCAGGGCGGAGAAGAACTCCGAGGTGACGATCACCGTCGCGAAGCAGAAGCTGCTGCAGCTTCCCGATGTGAAGACGCGGAGCTACGACCAGGCCGTTCAGCAGCTGAACGGGGTCGGCTTCACCAACATCACCAAGGAAGAGGTCGACTCGGACCAGCCCGCGGGCACGGTCATCGATCAGACTCCGCAGGGCCCCTCGGACCAGTCCAAGGAGACCCAGATCACGCTGAAGGTCTCCAAGGGACCGCAGCAGACCCAGGTCCAGATCCCCACCGGTCTGACCGGCAAGAAGTTCAGCGAGGTCAGGGACATGCTCCAGGGCCTGGGCCTGACGGTCGTGCAGCAGAACTCCGACAAGGAGGACGCGGTGGTCCTCGGCACGAACCCCCCTGAGGGTTCGACGGTCCCCACGACCCAGCCGATCACCGTCGTCACGCTGGGCGGCGGCAACGGCGGCAACCCCGGCGGCGGAGACAACAACGGTGGCGGCGGCGGCGGCTTCTTCGACTGACGCCCCCACGACCGTTCAGACGGTCGGACCGTTCGAAGGGGAGAGCCCCGGCATCCACTGGATGCCGGGGCTCTCCCCTTCGGCCCGCCCGGGGCGCTTCGACTCTTCCCGTGCGGGGCGCTCAGCGCAGCTCCGCCGGAGGCGTCCGGTCGCGGTCGACCTTCTCCGTACGCACCAGCTCGCCCCAGACGATGTACCGGTAGTCGGAGGTGTACATGGGCGTGCAGGTGGTCAGCGTGATGAACCGGCCGGGCTTCGTCCTCCCCGACTCCTTGGGGACGGGCTGCAGGACGTCCACGTTGTACTTCGTGGTCTCCGGCAGGGTCTTGTAGACCTTGTAGACGTACCAGGTGTCCTTGGACTCGAAGACGATCGGGTCGCCGTTCTTCAACTTGTGGATGTTGTGGAACTTGGCGCCGTGTCCGTCCCGGTGCGCGGCGAGCGTGAAGTTGCCCTGCTTGTCCTGCGGGAGCGCGGACTTGATCGGGTCGGTGTAGTAGCCGGCGACGCCGTTGTTGAGGATCGCGCTCTTGGTGCCCTGCTTGACCAGGACTTCGCCGTTGTTCATCGCCGGCACGTGGAGGAAGCCGATGCCGTCCTTGGTGTCGAGCGCGCCGGGTCCGTCGGCCCAGCGGTCGCGGACCTGGGCGCCGTCCTGGTCGGCGGCGCGGTCGGCGAGGACGTTGGTCCACCACAGGGAGTAGACGACGAAGAGGCCGAGCACCAGGCCCGCCGTGATGAGGAGTTCGCCGAAGAAGCTGATGACTCCGGCGATCCGATTACGCACGCGTGCCACTAGGTCGTCCCGTCGTCCCGTCCGGAGGTGTGGGGTCTCAGCCTACGAGCGCTTTCGGCTTTCCCTCACTGCGCGGGCGTTCCTCGACCAGCCTGCCCCACACGATCATGCGGTACGTGCTGGTGAATTCGGGTGTGCAGGTGGTCAGCGTGATGAACCGGCCGGGCTCGGTGAAGCCGGAGCCCTTGGGCACCGGTTCGATCACGGAGACGTTCGAGGGCGCGGTCTGCGGCAGGATGCTCGCCATCTCGTACGTGTAGTACGCGCTCCGGGTCTCGACGACGATCGGGTCGCCGGGCTTCAGCTGGTTGATGTAGCGGAACGGCTCGCCGTGGGTGTTGCGGTGTCCGGCGACGGCGAAGTTGCCCTGCTTGTCGGAGGGCATGGCCGTCTTGAGCTTGCCCTCGGCGTAGTGGCCGACCATGCCCTTGTCGAGGACCTTCGCCTTGTTGATGCCCTCGGCGACGGGGACGACGACGTCCAGCTTGGGGATGTACATGATGGCGAAGCCCTCGCCTGGCTCGAACGCCCCCGGCTCGCTGTCGTCCTTCTCGGCGTCGCCCTTGGCCCAGGTGTCCTCGATCTGTTCCTTGGCCCGGTCGGTCTCCTGGCCGGCGAGGATGTTCGTCCACCACAGCTGGTAGGTGACGAAGAGCAGCATGACGACGCCGAAGGTGATGAAGAGTTCCCCGACGGCGCGGCTGGCGACGACGCCGACGCTGTCCTTGGCGGCGCGGGCGGCGCGCCGGGCCTCGACGCGCGAGAGCGGCGCCGCGGGCGGTTCGCCGGTCGGGGCGCCGGCCGTGGTGGCGGTCGGGCCGCCTCGACGGCCCTTGCCCCGGCTGCCCCCCTTGGCCGCGCGCCGGCGTTCGGCCCGGCCGGGCCCGGGAAGGGGCTCCACGGCCTCCAGAACGGTCGTGTCGCCCGAGGAGGGAGGCGGAGGAGCCACAGGGGCCTCGTACGGCTCGTACGGGGCCGTGTAGGCGTCCTCGCGCGGAGTCTCACGGGGAGCGTCGTAGGCGGTCTGGTGAGGGGCCTCGTAGACGGGCTCGGGCTCCCGGTACGCCTGCGCGGGCTCCCCGTACCCCTGCGTGGGGTCCTGGTACGGCTGCGTGGGTTCCTGGTACGCCTGCTCGGTGTACGGGTACGGGGACGGAGCCGGTTCCTGGTACGGCGAGGGGACCCCGTAGGGGTCCGCGGGTATCGGCTCCGGCTCCGGCTCGTTCGTCGTCGCCCGGAACCACGGAGAGCCCGTCGTCACGCGACGGCCTTGCCCACCACCGGCGCGAGCCCCGCCGACCGTCCGACCGCCCCCTTGTCGCCGCACTGCTCCAGCCAGTTGGCGAGCATGAGGTGTCCGTGCTCCGTGAGGACCGACTCGGGGTGGAACTGGACGCCTTCGACGGGAAGTTCGCGGTGGCGCAGGCCCATGATGATGCCGTCCTCGGTCCGCGCGGTGACCTGGAGCTCGTCCGGCAGGGCGGCGGGCTCGGCGGCGAGCGAGTGGTAGCGGGTCGCGGTGAACGGCGAGGGCAGCCCGGCGAAGACGCCCTGTCCCTCGTGGGTGACGAGGGAGGTCTTGCCGTGAAGCAGCTCGGGCGCCCGGTCGACGACGCCGCCGTACGCCACGGCCATCGACTGCATGCCGAGGCAGACGCCGAAGACGGGGACGCCGGTGGCCGCGCAGTGCCGGACCATGTCGATGCAGACCCCGGCCTGTTCGGGCGCGCCGGGGCCGGGCGAGAGCAGGACGCCGTCGAAGCCGTCCTGCGCGTGGCTCAGCTCGACCTCGTCGTTGCGGAGCACTTCGCACTCCGCGCCGAGCTGGTAGAGGTACTGAACGAGGTTGAAGACGAAGCTGTCGTAGTTGTCGACGACGAGAATTCGCGCGCTCACTGGCCGTCCACCGTCACATCGTTGAACGGAAGCAGTGGCTCCGCCCAGGGGAACACGTACTGGAAGAGGGCGTACACGACCGCGAGGACCAGCACGATCGAGATCAGCGCCCGCACCCACGCGTTGCCCGGCAGATGCCGCCAGATCCAGCCGTACATGACGTCGACCGCCCCTTCCGTTCGTTACGGGGACCAGAGTACGGGGCGAGGGGGCCGTGGGGGGTCAGCTGTCCAAAGCCTGTGGACGACCGTCGGCGACCGGCCGGGTGGCGTCGAGGTGTGCCCAGACGACGAGCCGGTGGCTGCTTCCCCACTCGGGTTCACAGGTGGTGAGGGTGAGATAGCGGCCGGGCCCGTCGAATCCGGACTTCGCGGGTACGGGGTCGATGACGCCGACATCGGTGGGCACGGTCCGGTAGGGCGCGCGGTCGACGCGGTACGTGAACCAGGTCGTCCCGTCGGTGAGGACGATCGCGTCGCCCCTGCGCAGCCGGGGGAAGTCCTTGAAGGGGTCGCCGTAGGTGCGGCGGTGGCCGGCGACGGCGAAGTTCCCGGTCGCGCCGAGGCGGGCGGTGCCGGCGTAGTGGCCCAGCCCCTTCTTCAGGGTGCCGACCTCGGTGCCCTGGAGGACGGGCCACTTCCAGTCCTCGCCGAGCCGGGGGACGTACATGACGGCGATGCCCTGTCCGGGGGCGTACGGCACGACCTCGGGGACCGGAGCGGCGGTACGGACCGGGGTGCTGCTCCACTCGCGCTGCAGGGTGTCGATCTGGCCGGCGCTCGCGCTCGCGGCCTGGACCCCGGTCCAGTACAGGACGTACACGACGAAGAGGACGATCAGGCCGCCGACGGTGATGCACAGCTCGCTGAAGGTCCTCACGACGAGACGCAAGCGCCCCTCCCGCAGTCGGCTCCCGGCGGCGCCACCCCGCCCCCGCGCGTGGTGTCAGCTCACCGGCTTCGCTTGGTGGAGGTCCACTGTGCCCGAGTACCCGGGAAGAGTCACCGCCCTGTGCTCGTCGACTTTCCAGCCGAGCCCGTACGCCTTCACGTACAGCTGGTAGTTCTGGATCGCCGGGGAGCCCGCGAGGGCCTTGGTCAGCCTCCCCCGGTCACCGACAGCGGTGATCTTGTACGGGGGCGAGTAGACGCGGCCCTGGAGGATCAGCGTGTTGCCGACGCAGCGCACGGCGCTGGTGGAGATGAGCCGCTGGTCCATGACCCGGATGCCCTCGGCGCCGCCCTGCCAGAGGGCGTTGACGACGGCCTGGAGGTCCTGCTGGTGGATGACCAGGTCGTTGGCCTGCGGCTCGGGGTAGCCGGGGGCGGCCTGGGCGTTCGGCGGGGCGTCGTTGAGGGTGACGGTGAGACCGGAGCCGGAGACCTCGGTGGTGCCCGCCGCCGCCTCGAGCGCGTCGAGTTTCCGGTCCTCCGCGCGCGTGGAGCCGTCGTCGCGGGCGGCGAGGGAGTCGACCTGGGCACGGAGGGCGGAGGTGGACTCGTCGAGACCCGCGTTCTTGTGGCTGCGCTCCTCGATCAGGTCGGAGAGCCGCAGGAGCGAGGCGTCGGTGCGGATGTTGGTGCCCTTGGCGGTGTTGAAACTCGTGACGAAGATCAGTCCGGCGAGGGCGAAAACGGCAAGGGTGAGCACCTGGACGGGGCGCCACCTCGCGGTGCGGCCAGGTCCTTCGGGAGTGCCGGCGGAATTGCTCAACGTACCCTGATCCCCTTCGGTGCCGCGGAACCACTACGCTAACGGACGCCTGGGGGACGCAGTCGTCCTCCTTCGTCACATCCCGGCGCCAGCCACAGTTCCCTGCGCGGTCACGCAGCGCATCGACAGGAGAGTCCCTCGTGCCGAAGTCACGGATCCGCAAGAAGGCCGACTTCACGCCCCCGCCCGCGAAGCAGGCCACCTCGATCAAGCTGACCAACCGCAGCTGGGTGGCGCCTGTGATGCTCGCGCTGTTCGCCATCGGTCTGGTGTGGATCGTGGTCTTCTACGTCACCGACGGGTCGATGCCGATCGAGTCGATCCGGAACTGGAACATCGTGGTGGGCTTCGGCTTCATCGCGGCCGGCTTCGGTGTCTCCACGCAGTGGAAGTAGCGACGAAGAGCAGGGGTACGGCGGCCGTCTAGCGCCCGCACCAGTTGCTCGTCAAGCTCTCCCCTGAACTTATCCACAGCGTTGTGCACAGCACTGGATAACTTACGAAGATCTGTGGATAACTCGCACGAGGTTGACGCCGGTATGACCGGAATCACCCTCGGCGGAGACCACGACGCCCCTCGCCTCCCTGGAGAAACACCAGGTCAGAGGCGAGGGGCGCAGTCTTTCCCCACAGAGTGGGGAGAGATCGCCACGCGCTGTGGATAACTCTGGGGAAAGCTCACAGAGAAGCTCGTCCACAGCGCTGTGCGCTCAGGTGAGCGCCGCCGAACGGGCCAGCACGATCCCCACGTCGATCAACAGCACCAGGGCCAGCGCCCCGTACTGCACCAGGCCCCGGCGGGCCCTCGGCGCGTGCACGAGCGCGTACGTCACCACGACACCCGCGACCAGACCACCGACGTGGGCCTCCCAGGAGATCCCCGGTCGGGTGAATGTCATGAGCAGCGACAGGGCCACGAAGAGGAGCACCGGCCGCATGTCGTGACGGCGCCGGCGGGCGAGCACCGCCCAGGCGCCGATCAGCCCGTAGACGACGCCGGAGGCGCCGAGCGAGGGCTGGTTCTGCGCGGCGACGAGATAGGCCAGCACGGAGCCGGAGAGCCCCGAGAGGAGGCACAGAGCCGCGTACCGGATCCGGCCCAGCTCGGGCTCGACGATCCCGCCGATCACCCACAGGCCCAGCACGTTGAAGAGGATGTGCCAGACCTCCTGGTGGAGGACCGTCGAGGTCAGCAGCCGGTACCACTCGCCGTCGGCGACCCCGACGAGCTCGCCGAGCGCCGGGCTGTAGGCGTAGCCGATGAGCACGAGCTCGTCGACGAGCCGGTCGCCGAACGCCAGGACGGCGAGGTAGACCGCGAGGTTGATCCCGATGAGGATCTTGGTGACGAGGCGGTCGTCCGCCACGACCCGGCCACCCGCGAGTGTCCGCGGCTGGTTGGCTTCGGCGGCGTGGCCGGTCCCCGAACCGTTGCGTACGCAGTCGGGGCACTGGAAGCCGACGGAGGCGGAGACCATGCACGTGGGGCAGATCGGCTTCTCGCAGCGCGTGCAGCGGATGCCGGTCTCCACCTCGGGGTGGCGGTAGCAGCGCGGCAGACCGGCGGGCGGGTTCTCGGAGGGTTTCGGTTCCATGAAGAGGTGCCGTCCCTTCCGCCTCAGCGCTTCTCGATCACCACGGACTCGATGACCACGTCCTGCAGCGGTCGCTCGGTGTGCGGGTCGGTCGCGGTGGCGGCGATCGCGTCCACGACCTTCCGGCTCTCCTTGTCGACGACCTCACCGAAGATCGTGTGCTTGCGGTTCAGCCAGGTCGCGGGGGCGACGGTGACGAAGAACTGCGAGCCGTTGGTGCCCGGGCCGGCGTTGGCCATGGCCAGCAGGTAGGGACGGTCGAAGAAGAGCTCCGGGTGGAACTCGTCGGCGAACTCGTAGCCGGGACCGCCCGTGCCGTTCCCCAGCGGGTCACCGGCCTGGATCATGAATCCCTTGATGACCCGGTGGAAGACCGTGCCGTCGTAGAGCGGCTCCGAGGAGACCGTGCCGGTCGCGGGGTGCGTCCACTCGCGCTCACCGCCGGCGAGCTCGACGAAGTTCCTGACCGTCTTCGGGGCGTGGAACGGCATCAGCCGCACCTCGATGTCACCCAGGCTGGTCTTGAGGATCGCGTACAGCTGCTCGGCCACGGTCGCCTTCCGTCCACGTCATGTCACGTCTGTCTCTGGCGTGTCCGATCCTCGCATGCCCCGGATGCCCACCCCCACATGCCGGACCTTGCTCCGGGGGGCATGATTCCGAAAAGGATGGAAAGGCGAAAACCCGACATCGTCGCCACCGAGGAGGAGGAATCCCGTGACCCGCATGGACAGCGTGCGCGCCGCGTCAGATTCGGCGAAGGAGAGCGTCCTGCACGCCGCGGAAGTGGTGGCGCCGTACGCCGGCACGGCCAAGGACCAGGCCGCGCACTACGCCCATGAGGCGCGTGTGCTGATCGCGCCGAAAGTCTCGAAAGCCGCTCAACAGGCCAAGGCGCAGGCTCGTGCGCAGTACGACTCGTATGTCGCACCGCATGTACCGCCGCAGGTCGACGCGGCCGCACAGCGTGCGGCGGTCAAGACCCGCTGGGCCTGCCGTCAGGCGGCCGATTACACCGTTCCACGTGTCGAGCAGGCGGTCGCCGCGACCGGTCCCGTCCTTGAGGAGGCCGGGTCGCGTTCCACCGCGGCCTGGGCCGCGCTGCGCGGTCAGGTGACGCCGAGGGAAATCGAGAGGATCGTGCGGAAGCACGAGCGTCGGGCACGGGCCGGACGCCTCGCCAAGGGCCTCTTGGTCCTGGGCGTCGTCGTCGGCGGCGCGTTCGCCGCCTGGAAGTGGTGGGACAAGCAGGCCAATCCCGACTGGCTGGTCGAGCCGCCCGCTGCCACCGAGGTGGAGGAGGGTTCCGTACCGACGTCCTACGAGGAGGGTGAGGATTCCCTCGACTCGGAGGTGGTGGCCAAGGAGTCCGAGGCCGAAGCCGCTGCCGCGGCGGAAGAGGCGGCCGAACGCGACGAGCGCCGCTGACCGACCGGGGTACCGCCGGGTGCTGCCGAGGTTCTGCCGGGTTCCACCAGGGCCCTGTCGATGTCTGCCGGGGTCCTGGTTCCCGCGGGGTCCTGCCGAGTCCTGTCCACAGGGTTCCTGCCGGACCCCGCCGTTGCGGTAGTCCTGCCGGGTCCTGCCGTCGCCGGCGTCCTGCCGGGTCCTGCCGTCGCCGGCGTCCTGCCGGGTCCTGCCGGGATCCGGTTCGGCTCCACGGAGGTCCTGCCGTGTCCCGCTTGGTCGTACGCAGCGAACGCGTACGAAGAGGTTCGGGCAGAGCGGGTGGTGCGGGTACGAGTGTGGGGAGTGCGCATCGTCTTCTCCCCGTGCCCTACGCCGACGCGGCGAGCGCCAGCTCCGTCAGCGCGGCCGGCTCGTCGCTCTCGGCCACGGTGGTCACGCCGGCGGCGGAGCGGTTCCGGGTGGCGGGAGAGGAACCGTGGGCCTCGGCGGCGATGCGCTGCTTGATCGTGGGCGGCAGGGAACGGTCCCCGACGAGCGGCCACCGGTGAGCCCTCTGCGCCGGTACGGAGGCGAGTGCGGCCCGCTTCTCCCCGACGGCGGGTGCGGCCTTGGTGGGGCCGGCCGGCTCCTCGGGCTGCTGGACGGCGGGCTGCTGTGCGGCGGCGGCGGTGCCCGCCAGGCCGACGGAGGCCAGCAGGGCGAAGAGGACGGAGATGAAGGCGGTCCAGAACTGCTTGACCTTGGCGGTGGCCATGGCCCCTCACTTTCGTGACGTTCTCGAATGGTTCATTTCGGTTTGCGCGCTTTACGTACTTTCCTCATGATGTGGATGCGCTCCCGATTTCCACGGAACGTCGCCGCCGTCGCGCAGTTCTTCCGATGAACACCACCCGTCCGGAGCAGCGGACCCTCCCGGGGGGAATGGATCCCGGCGGCCCCATGGTCCTGACGAACGCCGGTTCCGGCCTCTCCGACGCGGTCAAGGCGACCGTCGCCGCCCCCGAATCGACCCGACGGGGATGTACTCGCCCCGCACCGGGTTCCAGGCCGCCGGCCACAAGGAGAGGGAGGCCGGGGGCGGGGCCGACGATAGACGCGTCGAGTTTCACCCTCTTCGCGTTCGCCTCTCCGGCCGAGGCGCGGGCCGCGGTGAAGGCCCTGGCCGAGAAGCAGCGCGCGACGGCCGCGAAGGACGGCCGCCCGACGAAGCCGACGTCTACCTGCGCATCGGCTCGGTCGTGTCGCACATCTACCCGTCCGAGACGGGCCGACCGCTGACCCCGGACTCCTCCGGCGCCACTACGCGAAACACCCTCTGTGACCTGCGTTTCCGCAGTTCACAGAGGGTGTTTGTCGTGGAGCCTAGGGGAGTCGAACCCCTGACATCTGCCATGCAAAGACAGCGCTCTACCAACTGAGCTAAGGCCCCGGAACGAGAACAGAGTACCGGGTCACCCCCCATGTCCGGCAAAAGGATTGGGACTCCCGGTCGGCGACCACTCTCCGTAAGATGCTGAGCGAGGTTCGCAGTGGCGAACCTAGGGATGGGGAGAAGAAATGGACGCAGCGCAGCAGGAAGCCACGGCGCGAGCCAGAGAGCTTCAGCGCAGTTGGTACGGAGAGCCGCTGGGGGCGCTCTTCCGTCGGCTGATCGACGATCTCGGACTCAATCAGGCCAGGCTCGCGGCCGTGCTGGGATTGTCCGCGCCCATGCTGTCCCAGCTGATGAGCGGCCAGCGTGCCAAGATCGGAAACCCGGCCGTCGTCCAGCGCGTCCAGGCGCTCCAGGAGCTCGCCGTACAGGTCGCCGACGGCACCGTCAGCGCCGCCGAGGCCACCGACCGGATGGACGAGGTCAAGAAGTCGCAGGGCGGCTCCGTCCTCACCAGCACCGCTCAGCCCGCCACCGGCTCGGGCGCTCCGACCGTCCGCCGGGTGGTCCGCGAGATCCAGTCGCTGCTGCGCTCCGTAGCCGCTGCGGGGGACATCATCGACGCCGCCGACTCCCTCGCCCCGGCCCACCCGGAACTGGCAGAGTTCCTCCGGGTGTACGGCGCGGGGCGCACCGCGGACGCAGTCGCGCACTACGAGTCGCACCAGAACTGACGCGGTCGGCAGTCGGCCGGTACCGCCCACAGACGAGGCAACGGGGAGCGGACACAGCACGATGGGTGAGGTATTCGCTGGTCGGTACGAGCTGGTCGACCCGATCGGACGGGGCGGGGCGGGCGCCGTGTGGCGCGCCTGGGACCACCGGCGCCGCCGCTATGTGGCGGCCAAGGTGCTCCTGCAGAGCGACGCGCACACGCTGCTCCGCTTCGTCCGCGAGCAGGCGCTGCGGATCGACCATCCGCACGTCCTCGCCCCCGCCAGCTGGGCCGCCGACGACGACAAGGTCCTGTTCACCATGGACCTGGTCGCCGGCGGCTCTCTGGCGCACGTCATCGGCGACTACGGCCCGCTGCCGCCCCGGTTCGTCTGCGTCCTGCTCGACCAGCTGCTCTCGGGCCTGGCCACGGTGCATGCCGAGGGGGTCGTGCACCGCGACATCAAGCCCGCGAACATCCTGATGGACGTCACCGGGACCGGACGGCCGCATCTGCGGCTGTCCGACTTCGGCATCTCCATGCGCAAGGGCGAGCCCCGCCTCACCGAGACCAACTACGTGGTGGGCACGCCCGGTTACTTCGCACCCGAGCAGCTCCTCGGTGCCGAACCCGACTTCACCGCCGACCTCTTCGCCGTCGGTCTGGTCGCCCTCTATCTGCTCCAGGGCCGCAAGCCGGACTCGCAGGCCCTCGTCGAGCATTTCCTCACGCACGGCACTCCCGGCGCCCCCGAGGGCGTCCCGGAGCCCCTGTGGCAGGTGCTCGCCGGTCTGCTGCAGCCCGATCCGCAGGCCCGCTTCCGGACGGCCACGGGCGCGCGCAAGGCCCTGACCGCCGCCGTCGACATGCTTCCCGAGCCGCGCCCCGACGAGGACCGGGTCGAGATCTTCGACCAACTCGGCCCCCTGCCGTCCGGCTTCGGCCCCCAGGGCCCGACGGGCCCGGCCGGCACCGCCGCCCCCACCGGCCCGGCCGGCGACGCGGCCACGGCCGCCCAGGGCGCCTCCACGGCCGCCGCGCCCGGCGGCGTGCCGACGCCCGCCGCCACGCCCGTACCGCCCCAGCAGCAGCCCCCACAGCCGCACTACCAGCCCCAGCACCCGGTCTCCCCGGCCACGGCCCCGGCCACGGCTCCCGCGCCGCTGCCCGGGCCCTCCGAGACGGGCAGCTTCCACCTGCCCCCGCCGGTCGGCCACCCGACCCCCTCCTTCGCCCCGGCACCGACCTCGACGGCGCCGTACGGACAAGCCCCTACTCATCCATACACCGCACGGCCCCTTCAGGTTCCCGCGCAGCACGCGGCCCCCGTCACGGTCCCGGCGGCGCCTTCCTCCCCGGTCCCGGTACGCCGACCGGGACCGCCCCCGAAGGTGACGATCCCGGTTCTGCTGCTCGCGCTGGTCTGCTTCGCGGTCGGCTTCTGGGCCCTCGCCCAGACCTGAGCCGACCCGAGGCCACCCCGCCTTACGCCGCCCGCCTCCGCGCCACCAGCGTCCACGCGCCTAGTCCGAGGAGCAGGAGCGTCCCGCTGCCGATCCCGGCCGCCGCCACGACCCGCATGGAGTCGCTGTCCGACGCGGCCTGCGCCACCGAGGTGCCCTTCTCCGCCGCCTCCTTGTCGTCGGCGGTCACGCTGAACTGCCCGGGATCCCCGTCGTACCCGGGCCCCGGCCTCGCGTTGCCCCGAAGCGAGACCCGCAGGGTCAGCGGCACCGTCTTGTCCCCGTACTCATTGGCCATCGCCGGGTTGAGCGTGGCCGACAGGTAGTACCAGCCCGCGAAGCGCATCCCGTTGGTGGCCTCGTCGTACGAGCTGCGGTTCTCGTGGGCCACCGGCCGCAGCGCGTCGAGCGCGAGCGTCGAGGGCTTGCCGCTGTAGCTGACGGTGTTCTCGTCGACGTGGCCGAGCGCGGGGTTCTCCAGGGAGAGGACCAGCGCGTGGCCGATGTACTCGTCGCCGGTGGCGCTGCTGCCGAGTTCGGCGGTGGCGAAGAGCTGCTGTCCCCAGTCGACGGGCACCCGGTAGAAGAGCGTCTGACCGGGCCGGATGTCGGACCGCCACTCTCCCTGCGTCAACGAGGCGGCGTCGTGGACGCCGGAGCCGCCCTGGCGCGGCCGCGGGTCGCCCGCGGGCGGCCCGGGCGTGCCGGAGGCCCAGACCTCGGGGAGCTCGGTCGGGCCTGCCTTCTTCAGCCCCGGCTCGGACGCGTAGCGGATCTCCAGCTCCCAGTCGTCCGTGCTCGCCTTCGACTCGCGCTCGACGAGGACGTAGTAGGCGCCGGCGCGCTGGCAGATGGAGCTGTCGGCGTCGACGGTGCGGCGGGCGTAGGCGGCGAGCGGCCGGGTGTACTCGCTGGAGGAGAAGTTCGCCTGCTGGTATCCGCATTCGGTGCCGGAGCCGTCCTGCATGCTCACCTTGAAGCCGTCGCCGTACTCGACCTTGCCGCCGGCCTTGGGCACCGCGACGACGGAGACGTAGGCGTTCTGCTGATCGAGGTCGACCCGGTAGTAGACCTTGCCGTTCTTCTTGAGCGTGTCGCGGTAGGTCTGCCCGGTCTTCAGCTGCACGGCGTCCGAGCTCGAGGCGGCGCCCTGGACGCGCTGGGCCGAGCTGTCGAAGGTGTACGGCGGAATCGCACCCCCGGCGGCCGGGCTCAGGACTGCCGCGCCCCCGGCGGCCGCGGCCGCCGTCTGCCCGGGGAGCGCCACGACCGCTCCCACCGCCGCGGCCGCCGTGATCAGGGCCCCCGCCCTCCGGCCGAGGCCGGCCTGCGTCTTCACGCGCTGCTCCTCTTCACTTAAGCAAGTAGAAAATTTGCTCAGGCAAAGCGAAGCCCCGGCCCGCTCTCGCGCGGCCGGGGCTTCACCCACAGACGGTTTTCGTCTCAGACACCGGAACCTGCGGGCACGGAGTCGGTCGCCTCCGTCCACAGATCCTGCTCGGCGCGATCCGCCTGGATCTGGCGGTACACGAGGAGCCCGCCGATGGCGGCCAGTGCGACCAGGAGAAGCTTCTTCACCGCGCGACCTCGTCTTTCGTTGACGTAGGAGACTTCTGACGCCCACTCTACACATCGACCGATACCGATCGGTGACCTGTACGAGGTTCAAACCTTCCAAGGCTCCCGGACAAACAAATCGACCCGGACGGAGGAACCGTCCGGGTCGATCGATACTGTGGGGCTAACAGGATTTGAACCTGTGGCCTCATCCTTATCAGGGATGCGCTCTAACCAACTGAGCTATAGCCCCGCCGCGCTCTGCGGTGTGTGTCCCGCGCGCTGACTCCTGAACATTAGCGCACAGGGGGGCCAGTCCCAAAATCGGTAACCGACCGGCCCCCTCGCAGGTCACTCGGCCGTCACTCGTCCTCGGCGAGCGTGAGCTCCACGCCGCCCACGAAGCCGGCCGACAGGTTGTAGACGAACGCGCCCAGCGTCGCCAGCGCGGTCATCAGGACCACGTCGATCACGGCGATCACCGAGGTGAACATCAGCACCCGCGGCAGCGACAGGAACGACTGCAGATCGAAGCCGTTGGACTCGTTCGAGCCCGTGGCCTCGCTGATCGTGCCGCCGACCGTCGAGAAGACGCCCATGGCGTCCATGACCATCCACAGCACGGCCGCCGCGACGATCGTGCAGATGCCCAGCGCGATGGAGAGCAGGAAGCTCACCTTCATCACCGACCACGGGTCGGCCTTGGCCACCCGCAGCCGCGCCTTGCGCGTACGGGGCGTCGTGCGGGCCCCCGTTCGCGGCCGGCGCACGGCACCGGTCTGCCCACCCGCCGTACCGCCCGACGCCGGAGCGCCGTACGCCTGCGGCGGATGGTAGGGCCCGCCCGGCTGCTGCGCACCCGTGCGCTCGCCGGGCAGCGGCCCGTTGTAGGTCTCGTACGAGGGCTGCTGCCCTCGAGTGTCCGTCACCGCAACCCCCTGGGAGTCCGTGGCGGGGCCACGGGCGCCGTTCGCTCCAGCACCAGCAGAAGCTCCGGCAGCCGCCGATCCGGCGCCCGTGGCTCCACTCACGCTCTTACTCCTCGTGCTCCCCGGCCGAGGGCTCCGTGCCCTCGACTGCCTCGGTCTCGACCACGACGGTCTCGACCACCGCCGCCTCGGACGCCTCCACGGCGCCCTCGGCGTCGTCGATGTCCTCGTCCTCGCCGCCGGCCTCGGCGTTCCGTGCGATGCCGACGACGGCATCACGCTTGCCCAGGTTGATCAGCTGGACGCCCATGGTGTCACGGCCGGTCTCCCTGACTTCGTTGACTCGCGTACGAATCACACCGCCGGACAGCGTGATGGCGAGGATCTCGTCCGTCTCCTCGACCACCAGCGCGCCCACGAGCGAGCCGCGGTCCTCCACGATCTTGGCGGCCTTGATACCGAGGCCGCCACGGCCCTGGACGCGGTACTCGTCGACGGGGGTGCGCTTCGCGTACCCGCCGTCGGTCGCGGTGAAGACGAACGTACCGGGCCGGACGACATTCATCGAGAGCAGCTCGTCGTCCGCTCGGAAACTCATCCCCTTGACGCCCGAGGTGGCACGTCCCATCGGACGCAGCGCGTCGTCGGTGGCGGTGAAGCGGATCGACTGCGCCTTCCTGCTGATGAGCAGCAGATCGTCCTCGGCAGAGACCAGCTCGGCCCCGATCAGCTCGTCGGCGACGCCTTCGGCGCCGTTGTCCGTCTCCCGGAGGTTGATCGCGATGACACCACCGGAACGCGGCGAGTCGTAGTCCTTCAGCGCGGTCTTCTTGACCAGGCCGGCCTTGGTGGCGAGCACCAGGTACGGCGCGGCCTCGTAGTCGCGGATCGCCAGGATCTGGGCGATCTGCTCGTCCGGCTGGAAGGCCAGCAGGTTGGCCACGTGCTGGCCGCGCGCGTCCCGGCCGGCGTCGGGCAGCTCGTACGCCTTGACGCGGTAGACCCGGCCCTTGTTGGTGAAGAAGAGCAGCCAGTGGTGGGTGGTGGAGACGAAGAAGTGGTCGACGATGTCGTCCTGCTTCAGCTTCGTGCCCCGCACGCCCTTGCCGCCGCGCTTCTGCGAGCGGTAGTCCTCGGTCTTCGTCCGCTTCACGTAGCCACCGCGCGAGATGGTGACGACGATGTCCTCCTCGGCGATCAGGTCCTCGATGGACATGTCACCGTCGAAGGGCACGAGCTTGGACCGGCGGTCGTCGCCGAACTTCTCGACGAGCGCGGCCAGCTCCTCGCTGACGATCGCGCGCTGGCGCTCGGGCGAGGCCAGGATCGCGTTGTACTCGTTGATCTTGGCCTGCAGTTCGTCGTGCTCGGCGACGATCTTCTGGCGCTCCAGGGCGGCGAGCCTGCGGAGCTGCATCTCCAGGATCGCGTTGGCCTGGATCTCGTCGATCTGGAGCAGGTCCATCAGGCCGCCGCGGGCGACCTCGACCGTGTCGCTGCGCCGGATGAGCGCGATGACCTCGTCGATCGCGTCGAGCGCCTTGAGCAGACCACGGAGGATGTGGGCGCGCTCCTCGGCCTTGCGCAGCCGGAAGCGGGTCCGGCGCACGATGACCTCGATCTGGTGCGTCACCCAGTGGCGGATGAACGCGTCGAGCGAGAGGGTGCGCGGCACGCCGTCGACGAGCGCCAGCATGTTCGCGCCGAAGTTCGTCTGCAGATCGGTGTGCTTGTACAGGTTGTTGAGGACGACCTTGGCGACGGCGTCGCGCTTGAGCACGATGACGAGGCGCTGACCGGTCCGGGACGAGGTCTCGTCGCGGACGTCGGCGATGCCGCCGATCTTGCCGTCCTTGACCAGGTCGGCGATCTTCTGCGCGAGGTTGTCCGGGTTGGTCTGGTACGGAAGCTCCGTGACCACCAGGCACTGGCGGTTGTGGATCTCCTCGACCTCGACGACCGCGCGCATCGTGATCGAGCCACGACCGGTGCGGTACGCCTCCTCGATGCCCTTGCGGCCGACGACGAGCGCGCCGGTGGGGAAGTCCGGTCCCTTGATCCGCTCGATCAGCGCGTCGAGGAGCTCCTCGTGGCTGGCGTCGGGGTGCTCCAGCGCCCACTGCGCACCGGCCGCGACCTCGCGGAGGTTGTGCGGCGGGATGTTGGTGGCCATACCGACGGCGATGCCGGCGCTGCCGTTGATCAGCAGGTTCGGGAAGCGGGACGGCAGGACCGTCGGCTCCTGGTTGCGGCCGTCGTAGTTGTCCTGGAAGTCGACGGTCTCCTCGTCGATGTCCCGGAGCATCTCCATCGACAGCGTCATGAGCTTGCACTCGGTGTAACGCATGGCGGCGGCCGGGTCGTTGCCCGGGGAGCCGAAGTTGCCGTTGGAGTCGACGAGCGGCATGCGCATCGACCAGGGCTGGGCGAGGCGGACGAGCGCGTCGTAGATCGAGGAGTCGCCGTGCGGGTGGTACGTACCCATGACGTCACCGACGACGCGGGCGCACTTGTAGAAGCCCTTCTCGGGCCGGTAGCCGCCGTCGTACATCGCGTACAGCACGCGACGGTGGACCGGCTTGAGGCCGTCCCGTACGTCGGGCAGCGCGCGGGACACGATGACGGACATCGCGTAGTCGAGGTACGAGCGCTGCATCTCGGTCTCGAGCCCGACGGGCTCGATCCGCAGCACGGGCTCTTCTTCGGTGGTCCCGGTCGGGGTGGTTTCGTCGGCCATTGCTGGTCGTCAGTCCTTTCGTACGGTCAGCTGAGACCGACTCAGATGTCGAGGAAGCGAACGTCCTTGGCGTTGCGCTGGATGAACGAGCGGCGTGCCTCGACGTCCTCGCCCATCAGCACCGAGAACAGGTCGTCGGCCTGCGCGGCGTCGTCCAGGGTGACCTGGCCGAGTACGCGGTGCTCGACGTCCATGGTGGTGACGCGCAGCTCCTCGGCGTTCATCTCGCCGAGACCCTTGAAGCGCTGGATCGAGTCTTCCTTGATCCGCTTGCCGCTCTGCTTGCCCAGCTCGACGAGCGCGTCCCGCTCACGGTCCGAGTAGGCGTACTCGAAGTCGTCCCGGCCCCACTTGATCTTGTAGAGCGGCGGACGGGAGAGGTAGACGTGACCGGCCTCGACCAGCGGACGCATGAAGCGGAAGAGGAAGGTCAGCAGCAGGGTGTTGATGTGCTGACCGTCGACGTCGGCGTCCGCCATCAGGATGATCTTGTGATAGCGGAGCTTCTCGATGTCGAAGTCCTCGTGCACA
The DNA here is from genome assembly GCF_000717595.1 of Streptomyces flavochromogenes. Lineage (GTDB taxonomy): Bacteria > Actinomycetota > Actinomycetes > Streptomycetales > Streptomycetaceae > Streptomyces > Streptomyces flavochromogenes. The sequence continues at coordinate 22,721 of NZ_JNZO01000019.1, read as the reverse complement.
CCGGTGCCGAAGGCCGAGATGAGGGCCTGGACCTCGGTGTTCTGCAGGATCTTGTCGATCCGGGCCTTCTCGACGTTCAGGATCTTGCCGCGGATCGGCAGGATGGCCTGGTACATCGGGTTGCGGCCGGACTTGGCCGAGCCGCCGGCGGAGTCACCCTCGACGATGAAGATCTCGCACTTGGCCGGGTCGTTCGACTGGCAGTCGGACAGCTTGCCCGGCAGCGAAGCCGACTCGAGCAGGCCCTTGCGACGGGTCAGGTCGCGCGCCTTGCGCGCGGCCACGCGCGCGGTGGCGGCCTGGATCGACTTGCGGATGATGTCCGCGGCCTCGATCGGGTTGCGGTCGAGCCAGTCGTTGAGGTGCTCGTAGACCGCCCGCTGGACGAAGGTCTTGACCTCCGTGTTGCCCAGCTTGGTCTTGGTCTGGCCCTCGAACTGCGGCTCGCTCAGCTTGACCGAGATGATCGCCGTCAGACCCTCGCGGATGTCGTCGCCCGTGAGGTTGTCGTCCTTCTCGCGGAGCAGCTTCTTGTCGCGCGCGTACTTGTTGATCAGCGAGGTCAGCGCAGCGCGGAAGCCCTCCTCGTGCGTGCCGCCCTCGTGGGTGTGGATGATGTTGGCGAAGGAGTACACGCCCTCGCTGTAGCCGCTGTTCCACTGCATCGCGACCTCGAGGGACAGGGCCTTGTCCTTGTCCTCCGCCTCGAGGTCGATCACGGTGGGGTGGACCAGCTCGCCCTTGCGCGAGTTGAGGTACTTCACGAAGTCGACGATGCCGCCCTCGTAGTGGTACTTCACCGTGCGCGCGGCCGGCTCGGCGGCCGCCTCGGCGTCCGGGTCGTCGGCGCCGACCGTGGCCTTGGCGGACTCGCGCTCGTCGGTGAGCGAGATGGTCAGGCCCTTGTTGAGGAAGGCCATCTCCTGGAAGCGGCGCGAGAGCGTCTCGAAGGAGTACTCGGTCGTCTCGAAGATGTCCGGGTCGGCCCAGAACGTGACCGAGGTACCGGTCTCGTCGGTCGCCTCGTGCTGCGCGAGGGGCGCGGTCGGGGCGCCCATCTTGTAGTCCTGCGTCCAGCGGTGGCCGTCCGTCTTGATCTCGACGGAGACCTTGGTGGACAGGGCGTTCACGACGGACACACCGACGCCGTGCAGACCGCCGGAGACGGCGTAGCCGCCGCCGCCGAACTTTCCGCCCGCGTGGAGCACGGTCAGCACGACCTCGACGGCCGGCTTGCCCTCGGAGGCCACGATGCCCACGGGGATGCCACGGCCGTTGTCGACGACGCGCACGGCGCCGTCGGCAAGGATCGTCACGTCGATGGTGTCGGCGTGGCCGGCCAGGGCTTCGTCGACCGAGTTGTCGACGACCTCCTGCACCATGTGGTGCAGACCGCGCTCGCCGGTCGAGCCGATGTACATACCAGGGCGCTTGCGCACGGCATCCAGGCCTTCGAGGACCTGGATGTTGCTGGCGGTGTACTGGTTGTTCTCGTTGGGGTCGCCGGAATCGGCCACGAAGCGCCCTTTCTGGCACAGCACAGGCCGTTCTCCGGGCATACGGGAGCGGCTGCGTCGTTCGACTTGTTCCGCAGGGTGGCGGGATTGTCTCCCAGTCTACCGGTAGCGCCGACAGTCATGGGGGTTTGCCGGTGCCTGAGTCCGCATGTGCCGCCCTGAGCGGGAGCTGAACGACTCCCCATATCCGGACAGGGGCTTCAGAGCCCCCTGACGGCCACCCAGCGCTTCGACCCGTAGCGCGTTGTGGGCATACGTTCCGCAGGCGTGGGGGTCGCCCCGGACGGGGTCGGAGAGAGGGTGGGCGCAACGCCTCCACGCACGGCGCTCTCTGCTCGGACCCGCACCCCGGACCCCGCTCCCGAAGCCCGGGCCGCCGGCGCTCTAGCCGTACGTGTCCCCGGGGCCCACCGACCCCGGCGCCCTGAGCGGCCCGTACCCCCGCCGAGGCGCACCCGGCCCCAGCACCTTGATCATCCGCACGGTGCCGTGCCCGAGGTCCTCGTTGAGCCGCGCCACCAGCGTCGGCGCGAGCAGCCGCAGCTGCGTGGCCCACGCCGTCGAGTCGCACTGCACGGTCAGCACCCGCGCGTCCGGCTCGTCGTCGAACTTCACGGGCACGCAGTGCTTGGCCAGGTCCTCGCCGACGATCTGCGGCCAGCGGCCCATGACCCCGCCGACCGCCGCCGGTGTCTCCCAGCCCCGCTCGGTGATCAGCCGGTTGATCGCGGCGCCGAGCGCCATCGGGTCGCGCCCGTCGGCGCGCGCGCCGGAGCGCAGGCCGCCCCCGCGCCGGGCCTGCTTCTTCTGCTGGGCGGCGGCGCCCTTGGCCTTCGCCTGTTCCTTGGCGGCGCGCAGCGCGACCCGCGCGAGATCCACACCCGAGGGTTCGGGAACGGACGGCACCGGAGGCGTATCCACAGGCTGGGGAAGGTTTTCCTCGCTCATACGCGCTCCACCGTCCCTCCGGCCACGTGGTACCTCGTCCCCGCGAGGACCCCCGGGACGTCGTCGTCCACAGCGGCCGTCACCAGGACCTGCTCGCCGCCCGCCACCAGCTCCGCGAGCCGCTCGCGCCGCCGCGCGTCCAGCTCGGCGAAGACGTCGTCGAGGACGAGGACGGGCTCGTTGCCCTCGGACCGCAGCAGGTCGTACGAGGCGAGCCGCAGCGCCAGCGCGTACGACCAGGACTCACCGTGGCTGGCGTACCCCTTGGCGGGCAGCTGGCCGAGCTTCAGGAGCAGCTCGTCACGGTGGGGTCCGACGAGGGTGACGCCCCGCTCGATCTCCTGCTTGCGCACCTCTGCCAGCGCGGCGGTCAGCTGTTCGTACAGCTCCTCGCGGGTGTGCCCGGTGCCCGGCGCGGAGGGCCGGTACTCCAGGAGGATCGGCCCGCCGCCGGGAGCGAGCTGCTCGTACGCCTTGTCCGCGAGCGGCTGCAGTACGGCGATCAGGTCGAGCCGCTGGGCGAGCAGCTCGGCCCCGGCCCGCGCGAGGTGCTGATCCCAGACGTCGAGGGTGGACAGGTCCATGCCGCGGCCGCCGTGCCGGCGGGCCATCGCCGCGGACTTCAGGAGCGTGTTGCGCTGCTTGAGCACGCGCTCGTAGTCGGAGCGCACCCCCGCCATGCGCGGCGTGCGCGCCGTGATCAGCTCGTCGAGGAAGCGCCGGCGCTCGCCGGGGTCGCCCTTCACCAGGGCGAGGTCCTCGGGCGCGAACAGCACGGTCCGTACGATTCCGAGCACGTCACGCGGTCTGACCTGCGAGGACCTGTTGATACGGGCGCGGTTGGCCCGGCCCGGGTTGAGCTCCAGCTCGACCAGCTGGGAGCGCTCGCCCTGGGTGACGGCGGCGCGGACGACCGCGCGTTCCGCCCCCATCCGGACGAGCGGGGCGTCGGAGGCGACGCGGTGGCTGGAGAGGGTCGCGAGATAGCCGACGGCCTCGACCAGATTGGTCTTGCCCTGGCCGTTCGCGCCCACGAAAGCGGTGACGCCCGGGTCGAGCGGGACCTCGACCCGGGCGTAGGAGCGGAAGTCGGCCAGCGACAGATGCGTGACGTGCATGGTTGGGCGCCGACCTTCTTCCCCCGGCGGCTGTGCACCGCGGGGTGCACAGCCTGTGGATTACTTCTTCGTCTCGACCGCGTGGCCACCGAACTGGTTGCGCAGCGCGGCGATCATCTTCATCTGCGGGGAGTCGTCCTGACGGGAGGCGAACCGCGCGAACAGCGAGGCGGTGATCGCCGGCAGCGGTACGGCGTTGTCGATGGCGGCCTCGACCGTCCACCGGCCCTCGCCGGAGTCCGACGCGTAGCCGCGCAGCTGGTCCAGGTGCTCGTCCTCGTCGAGGGCGTTGACCGCGAGGTCCAGCAGCCAGGAACGGATGACCGTGCCCTCCTGCCAGGAGCGGAAGACCTCGCGCACGTCGGTGACGGAGTCGACCTTCTCCAGGAGCTCCCAGCCCTCGGCGTAGGCCTGCATCATCGCGTACTCGATGCCGTTGTGGACCATCTTCGCGAAGTGGCCGGCGCCGACCTTGCCGGCGTGCACCGACCCGAACTCGCCCTCCGGCTTGAGCGCGTCGAAGATCGGCTGGACCCTCGCGACGTCCTCGGCGGAGCCGCCGTACATCAGCGCGTAGCCGTTCTCCAGGCCCCAGACACCACCGGAGACGCCGCAGTCGACGAAGCCGATGCCCTTGGCCGCCAGCTCCTCGGCGTGCTTCTCGTCGTCCGTCCAGCGGGAGTTGCCGCCGTCCACGACGATGTCGCCGGGGGAGAGCAGATCGGCCAGCTCGTCGATGGTGGACTGGGTCGCGGCACCGGCCGGAACCATGACCCACACGACGCGGGGCCCCTTGAGCTTGCCCACAAGCTCCTCGAGGCTGTGGACATCGGCGAGGTCCGGATTGCGGTCGTATCCGATGACGGTGTGGCCTGCGCGGCGGATGCGCTCACGCATGTTGCCGCCCATCTTGCCGAGACCGACGAGACCGAGCTCCATCAGAGATTCCTTAAGCGTCGTGTGCGGTTTACCCGGATCCGAGCCTACGCCCGGACCCGGGTGCACACCTGTGGGGTCAGCCGCTCAGGCGATGCCCCGAAAAGACCTACGTCAGCCGGCTCAGCCGCTGAGGCGCACCGGCATGATCAGGTACTTGTACGCCTCGTCCGCCTCGGCGTCCACGGCCGGCTTGCCGCTCAGCAGCGCGGGCTTCGTGGAGGTCGTGAAGGAGAGCTGGGCGACCGGGGAGTCGATCGCGCTCAGGCCGTCCAGCAGGAAGGTCGGGTTGAAGGCGATCGAGATGTCGTCGCCCTCGAGCTGGGCGTCGACTCGCTCCACAGCCTGTGCGTCGTCGCTGGAGCCGGCCTCCAGGATCAGCACGCCCTGCTCGAAGCTCAGCCGGACGGGGGTGTTGCGCTCGGCCACCAGGGCCACGCGCTTGACGGCCTCGACGAACGGCGCGGTCTCGATGACCGCGACCGAGTTGAACTCGGTGGGGAAGAGAGTCCGGTACTTCGGCAGGTCGCCCTCGAGGAGACGGGTGGTGGTGCGGCGGCCCGCGCCCTCGAAGCCGATGAGGCCCTCGCCCTTGCCGGAGCCCGAGAGCGCCAGGGTGACCGTGTCGCCGCTCGTGAGCGCCTTGGCGGTGTCCAGGAGGGTCTTCGCGGGCACCAGGGCGACCGCGGAGGCGTCCGGGGACTCCGGCTTCCACAGGAACTCGCGGACCGCGAAGCGGTAGCGGTCGGTGGAGGCCAGGGTGACCGTGTCGCCCTCGATCTCGATGCGCACACCGGTGAGCACGGGCAGCGTGTCGTCACGCCCGGCGGCGATGGCCACCTGCGCGGCGGCGGAGGCGAAGACCTCACCGGGGACGGTGCCGGTCGCGGTGGGCATCTCCGGCAGCGCCGGGTACTCCTCCACAGGCAGGGTGTGGAGGGTGAAGCGGGAGGAGCCGCAGACCACGGTCGCCCGTACACCGTCTGTGGAAATCTCCACCGGCCGGTTGGGGAGAGCGCGGCAGATGTCGGCGAGCAGTCGGCCGGAGACCAGGACGGTGCCGTCCTCCTCCACCTCCGCCTCGACGGAGACACGGGCCGAGACCTCGTAGTCGAAGCTCGAGAAGCTCAGTGCGCCGTCCTCGGCCTTCAGCAGAAGGCCTGCGAGCACCGGAGCCGGCGGACGGGCCGGGAGGCTGCGGGCCACCCAGGCCACCGCCTCGGCAAGTACGTCGCGCTCCACCCGGATCTTCACCGGAACCGCCTCCTGCTTGTTGCTGGCTCTTCGTCGACTGCGGGAACCAGTCTGACGTACGCCGCCGACACTCGGTGCTGCTCGGGGTCAAGTCGCGACAAGAGCGCGTCGGAGCTCCGGCGCCGAGTTGTGCACAGGCCCCACTTCGAAGCGGATTCCTAGCTAACTCTAAGTGGGAGTAGTAGTAGGGCCTGTGGAAACGGTGGATAACGTCGTTTTCGCAGGTCAGACCCGGTTTTTTGTCCACTGCGCCTGTGGGTGGAGCCGGTGGACAACTGGGGTTCTCTGTGGACACCCGAAAGTTCTGCACACCCGATACACAGGCCATGGGGAGTTCTCCCCAGCGCTGTCCCCAGCTTTACCCACGTTCCCCACAGCCCAACCGTCCTCCTTGGTGTGACGGCTTTCACTCGACGCGGTGAGAGGGGGCGATTCGTTGCCGAACAGTGGACAGGGGTGTGGAGAAGCTGTGGGCAACGGACCCGTCCCTGTGGGCAGCCAGTGGACAACCTTCGGGAGCCCCTGTGGACGAAAGTTCTGTCCACAGCCTGTGGAGATCTTTTACCAACAATTCCACAAGGGTCTGACCTGGGGTGATGATCTGTCAGCAGTCCGGCCTGTGGACACAATCCGGATAACTCGACAGTCCCCACCCTGTGGACGGGAGATCATCCCGCAATCTGTGGAGAACCCGCCACCGGAACGGAGTAATCGAACAGCTCGCCCCCCGGACGGGGTGCCGACCGGGGGTTGCAAGCGCTCCGAGAGGACTCCGGGAGGGCTCTTCGGCGCCCTCCGGAGGGCTCGGGAAGCCTTCCGGAAGGTCTCGGGGACAGCCTTACGGCGGCGCCAGGAGGACTTGGGAAGAGCCGGAGGGAAGCCTCAGGACGGCCGCACGCTGCCTTAGGACGGCCGCACGACTGCCTCGGGACCGCCGCACGGCCGCCTCAGGACCGCCTCAGGACCGCCTCAGGGAGTTCGGGAATGCCGAAGGGCGCCCCGGGAGGTGTCCCGGGGCGCCCTTCGGAGGCCGGCCGCAGCCGGCTGTCAGCCGTTCTTGATGCGGTTGGTGAGCTCGGTGACCTGGTTGTAGATGGAGCGCCGCTCCGCCATCAGCGCGCGGATCTTCCGGTCCGCGTGCATCACCGTCGTGTGGTCACGGCCGCCGAACTGCGCGCCGATCTTCGGCAGCGACAGGTCCGTGAGCTCGCGGCACAGATACATGGCGATCTGCCGGGCCGTCACCAGGACGCGGCTGCGCGAGGATCCGCAGAGGTCCTCCACCGTCAGACCGAAGTAGTCGGCGGTGGCCGCCATGATGGCCGGTGCCGTGATCTCCGGCGACGAGTCCTCGCCGCCCGGGATCAGGTCCTTGAGGACGATCTCGGTGAGCCCGAGGTCCACCGGCTGCCGGTTGAGGCTCGCGAAGGCCGTCACCCGGATCAACGCGCCCTCCAGCTCACGGATGTTCCGCGAGATCCGGGACGCGATGAACTCCAGCACCTCCGGCGGGGCGTTGAGCTGCTCCTGCACCGCCTTCTTGCGGAGGATCGCGATACGCGTCTCCAGCTCCGGCGGCTGCACATCGGTGGTGAGGCCCCACTCGAAACGGTTGCGGAGCCGGTCCTCCAGGGTCACCAGCTGCTTGGGCGGCCGGTCCGAGGAGAGCACGATCTGCTTGTTCGCGTTGTGGAGGGTGTTGAAGGTGTGGAAGAACTCCTCCTGCGTCGACTCCTTGCTCGCGAGGAACTGGATGTCGTCGACGAGCAGGATGTCCACATCGCGGTAGCGCTTGCGGAAGGCGTCGCCCTTGCCGTCGCGGATCGAGTTGATGAACTCGTTCGTGAACTCCTCCGAGCTCACGTACCGCACGCGCGTGCCCGGGTAGAGGCTCCGCGCGTAGTGCCCGATCGCGTGCAGGAGATGGGTCTTGCCGAGGCCCGACTCCCCGTAGATGAAGAGCGGGTTGTACGCCTTCGCCGGCGCCTCGGCCACCGCGACCGCGGCCGCGTGCGCGAAGCGGTTCGAGGAACCGATGACGAAGGTGTCGAAGAGGTACTTGGGGTTCAGCCGCGCGTGCTGCTCACCGGGCGCGCCGGCGCCCTGCGCGGTGGAGGAACCGTGGCCGCCGCCCGGGCCGCCGCCCCCAGGACCGCCGGGCCGGGGGCCGGGACGTGCGCCGTGGTTCTGCGGGTCGGGCAGCTCGGCGCGCTCGGGCCGCTGCTGCTCGTAGCCCCGGGGCGGCTCGTCGTACCGCGACGGCCGGGACTGCTCGGGGCCGGTCGGGCCGGTGTACGGAGCACGCTCCTGGTAGCCGCCCAGCCGGGGCTGCTGCCAGGACAGGTCCTCCTGGGTGCGCGGCCAGGCGCCGGGGTCGGGGCGCTGCTGCGAGTAGTCCGGGTAGGCCGGGCGGGCGGTGGGCAGCCCGTCGTCGGGCATCGGCCGGTGGCCGTACCCGCCGTCGTACTTCTCGTACGGCTCGGGCTGCTGGCGCTCGTCGTAGCGGGGCTGCGACGGCTGGAGCGGAGGCGCCGGCGGGGTGGGCTCGCCGACGGAGTCGTCGACGGTGATCGCGATCCGGATCGGGCGGCCGCACTCACGGCTGAGGGTCTCGCTGATCAGCGGGGCGAGCCGGCCCTCGAGGACGCGCTTGCCCCACTCGTTGGGTACGGCGAGGAGCGCCGTGTCGGCGACCAGGGCGAGGGGCTGGCAGCGCTCGATCCACTGCTTGTCCTTGGACTCGATTCCCTGCTGGCCCTCTGCGAGGAGATGCTCGAGGACGCGTGGCCACACTGCGGCAAGATCGGCAGGTACGTCAGCCACGGGGCACGCTTTCTCGCAGGTCCCACGATGGTGTGGTTCTCGGGGGACGGTGGGTCGATGTCCGTGAGGACGGACCCGTGAGGACAGGTAAGGACAGAACGGAAAAGATTGTGGAGTCCGACCACGGTAGTCGCGGCGGCTGACGTGGTTCAAGTTGTTGTCCACAGCCTGTGCACAATGGGAGGTGGCGACAGGTCGGTTTGACCGGATGGCGTAGCCGCGCGTACCGTGACCAGGTCGAGTTGTCGATGGCTGCTGCCGCCTGCCTCCGATGGGCAAAGATCACGGTTCTCTGAACGTGTAGCGGTGCACTCGGGCGTATTGCGAGCTACTCGTGGGCGCACGGTGACAGCCAGGCGATGTCCCGCCATCTACGAATCATTTCTGGAGCCCCCGAGTGAGCAAGCGCACCTTCCAGCCGAACAACCGTCGTCGCGCCAAGACCCACGGCTTCCGCCTGCGGATGCGTACGCGTGCCGGTCGCGCCATCCTTGCGAACCGCCGTTCCAAGGGTCGCTCGGCGCTGTCCGCCTGATCCGCTTAAACAGGTCATGACGTGCTGCCTACCGAGAATCGGCTGAGGCGGCGCGAGGACTTCGCAACCGCGGTACGCCGAGGTCGCCGGGCCGGTCGCCCGCTCCTCGTCGTCCACCTACGCAGCGGTGCAACGAACCCGCACGCGCCTGGGGAGAGCGCTCCCCCGGCACGTGCGGGTTTCGTCGTGAGCAAGGCCGTGGGCGGTGCGGTCGTACGCAACCAAGTGAAGCGTCGTCTGCGCCACCTCGTCCGCGACCGGCTCACCGAGCTGCCCCCCGGTAGCCTGGTGGTCGTACGGGCGTTGCCCGGAGCCGGCGACGCCGAACACGCACAGCTGGCCCGAGACCTGGACGCCGCTCTTCAGCGGCTGCTGGGAGGGGGCGCGCGATGAAGTACCCGCTGCTGGCTCTCATCAAGCTGTACCAGTGGACGATCAGCCCGCTCCTCGGGCCCGTCTGCCGGTACTACCCGTCGTGTTCCCACTACGGATTCACGGCCATCGACCGGCATGGCGCGATCAAGGGCACGGCCCTGACCGCCTGGCGCATCCTGCGGTGCAACCCGTGGTCGCCCGGCGGTGTGGACCATGTCCCCCCGCGTAAGCGCCCCCGCTGGCACGAAATGCTGAGGAACGCGCTGCGCGGCGACAAGGGCGGGTCCACCGCCGAGACGAGCCCGGCCGCAGAGACCTCGCCCAATGCTCAAGGAGCCTGATTAGTGGACACGATTGCCAGTCTGTTCAGCTTCATCACCACACCTGTCTCATGGGTGATCGTCCAGTTCCACAAGGTGTACGGGGCGATCTTCGGTCCTGACACGGGCTGGGCCTGGGGCCTTTCCATCGTGTCCCTCGTGGTGCTGATCCGTATCTGTCTGATCCCGCTGTTCGTCAAGCAGATCAAGTCGACGCGGAACATGCAGGCGCTCCAGCCGAAGATGAAGGCGATCCAGGAGCGCTACAAGAGCGACAAGCAGCGTCAGTCCGAAGAGATGATGAAGCTGTACAAGGAGACGGGCACCAACCCGCTCTCCTCGTGCCTTCCCATCCTGGCGCAGTCGCCGTTCTTCTTCGCCCTGTACCACGTGCTCTCCAGCATCGCCTCGGGCAAGACCATCGGCGTCATCGACGACCAGCTGCTCGCCAGCGCCCGTCAGGCCCACATCTTCGGTGCCCCGCTCGCGTCGAAGTTCACCGACTCGGCCGCCGAGGTCGCCGCGCTCGACGCCTCGCTGACCTCGGTCCGCATCGTCACCGCGGTCATGATCATCCTGATGTCGGCCTCGCAGTTCTTCACTCAGCGCCAGCTGATGATGAAGAACGTCGACCTCTCGGTGAAGACGCCGTACATGCAGCAGCAGAAGATGCTCATGTACATCTTCCCGGTGATCTTCGCCGTCATGGGTATCAACTTCCCCGTCGGTGTCCTCGTCTACTGGCTGACCACCAACGTGTGGACCATGGGCCAGCAGATGTACGTGATCAACCAGAACCCGACCCCGGGCAGCAAGGCGCAGGACTCCTACCTCCAGCGTCTGCTGAAGAGCATCACGCAGCACGAAGAGGTCCGTGGCCGTCGCCGGAAGAACATCGTCAAGGTCATCGTCGCCAAGGGCAGTGACCGCAACGAGAACGAGCGCCGCTTCTTCGCGGGTCTGACCAAGGCCGGGTTCGCCGCCCAGGCCGACGGCACCGTGATCAAGAGCGACACGATCGTGGCCGAGGCCGAGGGCGGTTCCGCCGCCAAGCGCCAGCAGCCCAAGCGCCAGACCAAGGCCCAGCGCCAGGCCGCCGCGGCCCAGCACGCCATGGCGAAGGACACCGAGGAAGCTTCCGAGCCGGCCGCCGATGAAGCGCCGACCACCTCGCTCGAGAAGAAGCCCCAGGAGTCGGCCAAGGCCGCCGCTGCGGAAGAGCCGAAGGGCGAGGCCCAGGGCGACAAGCCCGCGCGTCCCCGCGCCAACTCCGGAGGGTCCCGTCAGCAGGGCAAGTCCGGTCAGCGCAAGGGCCAGCAGCGGCCCAAGCACCCGTCCTCCAAGAAGTAAGCCTCGCCGAAGCAAGAAGGAGTCCATCCGTGACGGAAGGCACCACCTCCGCCGCCGCCGAGGGTGGCGACACCCTGACCCGCCTGGAGCAGGAGGGTGAGATCGCGGCTGACTACCTCGAGGGCCTGCTCGACATCGCCGATCTCGACGGCGACATCGACATGGACGTCGAGGCGGACCGGGCCGCGGTCTCGATCATCAGCGACTCGGCTCGTGAGCTGCAGAAGCTCGTGGGCCGCGACGGCGAGGTCCTGGAGGCGCTCCAGGAGCTGACCCGCCTGGCCGTGCACCGGGAGACCGGTGACCGCAGCCGTCTGATGCTCGACATCGCCGGATTCCGCGCCAAGAAGCGCGCCGAGCTCGCCGAGCTGGGCGCCAAGGCCGCGGGCGAGGTCAAGTCCACCGGCCAGCCGGTCAAGCTGGACCCGATGACGCCGTTCGAGCGCAAGGTCGTGCACGACGCGATCGCCGCCGCCGGTCTGCGCAGCGAGTCCGAGGGCGAGGAGCCGCAGCGCTTCGTCGTTGTTCTCCCGGCCTGAACCCTCACGTAGTGTCGGCCCCGTCTGTTCGCAGGCGGGGCCGATCTTTGTCAGCCTGATAGTCAGCCACCACAGTGCGCCCGCACACGATGCGTGCGGTACGGAAGGACGGTTCCCGTGACGGAGGAAGCGGAGCTCCCCGAGGCTCCGGAGCAGGCGCGGACAGTCTTCGGCGAGTACTTCCCGGAGGCCGTGCGGTACGCGGAGCTCCTCGCGGACGCGGGTGTGAAGCGCGGTCTGATCGGCCCGCGTGAGGTCCCGCGGCTGTGGGAGCGGCACCTGCTGAACTGTGCCGTTCTCTCCGAGGTCGTCCCCGAGGGCGTCACCGTCTGCGACGTGGGCTCGGGCGCCGGGCTTCCCGGTATCCCGCTGGCGCTGGTCCGGCCCGACCTGAAGATCACGCTCCTGGAGCCGCTTCTCCGCCGGACGAACTTCCTCCAGGAGGTCGTCGAGCTGCTCGGCCTCGACCACGTCACGGTGGTCCGCGGGCGCGCGGAGGAGATGCTCGGCAAGATCACGCCCGTGCATGTGGTGACGGCCCGCGCGGTGGCGCCGCTCGACCGGCTGGCCGGCTGGGGAGTCCCCCTGCTGCGCCCGTACGGGGAGATGCTGGCGCTCAAGGGCGACACCGCGGAGGAGGAGATCAGCGGGGCTCGCGCCGCACTCTCCCGCCTCGGTGTGGTGGAGACCTCTGTGCTGCAGGTGGGCGAGGGGATCGTCGATCCGCTGTCCACGGTCGTGCGGGTGGAGGTCGGCGAGAGCCCGGGTGGTGTGCGGTTCGCAGCCAAGCGCGCCAAGGCCGCCCGGACGAGCAAGACCCGTCGACGCCGCTGAGCGTCGCATTCGTACCATTTCGGAGTGTCGAACGGTCCCGGCCGGATAGCAGGGGCATGGTGTTTCACGTGAAACGTCGCTCACTGCTGCAGGGGATCATCAGCCGCGGTCGCGCGGCCGCCACGCCCCGGGACCGTAGACCCCGCGTCAACCCACCCGCGAGGGTTACGGAGATGTCCACAGAGGTGGATTCACCCACAGAACCACCGGCCTCGCTGGTTCACGACCCCGAAAGCATGGCAGGCTCTCCCCATCGCGAGCCTGAAGCCGAGGAGAGTGAATCCTTGCGGTCCGACGCCAACATCGCGGGACCGATGACCGATCCGGTCCCCGGTCCCCGAACCGAATCGGTGGGGGAGGATGTTTCACGTGAAACACCGCCCCCGATGGACGACACCCCCATTGGTCGTGCTGCCCAGCTGGCAGTAGAGGCCCTGGGTCGTGCCGGTGAGGGACTTCCCCGGCCGGCGCAGACACGCGTGATGGTGGTCGCCAATCAGAAGGGCGGCGTGGGCAAGACGACCACGACGGTCAACCTTGCCGCGTCCCTCGCCCTGCACGGGGCCCGGGTCCTGGTCATCGACCTCGACCCGCAGGGCAACGCTTCCACGGCGCTCGGCATCGACCACCACGCCGAGGTCCCCTCGATCTACGACGTTCTCGTGGACAGCAGGCCGCTCTCCGAAGTCGTGCAACCGGTCATGGATGTCGAGGGCCTGTTCTGCGCCCCCGCCACCATCGACCTCGCCGGCGCGGAGATCGAGCTGGTGTCACTCGTGGCCCGTGAGAGCCGCCTGCAGCGGGCGATCCAGGCCTACGAGCAGCCGCTCGACTACATCCTGATCGACTGCCCGCCCTCGCTCGGTCTCCTCACGGTCAACGCCATGGTGGCCGGAGCCGAGGTGCTGATCCCGATCCAGTGCGAGTACTACGCGCTGGAGGGACTCGGCCAGCTCCTGCGGAACGTCGACCTGGTCCGGGGGCACCTCAACCCGGCGCTCCATGTCTCGACGATCCTGCTCACCATGTACGACGGCCGGACGAGGCTCGCCTCCCAGGTCGCCGACGAGGTGCGTACCCACTTCGCCGAGGAGGTGCTGCGGACCAGCATCCCGAGGTCCGTCCGTATCTCGGAGGCACCGAGCTACGGACAGACGGTCCTCACCTACGACCCGGGCTCCAGTGGCGCCCTGTCGTATCTCGAAGCGGCCCGTGAGATCGCCCTGCGGGGGGCGGCCGTGCACTACGACCCGCAGCACGCCCATGTCGGGCACCAGAACCACCAGCGCAGCATGTCGGAGGGGATCCAGTGAGTGAGCGACGTAGGGGATTGGGGCGTGGGCTCGGTGCGCTGATCCCGGCTGCTCCCCAGGAACGGCAGTCGTCGGCGGGTGGCGTGGGCGTGGCCTCGCCTGGTGCCGCCCCCGCCATGCCTGCGGGCCGGGGGGTGGCGGCCGCGAAGCTGGCGTCGCTGCCGCAGAGCGCGCAGTCTCCGGAGTCGGCTTCGTCGTGGAACGACGCAGAGCCGGTGGTCAGGCCGGAGCCTCCGGCGGGTGCCTACTTCACCGAGCTTCCGCTCGACTCCATCGTTCCCAACCGGCACCAGCCGCGTGAGGTCTTCGACGAGGACGCCCTGGCGGAGCTCGTCGTCTCCATCAAGGAGGTCGGCCTCCTCCAGCCCGTGGTCGTGCGCAAGACCGATGACGAGGGCTATGAGCTGGTCATGGGTGAGAGGCGTCTTCGGGCGTCCAAGGAAGCGGGTCTTGAGCGGATCCCGGCGATCGTCCGGGACACCGACGACGAGAAGATGCTCCTGGACGCGCTCCTGGAGAACCTTCACCGCGCCCAGCTGAACGCGATCGAAGAGGCTCACGCCTACGAGCAGCTACTCAAGGACTTCGGCTGCACTCACGATCAGCTCGCGGAGCGGATCGGGCGCTCCCGCCCGCAGATCTCCAACACGCTGCGACTGCTGCGTCTCTCCCCGCCGGTGCAGCGCCGGGTCGCCGCCGGCGTGCTCTCCGCCGGCCACGCGCGCGCGCTGCTCGGGGTCGAGGACCCGGAGGCCCAGGACAAGCTGGCGTACCGGATCGTCTCCGAGGGCCTCTCGGTACGTACGGTCGAGGAGATGGTGAGCCTCATGGGCTCCGAGGAGCCCGGCGATGCGGTCAAGCCGACGAAGCCGCGAGCCGGTGGCCGGGTCTCGCCCGCGCTCACGGATCTCGCCTCCCGTCTTTCGGACCGCTTCGAGACCCGGGTGAAGGTCGACCTCGGTCAGAAGAAGGGAAAGATCGTCGTCGAGTTCGCCTCGGTGGAGGACCTGGACCGGATCCTGGCGACTCTGGCTCCCGGCGAGGGACGGGTCATGGACCAGAAGAACGTCGAGAAGGGGGCGGAGGGCTGACACCTTCCGCTCTCCAAGGCCGCTGAGGGCGGGCCGTGCGCCGGTTTCACCGGAACACGGCCCGCCCTTTGCCTATGAGCGGTGTCGTCCCGATCAACCGATCGATACGATTCCGGGAGGCGTATCCGTGCTCGATCGCGAGGGAAGTGAGGCGCGGCCGTGGGGCGTCGGCTCGTACCGCTCACGCTGGACAACCTTCCGGATCTGCCCAAGCGGTGTCGCTCCTGCGTCTTCTGGGAGCTCGACCCGGTCAGCGGAGAAGCCGCGGTGAAGGCAGGGCGTTCGGAGCTGGAGAAGGAGGCCTGGATCTCGGGGGTTCTCCTGGAGTGGGGCTCCTGCGGCCGGGTGGTCTATGTCGACGAGGTACCGGTCGGCTACGTCCTCTACGCTCCCCCGGCCTATGTGCCGCGTTCCATCGCCTTCCCCACCAGCCCGGTGGCGGCCGATGCCGCGCAGTTGATGACGGCCTGGATCATGCCCGGCTACCAGGGGCAGGGCCTCGGCCGGATGGTCGTACAGACCGTGGCCAAGGACCTGCTGCGGAGGGGCTTCAAGGCTATCGAGGCGTTTGGGGACGCCCGGTGGAAGGAGCCGGCCTGTGTGCTGCCGGCCGATCATCTGCTGGCGGTGGGCTTCAAGACGGTGCGGCCGCATCCGGCCTTCCCCCGGCTGCGGCTGGAACTCCGGACGACGCTCTCCTGGAAGGAGGATGTCGAGATGGCGCTCGACCGGCTCCTCGGCGCGGTCCAGAAGGAACCCGTTCTGCGCCCTCTGTAGCTTCGGTCCACGAAGACGGCCCGCTCGGGACACGAGAACGGCCCGCCCCCTTCCGGGGGCGGGCCGTTCTTCGTTTCACGTGAAACGAAGCTTCTGTTTCACGGTTTCACGTGAAACAGAAGCGGAAGCATCAGGCCTTGGTCGGCTCGACGAAGCCCTCGAGGTCGCGCAGGATGGCGGCCTTCGGCTTGGCACCGACGATCGTCTTCACGACCTCGCCGCCCTGGTAGACGTTCAGCGTCGGGATGGACATGACGCCGTACTTGGCAGCCGTGGCCGGGTTCTGGTCGATGTTGAGCTTCACGATCTCGATCTCGCCGTGCTCGGCCGCGATGGCCTCCAGCGACGGGGCGATCTGGCGGCACGGGCCGCACCACTCGGCCCAGAAGTCCACCAGGACAGGCTTGTCGCTCTTGAGGACGTCCTCTTCGAAGGAAGCGTCGGTCACAGTCTTCAGGGCCACAGCGGCCTCCTTGATCTCGCGGGGTGTGGGGTGAGGAGAGACGGGGTCAGACCGCGGGGGTCTCGGCCAGCTTCTCGCTGTCGGCGAGGGCGGCCAGGAAGCGCTCGGCGTCGAGCGCGGCGGAGCAGCCGGTGCCGGCGGCCGTGATGGCCTGACGGTAGGTGTGGTCGACGACGTCGCCGGCGGCGAAGACACCGGTGAGGTTGGTGCGCGTCGACGGGGCGGCGACCTTGAGGTAGCCCTCCTCGTCAAGGTCCAGCTGGCCCTTGAAGAGCTCGGTCCGCGGGTCGTGGCCCACGGCGATGAAGAGGCCGGTGACGGGCAGCTGGCGGGTCTCGCCGGTCTTCGTGTCGCGCAGGGTCAGGCCGCTGAGCTTCTGCTCACCGTGGATCTCGGTGACCTCGCTGTCCCAGGCGAAGGAGATCTTCGGGTCGGCGAAGGCGCGCTCCTGCATGGCCTTCGAGGCACGCAGGCTGTCCCGGCGGTGGACGATGGTGACCGTCTTGGCGAAGCGCGAGAGGAAGGTGGCCTCCTCGATCGCGGTGTCGCCGCCGCCGACGACGGCGATGTCCTGGTCCTTGAAGAAGAACCCGTCGCAGGTGGCGCACCAGGAGACACCGCGGCCGGAGAGAGCGTCCTCGTTCGGGAGGCCGAGCTTGCGGTGCTGCGAGCCGGTGGTGACGATGACGGCCTTGGCGCGGTGCACGGTGCCGGCGGTGTCGGTGACGGTCTTGATCTCACCGGACAGGTCCACGGAGATGATGTCGTCGGGGACGAGCTCGGCGCCGAAGCGCTCGGCCTGGGCCCGCATGTTGTCCATCAGGTCGGGGCCCATGATGCCGTCGCGGAAGCCGGGGAAGTTCTCGACCTCGGTCGTGTTCATGAGCGCGCCACCGGCGGTGACGGCACCTTCGAAGACCAGGGGGTTCAGCGACGCTCGGGCGGTGTAGAGCGCAGCGGTGTAACCCGCGGGCCCGGAGCCGATAATGATCACGTTACGGACGTCGCTCACGGGTTTCTTCCTCGTCTCTGCAGACTGGCACTGCCTACGGGGGCGGTTGTCTCGGTCACTCTCACCCCACCCAACGGATCCTAAGGGGCGTACATTCCCGAAACTGCCGCGCGGCACCGCCGTGGGACGGGGAGAGAGGTCAGGAGCGGGGGTATGTCTCGCTGAACAGCAGATCAGCGTCCGCGCTTCCGCTCCCGGTGGACCCCTCCGCGCAGGAGGCGTCGACCACATAGGCCTGGACCCGCTTGCTGTCCGCGGGGTCGGTGAGGACCAGCAGATAGGCGGGCTTCCCCTGGTATTCGCCCCGCTCGTGTTCCAGGACCGCGTCGGAGCGGCCGGTGCCGGCCAGGACACAGCCGGGGACCACGCTGTCCCTGTTCCGCTGGGGGGCCTTGGTCTCGGCCTCGGCGGACATCGACTCCGGTCCGATTCCACGGGGTGTCCCGGTGGAATCATCCTCGGCCAGGAGCGCGTGGACCCGGTCCTCGACCGGGGAGCCGGAGAAGGGGCTCAGGGCCGCCCCGGCGACGGTGTCGGCCTTCTTGGTGTCGCCCGCCTCACCGCCGGCGGTGATGTTGCCGGCCTGGCTGAGGTAGAGGCTCGTGCCGAGGACCACGGCACCGAAGGCGGCGCCGAGGGTCGAGAACAGGGCGATGCGGCGGCGGGGCTTCCCGGCCCGCCCGGGGCCGGTGGCGGCACCGGAGCGACCGGCGGGGCGGTCCGTGGCGCGGTCCGCGGGGCGGTCCGTGACCGGGGCGGGCGAGTCCGCGGGAGCCGCTCCGGCGGTGGCGGGTGACGTTTCACGTGAAACGGGGGTGTCGCTCTCCGGCGTGGTGGCGTTGAGGAGGGCTTCGGCGGCGAGGGCGGCATCGATCCGTCCGGCGATCTCCGCGGGCATGCGGGGCGGCCCGGGAAGGGTGCCGAGCAGTCCCCGGATCTCCTCCAGGGAGGTCCGTACGTCCGCGCAGAGGGGGCAGCCGTCCAGGTGCCGGCGGACGGCGGCCGAGCGGGTCGGTGAGAGGAGCCCCTCGGTCAGATCGGAGATTTCCGAGACGTCCGGGTGCTGTGTGGTGTTGGCCCTGCCGGCCGTGGAAGTCACGTGCGCCCACCTCCGCCCTTCACAGCAGCTGGATCAGTCGGTCCGGTGTCCGTCGGCCCCGGCACCGGTGGGACGGATGTCCCCGGCGTCCGGTTCCTTCCCCCATCAGGGGCTTCGTTACCCACGGTGTCGACGCGCAGATGAGTGACCATCGGAAGCAGCCGTGCCCGCCCGCGCGCGCAGCGGCTCTTCACCGTGCCGGTGGGAACGCCGAGGATACGGGCCGCCTCCGCGACCGGGTATCCCTGCATGTCGACCAGGACGAGGGCGGCGCGCTGATCGGCGGGGATCGAGGCCAGTGCGGCGAGGACTTCACGGTGGACGTCCTGCCGCTCCACGGGGGCCTCGGCGGATTCGTGGGGCTCGAGGAGCTGCTCGAAGCGGTCGTTGTCGTCGACGGGTGAGGTCCTGCGCGAGGCCGTCTTGCGGAGGCGGTCGAGGCAGGCGTTCACCGTGATGCGGTGGAGCCACGTTGTGACGGCCGACTGGCCGCGGAAGGTATGGGCGGCCCGGAAGGCCGACAGAAGGGCGTCCTGGACGGCGTCAGCGGCCTCCTCGCGGTCCCCCAGGGTGCGCAGGGCCACCGCCCAGAGCCGGTCGCGGTGGCGCCGTACGAGCTCACCGAAGGCGTCGGGATCGCCGGCGACATGACGAGCCAGGAGTTCCTGGTCGTCCGTGGCGTCGTCTATCGGTCGGTCCAACGGTGAGCCCCCTCCCCTGCGGTCGTCAGCCCATGATCTTGACTTCGCTCAGCTTGCCTCGGTAGCCCCCGTCGTTGGAGGGCAGTTGCGTCAGCCACACGAGAACGTAGCGGGTCGTGACGGGCTTGGTGAGCTTCAGCGCCACCTGGCTGCCGTCGCCGGACGCCTGGGTCGTGTACGCGTCGGGCCGGGACGGCTCCGACGTCGCGTCGGACGGCGCCGTGCGCAGTTCCACCGAGGTGTTGCCCACGAACGACAGGTCGACCTCGCTGATCTGCTGTGCCTTGCCCAGGTCGAGCACGAGGCCCACGCCGGTCTTCAGATTGGCGAAGTCGGAGCCGTAGTAGTTCTCGGTGTACCAGGACGTACTGGGATCGCCGTCGTAGGCGAGGTCTATGGCCTGGGGCTTCTCGGAGCCGTTCCCCAGCGGGTCGAAGTCGCGGGCCGACTTGATGGTGATCGGCTTGAGAGGCGCGGGCTTCTCGTCGACCGTCGGCGACGGGACCGGAGTTTCCTTCTGCTCGGAGTCCGGCGCGAGGAGCCGGTCCGCGATCTGCCAGCTGCCGAGGCCCAGGGCGGCGATCAGGAGGGCCGAGACGGCCCACTTGAGCGCCTTGCCGGTACGGCTCTGCAGCGGAGGCGGCGGGACGACCACCGGCTGGGTGACCGCGGGATGGGCCTGGGGACGCCCGTACGTGCCCTGCTGGTACGTCGTGCGCTGGTACTCGGGCGGAGCGGTGAACTCGGGCTCCGGGGGCTTCACACGGGGCATGGCGGCCACGGCCTTGGCCAGCTCGTCCGGAGTGGTGCAGGGCGGCTCCTGACGCGAGGCGGTGGCCCCGTCGTTGGCCAGGGCGCGCATGGCGATCTCGGAGAGGCCCCGGTGGACACCGGCGCGGACCTGGTCGGGCGGGAGCAGGCCGACGCCCTTGGGCAGGCCGGAGAGCCCGTAGGCGTCACTGTCGTACGGCCAGCGCTGGGTGAGCGCGGCGTACAGGAGCGCGCCGATGGCCTCGGTGTCGCTGCGCTGCGGACGTTCGGCGGTGATGCCGCGCAGGGCGGCGTTCACGGCCAGGCCGCGGATCCGGTACTGACCGGTGGAGCTGCGCAGGACGGCGCTCGGCGTGAGCCGGAGGTGGGCGAGGCCTTCGCGGTGGGCGGCGGCCATGGCCTGGGAGACCTGGCTGACGAGCTGGTAGGCGTCGTGGGGCTCCAGTGGGCCGGCCGCGAGCAGCGTGGTCAGTTCGGTGGAGTCGGGCAGCCACTCGTGCACCACGTACACGAGGTCGTTCTCCTCGACGGCGTCGAGGACCTGCACGAAGCGGGGGTCGCCGAGGAGGGCCGAGGAGCGGGCCGCGGCCAGGACCGAACGGGCTCTGGGGTGATCGGCAGGCAGCAGGTGCACCCCGACGGCACGCCGTAGCTTCTCGTCGACGGCACGCCAGCTGCTGAAGCCGTCCAGACGGGTGACGCACTCCTCCAGCCGGTAGCGCCGGGCCAGTTTGTGGCCGCTGTGCAGTTCCGGAGCCGTGATGGAGGGCTGTTCGCCGCTCTGTCGTTCGACCGCCTTCTTGTCCGTGGCCTCGGCGGGCTGTTCCGCCGTCTTCTTCTTGTCCGCCACCCCGTCGGTCGCGGCCGGTTCCGCCTTGGCGGTCAGCGGGTCGTCACCGCTGTTGTCGGCCACGTCGACGGCAGCCGTGCTACGTTCCGCCACCGTCGTTCCTGCCTCCCCATCCGTTGCGCCACATCCAACAGCCAAGCCAATTGTGCCCACAGTCCGACGCTATGCACGACACGCGGTTCCCCCCGATGGTTGTGCGGGACCTGTCGGCTCAGCGTCCCAGGCGTCCGCGCACCATCCCGACCAGGGTGTTCAGCTCCGTGATCCGCATGCGCTTGGCCGCCACGAAGAAGACACCGAGGAGCACCGCTCCGCCGACGATCAGGGCGACGAGCGAGCCCAACGCCCCCTCGCCGAGGAGCTTCAGCAGGCCGAAGCCGACGGCGCCGGAGACGATGGCGGCGGGCACGGAGGCCATGCACAGGCGGGCGTAGGTCCGCATCACGTGGGTGCCGTCCAGGTCGCCGCCCAGCCGCTTGCGGAGGCGGCGCCAGGCGATGCCGACACCGACGGCGTAGGCGAGACCGTACGAGGCGGCCATGCCGACGACGGCCCACTGGGCGGGCAGGACGACGTAACAGATCGCGGAGGCTGCCGCGTTGACGGCGGCGACGATGACCGTGTTGTAGAAGGGCGTCCGGGTGTCCTCGTAGGCGTAGAAGCCCCGGAGCACGACGTACTGGACGGAGTAGGGGATCAGACCGAGGCCGAAGGCCATCAGGATGAAGCCCATGCCCTGGGCCGCCTCGACGCCGCTGGAGGCGTACAGCAGGGTGCACATCGGGACGCCGAGCGCCAGGAAGGCGAACGAGACCGGGACGATGGCGACGGCCGAGTTGCGCAGCCCCTGGGAGATGTCGTCCCGGACGGCGCCCGGGTCGTCGTCGTGGGCGGCGCGGGAGATCCGCGGCAGCAGCGCGGCCATGACGGAGACCGTGATGATGGCCTGCGGCATGCCCCAGATCAGCTGGGCGTTGGAGTAGGCGAGGAAGCCGGCGCCGTTCTTCCCGGACTCCTCACCGGCCGCCGTGGCGAGCTGGGTGACGACGAGGACGCCCGCCTGGTTGGCGAGGACGAAGAGCACGGTCCACTTGGCGAGCTTGACCGTCTTGCCGAGCCCGTGACCCTTCCAGTCGAAGCGGGGCCGGAAGCGGAAGCCGGTTTCCCGGAGGTACGGGATCATCGCCAGGGCCTGGACGACGAGTCCGAGCAGGGTGCCGATGCCCAGCAGGCGGATGCCGTCGTCGGGAATGGTCTGCACACCCATGTGGGACTCGGCGGAGGTGCCGTAGACCCAGATGAACAGGCCGAAGGTGACGATCATGACGATGTTGTTGAGGACCGGGGTCCACATCATCGCGCCGAACTTGCCGCGGGCGTTGAGGATCTGACCCATCACCACGTGCACGCCCATGAAGAAGATCGTGGGCAGGCAGTAGCGGGCGAAGGTCACGGCCACGCTGTTGGCCGCGGCATCGTCGGCGATGGTGTTCGACATCAGCCGGATGAGCAGTGGCGCCGCGAAGACGGCCAGGACCACGATCGCGCCGAGCGCCACCATCACCAGGGTGAGCAGGCGGTTGGCGTAGGCCTCGCCGCCGTCCTCGTCGTTCTTCATCGAGCGGACGAGCTGCGGGACGAAGACCGAGTTGAGTCCGCCGCCGACGGTGAGGATGTAGATCATCGTCGGCAGGGTGTAGGCGATGGTGAAGGTGTCACCGAGCAGGGCGGCGCCGAGCGCACCGGTGATCACCAGGCTGCGGACGAAGCCGGTGAGCCGGGAGACCAGGGTGCCGGCGGCCATCACCGCGCTGGACTTGAGCAGCCCCGAGGCGCGGCCTGACTTCTTGGGGGCGGGGGCGGGCATGGGGTCCGGCTCCGGGGCGGGCGGGGGGACCTGGCCGGGCGTCTGCTTATTCCGGGAGGGGGGCGCGGAGGCGTCCGGCTCCGGCGCCCCCCCCCCCGGCCGTACGGCGACGCCGCGCCCCCCGTCCATTCCCCCGGCGTCGACGACCTGGTGACCCGGGCCGGCGAGGAGGAGCCCGAGCCGGACGCCTTCGCGCACCTCTACCGGGATCAGCAGACGCCCGGCCAG